>NZ_ABXW01000001.1 GCF_000173415.1 Providencia alcalifaciens DSM 30120 | reverse complement strand
AGTCTAAATGCACTGGCTGCCCCTTCTGCGGAAGTGACTCTGCAAGGCATTCTGACTAACACAACCTGTGACGTCACCATTAATGGCGGTAAATCGGTATTAAACGTCGGTGTTTTAAAAACATCGGTTGGCGAAGCTGACTCTGACTTCTCAGCAGTCAACGCAATGTCCTCTACAACCGTTGATATGCCCGTGACTTTAGTCGGCTGTGCTAAGGGTGAAGAAGGTAACTTAATCATTCAAGGCATTACGTCTGTGGGTAACAACCAACAAGACCTCTTTGTTGCGACAGATTCACAAACTGTGGGCTTTATGATTGAAGATAAAGACAACAAGCGCATCACCAACGGTAGTGGTACAAAAGTTGCCATTGGTGCAGATGAAACCGCTGCGCAATACACCTTCAAAGTCGGTATGGCAACAGCGACAGATGCACCTGCTGCTGGCTCTTACAGCGCACCGATCTTAGTTTCTTATATCGTTAACTAATTCGATTGAGTTAACTGTATCAACTTAGGTAAGACAGCCTCACCGTCTTACCTCCCTTTTCCTAACGAGTGAGATGAGGATAGACACATGCGACATAACCGATTTATGCAAGGGATCTGCAGTGGCTTGCTATTGCTATCTGCTTCATCGTTAGCCGGGGTGGCGATTGATGCGACTCGCATTATTTTTTCTGCCAGTGATAACACAACAGGGAAGAGTGTTGGCATCACGAGTTCAAGTCAATCAGCGACCCCGTATTTAGTCAAAGCACAAATCTTGCAAACCCCCTATGGGGATAATGGTGAAACCCCGTTTGTGGTGACGCCGTCGTTATTCCGGTTAGAGCCAGGCTCAACCAATCAGGCGCGCATCATGAAGAAAAGTGGGGCGCTGCCGCAAAATAAAGAGTCGGTCTTTTACTTTCGTACCGTTGCCATGCCGACCAGCGAAAAAGGGTTAAATACCCCAAAAAATAATATTGATGGCGCGGTGCAAGTCTCCACGGGTAACGTGATTAAGCTGTTCTATCGTCCTGATAATTTGGGAATGACCCAGCAACAAGCGATGAAATCGCTGACATTTTCGAGTGTGAATAATGGGGTTAAAGTGACCAATCCTTCCCCCTACTACATCACCTTAGACACCTTAAAAATTGCCAATAAATCGGTGCCTCTGAGCGCGACCGCGGGCAATAACATGATTGCCCCTTTTGGCAGTTTTACCTATTCCCATGTTCAACGACAAGGCACGGTGGAATGGAAGGCCATTAATGACTATGGCGGAAAGGACGAATTTCATGCGCAAATTCACTAAATCATGGCCGATTTTTTTTGCCCTGTTCTTGAACGGATGGCAAATCGCGCAGGCAGAAAAAACCGAAATCCGAGCTGTTATTACGGATGATGTGGGGTGTGAGATCCGCATCCCAAACGCATTGCAGTTTACACCTAAGCGGACATCCGATTTCACCGGTGCCATTACCACTCATGAAATTAAGCCCTTAAAAGCGCAATTTATCTGTGTGGATAAAACCGGCAATCTCACCCCGAAAATTACGTTACAAGGCAACACCCCTTATAACGAAAGCACCATTTTCTTAGATGGCACCCCAAACAGCACGGGGTTTATGTTACGCCTTAGCGATGGCACACCACTCTCTTTGAGTGATTTTTACGACCCAAGCAAAGCGTTTAAACGGGGTGAACAAATTGCCTTAACGCCGCTGACTCAAGATAACGCTCACCAAACCGAAGAAACGTTTTTGGTGGGGTTAGTGGGACCCATTGATGGGGAGGCAACCCCCGGTGAGTTTTCAGCCTCTTTAACCTTTAACCTTATTTTTCAATAAAAGATAAAAGCAGGATCCGATGATGACACAGGCTCAAAAGTCACTTTATTCCCTACTGATCCCCACCGTGCTCTATGCGGTCGGGATGGGGCAATCTGCGATGGCGGCAACATCCGCAAAAACCACCTTCAATGCCAGCATTGTTGGCGGTGGCTGCCAAATTACAGCCCCCCCTACCGTGGCGATTCATAACGGGGATCTGATCCCTGCGGAAGATATCACCACGACCAGTGATATCAGCGAAACCTTTGATCTCACCATCCTTGGCTGTAAAGGTTATGGGTTAACCCCTTCGATAACCGTTGAAGGGGATACCAACAATGCCTCCGGAAAAGATCTGTTTGTCGGTACGGGCAGCACCAGCACAGGCTATGGCATTTTATTGTCCACAGACGGTAACAGTAATTTTAATAAAAGTGACAACCTCGCAACGGATAAAAAAATCACGGCACTCGCTACCAAAGAATGGAATAAAACCTTTGCTAACACATTGGATGGAACCCTCCCTCTGAAGGCAACGGTCAGTTGTGGGACCTGTACCGCCAATAACTTACAAGGTGGCGAGTTAACCGCCTCAGTGACGTTTAATTTTTTCTATAACTGATTTCTAAGGCTGTTAATAACAATGAGACACTCACTTTCTTTAGCGTGATGATAGGATTGCTCTTCCCCATCGGAGAATTACAGGCAGGAAGTGCCTCAACCACCGTCTTATTTTCAGCCTTTTTTTATGGCGGTAGCTGTGAAATTAACGCGCCGGCGCAACTGCCTTATAACAACGGTGACTCCATTCCGGATGACACAATTCGTGGTGATGCACGTTTCCGCCAGTTCAATGTCACTCTGGCAAATTGTCAAGGCTACTTTATGACGCCCAAGATCACCGTGACTGGTAATACCATAACTACCAGCGATGGTGTAAAACTCTTTGCCGATGCAACCAGCACCACAAAAGGCTACGGCGTGCGAATGTCGACAACCGGTAATACGAATTTTAATGCTAATACGAATGCCGCCATTAACAATGAAATCAGCGTCAAAAGCTGGCCTGCTGCTGGCAGCGATAACGCCGCATCGTTAAATGGACCTCTGGAATTTAAAGCCTACCTCTCCTGCGGCGCCTGCACGGCCAGTGACAATTTACAAAATGGTGAGCTCATTGCCACCGTCACCTTTAGTTTCTTATATGATTAAGTGGGTAATCCGTATGTTTTCGACTCGTCTCTCTGACTATCGCGCGCTGATTCTTGTATTGATATGCAGCTGTTTTTCGTCGCTCTCCTTCGCCACAGAAGGCGGTCTGCGCTTGGCACAAACTCGCGTCGTGTTCGATGCAGCGAACCCCAATGCAAAACTGGCCATCAAGAACAGCAGCCCACAAGTTTACTTAATCAAAGCCGATGTCATCAATACACCCGAGGGCAATGCACACCAACCCGCACCGCCGTTCATTGCCACGCCGCCGATGTTTCGCTTAGAAAAAGAGAGCCAAAACACGCTGCTCATTGTGCGTAATGGCACGTCAGAGCTCCCCGTCGACAGAGAATCGGTGTTTTATTTAAGTTTATTAGCGATCCCAGCCACCACAAAAGTCAATGCGCCGGAAGGCGACATGACCAGTGCGCAAGTTTCGGTGGGGATCCGCAACGTCATCAAGCTGTTTTACCGCCCGAAAGGGTTACCGATGAATATCGAGACTGCCTCAAGCAAGCTGACGTTTCATTATCAAAATCAACAAATTACCGTGAGTAACCCAACGCCTTATTACATCACATTAGCGCAATTGAGTGTGGATCAGCACCCTGTCGATGTCCGTGAACGGGGTCCGATGATTGCGCCCTTTTCCACCCAAACGTATCCCATGACAGCGCATGGCACACACGTGGAATGGCGAGTGATCACCGACTACGGAGACATGAGCACCGCGTATCAGGGGAGTATTCAATCAGGAGCGATCCGCGATGAACAACCTTAATTTATCAACGATTAAAAAGTCGGTGTTATATCGCCTGATGAGTGGGATTGCCTTATTGGCGACGCTTTTTGTCCCGCCTGTCTGGGCAAATAACATCCAAGACCAAATCAATGGACTCACTCTGCATTCAACCCGTGTGATTTACCCCCAGGATGCGAAAAATGGGGTGACGTACACTATCACCAATAATACGACGATACCGTATTTATTGCAGGCGCGCCTATTACCGTGGGAAGGGAATGCATCAAGTCAAACTGAGCGCGAGAATACCGAAGCCGCCGATGACAATCTGACCGCCTTTATTGCCTTACCGCCGTTACAGCGCTTTGAACCCGGTGAAACGCTCACATTACGTATTCTTCAAAAGCATCATTTACTCACGCAAGATAAAGAGTCGATTGCGCAGTTGTCACTGACCGCGATCCCCGCGCAGTCAAAAGCGGCCGCGGAAGGCGCACACATGGTGCTGGCGGTACAAAATAACCTGAAACTGTTTTACCGCCCCGCGGGATTACCCGAACACAATTTCGACCATATCGCTGAACAACTGCAATTTCAGCGCACAAAAAACACGCTCACGCTGAAAAACCCCACGCCGTTTTATGTCACGTTGGCATCCCTGTCGGTGGGGAAAAACGCTCTGGATTTAAGTCCGTCACGCATGGTTGCCCCCTTTAGTGAAAGGCAATGGCCCCTTGATGCCAGCCATACGGCGAATGATATCCATTGGCGATTCATCGATGACGAAGGCGGAAATGACACCATGAGAACACGCCAACTCTCAGCCATGTAACTGCAACCAACAGATAAACATATTCACCCGATGCACACAGCAACGGGGGGATTCTTGCATTCGCAAGATAAAGGAAGACCATGAAAAAAGCCCATAAAATTGCTGAGCATCCGCCAAAAACTCCTTTTTTCCGTTATCACCCGCTGGCGTGCGTATTGCTATTGGCGGTGGCGCCAACACTGGCCGACGATTACTTTGCCCCCAGTTTTTTAGGGGTGGTCGGTGAAAATACCGACGTGGATTTATCCGCCTTTTCACAAGCCGGTGGCGTTGCCGAAGGGGAATACACCGTGTCCGTTTTTGTGAACCAACAGGACGTGGGGCAATTCACCCTCAATTTTATCAAAAATGCCCAAGGTGACATTGCGCCTGAACTCACCCCTGAACAGCTCGACACGTTCGGGGTCAATGTGCCACACATTCCGGTACTCAAAGACTTACCGAAAGGCGAGTTGATTTCCGATTTAGGCGCACTGATCCCCCAAGCGACCACCCGATTAGATTTATCACGCTTACGATTAACTATCAGCGTGCCACAAGTCGCGATGCAGTCTCTCATCAGCCGCAATGCGGATCCGTCATTATGGGATGATGGTATTCCCGCCCTGATGGCGAACTATAACGTCAGCGCCGGTCGCACGACGAGCCGCTATGATGGTAAAAAAAACCAAAATACCAACGTCTTTGCATCCGCGCGATTAGGCGCCAATGCGGGCCCGTGGCGCCTGCGCAGTAACCTCACCCATTCCCGTTTCGAATACAGCGGGGGAAATAACTCATCCGCCACGACGAATACGCAAACCTATTTTTCCAATACCACGCTATCACGGGATATTCGGGCTTTGCGCTCGACATTGTTAGTGGGGGAAAGCAGTACCGGCAGTGATGTGTTTGATGGCGTGCCCTTTAAGGGCGTGCAGCTGACCTCCAACGAGCAGATGTTACCGAGCCAATTACGTGGCTATGCGCCGGCGATCAGTGGCGTTGCCAACAGCAACGCCCGCGTCACAATTCGCCAAAATGGCAACATCGTGTATGAAGCTTATGTGGCGCCGGGTCCCTTTTATATTAATGATATCCAGCAAGCGGGGCTATCGGGGGACTATGACGTCACCGTGACAGAAGCCGACGGCGCTCAGCGTCAATTTGTGGTGCCCTACTCGTCTTTACCGGTGATGCTGCGCCCTGGTGGCTGGAAGTATGAAGTCGCGTCAGGTCGTTACAATGGCAGCTTAACCACCCGTTCACGCCGCTCTGACTTTATTCTCGGTACCGCCGTGTATGGTTTGCACAATGATGTCACCGTGTACGGCGGCGCCTTGCTGGCGAAGGATTACCAATCGCTGAGTGTGGGAACGGGGGTCTCTTTAGGGGATTTCGGTGCCGTATCCACGGACGTGACGCACTCATCGGCTAAATTTAGCTATTCCAATCAAGTTGCCAGTACCAGTGAACGCAAAACCGGGCAATCCTACCGTATTCGTTATTCAAAAAGCTTAATGGCCACAGGCACCTCGGTGGATTTAACCGCATTACGTTACTCCACCGAGCATTTCTACAATTTCAGTGAATTTAACAGCCAAGGTTATCGCCTTGAGGACGGTCTTAGCCCGTGGACATTACAGCGTCGCCGCAGTAGCTTCCAAACCCAATTGAGCCAGCAAATGCAACAGTACGGTTCACTGCATTTTCGGGCTAACCGTGATGATTACTGGGGAAGTAGCCGAACCTTAACGGGCTTATCCGTGGGCTACAGCAACAGTTTTAAAGGCGTCAGCTACGGGGTGAACTACAACATCGACCGTGTGAAAGACAGCCGCAATAATTGGCCAGAAAACCGCCAGCTGTCCTTTAACTTAAGCGTACCGTTTAGCCTGTTTACTCACGACCGCGATGTGCAGTCGATTTATGCCACCTACTCCCTGAGCCATGACCAAAACGGGCGCACGCAAAATAACAGCGGTCTCAGTGGTAGCCTAATGGATGGCAAGCTGTCTTATGGCGCATCACAAAGTTGGGGAAATAAAGGGCAAATTGCCAACACCAACCTGAATGCGGGCTA
>NZ_ABXW01000002.1 GCF_000173415.1 Providencia alcalifaciens DSM 30120 | reverse complement strand
GTTGTCGCGAGGTGTCGTATATTACGTTTTTCATTTAGAAAGTCAAGCGATTATTTTCAACTATTTTCTTTCTTCACCTCAGTTATCACGGGGCTTCGAGGTTTTCTTCGAGCCGGTTTGTCGTGACAACGGATGCGCATTATAGGGAGCTCGAAAAATTACACAACCTTTTTTTTTAAAAAAAACATCGTTTGCAGATAATTTCGACATTATGCTTTTTTTATTATCATTATGGTGATAAAAGCACCTATTTTTACCGTATAATCTGCTTATTATTATCTTCTCTTAATTATTTGATTTTTAATTAAGAACCTATCTATAGTTACCTTTATATCCATTTACGTTTTATGGCTACGAATATGAACTCATTCTTAAGACCTTATTTAGATACCTTTCCCTCTGTTGCTTCAAATGTTTTTATTGATCCCTCTTCTGTTGTCATTGGTGATGTTCGATTAGCAGAAGATGTAAGTATCTGGCCACTGTCGGTACTGCGAGGTGATGTGAATTATATATCTATAGGTGCACGGACAAATATTCAAGATGGATCAGTTCTGCATGTCACTCATAAATCTACCAATAACCCAGATGGTAATCCATTAATCATTGGCGAAGATGTCACTGTTGGGCATAAAGTAATACTGCATGGATGTACCATCGGCAACCGTGTTCTTGTAGGCATGGGATCAGTTGTGATCGATGGTGCAGTTATTGAAGATGATGTTGTGGTTGGGGCTAATAGTCTTGTGACACAAGGAAAACGTTTGGAATCTGGCTATTTATACATGGGAAGCCCAGCTAAAGCGATTAGGAAACTTACTGAGGCTGAGCTGAGCCACTTACGCTACTCAGCCAATAACTATGTTGAATGGAAAAATAATTATTTATCATCCAGCAATTCATAAAAACCATTCTCATGATCGAGACCTTGCTCAATCAAGGTCTCGAACTCTTCTTCTATATCCCAACGATTATGTTGAAAAAGTGCTAAAGGCTTTTCATCTTGGCCATAACGCTGATTAAGCAAAGCTTGTGAAATAACACACTCGGCAAGCAACCCGTTAACTAAAACTGGAAAGCGTACTTTATTGATCGTTGAATCCCATTCTTCCCTGTCTGGAAATTGGATCGCCTGATTCATGATTCAAGCTCCTTCTGTAAGGCTTTTAATACTGGCTCTATATCGGGAGTGATTCCATGCCAAAGTTTAAATGCGAATGCCGCTTGCCCAACGAGCATTCCTAGTCCATCAGCTAATTTAGTCACTTGATTTTGCTTAGCAAATAAAAGAAATGGTGTTAAGCCTCTCTGATAAAACATGTCATAACATGCTACCCGAGCAGAAAATAGATTATGGCTAATTTTAGGGATCTCTCCAGTCACACCAGAAGAAGTACCATTAATGATTAGATCAAACTCTGCTGAAATTACCTGCTCCATAGGCTTACTTTGAATCTTTCCAAGTGAAGAAAACTGATGCGCTAAAGATTCTGCTTTCTCAAACGTTCGGTTAGTCAGTGTAATATCACAGCCATATTCAAGTAGAGGCAATAAAGCCCCTCGGGTTGCTCCACCAGCACCAATGATCAAAATTTTGCATGAAGGCGATACGAACCCAAGGCGCTGTAAATCCAGTAATAACCCTACACCATCAGTATTGTCACCCAGTAAGCGATGATTATCGAGTTTTCTGATCGTATTCACCGCACCACAGATTTGTGCTCTATCAGTTAACTCTGAAACGAATTGAAAAGCTCTTTCTTTAAAGGGTAATGTAATGTTTGCTCCCTCCCCTCCCTTTTCAAAGAAGTCGGTCAAGTGCATTTCGAAATCCTCGACAGGAGCAAGTATTTTCTGGTATTCAAGTTCAATCCCCGTCTGCTTCGCAAACATCTGATGTATTGACGGTGATTTACTGTGTTGAATTGGATTACCAAAAACCGCAAACATTCCCATTAATCATTATCCTTTACGATAGAGTTGCCCTGTCATGGCATCTCGAATTTCTGATGGATTTAATCTTCCACCGACATCACCATCAAGAACAGGGACAGTATCTTTAAACTGCGCAATCACTTCTTCCGTTGTTCTGCAAGGCTCTAAGCCGCTCAAATTTGCACTTGTTGACACAATAGGTTTGCCGTATTGACTACAAAGCGCTTTGACTAGCTCGTGATTTGTGACTCGGACAGCTAAAGTATCAAATTGACCTGTTAACCATTTTGGTGTCGTTTTCTTTGCGGGGATAACCCAAGTGACGGGACCAGGCCAAGTGGCAAACATCGCTTGACGTTGCTGTTCATTCAGCTGGCTATCATCAACGTAATTTTTGAGTTGTTCATAATTATCGGCAATCAAAATTAACCCTTTTTCCCAAGGGCGCTGTTTCAAGGCGAGTAATTGATTTACCGCGATTTCACTATCCGGATCACAACCTAAACCAAAAACAGCCTCTGTTGGATATGCGATAACATGTTGTTGTTTCAATGCTTTAATAATATTTTTAATTGCAGGTGTAGATTGATTTTGCATAGTTTTAACTCATTATTCTTCTTGTAACTTACCGCAGCGTTTGCTGGCACAAAACAATCTTACTCCCTGTGAGACCCTTTTTTCCATAAGTAATGGATAATCACAAGATAGGCATCTCCCTATGACAGGCTTATTATTGAGAATAAACTGACAGTTAGGATAGTTATCACATGCATAGAAAGTTTTACCGAAGCGGGATTTTCTTTGCAACAGATTTCCTGTTTGACATTGTGGACAAGGGATCTTCGTTTCATCTGGCTTATCGATAAGCTCTGTATGTTCGCATTCAGGATAATAAGTACATCCGATAAACATTCCAAAGCGCCCTTGCTTTAATACCAAGTCATGCCCACATTTAGGACAACTTTGACCTTCTAATATTTTAACAATATGAGTCTCAGCTGTTGGTCGCAATGGCTTAATATAATGACATTGCGGATATCCGGAGCAAGCAAGGAAAGGTCCATGAACTCCATTACGAATAACAAGTAACGAGTTACATTCAGGACAATACTCGTTTTTATCTGTATCAAAAGGCAATTGCTTCGACATGTTTTTGTTTAATCCACTCTAAATATTCAACAACTAGCTTACTTTTATATATCCACCAGCAGCTGATGAGATTACCCCGTTAATTTCCAATTCAGTTAACACCGAAATGATTTGCGTAATAGGTAACTGTAATTGAGCTGCAATAATATCCACAGGGGTTGATTGATATCCCACCATACCTAAAATTCGACTTTCTGTCAGGTTTAACTCTGTTGCCGTAGACGCATCTACCTCTAACTCTGGCTGTATCCAATTCAACGAGCATTCCAAATGCATTAATATGTCATCCGGTTCTGTGAGTAGACATGCACCTTGCTGTATTAACCAATGATTTCCGCTGAATGCCGGGTTACCTAACGGAGCTGGTAGCGTAAATACCTCTCTATTTTGCTCAATTGCATATCGCGCGGTAATCAGCGAACCACTTTTCATTCCAGCTTCTATCACTACAACAGCTTTACTTAGCCCGCTAATAATGCGATTTCGCCTAGGAAACTGCTTTGGTAATGGTGGTGTATCAGGAAAATATTCCGAAACCAATACGCCTTCATGCCTAATTCGCTCAGCTAAATCCGCGTGTTGCTTCGGATAAATATGTGCTAACCCACTCCCTAGTACCGCGACTGTTTTCCCTTGATTTTCTAGTGCGACTCGGTGACCAATGCCATCAATTCCTAATGCTAAACCACTGGTAATCGTCAAGCCATGGCCGATAAATTTTCTAACAAATAATTCTGCCCATTTCTTACCATATTCAGTTACTTGGCGGCTTCCTATAACGGCTAGCTGCCGTTCCGATAATAACTCACTGTTTCCTGAGATAAAAAGTGCCAAGGGTGGATTATAAATCTGCTTTAATAAAAAAGGGTATTGCTCATCTAAAAATGTAATTATTTGATTTTCTTTGCTTTCAAGCCATCTAAACGTACGTTCAATTCGCGTTAAAGAGACATTTAAGAATTGCAGTCGTTGAATTTCATTCAGCCCACACGCTTTTAAAACCGTATGATTTATTTTATTCGATTGTTTTAAAAGGGATATTGTCGTTTGTATTGTTTTTATACTGATTCGATTTACTTGTAAAAGCCTTAACCATATTTCCAGCTCATTCATATTGTCTTCCTGACTGATAAGTTGGCACATTCGGAAATGAACAAATCATAACCAATACTGTCAATATGACCGATAAATGTCTAGAATAGGCAGTAATAACCTTTCAAATTTTGGAAACTACTCGAAAAATTTATGTCAGTCTTAAACGTGTTACATTATCCAGACGAGCGCCTTCGCACCGTTGCAAAACCAGTTGAAAAAGTTGATGCATCTATACAACGTATTATTGATGATATGTTCGATACGATGTATGACGAGGAAGGCATTGGTCTCGCTGCAACGCAAGTGGATATCCACCAGCGCATCATTGTTATTGACGTTTCTGAGTCACGTAATGAACGACTTGTACTCATCAATCCAGAGCTTCTTAATAAAGAAGGTGAAACAGGTATAGAAGAAGGTTGTCTTTCTGTCCCTGAGCAGCATGGATTTGTGCCAAGAGCAGAAAAAGTGAAAGTTCGCGCTCTTAACTACAATGGCGACGCATTTGAGCTTGAAGCTGATGGTCTACTCGCTATTTGTATTCAACATGAAATGGATCACTTAGTTGGAAAACTGTTTGTTGACTATTTATCTCCTTTAAAGCGTCAACGTATTCGTCAGAAAGTAGAAAAATTAGATCGACTCAGAGCTAAAGAAGCTAAAAATCATTAATTTGATTTTATAAATATACTTGGGAATAGATCGTGTCAGAACCATTAAGAATTATTTTTGCAGGTACGCCTGATTTCGCAGCTAAACATTTAGCTGCATTATTAGAAACCAAACATCAAGTTGTTGGCGTATTAACTCGTCACGATAAACCCGCAGGAAGAGGCAAAAAGCTAACGCCTAGCCCTGTGAAAATTCTTGCCGAAGAACATGGAATACCGGTTTTTCAGCCTACGACCTTACGTGAACCAGACAATCAGCAATGGATCAAAAACCAAAATGCAGATCTGATGATTGTTGTAGCTTACGGGTTAATCCTGCCGCAAGCTGTCCTAGATATCCCCCGATTGGGTTGCTTAAATGTCCATGGCTCATTACTACCTCGTTGGCGAGGAGCTGCACCAATTCAGAGATCAATTTGGGCCGGTGACCAAGAAACGGGTGTCACCATAATGCAAATGGATGCAGGTCTTGATACTGGGGACATGCTGTATAAAGCGACTTGCCCAATTACGAGTGAAGATACTAGCGCTACCTTGTATGATAAATTGGCAATTACTGGTCCCAAGGCACTTATTCACACGGTTGATTTACTTTCTTCTGGTCAATGCTCACCAGAAAAACAAGATGATTCACTCGCCAATTACGCTGAAAAACTATCCAAAGATGAAGCGCGAATTGATTGGCAGCAATCAGCAGTGCAGATTGAACGTTGCATTCGTGCTTTTAACCCTTGGCCAATGAGTTATTTCATCGTTCAAGAGCAGCTAATTAAAGTATGGCAGGCGGAAGTTATTGCCCAAGGACATAATCAGCGCCCTGGCATGATCATCAGTGCCGACAAAAAAGGTATCAGCGTTGCAACTGGAAATGGGATATTAAATATTACCCAGCTACAGCCTCCAGGTAAAAAAGCGATGAGTGCGCAAGATATCCTTAACTCCCGCCGAGAATGGTTCACTCCAGAACAATTACTAGACTAATATATTAGTAGCATTATTTGTAAATGATAAAGCAGGTAATGCTATTTAAGTAACTAATAGACTCATTTTCATTATGAAAAACAAATATAATTTGCGTAGTATCGCAGCGACCGCCATTAGTCAGGTTTTAGATAACGGACAATCATTAAGTACCGTTTTACCTGACTTACAACGTAATATTAATGATAAAGATAAAGCACTACTTCAAGAGATTTGCTTCGGTGTTTTACGTTATTTACCAAAGCTAGAATGGTTTATCAGCCAGCTTATGGAAAAACCTTTAACCGGTAAGCAAAGAACATTGCATTACCTCATCATGGTCGGGATCTATCAATTACTCTATACACGTATCCCTGCACATGCGGCTTTAGCAGAAACCGTTGATGGTGCAGTTGCATTAAAGCGCCCTCAATTAAAAGGCCTCATTAATGGAGTATTACGATCCTTTTTACGTCAACAAGTCCAGCTAGAAGAGCGAAATACAAATAATAATAGCCAATATTTACATCCAAGCTGGCTATTAAAGCGAATTCAAACCGCCTACCCTGAGACATGGCAAAATATTGTTGATGCTAATAATCAACGTCCACCAATGTGGTTAAGAGTCAATTCTCAACACCACACCGCTGAGCAATACTTAGCATTACTCGAACAAGCAGACATTACTGCATATTTACACCCGTCGCATCCAAGTGCAATTCGCTTAGAAGAAGCCACATCAGTGACACGTCTACCCGGTTTTGAGGATGGTTGGTCAACGGTTCAAGATGTTTCGGCACAAGGCTGCGCTGAGCTTTTATCGCCTATCAATGGCGAAAATATTCTTGATTTATGTGCAGCTCCAGGCGGAAAAACAACGCATATCTTAGAACTTGCACCAAAAGCCCATGTACTTGCTGTAGATATTGATGATGCACGACTCAAGCGAGTGAAAGAAAATCTGCAAAGATTGAAACAACACGCTACTGTTATTCAAGGGGATGGCACGAAGCCTGAAGAATGGGCGAAAGATCAGCTATTTGATCGTATCTTGCTTGATGCGCCTTGTTCAGCAACGGGAGTTATTAGACGTCATCCCGATATTAAATGGCTAAGACGCGATTCAGATATTCAGGAGCTATCTCAATTACAGGCTCAAATATTAGAAGCTGTGTGGTCTTATTTAAAACCTGGCGGTACGCTCGTTTATGCCACGTGCTCCATCATGCCTGAAGAAAATAGCCAGCAGATTAAACATTTTCTTTCCAAACATGTAGATGCTCGCATAAATGATGGCACTGAATTAGGATTGCAAATATTACCAAGCGCCACTGGAGGCGATGGTTTCTTTTACGCCCGCTTACTCAAACAAGCACAATAGTATTCAATAGAGACTCTGAAATAGGAAGATGCTATGAAGATCATTATTCTAGGTGCAGGGCAAGTAGGCGGTACTCTCGCTGAAAATTTAGTAGATGAAAATAACGATATTACCGTTGTTGATACCAATGCCGATCGCTTGCGTCAGCTGCAAGATCAATTCGATCTTCGTGTAGTGAATGGTCATGGCTCTCACCCACGAGTTCTGCGAGATGCAGGTGCAGAAGATGCTGATATGTTAGTTGCTGTGACTAACTCAGATGAAACCAACATGGTTGCCTGCCAAATTGCCTATAGCCTCTTTAATACGCCAAATAAAATTGCACGTATTCGCGCAACTGAGTATATCCGAGAGGCTGACAAGCTTTTTTTAGCCGAACAAATTCCCATTGATTACCTCATTTCGCCAGAACAGCTAGTTATTGAATATATCTACAAGCTCATACAGTATCCAGGAGCTCTACAAGTCGTCAATTTTGCTGAAGGCAAAGTCAGCATCGTTGCCGTAAAAGCCTATTATGGCGGTTCACTAGTAGGTAATGCTTTATCTAGCTTACGTGAGCATATGCCACACATTGATACCCGTGTTGTCGCTATATTTCGTCAAGACAGACCGATTCGCCCTCAAGGTTCCACAATTATTGAAGCTGGCGATGAAGTCTTTTTCGTTGCCTCAACCCAACATATTCGAGCTGTGATGAGTGAGCTCCAACGATTAGAAAAACCATACAAACGTTTAATGATCGTTGGTGGTGGTAATGTAGGCGCCGGCTTGGCCAAACGCCTTGAAAAAGACTATAGCGTTAAACTCATTGAACGCAATCAAGAGAGAGCAACTGAGTTAGCAGAGTTACTCCATGACACGATTGTTTTTTATGGTGATGCCTCTGACCAAGAGCTATTGACTGAAGAGCATATCGAACAAATGGATGTATTCATTGCTCTCACTAATGATGACGAAGCAAACATAATGTCGGCGATGCTGGCAAAAAAAATGGGTGCCAAAAAAGCCATGGTATTAATTCAGCGATCTGCCTATGTTGAATTAGTTCAAGGTGGTGTCATCGATATTGCAGTCTCTCCACAACAAGCAACAATCTCAGCATTACTCGGACATGTAAGAAAAGCAGATATTGTCAGTGTTTCATCATTACGCCGAGGTGTTGCTGAAGCTATTGAGGCGATCGCCCATGGAGATGAAAATACTTCAAAAGTTGTTGGTAAAAAAATCTCAGAAATTAAACTTCCGCCAGGAACAATCATTGGTGCGATAGTCAGAGAGGAAGAGGTCATTATTGCTAGCGATTACAATATTATCGAGCAAGGTGACCATGTCATTATGTTTATTACAGATAAAAAATATGTTCCGGATGTGGAAAAATTATTCCAACCTAGTCCGTTCTTTTTATAATTATCTAAAATAAATAGTAAAAATTTGCAGGTTAATAATTCTAGATACTATAATTTTGATATGTGTATATACACGTTTAGTTATCTAGTTAATAAATTAAGGGAAGGGGTCATCCATGAGTTTTTTAAAAGAGTTCCGCGAATTCGCCATGAAAGGCAACGTGGTAGATATGGCAGTCGGTATTATTATTGGTGCCGCATTTGGTAAGATTGTTTCTTCATTAGTTGCCGATGTGATCATGCCCCCACTCGGTCTAATTATTGGTGGTGTAGATTTCAAGCAATTTAGTCTTGTGCTTCGGGAAGCTCAGGGAGACATTCCTGCGGTTGTCATGAATTATGGGATGTTTATACAAACTATTTTTGATTTTGTTATTGTTGCATTTGCTATTTTTATGGCAATAAAAGTAATGAATAAAGTACGCCGTGAAAAAGAAGAAGCTGCACCAGCAGAACCTGCTGCGCCATCAACAGAAGAAGTTTTACTATCAGAGATCCGTGATTTACTAAAAGAACAAAATAAGAAATAACTAAAAGGCCAGTGGTAATAAGTTAATTAACCAATTACCACTGGCCTCCCAGTTACCCGCCTTACTATTTTTACCCTTCCTTGCATAACTTCCTTTCCCTTTTTATTCTTTTCAACTCGCTGACGAAATAGTGGATCATGTAATAGTGCCTCAATGGCATTATCTTTAATTTCACCGCGCTTATGCTGATATTTATTCATAATTTACCTTCATAGTTGATTTTTAATTAATAAATCTTTGATGCACCTTTCTCCAAGATTTCCATAATAGAGCAGTATGTCGATGCATGCTCATCACCACAACACGCTGAACTCAATGTTTTTAAAGAATCCCGCATAATGATTAGCTCTTGGATCTTCTTTTCTACTTCAATAAGTCTGATATCGACAATATTCTTAGATTCTTGGCAGGTGTGATGTTCAGGATCAACACGGATCGATAATAACTCCGTAATTGCTTCAAGAGTAAATCCTAACTTCTTCGCGTAACGAATAAACCGTAAGCGCTGTAGATCTTGCTCCGTGAACAACCGATAGCCGCCCTCCGTTCTCGTTTTGTGCCCCATCAGCCCCTGCTTTTCATAAAAACGGATTGTATCGGGAGTCACATCAGCAAGTTTAGCTATTTGACCAATCTTATACATGCTCATTCATCTATACCTATAAGTTTGGATAGAAAACAAAAATTCAAGAATAGAAAAGAATTAATTTGGAGGGCGTAGAATAGCAGGTACAAAAAAACCGGGCAATACACCCGGTTTTCTTGAAAGCAATTACAGATTACTCTGCAGCTGCTTCTTGAGACTCAGCAGCACGGTCAACAAGCTCGATGTAAGCCATCGGAGCGTTGTCACCTGCGCGGAAGCCACACTTAAGAATACGAGTGTAACCACCTGCGCGAGCTGCGAAACGAGGTCCCAGTTCATTAAACAGTTTTGCAACGATCTCGTTATCACGAGTACGTGCGAATGCCAGACGACGATTAGCTACGCTGTCGGTCTTGGCAAGAGTAATCAGCGGCTCAACGACGCGACGCAGTTCTTTCGCTTTAGGCAGAGTCGTCTTGATGATTTCATGACGAACTAAAGAACCTGCCATGTTACGGAACATAGCTTGGCGGTGGCTGCTGTTGCGGTTCAATTGACGACCACTCTTACGATGGCGCATGACCTTATCCTTCTCAGTAAAACCTTAACCTGTGATCCTAATCATCAGCAATACTTGCTGGTGGCCAATTTTCTAAGCGCATGCCCAGAGAAAGACCACGAGATGCCAATACGTCCTTAATTTCAGTAAGAGATTTCTTACCAAGGTTAGGCGTTTTGAGCAACTCAACTTCTGTACGCTGTACCAGGTCACCGATGTAGTGGATAGCTTCTGCTTTGAGGCAGTTAGCAGAGCGGACAGTCAATTCCAGATCGTCAACTGGGCGCAGTAAGATAGGATCGAATTCTGGTTTCTCTTCTTTAACTTCTGGTTGACGTACATCACGTAAATCAACAAAAGCTTCAAGTTGTTCAGCCAGAATGGTAGCTGCACGGCGAATCGCCTCTTCAGGATCGATTGTACCGTTAGTTTCCATTTCAATTACTAACTTATCCAAGTCAGTACGCTGCTCAACACGAGCTGCTTCAACATTGTAGGCAATACGCTCTACAGGGCTATAGCAAGCATCGACTAACAGACGACCGATTGGGCGCTCATCTTCTTCCGAATGAACTCGGGCAGAAGCCGGCACATAACCACGACCACGCTGGACTTTAATACGCATATTTATAGACGCGCTTTCGTCAGTGAGGTGGCAGATAACATGCTGTGGCTTGACGATTTCGACATCACCATCATGGATGATGTCGGCTGCAGTCACAGGGCCAATGCCAGATTTATTCAAGGTTAAAATAACTTCATCTTTCCCCTGAACTTTTACCGCCAGCCCTTTCAGGTTGAGGAGAATCTCCAGGATATCTTCCTGTACACCTTCTTTGGTGCTGTACTCATGCAGTACACCATCAATCTCAACCTCTGTCACCGCACAACCCGGCATAGACGAAAGCAGAATACGGCGCAGTGCGTTACCTAGAGTGTGGCCAAAGCCGCGCTCTAAAGGCTCAAGGGTCACCTTAGCGTGCGTCGAACTCACTTGCTCGATATCTACCAGGCGCGGTTTTAGAAACTCTGTCACAGAACCCTGCATTGTGTCCTCTCTTTGGTGCTAAGCTTTACTTAGAGTAAAGCTCGACGATCAGGTGTTCGTTAATGTCCGCAGACAAGTCAGTACGTTCAGGAATACGTTTGAACACACCTTCCATTTTAGCAGCATCAACTTCCAGCCAAGTTGGCTTCTCACGCTGTTCAGCCAGCTCTAAAGCAGCCTTGATACGAGACTGTTTTTTAGCTTTCTCACGAACGCTGATAACGTCATTCGGGGAAACCTGATAAGAAGCGATATTAACTACACGACCATTTACCATGATAGCTTTGTGGCTAACCATTTGACGTGCTTCTGCGCGAGTTGCGCCAAAGCCCATACGGTAAACGACGTTATCTAAACGACCTTCTAGCAGGGTCAGCAGGTTTTCACCTGTGTTGCCTTTCAGGCGAGTTGCTTCTTTGTAATAGTTACGGAATTGACGTTCCAGAACACCGTAAATACGACGAACTTTTTGTTTTTCACGTAACTGAACACCGTAGTCAGACAGACGCGGTTTACGCGCACCGTGCTGGCCAGGTGCCTGTTCTAATTTACACTTGGTGTCAATCGCGCGAACACCAGACTTCAGGAAGAGGTCTGTTCCTTCGCGACGGCTCAGCTTGAGCTTAGGACCCAAATATCTAGCCATTTTCTTTCTCCAACAGTCCTAAAAAAACGAAACGTATTAAACGCGACGTTTTTTCGGTGGGCGACAACCGTTATGAGGGATAGGAGTCACATCAGTAATATTAGTGATGCGGAAACCAGCGGCGTTCAGAGCACGAATTGTTGATTCGCGACCCGGACCCGGTCCCTTAACCATAACTTCCAGGTTTTTGATTCCGTATTCTTTCACAGATTCTGCGCAACGCTCTGCTGCAACCTGAGCTGCGAACGGAGTAGATTTACGAGAACCACGGAAACCGGAACCACCGGCAGTTGCCCAACCTAATGCGTTACCCTGACGGTCAGTAATTGTAACGATTGTGTTGTTGAAAGAAGCATGGATATGAGCCACACCGTCTGAGACTTGTTTTCTTACACGCTTACGTGCACGAATTGGTGCTTTTGCCATTATTCAATACCCCGACTTATTTCTTGATCGGCTTACGCGGACCCTTACGGGTACGAGCGTTAGTCTTAGTACGCTGTCCGCGCACAGGAAGACCACGACGATGACGTAAACCACGGTAACATCCAAGGTCCATCAGACGCTTGATGCTCAGGGTAATTTCACGACGTAAGTCACCTTCTACAACGTATTTAGCAACTTCGTCACGCAGCTTGTCGATTTGTTCTTCAGACAGCTCACTGATCTTAACATTTTCAGCAATACCAGTTGCTTCACAGATAGCCTGTGAACGAGTTTTGCCGATGCCGAAAATCGATGTTAAAGCGATTACGGTATGTTTATGATCAGGAATGTTAATGCCTGCTATACGGGCCACTATGCACTCCTAAGTTAAAATATACATTACTGTGCTGAAAAGCCCGTTTTCAGGATACTCAAACAATAATGTATCTTAGATAAAAAGATTGGCTGGCTAATTTAGCCAGCTCAACCCAACTTTGCAAGAAAAAAATGCTTTTTCTTAGCCTTGACGTTGTTTATGTCTTGGCTCAACACTGCAAATCACACGAACGCTACCATTGCGACGGATAATTTTGCAGTTACGGCATAATTTCTTGACGGAAGCACGAACTTTCATTTTTACTCTCCGTAACTTCTAAGCAAACCATAACCACTCGCGTGATTATTTACCTTTTAGATTTGCTTTCTTCAATGCAGACTCATACTGACTTGACATCATCAGAGTTTGCACTTGAGCCATAAAGTCCATGATAACGACAACCACGATTAAGAGGGAAGTACCACCAAAGTAAAAAGGTACTTTCATTGCGTCACGCATGAACTCCGGGATTAGGCAGATAAAGGTAATATAAAGAGCACCGACTAATGTTAATCGTGTCATTACCTTATCGATGTACTTGGCCGTTTGCTCTCCCGGACGAATTCCTGGTACAAATGCACCGGACTTCTTCAGGTTATCTGCTGTTTCTCTTGGGTTGAAAACCAACGCAGTATAAAAGAAACAGAAGAAGATGATCGCAGAGGCATAAAGCAACACATATAACGGTTGTCCCGGCTGTAAGTACATAGATACTGTAGTCAACCAGTCCCAACCAGTTCCATCACCAAACCAAGACGCTATTGTACCCGGGAATAGTATGATACTGGAAGCAAAAATTGCAGGAATTACACCCGCCATATTCACTTTTAACGGTAAATGTGTACTTTGTGCAGCGTAGACACGGCGTCCTTGTTGACGTTTAGCGTAGTTTACGACGATACGACGTTGACCACGTTCCATAAATACAACAAAGAAAGTTACCGCGAATACTAATACCGCAACCAACAGCAACAGGAGGAAGTGCAGATCGCCTTGCCGAGCTTGCTCGATGGTATGGCCAATAGCCGGCGGTAGACCCGCAACAATACCAGCGAAGATAATGATAGAAATACCGTTACCGATACCTCTTTCAGTTATCTGCTCACCTAACCACATAAGGAACATAGTCCCTGTGACTAAGCTAACAACTGCCGTGAAGTAGAATGGGAGACCCGGATCAAGAACTAATCCTTGCATCCCTGGCATATTCGGTAGACCCATTGCAATACCAATAGATTGGAATATTGCTAATACCAGAGTACCCCAGCGAGTATATTGGCTTATCTTCCGACGACCTGCTTCTCCTTCCTTCTTAATCTCTGCTAATCGTGGATTAACCACTGATAATAACTGGACAATGATCGATGCCGAAATATACGGCATGATACCCAGAGCAAAGATAGAAGCACGGCTAAGAGCACCACCAGAGAACATGTTAAACATTTCAATGATGGTGCCTTGTTGCTGCTCGAGCAATTTGGCAAGCACAGTGGCATCAATACCAGGGATTGGAATAAAAGAACCAATTCGGAAAACAATTAGCGCCCCAATTACAAACAACAGTCTGCGTTTTAGTTCGCCAGCTCCACCTTTGGCACTTTGGAAATCTAATCCTGGTTGTTTAGCCATCTGTCACTTATTCCTCAATTTTACCGCCGGCAGCTTCGATTGCAGCGCGAGCACCTTTAGTAACACGAAGGCCACGTACAGTAACTGCACGATTCACTTCGCCAGATAAAATAACTTTTGCGTATTCAATCTGGATGTCAATAACGTTCGCGGCTTTCAGTGCGTTCAGATCAATAACATCGCCTTCAACAGAAGCAAAATCAGACAGACGGATTTCCGCAGTAATCATTGCTTTACGTGAAGTGAAACCGAATTTCGGTAAACGACGGTATAAAGGCATCTGGCCACCTTCGAAACCACGACGTACGCCACCGCCAGAACGAGACTTCTGACCTTTGTGACCACGGCCGCCGGTTTTACCCAGACCAGAACCGATACCACGACCTACGCGTTTAGGCGCGTGCTTGGCACCTTCAGCCGGAGACAGAGTATTTAAACGCATCTCTTACTCCTCAACTTTAACCATGTAGGAAACCAAGTTGATCATACCACGAACAGCAGGAGTATCCTCGCGCTCTACTGTATGACCAATGCGACGCAGACCTAAACCGACCAGTGTTGCCTTATGTTTCGGCAGACGACCGATTGAACTGCGAACTTGTGTAATTTTAATAGTCTTAGCCATGGCTGATTACCCCAGAATTTCTTCGACGGATTTTCCACGCTTAGCTGCGACCATTTCTGGAGACTTCATGCTGTCTAAAGCATCCAGTGTTGCACGAACCACGTTGATTGGGTTTGTGGAACCATAGGTTTTAGCCAGTACGTTGCGAACTCCAGCTACCTCTAAAACAGCACGCATTGCACCACCGGCAATAATACCGGTACCTTCGTGAGCAGGTTGCATAAACACACGAGAACCGGTGTGTGTACCTTTCACTGGGTGGAATAATGTGCCGTTGTTTAGAGCAACGGTTTTCATACTGCGACGGGCTTTTTCCATCGCTTTCTGGATTGCTGCCGGAACTTCGCGCGCTTTGCCGTAACCAAAACCAACGCGACCGTTACCATCACCAACTACAGTCAGTGCGGTAAAGCTGAAAATACGGCCACCTTTAACGGTTTTAGCTACGCGGTTTACCGCGATCAGCTTTTCCTGCAGTTCGCCAGCTTGTTTTTCGATGTGAGACATCTTACACCTCTACCTTAGAACTGAAGGCCAGCTTCACGGGCAGCATCTGCCAGTGCCTGGACTCTACCATGATATTGGAAACCAGAACGGTCAAAAGCAACAACAGTGATGCCTTTTTCCAGTGCGCGTTCAGCAACTAATTTACCAACTGCTGCTGCTGCGTCTTTGTTTCCAGTAAACTTAACTTGTTCATTGATAGCTTTTTCTGTAGTAGAAGCGGCAACCAATGTTTCAGAACCGTTTGGTGCGATAACCTGCGCATAAATATGGCGTGGAGTACGATGTACCACCAGGCGAGTCGCACCCAATTCTTGGATCTTACGGCGTGCGCGGGTCGCACGACGGATACGAGCTGCTTTCTTATCCATAGTGTTACCTTACTTCTTCTTAGCCTCTTTGGTACGCACGATTTCATCGGCGTAACGAACACCTTTACCTTTATAAGGCTCAGGACGACGGTAAGCACGCAGTTCTGCTGCAACTTGACCAATCACTTGCTTATCCGCACCTTTCAGTACGATTTCAGTTTGTGTTGGGCATTCAGCAGTAATGCCTGCTGGCAGTGCGTGTTCAACCGGATGCGAGAAACCTAAAGACAAGCTTACTGCATTGCCTTTGATTGCTGCACGGTAACCAACACCGACCAGTTGAAGTTTTTTAGTGAAGCCTTCGGTAACACCGATAACCATAGCATTCAGCAGAGAGCGAGAAGTACCCGCTTGTGCCCATGCATCTGCAAAACCTTCGCGTGGAGCGAAAGTTAAGTGGCCATCTTCATGTTTAACTTCAACTGCATTATGGATAGTACGAGTAAGCTCGCCGTTTTTACCCTTGATCGAAATAACCTGACCGTTGAGTTTTACCTCTACGCCGGCAGGAATGACGACGGGTGCTTTTGCCACACGAGACATTCTTTCCTCCCGAATTAAGCTACGTAGCAGAGAATCTCGCCACCAAGACCAGCTTGGCGAGCTGCACGATCAGTCATGACACCTTTAGAGGTAGAAACAACAGCGATACCTAAGCCAGCCATAACTTGTGGCAGCTCATCTTTTTTCTTATAGATGCGCAGACTTGGGCGGCTTACACGCTGGATACTTTCTACGACAGCCTTACCTTGGAAATAACGTAAAGTCAGTTCCAATTCTGGCTTGATGTCGCCTTCAATTTTAAAATCTTCAATATAACCTTCTTCCTTCAGCACTTTGGCAATCGCCACTTTCAGCTTGGAGGAAGGCATGGTGACCGCAACTTTATTCGCGGCCTGACCGTTACGGATACGGGTCAGCATATCCGCGATGGGATCTTGCATGCTCATCTGTCTTTACTCCCGTGATTCAATATGGTGACAATTACCAACTAGCCTTTTTAAGACCCGGGATTTCACCGCGCATAGCGGCTTCACGGACTTTAATACGGCTCAGACCAAATTTCCGCAGGAAACCATGCGGACGCCCAGTTTGACGGCAGCGGTTACGCTGACGAGAAGGACTTGAATCACGTGGCAGTGTTTGCAGCTTGAGAACAGCGTCCCAGCGATCTTCATCAGATGCTTTAACATCAGAGATGATAGCTTTCAGTTCTACGCGTTTTGCGAAGAATTTCTCAGCTAATTTAGCACGCTTAACATCACGCGCTTTCATAGATTTCTTAGCCATGAGTAACCTGCCTTACTTGCGGAACGGGAAGTTGAACGCTGCTAACAGTGCGCGACCTTCATCATCAGATTTCGCAGTAGTGGTGATAGTAATATCTAAACCACGTACACGATCCACTTTATCGTAATCGATTTCAGGGAAGATGATTTGTTCACGTACACCCATGCTGTAGTTACCGCGACCATCGAAAGACTTAGCGGACAAGCCACGGAAGTCACGAATACGTGGTACAGCAATAGAAATCAGACGCTCAAGGAACTCCCACATGCGTTCGCCACGCAGAGTTACTTTACAGCCGATTGGATAGCCCTGACGGATTTTGAAGCCTGCAACAGATTTGCGTGCTTTGGTGATCAATGGTTTTTGACCAGAGATTGCTGTTAAGTCAGCTGCTGCATTATCCAGCAGTTTTTTATCAGCGATCGCTTCACCAACACCCATATTCAGGGTGATCTTCTCGACCCGAGGGACTTGCATGACAGAAGTGTAGTTAAACTCAGTCATGAGTTTATTAACTACTTCGTCTTTATAGTAATCATGCAGTTTCGCCATCGTATACTCCAAAAATTACTTGATAGTTTCACTGTTAGATTTGAAGAAACGGACTTTTTTGCCGTCTTCGAATCTAAAGCCTACACGGTCAGCCTTGCCAGTTGCCGCGTTAAAGATTGCAACGTTAGAAACTTGAATAGCCGCTTCTTTTTCAACGATGCCACCTGGTTGGTTCAGAGCCGGAACTGGCTTCTGATGTTTTTTAACCAGATTGATACCTTCAACGATAACTTTACTAGAAGAAATAACCTGCTTTACTTTACCGCGCTTACCTTTGTCTTTCCCAGTTAGCACGATAACTTCGTCATCACGACGGATTTTCGCTGCCATAGTTCGCTCCTTAGAGTACTTCAGGTGCCAGAGAGATAATTTTCATAAACTTCTCATTACGAAGTTCACGAGTTACCGGCCCAAAAATACGCGTACCGATTACTTGCTCGCTATTATTGTTTAATAACACACAAGCATTACCATCGAAGCGAATGACAGAACCGTCAGGGCGACGTACACCCTTCTTGGTGCGCACCACTACCGCTTTCAGGACATCACCCTTTTTAACTTTACCGCGTGGAATTGCTTCTTTAACGGTAATTTTAATGATGTCGCCTACATGTGCATAGCGACGGTGCGAGCCACCTAGAACCTTGATACACATTACGCGACGTGCACCGGAGTTGTCGGCCACGTTCAGCATAGTCTGTTCTTGGATCATTTTAGTGCTCCGCTAAATGTCAACTACTACTGAGCCACCTCATTATGAAGAGGCCGTTCAAATATACCCATACTACGAGGGCGCGGCATTATAACACCACATCTTCGTGTTGGACAGGAAAAAATAAACGGCTCGATCAAAAAGAGCCGTTTATTCATCACGAAAAATCTATTCTATTACAGAACAGCTTTTTCTACAACGCGAACTAAGGCCCAAGACTTAGTCTTAGACAGTGGACGAGTTTCGCGGATTTCTACCACGTCACCAATTCCACATTCATTGTTCTCGTCATGTACGTGCAATTTAGTCGTACGACGGATGAATTTACCATACAGAGGGTGTTTCACCATACGCTCGATAGCAACAACAATAGATTTCTCCATTTTGTCACTAACTACACGACCTTGCAGAGTACGGATTTTATCGTTCATTACGCACCTGCCTTCTCAGTCAGTAAAGTCTTCACGCGTGCGATATCACGACGCACTTGTTTCATTAGATGAGACTGTTGCAGCTGACCACTCGCAGCCTGCATACGTAAGTTAAATTGCTCACGTAACAGGTTTAAAAGTTCAGCGTTCAGCTCTTCTACGCTTTTTTCGCGCAGCTCTTGTGCTTTCATTACATCACCGTCTTAGTTACAAAGGTGGTTTTGATAGGCAGTTTCGCTGCTGCCAGAGAGAATGCTTCACGAGCCAGCTCTTCAGGCACACCGTCCATTTCATACAGGACTTTACCAGGCTGAATTAAGGCAACCCAATATTCTACGTTACCTTTACCTTTACCCATACGAACTTCGAGTGGCTTTTCAGTGATTGGCTTGTCTGGGAATACACGAATCCAGATTTTACCTTGACGCTTAACAGCACGGGTCATAGCACGACGTGCCGCTTCGATCTGACGTGCAGTCAGACGACCACGGCCAACAGCTTTAAGACCGAAAGTGCCGAAGCTAACATCCGTACCTTGCGCCAGACCACGGTTGCGGCCTTTGTGCACCTTACGGAATTTTGTACGCTTTGGTTGTAACATAGCGACGCTCCTTACTTGCGGCCTTTACGCTGCTGCTTTTTAGGTTGAGCAGCTGGTTTCTCAGCTTGTTCAACTGCAGCCATACCACCCAGAATCTCACCTTTGAAGATCCATACCTTAACGCCGAGAACACCATAAGTGGTGTGCGCTTCTGAAGTGTTGTAATCGATATCAGCACGTAATGTGTGCAGTGGCACACGGCCTTCACGATACCACTCGGTACGAGCGATTTCAGCACCGCCTAAACGGCCACTGACTTCAACTTTGATACCTTTAGCGCCCAGACGCATTGCGTTCTGTACTGCACGCTTCATAGCACGACGGAACATAACACGACGTTCCAGCTGTGAAGAGATGCTGTCAGCAACTAATTTAGCGTCCAGTTCTGGTTTACGAACTTCGGCGATATTGATTTGCGCAGGAACACCAGCGATATCCGCTACTGTTTTACGCAGTTTTTCAACGTCTTCACCTTTCTTACCGATAACGATACCTGGGCGAGCAGTGTGAATTGTCACACGGATGCTTTTAGCAGGACGCTCGATTACGATGCGTGAAATTGACGCTTTTGCCAATTCTTTATTCAAGTACTGGCGTACTTTAAAGTCGCTGTCTAGGTTGTCAGCGAATTCATTAGTATTCGCATACCAAGTAGAGTTCCAAGGTTTGACAATACCCAGGCGAATACCATTAGGATGTACTTTCTGACCCATTGCTAGTCTCCAGAGTCTCAGCGATCGGACACAACCACAGTAATGTGGCTGGTGCGCTTAAGAATACGATCTGCACGGCCTTTCGCACGCGGCATGATGCGTTTCATAGTTGGACCTTCGTCTACGAAAATTTTCGCAACTTTCAGGTCATCAATGTCAGCGCCATCGTTTTGCTCTGCGTTAGCAATAGCAGATTCCAGTACTTTCTTCACTAAACCAGCAGCTTTCTTGTTGGTGTAGGTCAGAATTTCCAGAGCTTGCGACACTTTCTTACCGCGAATCAGGTCGGCTACTAAGCGAACCTTCTGGGCAGAAGAACGAGCGTGGCGATGCATAGCTAAAGTTTCCATCTCTTCCTCCTATCCTTAACGTTTCTTAGCTTTCTTATCTGCCGCGTGGCCGCGATAAGTGCGAGTCGGTGCGAATTCACCCAGTTTGTGACCAACCATTTCGTCGGTTACAAATACTGGAACATGCTGACGACCATTATGGACAGCGATGGTCAATCCGATCATATTAGGAAAGATCGTTGAACGACGGGACCAAGTCTTGAGAGGCTTCTTGTCTCCGCTTTCCACCGCTTTCTCTACCTTCTTCAGCAAGTGCAGGTCAATAAAAGGACCTTTCTTGAGAGAACGTGGCATGGCTTATCCTCTAATTATTTTTTAGAACGATGACGTACGATGAATTGATCAGTACGCTTGTTACTACGAGTTTTCTTACCTTTGGTCTGAACGCCCCATGGTGTTACTGGGTGTTTACCAAAGTTACGGCCTTCACCACCACCATGTGGATGGTCAACTGGGTTCATCGCAGTACCGCGAACGGTAGGGCGAATACCACGCCAGCGACTAGCACCAGCTTTACCGAGAACACGTAACATATGCTCAGCGTTACCAACTTCACCTAAGGTTGCACGGCAATCAGCTAAAACTTTACGCATTTCACCAGAACGCAGACGCAGGGTGACATAAGCACCATCACGAGCAACGATTTGAGCGTAAGTACCTGCTGAACGCGCTAACTGACCACCTTTACCTGGTTTCAGTTCAATGTTATGAACTGTAGAACCAACAGGGATGTTGCGCATTGGCAGTGCGTTACCAGCTTTGATAGCTGAATCAACGCCAGATTGAATCTGGTCACCAGCTTTCAGGCCTTTTGGCGCAAGAATATAACGACGTTCACCGTCTTTATATAGTACCAGTGCAATGTTCGCAGAACGGTTTGGATCATATTCCAAACGTTCAACAACTGCAGGGATACCGTCTTTGTTGCGTTTGAAGTCAACTAAACGATAATGCTGCTTATGGCCACCACCGATATGACGGGTAGTGATACGACCATTGTTGTTACGACCACCGGATTTGCTGTTTTTTTCTAACAGCGGAGCATAAGGTTTACCCTTATGCAGCTCAGGGTTAACCACTTTAACTACGTGGCGACGGCCCGGAGACGTAGGTTTACATTTAACAACTGCCATTGTTCTTTACTCCTCCGACTTACTCTGCGCCGCTAACGAAGTCCAGATTCTGGCCTTCCTTCAGCGTAACGTAAGCTTTTTTCCAGTCACTACGACGACCAGAACGCTGACCGTGGCGTTTAGTTTTGCCTTTAACCAGCAAAGTGTTAACACCTTCAACTTCAACTTCAAACAGTTTCTGTACAGCAGCTTTGATTTCTGCTTTAGTTGCGTCTTTTGCAACTTTGAGAACGATGGTGTTGCTTTTTTCCATCGCTGTAGAAGCTTTTTCAGATACATGCGGCGCGCGCAGTACTTGTAGCAGACGTTCTTCACGGATCATGCCAGCATCTCCTCAACTTGCTTCACAGCATCAGCAGTCATAACCACTTTGTCGAAAGCAATCAGGCTAACTGGATCGATACCTGCTGCATCACGAACGTCAACCTTGTACAGGTTACGTGCTGCTAAGAACAGATTTTCATCTAATTCAGCAGTGATGATCAGAACATCTTGCAGAGCCATATCTTTCAGTTTCTGTGCCAGCAGCTTAGTTTTAGGCGCTTCTACAGAGAACTTTTCGACAACGATCAGACGATCTTGACGTACCAATTCTGACAGGATGCTTTTTAGAGCACCGCGGTACATCTTCTTATTAACTTTTTGACTGTGGTCCTGTGGTTTAGCTGCGAAGCTAACACCACCAGAGCGCCAGATTGGGCTCTTGATTGAACCAGAACGTGCACGGCCTGTGCCTTTTTGACGCCATGGTTTTTTACCAGAACCAGAAACTTCAGCACGAGTTTTCTGAGCACGAGTACCTTGACGAGCACCAGCTGCATACGCAACAACTACTTGGTGAACAAGCGCTTCATTGAAATCACGCCCGAAGGTAGTTTCGGAAACAGTCAGCGCGCTTTGCGCGTCTTTCATTACCAATTCCATTCCTATCTCCTCGACGTTAAGCCTTGACAGCCGGTTTTACGATCAGGTTGCTACCAGTTGCTCCTGGAACAGCACCTTTGACCAGCAGCAGGTTGCGCTCAGCGTCAACACGTACTACATCTAAGCTTTGAACAGTTACACGTTCATTACCCAGTTGGCCTGCCATTTTCTTGCCTTTGAACACTTTGCCCGGAGTCTGGTTCTGACCGATAGAACCCGGAACACGGTGAGACAAGGAGTTACCGTGAGTAGCATCTTGAGTACGGAAATTCCAGCGCTTAACTGTGCCGGCAAAACCTTTACCTTTAGATGTACCAGTAACGTCGACTTTTTTAACGTCAGCGAAAATTTCAACGCTAATGCTTTGACCTACGTTAAACTCAGCACCTTCTTCAGTACGGAATTCACGTAGAATGCGGCCAGCTTCAACGCCAGCTTTAGCGAAATGACCTGCTTCAGGCTTAGTTACACGGTTAGCTTTTTTGCTACCAGTAGTAACCTGAATTGCATTGTAACCGTCAGTTTCTGCAGTTTTAACCTGAGTAACGCGGTTATTTTCAATTTCGATAACAGTTACAGGGATAGAAACGCCATCTTCAGTGAAGATACGAGTCATACCTACTTTCTTACCGACTAAACCAATCATTGTTTCAACCTCTCAATCGTTCGACGACCTGATTAACCCAGGCTGATCTGCACGTCAACGCCGGCAGCCAGATCCAGACGCATCAGAGCATCAACGGTCTTCTCGGTTGGCTCAACGATGTCAACCAGACGTTTGTGAGTGCGAATTTCGTACTGATCACGCGCATCTTTGTTAACGTGCGGAGAAATCAGAACGGTAAAACGCTCTTTACGTGTCGGCAGCGGGATAGGACCACGTACTTGCGCACCAGTGCGCTTAGCAGTCTCTACGATTTCCGCAGTTGATTGATCGATTAAACGATGATCAAAAGCTTTCAGGCGGATACGGATTCTTTGGTTCTGCATGAGACCAGAGCTCCAACTATTTTATAAACGTAAATGATTACTCCTCGCACCCATTTCGATTGATAGGGGAGTGTAATCGTTCTTGATGTAACCCCCATATCGGGAGTATTGTCTAAATGAGCAACAAATCGTTGACTCAATACTGAGATTTCAGTCCTAAAATTTAGGGCTTACTCATCAGTAAGCCCGCGCATTATACGTAATTTATTGTGAAACGCAAGCAATCGGGGAAAATATGTGCGAATTTTCTGATGTGCAAATTTAGTCGATATAAAAAAGGCCCATGATTGGGCCTAATAAATTTTTGTCAAAAAACTACTCTTCAATAACTTGGGCTTGAAGATAATTTTGGATGCCTAAACGCTTAATCAATTCAAGTTGGGTTTCAATCCAGTCTATGTGATTTTCTTCATCTGCAAGAATCTCTATCATTAGATCTCGACTAACATAGTCATGAATTGAATCCGCATAGCTAATTGCATCTTTTAAATTCTTTGCGCCATCCAGTTCTAATTTCAAATCTGATACCAACATTTCTTCAACATCTTCTCCGATGTTGAGCTTGCCTAAATCTTGTAGGTTAGGGAGCCCTTCGAGAAATAGAATACGCTCAATATATTTATCAGCGTGTTTCATTTCATCAATCGATTCGTGGTATTCCATCTCATTGAGCTTAGTTAGTCCCCAATTTTTAAACATTCTGGCATGTAAAAAATATTGGTTGATCGCAACAAGCTCATTGCCCAGCAATTTATTCAAGTGGGCTATCATTTTTTTATCGCCTTTCATTTTTACCCTCCATCGCTTCCAGTCCTATAAGTGTAGTACTGAAATTGATGATATGAATAATATTTACACAGTAATCTGTGCAATGAAATTTGATCCTATGATGGAAGATGATTTGAAAGGGTTACGCGACGTGTTCTATACACTGCTCTTCTAGATGTAAAAGCTCTTCTTGTAAAATTTCTCGCGTTTGTCGGATACATTTTCCGCACTCACGCCCTACTGGCAAAATTTGACGTAGCCCTTTCAATGACGTGACTTGATATTTACGCACCACGTTTCTGATTTGCTTATCCGTGACCGCTTCACAAAGGCATACATACATGATCATTTACCTGCACAAATTACATACAGCAAGTTTAAATGAAAACGATTAGCATTTCAATTATCATTGGTGGCAACATTCAAATAAACAATAAGAAATATGAATGGAAGTTAGGAATATATAAAAACAAAAAGGACGCCCTAAGGCGCCCTTTTTTT
>NZ_ABXW01000003.1 GCF_000173415.1 Providencia alcalifaciens DSM 30120 | reverse complement strand
TCTATCGCGCTTTGCGTTGGCTTGTTCCCGGTCAGTGGATGCGCATTATAGGGAGTCGCAGAATTCCTGCAACCCTTTTTTTAAGATTTTTTACGGTTTTTAGTTCAACTGCTGCATTCCACAGCAAAACCCCTAGTTATACCCACTTACGCACAGATTTATCCACAGACGGAAAAAATAGTGAAAAAAGTCCGCGCATTACGCAAACGTTTGCGCTACAATTAGCGCGAAAATTCGGCATTGATTTTATTTTGATGCTCTGAAATTGTAAGTGACTTATATATAGATATTGCTTCTTTATCCAAATCCAAGGGATCTATCTCATGCAACAGCTTCGTCCTATTCGCCGTGCCCTGCTTAGTGTGTCTGATAAAACAGGGGTTGTTGAATTCGCTAAGGCGCTTTCTCACCGTGGTGTTGAACTGCTTTCTACTGGTGGAACCGCTAAATTATTAGCAGAGCAAGGCCTTAAGGTCACTGAAGTTTCAGATTACACAGGTTTTCCTGAAATGATGGATGGACGTGTTAAAACTCTGCACCCGAAAGTGCATGGTGGGATCTTAGGTCGTCGTGGTAAAGATGACGCCATCATGCAGCAACATGACATCGCACCTATTGATATGGTGGTTGTAAACCTTTATCCATTTGCTCAAACCGTCGCAAAACCAAACTGTACATTAGAAGATGCGGTTGAGAATATCGATATTGGTGGTCCAACAATGGTTCGCTCAGCAGCAAAGAACCATAAAGACGTGGCTATCGTAGTTAATAGTAATGACTACAGCAAAATTATCGAAGAGATGGATAACCACGAAAATTCGCTGAACTGGTCAACACGCTTTGACTTAGCCATCAAAGCCTTCGAACATACCGCCGCTTATGACAGCATGATTGCTAACTATTTTGGCGAGCTCGTTGCACCATACTACGGTGATACAACTCAACCATCTGGTCGCTTCCCTCGTACCTTGAATTTAAACTTTATTAAAAAACAAGATATGCGCTATGGCGAAAACAGCCATCAAGATGCCGCTTTCTATATAGAAGAGAACCCGAAAGAAGCCTCTATTGCGACGGCTAACCAAATTCAAGGTAAAGCACTTTCTTATAATAATATCGCGGATACCGACGCAGCTCTGGAATGTGTGAAGTCGTTCGATGAACCAGCCTGCGTGATCGTTAAACACGCTAACCCTTGTGGCGTTGCCATTGGCGAGAATATTCATGCCGCTTATGATAAAGCATTCAAAACTGACCCAACCTCTGCATTTGGTGGCATCATCGCGTTTAACCGCCAGTTAGATAAAGCAACCGCAGAAGCCATCATTGAACGCCAGTTTGTTGAAGTGATTATAGCGCCTTCAATTGCAGAAGATGCTCTACCTTCTTTATCAACAAAACAAAACGTGCGCGTTTTGGTGTGCGGTGAATGGAGCAAACCTGCTGCCGGTTTGGATTTCAAACGCGTGAATGGTGGTTTATTGGTTCAAGACCGTGACTTAGGTATGGTAGAAGCCGAAGATTTACGCGTTGTGACAACACGTCAGCCAACTGAGCGTGAATTAAAAGACGCACTATTCTGTTGGAAAGTCGCCAAATTCGTGAAATCAAATGCGATTGTTTATTCTAAAAATGACATGACCATCGGGATTGGCGCTGGCCAAATGAGCCGTGTTTACTCCGCAAAAATTGCAGGTATCAAAGCTGCTGACGAAGGTTTAGAAGTTGCAGGCTGTGCTATGGCATCTGATGCATTCTTCCCATTCCGTGATGGTATCGATGCGGCTGCCGCTGTTGGTGTAACTTGCGTTATCCAACCAGGTGGTTCTATTCGTGATGATGAAGTGATTGCCGCAGCAAATGAGCACGGTATCGCCATGATCTTCACTAACATGCGTCATTTCCGTCATTAATTGCTAGGGGTTTCTATGAATATTCTGATTATTGGTGGCGGTGGTCGCGAACACGCTTTGGCATGGAAAGCAGCCCAATCTCCATTAGCAGACAAAGTCTATGTTGCACCGGGTAATGCGGGTACTGCTCTTGAGCCAGCATTGGAAAATGTCGATATCTCAGCAACTGACATTGATGGCTTACTGCAATTTGCCAAAGATAAACAAGTTGGTTTAACCATCGTGGGTCCCGAAGCTCCCTTAGTGATTGGTGTCGTTGATGCCTTCAAACAAGCAGGTTTAACCATTTTTGGTCCAACCCAAGGTGCTGCTCAATTAGAAGGTTCTAAAGCGTTCACTAAGGATTTTTTAGCCCGTCACAATATCCCAACCGCGGCCTATGAAAACTTTACTGAAATTGAACCCGCTCTGGCATATTTAGATAAAGTTGGCGCTCCAATCGTTATCAAAGCTGACGGTCTTGCTGCTGGTAAAGGTGTGATTGTCGCCATGACGCTGCAAGAAGCTAAAGATGCGGTACATGATATGCTGGCTGGCAACGCGTTCGGTGATGCTGGTCATCGTATTGTTATTGAAGAATTCTTAGATGGTGAAGAAGCCAGCTTTATTGTTATGGTTGACGGTGAAAATGTCATTCCAATGGCAACTAGCCAAGATCATAAACGCGTTGGTGATGGTGACACAGGTTTAAACACGGGTGGCATGGGGGCTTATTCACCCGCTCCCGTCGTCACTGATGAAGTTCACCAGCGTGTGATGGAGCAAGTGATTTATCCAACTGTTAAAGGGATGGATCAAGAAGGTAATCGCTATCAAGGTTTCTTATATGCGGGCTTGATGATTGATAAAGCTGGCAATCCGAAAGTGATCGAATTTAACTGCCGCTTTGGCGACCCTGAAACTCAGCCAATTATGATGCGCTTGCAATCTGATTTAGTCGCTCTGTGTTTAGCGGGTGCTAAAGGTGAACTCGCAGGTAAAGATTCCCTGTGGGATGAACGTCCAGCGCTCGGTGTCGTGATTGCGGCAGGTGGATACCCAGGGGATTATCGCAATGGCGATGTGATTTCGGGCCTACCAACATCAGAAGCAGCTGATAGCAAAGTGTTCCACGCAGGTACCAAGCTAAACCAAGCAGGTGAAGTCGTCACTGCCGGCGGACGCGTTCTGTGTGTCACTGCGTTAGGTAATGACATCGCAAAAGCCCAAGCTAAAGCGTATGAAGTTGCCAAGACTATTAATTGGTCTGGTAGCTTCTATCGCAACGATATCGGCTACCGTGCCATCGCTCGTATTAAGTAATAGAACAAATAATAGAAGCAAATAACCCACAAGCTGATAAGAGGAAACTTTTATCAGCTTTTTGCTTTTTGCCTTTGACCTTCTCCCAGCCAATGGCTCTAAGTCTTTCGAATCACAGCAAAGCTGCAAGAGAGAGAATCTCTAGGAGCATACATGAGTATGTGACTAGAGTGAACGAACGTAGCAATACAGCTGTGGTTCGAAAGACGACGAGCGGTGAGATTAGAGCGAATCTTTAGAAGGCTGCCAGCTGCAAAAATTAGTATCCGCCACCATCAAAAGCTGATTTCCCTCTGGTGACTCTAACCATGCCAGATTCAACTCTTTCGTCCACACTTTTGCTCTGTCATCTAACCATTTCTGGGCATACGGCTCAAACGTCACTTTGCGTTCATCACCGCTGCAAGTGGTAATTTTACCTTGCTTCCAATGTCCTTGGTGTAGCTCTACACCACCGACAATCAACGCAGTATTAATATCCAAGATACGGTCGGCTTCAAAACGCCAACGGTTAATGTCATCGGAAGACAGTGGAGTTTTGATATTGTTTTGCGCGCGCTGCATAAACACAATTTCATTATCTTTACTAAAGCGCAGTTGCTCAGTGATGTTATTGACCCCTTGATTAAGGACCTGGCTGCGAATCTGCCACAATTTGCCATCACGATATTCGAAGAAATTAACTGAGGTATCGGTTCTTTTATAGGGGCTATACACCACCATTAAGACCAACGGCTGACTCTTCGCATCATTCAGTCTCCACATTCGGATTACGCCTTCATCGGCAATAAATCCGCTGGCACTAAACTCAGGGAGTCGAGGCGAATTAGAAGAACAGGCGCTTAGTATTGAGACTGCTCCCAATACCAGCAACCTTTGACGAATAAACAAAAGGGGTAACTTCATACCCCCTCTGGTAATTCTCGTAGACAATGTACTTATTTTACAGCGTCTTTCAGTGCTTTACCGGCAGAGAACGCTGGTACAGTTGTTGCAGGAATTTGGATTTCTGCTTTAGTTTGTGGGTTACGACCGGTACGAGCTGCACGGTGGCTAACTTTAAAAGTACCGAAACCGACCAGTTGTACTGCTTCGCCGCTTTTCAGAGAATCTGAAATTGCGCTCAGAGTTGCTTCTAAAGCTGCTTTAGCTTGAGTTTTAGTCAGATCTGCTGATTCTGCGATAGCATCAACTAATTCAGTCTTGTTCATAAATTATCCTTACACAGTGTGTTTATCGTTTGCAAAGCATCGAGTGCGTCGGATATGCCAGATAGACAGCCCCTGATACACGCCCCCGATAGCCACTTCTTCTCGCCCCTAAATGTAGAACAGAGTAGGGGTAAATGTGAAGTCTTAGTACACAGCATTACTGCTTTAAGTCACGTTTTCACGCATAAAAACGCAAAATTTAGGCAACAGTAATGCCGATATTGCTGACACCCGCTTCGCGGAGGTCAGATCTTAATCCTTTAATTAACTCTAAGTCTCGTTCTTCGCAAGCGGCTAATAAGCGGAAAATGTCCCACTGAATGTCCCACTCTTCTTCCACAGCGGGCACGTCTTTTAGCTCTTCATCAGTCATTTCACGCCCTGCTTGGGTCATTTCCAGCATAGCAACAGTACGAATCGATGCTTCACTGACTAAGATTGCGTGTTCAAGGGTTTCACCACTCAATTTAGCGTGGATGAGTTCACCTAAAGCAATACAAGCGTCGATAGCGGGATAAACACCGTACATATCGAAGTCATCGGCGACTGGAATAATTTCTTCTAACTTTTCTAACTGATTGTCGAAATTGACTTTGCTATCTTTGATAACCAAGGTTTCCCAGATTAAATCAAGGATGGCACGATAAACCTTCACATCAGCAAATTCAGTTTGCTGGCAAAACATTTGATAGTTAGGATACATTCTCTCGCACAGACATGCCATGAAGGTCACATGCTGCCAGCTTTCTAGTTTCTCTAACCTCAAATGAATAGGATTTCTTAACATAATTTCTGACTCATCAATCTCAATACTTCGCAGTTTACCTGAAAATCTGCCAATGCCACATATTTTGCTGATAATTAGCCAATTTTCTCATTCATTCGCTTAAAAAATGTTCGATTAGAAGCAATTCCGTCAGCAAATCGGGTCGGTTCCGGTAATCGATACCCCTGAATACACCGTTTTACCCACTCTAACGAGGAAATAAAACTGACTTTGTGACCCGGAGAAACATATAAAGGATTGCACCGTTTTTTACTGCGATAAACCCACCCTAACTGCTCTTGACCCACCTTCAATATTTGGACACTTTCAGGTTCTGCATTGAGCTCAACATCATCACCACATAAACGACTTTTAGCTACCCCTATTGTCGGTACATTGGCAAGTAATCCAAAATGGCAAGCTACACCAAAACGCCGTGGGTGCGCAATACCTTGACCGTCCACCAGCACTAAGTCGGGTTTTTGTTGGATTTTTTCCCATGCTGCCATTAGACCGGGCACTTCGCGAAACGAAAGTAACCCTGGAATATAAGGTAACTGAGTAGGTACCCGAGCTATTTGATACTCAACTAATTGCAGATCAGGCCATGATAGCACCACGATCACCGCGCGAGTCACCGTGCCATCTTGCTCAAAACCAACATCCGCACCACCAATAAAATGAGGAGGAACAAATTCATCCTGCAAAATCACTCTTTCGGCTAACTGAATCTGCTGTTTTCGTAGTTGCTGAGTATCAATCACCATCACGGGACCACCGTTAATAAGGATTAATCATAGATGATAATGATGCACTTACAAGATCCAGTAAATGCATCACATATTAAGAGGTTCAGATAGAGGTAGAAAGCTACTCCGCTCTACCTCTATTGTGTCTTAGAAACTACAGATGATACTGACGAGATAAACGATGAACAGCATCCACAAAAGCACCTGCATGTTCAGGCTCAACATCTTGGTGAATACCATGACCTAAGTTGAATACGTGCCCTTCGCCTTGACCAAAACCCGCTAAGATATGCTGGACTTCTTGTTCAATACGCGCAGGCGGCGCATATAACATAGAAGGATCCATATTCCCTTGCAGTGCGACTTGGTCACCTACGCGACGGCGCGCATCTGCAATTTCAGTCGTCCAATCAAGACCTAACGCATCACAACCTGTCGCGGCCATCTCTTCTAGCCACTGACCGCCACCTTTCGTAAACAGCGTGACTGGAACACGACGCCCTTCATTTTCACGGATTAAGCCATCGACAATTTTATGCATATAGCGTAGGGAAAATTCTAAATAATCGCGCTTAGTCAGCACGCCACCCCATGTATCGAAAATCATCAGAGATTGAGCACCTGCTCGCACCTGTGCATTCAAATACAAAATCACGCTATCGGCGAGTTTATCAAGCAGTAAATGAAGCGTATTTGGATCTTCATACATCATCTTTTTAATTTTGGTGAATGCTTTACTGCTACCGCCTTCCACCATATAAGTCGCTAATGTCCACGGGCTACCAGAGAAACCAATCAGAGGTACATCCCCCTTTAACGCTTTACGAATGGCTCGAACGGCGTCCATCACATAACCCAGCTCCATTTCAGGATCAGGAACTGGAATATTTTTGACATCCGCAGCGCTTGCTACTGGTTTCTTAAAACGAGGACCTTCCCCTGCTTCAAAATAGAGCCCAAGCCCCATTGCATCAGGGATAGTTAAAATATCAGAAAAGAGAATTGCGGCGTCTAATGGAAAACGACGTAATGGCTGTAAAGTCACTTCACACGCCAGCTCGGTGTTTTTGCATAAAGACATAAAATCACCAGCTTCTGCGCGAGTTGCTTTATATTCTGGTAGGTAACGCCCTGCTTGACGCATCATCCAAACTGGGGTCACATCTACAGGTTGACGTAGCAACGCACGTAGATAGCGGTCATTTTTCAACTCAGTCATTATTTACTCCATTATTATTGTGGCCGCCGCAAATGGCTAAGGCGCCATATTATACCAGCAAAGGGAAACAATATCAGCGCCAGCGCAATTAGTGGTTATCTTCATCAAATTGACGGCATAGCACCACCGTATCTTCAATTAATCGCCGAGCAATTGTGTCACCTGGGGGGATTAACGGTAGGTCGTTATAGTGATACCAATTAGCGCTGACCAACTCTTTGGGGTCCACTTGAATATCCCCACCATCATAGTCTGCTAAAAAGCCCATCATCAACGAATGAGGGAATGGCCATGGCTGGGAAGAGACATAACGAATATTCCGCACTTTTATATGGCTCTCTTCCATCACTTCACGAGCCACTGCCTCTTCTAAGGTTTCCCCCACTTCCACAAACCCAGCTAACACCGTGAACAGCGGATTTTGTGAATGGCGGCGATGTTGTGCCAGCAAAATATGATCATCACGACGAATACCGACGATAATACAAGGTGCGATTTGCGGGTAGTAACGCTCATGGCAGTGGTCACACAAACATGCCCACTCCGTAGAACTATGACGCATCGCCGTACCGCAATAGCCACAATAGCGGTGTGAGCGATAAAACTCAGCTAATTGTACACCTCGCCCAGCAAGGCGAAATAAGCCTTCATCTTGAGAAGCCACTACGCGAGGGGATGCCATATCTGATGACATTTTTTCCGCAATCAACCAAACAACTTCCCCTTGCCATTCGCCAATCGGTGTTGCTAATTTTCCGGTTAATCCAAATTGTTGCGCTGCGCCTCGAGGAATATCGCCTTGCGGTAGCCATAGGCGACCTGCAAAACAGACAAACCACCAGCCACTTTCCGTTCCTGCTAATGTGTGTTTATTCATTATGGTTCTCTATTTCAACACTTTTTATTGCGGTTAAAGATACGCTTGTTTTATAGATTGGCATACAACCGTTTGATTCGTCACTCCCCTTTCATCATTTTGACACTTTTTAGACATTTTAAAGTCACTACGTCTAAAAAGTGTCACACAACCGTCAATTCATTGTCATCTTGAATAATTAGCATGCCAATTAACCAATACGGCGACTCTTATAGAGAGAGAAACAAAATGAAAGCTATTGTACCTGCAATTTTACTGTCACTCAGCGCCTCTCAAATGGCTTTTGCCGCTGACAGTGATTTAACCAAACTTATCGAAGCTGCAAAAAAAGAAGGTCAAGTTTATAGCGTTGGGATGCCTGACACATGGGCAAACTGGAAAGGCACATGGCAAGATTTATCGGCTCAATATGGTTTAAAACATCAAGATACGGACATGAGCTCCGCGCAAGAAATCGCAAAGTTTGCCGCTGAGAAAAATAATGCCACAGCGGATATCGGTGATGTGGGCGCGTCCTTTGGACCGGTTGCCGTACAAAAAGGCGTGACTCAGCCGTACAAACCGACCACTTGGTCACAAGTGCCGGACTGGGCAAAAGATAAAGATGGTCATTGGGCGCTGGCTTATACCGGTACTATCGCGTTCATGATCAATAAAGACTTAGTTAAAGACACACCAAAAAGCTGGGATGACTTACTCAAAGGTAAATATAAAGTTACCGTAGGAGATGTCGGTATTGCCGCACAAGCCAATAATGCGGTTTTAGCGGCGGCATTTGCTCGTGGCGGCGATGAAAATAATCTGAAGCCTGCTATTGAATTTTTCGGTGAGCTCGCCAAACAAAAACGTTTATCTGTGAATGACCCAACCGTTGCCAATATTGAAAAAGGTGAAGTTGAAGTCGGTATTTTATGGGACTTTAATGCCCTGAACTATCGAGACCAAATCAACCGCGACCGATTTATTGTCGTCATCCCATCTGACGGTAGCGTGATCTCCGGTTACACCACCATCATCAACAAATTCGCCAAAAATCCGAATGCTGCAAAATTAGCTCGCGAATTTATTTTTAGTGATAAAGGGCAAATCAATCTTGCAGAAGGTTATGCGCGCCCTATTCGTGCTCAACACCTAACATTGCCAGCAGAAATCCAAGCTAAATTACTTCCAGAAGAACAGTATAAAAATGTTCATCCGATCAAAGATGCCGAAGGTTGGGAAAAGTCATCGCGTAATTTACCGAAAATGTGGCAGCAACAAGTGTTAATTCACCAACAATAATTGCGATTAGGAACCACAGTCTGATGTCTGAAAAAGTCATACTTGTTGTTCTTGACGGTTTAAGTTATTCAGTAGCCCATCAATGTATGGGCTATCTCAATGGTCTTATCAAAGCCGACAGTGCAACACTTTATAAAATGGAGTGTGAACTCCCGTCTATGTCGCGCCCACTGTACGAATGTATTTTGACGGGGATCGCCCCCGTTCAAAGTGGCATCGTCAACAACGATGTGGTGCGACTTTCTCACTTCGAGAGCATCTTTTCACTGGCTCACCAAGCAGGTAAAACCACCGCTGCCGCTGCCTATTATTGGGTCAGTGAATTGTATAACCGCGCACCTTTTGATGCGAATCGCGACCGATTTACCCATGATAAACAGCTTCCTATTCAGCATGGATGCTTTTACCAAGCAGACCATTACCCTGATGATCATCTCTTTATGGACGCTGAATACCTACGTACCCAGCATGACCCCGATTTTTTGCTGATCCACCCGATGAATATTGATGATGCGGGTCATAAATTTGGATTCGATTCTCCGCAATACCGCAACGCCGCCCGTAAAGCAGATATTTATTTATCCCGCTATCTACCAATGTGGATCGCGCAAGGCTACCAAATCATCATCACCAGTGACCACGGGATGAATAATGACCGTAGCCACGGGGGAATCTTACCGGAAGAGTGCACGGTACCGCTGCTAACTATCGGGAATGCCTTTTCTCACCAACCCGATGTGCTCATAGAACAAACCGCGATTTGTGGCACGGTTTGCCAGTTACTTGGTGTACCTTTCTCAAACAAAACTGTCTGTGATGATTTACTGGCAGGAGGTCGCTAATGGCAGATATTCCAGCAAGTGATCACCCCCATCAACACAGGGGATGCCTAGCGATGTTAAATAAGCCCAATATGTGTTTTCACTGGCGTGCAGCACTATTAATTGTGCCGTTTATTATCTTATTTTGCCTGTTTCAGATTGCCCCTATGATTTGGGTGTTATTCAACAGTTTTGTCTATGAAGAAGCGTGGTCTTTTGAAAATTACGTTGAAATCTTCACCAACGATTTCTATCTGCAAGCATTTCAAAACACCTTATGGTTATCACTAATTTGTAGTATTGTTGGTTTGCTTATTGCCTGTGTTACTGCATTCTCTATTTATAAAATGCAGGGCAAAGTGCGCAATTTTATGATTTCGTTTACCACCATGGCGAGCAATTTTAGCGGTGTCCCATTAGCCTTCGCGTTTATCATTATTTTAGGTTTTAACGGCGCAATTACCTTACAGCTTAAAGCGTGGGGATGGATTGATGATTTTAATATCTACAGCGCCAGCGGCTTGATGCTTCTGTATATCTATTTCCAAATCCCGCTGGGGATTTTACTACTTTACCCTGCATTTGATGCCTTAAAACCTGAATGGGAAGATGCGGCTAAAACCATGGGGGCAAGCAAGCTCACTTATTGGCTAAACGTGGGAATTCCGGTGATTTCCCCTGCCTTGCTAGGAACGTTTATTATCTTAGTGGCCAATGCGGTTGGCGCCTATGCCAGCACTTATGCCTTGACCAGTGGAAACTACAACTTAGTGACTATCCGCATTGCCAGTCTTGTCTCTGGCGACCTATTCTTAGAACCCAATATGGCAGCTGCGCTGTCCGTTGTTCTGATTGCGATCCTTGGGTTTATCACAGCGATTCACCACTGGCTATTAAAGCGGAGCTACCATGCTAAATCCTAATATTCGTAGCCCAAAAACACCGAGTTTACTGTTTCATAAAATGGTGCTCGGCACTGTTGCCGCCATTCTTGCGCTGCCAATTATCGCCACCTTTGTTTACTCCATTTCGAGCTCATGGGGCGCGACGATTATGCCTGATGCCCTTTCCATCAAATGGTATCTGCAACTGTGGCAAGATCCGCGCTTTTTAATGGCATTTGGACGATCGCTCTTGATCTGCTTTGGCACATTACTGATCAGCGTACTGGTCATTTTACCGATGACTTTCGCCGTGTTTTACCGCTTTCCAAAGCTCAAAGGGTTGATGGATTTATTAATCATTCTTCCTTTTGCGATACCGCCCGTTGTCTCTTCCGTCGGCTTACTGCAAATTTTTGCCGATGAGCCATTTATGTTGGTCGGTACGCCGTGGATTCTAATTGGTACTTACTTCACTATCACATTGCCATTTATGTACCGCGCACTCGCCAATAGTTTCCAAGGAATCAACCTGCATGACTTAATGGATGCCGCCCATTTACTCGGCGCCAGCACGTTTAAAGCCTTTTTAATGATAGTGCTCCCAAATATCCGTAAAGGGTTATTGGTGTCTTTGCTAATTTCTTTTTCATTTTTAATGGGCGAATTCGTGTTTGCTAATATTCTAGTGGGAACCCGTTTCGAAACCTTGCAGATCTATCTCTTCAATATGCGCCAAACCAGCGGACACTTTACCTCTGCATTGGTGATGTCCTACTTCCTATTTACGTTGCTGCTCACAGGGTTAGCAACTCGCTTGAATCGTGCGGGAGACGAACGATGAGCTACGTCATTGCTGAAAATCTAACCAAATCCTTTGGTCAAAATCAGGTATTCTCCGATATCCAATTTACGATTGAAAAAGGCGAATTTATTACCTTACTCGGGCCAAGTGGCTGCGGAAAATCCACCTTACTCCGTTGTATTGCAGGGCTGGAGCAACCCGATAGTGGGGAACTCTATATTAACCGCCAAAATATCACTCACCAGCCCGCTCAACAGCGTGGGGTGGGTATGGTATTTCAAAGCTATGCCTTATTCCCAAACATGACCGTTGCGGAGAATATTGCCTTTGGATTAAAGATGCGAAAAGTGTCTGCGACTGAACGCAACAAAGCGGTTTGCGAAGTGATTGATATGGTTGAGCTACAAGGCAAAGAGAACCAATACCCGCATCAACTGTCTGGAGGTCAGCGCCAACGTGTCGCACTTGCACGCGCACTGGTGATGAAACCGCAAATTTTGCTTCTCGACGAACCGTTATCGGCGCTTGATGCCCGTATTCGCAAACACCTGCGCCAACAAATTCGTGAGATCCAGCGCGAACTCGGGCTCACGACCATTTTCGTCACTCACGATCAAGATGAAGCGATGATTATGTCTGATCGCATTTTTTTAATGAATAAAGGCGCAATTATTCAAAGCGATACCGCTGAAAACATCTATACTCAACCTGCCACTGAGTTTGTCGCACGCTTTATGGGACATTACAATTTAGTCGATGCCGAGAAAGCCAATGGGATGCTAGGTGTCAATTTACAAGGAACTCTCGCCATTCGCCCAGAATCTATTTATGTTCGTGAAACGGGAAGACAGTATGGTAGCCATATTTCTGCACCTGTAGATGCAGTGATCCTTGACCACCAACTGCTCGGAAATATCATTCGCTACAGCGTCAATACCCCTGCTGGCGATATGACGGTAGATCTTCTTAATCGCTCTTCTGAACGTTTGTTTGAACCGGGCACGCACCTTGAGTTAATGTTTAATAAAAATGAAATTCGAGCGCTAAGTTAATCAGCAATAAGTGAGCCATTGAAAGGAACCTCATGCCAAACCAGTCTACACAAACCAAATTAGCTATTTTTGATTTAGACGATACGCTTATTCGCGGAGACAGCAGCGTGCTGTGGACACAATATTTGTGGGATAAAAAAATCATCACAGACCCGCGTTTCGTCGAAGCCGATAAAGAGATGATGGAACTGTACAACGCCGGCAATTTGGATATGGTGACTTACTTAAAGTCTAATTTGCAGACTCTCGAAGGCATCAAGATAGAGCTAGTCGCTGAATGGCTAGAAGATTTTGTTGAGACGATTATCCTTCCACGTGTTTACCCAACCGCCTTAAGTACGATCACATCATACCGATCGCAAGGGATCCCGATCATTGTGATCTCGGCAACCGTGTCGTTTATTGTGAACAAAATCGCTGATCGTCTTGGAGCTGACGTCTCCATGGGAATCGATATTAAGCGTTCAAATGGCTGCTACACGACCGAAGTTGACGGTATTCCGACCTTTAAAGAAGGTAAAGTTAAGCGTTTAACGCAGTGGATCTCCCACCAGCCGATCACCGATGCGTATATTTATTTCTACACCGATTCCGCCAATGATTTACCAATGTGCTATTTTGCCGATGAGACGTTCATCATCAACGGCGACCCGCGCCTTCTCCAAGCCGCCAATGAAAACCACTGGCCGCAATATTCGTGGAGTTTATAAAACCCCTATTTAACCAACCTAGTTTTAACTTTTAATTTCTAGGTTTTGTTTTTTAGGTTTTTAACTAACTGCCTTTCAAAGGTTCCTCTAAATTATTCGTGCTAGAGGAAGGCGGCAAACTAAGATATCCCTAGGAGCATACACAAGTATGTGACTAGGGTAGCTTAGTGAAGCCAACGCACCTATCGCGCGAAGAATGACGAGGAAAATGCTTGAGAATCACAGGAAGCTCTCTATACTGATTAACTCTTGTCGGAGTGCCTAGTATGCATTTGCATCAGGCTGAGACCGTTAATTCGGGATCCGCGGAACCTGATCGGGTTAATACCCGCGAAGGGAACAAGAGTAATCTTCTCGCACGATCTTCCCCGCCCTTGGTGGATATTTCGTTGCAACGCCACACCATTACTCCTCCGAACTCCAGACAAGCAACTTTCTTTCGATAAACCCGCTATTGGCGCACTACGCCGTATAGCCTGTGACGATGTCAGGAAATTGCTATGTCCAATAATACGAATAATTCTGTTATACCGAGTACCGATATTTCACCTAAAGCTGCGCCAGCACGTACCCGAAAAGCGCAACGAGATGCCGCGGAAGACTTTATCAATACCATTTCCGGCGTTTCATTCCCTAACTCCAAACGTATTTATCTCCTAGGCTCACGGGACGATATCCAAGTGCCTATGCGCGAAATTCAGCTCTCTCCAACGCTCATCGGCGGTGATAAAGAGAATCCCAAATTTGAAGATAATGAAGCCGTTCCTGTGTATGACACTTCAGGTCCTTACGGCGATCCCGCTTCTGAACTCAACGTGCATAAGGGGTTGAAAAAAATCCGTGCGCCGTGGATCCATGAACGCGCCGATACCGTTGCTGTTGAGAATCTCAGCTCGGACTTTACCCAACAGCGCTTAGCGGATGCGGGCTTAGACCACCTGCGTTTTAATAATCGCCCTGCTCCGCTGAAAGCCCAAAACGGAAAATGCGTCACTCAGCTACACTATGCGCGCCAAGGCATAGTGACTCCAGAAATGGAATTTATCGCTATTCGTGAAAATATGGGGCGTGAGCGTATTCGCAGCGAAGTATTGCGCCAACAACACCCGGGGCAAAGTTTTGGGGCTATTTTACCAGACAATATTACACCTGAGTTTGTACGCCAAGAGGTCGCTGCGGGTCGCGCAATTATCCCTGCCAATATTAACCATCCTGAATCTGAGCCGATGATTATTGGGCGTAATTTCTTAGTGAAAGTTAACGCTAATATCGGTAACTCTTCGGTGACTTCATCTATCGAAGAAGAGGTAGAAAAACTGATTTGGTCCACGCGCTGGGGCGCAGACACTGTTATGGACTTATCGACAGGTCGCTATATACATGAAACCCGCGAGTGGATTTTGCGTAATAGTCCAGTGCCAATCGGCACAGTGCCTATCTATCAAGCTCTGGAAAAAGTGAATGGCGTTGCCGAAAACCTCACTTGGGAAATGTTCCGCGATACGCTGTTAGAACAAGCAGAACAAGGCGTTGATTACTTTACTATCCATGCTGGCGTATTACTGCGCTATGTACCAATGACAGCTAAACGTCTGACGGGCATTGTTTCCCGTGGCGGTTCTATCATGGCGAAATGGTGTTTATCCCACCATCAGGAAAACTTCCTGTATGAACATTTCCGTGAAATTTGCGAAATTTGCGCCGCCTATGATGTTTCACTCTCATTAGGGGATGGGCTGCGTCCGGGGTCTGTACAAGATGCTAACGACGAAGCCCAATTCTCAGAATTACATACCTTAGGCGAACTGACCAAGATCGCATGGGAATACGATGTACAGGTGATGATTGAAGGTCCGGGGCATGTGCCAATGCAAATGATCCGTCGCAATATGGTCGAAGAATTAGAGCACTGCCATGAAGCGCCATTCTATACATTAGGTCCTCTAACGACGGATATTGCGCCGGGTTATGATCATTTCACTTCCGGTATTGGTGCCGCCATGATTGGGTGGTTTGGCTGTGCAATGTTGTGCTATGTCACCCCCAAAGAGCACCTTGGTTTACCGAACAAAGAAGACGTCAAACAAGGGCTAATTACCTACAAAATTGCCGCCCATGCAGCTGATTTAGCAAAAGGTCATCCAGGTGCGCAAATTCGTGATAACGCGATGTCCAAAGCGCGTTTTGAGTTTCGTTGGGAAGACCAATTTAATCTTGCCCTCGACCCAGAAACGGCGCGTAAATATCACGATGAAACCCTACCCCAAGCTTCTGGGAAAATAGCTCACTTCTGCTCAATGTGTGGACCAAAATTCTGCTCAATGAAAATTTCCCAAGAAGTTCGTGACTATGCGGCACAAAAAGAAGCGGGAATGGAGCAGATGTCTGAAGCTTTTCGCGCCCACGGAAGTGAGCTCTATCATGGGGCTGAGATTACTGAGGTCGTGAGTGATGAACAAAACGCTTAAATTACCGAAGAGTCCATTTCCACAGACTGAGCATCGCCTTGGTCTGTACCCTGTCGTGGATTCGGTTGAATGGATTGAACGCCTGCTAAATGCAGGTGTTTCCACCTTGCAATTACGAATCAAAGACAAACAAGATAGCGAAGTTCATGAGCAAATTCAGCGCGCGATTGCACTTGGCAAGCAACATAATGCCCGATTATTTATTAATGACTATTGGCGTTTAGCCGTAGAGTTAGGGGCATATGGCGTACATTTGGGACAAGAAGATCTGGACACAACCGACCTTATCGCCATTCATCAAGCGGGGTTACGGCTGGGGATCTCCACCCACGATCCCGATGAGGTCGCGATCGCCAAATCCATTCGTCCATCATATATCGCACTTGGGCATATTTTTCCCACCCAAACCAAGCAGATGCCATCCACACCACAAGGTTTAGAAGCACTAAAACGGATGGTTATCGCGACACCCGAATTTCCGACGGTGGCAATCGGTGGAATTTCTATTGAGCGAGTGCCAGCCGTACTCGACACGGGCGTAGGTAGCATCGCTGTTGTTAGCGCGATAACCCAAGCAGAAGATTGGCAAGCTGCCACTCAAACGCTACTTGATTTGATTGAACCAGCTTCTCGCTTAAAGGATAACGACCATGCTCAATGATCACGAATTTATGCGTTATAGTCGCCAGTTACTCCTTGAGGACGTCAGCCCTGAAGGGCAACAAAAACTCAAAGATAGTAAAGTGTTGATTGTTGGCTTAGGCGGGCTGGGTTCCCCTGCAAGCCTGTATTTAGCCGGTGCGGGTGTGGGTGAATTATGGATAGCCGATCATGATGATTTGCATATTTCTAACTTACAGCGCCAAGTCCTCTACAATACGCAGGATATTAACCAATCCAAGGCACAGCTAGCCGCTGCCCGCTTAAAGCAGCTCAATCCTCATACCAAAACGCGTATTTTCCAACAGAAATTAGATATTGATAGCTTATTCCCGCTGGTGGAACAGGTGAATCTGGTTCTCGACTGCTGCGATAACATGGCGACTCGCCATGCGGTCAATGCTGCCTGTGTTGCCAGCAATACACCATTAGTCAGCGGCAGCGCTGTGGGTTTTGGCGGACAACTAATGGTACTTGAGCCCCCATTTCAATTCGGTTGTTATGCATGCTTGTATCCCGACCAAGAAGAACCGCAACGCAACTGCCGTACCGCGGGTGTTTTAGGTCCCGTTGTTGGCGTGATGGGTACCTTACAAGCCTTAGAAGCTATCAAATTGCTGGTGGGGTTACCGTCCCCATTAAGTGGAAAATTGCGCCTGTTTGATGGAAAACAGCAGCAATGGAATACCTTGCAACTGACACCGTCAAAACAGTGCCCTGTCTGCCAAGAGGTCACATGCATATCATAATCAATGACCAGCCGATGGAGGTAGAAGGTCCTATTACCCTCCACCAGCTGCTCACTCAGCTCGAACAAAATCCATCAGGCTCTGCACTGGCGATCAATCAAGTCATCATTCCCAAAAGCCAGTGGGAAAGCCATTTTGTTAATGAACAAGACAACATTCTGCTGTTTCAAGCCATCGCAGGGGGTTAATAATGTTAAAAATTGCTGATGTCACATTTCAATCACGTTTATTCACTGGAACCGGTAAATTTGCTACGCCAGCCTTAATGCAGCAAGCCATTCAAGCCTCTGGTAGCCAGCTGGTGACCATGGCGATGAAACGCGTCAATTTACGAGGGCAAGATGACGGGATTTTACAACCACTTCAAGAACTTGGCGTTAAGTTACTTCCCAATACATCAGGTGCAAAAAATGCCCAAGAAGCTATCTTCGCCGCGCGTCTTGCCCGTGAAGCACTTGGCACCCATTGGGTTAAATTAGAAATTCACCCCGATATGCGCTATTTGCTTCCTGACCCGGTTGAAACATTGCTAGCTGCAGAGCAGTTAGTCAAAGAAGGCTTTGTGGTATTACCTTATTGCAGTGCTGACCCTGTTTTATGCAAACGGCTAGAAGAAGTGGGTTGTGCAGCAGTGATGCCTCTAGGCGCGCCAATTGGCACCAATAAAGGCTTGGTAACGAAAGAGATGCTCCAGATTATTATCGAGCAAGCTAACGTCCCTGTTGTTGTAGATGCTGGTATTGGTGCACCAAGCCACGCTGCCGAAGCCATAGAAATGGGAGCAGATGCCGTGCTAGTAAATACCGCCATCGCCGTTGCCAAGCAACCTAAGCTAATGGCTCAAGCATTTAAAATGGCGATTGAAGCGGCACAACTCGCACGCCAAAGTGGACTTGCCGCTCAGAAACAACACGCTGAGGCTTCCAGCCCACTAACGCAATTTTTGGAGGCACTGTAATGGACAGAAGTTTCCGTGAACGTTGGGAACAGCTGGATTGGGATGACCTCACATTACGGATTAATGGAAAAACAGCTGCGGATGTAGAACAGGCGCTGCAACGTGATACTTTGACCCTCGATGATTTTATGGCGCTACTTTCGCCCGCAGCGCGACATTATATCGAGCCGATGGCTCAAAAAGCCCAACGCCTTACTCGCCAACGGTTTGGTCATGCGGTCGGTTTTTATGTCCCACTGTACCTTTCCAATCTGTGCGCAAATGACTGCACGTATTGCGGGTTCTCAATGAGTAACCGTATTAAACGTAAAACCCTTGATGAAGCCGAAATCATCAGTGAATGTGAAACCATTCGCCAAATTGGCTTTGACAGTTTGTTGCTGGTAACTGGTGAACACCAAACCAAAGTGGGTATGGACTATTTTCGCCGTTATCTCCCCGTAATTCGTCCTTATTTCAGCTCGTTGATGATGGAAGTTCAACCTTTGGGCACTGAAGAATATCGCGAGCTAAAAACCCTTGGGTTAGATGGGGTCATGGTGTACCAAGAAACCTACCATGAAGCCACTTATGAGCTTCACCATTTGAAAGGTAAAAAGCAGGACTTTCACTGGCGGTTAGCCACACCTGAACGTCTTGGACAAGCGGGTGTCGATAAGATTGGATTAGGCGCATTAATCGGACTTTCCAGTAGTTGGCGAACAGATTGCTATATGCTGGCAGAGCATCTGCTGTATATGCAACAACACTATTGGCAAAGCCGCTATTCTATTTCATTTCCGCGTTTACGCCCTTGCGCTGGGGGAATTGAACCCGCTTCGTTAATGGGAGATGCCGAGCTAGTTCAGCTGATCTGTGCGTTTCGTTTACTCGCACCGACAGTAGAGCTTTCTCTCTCTACCCGCGAATCCCCTTATTTTCGTGATCATGTGGTACCACTGGCAATTAACAACGTCAGCGCTGGATCGAAAACGCAACCAGGGGGCTATGCAGATTCAAAAACCGAGTTAGAACAATTTTCACCAAATGATAATCGCAGTGCAGCTCAAGTCGCACATGCCTTAGTTCAGGCTGGATTACAGCCCGTTTGGAAAGACTGGGATGGTTATTTAGGACGTTAATTTATGTTTTATCGATGGGAAATATTTTCCGGAATATTTCCCATCAAATGGAACTCATAGAACGCCATATTTAATTTTTTAAATTATAATATTAAATCGATCACAAAAACTCGAGTAATAATTAAAAATAGAGATGAAGTTAAAAACCCAATAATATTTAAAATTTATTTTAATAATTTTTTAATATCTAATGACATTACGATAATAATATAACTGAAATTTAATTTTTCATTACCTTCGTTAAATATCAATTTACGTTAAGAAAGATGAATATCTAGCATTAAATATAATTCGCGGTAAGACACCTGAAATAACCAATGTATATCAATTAGATAAATTAAACAATAACACCTTGCTTAGTGTGTGCATATTCTAGTTAAATTAGAAAACATTGCTACTCATATTCATCTTTTTTAATCACTCTGTGTCTTCAATCAAAAAAATAACTGGTCAGATATTTATTTCCTCATAATTCATGATAAAAGAATATAGCAATGAGGGTGCTTTACCTTCGTTGAAAGAACAAAAGTATAAAAATAATGCATCATAATGATGCTGGAGAATGAGAATAATGAATATTGTTGACCGTTTTATTTCTTATACCAAAATTAATACCACCACAAATAGGGAAAAAGGCGCAGCAGGTATCATGCCATCGTCAGAAGGTCAGCGCGTCCTTGCTAAACAGTTAGTTCAAGAATTAGAAGGTTTAGGCTTACAGGATATAAAACTGCGCGATACGGCTATCGTCACAGCAACATTGCCTTCAAATCTTGATTATAAAGTTCCTACTGTCGCCTTCTTTGGTCACCTCGATACCAGTGCAGAGCAGACTAACGACACCAAAGCACAAATTTTGCCTTATAACGGCGAAGATATTTGCATGAATAAAGAGCTCAATATTTACCTCCGTAAAAGTGAGTTTCCTGAATTAGAAAACTATCTCGGCGATGACATTATTGTGACCGATGGAACCAGCTTATTAGGTGCCGATGATAAAGCCGCCATCGCATCAATTATGGATATGCTGCAATACTTTAAACAAAACCCTGATATCAAACATGGTGATATCAAAGTAGGCTTCGTTCCTGATGAAGAGCAAGGTCTACGTGGTGCTAAAGTTTTTGATGTAAAAGAATTTGGTGCAGATTTTGCTTACACATTAGACTGTTGTGGTATTGGCGAGCTCGTGTATGAAAACTGGAACGCGGGCGATGTTGAAATCGTCTTCACAGGTAAATCTGCTCACCCAATGTCTGCAAAGGGTAAGCTGGTGAACTCTCTGCTGATGGCGCAAAAATTTATTGCGATGCTGCCGGGTGGTGAAGCGCCTGAATATACCGAAAATCGCGAAGGCTATTATTGGGTTAAACAGATGTCGGGTAACAGTGCGCGTACCGTTCTGAAAATGGATGTGCGTGACTTTACCGAAGAGGGCTACCGCGCTCGTATGGCATTCCTGAAAAAATTAGCGGATCACTGTGAAGATTTGTGGGGACCAGAGAGCGTCACTTGCACATTGGCAGACCGTTATTCAAACGTCTACAACAGTCTACAAGGTGAAAACCGTTACCCAATCGATATTGCTCACGCAGCTTATGAAGCCTGTGGTATCACACCAAAAGTGATCCCAATGCGTGGTGGCTACGATGGTGCAGCACTTTCACAAAACGGGCTTCCTTGTCCAAATATTTTCACCGGTGCACACAACTTCCACTCCATCTATGAGTACCTACCCGTGAAATCTCTGTATGCCGCCAGTGATGTGCTGAAACAAGTGGTGCAAATCACCGCTGAACGCTTCAAACCAGGAGCTAAAGCATGATCCCAATTCTAACGGTTCTGATTATCGTTGTTTTGGTTGCTCGTTTTATTTTAAAAGGATACAAAGCTGAACCTGTGCTGTTAATTGCAGGTTTAGTTTTGATGATTTGCACCCTAGCTCTAGGCTGGGGACCTATCCTACCAAAAAGCGTAGCAACCACCGGTATCACTTGGCTTGACCCATTTGAAGTCATGCGCGATCTATTCAGTAGCCGTGCCGCAGATCTTGGTTTGATGATCATGGCTCTGATGGGTTTCGCTCACTATATGGATCATATCGGTGCAAACGAAGCCGTGGTTCGCGTAGCAACTAAGCCACTTAAAAATATGCGTTCTCCTTATGTATTGCTGTTTTTCTCCTTCTTACTAGCGAGTATCTTACAGTTAGCCATTCCGTCGGCAACAGGCTTAGCCGTATTATTAATGGGAACCATGTTCCCAATTATGATCGGTTTGGGTTTATCACCTGCGTCAGCCGCTGGGGTTATCGCTACATCCCTTGGTGTAGCTTATACACCAACTGCAATTGATGCTATTCGTGGTGCAAAAGCTGTCGATATGTCAGTCGTTGAGTATGTCCTTTACTACCAAGGTCCTGCGGCATTAGCGACAGTGCTGGTTGTCGGGATTACCCATATTTTTTGGCAGCGTCATTGTGATCGAAAACAAGGCTTTGTACCTGAAATCGGTAAAGCAGTGCAATCCCATGATAAAGAAACAACCGCAAAATCGGTACCAGGCTACTATGCGATTTTACCGATGCTGCCAATTATCATGGCGGTCGGTTCTTCCAACCTGTTTTTTGAGGGAATTCACCTCGACGTTGTGACCATCGTACTGATTGCTATGGCGATTTGTATGGTATTGGAAACCGTGCGAGTGCGTAACTTCAAGCAAGTGTGTAATGGCTTCCAAACTTTCCTGAATGGGATGGGTCATGCGTTTAGTAACGTCGTAGGGCTGTTAGTCGCTGCAGGTGTATTTGCTCACGGTATTAAAGTCAGTGGAGCAATCGACCAGCTTATTCTAGGCGCTGAATCCGTTGGCTTACCGCCGTTTGCGATGGCGATTGTATTCGCATTAGTCACCTTAGCCGCCGCAATCATTATGGGTTCAGGTAATGCGCCATTCTTAGCATTCGTGGAATTAATTCCACAAATTGCGCATAGTATGGGCGTTAACCCAATTGCGATGATCTTACCAATGCAACAGGCTTCCCATATGGGTCGTGGTATGTCACCTGTATCTGGGGTCATCATTGCCGTATCCAGTGGCGCTAAACTACAGCCATTTGATGTGGTGAAACGAACGGCAGTACCGTTGATGGTCGGCTTTGTCGCTCACTGTGCAATCATTGGGATTTTTTACTAAATCTCGACTGAACTCACGATAATGTAGTGACATCAACGTATTTAAATAAGGTCCCAATGGTTACCATTGAGGACTTTATTTTTATAAGATAAGAAATCATCAAAACCAGCCCTCGCACAGAGTCATACCATTTATATACTCAGATACTCTCAACTTTACGCTAAATTTTGGGGATAGAATAACTTGTCGCCATTCATTCTGCATATTATCCGTTAATAATAATGTATTGTTACCATCATTGATGCGTAGATCTGGGATTGTAGGTCACCTTAAATTTAAGCTGAAATAGCCACTATTATTTAGGCCTGCAATTCGCAGGCCTTTTGTGTTTAACGTTTACACTGGCAATCTGAATGGTGATGATGGCTATGATGATCATCGTTACCACAACAAGCATCTATTGCCTTGTTCATAATCTCAGCGAGCGTGTTTACCGTTCCTAAAATCGTAGGCAACTGGTCACACACATTCGCACACTCTGAACGCCCTGAGCTATCTGGATTTGGAATCGTTGGCGGAATCAAACTGTCGCAGAGAATTTCTTGCAGTACGAGACCGAAGTTAGCAATACCCGTGGTGTATATATAAGAGCGGCCACCGGTTTTATCCGCTAAGCGTGCATACTCTTTGGTCACGCGGTCTCTGTCCGCAAGCGTTGGAAAACGGTCGAGGTTCGTTGGCGCATCATCCGGCGTTCCTTGATAGGTATACACTTTGACATGAGCATGTTGGGCAATTTCAATCGCCTCATTATTTTTGGCAATGGCCGCGCTAGTGAGTCGCCCTCCACCACCTTCCATTCCTTCATCACCTAGGACAAAAATGGCTCGGCGCGCACCATCACGCCAATCAAAGTATTTACTCACATCGATAACTGCACGGCAGAGATCTTCTTTATTCCCTGCATGGTCAATACCATCGGCTTCTTTAAACGGTAAGCGAGCTTGTAAGCTACTTTCGTTGACACCTTTTAAGATAAGGTAATCACTCACCGATTGATCAAACTTCGTACCAGCCCAAACACCTTGAATCCCCAAAAATGTGGCTCTTAAGTGTGATGGGCAATTGGCTGCTGCTTTTTCAATAGCAGCATCAATTTGTTGGCTTAAATCAGCTGACTCATCAGACATTGATCCACTCGTGTCAATGACGACTACTAGGTCTAAAGCAATATCCCCAGTCCCTGTAACAAGCTGAGAAGTTTGATTTACCATAATACTTGGCGCACCAAACGAAGCCATGCCACTGATTGAGCTATTAGAAGCAGTCATTTCATTATCATTTTCAATACTATTATTTTCTGTACTCTTACCCATCTTTATATTCCTGTTAAATTCATAGCATTTAATATATTGGATCTTCATATTTTAATAATATATTTATATAATACTTTTATGATGTATCTAACTACCCCCTAAGTAATTTACTCAAGGTCGTCATTATTAATTTAATCGCTTTTTAATTTACATAATAATTAATGTCAAAATACTAATAGAAATTAATCAATCCATTTAAAAATCAATTTATTAACAAATAAAATTAGTAAATTCTTTTACTAAAAAAAGAAAAAATGAAGAATAACATCATAAAATTGTTGAATTTATCATTCATAATAGAAAGTTACGCTATATGGTTCAATAATTGTTAGTGACTAACAAATGAGATGATATTCACTAAGTTAATGTTCACCTATATTACTTCTAAAATTTAATTGATGTGTTTATTCATTATAAAAATACTTAATTAAAGATATTATTTTATTCATCAATCATTCAAATAATGATGAAGTTAACTTGTTAACAAAAAATCCCAACTCTATATACAATGAAAAACTTTAATAATTTAGCTGATTTCTATAATAAAAGTTTGCTATGGCCATATCGAAAAATGCTCGAATTACCGAATTTAAAAAAGTGGTTAGGGGAAGATGCTTTAGTCAGGATCCTAGATTATGGCTGCGGTGGAGGGGCAATATCTCGCTGGTTAGTAAGTCAAGGATACAAGCATGTTGTTGGCTATGATACCTCGATAGGAATGATAAAAAGTGCTCAAGAACATGAAGCCAGAACACCTAAAAATATTCAATATATTAATGAAATGAGCTCAATCCTCCATTATTCATTTGATGTGGTCATCGCTATCTATCTACTGCCCTACGCAGTCAATAAAGTACATCTACTTACGTTACTCCAAAGCATGTATCAAGCTTTAACCCCTCAAGGGAAAATCATTGCGATAACGCTATCCCCGAACTTTTCGACCGACCCAGAGTACTATCGACCTTACGGTTTTCGCTTAATTGCTCAGGACACCCTACATGATGGCAGCCAGGTGGCTCTAAATATCTGCGAAGCATCTACTGATATCACTCTCCCCACCTATTATTATTCTTTGGAAACCCTAAAGAATAGATTTGGGCAAGCAGGCTTTAGTAACGTCACAACACTCCCCTATTCACCGAGCTTTTCAAACAACGATCCCGCGCTATTGAACTATCTTCAATGTCCCCACTGCATCATTATCACAGCGCACAAAAAGACCCCTTAACTCAATTCAATACACAATAACTTATCGCGAAAGTCCCAATAATGGATTTTCTTCTTACACACATACAATGGAGACCCCATGAGTTTAAAACAACGTAGTTTAGCGCTCTTACATACCGCCCGTTTTGTCACTTTTGCCACACAATGCAACGATCATTCGCCGTGGGCTTCTATTCTAGAGCCTAGAATACTCCTTAATCCATTACGCTTTATTTGGTTTTCATGTCATCAAAGTCAGCATTCCCAAAACATTCGACAAAACTCTCAAGTGAGCGGTTCTCTATTTCGTTATGATTTAATTGAATATCCCGAGATAGGATTGGATGGCGCACAATTTATCGGACATGCCCGTGAGCTATCTGATGAAGAGTGTATCAGTGCTTACTCGCATTTTTATCAACTCACACCGTTTGACGATACTCAGCACTTAACAGACATGATTCCCTTAGAACAACTTCAAAAAAATGGGCATTCTCGATTTTATCAAGTAGACATTGAGCAATTCTGGTTGGTTGATATTGAAAGTTGGGTTACACACAAAGAAAATAGACGGGTTTCGGTGCCTCTAAGTTACCTGAATGATGAATAACTCATTGGCAAAAAAAACCGGTATCTTTCGACACCGGTTCTATTAAGCGATTCTATCAATCAAAAATTATTTCTGATTGTCGCTAGTGAAGCCTGCATTTAACAGTTCAGCTAAGTTCGCTGTTGCCTCGTCTGCGCTAACTTGTGGAGCTTCCACAGCTTCGCTCAGATGACGACGACGAATACGATCTTGGTGATACGCAAAACCAGTACCCGCAGGGATCAGACGTCCAACAATAACGTTTTCTTTCAGACCGCGCAGTTCATCACGTTTACCTGCTACCGCAGCTTCTGTCAGTACGCGTGTAGTTTCTTGGAATGATGCCGCTGAGATAAAGGATTCTGTTGCCAGAGATGCCTTAGTAATACCCAACAGATCACGATCAAAGTTAGCTGGAATTTTACCTTCAGATTCCAGTTTACGGTTAGAAACTTTAACACGAGAGTACTCAACCTGCTCACCTTCGAGGAATTCAGAGCTTCCTGCATCCGCGATGGTGACTTTACGCAGCATCTGACGAACGATAACTTCGATGTGTTTATCGTTAATCTTAACGCCTTGTAAGCGGTAAACTTCTTGAACTTCGTTAGTGATGTAACGAGTCACAGCATGAACACCACGCAGACGCAGGATGTCATGTGGAGACTCTGGACCATCAGAAACAACGTCACCACGTTCAACGATTTCACCTTCGAATACGTTGAGCTGACGCCATTTAGGAATCATCTCTTCGTATGGCTCACTACCATCTAATGGAGTGATAACCAGACGGCGTTTACCTTTAGTTTCTTTACCAAACGAGATAATACCGCTGATTTCAGCCAGAATCGCAGGCTCTTTCGGACGACGAGCTTCGAACAAGTCAGCAACGCGTGGCAGACCACCCGTGATATCTTTAGTCCCGACGGATTCTTGTGGAATACGCGCTAAAGTATCACCGGCATTGATCGCAATGCCATCATCTAACTGAACAATTGCTTTACCCGGTAAGAAGTACTGAGCTGGCATGTCAGTGTTAGGGATCAGAACATCATTGCCGTTCGCATCGATAACACGCAGCGCAGGACGTAAGTCTTTACCAGCACTTGTACGCTCAGCAGTATCCAGAACCACGATTGAAGACAGACCGGTTAACTCATCAGTTTGACGAGTCATAGTCTGGCCATCAAGCATGTCAGAGAAGCTGATGATACCAGATACTTCACTGACAACTGGCATGGTGTGTGGATCCCAGTTCGCAACGGTTTCACCGCCGATCACTGACGCGCCATCACCTTTGGTTAAGTGTGCACCGTAAGGAACTTTATAGCTCTCTTTAGTACGACCGAATTCGTCAATCAGACGCAATTCTGTATTACGTGAAGTAATAACCAGTTTGCCTTCTGAGTTGGTTACGAATTTCGCGTTAACCAGTTTCAGAGTACCTGTGTTACGAACTTGGATGCTAGATTCTGCTGCCGCACGAGATGCCGCACCACCGATGTGGAACGTACGCATCGTCAGCTGTGTACCCGGCTCACCGATTGATTGTGCCGCGATAACACCGATAGCTTCACCTTTGTTGATGATATGACCACGAGCCAGGTCACGACCATAACAGTGAGCACACACACCGAAGTCAGTTTCACAACTTACAACGGAACGTACTTTCACGCTGTCAACAGAGTTAGCTTCTAACAGGTCACACAGTTTTTCGTGTAATAGTGTATTACGTGGAACCAGAATATCAGCTGTACCTGGGATCAGGATATCTTCAGCTGTTACACGTCCAAGTACACGTTCACGCAGTGGTTCTTTAACGTCGCCACCCTCGATAACCGGAGTCATCAGGATACCTTCGTGAGTACCACAGTCATCTTCAGTCACTACCAAGTCTTGAGCAACGTCAACTAAACGACGAGTCAGGTAACCGGAGTTCGCTGTTTTCAATGCGGTATCCGCAAGACCCTTACGAGCACCGTGGGTAGAAATAAAGTACTGGAGAACGTTCAGACCTTCACGGAAGTTCGCCGTGATTGGTGTTTCGATGATGGAGCCATCTGGCTTCGCCATCAGACCACGCATACCTGCTAGCTGACGAATCTGCGCAGCAGAACCACGAGCACCGGAGTCGGCCATCATAAAGATACTGTTGAAAGAAACTTGTTGTTCTTCTTCACCGTCACGGTTGATGACTGCTTCAGTAGACAAGTTTTCCATCATCGCTTTAGCAACACGTTCGTTTGCCGCTGCCCAGATATCGATAACTTTGTTATAACGTTCGCCTGCTGTAACCAGACCAGACTGGAACTGTTCCTGAATTTCTGCAACTTCCGCTTCTGCTTCGGCGATGATTCCAGCTTTTTTCTCTGGAATAACCATATCGTCGATACCAACCGATGCACCAGAACGTGCCGCATAGGCAAAACCGGTATACATGATTTGGTCAGCAAAAATAACGGTTGGCTTCAGACCCAGTACACGGTAACAAGTGTTCAGCATTTTGGAGATTGCTTTCTTACCTAACGCTTGGTTAACCAGAGAGTAAGGCAGACCTTTCGGTACGATCATCCATAAAATTGCACGACCAACCGTGGTATCAACTAAACCAGTGTTAATCGTAATGTTACCTTCGCTGTCCTTCACTTCTTCAGTGATACGGACTTTAACACGGGCATGCAGTGAAGCATGACCTGAACGGTAAACACGCTCAGCTTCTTTAGGACCGGCTAATACCATGCCCTCGCCTTTCGCGTTTACACAGTCACGAGTCATGTAGTAGATACCCAATACAACGTCCTGAGAAGGAACGATGATAGGCTCACCACTTGCAGGTGACAGGATGTTGTTGGTTGACATCATCAACGCACGCGCTTCTAACTGAGCTTCCAGAGTCAGAGGAACGTGTACCGCCATTTGGTCACCATCGAAGTCGGCGTTATATGCCGCACAAACGAGTGGGTGCAATTGGATAGCTTTACCTTCGATCAAAATTGGTTCGAAAGCTTGGATACCCAGACGGTGAAGTGTTGGTGCACGGTTCAGCATAACTGGGTGTTCACGGATAACTTCATCCAAGATATCCCAAACAACCGCTTCTTCGCGCTCAACCATTTTCTTCGCAGCTTTAATGGTTGTTGCCAGACCACGTAATTCTAATTTGCCGTAGATAAATGGTTTGAATAACTCAAGTGCCATTTTCTTAGGCAGACCGCACTGATGCAGACGCAGGTATGGACCTACGGTGATTACAGAACGACCTGAGTAGTCAACACGCTTACCAAGTAAGTTCTGACGGAAACGACCTTGTTTACCTTTGATCATATCTGCCAAAGATTTCAGAGGACGTTTGTTAGAACCTGTGATTGCGCGACCACGACGACCGTTATCTAACAGTGCATCAACCGCTTCTTGCAACATACGTTTTTCGTTACGTACGATGATGTCTGGCGCAGCCAGATCCAGAAGACGTTTCAGACGGTTGTTACGGTTGATTACGCGACGATACAGATCGTTCAGATCTGATGTTGCGAAACGACCACCATCCAGTGGAACTAATGGACGCAGATCAGGTGGCAGAACTGGCAGAACGTTTAAGATCATCCACTCTGGTTTGTTACCAGATTGAATGAACGCTTCTAACAGTTTGATACGCTTGGTCAGCTTTTTACGCTTGGTTTCTGAGTTAGTTTCATTTAACTCTTCACGCAGCGTTTCGCACTCGTTCTCAAGATCGAGGTTTTTCAGCAGACCTTGGATTGCTTCCGCACCCATTTTTGCGTCAAATTCGTCACCGAACTCTTCCAACGCATCTAAGTATTGCTCTTCTGTCAGAATCTGTGCGCGCTCAAGGCTGGTCATCCCGCCTTCAACAACAACATAAGATTCAAAGTACAGAACGCGTTCGATATCGCGCAGTGGCATATCGAGCAGCAAACCGATACGGGATGGTAGTGATTTTAAGAACCAAATATGTGCAGTCGGAGATGCGAGTTCAATATGACCCATACGCTCACGACGAACTTTAGTTTGTGTAACTTCAACGCCACACTTCTCACAAATCACACCACGGTGTTTTAAACGCTTGTACTTACCGCACAAACATTCGTAGTCTTTTACTGGCCCGAAAATACGCGCACAGAAAAGACCATCACGTTCTGGTTTGAACGTACGGTAGTTAATGGTTTCTGGCTTTTTAACTTCACCGAATGACCATGAACGGATCATATCAGGTGATGCCAGAGCAATCTTGATCGCATCAAACTCTTCGGTCTTGGTTTGCGCTTTCAGAAACTTAATTAAGTCTTTCACTAAATGGCTCCTGTCGGAGTTAGACCTGTCAGGTGAGTGCTCGAGGCCACTCTCCCCAAATCCCAGTGCTTACATGGGCCGGAAGGCGAACCTTCCGGCACAAAACGAATTACTCGTCTTCCAGCTCGATGTTGATACCCAGTGAGCGGATTTCTTTCAGCAATACGTTGAAAGATTCCGGCATACCAGGTTCCATCTGATGGCTGCCGTCGACGATGTTTTTATACATCTTCGTACGACCGTTAACGTCATCCGATTTAACTGTAAGCATTTCTTGAAGAGTATAGGCTGCACCGTATGCTTCCAGTGCCCACACTTCCATCTCCCCGAAACGCTGACCACCGAACTGCGCTTTACCACCCAGCGGCTGCTGAGTAACCAAGCTGTAAGAACCAGTTGAACGGGCGTGCATCTTATCGTCAACCAAGTGGTTCAGTTTCAGCATGTACATGTAACCCACGGTTACCTGACGCTCAAATTTCTCGCCAGTACGACCGTCGAACAGTGTAATCTGACCTGAAGTTGGCAGACCACCCAGTTTCAGCAGTTCTTTAATTTCTTTCTCTTTCGCACCATCAAACACTGGCGTTGCAATTGGCATACCTTTTCTCAGGTTCTCAGCCAAACGCATAACTTCTTCATCAGAGAAAGTATTTAAGTCAACTTTCTGACGCGGATCATCACCTAAATCGTAAGCTTTCTGGATGAATTCACGCAGTTTGGCAACTTCTTGCTGCTGTTTAAGCATAGCATTGATTTTTTCACCAATACCTTTAGCAGCCATACCTAAGTGAGTTTCCAGAATCTGACCGATGTTCATACGTGATGGTACGCCCAGTGGGTTCAGAACGATGTCAACTGGGTTACCGTTTTCATCGTAAGGCATGTCTTCAACTGGGTTGATTTTTGAGATAACACCTTTGTTACCATGGCGACCCGCCATTTTATCACCCGGTTGGATCTGACGTTTAACAGCCAGATAAACCTTAACAATTTTCAGTACGCCTGGAGCAAGGTCATCACCTTGGGTGATCTTGCGACGTTTCGCTTCCAGTTTCTTCTCGAACTCAGATTTCAGTTCATCATACTGTTCAGCTAATTGCTCTAACTGGTTCTGTTTCTCTTCATCAGCTAACGCTAATTCTAACCAACGGTCACGAGGCAGTTTATCCAGTTTTTCAGCTTCAATACCACCGCTGATCAGTACAGAACGGATACGAGAGAACAATGCAGATTCAAAAATACGCAGTTCTTCTGTTAAGTCTTTCTTCGCATCACGTAACTGAGTTTCTTCGATTTCCAGAGCACGTTTGTCTTTCTCTACACCATCACGGGTAAATACTTGTACATCGATAACTGTACCAGATACACCGTTAGGAATACGTAAAGAAGAGTCTTTAACGTCTGACGCTTTCTCACCGAAGATAGCACGCAGCAGTTTTTCTTCTGGTGTTAATTGTGTTTCACCTTTAGGGGTTACTTTACCAACCAGAATATCGCCGCCTTTCACTTCTGCACCGATATAAACGATACCGGATTCATCAAGTTTAGACAGTGCTGCTTCACCAACGTTTGGAATATCCGCAGTGATCTCTTCAGGTCCTAATTTGGTGTCACGAGACACACAAGAGAGTTCCTGAATGTGAATAGTTGTGAAACGGTCTTCTTGAACAACACGCTCAGAAACTAAGATGGAGTCTTCGAAGTTATAACCATTCCATGGCATGAATGCCACGCGCATGTTTTGACCAAGTGCTAATTCACCAAGGTCTGTTGAAGGACCATCAGCTAACACATCACCACGTTCAACTGGCTCACCTAAAGATACGCAAGGCATCTGGTTGATACAGGTGTTCTGGTTAGAACGAGTGTATTTAGTCAGGTTATAGATATCGATTCCAGCTTCGCCCGGATACATCTCATCTTCGTTAACTTTGATAACGATACGAGAAGCATCAACGTATTGAACTGAACCACCACGTCTAGCAACAGCAGTAACACCGGAGTCAACCGCTACTGCACGTTCCATACCTGTACCAACTAATGGTTTGTCAGCACGTAAAGTAGGAACCGCTTGACGTTGCATGTTTGCACCCATCAATGCACGGTTAGCATCATCGTGTTCAAGGAATGGGATCAGAGACGCACCAACAGAAACAACCTGTTGAGTCGAAACGTCCATATATTCAACTTGTTCACGGCTGAATAAGCTTGATTCACCTTTGTTACGACAAGTGATCAATTCTTCGATGAAACGACCATCATCACTTAATACGGTGTTTGCCTGAGCAATGATGAAGTTACCTTCTTCGATTGCAGACAAGTAATGGATTTCATCCGTTACGATGCCATCACGAACTAAACGGTAAGGGGTTTCTAAGAAACCATACTCATTGGTCTGTGCATAAACAGATAATGAGTTGATCAGACCGATGTTCGGACCTTCAGGCGTTTCGATTGGACAAACACGACCATAGTGAGTTGGGTGTACGTCACGTACTTCGAAGCCCGCACGTTCACGAGTCAGACCACCAGGGCCTAATGCAGAGATACGGCGTTTGTGCGTAATTTCAGACAGTGGGTTGTTCTGGTCCATAAATTGAGACAGCTGGCTGGAACCAAAGAACTCTTTAACTGCGGCTGAAATTGGCTTAGCGTTGATCATATCCTGTGGCATTAATGCATCGAGGTCGCCCAGAGAAAGACGCTCTTTCACTGCACGCTCAACACGAACCAGACCTACACGGAATTGGTTCTCAGCCATTTCACCAACGGAACGAATACGACGGTTACCTAAGTGGTCGATATCATCGACTTCGCCTTTACCGTTACGGATATCGATGAGTTTACGCATAACATCAATGATGTCTTCTTCACTCAGGATACCAGAACCTTCGATTTCATCGCGGTTCAGTGAACGGTTAAACTTCATGCGGCCGACAGCAGACAAGTCATAACGGTCTTCAGAGAAGAACAAGTTATCGAACAGGTTTTCTGCCGCTTCGCGAGTTGGTGGCTCACCAGGACGCATCATGCGGTAGATTTCTACCAGTGCACTTAAGCGATCGTTAGTTGGGTCGACACGAACGGTTTCAGAGATATAAGCACCGTGGTCTAAGTCGTTAGTAAACAATGTTTCAATTGTTTTGTGACCAGATTGGCTCAGACGTGCCAACATATCTAATGACAGTTCCATGTTCGCTGCACAAATCAGCTCACCAGTGCTCTCATCGATATAGTCTCTTGCAACAACTTTACCTGCGATGTATTCAACAGGAACTTCGATGCTGTTAATTTCTTCTTTTTCTAACTGACGAATATGACGTGCAGTGATACGACGGCCTTTTTCAACATAGACTTTGCCGTTTGCTTCGATATCGAAAGAAGCAGTTTCACCACGTAAACGCTCAGGAACCAGCGTCATCATCAGTTTATTATCACGGATTTGGAATACAGTTTTTTCGAAGAACAGATTTAAGATTTCTTCGGTGTTGTAATCCATTGCACGCAGAATAATGGTCGCAGGTAATTTACGGCGACGGTCAATACGTACAAACAGGTTATCTTTCGGATCAAATTCGAAATCAAGCCATGAACCACGGTAAGGGATAATACGTGCGTTATACAGCACTTTACCTGAAGAGTGAGTTTTACCTTTATCGCTGTCAAAGAATACACCTGGACTACGGTGTAACTGAGAAACGATAACACGCTCAGTACCGTTGATAACAAAAGTTCCGTTTTCAGTCATGAGTGGAATTTCACCCATGTAGACTTCTTGTTCTTTGATGTCTTTAACGGTGCCTTCTGGTGCTTCTCGCTCATAAACGATCAGGCGCAGTTTTACACGCAGTGGTGCAGAATACGTCACACCGCGAATTTGACATTCTTTAACATCAAAAACAGGCTCGCCTAAACGATAGCTGACATATTGCAGTTCCGCATTGCCGCTGTAGCTCTGAATTGGGAATACAGAACGGAAAGCTGCTTCCAAACCATTCTGGCCATCAGGATCTTGCTCGATAAACTTCTGGAACGAGTCAAGTTGGATAGAAAGGAGATAAGGTATATCCAAAACTTGTGGACGTTTACCAAAATCCTTACGAATACGTTTTTTCTCGGTATAGGAGTAAACCATAGGTTTCCTCAGCTCGTTGATCAGTGACCCAAGTCGTTCGTCCTTAGGTAAAGGACAGAACAGGAACGCGTTTTTTGAAGAAATGGAAAATGAATACTTTCCGTAATACTCATTGCTATTACTCTTAAATCATTTCATTGCATTCCTGAGGCTACCGAGCTACCCGAGCGGGTCGTAGCGCAGAACACAGTATATTAAGTCGTCAATAGAAAGAAGTATTGGGGGGTTGTTTGTTAACATTAAAACTGCGTGAAAAGCTGTTAACACCCATCACGCCTTACAGCGCAAAAAGGCTGGTGATTATAAAATCACCAGCCATCAGCCTAATTACTTAAGCTGCGTTCTTGAATTTGAACTTATTTAAGTTCAACAGAAGCGCCTGCTTCTTCAAGAGATTTTTTCAGAGTTTCAGCTTCGTCTTTGCTTGCAGCTTCTTTGATAACTGCTGGAGCTGATTCTACCATGTCTTTAGCTTCTTTCAGGCCAAGACCGGTTGCACCACGTACTGCTTTGATAACTGCAACTTTGTTCGCACCAACAGATGCCAGAACAACGTCGAACTCAGTTTTTTCTTCAGCAGCTTCAGCTGGGCCCGCAGCAACAGCAACAGCTGCAGCAGCAGAAACGCCGAATTTTTCTTCCATCATAGTAATCAGTTCAACAACGTCCATTACAGACATTTCTGCAACTGCATCAAGGATTTGGTCTTTAGTGATAGACATAACAAGTGTTCCTAAAATTCAGAAATAGTTTATACGTTAAAAAGCAACGAAGGAAAGGGCTTATGCAGCTTCTTTCTGATCGCGCAGAGCAGCCAGAGTACGAACCAATTTGCCGGCAGCGGCTTCTTTCATGGTTGCCATCAGGCGTGCGATTGCTTCATCGTAAGTTGGGAGAGTTGCCAGACGATCGATATCTTTCGCTTGGATTAACTCACCTTCAAAGGCCGCAGCTTTAATCTCAAATGCTGGATTCGCTTTCGCGAACTCTTTGAACAGACGAGCGCCAGCGCCCGGATGTTCGTTAGAGAAAGCAATTAAGGTTGGACCAACAAACGCGTCTTTCAGTACATCATACGCTGTACCTTCAACAGCACGACGAATCAAAGTGTTGCGAACAACACGAATGTAAACGCCAGCTTCGCGACCTGCTTTACGCAGTTCAGTCATTTTTGCTACAGTTACGCCGCGTGAATCAGCAACAACTGCAGAAAGCGCGCCTTTGGCTACTTCGCTGACTTCAGCAACAATCGCTTGTTTGTCTTGAAGATTTAGTGCCATTAGCTTCTTGCTCCTGGATTAACCGGGAAAACCCGGGACTCACATCACTCAAACACAACATTATGTAAGAGCGCTAAAACACGGTGAGCAGAATAGAAATCCAGAATAAATTCTAGGTATCTCTGTCACCGTCTACGCAGGTAAATTAAGTAGCTACTAGTAACTAATAAACTACACCTGCGGTCTTGGACGGGGTCTGGAAAGGCCAGACTCCATACCGAAATTTGTGGTTTGTTGGGCATATTTCTATCCCCAACAAACTCGAGGCGTCAAATTTTATACAAATCTAACGCAAAGGTAAAGCCTAATTACCGATTAGCAAATGCTAACGGAATTAAACTGCTGCTGACAGACCAGATTGGTCGATAGCAACACCTGCGCCCATTGTAGTGGACAGGCTGATTTTCTTGATGAAAACGCCTTTAGCAGAAGCTGGTTTTGCTTTTTTCAGCGCGATCAGCAGTGCTTCTAAGTTTTCTTTCAATTTGTCAGCGTCGAAATCAGCTTTACCGATAGTGGTGTGGATGATTCCGTTTTTGTCGTTACGGTAACGAACCTGACCCGCTTTAGCGTTATTAACAGCTTCAGCAACGTTAGGAGTTACAGTACCAACTTTCGGGTTTGGCATCAGACCGCGTGGACCCAGAACTTGACCTAATTGGCCAACAACGCGCATTGCATCTGGAGAAGCAATAACAACGTCAAAGTTCATTTCGCCAGCTTTGATTTTATCAGCCAGATCTTCCATACCAACCAGTTCAGCGCCAGCAGCTTTAGCAGCTTCAGCGTTTGCGCCTTGTGCGAACACAGCAACGCGAACTGAACGGCCAGTACCGTGTGGCAGTACAGTTGCACCGCGAACGTTCTGGTCAGATTTACGAGCATCGATACCAAGATTGATAGCTACGTCAACGCTTTCAACGAATTTAGCAGTCGCTAATTCTTTCAGCAGAGCAACGGCTTCATTGATGTCATACTGTTTAGTTACATCAACTTTCTCACGGATATTGCGCATGCGCTTAGTCAGTTTAGCCATTCTATTAGTCCTCCACTACCAGGCCCATGGAACGAGCAGTACCAGCGATTGAACGCATCATCGCGTCAACGTCAGCACCAGTCATATCCGCAGCTTTAGTTTCTGCGATTTCGCGAACCTGTGCAGAAGTCACTTTACCAACTTTGTCTTTGTTCGGCTTACCAGAACCAGACTTAACGCCAGCCGCTTTTTTCAGCAGAACTGCTGCCGGTGGAGTTTTAGTTACGAAAGTGAATGAACGGTCTGCATAAACAGTAATAACAACAGGAATTGGTAAACCTTTTTCCAGGCTGTCTGTTTTTGCGTTGAACGCTTTACAGAATTCCATGATGTTCACACCTTGCTGACCCAGTGCTGGACCAACCGGTGGACTTGGGTTTGCCATACCAGCTGCTACTTGCAGCTTAACGTAGGCTTGTACTTTCTTAGCCATGATATTTCCTCAAATTGGGTAATAACGCCTTAGTCGATAAGGCTCCCCGTTACATTAACGCCCCGCAAAACCCTATTTGTATAGTATTTTGCCAAGCATAAAAAACAAAAGGCGCGAAATTGTATGAAAATTTCGCGCCTTTTGCAAGTCTGAGACTCGGATTAATTAGGCTTTTTCTACCTGTCCGAAATCTAACTCAACAGGTGTTGCACGACCAAAAATTGAAACAGAGACTTTTAAGCGGCTCTTTTCATAGTCGATTTCTTCAACAACACCGTTGAAGTCAGCGAATGGACCTTCGCTAACACGAACCATCTCACCTGGTTCAAATAGTGTTTTAGGACGTGGCTTATCACCAACTTGTTGTAAGCGATTCATGATCGCGTCAACTTCTTTATCACTAATTGGCGCTGGACGATCTGACGTTCCACCGATAAAGCCCATTACACGCGGAACACTGCGTACTAAGTGCCAAGAGTCATCGTTCATGACCATTTGAACTAATACGTAGCCTGGGAAGAATTTACGTTCGCTCTTACGACGTTGACCGCTACGGATCTCAACAACTTCTTCAGTTGGAACCATAACATCGCCGAACAACTCTTCCATATTATGTAATTTGATATGTTCACGCAGAGACTGTGCTACGCGACCTTCAAAACCAGAGAATGCCTGAATGACATACCAGCGTTTTTTAGGTAAATCTGACATTTAGAATAACCTCAGGCTTGTAATAAATGAAACTAAACGCACTAGGATACCATCTAATCCCCACAGGATTAATGACATTACAGCCGTTACAGCAGCAACAATCAACGTTGTTTGCAATGCTTCCTGGCGAGTAGGCCAAATGACTTTTTTCACCTCGATGCGAGCTTCGCGCGCAAACGCCAGAGTTGCTTTACCTTTTGTGGTCCACAAAGCAACAGCACCAGCAATAGCGACTACAGCTACAACTGCAAAAGCACGCAGTGCGAGATTATATTGACGGAAGTAATAGTTACCCACGATAGCAACTAATAATAAGGCACAGACAACTACCCATTTGAAGATGTCTGCACTGCGTCCACTTCCTTGAGCTTCGCTATTCGCACTCATAATTCAACCTGTTACCATGAAATATGTATAAAGCCCGCTTGCCTTACTTATACAGTACGGCAATCAGAGCACACCAATAGAATATGCCAGCATACCCAGTAAATTTATTGACCACCCTATTCTGAAAATAAATTTCTTTTTGTGGCAGCGGTAAAATATACCATAACTTCTGAGCAAAACCTTAATAAATCTCATATAACTGTATCGGGCTCTCAATACAGTTAGTAAATCGTTGTTTCAGAGCCTATCTCACCAATAATTATTAAAACGATTGATGAGATAGGTTCTTAGGTTTACAGCGTTGGCATTTTAAAAACTTGAGTATAAAAAGGGCATCAGTCGATGCCCTTTTTACTAAA
>NZ_ABXW01000004.1 GCF_000173415.1 Providencia alcalifaciens DSM 30120 | reverse complement strand
AAAATGGTGCATCCGGGAGGATTCGAACCTCCGACCGCTCGGTTCGTAGCCGAGTACTCTATCCAGCTGAGCTACGGATGCAGAGCCTAAAATGGCGGTGAGGGAGGGATTCGAACCCTCGATGCAGCTTTTGACCGCATACTCCCTTAGCAGGGGAGCGCCTTCAGCCTCTCGGCCACCTCACCATATTTTAGTCACATACGATTTGTTTTTCTTAAACATCTCGTCTCTGTGTGGCGCACATATTACTTTCCTAGACTTAGAAGTCAAACAATTTTTCCAAACTTTTTGCATTCCAACGATCGTTTGCACATTTCACAAGCAAGATGATTAGTTTAACACCGAAAAAGCCATATTTCTGTGCTTTTTTCCTTTTAATTATTCACTATTTCCCAATAGAAAATTCAGTAAAAAATTGATGAGGTTAAGCACTCTTTAGTTAACAGTATAAAAATGATACAGAAAAAAGCCGAGGTCACCCCAAGAAATAATGCTCAACATCAACGTAATGATGTCAGGCCAATAGGGAATCAAAAGGTATAGGAATATAGTTAGAGATAAAATAGGAGAGACAAGCGTCCATTATTGCTGTGTGATCACTCACTGGACGCTTATTTATTATTATTGATTGTCTGGTTGAGTCTTTTCGGCCTGGATCCGTTGATAAATTTCTTCACGGTGAACAGAAACCTCTTTTGGGGCATTAACACCAATACGTACTTGGTTGCCTTTTACGCCCAATACAGTCACTGTTACCTCATCGCCTATCATGAGTGTTTCACCAACTCGACGAGTCAGAATAAGCATTCTTTGCTCCTTGAAATATTAAAAGAGTCGGGTCTCTAGGTATTCCCCGCTATTGTCCATCACACACCGTGAAAACGTAAAGCAATGACATTCACCTAAAGCATTGATGCCATCAATGGCAATAATTCTAATTATTTACAAGCAAAATATAACACTACCGGCAACACATTAACAATGCTGCAACAGATTAAAGTTACCCCTCTAAAATGGGGTAACTTCACAGCAATTATAGTTTTGAATCAACCCATTGTTCGACACTTTCCATCGCTGTCGGTAATGCACTTACGTCAGTACCTCCAGCCATCGCCATGTCTGGTCGACCGCCACCTTTACCGCCTACTTGTTGAGCAACATAGGAGACCAAATCACCTGCTTTAATTTTAGCAGTCAAATCATTAGTCACACCAACAATTATACTGACTTTATCACCACTTGTGGTTGAAAGCACGATAATCGCCGATTTCAGCTGATTTTTTAGATCATCGACCATTGTTCTCAATAGTTTAGGATCAGTATCACTTAATTGACTAACTAACAGTTTGATACCTTTAACATCTTTCGCTTTACTACTTAGTGAAGCACTTTCTTGAGACGCTTGCTGATCTTTTAACTGCAAAATCTCTTTTTCAAGATTTCGTGATTTATCTAATGCAGCTTTGACTTTCTCAACTAAGCTATTCACGTCCCCCTTTAACAGATGGGCAATTGCAGAAAGCTGTTCAGATTGAGCATGTAAATGCTCCATGGCGGCGGCACCTGTTGTCGCTTCGATACGACGAACCCCTGCGGCGGTCCCAGATTCACTTAAGATACTGAATAATCCAATATCTCCCGTGCGGCTAGCATGCGTACCACCACATAATTCGATGGAGAAATCCCCCATACTCAGAACACGTACGCGCTCTTCATATTTTTCACCGAATAATGCCATAGCCCCTTTTGCTTTCGCACCCTCTAAATCCATCAACTCAGTTTCAATTTCTGAGTTTTGACGAATTTGCGCATTCACAATATCTTCTACTTGGCGTAATTGCTGCTGCGTCATCGCTTCGAAATGAGAGAAGTCAAAACGGAGATACTTGTCATTCACCAGCGAGCCTTTCTGAGAAACATGCTCACCTAACACTTGGCGTAACGCGGCATGTAATAAGTGAGTCGCAGAGTGGTTTAGACGAATTGCATTACGCCTTTCACTATTGACTATAGCTGCAATTCGATGGTTGACAACTAATGAGCCTGATTCAACTTTACCGACATGACCAATTGCTTGACCATATTTTTGGGTATCCGTCACCGTAAACTGAGCACTGTCATTCGTTAAAACGCCAGTATCACCAACTTGACCACCTGATTCAGCATAGAATGCAGTTTTATCAAGGATCACTAAACCTTCATCACCGGTATGCAATGAATCGACAGGCTGACCATCTTTATATAATGCGATGATCGTCGCTTGCTGTTCATCATGCTGATAGCCGGAGAATTCGCTGCGTTTATCAACTTTGATCAGGGCGTTATAGTCTGCACCAAAGCCACTTGACTCTCTTGCTCTGCGACGTTGATCTTCCATTGCTCGTTCAAAACCAGCTTCATCAACTTTGATGTTGCGCTCACGGCAAACGTCAGCAGTCAAATCTAGAGGGAATCCATAAGTATCATAGAGACGGAATGCAGTTTCGCCTTCCAGCGTATCACCTTTCAGTGATGCCAACTCTTCGTCTAATAATTGCAGACCACGTTCTAAAGTACGAGCAAACTGTTCTTCTTCAGTTTTTAAAACTTTCTCAACTAGAGCTTGTTGACGTTGCAGCTCTTCCGCAGCAGGTCCCATAACTTTAATCAAGGTAGAAACTAATTTATAGAAGAAAGTCTCTTTCGCACCCAGCATATAACCATGACGTACAGCACGACGAATAATACGACGTAAAACGTAGCCACGACCTTCGTTGGATGGGATAACACCATCACTGACGAGAAATGCGCATGAACGGATATGGTCAGCAATAACACGTAAGGATTTGTTGGATAAATCCGTTGCACCTGTTGCTTCGGCGGCCGCAGCAATCAGTTCACGGAAAATATCAATTTCATAGTTAGAATTAACGTGTTGCAGAACCGCAGAAATACGCTCTAACCCCATCCCTGTATCTACAGATGGTTTTGGCAGAGGTTCCATTGTACCGTCTGATTGACGGTTAAACTGCATAAAGACCAGGTTCCAAATTTCAATATAACGGTCGCCATCCTCTTCAGGACTACCAGGAGGTCCACCCCAGATATGATCACCATGATCATAGAAGATTTCGGTGCAAGGACCACAAGGACCTGTGTCGCCCATCTGCCAGAAGTTGTCAGATGCGTAAGGCGCGCCTTTATTATCACCAATGCGAATAATACGTTCGACAGGAACACCAATTTCTTTGTTCCAAATATCGAAAGCTTCATCATCTGTTGCGTACACAGTAACCCACAATCTTTCTTTTGGTAGGTTAAACCATTGTTCGCTAGTTAAAAGTTCCCATGCAAAGCGAATAGCATCGTGTTTAAAGTAATCACCGAAGCTAAAGTTGCCTAACATTTCAAAGAATGTGTGGTGGCGAGCAGTATAGCCCACGTTTTCTAAGTCGTTATGTTTACCACCTGCACGTACACAACGTTGTGCGGTTGTCGCTCGGGAATATGCTCGTTTATCCAGACCAAGAAATACATCTTTGAACTGGTTCATCCCTGCGTTAGTGAACAATAGTGTTGGGTCATTATTTGGCACTAGCGAACTGCTGGCTACCACCTGATGACCTTTCGTATGGAAAAAGTCGAGAAACGCTTGACGGATCTCAGCGGTGCTTTTACTCATATTTATCCCGATATCAAGCTGAAAACAGAATTACGAATTGTTGAGATGGAATGTAACATCACCTCTAATCAACTCTCCGATTAAAAAGTGACTGATAAGATAAAGTCTCTTTGTATAGAAGTAAAATATAGATACATCCATTCGCGGCTTTCATTGTAAAGCGTCTGAATATTTTCTGAAAGTATGTTTATACCTCTGGCTGGGGTATTTTTCCACAGAAAAACTGTTCAATAAACTATTATTGTGATAAGCAGACACAAAAAAGCGCCATTCAATTAAGAATAGCGCTTTTTATTTTAAATTATTTCAACACGTTACTATTGAATTAAAATTCTTCTGGTACTTCTTCTTCATCAGAATCATTGATGAAATCAGTCGCTGCACTCTTAAATTCACCTGTGTGGTTTAATAATAAATCACGCAGTTTAGTATCAATTTCCTGTGCTACTTCAGGGTGCTCTTTCAAGTAGGTTGTTGAGTTAGCTTTGCCTTGACCAATCTTGTCACCATTATAGCTATACCAAGCACCTGCTTTTTCAATTAGCTTGTGTTTAACCCCTAGGTCAATCAACTCACCAAAGGTGTTGATACCTTCACCATATAGAATTTGGAATTCAGCCTGTTTAAATGGCGCCGCAACTTTGTTTTTTACGACTTTAACACGGGTTTCGCTACCAACGATCTCTTCACCGTTTTTCACTGCACCAATACGACGGATGTCTAAGCGAACAGAAGCATAGAATTTCAGCGCGTTACCGCCAGTTGTAGTTTCTGGGTTACCAAACATCACACCAATCTTCATTCGAATTTGGTTGATGAAGATCAGCAAGGTATTTGAGTTTTTCAGGTTACCGGCTAATTTACGCATTGCTTGGCTCATCATACGAGCCGCAAGACCCATATGTGAATCACCGATTTCACCTTCAATTTCTGCTTTTGGCGTTAACGCAGCAACGGAGTCAACGATGATAACATCCACAGCACCAGAACGAGTGAGTGCATCACAGATTTCTAATGCTTGCTCACCGGTATCAGGTTGAGAACACAGCAGATTATCAATATCGACGCCTAGTTTTTTTGCATAGATAGGGTCAAGAGCATGCTCAGCATCGATGAATGCGCACGTTTTACCGCTACGTTGAGCAGCCGCAATAACTTGTAAAGTTAACGTCGTTTTACCTGAGGATTCAGGACCGTAGATTTCAACAATACGCCCTAATGGCAAACCACCTGCACCTAAAGCAACGTCAAGAGATAAAGAACCTGTTGAAATGGTTTCAACATCCATTGTACGGTCTTCACCGAGACGCATAATAGATCCTTTACCGAATTGCTTTTCGATTTGACCTAATGCTGCCGCAAGTGCTTTTTGTTTGTTTTCATCAATAGCCATGTTTACTCCCTATGGCAATGGTTGAAACCATTGCGAATAAAACGATTGAATTCGATTTGTTGAAACTAAGTATACTGTATAATCATACAGTATCAAGGAAATTTTTCAGATATTAACTGCAAAAGCATTTTTAGCGCATAACCAGTTGATTGCAAACGAACTTGATTCCGATCACCTTGAAATATCTGATGTCGAGTCACGACATCGACAGTACCATTTGCCTGCTTTAATGCAAAACCAAACCAGACTGTACCAACAGGCTTTTCTTGGCTACCGCCACCTGGTCCTGCAATACCACTGACCGACATTGCAAAATCGGCTTGCGCTTCATGTAATGCCCCAACAGCCATTTCTTGTACTACTTGCTGGCTCACTGCACCAAACTGCTCTAGTGATAAATTTGTCACTCCAATCATTTGGTGCTTGGCTTCGTTACTGTAGGTCACAAATCCACGATAAAAATAGGCTGAACTACCAGAAATATCTGTCAAGACTTTAGCAATCCAGCCGCCAGTACAAGACTCAGCCGCAGTGACTGTTTTACCCAATTGCAGTAAGCGTTGTCCTAACTGAATACTTAATGTTTCGAGTTGCTTCTCACCTATCATTTGGCTATTCACCATTATGCTGTTTTTTTACGGGCGCGATCCCACATCCACAATCCCGCGATCGCCACTGCAAATACGACACCAAAACCAACGCCGACACTCACCACGGAGAACCCGACCTTCATTGCCAGAGAATATAACCCCAGCATTAATAGCATCGCGCTGTTTTCTCCCAAATTTTGTACTGCGATAGCATTCCCTGCCCCAACAGTTTCTTTACCTTTTTCCTGAAGTAATGCATTCAATGGAACAACAAATAATCCACCAAAAACGCCTAATACCATCAAGATGAAATAAGAAGGAATAATATGAGTTTGTAGTGACAGGAATACAACCATGACCCCAATCACAATTCCGGCAGGAATACAGCGATAAACCGTTTTTAAGGTAATAAATTTTGCCGCTAATCCTGCTCCAACGACAATTCCCACCGCAACCATCGCATTCAAAATAGTTGGCGTTGTGTTATCTTGCAAACCTAGTGCTATAGGTACCCACGCCACCAGCAAGAAACGCAACGTCACTCCGGCTCCCCAGAACATACTGGTTCCTACAAGGGAAAAACGGCTCTCTTGGTTCGCCCATAAAATACGACAGGCAGAAAGAAAGTCCATCAGTAACTGTTTAAAATTCCAGCCTGTACCTGGCCTCGCCGCCGCCAAATGAGGAATGAAAAAGTTAACAATTACGGCTAAAGCATACAGTAAGGAACACGTGCCTAATGCCAGCAATAAATTAATATCGGAAAGTATACCACCAACAACCGAGCCAACTAGAATTGCTGCGATAGTGGAAGCTTCCATTAAACCATTAGCTTTAACTAAATTATCACCACCGGTCAATTCCCCCAAAATACCGTATTTTGCTGGAGAATAAGCTGCAGCACCGACGCCCACTAACCCGTAACACAGGAATGGGTTAACCCCTAAGCAAATCCCCAGAGCCCCAACAAATTTAAATATGTTGGAAAATAGCATGACTCGGCCTTTAGAAAACCGATCCGCTATTTGCCCCACAAACGGTGCCAACACGATATAGGTGAAGACAAATACCATCTGTAAAATAGGGTGGCTCCATTCTGGGTAAAACTCAGATTTTAGCTGAGCTAATATCGCGAATAGCAATGCGTTATCTGCAAATGCAGATAAAAACTGAGACGTCAGAACCGCTTTCATTCCAGTACTCATTAATGGCGTATTTGGTGTACTTTCTTGCATATTAGTCCCCTAACGCCATCTGTTTTAATGTGACAAAATCAGTTTTTCCGCTACCCAATACAGGCAGCGATTTCACCCAGCGAATATCTCGTGGAACCGCTAATTCTGTTAAACCTTTTCCTTTTGCCGCTGCTGATAGGGCACTTCTGTCGAGATCTTTATCAGTCGTAAATAGGACTAATGCCTCCCCTTTACTACTATCTGGTTTGGTTACGACACCGTGCTCGTAACTTGGCGAAATTTCAGACGCCATCTGCTCAATACTTTCTAGGGAAACCATTTCCCCCGCTAATTTAGCAAATCGCTTAACTCGCCCCTTAATGGTGCAGAAGTTTTTATTGTCCAGCTCAACAATATCACCCGTGTCATACCAGCCTGATTCTAATTCACCTTGCGCATTTTCCGCTTTCGGTTCTTCGAGTACACCCGGCGCCTCTACGCGCAAATAGCCCTTCATTATATTAGGACCTTTCAGCTGAAGTTTTCCGCCATGTTCAATACCTGGTAACGGAATAATACGGGCTTCCATACAGGGTAAAATTTGCCCCACTGAGCCTTCTTTTGCTGCCATTGGTACATTAATAGATACAATTGGTGCACACTCAGTCACGCCATAGCCTTCAAGAATTCGAATACCAAATTTGTCGTACCAAATTTTCTTGGTTTTATCCGAAAGCTTTTCTGCGCCCGCAACAACATAACGAACTCTTGCAAAATCATACGGATGAGCAAAGCGTGCGTAATGCCCCAAGAACGTTGACGTACCGAATAAAACCGTACAATTTCGGTCATATACCAGTTCTGGAATAATTCGATAATGTAACGGGCTTGGATATAAGAAAACTCGGCTACCCGAAAATAGTGGAATAAATAATCCGACGGTTAATCCAAAGGCATGGAATAAAGGCAGTGATGACATAAAACGATCACGCGGAGTAAAATCAGCAATCGTTTTGATCTGCTCAACGTTAGCCATCAAGCTACGGTGACTGTGTACAACTCCTTTAGGGGTACCTTCGGAGCCTGAAGTGAACAAGACAATCGCTTCATCATCGATATTACGAGGAACAATCGCCTTACGCGGTGAGAATAAATGCTTCACAATCCACAACTTATTTTGGAGCGTCACGGTGTCTTTTAAATCTTCAAGATAAATCCATGTTGCTTCGGGTACTTGCTCCGGAATATGGGTGAGTTTCCCTTTTTCCAAAAATTGTCGTGAAGTAAAAATCACTTTTGCCGTTGAGGCTTTTAAAGCATTACTGATCCCATGACTTCCCGCCGTGTAATTCAGCATCGCAGGCACTCGCCCGCGCATTAAACAGCCGAAAATTGCTGCAGCTGTCACTGTCGCATTGGGTAGCAATAATCCTACACGCTCATTTTCATGGGTATAGCGTTCGATAATTCGCCCAACACCAAGTGACTTTTTGAGCAGCCCTTGATAGCTATCTTCTTTGAACGAAATATCCTCAATACAGCGAGAACGGCGTCCATAACGTTCAATACTATCAATAAAGGCTTCGACCAATGTCATTTCTGGGCGACTCGCCATGCGCGCCGCTTTCATAATTTGATAAAGATGTTCACCGGCTAAGGCTCGACGCTCGACGGCGCGAGGCGCATCCGGCATTGGAATACTTTCAGCAGGTAAAATATGTAATGTGATTTTTGGAAACCACTTTAACGGGATAATGCCCTTTAAGCGTCCAAAGTAGCTTCTTTCTGCGCCATCAATACGAATTGGCACCACTTTGGCACCTGACTTAGCAGCGACAAAGGCGGCCCCTTCATAGATCTTCATCAAAGAGCCGTGAACAGTAATGCGCCCTTCAGGAAAAATAACAATCGGACGCCCTTTATCCACTTCACGAACAAGGTGTCGAAGACCTAATGGATTTTTGGGATCTAATGCAACAATATCCGCATAAGGCTTGAGCCGCTTGATCATCTTAGGCGTTGCCACAGAACTATACATGGCAAAGACTGGCTTCACAGGTAAAAACAGTGCGATCAACACACCATCAAGAAAAGAAACATGGTTCGGCGTAATGATGCATTTGTCTTGATTGAATTCATTCGTATTACCAATGACTTCTACGCGAAACAAAAACCTCAGTACTTTTTTTATTATTTTTGCCAACATAATGATTCCCTTTCTTATGGTGATAATTTTATCTATTGATTAACAATTAGATACTACAATAATTATCTCGTGACCAGCCGCCCTCATTAAGAGGTTTATTCCTAAAGGCGTGAGTACACCTGACATTTATCTCAAATTTGCGATCTGCTTAATAATAGCATCAATGGATTGATTGGCATCAATAACGTGGTGGGCAGTGGATAAATAGATAGGATCGCGCTGCGTCATCACTTCTTCAATTTCTTCAAGCAGTGATTTCCCCGTTAAACTCGGTCGCTGCTCCGCTTGCGGTTCTGCCGCTAATCTCTTTACCAGTGTTTCTGGCGTTGAGCGTAAATAAATAACAGTGCCATTTTCTCGCATAACCTGCTGATTTTCTGGTGCTAAAATAATACCGCCACCTGTAGAAACAATGGCATCTTGCGACTCAATTGACGCAAGAATTTGACTTTCAAGTTGCCGAAAATAATTCCACCCCTGTTGCTGAACAATATCAGCAATGCTCATTCCTGCGCGCTCCAGAATAAGTTTGTCGGTATCGATAAATTGGTAACCCGTTTTCTCAGCGAGTTTCTTACCAATCGTTGTCTTTCCTGAACCTCTTGGACCAATAATGTAAAACATTAATATTCATCCCTTCATCATGATTTCTATGATAAATTTTCCACACACATGCTTCTAGCCGGTTAGCCAAAATGGCGAATAATTTAAAAAAATAAAGCCACACTCAGTGTGGCTCGAACCATTTTAAAACCTATTGGGTTTGGAAATGGTACTTTAGAGTTGTAAAAATAAACGAGGAAAATCAATTTATTGATTTTCACCTGATAACACAAAGAGGGAAAAACCACGCTTTTATCCCTCTTTGTCTGCAACTTAAGTCACACTCAGTGTGGCTTAAGATTATTATTGTTAGATTATGGACGACTCAAAAAATCCCCGTAACCAATCCATTTATACGTTGTCAGAGCATCTAATCCCATTGGTCCACGAGAATGGAGTTTTTGGGTGCTTACTGCCACTTCGGCACCGAGTCCAAACTGTCCACCATCAGTAAAGCGCGTACTAGCATTAACGTACACCGCAGCCGAATCCACACGTTGAACAAAATAATCTGCTTGGCGAATAGATTCCGTCAAAATAGCATCTGAATGTGCGGTGCCATAATGGCGAATATGCTCGATGGCAGCATCAATATCCGAGACAATTTCAACATTAAGATCAAGAGATAACCATTCATCGACTAAATTTTCAGCTTGAACAGGTACCACTTTCGCTGCGCCACCTTTTAAAAATGCCATTGCTTTCTCACTCGCATGCAACGTCACTTGCTGTTGTGCCATTTTCTCACTTAGGCGCGGCAAGAAACTCGCGGCAATATCTTCATGAACTAACAACGTTTCTAACGAGTTACATGCACTTGGTCGCTGAACTTTAGCATTGGTAATCACGCTCAGTGCTTTATCAAAGTCCACCGAATCATCAACAAACGTATGGCAAACACCAATTCCCCCAGTAATGACTGGGATCGTCGATTGTTCACGGCATAATCTATGTAAGCCAGCACCACCGCGTGGGATCAACATGTCAACATAGCGATCTAACTTTAATAATTTTGTCACTAATTCGCGATCGGGATTATTGATAGCCTGTACCGCATCCGCAGGTAGTCCACTGTTTTTTAACGCTTGTTGAATCACATTAACTACTGCGAGATTCGTATTATGCGTCTCTTTTCCGCCACGCAAAATAACAGCATTTCCCGTTTTTAAGCACAAGGAAGCGACATCGACCGTTACGTTAGGACGAGCTTCGTAAATAACCCCAATGACCCCTAACGGGACACGACGGCGCTGTAAATTCAATCCGCTATCGAGCTCGCTGCCATCGAGGATTTGTCCTACTGGATCTGCCAGTTGACATACCTTTCTAACATCATCCGCAATACTTTTTAAACGTGATGGCGTCAGTAATAAGCGATCTTGTAACGCTTCGCTCATACCACTTTGTTGGGCTTGCGCCATATCTAACTGATTTGCAGCTAAGATACTTGCGCTTTCTTGTTCTAACAGATTAGCAATTTGCTCAAGTGCCAAATTTTTTTGTTTTGTGTTTAATTGAGCCAACTGCCATGACGCCTCACGCGCCGCTTTACCCATTTGTTCTAACATAATTAACTCACTATCATATCGTCGCGATGAACGGCTACAGAGCCGTGTTCATAGCCAAGGATTTTACCAATATCTTGGGAATGATGACCCGCAATCATTCTGAGTGCATCACTATTATAATGACTCACGCCGTGTGCCAAATCTTTACCTGCCATATTGCGAATACGGATCACTGCACCACGAGAGAAATCGCCTTCAATTTTCTTAATACCCTTTGGTAACAATGAACTACCTTTTTCTGTAATCGCTAATTGTGCGCCATCATCAATATAAACATCCCCTGCCGCAGGTGCGCCAAAAATCCAACGTTTACGATTTTCCATTGGATTTTTTTGACCATAGAAACGGGTTCCAACGGGAATATTTTCAATCACCGCATTAATGACATCGGGCTTATTACCCGCGGCGATAATCACATCAATTCCAGCACGCCCCGCAACATCCGCAGCCTGTAACTTCGTTGCCATTCCACCAGTGCCTAATCCCGTTACGCTGTCCCCAGCCACACGACGTAATTCATCATTTATACCGCGCACTTCAGGGATCAATTTAGCATCCGGATTACTGCGCGGATCCGCATCGTATAAACCTTCAATATCGGTCAATAGCAGTAATTTATCGGCATCTCCGAGAATTGCAGCCAGTGCGGATAAGTTATCATTATCCCCGACTTTAATCTCTGCGGTTGCTACAGCATCATTTTCGTTAATTACTGGAATAATGCCATTATCTAATAGCGCTTGCAGTGTGTCGCGAGCATTAAGAAACCGCTCACGATCTTCAAGATCGGCACGCGTTAATAACATTTGACCAATATGAATACCATAAATGGAAAAAAGTCTTTCCCATAATTGAATTAAACGACTTTGACCGACTGCCGCCAGCAGCTGTTTAGATGCAATGGTAGCGGGCAGTTCGGGGTAATTGAGATGTTCACGCCCAGCGGCAATTGCACCTGATGTGACAATAATAATTCGGTGACCCTTTTCATATTGCTGCGCACATTGTCGAACCAGCTCAACAATTTGAGCTTGATTTAAACGACGTGAGCCCCCTGTTAAGACACTCGTGCCAAGTTTAACCACAAGTGTTTGGCTATTTTTCATCATTTTTCTGCCATTAGGATTAATAAATACAAAGTGGGTATCAGTTTTATCAGGAGATGCGCGTTATGCCAACAGGCATAACGCAAAATTAAACAAAAGTTGGTTTAAAACAATTTTATGCGCTTAATTCCAGCTTTAATTCTGTCATCAAGGGAGAAGGGAACAAGCTTAACTCAAGGGCAGATAATTGTTGGGAAAGGCGTTGATGGAAGGCGTGCAAATTCTTTTCTACCGCTTCCGCCGTTGACCCATCCTTCAAAGTTTTCGTTTGCCATTTTCCCTGACCAGTATAGATCCCTAAATTATAGGCAAATTCGAATCCATTATCGGTGGAGGCTAACTCTAACCACCACCCCCAGAATTCACGTTTTTCTGGCACAACATTCGCATTAACGCAAACCACCAAACTATCAAAAAAATAACAATTTTTGACAGATTGTTGTTCACGTAAATAAGGACCCATTGCAGCAAACTTCTTTAAAAATTTTCCATTCGTGTAATCAGTCGGTAACGCCATATTAAGGATCTCCTTCTTGGGAAGATCCCTTTTTAACAAATGTTAAAAAATAAGCAAGTTATTCAATAGAATTATAATATTTTACTTTCTAACCATTTCGTTGTTTCTGACATGGAACGCTCAAAAGCCTCTAAAACAGGGTTACTTGGCAACATCAATAAATGACTATCCATAGATGAGCGAGCAATTAAATCTGAATCAGCCTTCGGACTATAAGGATCATTTTTGAAACAGACCGTCATCATTGGAACTTGATTACGACGCCCCAGTAACCCTTGCTTCCGAAGAGAATAGCAACTTAATTCATGACGTAACGATTGACCATCGACTTGATAAATACCCAGACGGCTGGCAAAAACATCCAATGCCATACGCGGAATGTCTTTTTGATATTTTTCTTCATGCAGCAGGCTGTGAACAATCGGACCTAATACCGCAACGGCTTTAATTTTATCTGGGCACATGTACGCTAAACGTACAGCAATATTCGCGCCAAAGCGGATCCCAGTGATAGCAAATCGTGTATGGTCAATCCATGGAATGGTATCGAGTTGACGAACAACTTGCTCATGTAACGTGCTAGTTTCTTGCGAAAGGCTATATTTCCCTGAATAACCTATCGATGGCATATCCAATGTTAACATCGCAATACCACGAGGCTCTAAATAGTCTCTAAAGTAACGGCTATAATCGGTTTGTAAGCTATCGAGCATGCCACATACCATCACCGTTGGATAAGGTCCTTGTACATTGGATGGGATATGAAGAAATCCACAAACCTCTTTGCCACCATCCACTTTGAATGGGATTTTTTTCAATTGATACTGAGAGAATTTTGCTGCGCTATCATAAGCTTTACACGCTAAAACAATGGCTTGATCTGCAAGTTCATCCCCTTTAATAAACGGGTATGCAGCAATGCTATATAAGTTTGCTGCGCGTAGCCATGCATCACAGGCTTCTTGACCTTTTTCAAATTCTAACGCTTTTTGTTGCCACTTCATGGCTTGGTGGGACCATTCAAAGCACCAATTTCCACGGCGATTGCCAATCACAGTATCGAGCCACTCTTCTCGGCTACGTTTAGCATCCGAGATAGCAATACGGCTTAAGACTTCTTCAATTTCAATGGCATCAATACCACGCCAGATCCACATCAAGCGATTAAGCATGCGATACCAATGATTATGCTGAGAACCACTTAATACACTGTGGTTTTGTAATTGCGACAGAGTATGGGAGGAATAAGAAACCAAAGTCGATGTTTCAACTTGCCTAACGCGAGGTTTAAACAGTTTTTCGGATAAATTTTGCTGAGTCATGTGGATTCCCTACTTTTACCAATTAAATCTGTCACATAAACAAAAAAGGGAGTGCATAATGCACTCCCTTCTATCATATCGTGTTTCGCTAAAATCACTTAGGTAATAATGTGGAGTTTTTTATAAAACAACCACTACCTACAACAGCTTAACCCAATAGGCTTATTTATCTTGTTCACACTATTTATCTTGTTCACACAAGGGATCAATAAACACAACGCCCATATCCCAAGGCTGTTCAATCCAAGTGTTTTGAGGGATATCAACAACATAGTCATCAACTAATGGACGACCAGCTGGTTTTGCAAAGATAGTGACAAAGTGTGCTTTTGGATACATATCGCGGATCGCTTTCGCTGTACCGCCAGTGTCCACTAAATCGTCAATCACGATAAAGCCTTCGCCATCGCCTTCAGCGCGTTTAATCACGTTGAGTTCACGCTGATTATCGTGGTCGTAGCTAGAGATACAAACGGTATCAACATGACGAATACCCAGCTCACGCGCTAACAGTGCAGCAGGAACTAGACCACCGCGACTAACGGCAATAATACCAGTCCATTGTTTTGCTGGTAATAAACGTTGTGCGAGTTTACGGGCATGTATTTGCAACATATCCCACGTTACGACATATTTTTCGCTCATAAAATTCGGGTCCCGAAGGTGAGTAAAACAGAAATGTGTCTTGCGGAAAAAAGGTTGCGCGAGATTATAGTGATTTGGCGCAGGAAAAACCAGCGAAACCATCCCACTAAATGAATAATTCTTATTAACGCTCTCCATTATTCGATGTAAAGTGTTATGCTGAATCAATACATAAAACCGCTTAAAACTTGAGTTATTACACTTAAGTACAATCTTAAATTAAGTGGTGAACGCCGTCAGTCGATTGTTTTGGGTGTGAGCCAATCTCTAGCTTGAAATATGACGGGAAGATTACGATAAAAGTACCAAGGAGAAGAACGTGTCACAATTATCAACGCTAAAACCACAACCACTGTGGGATATTTTCGCAAAAATCTGCTCCATTCCGCATCCATCAAAACACGAAGAAGCTTTAGCCGCTCACATCATGGAATGGTCTAAAGGAAAAGGTTTTCACGTTGAACGCGACCAAGTTGGTAATATTTTAATCCGTAAACCAGCAACTGCGGGTTATGAAAACCGCAAACCTGTCGTACTGCAAGCTCACTTAGATATGGTGCCGCAAAAAAATAACGACACAGAGCACGATTTCACGAAAGACCCTATCCGTCCTTATATTAATGGTGAGTGGGTAACCGCTGAAGGCACAACATTAGGTGCAGATAACGGTATTGGTATGGCATCTGCATTAGCTGTATTAGCTGATGAAAGTGTTGAGCACGGTCCATTAGAAGTCTTGCTGACTATGACCGAAGAAACAGGTATGGATGGCGCTTTCGGCTTACAACCAAACTGGTTACAAGCAGATATTCTGATCAACACAGACTCAGAAGAAGAAGGCGAAATTTACATGGGTTGTGCTGGTGGTATTGATTTCACCGCGACCTTTGATTTAACTCGCGAAGCATTACCGCAAGGTTATAAAACCTTTATTATGACACTGAAAGGTCTAAAAGGTGGTCACTCTGGTGGTGACATACACTTAGGTTTAGGTAATGCAAACAAATTGTTAGCTCGTTTCTTAGCAGGTCATGCTGAAGATTTAGGCTTAAAACTGTTGGAATTCACAGGCGGTACCCTGCGTAATGCAATTCCACGCGAAGGTCATGCAACCATTGCAGTACCTGCCGACAAAGTCGCTGAACTTACTGCATTAAGAGCACGCTATGAAGGCATTCTGAAAAATGAACTAGCAGCTGTTGAACCTAATTTAGTCTTACTGTTAGATGAAACGTCAAGTGACCTAAAAGCGCTGACAGATGATTGCCAACAACGTTTAGTTTTCTTCCTGAACGCGGCACCAAGCGGCGTAATCCGTATGAGCGATGTCGTGAAAGGCGTTGTTGAGACTTCATTGAATGAAGGCGTTGTCAACATGACAGAAGACAAAGCCGAAGTGATCTTCTTAATCCGCTCACTAATCGACTCTGGAAAAAACTACGTTGTGAACATGCTGACTTCACTGACTAAACTGGCGAAAGCTCAATACCGTGCTGAAGGTGGATACCCAGGTTGGCAGCCAGATGCAGACTCTCCAGTCATGCATATCGTCAGTGACACTTACCAAAAATTATTCGGTAAAATCCCAAATATCATGGTGATCCATGCAGGTCTTGAATGCGGTCTGTTCAAAAAACCTTACCCATTAATGGACATGGTATCAATTGGACCAACGATTCGCGGTGCTCACTCACCAGATGAACGCGTTCATATTGAAAGCGTAGGTCAATACTGGACATTATTAACCGCTATCTTGAAAGCTATTCCAGTTAAAAACTAATTCAACATTGGATTATCAATGTTATAAATATCAGGGTCATAAGCTACGGTTTATGACCCTATGTTTTTACTCTATAAAAATAATGAAAGCTGCCTTTCAATTTGTGGATTTTGCAACGTTACATGTAACCCGACCAATCTGACACCGCGCCCTGCCCTACGATTTTCCCAAGCCTGTTTTGCTAGCTGAATTAAGTCCTGTTTATTTATCGTCGGATAGACATGTTCTTGTGTAGTTTGTTGGAAATCATCAAATTTTAGCTTCACGCCTTGGCGAGCAATACGTAAATCCGGCTTTACTTTCTCTAAACGAAAATGCAGTTCATCGTACAGCGTATCAAGTAACGGCAAGCAATCCTCCCATTGATGAATATCTTTCGCTAGCGTACGCTCAACCCCGACTGACTTACGTAAACGCTCAGGATTCACCGCTCGTTCATCAATACCATGGCAACGCTCCCACAGCGCCTGACCAAATTTCCCCATGCTTTTTATCAGTGCCAACATGTCATATTTCTGCACATCTGAACAGGTCAGCAACCCCATATCTGCGAGCTTTTGCGCCGTCACCTTACCGACACCAGGAATTTTTTTTAATGGAAGGGAGGCAACAAATGTGGGCAGTTCTTGCGGAGTGATCACAAACTGCCCATTGGGTTTATTCATATCAGACGCAATTTTTGCGAGAAATTTAATCGGTGCAATACCCGCAGAAGCCGTTAACTGTAACTCATCAAAAATTTGTTGGCGGATAGCCTCAGCGATGAGCGTGGCAGAGCCGTGAAGCTGTTGGCAATCAGTCACATCCAAATAGGCCTCATCTAAAGATAATGGCTCAATAAGATCGGTATAGCGGGCAAATATTTGCCGAATATGATGGGAAACTTCTTTATAGACAGCCATACGACCGGGGACCACCTTAAGGTGAGGACAAAGCTTTAATGCCAGAGCTGTCGACATCGCACTGTGCACCCCATAACGCCTCGCTTCATAATTCGCGGTGCTCAACACACCACGTCTGTCCGCACTACCTCCGACTGCAAGAGGAACATTACGTAAACTCGGGTCGTCACGCATTTCTATCGCTGCAAAAAAGCAATCCATATCAATATGAATAATTTTACGCATGATAGACGCTCCAACCAATGATTACTGAATAAATATACAGTTGTTTTATTAGCCACGCAACTTATTCATCTGATTGAAACGTATTTCTGAGACACTGTAAAAGCACGAAAAAACGAAAAGTTACTCCTAATTCATAGGCAAACTACTTACAACACAGCCTGAAAATATTAAAACAACCATTCAATTAACTTCATGTTAGTGCATTGAATTTACTATCATTATGGATTATACAAATGCAAATTATATCAACATCAATCCTCAAAAAGTCTGTCGCGATAGGCTTACTACTTTTGGCTAGTCAATCCGCTTTCTCCTTCACACCACATATTGTTGCACACCGTGCAGGTACGGCTGATGCACCAGAAAACACCCTTTATGCCATTGAACAAGCTAAAAACAATAAGGTTGATGCGATTTGGCTCACTGTGCAGCTCAGTAAAGACAACCAATTAGTCCTTTACCGCCCGAGTGACTTAGACGCGTTAACCGATAAAAGTGGATTCATTTCAGGTTACACCGCAAATCAGTTAAACCAAATCAATGCGGCTTACAAATTTAATCAGACACACAATCAACAATTGCCTGCGACACAGACCACCATCGTGACGCTAGAAGAGGTGTTAAAAAAATATCCTGATACCGTTTTTTATATCGATTTAAAATCGCCTGATGCAGATCCGAATAATCAAGCTCTCGCTATTCTGGCATTACTAAACAAAACCAATGCATTTAGCCAAGTTCGCTTTTATTCCACCAATGATGCATTTTTGAAAGCCCTGAAACCACTTTCAACTCAATTACAGTTATTTGAAAGCCGCGATGAAACACGCACTATGCTGGCAAATAGTGTCATGGACCACAAATGTTCTATTGAGAATGACAAATCTACCACGCGCTGGTACGGCTTTGAATTACGTCGCAAAGTTGAAGTTGTTGAGAAATACACGCTTGGGGAAGCTCGCTCCCCTGCCACCTTATCGTGGGATAAAGAAGCCATCGACTGTTTTAGAAAAAATGGCAACGCCTATATCATCGTGTTTGGTGTCAATAATCAAGATGACTACCAATTTGCTAAAGAAATTGGCGTGGATGCAGTGATGGTCGACTCACCAAAAGCCTTCAAAAAATAACATTAAAACTATTAAGCTACTTTTATTCAATAGCCTCTCATTTAATTTAAGTAGCTTATCTTTATTATAAATGACTCTCATATTTCATTTCTTTTCATTAATACATGATATTAAATATTAATTACATTTCAATACGATACTGCCAAACTCATTTTGAGGAAAATTTGAATCCTCAACATCTAGCTACAATATCATACCAAATAAAAACATGAGCAAGAGGTAATATGTCTATTTCAAAAGGCACGATATCAATTGAAAACAAATGGAATGAAACTATCAAGAAAGTTGAAATAATTTATAAAAGTAACGAGAGTGAATATGATAATGCCTTTGTCACATACAATTTATCTAATAATAAAACTCTCAATGATATATTTAATATCTCGTATTCCTCGACAGGGAAAAGTGAATGGATTGGAAACATAACGACGAGTGACGGTATAAAATGGAGTAGCGGCAATTTCCTAACGTGTAATGCAAATAAAGCTGAATATAGTCATATCATGATCAGCTTCGATGGGAATAAAAAAGAAATGCACGTTTCTTATCCTAGATTTAATTCATGCGCAAAAAAAATGAACCCAATTTAATTTCAATTAAAAATAAAAAACCTTAGCCATCAATCAATGACTAAGGTTTGTATTTATTACAGTTTAAAATCACAAAATGCGGTTTTTCTCTAACATTTTTTTGCGGGCTTCTTCACGCGCCATGCGCTTTTTACGTGCATCACATGGTTCGGGACAGTCACACACTTTTTCTACCCCGATACTACTCAAACCGCCACAGCTACCTTGGATACTTTTACGCTTGATGATATACCCAAGAGACATACCTAAAAATGCCAACAAAAATAAAGCAAAGGCTGCAAGAAAAACATTCAACATTTCGTTTTCCTCCTTTTACTGTTTTTTCTGTAAAAATGGTTCGAATGCTTTAGTGTAACGCTCTTCGAAACCTTTATCTGTCTTAATAATCATAAAAACAGGCACATTCATTTTTTCTGCTAAGGCTAAACCTGCTTCTGGTCCCATCACATTTAACCCTGTCGATAAACCATCCGCTGTCATACAGTCTTCGGCTAATACTGTAATTGAAACTAAATTATGGGAAATAGGCTTACCTGTTTTTGGATCGATGGTATGAGAAAAATGCACGCCATTTTGTTCAAAATAGTTACGATAATCCCCCGAAGTGGCAATCGATAAATCACCAGGTTCAATGATCTCTTGTGCCGTTTGGCTCACACCGTCAGTTGCCGGTTTTTCAATCGCAATACGCCACGGTGCATCTTTTCCATTTTTCCCTTTGGTACGGACTTCACCACCAATATCAACCATATAATCATTGATATTGATGGACTCCAAATATTCAGCAACCACATCAACGCCATACCCTTTAGCGATAGAGGATAAATCAACATACAGTTCAGGGATTGTCTTAATTAGGTTATTACCTTGAACAGAGAGTTTATCGATACCGATCCATGCACGGCGCTTTTCTAACTCTTCGTCAGTAGGTGCTTTAGTCACTCGACCTTCAGGCCCAAAGCCCCACAAATTAACCAGCGGTCCGACTGTGACGTCTAAACTGCCATCAGTAAGCTTGTTTATTTCAATTGCCTTGCTGACGACCTTTGCTGTCGCCGCTGACACTGGGAATGGTTCATTCACCTCATTGGATTGATTAAAACGACTTAATTCAGAACCAGGGCGATAGGTTGACATTTGGTCGTTGACTTCTTCCAAGCGTTTGTCAATTTCAGCTTGAATAGCTTCTGAAGAAGGCTCTGATGAGTCTGTCACGAACTTAACAGAATAATAGGTTCCCATGGTTTGTCCCTGAAGGTTCTTTTGTTCAGGTCCACCACATGCGGCAAGAAGGAGCGTCGCTGCGAATAGCAGCACTGGAGTCAATACTTTTCTGTTTAGCATAAAAATTTCTCAGCGTTAATTGTAAGCGCCCACTAGAGAAAGAGTAGGTGCTGAGACGTCTAACAAACTCAACATTCACAAATCTAGAGAATACTCACGTTTAAAATAGGAGCGCCTATTCGACGCTCCCTAGTTTACAACCAAAAAGAGGAAAAAAATCCTTTTTTCCTCTTTTTAGTCAATAAGCGCCCAGTCTTTTGGGCGCTTAACCGATAATTTAAAGCAACTAATCAGCCACCAAAATCATCCAGCAAGATATTTTCGTCCTCAACACCAAGGTCTTTTAACATCTTGATGACTGCAGCGTTCATCACTGGAGGTCCACACATGTAGAACTCACAATCTTCTGGTGCAGGATGATCTTTGAGGTAGTTTTCATACAAGACATTATGAATAAATCCTGTGTAACCGTCCCAATTATCTTCTGGCAAAGCGTCAGAAAGTGCAACATTCCATGTAAAGTTGTCATGTTCCGCAGCTAATTGATCAAAATCCTCTGTATAGAACATTTCACGTTTCGAACGTGCACCATACCAGAAACTGATCTTACGCTTAGTATCTAAACGACGTAATTGGTCAAAAATGTGGGAGCGCATAGGCGCCATACCCGCACCACCGCCGATAAAGATCATCTCAGCATCCGTCTCTTTCGCAAAGAACTCACCAAATGGTCCAGAGATAGTGACTTTATCACCTGGTTTCAATGACCAGATGTAAGATGACATAATACCTGGCGGTACATCTGGATTACGCGGAGGTGGCGTTGCAATACGCACGTTCAGCATAATAATACCGCGCTCTTCTGGATAGTTTGCCATTGAGTAAGCACGTACAGTTTGCTCTTTGACATCAGAAACATAGCGGAACAGATTAAATTTATCCCAATCTTCACGATACTCTTCAGGAACATCGAAGTCTGAGTACTTCACAACATGAGGCGGACATTCAATTTGAATATAGCCGCCAGCACGGAAGGGAACCACTTCACCGTTTGGAATTTTTAACTTCAGCTCTTTAATGAAAGTTGCTTTGTTATCATTAGAAATAACTTCGCATTCCCATTTTTTCACGCCGAAAATTTCTTCTGGCAATTCAATTTTCAGGTCTTGTTTTACGTTAACCTGACACGCTAAACGGCAACCTTCTTTCGCTTCACGCTTGTTGATATGAGATAACTCAGTTGGCAGAATGTCTCCACCACCCTCTTTGATTTTCACGCGACACTGACCACATGAACCACCGCCGCCACAGGCAGAAGAAACAAAGATACCTTGGTTAGCTAACATACCTAACAGCTTGTCACCTGCTGGAGCATCAAAACTCTTATCAGGATCACCGTTAACTTCAATTTTAATGTTCCCTGTATTGACTAACTTGGACTTTGCAAACAGGATTAAACCTGTCAGCGCCAAGACAATCAGGGTGAACATAACTACGCCTAGAATAATAATATCCATGAATTCTTCTCGCCTTTATAGCTGCACACCGGAGAAGGACATAAAGCCCAATGCCATCAAACCGGTCGTAACAAAGGTGATGCCTAACCCTTTTAGACCCGCAGGAATGTCTGAATACTTCATTTTTTCACGAATCGCTGCCATTAAGACAATCGCTAACATCCAACCAATACCAGAACCAAAGCCATACACGATGGATTCAGTAAAGTTGTAGTCACGCTGAGCCATGAAAGAAACACCACCAAAAATTGCGCAGTTTACGGTGATCAACGGCAAGAAGATCCCTAACGCGTTATACAATGATGGGAAGTAACGATCTAAAATCATTTCCAGAATTTGAACCAATGCCGCGATGACACCGATAAAGGTAATGAAGTTCAGGAAGGATAGGTCCACGCCTTCAACTAACGCACCGTCACGTAAAACCAAGTTGTACACTAAGTTATTCGCTGGAACGGAGATACCAAGTACCACCGTTACTGCAATACCCAGCCCAAAGGCAGTTTTTACGTTCTTCGATACTGCAAGGAATGTACACATCCCTAAGAAGAAAGCTAACGCCATGTTTTCGATGAAAATGGCTTTTACAAACAAGCTAATATAATGTTCCATGCTCTTAATCCTTCTCTATCTGAGCTGGTTTCAGAGTCCGTAGACCCCAAATCAGCATACCGATGATAAAGAATGCACTTGGCGCTAACAGGAATAAGCCATTTGGCATGTACCAACCACCATTTTGCAGTGATTCAAATACCGTGATACCAAACAGTTTTCCGGAACCAAAGAGCTCGCGAAGGAAGCCAACCAGAACCAGAATCACACCGTAACCAAGACCGTTACCGATACCATCCATAAAACTTTCGATTGGCGGCGCTTTCATTGCATACGCTTCAGCACGCCCCATCACGATACAGTTGGTGATAATCAAGCCAACAAATACCGAAAGTTGTTTCGAAATTTCATAGGCATAGGCACGTAAAATTTGGTCAACCACAATCACTAATGAAGCGATAATGGCCATTTGAACAATAATACGAACACTGCTCGGTATATAATTTCTAATTAATGAGATAAAAAAGTTAGAGAATGCGGTAACTAACGTTACTGCAATAGTCATAACCAGTGCAGTTTCCAGTTTTGTGGTAACCGCTAATGCAGAGCACACACCCAAAACCTGTAATGCAATCGGGTTATTATCAAACAAAGGTCCAAGTAGGACGCGTTTTACTTCTTTTGAATCAGCCATTATTCAGCGCTCCTTCACGAACTTTTTTCAGGAACGGACCAAAACCGTTATCACCCAACCAAAAATCAAACATATGTTGGATACCGTTTGACGTCAGCGTTGCACCTGAAAGACCATCGATACCATATGGGCTATCGGTGGCACCACCACGCACGATCTTGATTGCAGGTACCCCCTGCTCATTGAACAGTTTTTTACCTGGCCACTGTGCTTTCCATTGAGGGTTGTCAACTTCACCACCCAGACCCGGTGTTTCACCATGTGCATAGTAAGTAATACCACGCGAGGTTACGCCATCAATATCCACCGCAATAAAGGCATACATCACCGACCATAAACCAGAGCCGTAAACAGGCAGAATCACTTGAGTGACTTTCCCTTGTTCATCTTTAACCAGATAAATTTCGGCACTATTGGCACGACGACGAATCTTGGCAATATCTTCTGCGGGTGAAAGTGCGATGCTGCTCTCTTCGCTACGCAGCTCGCTATTTAAATCATAACGACTTACGCTGTCAGATAACTCATTCGTTTTGAAGTTCAGTAGCTTCGGTTCAATACGTTCGCCATACACTTTTTGAATTTCTTCTGCGCTCATTTTTGGTTGCAGCAGACCCGCAACACTCAAAATATTACGCTGAGTATCTAGCATTATTTGTTCTTGCTGCTGAGGTTTCAGACCAACCGCAGCACCGGCAACAACGACGGAACACACTAAGCAGAGAATGAAAACGACGAGAAATGTTCTGCCGACGCCATCTTTATTTACTGGTTTATCATTAGCCACGGGCTTTTCTCCGTTTAATATTTGCTTGAACGACCATATAGTCAAACAGAGGAGCAAACAGGTTGGCGAACAGGATTGCAAGCATCATCCCTTCAGGATATGCAGGGTTCACAACCCGAACAAGTACGCACATTACGCCGATCAAAATCCCATAAGCCCACTTGCCTTTATCAGTAAAGGAGGCAGAAACCGGGTCTGTCGCCATAAAGATCATACCGAAGGCAAAACCACCTAAGACCATATGCCACCACCATGGCATTGCAAACAGTGGATTGGTGTCTGAACCGATAAAGTTAAACAGGTAGGACATCGCAATCATACCCAGCATCACACCTGCCACGATGCGCCAAGAGGCGATACGGAAGAAGATGATAAATGCACCACCAATGAAGATCATCAAGGTAGAAACTTCACCAATTGAACCAGGCATATTCCCTAAGAAAGCTTGCATCCAAGTGATTGGCTCGCCAGTCACTGTGTTCACCAGTGAACTCACACCACCAGTCGCCCATTGGGACAGAGGCGTTGCACCAGAAAAACCATCCGCAGCAGTCCAGACTAAATCACCTGAAATTTGTGCAGGATAAGCAAAGAAGAGGAATGCACGACCCGCTAGTGCAGGGTTAAGGAAGTTACGACCTGTACCACCGAAAATCTCTTTTGCGACAACCACACCGAAGGTGATACCGAGCGCCGCTTGCCATAATGGAATGGTAGGCGGAACAATCAGCGCAAATAAGATTGATGAAATGAAGAAGCCTTCGTTGATTTCATGACCACGGATCATGGCAAACAACACTTCCCAGAAACCACCAACCAAAAAGACCACTAAGTAAATTGGTAGGAAGTAAACAGCCCCTAGCAGCATTTTGCTGCCCCAGCCAGCATCAGGTGTTAACGATGCACCTAATAACTGCGCAAGAGAATAATGCCAATCACTCGCTAAAACCTGCTGTAGTTCAGCGCCACTGTACAAATGATGCAGCGCGGGAATCGCTTGGTTACCGACGTTATACATACCCCAGAACATCGCTGGGAAAACCGCAAGCCAGACTAAAATCATCATGCGCTTGAGGTCGATAGTATCGCGTACGTGTGAGCGACCTTTTGTTACTGTGCCCGGCGTATAGAAGACTGTTACAACCGCTTCATACAATGGATAGAATTTTGCTAATTTTCCACCGGGTTCAAATTGGTGCTCATATTTTTCAAATAAATTTTTCAGACCCATGGAATTACCCTTCTAGCTCAATCTTGGTCAGAACATCACGCAGTACTGGACCATATTCATACTTAGCTGGACACACATAGGTGCACAGACCCAAGTCTTCTTCATCGAGTTCCAGACAACCCAGTTCCTGAGACGTATCGGTATCACCCGCAAGTAAATCACGCAGTAAGTGAGTGATCATAATGTCGAGTGGCATCACGCGTTCATAGTTACCAATTGGCACCATTGAACGCTCACCGCCGTTCATCGTCGTCGTGAAATTAAAGCGTTTGTTCTTCAGAAAATGTCCGATGGTGGTACGCGTAATCGTGAATTTATTCACACCAGGCATAATCCATCCAAATAACTCTTTATCGCGACCTTCCGCTAAAACAGAGATTTGATTATGGAAACGACCGAGGTAGTGATGAGCATCATCACAGGTCACCCCCCACAATACAGAGCCGGAAATTAAACGGTTTTCACCTGCTTTAAGTTGACCTTTAGTCAGTTCGTAGATATCTGCGCCAAGACGGGTACGCAACAAGCGAGGTTTCTCAACTTGTGGACCTGCAACAGAAACAACGCGGTCAGTATAAAGGTGACCCGTGGTAAATAATTTACCGATAGCAATCACATCTTGGTAATTAAGGCTCCACACTTTTCTACGAATGCTAACAGGCTCAAGGAAATGAATGTGAGTCCCTGCCAGACCCGCTGGGTGCGGTCCTGAAAATTGGGTATATGTGATTTGCGTATTAGCAGCTTGCTTTGGCAATTCGCCTGCACCATGACAAACATGCACCTTGCCTTCCGTGAGTCGGCTCAAAACGATGAGACCGTCATTAAAGGCTTGCGCATTTTCACCAATGATAATAGAAGGATCAGCAGCAAGAGGATTTGTATCAATTGCAGTCACAAAAATCGCTACTGGGGATGAACCTGGCTCTGGAGAACGACTAAATGGGCGCGTTCTTAAAGCAGTCCATAAACCGGATCTTAAAAGATTTTGTTCAACCTGCTCTTTCGTCAGTGATGGAAGTTGCTCTGTGGAATAAGACTCGAAAGTCTCTTGTTCGTCACCATCAACTTCGATAACAACGGACTGAAGTACACGACGCTCACCGCGGTGTATGGCAATAATCTTGCCACCAGCTGGGCTAGTAAATACCACGCCAGGATTCTTTTTATCTTCAAAAAGAATCTGCCCTTTTTTTACACGCTCACCTTCTTTAACCAGCATCGAAGGACGCATTCCGACATATTCTTCACCTAGCACTGCTACGTGTTGAATTTTCGGGCCGTCTTCTATCACTTGGGCTGGCTCACCTGCGATGGGAAGGTTAAGGCCTTTTTTAATTTTAATCATAAGATCTGCACAAGTTTATCAGTTAAACCCTAAGCTAACGATTCAGCAATGAATGATAGCGACTCAATAATAAAAATAACTCAAGTTGCTTTCGCTGCTTGAGTCAGTAAATCTAACAATATTGCTACACTTTATCTTCTTCTGCCGACGTCAATTTTATCAGTTCCCTCGCCCTCTGTCCGGTTATAGAAGTGACCTAGTTCAAGCAAATCGCAATAAAATTTAAAATATTGTTGTAACAACTCGTAAAAACCTACATATTGGCTCACATTTATCGAGTGTCGACTAATTTCTAATCAATAATGATTCATTAGAAAATTATTAACTTGATATATTAAATTTTGTTCCATTCGTCTAAAATATGTTGAATTTGGTCCATTTTTAATCAGGTTATTTTTCATTATTCGGCTTAATTATGCATATAAGTAAAACTATCGGTGTATATTTACTCATCACATTTGCATGTTCTTCTTATGCACAAAAAGAAGATGCATTATTCTCCCTTAATAATAAGCCAGCAACTCAGCCTGATTCATCGATATTTATTCAAATATTTAAGCAAGAAGGCGTGCTTGAGCTCTACCAAAAAACGGCTGTAGGAAAGTATAAATTAGTCAAAACCTACCCTATTTGTAAGTTTTCTGGCGGACTGGGTCCCAAAAAGATGGAAGGTGACTTAAAAAGTCCAGAGGGCTTTTATCAAATTACACACTCACAGCTCAATCCGAATAGTCGATATTACCGATCTATTAATCTTGGCTTTCCTAATGAATTTGATAAAACGCAGGGATACTCAGGCAACTATCTGATGATACATGGTAGCTGTGTCTCTGTGGGGTGCTATGCAATGACAGATAAGTCCATGGGTGAGATTTATCAAATCGTGGAACAAGCACTTCAAAATGGTCAACCCGCCATTGATGTCAGCATTTATCCATTCCGAATGACAAAAATGAACATGCTACGCTACCGCAACTCGGCGCATTACGCCTTTTGGAAACAACTTCAACCCGCTTATGACTATTTTGAGCGAACTGGCAACCCTGCTGAAATATCAGTAACATTAGGTAAATATCATGTTAACAGCATGCCAGAAACACCCTCTAAGTTATTGGGATCTAAGTCACAGTATGCGTTGACCACGGTGGAATAGCACAAATTCACCGGGTTCGATTTTTTGCCACGTCTCATTACCTGTTAGTGGTGCCGTGGCAATCACCGAAACAATATCACTTGGCGTTGTGCATTGTTGGAAATCAATCTCGATGTCTTGATCCAGTAATTTTGCTTTACCAAATGGCGCTCTTCGGGTAATCCAATGCAATTTAGTCGAACTAAATGCCATCAAATACTGCCCATCAGACAGCAGCATATTGAAAACACCTTTTTCACGCAGTTGCTGCGCTAAAGTACCAATAAAACGAAAAACAGCTTGCCAATTTCTTGGTTTTCTTGGGTATTTCTGATTCAATTGATGCAAAATCCAACAAAATGCCCATTCACTGTCCGTCTCCCCAATTGGGCGATAGTGACCTGTTTTTAATGATCGAAAACCTTTCAATTGACCGTTATGCGCATAAGTCCAATTTCGCCCCCATAATTCCCGCGTAAACGGATGGGTATTAACCAGAGACACATCCCCTCGGTTCGCTTGACGAATATGCGCAACAATACTTTCTGACTTTATCGGGTATTCTTGCACAAAGCGTGCGACAGGAGAGACAAAACTGGGTTGAGGATCTTTAAATGTGCGACAGCCTAAACCTTCGTAAAAAGTGATCCCCCACCCATCTTTGTGTGGGCCTGTTTGTCCACCTCGGGAAATCAGCCCACTTAGGCTAAACGTAATATCTGTTGGTACATTGGCACTCATGCCAAGCAACTCGCACATTTAAAGTCTCCTAGAACTAAAAATGGTTATTTCACCATCTCTTTTTCAATTAACTGAATCAAAATATGGATCACTTTGATGTGAATCTCTTGAATGCGATCTGCATAACCAAAGTGTGGAACGCGAATCTCAACATCTGCGCTTCCCGCCATTTTTCCACCATCTTTCCCAGTCAGGGTGATCACTTTCATGCCTTTCGCACGAGCAGCTTCAATGGCTTTGATAATGTTGCCAGAATTACCTGATGTTGAAATACCCAGCAGAACATCGCCTTTTTGCCCGACTGCTTCAACAAAGCGAGAGAATACAAACTCATAACCAAAATCGTTACTTACACAAGATAAATGGCTAACATCAGAAATGGCAATTGCAGGATAACCTGGGCGGTTTTCACGGTAACGCCCCGTCAACTCTTCAGCAAAATGCATCGCATCACAGTGGGAGCCACCGTTGCCGCAAGAAATAACTTTACCACCAGCTTTGAAAGAATCTGCCAGCAATACCGCAGCTTTCTCAATCGCTTGCAGATTAGCATCATCACTTAAAAATTTTGATAATGTATCTGCTGCTTCATTCAGCTCACCACGGATCAAGTCTTGGTACATGAGTTTCCCCTTAATTATCACGAATTCTTGATGGAGATAATTACCCTTTTATAGGTAATTTATCTTTGATTTACCGATTGTTGCACAGGGTACATTTTGTTTCTACTGCTGATTGTATCGTATGGGGTATCGTTGGCGAAATCTCCATCAGTGCGCTTTTCTCTATCGACTTATCAACCTCGTTAAATTTCCCAAAATTGTTTCTTCCCAAAACTAACTGATGATTTTGTGAGCCAAGTTGTAATTAAGATGTAAACACCTTGCTAATTGTTTATTACCGGATATAGATTAATAAAACAAATAGGTCAGACCTCTTACAAGTAGACAGGAGTTTCACTATGATCCTTCTCAGTATTGTTTTATTTATTGCGTTAATCGGCGTGTTGAGCTACCACAAAAGCTCTCTCGTTCTGAGTACAATTGTATTACTTGCTTACACTGCAGCAATGGGTGCAGCCAATATTTGGAGCTATTGGATGCTACTCCCAGTCGCTCTTGTTTTACTCCCATTTGTCATCACACCAATTCGTCAATCTCTCTTTTCATCAAAAGCGATGGCAATGTTCCAAAAAGTAATGCCACCCATGTCTCGCACTGAAAAAGAAGCGATTGATGCAGGAACTACTTGGTGGGAAGGTGACCTATTTCGCGGCGCACCAAATTGGAACAAGCTTCACAACTACCCAAAACCGCAATTAACCGCTGAAGAACAAGCGTTTATTGATGGTCCAGTAGAAACAGTTTGCGGCATGGTGAATGACTTTGAAGTCACTCATGAACTCGCTGATTTACCGCCAGAAGTTTGGCAATATCTGCGTGACCACCGTTTCTTCGCCATGATCATCAAAAAAGAGTATGGCGGATTAGAGTTCTCTGCTTACGCACAATCTCAAGTTTTACAAAAGTTGGCAGGGGTATCCGGTATTCTCGCTATCACTGTCGGCGTACCGAACTCTTTAGGTCCTGGTGAATTACTGCAACATTATGGGACTGATGAGCAGAAAAAACGTTATTTACCAGGCTTAGCTACTGGTGAAGAGATCCCATGCTTTGCACTAACAAGCCCAGAAGCAGGTTCAGATGCAGGTGCTATCCCTGATGCAGGTGTTGTCTGCATGGGCGAATGGCAAGGTGAGCAAGTTTTAGGAATGCGCTTAACATGGAACAAGCGTTACATCACCCTAGCACCTATTGCGACAGTATTAGGGCTCGCCTTTAAATTAACGGATCCCGATAAGTTACTGGGTGGAGAGAAAAATCTCGGTATCACCTGTGCCTTGATCCCAACAAACACGCCAGGTGTCGAAATTGGTCATCGCCATTTTCCTCTGAACGTACCGTTCATGAATGGTCCAACCCGCGGTAAAGATATTTTCGTTCCTATCGATTACATTATCGGTGGTCCACAAATGGCGGGGCAAGGTTGGAGAATGCTAGTGGAGTGTCTGTCTGTTGGACGCGGTATCACCCTGCCATCTAACTCTACAGGCAGCCTGAAGAGCGTGGCAATGGCAACAGGTGCTTATGCCTACATTCGCCGCCAATTCAAACTTCCTATCGGGAAAATGGAAGGTATCGAAGAACCGTTAGCACGCATTGCTGGTAACGCTTACCTGATGGATGCGGCAGCAACATTAATTACTTCCGGTATCATGTTAGGCGAGAAACCCGCAGTACTTTCAGCCATTGTTAAATATCACTGTACCCACCGAGGTCAACGCTCCATTATTGATGCGATGGACATCACTGGTGGTAAAGGTATCTGTTTAGGTGACTCCAACTTCGTTGCCAGATCCTACCAAGGTGCACCTATCGCCATTACCGTTGAAGGCGCCAACATTTTAACGCGTAGTATGATCATCTTTGGACAAGGCGCTATCCGTTGCCACCCTTACGTTCTCGAAGAAATGGCGGCAGCTCAAGACAATAACCTGAATAAGTTTGATAAAGCGGTATTCGGTCATATTGGTCATGTGATCAGTAATAAATGTCGTAGTTTCTGGTTAGGTTTAACCAATGGACGCGGTAGCAGCGCACCAACTAAAGATGAAACTCGCCGTTATTATCAAATGCTTAACCGCCAAAGTGCTAACTTAGCCCTGCTCTCTGATGTTTCCATGGGGGTTCTAGGTGGTAGCTTAAAACGTCGTGAGCGTATCTCCGCTCGCCTTGGGGATATTCTGAGTCATCTGTACCTTGCTTCTGCAACGTTGAAACGTTATGAAGATGAAGGTCGCCAAAAAGCGGATTTACCACTGGTAAAATGGGCAGTTGAAGATTGTCTGTATCAATCTGAAAAAGCGATGGATGATTTACTGAAAAACTTCCCAAATCGCTTTATCGCAGGTGCATTACGCATAGTGTTGTTCCCGACAGGTCGTGCCATGTCAATGCCATCCGATAGACTGGATCACAAGCTGGCACAATTGATTATGGAACCATCTGAAACGCGCGATAGAATTGGACGTGGACAGTTCTTAACACCGGTTGCCAATAACCCTCACGGTTTAGTAAACCAAGCGCTCTATGACATTATTGCCGCAGAGCCAATCTTCGAGCGTATCTGCCGCTTAAAAGAGCGTAAATTCAGCTTCACCCGTTTAGATAAATTAGCTGACCAAATGTTGCCAGAAAATATTATCACGCAAGAAGAAGCCGACATTTTACGTAAAGCTGAAGCTAGCCGCTTACGTACCATTAATGTAGATGAGTTTGATTTCGATGATTTAGGTGTGCTTCCATCAAAAAAGCCACACACTGAGTCACAGGATGAATCTCAGTCGAAAAAGAAAAAAGCGGCATAATTAATCTAACGCGCTAAAAATTGTCACCGTACTAAAAACAACAAGGGAGCCAATGGCTCCCTTGTTAATTTTGGTTAGTAGTTCGTCATGCATGATATATTTTCCTTTAATTGTAAGACTAACGTGATAACTCCATTGTATCTTTAAGGTTTTTTAGGCAAATCTTCCCACCTTTTTTAGCCCCCAAATCAAAATAATATTTCATTTTCTCAATATCCTTCCCTTCACCATCATCATTAAAATAATAAATATAACCAATATATTCACAGACTAAATCACTGTCTTTACCTCCTTTATTAATAACTTTCTCTAAATATTTAATAGCGTTTTTTCTACTTACTGAAAAGCCAATACCACGATGATGTAAAACAGCCATTTCATATAATGCGAGGCTATTATCTGGATTTTGATCTATGGATTTATTTAAATAGTCGATAGCTCTAAGGCATCTCTTAGTCGGTTCAACATTATTTAAATCAACAAAATTACAGTTTGAACTAATATAGAAAAGATGAAAAAGTAACAAGCTATTATTTGAGTCACCTTTACTTGACTGTAATCTCAAATAGTTATAATCAATTTGTGTTCTGGGAGGAGGAGTGTTGGATAATAATTTGGGGTCATATTGTCTATACTCATTAGAGTAACTAAAAGAAAGCATGCTTTTTGTCGCTAAATCAGTATGTTCCTTATCATTAGAATGACAGCCTTGAATAATTAATAACGTTAAAAATAGAATTAATTTCATATCTTCGCCGACTGAGTGAATAATAGAAACTAAACTTTACCTTTATTTATAGAATAGAAAATCCCCTAAACGAGTTATTTCATTCATAAAAAAGACCCTGCTAGCAGAGTCTTTTATCGATATTAAATAGCCAATATCAAATAACCAAATTTAATTTACAGTTCTAAGGCTAGTAACTCTTGAATAGTTTGACGACGACGAATTAATGTAGGCTTACCGTCAACGAACAACACTTCTGGCAGCAATGGGCGGCTATTATAGTTAGAAGACATCGATGCACCATAAGCGCCAGTATCATGAAATACTAAATAATCGCCAACTTTTACATCTGGCAATAAGCGCGTTTCCACCATTCCACCTTCTAGCTGGGTAAATACATCCCCAGATTCACACAATGGTCCCGCAACAATGGTCTCTTTTAATGGCTGACTGTCAACGCTGCTGCCATCTGCTGGTAATACCGAAATATGGTGATAACTGCCATACATTGCAGGGCGCATTAAATCATTAAAACCGCTATCCACCAGCACATAATGGCGGCTGCCCATATCTTTAACTGCACGCACTTGTGCCAGTAAAACACCCGACTCTGCAACTAAATAGCGCCCCGGTTCAATTTCTAATTCAATGTGATGACCTAGATGCAGCTCAATACGCTGGCGAGCGTTATCCCACAAGCTGTAATAATGTTGAACATCAATGATTTCATCATGCTCACGATAAGGCGTTGATAAACCACCACCCGCCGAAATAGCGTCAATATCCACCCCCGCCGACACCACCAATTCCACCATCGAATCACACACATTCGCAAGATGCTGGTAGTCAACACCGGAGCCAATGTGCATGTGAATGCCCACTAACTTTAGGTTGTACTGCTGGATTTTCGCTAATGCTTCCGGTAAATCTTGATGCCAAATTCCGTGCTTGCTGTTCTCTCCACCCGTATTAGTTTTTTGGCTATGACCATGCCCAAAACCCGGATTAATACGCAGCCAAACGGGGTGCCCCGCTTTATGTTCGCCAATTTGCTGTAGCATATCGATGGAACCTGCATTTACAGGAATATCCAACTCAGTCACTTTCAGTAACGTTGCAGGATCTAAGACATCTGCAGTAAAGACGATTTCCGATTTTTCACGACCCGGCTGGAAGCCCGCCACTAATGCACGTTCAATTTCGCCCAATGACACAGAATCCACTTTCACGCCTTGCTCTCGCATTAGGCGCAAAATATGAATATTAGAACAGGCTTTTTGGGCAAAACGGACGGTATCGAATGCTTTCAGCTGTCCAATACGGTCAATAATCACTTCACTATCATACACCCAGACTGGCGTACCAAACTGTGCAGGCAGCGCACGTAAATATTCTGGGGTTAAATACTGGCTGGTGGTGCTGGCGAATGTGGTCATCGGAACCTCGTTGGCAAGTTTTATTATAATGAGTTCGATTATTAGACGAATAAGGCGGGAAAAAAATATCCTTTTTGCTAAAGTCTATTCATATTTGATATAGAAATTCGAAAGGAATAATCATGCAGGCAATTTCATGGCGGCATATTGAAATTTTTCGCGCGGTGATGACCACGCCAAACTTAACCGAAGCCGCTGTGTTGTTAAACACTTCCCAGCCAACCATTAGTCGAGAGCTGGCTCGGCTCGAGCATTTATTACAATTTAAATTATTCGATAGGGTTAAGGGTAGATTGCAGCCAACCGCACAAGGGCTGCGTTTTCACGAAGAAGTTGAACACTCTTATTATGGTCTAGAACGCATTCGTAATTCAGCTGAGACTATTCGTCGCTTTGAACACGCCCAAATTTCTATTGCCTGCTTACCGGCATTCGCCCAATCGTTACTGCCACAAGTGTGCCAAACATTTATGGGAAATTACCCTGACGTGAACTTAACGGTGATCCCTCAGGAGTCCCCCGTATTAGAAGAGTGGCTATCTGCCCAGCGCTATGATGTTGGGCTAACTGAGCACTTACAAACCCCTCCGGGCACAGAACAACTGACTTTAGGTTCATTGAATGAAGTGTGCGTACTCCCTGCGGGACATCCTTTTGAGCAAAAAAAAGTGCTGACTCCTCAAGATTTTCACCAAGAGCGCTTTATTAGCCTCTCGTTAACAGATAGCTATCGGCAATTAATTGATACTACCTTTGCTGAACACCAAGTAGAGCGAAAAATGGTGATGGAAACCCATTCTGCCTCCTCGATTTGTGCCATGACACTGAAAGGGATTGGCGTCTCCATCGTTAACCCTCTCACCGCGTTAGATTTTTATCAGCAATCCTCAGGCAAGCTGGTGATCCGCCCACTCAGTTTTTCAATTCCATTTACAGTGAGCTTAATTACCCCAAATCATCGTCCCTCTTCGCAGCTCACCCATATTTTCACCGAGCACCTACAACGTACCTTTGCTCAAATTGAGCATGACCTAGCTTCAGCGCTGCGACATCAGTGACAGCCAATGCGGGGATGTTTTAAACCAGTTGCCGAGAAAATCGATAACCGCACGTAATGGCGTTGGCATATGCTGGCGGCTGGTATACACACCGTAAATTCCTAAAGGCATTGGCGTGTAGTCAGGTAGTAGCTGGATCAACTCCCCCGATTGCAAATAGCTAGCTACAGAATAATACGGTTGCATTGAAATACCTGCGCCATTCAACGTGGCTTCCATCAAAAAAACCGACTCATTGGCACTTAAACGCCCATCCACTAATACGGTTGACTCTTCCCCCTCTTTTTCAAAACGCCACATGCTGCGCCCAAAAAAGCTGTAAGTTAAGCATTCCATCAACACCAAATCTTCGGGTTTTATTGGCAAATGTTTGCCTTGCAAAAATTTAGGTGAAGCACAAATCACGGAATGACAGGTTGATAGCGGCTTTGCGATTAAATTCGGCTCTAGTTGATTAGTAATACGGATAGCCAGATCAATACGCTCTTCAATCAAATTCACAGATTTGTTAGAAATCTGCATATCAATCATCATATTAGGGTAAATCTGTAAAAACTCAGAAATCGCAAGAGATAGCGCACATTGAGCAATCGACTGAGAACAACTAATACGCACAAGCCCTGCTAGCGCTTTAGCATCATGCTTTTGCTCGACGGGTACACTGAGCGAGAGAGCATTCAATTGCAGTGATTGTTGATAAACCCCTTCACCTGCTGAGGTCAAACTTAGCCGCCGAGTGGTACGGTTAAGTAAGCGAACTCCCGCCCACTGTTCCATTTCTGCCAGATAGCGCGTCACCATCGCACGTGACATATCCAGTTTATCTGCCGCACCGCTGAGGCTCCCTTGCTCTACGATGGTAATAAACACCTGAACCGCTTTGAGTCTATCCATATCATTTGACCGGTTTATGCAACAAACATGACCTTATTATGGCGTTTTTCTCACCTTAATTGCAATTTAATATACACACCAAGCCGAATCAGGCACACAACATCACTCAACATTAGGATAGACAAATGAAATTATCGACTGTATTAACTGCAACCGCGTTTGCCACTGCCACTCACTTTGCTCAAGCGGCGAACTTAACCTTAGATGTTTATAACCCAGGCAATAACAGTGTGTTTCCCGTTTCCTCTGAAATTATCAGTGGCGATAAAGAAGTGGTATTGATTGACGCTCAGTTTCAAAATAATGACGCCCAGCAGTTAGTGGATAAAATCAAAAAACTGGATAAAAAACTGACAACTATTTATATCAGCCATTCTGATCCTGATTACTATTTCGGGTTAGAAACACTGACAAAAGCATTCCCTGAAGCGAAAGTTGTTGCCACACAACAAACGGTTGATGCAATTAATGCGACTAAAGATGGCAAACTGGCTTATTGGGGCGGTGTATTAAAAAATGAAGCGCCAAGTAAAGTTGTCGTACCTGAAGTTATCAAAACTAATCACTTCACTGTAGATGGCGAAACGTTAGAAATTAAAGGGTTAGATGGCGCATCACCGGATAGAAGCTATGTGTGGGTTCCTTCGCTTAAAGCGGTTGTGGGTGGTGTTGTTGTTTCTGACAATATCCACGTTTGGATTGCAGATACTCAGACTCCGCAATCACGTCAACATTGGCAACAAACTTTAGAGAGCATCAAAGCACTCAAACCAAGTGTCGTTGTTCCGGGGCATTTTACGGGTAAATCTAAAATGGATCTGGCGAGTGTGACTTTTACCCAAAAATATTTAACTGACTTTGAGAAAGCGAACAGCCAGAGTAAAGATTCCGCAGAACTTATTCAGAAAATGGAAGCTCGCTACCCAAGTTTGGATGACAAATCGAGCTTAGAGTTAAGCGCAAAAGTTGTGAAAGGCGAAATGCAGTGGCCACAATAAGCGACTGATATATCGAAACGCAAATAAACCGTGACGGAGATAGCGTGTATTGAACTGCTATTTTCCGTCCGTTCGATATTTTGCACCGACTCGAATAGAATGATGAAACAATAACCAAAGAGAATAAATACCATGAATGCAATTACCCTACATTATATCTATGACCCTTACTGTGGTTGGTGCTATGCCGCAGCCCCGTTAATGACGATTGCCGCCAATCATCCACACATTCAATTAGAATTACACGGTGGCGGAATGCTAGCTGGCGATGCTCGACTCTATCTTGATGACCAATTTCGCCAATACATCCTGCAATCAGATAAACGCATTGCTGCCATGACAGGGCAAGTTTTTGGTGATGACTACATTGCCATGTTGCATCAGCCAAATGTAGTGATGGACTCAACGCCACCACAAACAGCTATTTTAGCGGCAACAAAGCAAGGAAAAGGCGTTGAAATGCTTAAAGCTTTGCAAAAAGCACATTACATTTCTGGTCGCCAGATTAAACAGCCCGAAGTCTTAGCGGAAGTGGCGCAAGAAATTGGTTTGAATGTTGAGCAGTTCCAAAAAGATTATGCACAATGTGCACAAACAGAAACGAATGCACATATCCAGCAAAGTAAACAACTACTTAGCCAATCAGGTGCATCGGGTTTTCCGACCTTGCTTATTCAACAACAAGGTAAATGGTTACGAGTGCCACTGCAAAACTACCTCGGTGAACCCGAAAAATGGCAACAGCTTTTAGATTCACTCGTCGCCGCTGCTAATTAGGATGCACGCTAAGCAACAACCAAAAGCTGGCGCTACACATAATGGCGGGACCAAACGGAATACTCTGCACGACTTTCTGTTTGCCTCGCCATATCAACCAAAGAAAATGTAATAAACCTAAACTTGCGGCAAGCCCTAGAAAATAAGGCAGATAAAATATTCCCAACCACGCTGAACACGCCGCAATCAGCTTAAAATCCCCTCGTCCCATTTGTGGACGTCGCCTGAGTTTTTCCACCAATGTTGTGATCACCTCTAACCCAATATAACTGAATATCAGTGCGTACATCGCCGAAAGTATGTTTCCAGTTGGCATAATCCATTGAAATAAAACACCTAATAACAGTAAAGGATACGTAAGAATATTGGGCAAATAGCCTGTTTTAATGTCAATTACCCACAATGGAAGCCCAAAATTAAAAAATAGAAATAAAAAAACAAGGGTGAAAAACGGATACCCTTGCAGTACCACTATTCCCCCAAGCACAAAATACCCAGCCCATATCCGATTGAAACTGATAACAATACTCGGTAAATCAAAATAACGGGCGGGAATGTATCGCAGTAACTGAGTTGTCAGCCACGCAGACAAAAGCGACAATACAATGACTGGCAATATAAGTACCAGCATTCCATTTGCTGTATCAATCATGGTTTCTCCTTTTCCATGAACCCAGACGTTTATCAATACTGCGACTTACTATACGATGTGTGATGAATAAACCAACACCATAATTTCGTGGTTTAAGGTCGGTTTTATCGACAAATTTAGAGTCCTAAAGACAAGGCACAGACGAACTAAAAAATCCCTCTTTTTAGTTATAAACTCAATCCGTCCTCTTGTTTTTCAGGATTCTGTCCCCATATCCTGCATCAGTTCTCTTGATTATTGACTAAGGAAAAATCATGCGCGTTCCACGCATTTATCACCCAGAGCCTCTCCAAATTAACACCACGATTTCGCTTTGTGATGATGCAGCCAACCATGTAGGTCGAGTTCTTCGCATGACAGCCGGACAGCAGCTAGAATTATTTGATGGAAGCAATCACATATTCAACGCTGAAATTACTGAAGCGACGAAAAAAAATGTGTTTGTCCGCGTTCTAAATAGCACCCTTGATGATCGTGAATCCCCATTAGATATTCACCTAGGACAAGTTATGTCCCGCGGGGAAAAAATGGAGTTCACCATTCAAAAGTCCGTTGAGCTTGGCGTCAATACCATCACTCCTCTGCTTTCTGAGCGCTGTGGTGTACGTCTTGATGGCGAACGATTAGAGAAAAAATTACAACAGTGGCAAAAAATTGCCATTGCAGCCTGCGAGCAAAGTGGTCGTAACCGCATCCCTGTCATTCGCCCCGTTCAATCTCTTGAAGCGTGGTGTGCTGAAAATGATGGTGCGTTTAAAATTAACTTACACCCACGGGCAAGTGAGAGCATCAATACGCTCCCCGCTGATTTAAAACACGTTAGATTACTGATAGGTCCCGAAGGTGGACTATCCGCAGACGAAATTGCCATGACAGCGAATTATCAATTCACTGATATCCTGTTAGGGCCACGAGTATTACGAACTGAAACGACCGCGCTAACCGCAATAACAGCATTACAAGTGCGTTTAGGTGACTTGGGTTAAGGAGATAAAATGATCAAGCTCGGCATAGTAATGGATCCAATTTCATCCATTAAAATCAAGAAAGACACCAGTTTTGCAATGATGCTAGAAGCTGCGCGTCGCGGTTATGAAATTCACTATATGGAAATGAACGATCTTTACCTACACCAAGGCGAAGCGCGTGCAACGACCAAAATCGTGACCGTCGAAGAGAACCCAACTAAATGGTATGAATTCCACTCAGAGCAAGACATAGCCTTGAGTGACCTTGACGCCATTTTGATGCGTAAAGATCCGCCATTTGATACCGAATATATCTACGCGACTTACATTCTTGAGCGTGCAGAACAAGCCGGCAGCCTGATCGTGAACAAGCCACAAAGCTTACGTGACTGTAACGAAAAACTGTTTACCGCTTGGTTCCCAGAGTTAACGCCAGATACGTTAGTGACTCGTAGCTCTGAAAAGCTGCGTGAGTTCCACCAAAAACATGGTGATGTTATCTTTAAACCACTGGATGGTATGGGCGGCGCCTCTATTTTCCGTTTGAAGAAAGATGATCCAAACGTTGGCGTTATCATCGAAACCTTAACGGAGCACAATTCTCGTTACTGCATGGCACAAAACTTTTTACCTGCCATTAAAGAAGGTGACAAACGTGTACTCGTCGTTGATGGCGAGCCAGTACCATACTGCCTTGCTCGTATTCCAGCACAAGGGGAAACCCGAGGAAATCTCGCCGCAGGTGGTCGTGGTGAAGCGCGTCCATTAACCGAAAGTGATTGGGCTATTGCGCGCGCTGTGGCACCAACCTTGAAAGAAAAAGGACTCATTTTTGTTGGCTTAGATATTATCGGTGACCGATTGACTGAAATTAACGTCACCAGCCCAACTTGTGCCCGCGAAATTGAAGCTGCATTTGATATCTCCATCACCGGTATGCTGATGGATGCGATTGAGCGCCGCCTGAAAAAATAGTATTTGTTAACTGGCTCGTTTCCAAAAGGCAGCCTTTCGAGGTTGCCTTTGCCGTTATTTTGTCATCACCGTAACGCGCTATCTTTATCATAACCAATAGGAACATAACCCCTGAGTTTGCCATTTATGAATTTACAGAATCATTTTTTAATTGCCATGCCTTCACTGACGGATCCTTATTTCGATCATTCCGTTGTGTATATCTGCGAACACAATGAAAATGGCGCAATGGGCTTAGTGATCAATAAACCCATTGAGGATTTTTCTGTCTCTGAAATGCTGAAAAAACTCGAAATTACCATTTCGGAGAATACCAACACGCGAAATCTGGAAAAACTGGTAATTGCAGGTGGTCCTGTTTCTGAAGAACATGGGTTTATTATCCATACCCCTGTTGCCGGTTATGCTGCCAGTTTACGCTTAAATGACCATGTTATGGTCACTACCTCGAAAGATATTTTAGAAACATTAGGTAACGATCAGCACCCAATGAACTCTCTGGTTACATTGGGCTACTCAAGCTGGGAACCCGGACAATTAGAGAACGAAATCATGGAAAACAGCTGGTTAACTGTCAAAGCTGATCCTAAACTGATTTTTGATACTCCATTAAGAGATCGTTGGAAAGCCGCTGGCGACCTTTTAGGGATCGACATCCATAACATATCACTGCAAGCGGGGCATGCCTAATGTCAGCCAGAACCTTACTCGCCTTTGATTTTGGGACTAAAAGTATTGGTGTTGCCGTGGGTCAAGAAATTACTGGCACCGCTCGCGCATTGACCTCATTAAAAGCCAGCGATGGCAGACCTGACTGGTCACAAATCGAAAAATTGCTCAAAGAGTGGCAGCCGCAATTGGTGATTGTCGGTCTTCCTTTGAATATGGATGGCACAGAGCAGCTCGTCACCAGTCAAGCACGTAATTTTGCCAACCGCATTCATGGGCGCTTTGGTGTACAAGTCCAATTACATGATGAAAGATTGTCTACCGTGGAAGCAAAAGCGGGTTTATTTGAGCAAGGTGGCTATCGTGCGCTCAGCAAAGGAAAAGTTGATTCTGCCTCTGCGGTCGTGATTTTAGAGAGTTGGTTCGAACAGAATTACTAAAAAGCACATCTTTACGTTTATTTTCCCCATTCAGTTGCTGCAAAGGTGCCGTTCGCCCTTAATATGCTTTACACTAGGGTTAATTCTCACTATTCACCGAAAGCAACTGAAAAACGGTATTGAATAACATGACCATTCAAAAAAACCTATCTGATGTCACAGAGCGTATTCGTCTTGCTGCCACTGAGTGTCACCGCTCCCCTCAAGATATTACCCTGTTAGCTGTGAGTAAAACCAAACCTTGTGAAGCCATTATGGAAGCCATCGAAGCCGGTCAACGCCAGTTTGGTGAAAACTATGTGCAAGAAGGCGTTGAGAAAATCCAGTATTTTTCAGAAAGAAATGATCTAGTCTGGCACTTTATCGGTCCACTCCAGTCCAATAAAAGTCGTTTAGTGGCAGAACATTTTGATTGGTTCCATACTTTAGATCGCGCCAAAATCGCTCAGCGTTTAAATGAGCAGCGCCCTCAAGATAAAGCACCGCTGAATGTGCTGATCCAAATTAATATTAGCGATGAAAACAGCAAATCGGGAATAACCCTCGAGGAAGTAAATGAGCTTGCGGCTCAAGTCGCCCAATTGCCAAATTTAGTGTTACGCGGGTTAATGACCATCCCCGCCCCAGAAACTGATTATGAGCGCCAATGTGCTGCATTTCGCCAAATGGAGTTCGCATTCGAGCAATTGAAAGCCAGCTACTCTACTGTAGATACATTATCGATGGGAATGACCGACGATATGCGTGCTGCAATTCACTGCGGTTCTACTCTCGTACGTATCGGCACTGCGATCTTCGGTGCCCGTCAATACCATAATTAATCTTTAGGAGAACAACATGCAACATCGCAAAATCGCCTTTATTGGCGCGGGGAATATGGCAAACGCCATTATTGCGGGTCTTGTGGCTCATGGCTATCCGGCATCGATGATCACCGTTTGTTCACCAACCCCTGTACGTCGCGATAAAATGGCGCAGGATTATGGCATCATCAGCACCCATGACAACCTAACGGCAGCTCAGCAAGCGGACGTCATTGTTCTGGCCGTCAAACCTCAAATGATGAAAGACGTTTGTGAACCGCTGCAACAGCTCACCAATTTAGAAAACAAGCTGGTATTAACCATTGCCGCAGGTATTCCCGCAGCGCGTTACAATGACTACTTTGCACATTCTCTACACTTAGTTCGTATTATGCCAAATACCCCATCTCTGGTTGGTAAAGGGGTGAGCGGTTTGTTTGCACAACCCAATGTGACGGAAGGTGACAAACAATTTACGCAGCAATTAATGGAAAGCGTTGGCTCCACCACTTGGTGCGCTAAAGAGAGTGACATTAATAATATCATTGCGTTAACAGGAAGCTCCCCCGCTTACTTTTTCCTGTTCATGGAATCTATGCAGCAAAAAGCCGAACAACTTGGCTATGATGAAAAACAAGCTCGAGAGTTAGTACTCAATGCCATTGAAGGTTCAGTGGCTTTAGCTAAATCACAGAGTGATACCCCATTTTCGACATTGCGTGAGCAAGTCACCTCTAAAGGCGGCACTACCGCAATGGCTTTAGAGCAATTTTATAATGGTCATCTACCGCAGACTGTCGCCAATGCCATGCAAAGCGCGATTGACCGAGCGGAAGAGATGGAAAAACTTTTTAATTATTTTTTTGGGACACGCCATGCAGACTATCGTTTTTGTTGTTACCACCCTGATCCAACTGTATATCTTTGTGCTTCTGCTTCGAGTATGGATGCAATGCGTTCGCGCAGACTTTTATAATCCATTCTCACAATTTGTGGTTAAAGCAACCCAACCTATTGTTGGACCACTACGCCGCATGATCCCATCTGTAGGGTCTTTAGATACTGCGACTCTGCTCGTCGCGTTTGTGCTGGCGATTGCCGATATTATCTTTGGTATGTGGGCAACCAATATGCTGCCTGCCATTGGGCTTACCCTTCTACCAATGGGATTAATTCTCTTACTGACTTACATCGGTAAATTGATTTTCTGGATGATTTTAATCCGCGCAATTTTAAGCTGGGTCAGCCAAGGTCGTAACCCTGTAGATTACTTATTGTTCCAATTAACTGAACCGTTAATGGCGCCAATTCGTCGCATTATTCCAGCGATGGGTGGGTTAGATTTTTCTGCGATGATTGTCATGTTTATTCTGATCGCACTGAACTACTTACGTGTTGATGTTTCCTTAATGATCGACCCTGCGCTAACCGCAATGTTGTTCTCTGTCGGCATCATGTAAGGGAAGATAAAAGCAATGCAAAAAGTTGTTTTAGCAACTGGTAATCCAGGTAAAGTAAACGAATTAGCGGACTTACTCCGTGATTTTGGTATGGACATCGTTGCCCAAACCAGCCTTGGCGTTGAGTCCGCCGAAGAGACAGGATTAACCTTCATTGAGAACGCGATTTTAAAAGCCCGTCATGCTTCAGCACATACAGGTCTACCCGCGATTGCCGATGACTCTGGTATTTCTGTTGATGCTTTAGGCGGTGCACCGGGGATCTACTCCGCTCGCTATGCAGGAGAAGATGCTACTGACCAGCAAAACCTCGATAAGCTTCTCGATGCCATGAAAGACGTCCCCGATGACCAACGCCAAGCTCAGTTTAACTGTGTGCTGGTTTATTTACGTCATGCCGAAGACCCAACGCCACTGGTGTTTCACGGACGCTGGCACGGGGTATTAACCCGAGAGGCAAAAGGGCAAGGTGGCTTTGGCTACGACCCGATTTTTTACGTACCTGAATTAGGTTGTACCTCTGCGGAGCTGACTAAAGCAGAAAAACAAGCGGTATCACATCGTGGTAAAGCGTTAGCAATGATGTTGGATGCACTGAAAAATGCTTAAGCTTCCCCCATTAAGCCTGTATATCCATATTCCTTGGTGTGTACAAAAGTGCCCATATTGTGATTTCAATTCGCATACTCTCAAAGGGGAAATTCCTCAAACTGAGTATGTTGAACATTTGCTTAACGATCTTGATAAGGACGCGGAGCTCATTGGCTCCCGCCCAGTCAAAACTATCTTTATTGGTGGCGGAACACCGAGTTTACTGAGTGCCGAATCCATGCAAATGTTGATGGATGGTGTTCGTCAACGCGTTAACTTGGATCCTAATGCAGAAGTCACGATGGAAGCCAACCCAGGCACCGTCGAAGCAGACCGTTTCTCTGGTTACCAAACTTCGGGGATCAACCGTATCTCCATTGGTGTACAAAGTTTCGGGGACGACAAGCTGATTATGCTGGGGCGTATTCATGGTCCCAATGAAGCCAAGCGGGCTGCACAGTTAGCCACCAACTTACATCTGCGCAGTTTTAATTTGGACTTAATGCACGGTTTGCCATCACAAACTCGCGATGAAGGGTTATCTGATTTACGCCAAGCCATTGAGCTCTCACCACCGCATCTTTCTTGGTATCAGCTCACCATTGAACCAAATACGCAATTTGGCTCTCGTCCTCCGCGTTTACCGGACGACGATACCCTATGGGATATCTACACTGAAGGACATAAGTTACTGACAGCCGCGGGTTATCAACAATATGAAACCTCCGCCTATGCCAAAGCGGGTTACCAGTGCGAACATAATCTTAACTATTGGCGATTCGGGGATTACCTCGGTATCGGCTGTGGTGCACACGGTAAAATTACCTCTACCGATGGTCAGATTTTACGTACAGTCAAAACGAAGCATCCTCGCGGCTATATGGAAGGTCGTTATCTCGATAATCGCTACAATGTAGAGAACGAAGACCGCCCATTCGAGTATTTTATGAACCGTTTTCGGTTACTAGAAGCGATGACTCGCCGAGAATTTACGGAATATACTGGGCTAGCCGAGTCAGTTGTACGTCCGGCGATTGATGAGGCGTTAGCCAAAGGCTATATCTCAGAAACCGCCGATGAATGGCAAATTACCGAACATGGAAAATTATTCTTAAACTCCCTACTGGAGCTATTTTTAGGGGAAGAGTGATTTCTCTTCTTCCATAAAAAAAGCCAGCTTACGCTGGCTTTTTCTTTTTACTAAGGGTAATAAACGAAAATAATAATTTATCGATTACAGTGCTTTGGTGACTGCATCGATTTGTTCGGTGAGGCTGACTAAACCACCACCAGAGAGATACCACAAGTCAGATTGCAAATAGGTAATTTTGCCATCTTTATACGCTTTCGTTTCTTGAATATTTTGGTCTTCAAATACCGTTTTATCTAACTTACCTGCACCAATCGCTTCGCTACGATCGACAATTAAAATCACATCAGGGTTCGCTTGTGCGATAGTTTTGGTATCCACCACACGGCGTTTAGATTTGTCTGCATCCGCTTGAACAGGTAATTCAGCGCGCTGTGCTTTCACCACATCATAAACAACTGCTTGGTTATTTGGCATTAACTTGCCATCATTGTGCAATAAAACCAGTACTTTTTTATTGGATGCAGCCGCTTTTTTCTGGGCTTCTGCAATGGTTTTATCCAACTGAGCCAGTTGCTCGTCTACCGCTTTCTGGTCACCGTATAAATCACCAATTAAACGGATATTCGCTTTTACTGATTCAATATAGTTTTTGCTATCAGAGCCTAAATTCAGCGTCGGTGCAATTTTTGATAACGCTTCGTAAGATTTACCTTGGCGACCAGTGATCACAATCAAATCCGGCTTCAATGCAGCGATTTCAGCTAAATTAGGCTCTTTCATGCCACCTGCATTTTTCACTGTCGCTGGGATGCCCGCTTTCACGTAAGCAGGCGCATTTCCCATCGGCAACGCGACAACCTTATCCCCTAATCCCAGTTTTTGCATTGAATCGTAAATACCGAAATCAAACAGAACCACTTTCTGTGGTTTTTTTACCACTTCTGTTTCACCAGAAAGATGTTTAACCGTAACTTTTTCAGTACCTTGTGCAGTGATTGCGTTTGGTGTGAATGCAGCTGATTCAGCACTCAGTGCGTAAGGTGCGGAGAATGATAAAAGAGAAACAAGTAGAGCTGGAATAAATTTTTTCATGTGAGTAACACCAATTTAGTCGTTAAGCCAAACCAGCATTCTAAGGAGAGTGACCAATAAGTCAATTAAATGATAATGATTCTTAGTATTGTTTTTATTTATGGTATGAACATCATAGTTTTCACGAATTTTTAATGCAAAAAAGCAGCAACACGTTTCCCTGTTGCTGCCTATCAACGCGGACAAAACTCAATTATTTAGATTTAATCCCGTCTAATAAACTCATTCGTTGTTGCTCTAGCGATGTCACTTTCGTACAAACCTGCTGACCAAACTGTTGGAAACTGTTTTCTTGGTTTTTCCATTCGCCTTCAATTTCTTGCTGTAATCCACCAAGACTGCCCAACATACCTTGCAGCATCTTATTGGTGTCACCACCCGCCAGCAACTGCTTACGACCCATTTCATTAATGCTGTCTTGCAGAATACCACCTAAGCTTTCATTGACTAATTCACGCCCTGTTGTTTCCACCTTTTTAATTCCTTCATGGTGGAAAACGTAGCCATTTGAACGGGTTTCAATGATTTGATTAATCTGACCATTGAGATCTTTTTCGAGTTTCGTTAAGCGATTACGAATATTACTGTCACTTCCAATCACTTTGACAACCACTTTATCGAGGGATTTTCTTGAAGCGGCTAACTTCTCTTCGGACTCTTTTTTGATCCACGGTAAATCCTGACGGATAGCCGATTGATAACGTAATGCTTGTTGCTGCTGCTCTGAGGTCAGTGCAACTTTTTGACCATTTAAGGTGACATCACCATTAGGCGTGATTTTTAAATCCCCGCTACGACCAATGACTTGAACATGTTCAGGCGTCATAAAAATATCGTCTTTGGGTGTCACGGCACAGTTATAATCCGCCGCTTGGCTCGTGGCGCAGGCCAGTAATGAAAATGCAATTAAAGTACGGCGTAACATAAAATCTCCTCGTCGATTACCTCTATCTCTGTTGAGAGGTAATTAAAAAACAGAACGTCCAATGCGTTTCGATAACAGTTCTAAGGCGGCGCATCCCACCAAAGAGTTTCCCGCCGAATCTAATTCCGGCGACCACACTGCCACCGTGAATTGGTTAGGAACCACACACACAATACCACCACCGACACCTGACTTACCGGGCATTCCAATACGAAATGCAAATTCACCGGAACCATCATACATTCCACAAGTCATCATTAAGGCATTGATCTGTCGAGACTGCAATGGCGTGATAATCGGGTCTATCGAGCAAGAGGATTCACCTTGATTCATTAAGTAGGTAAAACACCGAGCTAACTCGACACAATTCATACTTAGAGAACAATAATGAAAATAAGTTTCTAAAACAGTTAAAACATCATTATCAAAATTGCCAAAAGATTTCATTAAATACGCGATGGCCGCATTACGGCTCGCATGTTCCATTTCTGAGCGTGCGACATTCGTGTCATAACTAATATCTGGCTCACAAGCGAGTTTCCGGACAAACTCTAACATCCGTTGTTTTGGTGCGCTCAAACGAGATTGCAGCATGTCAGCAATCACAATCGCCCCAGCATTGATAAATGGATTCCGGGGAATTCCTTTTTCCATTTCGATTTGAATCAATGAATTAAATGGCAGCCCTGATGGCTCTTTACCAACGCGGCTCCAAATTTCTTGCTCTTCGTAACGCGTCATTGCCAAGGTCAAGCTAAGAACCTTAGAAATAGATTGAATTGAGAAACGTGTTTTGGCATCTCCAGCGGTAAACACATCTCCCTCAGCGGTATGTACCGCAATCCCCAAATGATGTGAAGGAATACCGCCCAAAGCAGGTATATAGTCTGCCACCGTTCCTTGACCTATCAGGGGGCGAACTTGTTCCAAAATATCATGCAGTAATTGGTCAGAAAACTGGGTGCTCAAGTGTTTTGCTCCAGAATGGATTACTCTAGAAAATAAAGGCATCCAATTGGATGCCTTTATTAATAATCAAACTAGTTATTATTCCCACCAAACATCAAACAGTTCAGAAACAACAACGTCGTTCATCCCTTTTGATTTTAGCCAATTTTCAACGATTTGACGGTGTTCTTCGGTACATTTACCAATTTTTTGTAGGCAAACAATCCCTTCCCAGTTCATGTAGCCGCTAGCTTCAAATGCCAGACCGTTTGGTTCGATAGCTTCAGCAATCAGTTGATCAACGGTGCTATCCACTTCTTCGATCGGCGTGCCTTCTTTAAAGTTCCATTTAACAATGAAGCCTAATTCTTGGAATTCATCCAAACGCATTTTTTTACGTAAACGGCGACTACGTTGTTGTTTAGCCATGATTAAATCCTCTTAAACATTAAATCCCATACACCATGCCCTAACCGCTGGCCGCGCTTTTCAAACTTTGTTTCTGGTCTTGATTCTGGACGAGGAACGTAGTCCCCTGTGGTTGATACGTTTTCATACCCAGCAACACTGGTCATTACCTCAAGCATATGTTCTGCATAAGGTTCCCAATCTGTCGCCATGTGGAAAACACCACCATCAATTAATTTACTGCGAATTTTTTCTGCGAAAGGCACCTGCACAATACGGCGTTTATTGTGTTTCGCTTTATGCCATGGATCAGGGAAGAATAACTGAACCATTTCCAAGCTACCGTTCGGGATCATGAAGTCTAAAACTTCGATAGCATCGTGGCACATCACACGTAAGTTGGTGACATTTTCTTCTTTTGCCGATGCCAAACAAGCTCCAACACCCGGTGCATGCACTTCAATTCCCAGAAAGTTTTTATCTGGGTTTTGTGCTGCCATCGTGACTAATGAGGCGCCCATTCCAAATCCAATTTCCAGAGTAACCGGATTTGAATTATTAAATAGTTTTGCGAAATCAAAGGGTTCGTTAACAAAATCGATACCCATTTCTGCCCATTCGCTTTCTAATGCCTCTTCCTGACGTTTTGTCAGACGCCCTTGACGGCGGACAAAACTACGGACACGGCGCATAACCCGCCCTTCTTCATTATATTCGGGGGAGATAACGTTATTGATCATAATAAAGTTCTAAAAAATTCGTTGTCCAATTAGATAATGTGCCAACAAGAGTATAAAAAAAACCAAACATACCTAATTAATTAATATCTAAGTATGGTGGGAAAGGGAGTTTAGCAAAACTTCTCGGATCTTGCAGTTGATAATTGGATAACTTTACACAAGAAGCGGTTTACAGCCACCACGGTCTATGTTGCAATCCTCATCATGACTGAAATAGCGATAAAAATATTATAAATAATGGAAGCTCAACAATTTTCAAGCGCCGTGCTCAAGTGGTATCACAAATACGGTCGTAAAACCTTGCCATGGCAGCAGGAAAAATCCTCCTACCATGTTTGGCTCTCTGAAGTCATGTTGCAACAGACCCAAGTCAGCACTGTCATTCCCTATTTTGAAAAATTTACTCAACGCTTTGCCGACGTCACTGCATTGGCAAATGCGCCCCTTGATGAAGTACTGCATTTATGGACGGGGCTCGGTTATTACGCCCGAGCACGCAATCTACATAAAGCAGCTCAAGTCATTGCGACTCAATATCAAGGTCAATTTCCGACGACATTTGAGGAAGTTAATGCGCTTCCTGGTGTTGGACGTTCCACCGCAGGTGCCATTCTCTCCCTTTCTCAAAAACAGCACTATCCCATTTTAGATGGGAATGTAAAACGTGTTTTAGCTCGCTGTTATGCCGTCGAAGGCTGGCCAGGGAAAAAAGAGGTGGAAAACCGCCTGTGGGACATTAGCACCAAGGTCACGCCTAACGTTGAAGTGGAATACTTTAACCAAGCCATGATGGATCTTGGCGCGATGGTATGCACCCGTAGCAAGCCAAAATGTGAATTATGCCCGCTCAATACAGGCTGTATTGCATACGCTAACCATGCTTGGCAGGAATATCCGGGTAAAAAACCGAAACAAAAAATTCCTGAAAAAAGTGCCTGGTTCTTGATCCTTCAACACCAAGATAATGTCTGGTTAGAGCAACGACCGCCATCCGGTATTTGGGGGGGATTATTCGCCTTTCCACAGTTTGAAAGCCATGAGCAACTGGCTCAATGGCTGGCTGATTCTGGTCTGCAACATGACATACCAGAACAATTAATTGCTTTTCGCCACACGTTTAGCCATTTCCATTTAGATATTATCCCTGTAAAAGTTAATATTCAGGCATTTAACTCTGCCATGGATGAAGGTAATGGACTCTGGTATAACTTACACCCAGGCGCAACCGTTGGGCTCGCTGCACCGGTTGAAAGTTTACTAAAACAACTTGCCTTATTATCTGATATTTGAGGAAAAATTAAATGAGTAGAACCATTTTTTGCACTTTCTTACAACGTGACGCTGATGGGCAAGATTTTCAGCTTTACCCTGGCGAATTAGGAAAGCGTATTTTTAATGAGATTTCGAAAGAAGCATGGAGTCAATGGATGACCAAACAAACGATGCTGATCAATGAAAAGAAACTCAACACCATGAATCCAGATGACCGTAAAATGTTGGAACAAGAAATGGTGAAGTTCTTATTTGAAGGTCACGATATTCAAATTGATGGCTATACCCCAGAAAAATAGTTTTTAGGTCTATACCTATCGTTCCTCAAGTTGCATGGCTTGGTTTGCTACCCCCTGCAACTTGAACGCTTTTGATTCAATGAACGAAATAGTAAATAGCTTGCATTAATATTGTGGATCGTATGAAAAAATTACTCACACTCACATTGTTGATTCCCCTGATTGTTTCTTGTTCTAGTAATCAGAAATCTGACTTTAATCCTGACTATGTCAAAGATACTAATGGCTTTGATATTTTGATGGGGCAATTTGCTCATAACATCGAAAATATTTGGGGGATTAAAGAAGTTCTCATTGCAGGTCCCAAAGACTATGTGAAATATACCGATGAGTATCGTACTCGTAGCCACATTAACTTTGATGCAGGAACCATCACGGTCGAGACAATTTCTGCTGTTGAACCGTCAGCACACCTGAAGAAAGCGATTGTCACTACATTATTGATGGGCGATGACCCGAACTCCATCGACCTCTATTCCGATATTAACGACATTCCCTACAGTAAAGAGCCATTCCTGTTTGGTCAGGTTATGGACAATATGGGCGAACCTATTCGTTGGGAGTGGCGCGCTAATAAATTTGCAGATTATCTGATCAGCAATAAAATGCAGCGCAGGCAGTCCGGCATGAATATCGTTTGGTCGGTTACCATGCAATTGGTGCCAAACCACCTCGATAAACGCGCCCATAAATATCTGCCTTATATTAAAAAATCCTCTGCAAAATACGGTGTAGATGAATCACTGATTCTGGCGATCATGCAAATTGAATCAAGCTTCAACCCTTATGCCGTTAGCCGCTCTGATGCGTTAGGCTTGATGCAAATTATGCCGAACACCGCAGGTAAAGACGTATTCCGTTCTCAAGGTAAATCCGGTGTACCAAGCCGCAGCTACCTGTTTGACCCTGAGCAAAACATTGATACAGGCACCGCTTACTTAGCTATCTTACAAAATAGCTATTTAGGAGAGATTAGTAACCCAACCTCACGTCGCTATGCGGTGATCACAGCCTATAACGGGGGTGCAGGTAGTGTGTTGCGTGTATTCCATAATGATAAAAAGCAAGCTGCTCAACGAATTAATAATTTAGAGCCTGGTGAGGTTTACGAGACACTTTCGACCAAACATCCTGCGGCAGAATCTCGTAATTACCTGATTAAAGTTAATAAGGCGCAGAAAAAGTATTTACGCTAATAAACCATTAAAATAGCAACATAAATGCCAGATAACCCTCAACGTTTCTGGCATTTTTTTTCACTTTTTGTGAGTTTTTACATTGATTTGATTAAAATTTAATTCAAACGCTGAAAAAAAACGCATTCAATCAAAAGTTTTTAGAAACCGCCTTGACTCACCCTCTTAAATCAGGTTTAATACGCTCCGTTGCCCGGATAGCTCAGTCGGTAGAGCAGGGGATTGAAAATCCCCGTGTCCTTGGTTCGATTCCGAGTCCGGGCACCACTATTTAAAGAACCCGCCCTAGTGGCGGGTTTTTGCTTTCTGTATCATTAATTTATTGGTTCATCAGTGATGATTTATCTTTCACCCATCACCGCAATCGCTTCACGGTAGTACCTATCGAACTTCCCTCCTCAGAAAAATGAGCTCATACATTCACTAAAAACTAGCCGCTTTCAATAAATGGTAAACACAGTCATTATAAAATTATGCTCATTAGGCTAATGCATAATTTATGCAGTGATAGATTAAAAAATTATTTTGTTGATTATTACGATTATCCAAGCAGAAAAAATATGCCATTTATTCTTCTACGAACGAATGTGAATGTAAAAAAGCATTCTTTTTAAGAAATTGAAACATAGAAAATATATTCACTATTTTTCATAAAAATACCCACCTGATAAATAGTTGGCAAATGCGATGTGATTCACATTTTCAGGATTATATTTTAAAAAACAATCATGAGTTCGCATTTTTTAGATTATTATATTTCAATCGTTCTATTTTTTGAACTTTCCATGTAATTAATCATGCCATAACAAGTTAATTTTAAATTTTAGTGTTTGAAAACCATCATAACTTATTAAAATCATCATTCTTACCAAAAAAACTTCATTAGAAAGATATTTTTGGCAATATTAATATATAGATTCCCTCTATTTTAATTTTTTAGCTCTTCTATCTTTAGCTTTCACACGCTCTAAAAATAGATTCTATAAATAAACTTTAGGTTTAATTATTAATACTTTCGATTATCTAATTAATAAATTATAAATCAAGGAGTTAACATGCATAAAATAATAATAGATTGTGATCCTGGAGTTGATGATGCAGTGGCTATTTTTCTCGCTATAGCGTCACCAGAAATAGAATTAATCGGGATAACAACAGTCGCAGGGAATGTAGAGTTAGAAAAGGTTCACAGTAATGCAAAAAAATTACTGACATTAGCTAATAGGCTAGATATTCCTCTCGCTAAAGGCTGTAATCGTCCATTAATGAGCAAAACTGGGAATAAAACGAATGTTCATGGTACAGATGGGCTTGCTGGGGTGCTCCTACCGGAATCTAAACACCACAATGATTCTGGTCACGCGGTAGACTTTATTATTGATTCTGTTATGGCAAATCCTGGTGAAATAACATTATGCGCAATAGCCTCTCTCACTAATATTGCAATAGCTATCATTAAAGAGCCAAAATTAATTGATAATGTAAAAGATATTGTCGTCATGGGAGGAGCCGCATTTACACAGGGAAATATAACGCCAGCCGCTGAGTTTAATTTTTATGTAGACCCTCATGCTGCTCATATAGTTTTTGATAGTGCGCAGCACATTACAATGCTTGGTTTAGATGTGACAAGTAAAGCTGATATAAGAGCGGGTTTGTGCACTGCTTTGGAAAAAGGAGGGGCTATTGCCCAGAGCGTAGCAGAAATGTGTCGAAGATATGCTGAATTTGATCCTTTCCTTCATGACCCTTGTGTTATTGCCTACCTCATTCAACCTGAAATTTTTTCAGGTGTTGATGGTTCAATCTCTATTGAATATGAATCCAAGAGATTATTTGGTCATAGTTTTGCGACCCCATCTACTTTGACTCATCACAGTTCGGAAACGATGAATTGTAAAATCATGACTGATGTTGATACATCGAAATTGATGACCTTAATTACAGAGCGCATTTTAACTCTTTGAGATAAAGCTTACCTCAACGGGTAAATACTCAGAATCTCTGATACACATCTATTGCAATGATAATTTTTACATCGCAATTATATTTTGGCATAAAAAGCCCCCCAGCAAATGGTTATCCAACTAAAGGGGGCACTTCATCTAGTGACGGCTTTGTGCTTTCTATCAACTAAAAAATTCATCTCGCTACATTTCAGCTTCTATAGGTGCTTTAGATATTAATTCAACTTTATCACTTCTTAAAAATTGAATACCCGTAAGATCATTTCCATAAACATCTCTCAGCTCCCATTCTTTTTTTAAAAAATGGCCACTTAATAAGGAATCTAGCCGAGCTAAATCAACTTTTATTTTCTCATTAGAATAATTATTGAGTTTTGCCTGTAATTTATAGCGAAGAAACTCCAGCATAATAATGCTTGCATTACATATCGCATATTGGTTTATAGACGCCAAGCTCCCACCAATTACATAACATTCCCAGTTATGATGAACATCAACAATCGCATCCACTTCACTATTTTCATATAATGGCATAAAGCCATAAAACATCTGAAGAAGAAAAAGAGTTTCACACTCAACTAGATAATCATCAGAAGATGAAAAACTCGGTAGTTTATCTCTAATTAACTGAATATAAGCACAAGCTTGTTGAAATTGCTCTAGGCTTAAGTTTGTTTCAACACCATAAAACTGTACTGATCGGCTATACGCATGAGTTAACTGATATTTCATAATATAATCATTTTGGATTGATGCTTTTCAATACTCTTGAAAAACAAACAACGTGTTTTCCAAAATATAAATCGCAATTTAAATTTAATTAAAAATCGTATCTTTATAAGAGCATCCACTTCAATATCAATTGTTTAAAACAAAATAACAATATCAATTATTACATATACAAAAAAGATAGCGTCATATTTTAAAACTCAACAATGAAAATCAAAAATAGATTAATTCCCAATGAACGAAATTTATTATAGTCCAATATTTCATTAATGATAATATTTTTTAAAATTAAAAAGCAAAAATTCAATTATATTTATTATTTTCAAAACTTGAATTTCATTTTTAGATGGAAATTAAATAAGTAATAACATTGATAGTTTAAATGTAATTATATTTAAACTATCAATTTCAGACTAATGATAGAAAGTAGGCGAGTAAGGAAAAGCATTATTTCATTTTTACGGCATAATCACTTTCCAAGTCATCATTACGGCGCTGCATAGGATCAGCAATAAGGTGAGGTATTGGAATGTACGTTCAGATAATTTCACCAGCAAATATTTTGCCAATGGCATGACCAATAACGCGCCCGCACAGAGAATTAATGCCAGTTTTAAATCCGTGTAACCATCTTGCGCATAAGCCAAGGCTGAAGATCCCGATAATACTGTCGTGACAACAATCGAGGTACCAATGGCTTGTTTGATATTTAAATCCATATAGCGCAATAACATGGGTAAAACGACCACCCCACCGCCTACCCCTGTCGCACCTAATACAACCCCAGCTAACACCGCCGGAATCGCCATCGCTTTCAGCTGGTTTTCTTTCATGACAACTTTCTTGAGTGGATTGGCAAAAAACATCCGCTGAATAAATAAGTACAATGAAAAAATAATTGCCGCAGCCACCAGCGCATTAATCCCCCATTCCACCTGTTTTTCATACGCGGGAATGCTGCCTAACCACGTCACCAGCAGGCTGGATAAAAATGTACTTGGCAACATAATCGCTAAGACTATCAACGCGCCTTTTAGGGGAATATTCCCTAATCGAAAATGCATGTATGACGAAGACACTTTCATCAACATGGAGAGAAAATTCGCCGTTGCTACTGCCGCTAGGGCATTCAATCCAAAAAAATATGTCAATATAGGTAAAACAATGACACCACCGCCCACACCCGTCGTACTTATAATCAAGCCGATCAGTGCGCCGATAGCTAACTCTGTGACAATCATGGTGGTTTATCCTGCCGATGTAACGGCTTGTCGACCTTTTTGCAATGCGATGTCCGCATCTTCATTAGCAAGGGTTAAGTATTTGAAGAATAGTGTGTCGAATATCACCATCTGCAACACTTGAGGGGTGATTACCCCCAACTGAGAATGTTGTTCATCATAGTAATAAGGGAGTATTAAATCCGCGAGGCGCGCCGCATCATCTTGCCCAAAACGGGTTAAGGCGATAGTGGTACAGCCATTATCGTGAGCGGATTTCAGCATACGGTTCACTTCAGGTGTATTACCCCTAGCGGTCACCGCAATAGCTAAATCTCCATCACCTAAATTCGCCGAGTAGCTCAGTTGCACATGCAAATCTGGGCTAAATAAAGCCGATTTATTGACGCGGATAAATTTATGGAAAATATCATTCGCCACAATCGCTGATGAACCAATACCAAACAGCACGATGCGTTTCGCTTCAACCAGTTTTTGAGCAACAGCATCAACCGCAGCGGGTTCTAACAGTTCTAACGATTTTTCAATGGCACTAATAAACAGCTGCCCTGATTTGGCAATAATCTGAGCCGTATCGTCATTACGACTCAGATTGCCATATAAACTTTCTGCTTTGTGCTGCTTCTCATCCGATAAATAATCGACTTTAAATTCAGGATAGCCACGGTAGCCCATTTGCCTTGCAAAACGAATGACGGATGCACTACTGACACCAGCTGCTTGAGCCAATTCTGCGGCATTCATCGCAACAAGGCTGTCGCGATACTCCAGCAAAAACTGCGCAATGCGCTGTTCCGTGCCTTTGCCTCTCGTCAATAAGCTTTCCAATTTTACAGTCAATGCTGACATGGCTATACCTTCTTATTATTTTTCTGGATCGTTGAAGCCTATTATCATACTGGCAATGAAACCGACAATCCATGCGCCTGCAACAGCAATCAGAAAATCGAGAATTTGCCCATCACCCACCAGCGGAATTAACGACAATCCAGCAGTCCCAAATGGGATGATAATTCCGACATGGAAGAATGCCATCAGTGCACCGCCCGCAGCCCCCCCGATGCACCCAGCAATAAACGGTTTGCCCAATGGTAATGAAACACCAAATAATAATGGTTCACCGACACCAAAGATCCCGACAGGTAAAGCCCCCACTAAGGTTTTCTTTAAGCGCTGATTTTTGGTTTTTAATAATACCCAGAAACACGAGCCAACTTGCCCCATACCGCCCATCGCTAAGATTGGGAATAAGTAATTCAAGCCAAATGTTTGCAAAATTTCCGCATGGATTGGGATCAAGCCTTGGTGTAGACCGGTTAATAATAAGAACAGGAAGCTTCCGCCTAAGATACCGCCAGTTGCCACTGCCCCGCCACCGCTATTGAGCAATGCAACAGAAACCCCTTGAGCTAAGACTTGGTTAAGGTAATGTCCCGCCGGTTGAAAAACAACCAATGCCACCATCGCAGAGACTAAAATAGTCACGAATGGCGTCACAATCAAATCAAGGCTCTCTTTGATGATACTTCTAAACCACACTTCAAATTTAGATGAGAAGACCACCACCATCAGTACCGCAAAAATCCCACCACTGTTAGGTTGCAGCTTTTCACCAAATAAAGTGATATCCGCTAAGCCTGGCATGGCTAAAAGCCCCGCCATGACAGCACCAATCGATGTCGATGCACCTAGCTCTTTTGCTGTATTTACCCCAATCATGATGGATAAATACGTAAATACTGCGCTACCAATCAACTTTAATAACTTAAATAGTTCAGGGAACTGCTCCACAACACCAGGAGCAACTAAGCGTACAATGTTAATCAGCCCCATAATCAAACCGCAACCAATCAATGCAGGAATAGTGGGTACGAAAATGGCAGCTAGCGTATTAAGCATACGACGAATGGAGAAAGATTTTTTCTCTGGTGTCAAAGCGCTGCTTTCCTCGCTCGCTACGCCACTATTTTGCATGCGTTTATTCATGACGGAGAAAACTTTTGCAGCGGTTCCCATACCAACAATCACTTGTTGTTGCTCACCATTAAACACAACGCCTTTCACCCCTTCCACTTGCTTGAGTGCATCGGCATCAAATTTACTGTTATCTTTTAAAACCAAACGGATACGCGTCATACAATGTGTTAACGTACCCACGTTTTCAAACCCGCCCGCGTATTTTTCTATTTCTCTGGCGAGCACTTCCAGATGTTCTATCTTATTAGCCATAGTATTTCCCCGGTGTTGACTGAGTCATGACTCTGTTTATGTTTATGCTATTCGCTATGACTGTTTAGCATCGAATCCAAACTGGTGTTCGGGTTGCGCTGAACAATTTCTGTCGCTTGCTGTGCAGTAATATTCAATTCATACATTAAAATGGCGCGGCGTGGATGATAATCCACCTGCTTTAATAACCTTGCCGCCGTATCTACATCAATCCCGCAAACTTCCCCAACAATTCGTTCAGCCCGACGCAATAGTTTGATATTACTCGCCATTACATCGACCATTAAGTTGGTATGAATTCGCCCTAAGCGCCCCATAACGCAAGTGCTTAACATGCCTAAAATCATTTTTTGTGCCGTACCACTTTTCATTCGCGTAGAGCCAGAAAGCACCTCAGCACCGACATCCGGTGCAATGGCATATTGCGCTAAATCACTCAATAAGCCGTGTCCACGTGTCGTGATCCCCACCGTTAATGCGCCAATTTGATTACCATATTCAATCGCGGCTAAGGTAAATGGAGTCCGCCCACTTGCTGCAATACCGATAATCACATCTTTTTCCGTAGCACCGCGTTCTTGCAATTCCTGTACAGATGCTTCCGTTGAATCTTCAATATTTTCAACTGCTTTTAACATCGCGGAATGCCCACCCGCAATGATTGATTGCACCATCTCAGGCGAGGTACCAAATGTTGGAGGGCACTCCGCGCTATCCAATACCGCTAATCGCCCGCTGGTGCCAGCTCCGACATAAAAGATCCGCCCACCTTGTTTTAAACGTTCAGCAATCACATCAACCACATTCGCCAATTCAGGTAACACGGAATGTAATGCTGTCGCGACGGTGCTATCCGCCTGATTGATCACGGTGAGCATGGATAAGGTATCTAAACGAGAAAACTGCAATGTGTCCTGATTAAGTTCATTGTTCAAACAATCGCTAAGCGTATTTTCGGTTACTGACATCACATCACCTCAACTGAAACTATATTTCATAGAAAAATACTATTTATGAATATTAATTTCAATTCTAATCATAACAAGTTATTCACTTAGGATGATTTACGTGATTGAACTCACAACAATGGTATAAAAGAAATTGAAAAACCGGTGGCAACTTTATAAACCGCTTAAGGCTACCACCGGATGAAGGCTATTTGACGAGTTTACAGCTCCCGAAGGCTGAAGGAATATGGAAATCAGGTTTCACAGAGTCTGGTTTGATCCAGCTGATCCACTTACGTACTTGTTTCGGCTCACCGGCACTAAATTCTCCGCGTAAAATGGCACACATCAAGGTTTTCTTATCGCTGTCTTGCCAAAGATTCAGTTGCGTCAATTCATCAAGGTCAATTTTTCCCGTTAGCACATACCCCTCTGGCGTGATTTGCCCAACCGTTTTTAAAGTTTGCCAATTCCAGCTAGGATCGACTTCACGATAAAAATTCGCTTTCGCATCAAAGGTACGCCCTGATGGGTCCATTTCTGCGGTGTAGTAAGGTTTTAATTCAGGGCTCGTCGCAAAGAATAATTCCACACGATCAGAATCTAATACCGCCTGATCTTTATCAGTATTTTGACCTAGCTGAATATCTTTATCGTCCGCGATAAAACGGAAATACAGCGCATTGTCGCTCCACAACGCACGAAAATCGGTTTTAGGTGGTGTCTCATTTTCCCACGGGTAGACAAAATCAGTGAGCACTTCAGCTTGCTCCCAGACTGCGGCTTTTTGGGCATCATCTAGGGATTTAATCTGTGCAGTATGATGGATGGGATACTCTTTCGCTGCCACACTGGCGGTCACTAACAAAGTTGTTGCTGCAAATAGGGTCGTTAATTTCATGCCTTGCCTCACTTTATCGGTTTTATAATGTGCGAATAACATCAATGGTGTTTTTATAACGAAATCGTTATGATTTTTTAAGAAATTAAATTTCATAACTTATAACGAATATAGAATTAAAATTTCACCACATGCAAGACATGTTCAATAAAAACCCTCACTCTGTGAGAAGACTCACTGTTTATAATCGTCTATTCTGATGTCAAATTCAGGGGTAATTTTTCACGAATCGCATCAATAACCACCCTCGTTTTTAACGGTAAAAAAGAGGTTGCTACCCATACGACTGAGATAGGATAACGAGCACTTTGATATATGGATAAAATCTCAATTAGATGACCTGTCTTGATATTTTCTTTGACTAACCATTGAGGTAAATACGCAATCCCAGCACCATTTAAGGCTGCAAACATAATGGTTTGCATATCATCCATCACTAATTTGCTTATAGGTAAATAACGATGCGCTTGCTGGTTCTGATCAAAAACATGCCACGGCAAAATTTTTCCAGCCTGTGTATACGCGATCAGCTGGTGCTTATCTAATTCAGAAAGTTGCTGGGGAATACCATGTTCCGCTAAATAGCTCGGCGACGCACAAAAAATCATTTTATGGTAACCAATTTCATGGGCAATCAACTGGTTTGAATCGGCGAGTTTACCCACTCGAACTGCAACATGAACACCCTCTTGCTGTAAATCCACGTTACGGTCATTCAATACCGTTTCAATTTCGAGTTTTGGATATAACTTCATCAGTTCAACCAGCAACGGAACAACATATAAATTACCCAATAATCGAGGTGCAGTAATACACACTTTCCCCTCAACATTACGCTTACCGCTTTCTAAATAGTTTGAGGCTTCTTGAAGTGCATTCAAAGCCTTGCCCGCATACTCATACAACACCATGCCATCATTGGTTAAGGTTTGTTGACGAGTCGTTCGCTGAAACAGTGCAATACCTAAACTGCCTTCTAATCGTGAAATACTTTTACTAACGGCTGATCGCGTTAAATGTAGACGCTCTGCTGCCGCTGAAAAATTTCCGGCTTCAACCACAGCAATGAAGATAGGTAAACAGTTCAAATCTAATTTGTTCATATTGGTGCTCAAATGGAAACAATATAAGGAAAGAATATCACTCATTGTCCACTTATCAAGCCAGATATACTTGCTACATCTTAAATTGATAAGGAAGAACCCCATGAAAATCTTAGTTATAAAATCCAGTATTAATGGTGCAGCATCTCAAACAAATACCTTAATTCAACAGTATCTGGATGAACGTAAAGCCCAAGGATATCAAGATTGTATTATCGAACATGATGTGGCAGAAAAACCCTTACCAGTACTGAATCAAGCGCGTTTTGCTGCACTAAGAGGTGCAGAGATTAACAATCATAATTTAAAAAATACAGCCGAACTTTCAGACCAGTTAATTGCGGAATTAAAAGAGAGTGATTTACTGATCCTCGGTGCACCAATGTATAACCTCAACGTACCGACTGAATTAAAAAATTGGTTTGATTTAGTCGTCAGAGCAAGAGAAACATTCCGCTATACAGCAACCTACCCGCTGGGCTTAGTGGAAAATGTTAAAGCACTGGTATTTAGTGCTCGGGGAGGCATTCACTATGGGCAAGAAACCGATGCAATTACACCTTATTTGAAATCCGTTTTAGGTTTAATGGGCATTACAGATGTTCAGTTTATCTATGCTGAGGGTTTGGATATGAAACCCGAAGGGTATGAAGCGGGAATAGCTAAAGCTCAACAACAATTAATGCATCATGTTCATTGTTAAGTATTATTTACCAGAAAAATCCTCACTCTGTATTATGTAATTAGTGAGGATTTTATTTTCATTAAGATATCTATAAATATTCACTTACAATTGAAAATTCATAGCTAATGAATTGTATCTATTAGTATTTAACAAATTCATTTTTTTATAATAACGTCATTCCCTTTAATTTTCTCACCTCAAAAAACACCCTTAATGAGTAACAAAAAGCATAAAGTGAAAGAAAATATTTTATATTGTATCATTTTATTTCATCTATCGATCATTAAATAGATTTCATTTATTAATCTATGTCATTACTCAATCATTCTTTTATTTCACCACCAAATATACTCAAAAAAAGAGTAACTTTAAAGGCGATATTATCAATGTTTTATTTCAATAGAATGTAACATTATATTTCATCATATTTTGAGTATTTACATCATTATTTAACCTATCTACAATTCGCCTCGCTTTGAAATCATCTAATTATATAAATCTTATTTAACCAATCTAAGTAACCACTAACCATAAATATAATGAAACTAAACAAAAAAATAGGAAACTTTATTAGGAATGCAAGAGTAAGCAAAGGATTATCTGAAAAGGAATTAGCATCTTTAATATCAGTAAGTCAGCAACAAGTATCAAGATATGAAAGAGGGGTATCCACTTTAAGCATTCAAAATATTTTAATACTGCTGAATGCTCTGAATATTCCTTTTGATGAATTCAGTCACAAAATAATAAAGCCAGAGCAAAATAGGCTTTTCGATTTACTTATCGAAGAGTTAGAAACTGACGGTGTAATTAATGTAGGCAATCTCAAAAATATATAAATGTATTTTTCGGAGTGCATGCGTCATTTTAAATGCAAGTACCAAGCAAGTAATTAAATCCTTTTAAAATTTTTATAATGGAAAGTTATATAATGAAACTCAAGTTAATCGCTATCGCATTACCTATTTCTTTAGCTTTATCTCACACTGCATTCGCAGAAACTCAGCCAGAAGAGCCTACGCCTACATTAACTCCAGTTACTGTAGGTGGTGGCATTGTGAATTTTGCAGGTGCCATTGTGAATACCCCTTGTGTTATTGATAATGACGATGCCTCACAAACCGTTAATTTAGGTCAATACCGTCAAGATGCCTTCACCGGTAAATCTTCAGTCTCTTCTCCTGTTGGTTTTGATATTAAATTAACGGGTTGTGCAACCGAAACATTCAAAAATGCGTCTCTGACTTTCGCAGGTATTACTGTTCCTGACGAAGAAAAAATTCTTGCTCCTGTCGCTTCTCAAGGTGGGCAAATAACAGCGACTGGCGTAGGTATCCAAATTTTACAAAATAGTAAATTAGTGAATGTTGATGGTTTAAAAGCGACGGATGTGGTTAAGCTGAATGAAGGTGATAGCACATTACGTTTCCAAGCACAGTACATCGCATTAGCGGATGAAGTCACTGCGGGTTCTGCTAACGCATCTGCCGATTTCACTATTACTTACCAGTAATATTTCTGTCTTAGCACCCGTGTCATAGCGGGTGCGCATTATTTATTTCCGGAGTTTTTATGTTTTCATTACCCAAAACAAGTCATTTTTATAAATGGCTAGTTTCGCTATTCTATTTTGGTTTTTCTTCACTGTGTTTTGCCGGTGGAATAACACTTGATAGCACCCGAATTATTTATCCACAAGAAAGTAAGCAAATTACTACAGGTATTCGGAACACCTCAGATAAATCAGCATTTTTAGTTCAAACATGGATTGAAGATGCAAAAGGAAATAAAATAAATGATTTTATTTCTACGCCACCGCTATTTACTAGCGCACCAAAAAATGAAAATACCATACGCTTAGTTTATGCAGGTGAAAAATTACCTACAGATAAAGAATCTCTATTTTATTTCAATGTCAAAGCTATTCCATCTATTGATAGAAATGAACTGTCTGATAAAAATGCATTAATTCTTGCGGCAGTGACTCGCATTAAACTTTTTGTTCGCCCAAAAGGATTAAAGATCACACCTAAAGAAGCAATAAGTCTTATTCGATTTAGCAAGGTAGATAATCAAAAGATTAAAATATCCAATCCATCACCTTATTACATGACATTAACGGATCTTAAATCAGACAAAAAAGAGTTGCCAACCGTCATGATAGCGCCATTTAGTGATATTCAAGTTAACTCTCCAGATGGATTTAACATCAATAAACTGACATTTAGTTCAATCAATGATTTTGGTGGCGTTACACCGCCAAAGCCTGCCATTTTCAATTAAAAATCAATGAGTTTCATTTCAAATGGAAATAAGGTTTTCTATGTTCGTCTCACTCAAAAAATACAAAAAAATCATAAATAACCATTTGATGCCCTCATACTTATTTATTTGCCTTTTTGTCATACCAAATACCTATGCCCAAGACGGGAAAGATTACTATTTTCCCTCCTCTTTAATTTCTATTGATGCAGAGCATATTGCAGACTTAAGCACGTTTGAAAACCAAGGTTCACAATTGCCAGGAACCTATGACGTTGATGTTTATTTAAATGGTAATCTTAAATACAGAAGAAACATGGCTTTTGTTAAAGAACAGCACTGCCAAGAGCAACATACACATGTATCTACAACAACAGACCCTACTGGGTTGATGCCGCTGTTAACCAAACAAGATCTTACTGAACTGGGAGTGAACACGGAAACATCTGCATTCACTCAATCAGAGAGTGATCAGTGCATTAATATCGTCCAACTGATCCCTAATGCGCATACCGAATTTGATTTCCCTAAAATGAAATTAAATATCAGTATTCCACAGATAGCGTTAAGTAATGTAGCCAAAGATGAAATTTCAACAAACCAATGGGATGACGGAATTAATGCATTATTTACCAGCTATACATTAGGTATTACAGATAACCAATATAAGCATGATTTCAGTAAAAACATTTACTTAAACCTAAGAAATGGCATCAATATAGGTAGTTGGCGGTATCGAGACAACCGCACATGGACTCGCTATACAAGCAAGCATAACCAAGAAAGCCACTGGCAATATCTAAACAGCTATGTCGAACGCGGGATCATTCCTTGGCGTAGTCGATTAGTTTTAGGGGATAGCACAACCAATAACACAGTCTTCGATTCACTGACTTTTCGCGGTGTGCAATTAAGAACTGACGAAAGCATGTATCCAGCAAGCCAACAAGGGTTTTCGCCTATTATTCGAGGTGTTGCAAACAGTAATGCCACCCTTGAGATTCGTCAAAATAATTATTTAATTTACCAAGCTAATGTCGCGCCGGGTGAATTTGCCATTACTGACTTAAATTCCTTGAACTCAAGCGGTGATTTGCAAGTCAGTATTCTTGAAGCTAACGGTGATATTCAATCCTTTATCGTGCCCTATGCCTCTGTTCCGGTGCTATTACGAGAAGGTCGAATGAGCTATAGCCTAACCGCCGGTGAATTTCGCTCTGATAACAGCCATTATGATACAACCCAATTTGGCGAAACTACGCTTATCTGGGGAGCATCTTCATTAACCACACTTTATGGTGGCATTCAGTATGCCCAAAACTACCTGTCCGGTGCAATTGGTACAGGCTTTAACTTAGGGGCATGGGGGGCATTTTCAGCTGATATTACCCATGCAAATAGCCAATTAACCGATGGGAGCCGCTATCAAGGGCAATCATTGCGATTTCTCTACGCACGCGCATTCCCTGAAACGGGTACGAATATTCAATTAACCGGATATCGATATTCAACTCGGGGTTATTACACCTTACAAGAAACGTCACTGAATCGAATGTCCGGTTGGTTGTCCCAGAATGAAAGTGTTGATTCCGATGGGGAACTTAGAACCAACAATACTGATTACTTTAATCTTTACAATAACAAGCGCGAAAGAATACAAACCAATATTTCACAAAAAATAACAGGCATTGGTTCTATTTATTTAACAGGAGTCCGCCAAAGTTTTTGGGAACAAAATGGCAGCTCTGTTTCCATACAATCAGGACTAAGTAGCCAAATTGGCGATATCAATTACACACTCTCATATGGGCTAAATAAAAATATTGATCAGTACGATGTCAAAACGACAGATAGGAATATTTTCTTAACGGTCTCCATTCCGTTGCAAAAATGGTTGCCTCAAGGAGCGCCGCCGATGTATGCCTCTTATAGTGCAAACCATGATAACCAAGGAGAGTTAATCCAGCAAACTAGCCTAAGCGGAAGTTTCCTGCCACAACAAAACCTGAATTGGAACGTAGCTCAAGGTTATTCCTCAAGTAATGGAAATGACGGAAACCTCAACTTAGCGTATCAAGGTGGCTATGGAAATACACAAGTGGGTTATAGCTACGGCAAGGATTACCGCAAGATCTCAACGGGTCTTTCGGGCGCAGTGACTTTACATTCTGACGGTGTCATTTTTAGCCAGCCTCTTGGTGAGACCAATATTCTGATTTCGGCACCCGGAGCCAGTGATATCCCCGTTGAGCACACGAGTGGCGTTAAGACGGATTGGTTCGGTTACACCATCAAACCTTACGCAACCCCATATCGTTTAAACCGCGTTGCATTAGACAGTAGCGAGTTAGATGAACAAACGGAAATTGAAAACAGCGTTCTGACAACGGTGCCCACTCGCGGCGCTATCGTCAAAGCAAATTTTGTCACTCGTCAAGGTGCTCGAGCACTGGTTCGCATTGTAAAAAATGGCAAAAATCTGCCTTTCGGTACCTTAATTTCAATTGGGCATCAAACATCCATTGTGAATGATGATGGTCAGGTTTATTTGTCTGGGCTAGAACCTTCAGGCGAACTCATCGCTAAGTGGGGACATGATGATGAAAATCAGTGCCGAGCCACCTATTCACTACCTCAAAATACAGATCAGCAATCATTAATTCGATTCGAAGTTAATTGCCAGTAATCTTGGCAATAACAAAACTATTTTAAACATTAACTTAAATAAAAGGCTTAATATGAACTTCATAACCCACAAATTCTTTAACTTAATTTTGGTCGCTAGCGTTGTCGGAGGTACCAATATTAACTTAGCCATTGCAGAAAGTGCCAATGCAATAGTTCAAATAAAAACCACTGTTTTGGCAGGTTGTACACTGGATGCGCCTGAAACTGTTTCTTTAGATAATATTCCGAGCTCTGCATTTAATGGAAAACACGTTGGGGATAACCTAACAGACTACGCGAAAACCTTTAATTTGACTGCTACATGTTCTGGAACCGATAAATATAAATACACATTCCAAGTCACAGAATCCGATGCATCCTGCATTAAAACTAATGCCGATTTTATGCGCTACTGCTTAAAATCTAATGATAAAGATATTAATTTATCGTCGACTACAGCGACCTTGAATTGGGATATTACCAAAGATGGAAATATAACACCGATAACCGTCATCCCACAGGTGGCTTCTACCACAAGCACTCCGGTTGGTGAAGTCAATGGGCAGATTACCATCACTATCGAGCCGATGTAAATTACGGATTAACCAGTAAGGTCAAGACATTGCGCCAGTTATTTATTTTTATCGTTTCATTATTTCCGCTATCTATTTATGCAGAAACAATATTTATTCTAAAAGAAACTCAAAATGTGTCTATAGAGGAAATGTCATCTCAAGCTAATAAAACGCTATTCAGATTTACTGTCGACTATATAAATGACAATAACACATCAGGCGCATTACGATCGTCATGTTGGGGAAGTTTTGATGATATGAAAAATAATGCTTCTAATGATGGCCTTTATGCCGCTGAGATAACATTTAACGACGAAAAACTGGGTGTGTATGCTAGTTACACCCCAATGACATTTTATAGTGGTAATAACACTGTAAATACATATGCAAACTTTAGAAGTCTCACGGGGTTTAACAGTGACAAATGGACACTATACTGCACTGCTGTAAGTAATATTGCTGCTGAAATTAAATTTCGACCTCGTGAAGTATCTTATACGATTGTAAATCTAATGGCATCTAGTGAGGCGTATCCCCATATTAGCGCACCTGCAATTGTTGATTTAAAGTCTTGTTTCCCCAATCAAGAACTAGAAACCGTTATTCCTTTGACGGTAGGTTTTGTGGGCTATATAGGGCAAGATAAAAGAATGGAGTTAACCGTAAAATCTAATGATTTACCTGATAGTTTTGATATTACTCTCGATAATCAAAGTATTCTCAATAAACAACCCCAAGTTATTCAAATGCCAGCAGGGCAAAAAGAGAAACAAATTGAGACCCGTTTGAAAGGGCTGTGCCCAGATAACGCTGGAGAATATGTTTGGAACGCAGAGTATATTACGACCATTCAGTAATCTTATTTAAATATCTTCAACATTTTTATTATCCCTTGCTAATCATTAAAAAAATCCGCCTAATTGGCGGATTAATAAATCAAATTAATAGAGAAAAAGAGAACTTTGCTAAGCAATTAAACAATAGGAATTCCTACGTGGCCTATAACAATAGGCTGTCACAAACTTAACTTATTTTTTCGAAATAATTTTTGATATCCTTATGGGTATCATTTAATTTCACATCTGGAAGTTCATCTTGATGATTTTTCAATTGAAATCTTAACTCACTAAAAAAATCACCGAAGTCAAAATCTAAAACAAAAAGAATACTTAATAATGTATCCACCGAGATCCGGCATTTTCCACACTCATACCGTGAATAATGCTGTTGAGAAATACCTAATTGCTTGGCAATCTTTGCACCAGAAAATCCTTTTCTTTTACGAATACACCGAAGTTCCTTGCCTATTATAAATGAGTAAATATTACTTTCCGGTTTACTGTCTTCATCTGCATTTTTCATATTTTAGATATCTCCCTATATTGGAACGAGAGAGCCAACCTATTGACTCTCGATCCATCTGATAGATAAAACATTATTCGTTATGAGTGACTTTGATTGTATCGTCATTTGAATTTTTAAATCCGTAACGGCTTAATGGTGAAATCACTAATTCTTGTGCCTGACTTTTTACATCAATGGTTTTACTTTCATTCGGTCTTAAATAAAACTGGTCAATTGAGTAAGCCTCATGGCTCGGTAATACAGTTACAGACGGGGATAAACGAACAACTTGGTTACCCGTATTCGTTAACGTCAGCTGATTATTTTTTTGGTTAACCGTAATATTTTTCCATGGTGTTTGGCTTAGCAGACCATTAGTCGGTGTAATTAACATTGCCACATCTTGACGAATCGGCATTTTTGCTGAGTTTTGTTTAACCGCCCCCACTCCTTGGAAAGAAACACGTAAGATTTCCTCTTGCTTTAACTCTAACCCTTTCTTTAAAACAAAGTTGATTTGCTGGCTTTCATTTGGCTCAATACGAACAATTGGCGGTGATACCATTACGTCTTTTGCCATAGGCTTCGAACCATCCAGATCAGAAACTTTCGTTGATAATAAAATAGGCACTTTCGATGTATTTTTTACACTAAATACTTTGCGCTCTTCACCAGCATCTAAAATAACGGTCATAGTTTCTAATTGGAAACTTGCTTTAGCAGATACGCTAATTAAACCAATTAAGCCTAAAATTGTTGTATAAATTAACTTTTTCATTTAAACCTCAAACTTGTATTCAATAATAGTAAGATTAATGGCAGATAGCATCTGCCTCTTCATAAAGTGATTCAGCGGAAAATATTTCCGGCACGGTATATTTAATAATGCAATCATCTGAGTTGGGTGAGCGTAAAATAATATCCTCACCAATTTGCTCATTACTTAATAATAGATTCCCTTCTCCCATAATGACGCCCATATAATCACCTTTTTTATTTAGCACACTGGCACCAAAAGGAACGGCATCCCCATTTGCCATTTTAATACTCAGTAATAATTGCCTCATCGTCGTTGCACTAATACGCTTCGTGATGACGGAGCCTCTCGCAGCTGCCACATCAAATGAAGTGGTATCTAAACGCACATTCAATGGCAATTTCTCTGTATTTAATTGCACTGTCGATTTTTGGTTTTTCGGCAGCGATGAAATAGCCACTGTCCCGAAATGATTCGTTATCGTTGTCCCACTTCCCATGGTGTTCACTCTAACCCCCGGTTCATCAGGCACATAAACGATACCAAAAGTGTCTCCTAATGGGACGGAGGACATTGCAAATAACCCATCGGAATACGCCAAGCCACCCGATGCAGAGACGGTAATGGAGCGCGTATTATTCTGAGACATGGAACCACTCAACGAAATATTGCTATACGCATTGGTATTATTAATACTTCCATTAACGACATTAACTTTATCATTACGGCCAGCCCCAACTGAATACCTCAAATTATCACTAACTTGCTGGTTGTAATTCGCCATGACCATGTTTTTATCTTGGTAGTGCTGGCTTTGCATACTGATATTTTTTTTCTTACCTAACGGCATTGATGCATTAATAAAAATGCGGCTATCTTGGTCATCGCCAGTTTGATAATTCACATTCAAAGATACATCTGCAATTTTTCTGCCATAACCAATGGAATAAAATACCGTATCGGATTTATTGCCATAAAAATGGTTATGACTAACGTTAGCGCTAAAACGTCCCCAAGTAACATCTCCCCAACTTGTAAATAACGAGGACGATGTTTGTACTTCACCGCTAAACCATTTATTCGTTTTTTGTTGCTCATCCTGAGCTGGCGACTTTTTTAATAATGAGCTATCTAACATAGGAAACTGATTCGTTCGATATAAAACGGATGCACCTAATGTCATTTTTTCAAATGCGATATTGCTATTGAAATCGATTTGCTCTCCACGTTTTTCATTATTTCGAGCACTTTGTACCCCCATCCCTATAGAAACAGGGGTCACGATATCGAAATAGGAATTCACTCGCCCACTGACTGCCTGGAATGGCTCTGAATAGAGAATTCCTGCGGCATAATTTGATACACCATATTGTTGGCTTATCTCTGCACTATTAATAATTGGCTTATCCGTTTGCTGATCATTTCGGCTACGGTATCGCCCAAGTGAAAATTGATAACTCATTGGTGAAACTGCATTTTGTTGGTTTGCTGTCACCACTTGAAACTGCTGTTTCTCACCATTGTCTTGTATCACAGTGACATCTAACGGTGAGCCAATCACCACATTATTAATCCTGTTTAGCTCAAAAGGTCCTGCTGGTATCATCGTGCGATAGAGCAATCGACCATTTTGCTGTACTTCAACTGTTGAGGGTGTGCTGGCAAACCCGGTCACAGGAACAACTAAAACATTCGTCGCTTGCAAAGAGCTATCCGAATAAATCTGAACACCATCAATCGACGTTCCACCAAAAAATGCACCTTGCGTATTGAGCTGACCAATATCTAACAACGATTTTAAAGACTCGATGCTCTTTGATAACACAGTTTCATTAAACTGATATTGTGAGTCTGAATCGCCAACAGAAATGCTGCTATTATTTCTCAAAACCCAATTTTGCCAATTGATTCCTGTTTCAAATTCGCCTTGGTAAAAACGCTGGTTATAATCACCATTAATATGCATCCCATATAATTGATAATTACTCACCACACCAAATCCACCGTAAGTTAATTCACTACCTTGTAGTTTCTGATCAATATTATCTTCAGAAACCACCATATCGATACGATATGTATTAGGATGTAATGCAATCTTTGCATCTGGGTATATCTGTCCAAAGGTATTGCATCCTTCCTTTAGGTTAATTTTTTTTAATCTCAGTTTACTCATCAATCCATCAGTAAGGCATAGTTCGCCACTTTCATTGATTTCAACATTTGCGGCATATTCATTACTGCCATTTAATTTTATGGTGACATCATGTTGCCCAGGTAAAAACTGATTACCCTTCATAAAAAATTCTGCAACTTCTGCTCCATACCCTAGTGATTTTAAAGAGTCGAGATCAAAATTAATTGACGATGGTACTTCACTCTTTATAGTTTCAGATGCAACGGAATTATTTACATGCAGTACGATAAAAATTAAAAATAGTTGGCAATAAGAAAAATAGTTTTTCTTATACATTATTATTTTTATTTCCAATATAAATTATTAAAAATTAAAGTTATATTCCAAATGAAAATATAATATCTGCACTACCATCTAATTCCATTGCCTCAATAATTGGACCATTTGTCTCTTTAAGGCTATTAAGAATGGGTTTTACCGCTATATTTACGGAGAAGTTTTTCCCACTGGATAATACGTTTTCATTTGTAAACCATGCGTATTGTTTGCTTTTTAATACGGCTTCCCCCTGAGTTCGCTGAATCATTCCAACACCTTCAACGACTCCAATTCCAACAGATTGCCCATCAACTTTAGGCTGATTAAGGATGAGCTGATAGTTACCTAATCGCCCTTGGTTATTCACTTTCCCTAACCCAAAGTAACTTTCATTTCCCATTTGTGACGTATCACTTCGATTATCAGAAAATTGAATAAGTAACTGAGTCGGCGTATTGCAGGAAACTTGCCATGTTTTCGAAATCTCAGGAATTTCAGTCATCTTAATTGGGTCAAACTGGCGGGCATGCAGTTGATTAAACTGATATTGCCCGCCATCAGGGATGACAATTTCACACGTAGGAGGAGATTCAATCTGTTCAAGAATATTCCTACTTTGAAAATTATGCGAATTAGCTGCTTCACTAAAAAACAGGCTACAGTATGTAAATAACAATGTAGCTTTAGCTGCTGGCATAATAAATAAACGCATACATTCCCCAAAAAACACTTCAGATTAAAGCTTAATTAAATACCAAAGTTAAAAGCCAGCACGGCCTCTGCTTGATAATCAACATTGGACGTCAAATCAATACCAGACGCTGTTAATTGGTTGATTGAGCTAATATAAACACTACTAGTTAAAAAATCTGCTGAAAATACTTTTCCAGCTGTCAATTTATTAGCAAATATTGTTGAGCTCTTCGTACCAAAGCCATTCAGTATTTTTTTAGTCATAATGCCATTATTTTCTGTTACACCATCTTTTGCAACAAACGCAGTTTTAGCATCAATAGTGACATCAGAAACAGAAAATACTACAGCACCAATTGATTTATCCGTATGATCCGAATTCACCATAAAAAAATAATTATCGCCGCTTGCAGTAGGCCATGGTGTACTTTGATACGTATCCGTTGCTCGATATGTTAAATACGTCTCTGCATCACACGTAATAGTGACATTCTTTTTCACTGGAGACTGCAATACAGTATATGACGTTTGACTTAAATACCTTGGTGATGTTTTTACTAATTCAAAAATAATATCTGATTGCTCATGACCATTAATTAAACAAGTTGGCATTTTAACAACACCAGATACTTTTATATTTGCAGATGTACCTGCAAATACAGCTGGAGACATTAATATTGTCGATAATATTAATGTCGTTACTTTTTTCATCATAAAGCGATCCCATAATGAATAGATATAGTGCTATATCCATTCATCCTAATAACGAATTTACAGTGAGAAAGCGAAAGCTAATGTTGCATAGCCATCTAAATTAGCATCACCTGAACTGGTTTTCAGCTCAGAACTCAGCGTTGGTCTTACATCAAGGTCAGCAGAAAAAATTTGCCCTGCTCTCAATGTACTTGCTGCTGTTGCCCACGCCAATTTTTTTAGTTTTATCAACAGATAATGATGTTGCATATGATGTTCCATTCGATACACCAACAGTTTGAGCCGCGCTTGAAGCATCTTGTTTCACTGTCGCATTTTTCATTGTAATTGTATAAAAACCCACTTTTTTATCCGTATCAAACAGACCTAAACCGAAGTTATATACGCCAGCGGTTAATACAGAACTCGCACGGTTATCCGTTGAAGAGAATGTTAAATAGGTCGAGGCGTCACAAACAACTTCGATATTATTTGTTTTTGCATCTAATAATAAGTTACCTGATACAGGGAACATACCAGGGGACACATCAAATACATATTCTAAGTCAACTTCATTTTGACCTTTAATAGTACACGTTGGTGGCGTAATTGATCCTGTTACTTTTAAATTTGCAACGGGAGCTGCAGCTAATGTAGCACCAGAGAAAGTAATTAAAGATAATGCAATTATGGTTTTCTTAAACATGAAATAAATCCTATAAAATAAAAATAATATTTAAACAAATAAAACCCCTCCTCTTAGAATTTTAAAAAATTAAAATTCCAACAGGAAAATGTTAGATATTTAGTTGGCTTTATTTATTTTTAAAATCGATTTAATGCTAATAAATTCCATCAGCTCAATTAATTCGATGGACTCATTATAAGCATATATTTTCAGGATTTAAATTGGTCAAAATAAGGTAAAATATTTAAATTCACTTTATTACAAAGTATTTCATTATGTTTCATTATAGAAAACAAACAAGTAAGCCTTACAGATCATTTTTAGACTGTCGATCAAGTATATATAAACCTAGAATAGTCATAAAAAGAATACAAATACAGTTTTATATGCTAAATATTCTTTTAATTTGTTTTGATCTATAAAAAAACACAATTTAACACACATACAGAGTAAAAAAAGAAGATAGTAAACAGATAAGAAAAAGCAAAAAAAATTTTATACCCATAAAAATCAATTGGTTAAAAATTAATTCCTCAAAAAACGATTCACACCTATTAACAGTAAACTGAAGAAACTTTACAAACCAATTAAATTCATACGAAACTATACCCAAGTTGTTACACCAATGAAGAGTAATATTCGTTAATCAAACTATATTATCCCTTAAAAATCCCTATTTGGATAATCTTAATTTGAATACTCCCTAATTATATATACTAGCTTATTCCAATAACTGTTTTTTAAGCGGTGAATTATAGCCCTATTCTTATATAAGCGGAAAATTTATTTCTTGATCTGTCCTAAAAAACAGTCATATATAATGCCGAAAATAGTGAAAAAATACGTTTTTTCCATTTACTCCTCTAAAAAATCTAATACAACGTCCTACTATTTCTTCCGTTTCTTTCTCGCAGCCACTGTTTGTTTCTTTTTTTCCACTCGATTTGATGTCCATATATCCACGTAATCCATATTCATGAGGAAAAATGTCACGCAGCTTCCCAGCACGACCATCCAAATGAGTATCGCTTTTGGAATATCTCCCAAACGGAATATTAACAACAATGGGATCAACACAATCATGCTCACAAACATAGAGCTCATCATTCCCAATACGATAGGCGCGATAAATTTTTTCAATCCAATGGCTTTCATTCCCAACGTAACCACAATACAAGCGGGGATCATACCAAACGTGGCAAACATCACGATTAGCCCTGCCTCACCTTTATCCAGCAGCCAATCGGTAAAACCAAACCATGAAAAAGGAATCGTCATCATGACAATGTCTCTCGCCCCCGTTGACCATACAGCAATGGAATATCATTGAAGCGAAACAAAATAGTAAAAATCAGATTTGGAAACAGTCGGATATTCGTGTTGTATAAGGTCACGGTCTGATTAAAGAATTCACGACGATCCGCAATTTGATCTTCAATACCTTTTGCTGAAGCTTGCAATGCCAACAAAGCCTGTTGACTTATTAATTTAGGGTACTTTTCTGCTAGTAAAAAAACCGGTTTTAAGTGTGAGTGAAATTGATTCGCTGAATCCACTTTCATGTCGAGCTGCTTCGTCGATAGATAATGTTCACGGCTTCGCAGCAATTCGCTTATCAATTGTTTTTCGTGAGCCATCGCGCCTTCGGCTATCACGGTTAATTGCGGCATTAGGTCTGCTTGTTTTTTCAAAAGCACATCTATATTAGCGAAGGCTTTCTCACAATTATTTTTTAAGAAAATAATGTTGTTGTAGATCCCCACTATATAGCGAACCAAAATGGTCCCCATGACAACAGCAAAGATCCAAAAAATAATGTTATTCATATCATTCACTGTCAGATAACGAAATGTGGTTAAAATAAAGTGTTAAATATCCATCTTGATAACGCATAGGCGTCATTAATATTAAGGCAATCAGAATAGCTGCAATCATTACTGTAACGCCTAAGTTTCTACGCATTGGCGCAGACTTATTCCAACGCGTGACATAATCTGATGGTGAAACGCCTAATAGCATATGCGGTGCTTTACGGGTAATCACTACTTTGCCATTTTCGCTGTCCGCAGAACCAATCAATAAATAACTCATTCCACTTTCAAGTAAATACTCTTTATAGCGACGACTACCACTTTCATAATCCATATGTGGCGTTAATCCCGTGTGAATAAAATAATCATTATCACAAATCACCTTGACCGATCCCGTATCATCCGTAATGGTGAAATTATGCAGCCGAGTTTTACTGTCTTGAAGGGTATAGCTTTTTTTACCGTCTTTATCTTTTGAAATAGAATATTCGTAATAGAAAGAGCCATAACAGCTGCGATTACCCAACTGGCTTTTGATTTCTGCACCTGATGTGATTTTTCCTTCCACTTCGACCAAACCCATCGCAATTGAGCGGATTTTTGAAGTGGCAAGATTCTTTTGAAACTTGAGAAATCGTTTTTCGGGGGTATTTTCAATAATGCCGAACACAAATGCTAAGACAAAGGCCACAAAAAAGACGCGAATATCAATAAAAAAACCTACGCCTAAACAAAGTGCTAATGCGCTACCTATCAGCGTCTTTAATAATGCTGCAAATTTTGAAGACCCTTCGTTTTGCAGACGCTGATAGCGAGTATAAGCACTTTTCGTTACCCCTACGGCAATACGGCTCACGACAAAAGCGACGCCGACAGATGCCCCGTAGAAAAAGTAGGATTCGTATGAACTGGGTTGTGGTGAAAGGGTTACCCATGCTCCAAATAGAACAGCGAAAAAGGGAACCGCTCCCCAATTTAATTTACGCTTTTTTGAATATGTGCGATCTAAATAAAAAAGAATGCCGCCTAATACAGCGCCGAGAACATAGTAGATATTCACCAATAATACCTTTAATTATGATTTGAATTGAATACCGTCATATTTCTTTTCAGACTCGGAAATTTCCAATAAAGGCAGCGTAGCAAAACCGAAAATATTAGCAAAAATACTGTCAGGGAACATTTGGATCGCCGTGTTGTATTCTGTCGTCGCATCATTAAAACCTTCTCGGCGCTGAGCAATTTTATCTTCTACTTCGCTTAATGCGATTTGTAATTGCGTAAATTGTTCACCAGAGATTAACGTTGGGTAATTTTCCGCAATGGCAACAAGACTTTTTAAAGCTTTATCCATTTCATTCGACGCGGCGATTTTTTCATTCACATTTCTCGCATTAAAGTAATTTTGGCGGGCATTACTTAATGAGGTAAAGAGCGCAGTTTCATGCTCCATTGATTTTTCGACAACGGTCACTAATTGCGGAATTTGGTCAGCTCGTTGCTTTAGAATCACATCAATATTGGCAAACTGATTGCTCACTTGATTCCGCGTACTCACCAAGCGGTTGTAAATGGAAATTCCCCATCCAGCTAAAATAATAAGTAAAATTAGAAGAACAATCATCGTCGTTGCCATTTCTGAGCCTTTTAATTAAGCAAAGTCATTAATATTGAGATATTTAATTTAAGTTATCGATAACATGCTTTTTATTCAATCAGAAAAATAGCAAAGAAAAGGATAATCAGGAATTTATCACACATTTCGAATCGATCATGATCACAGTAACCTGAGAAAACCAATTCAATTTTCAATGTAAAGTGTTAGCTGAAATGTTTTTTCAAAGATTCTTCTCTTCTGAAAATAATGAAACTAATTATACTCTTTCGACAATCATCGCATCCACCATAGTTTGCATTTCATCTGACAAGCTAACCCACAAAAACAAAAGAGTTATTAAATAAAAAATAAGATTTGAATCACAATTATCACTTTTTTATTTAGCATCTCTCAAAAATGACGACGTCGTCATATTAAAAATTAAATAATTTATTTATAACAATAGAGCATCACACTTCTCACACTATTATTATTTTTAGCCGTCAAACTTTACAAAGAGAACGGTTTAGATACAAAAGCGACGGTCAATGTTGACGTCAACATTATAGCCAACATCCAGAATGAGGTTATTAGAATATGAGTACCCTACCTGAAAAAATGAAAGCGGTTGTGTGTCATGGTCCCCATGATTATCGTTTTGAAGCCATTAAAAGACCAACACCAGGGTTTCGTGAAGTCGTCATCAAAGTTGATGGATGCGGTATCTGTGCAGGTGACTGTAAAGCCAATGATGGCGCTCAAATGTTCTGGGGTGAAAACCCATGGATCAAAGCACCTGTCGTACCCGGTCACGAATTTTACGGTCGCGTTGCGGAACTGGGCGAAGGGTCCGCTGAAAAATATAAATTGAAAATTGGCGACCGTATCTTAGCGGAACAAATTGTCCCTTGCTGGGAATGCCGTTTCTGCAAGTCAGGCAAATATTGGATGTGTGAAACCCATGACATTTATGGCTTTCAAAAAGAAGTCGCAGATGGCGGAATGGCTGAATATATGCGTTTCTCTGAGCGTGCAATTATTCATAAAATTCCAGATGAATTATCGGATAAAGACGCGGCATTAATCGAACCAATGGCTTGTGCTATCCATACTGTTCGCCGTGGTGATATTGATTTAAATGACGTGGTTGTCATCGCCGGTGCGGGTCCATTAGGTCTGTGCATGATCCAAGTTGCAAAACTGAAAACGCCGAAAAAATTAGTCGTGATTGATGCTATCGATGAGCGCCTTGAATTAGCGAAGAAATTTGGTGCGGATGTTGTTATCAACCCACTGAAAGAAGATGCTATCAAACTGGTTAAGGAGATGACCGAAGGTTATGGTTGCGATGTGTATATCGAAGCCACTGGCGCGCCTATCGGTGTGACTCAAGGGTTAGAAATGATCCGTAAACTGGGTCGCTTCGTCGAGTTCAGCGTTTTCGGTAAAGAAACGACGGTTGACTGGTCCATTATCGGTGACCGCAAAGAGTTAGATATCCGAGGCGCACACTTAGGTCCGTACAGCTATGAGGTTGCTATCGACCTGTTCAGCCGAGGGCTGGTATGTGCTGACGATATCGTTACCCACTTCTACTCAATCGATGATTGGGAAGAGGCGTTTGTTATGGCGAAATCAGCCGACTCCATCAAAGTCGTCATCAAGCCATAATGCTGTTGTCGTTCAATGATTGTGTCGTACATGAAGTGAAAATGTAATATCAGCATAATTAAAGTAAGTCATTAATAATCATAAATATTAACAGTACCCTATAACACTAAAGACTCTTTAGGAGAACATCTTATGTTGAGTAAATTTAAAAAGTTAGCTGTTGCAGCAAGCGTTTTAACACTGGGCATGGCTTTTAACGCGACAGCAAAACCTGTTTCTGTCGGAATGTCGTTCCAAGAACTGAATAACGAATATTTCGTGACAATGAAAGAGGCTTTAGAAAGTGCAACTGGTGAAATGGGTGCACAGCTGTATATTGCTGATGCGGCTCACGATGTCTCAAAACAGACTAGCGACATCGAAGATATGCTACAGAAGAAAATCGATATTCTGCTGATCAACCCTGCGGATAGCGTAGGTGCAGAAACAGCCGTATTAGCCGCAAAAAAAGCCGGTGTTGTGGTTATTGCTATTGATGCGCAAGCTAATGGTCCCATCGATTCATTCGTCGGCTCTAAAAACTATGAAGCGGGTTTAATGGCCGGTAAACGTCTGGGTGAGTCATTGGGCGGTAAAGGTCAAGTTGCAATCCTTGATGGTATTCCTGTTGTTCCAATCCTTGAGCGTGTTCGTGGTTTTGAAGCTGCCATGAAAGAGTATCCAAACATCAAAATTGTGACCAAATTAAACGGTAAACAAGAGCGTGATACTGCGATGAACGTCACTGAAAACATGCTGCAAGCTAACCCTGGCTTAAACGGTATTTTCAGCGTTAACGATGTCGGCTCTTTAGGTGCATTAGCCGCTATTGAATCTTCAGGTCGTGATGTGAAGCTAGTCAGTGTTGATGGTTCGCCTGAAGCCGTTGCTGAAATTGCAAAAGGTAATTCACCATTTATCGCAACCTCTGCACAGTTCCCGCGTGACCAAGTACGTATCGGTTTGGCGATGGGCTTAGCAAAACATTGGGGTGCTAACGTACCGAAAGAAGTTCCTCTCGATGTGAAATTAATCGACAAAACTAATGCCAAAGATTTCCATTGGTAATCAGCAATTAATAAAGTAAATAAGTAAGTCGAACTCGGTATTGCGTCTGTGGATTATATCCCTGGCGCAATCCTCTTAATAAAAATGAATGACACGATGTTTATTGGAACGTTTTTATCTTTCCAACTCGCTTTGTTACCCATTTTTAAGCGGTAAGAAAATAAGGGAAGCAACATGATGCAATTGTTAGCATTAAAAGATGTCAGTAAAACTTTCCCTGGGGTTAAGGCGCTAGATAATATTAATCTCTCTTTGGAAAAAGGAGAGGTACACGCACTGCTAGGTGAAAATGGTGCGGGTAAATCAACGCTAATGAAAGTGCTGTGTGGAATTCATAAACCAGATAGCGGGAAAATACTTATCGAAGGCGAAGAGCACATCTTCCATAATTATCGTGATGCTATCAAAGCAGGCGTCGGTATTATTTTCCAAGAGTTTTCATTAATCCCTTATTTAAATGCTTTTGAAAATATCTTTTTAAACCGGGAAATTAAAAATAAATTTGGCTTATTAGATAGAAAGCTGATGCGTAAAAAGGCGCAGATCCTCCTATCTGAATTAGGCGTTAATATTGATATTGATGAACCTATTAGCCATTTAAGTATCGCTGAGCAGCAATTCGTGGAAATTGCTAAAGCGCTATCTTTAGACGCCAAGATTCTGGTGTTAGATGAACCCACCGCGACATTAACGCCAAAAGAGGCAAATCACCTCTTTGATGTCATGCGCGACTTAAAAGCCAAAGGTGTCGGCATGTTCTTTATCTCTCACCATTTGGAAGAGATTTATGAAATTTGTGACACGATTAGTGTACTGCGAGATGGCCAATACATCGGTTCACGTAAAGTGGATGAAACTGACCTTGATGTGATCATCGAGATGATGGTGGGTCGTGAAGTTGAGAATATCTACCCGCCAAAACGTCATTTTGAAGGACAAGAGCTCATTCTTGATGCCCATATTCAGCGGTTTGCCACTAGCCCAACCAACCGAATTCAACTCAAAAAAGGCGAGATCCTTGGTCTTGCGGGCTTAGTCGGTTCTGGGCGAACTGAAAATATCCTTGCCATGATGGGAGCCGATAAAGCTTACAAGAAAAAAGTGATTTTGGACGGTCAAGACGTAAAAGTGAAATCAGCGGCGCAAGCGCTACAGTTAGGGATTGGGCTGTTACCTGAAAGTCGTAAAACCCAAGGATTAGTTTTGCCATTTTCGGTGAAAGAGAATATCTGGCTAAATAACCACGCCCAAAAATTGTTCTTAATTCAAAATAAAAAAGAGCATTTGTTATCGCTTGATTTGATTTCTCAAGTCAAAGTTAAAACACCCGAAGCGGATACCGCGGTTTCAACCTTAAGTGGGGGAAATCAGCAAAAAGTGGTTATTGCGCGCTGGCTCAATAAACAAGCCAAAATTCTTATTTTCGATGAGCCTACGCGAGGTATCGATGTTGGGGCAAAATCAGAAATCTACCAGTTAATGCGTTCACTCACTGAAAAAGGTATCTCAATTATTATGATCTCCTCAGAATTGCCTGAAGTGATTGGCGTGAGTGACCGAGTTTTGGTTTTTCGAGATGGTGAAGTTGCTGCTGAATTAAGTGGGGATGATATTAACTCAACCCAAATTATGTTACATGCGGCCGGCAATATTATATAGGATCATGACTATGTCTAATCAAAGTACAATTCCACTGGCGAAGAATAAACTTAATTTTGCCAGATTAACCAAAATACCGGCATTTTTACCTCTCGTTGGGTTAATTATCTTATTTGCTTGTATGTCCATTTTTAATGAGCATTTTTTAACGGTAAATAACTTATCCACGATTGCTCGCCAAGTTTCCATTAACGCAATTATTGCTATCGGGATGACATTTGCCATTTTAACGGGAGGGATCGACCTTTCTGTTGGCGCGGTGATGGCACTATCCGGCACATTAATGGCGGGATTAATGAAATACTATGGCATGGATCCTTCCCTTGCCATTACTCTGGGTTTGCTATCAGGTATCGCGTTTGGCTTTGTTAATGGAATTTTAACCGCTTACGGTAAAATGCCACCCATCATTGTCACCTTAGGTGCGATGATTATCGCAAAAGGCTTGGCGCTCATTTATACCGGTGGTTACCCGATTTCAGGCTTGCCACAAGAGTTTGCGTTTTGGGGACGTGAAGAGTTAATGGGAATTCAAGTGCCTATCCTATTAATGCTGGGTTTGTATCTGATTTTCTATGTCGTTCTCAACCACATTCCATTTGGTCGCTATATTTATGCCATCGGCGGTAATGAAGAAGCCGCGCGTTTAAGTGGTATTCGTGTTGAACGTTACAAAATGCTGGTGTATGTCATCAGCGGCTTTACCGCTGCATTCGCAGGATTAATTTTTACTTCTCGAGTAATGAGCGGTCAACCTAACGCCGGTGTCGGTTTTGAACTTGATGCGATTGCTGCTGTGGTTTTAGGCGGTGCATCTATCGCCGGTGGTCGCGGGATGATTATTGGGACACTTATCGGAGCAATGATTTTAGGTGTACTTAATAATGGCTTGAACTTATTGGGTATATCTCCATACGTTCAATATATTGTGAAAGGTTTAATTATCTGGGGTGCCACCTTAATTAGCTCAATGAAACGTTAAGTTTATATTTAGCGATAAATAGAAATAAGGATTTCATGATGAAATCCTTATTTTTTTAATCGTAAGTCACTAATTTCCCATTGACAAAGATTTGCTTAGAACCCGTTTCTTTAGTGGAGCCACCTTCTATCTCTGCAAACAATAATTCAGCTGTTCGTTTACCTAAATAAACTGAGTCATGGTGAACGCCTGAAATCGATAAATGATAAGTATCAGCATAAGGCGGTAAATCTACCGAAAAATAACGACAAGATAATCCGAGCTCAGAAATAATCTTATACATTCCCGCTGTAATAATCCCGTTTAGTCCCACAACATACATATTTGGTGTATAGAGTTCTTTGAATTTTTCTCTTAAATACTCTTCATCTTTTTTGCTAAAAATATAGCTACTGTACAAAACATGAATATTTTTATGATGCGTAAATTGATCATAAATACCCGCGAGACGGGAAAGACTAATTTCAGAATGTTCAGGACCTGAAATAATTAACGTATTTTCACTGCGTTGTTCGTTTAGATATTTTCCTGTTAGTGCCCCAATTTCAAAATTCTTCAAAAATAGCCCAGGATAATTTCTTCCATAAATAGAGCGGTCAACAAAGACTAATGGGACTTGATGCTGATCGATCAACGACAAATAACTTGGTTGGTACGCTTTATCATCACGAACAGGCGAAAGCAAAATGCCGCTGGCTTTATAGCTCACTAAGGTTTCAATCGCGGTTTGCTCCGCTTTTTCATCACTATCAGTATCAAAAATCATGACCTGATAGCCTTTTTCTTTCGCTAAGCGCGACACCGTCTGGATTAAAACCACATAGAAGGGGTTAAACGTGCTGTCTGTCACAACACCAATAATTCGGCTATTTTTATTCTTTAAGTTACGCGCAAATACATTGGGAACGTAATTTAACTCTTGTGCGATCGCGAGTATTTTTTCCCGTGTTTCTTTTTTTACCAATTCAGGATGGTTAAAAGCACGAGATACGGTAATATCAGTCACGTTAGCGCGCTTAGCGATATCAATGATGGTTGTTGAACTATCTTGTTTAGTCATAATTATGCTAATCAACCTGTAATGATTATTGTATTTGGTAGGGTATAGCGTGTTTTTTGATGTCGCGGCTGAATAAGAATTGCGATTAATCCATTATACCTATTTATCATTGAAGATAAATCAGTTTTCTTTCTTATGCATCAAGCCAATCGCATCTTCTGCTTAATATTCTTAATTTTAAATTCTACCAACACAACATTAAAAAAATAAAATATTCGATTAGCGCACTAATCACATGATGATTAAAATAGAAATATTATATTAACAAACTGGGAATACCATCATTGAGAATAAAAACAAACACAGAAAATAATAAATAAATAGAAACTGAAACCACTAATAGAGAAAATATAAATTGCACAATATTAACAGGAATATAGCCAATCAAAACCCGACCAATAATCAGTCCCAAAACACAGGCTGAAATAAAGGTAATACTAACCTCTAATGGGTACTCAAACCCATTGAATATATTAATTGAAATACTAATACTGCCGATTAAAAATATCACCATTAACGAAGTAGCAATAATGCTTTTAAGATTTAAATTAGTGAATTTTCTCATGGCAGGCACAATAATAAATCCGCCCCCGACACCTAATAAGCCCGTCAGCAATCCTGCAACCAAACCTATTCCACCCAGTATAGATGCCGTTTGTATATTCCAAATAAATTTTCCAGTTTGCTGATTGATTTTGCAGGGTGCATCATCAATATCGATAACCTTATTAAAAACAATTCGATATGCAACAATAAACATCACAATGCTAAAGGCAAAAACCAGCCATTGTGGTGAAATAATTTGAGCTAAATAAATGCCATATTTAGCCGCTGGTATGCTAATCAATGCAATCCATATGGCAGCTTTATAACGAATATGCTGCTGAATCAGCCCTTGAATAACACCAACAAATGCAGCTAACGTTATCGCTAATAAGCCTACAGGAGCTGCCTGCGCTACATCCCAGCCTTGAGAGGTCATTAAAGCGGGGACCGCCAAAATACCCCCACCAGCCCCCGTTAATCCTAATAGGCAGCCAATAACTAATCCTTCAAAGATTAATGTGAACATAACAGCTTATTTTCTATTTTCGCAATCAGTGAAGAAAGTTGATATTCCCCGGCTATCAAATCCACCAAACGAGCATCATGAAAAAGCGCAATAGAAGGAACAGATTTAATTCCGTATTGAGGGGCTATTGTCGGAGATTGGGCGATATCCACTATTCCAAAATGTACACTCCCACCAAAATGCGAGCCGCCATTATCAGAAAAGTAGTCTGCTAATTGTAAATAGATAGGCTTCATTGTTTGACAAGGCTGGCACCAAGACGCAGAAAAATAAATTAATGCCCATTGCCCACTCGATTGCATTGGGTCAGATAACAATCGGCTAAAGTTCTCACTACTGATCAGGGGAACCGCGGACATGATAATTTTCCTTTTGCCAGATAGAATACGCTTTGACTATATCAGCTAAATTAACAAGGTTCTTCCCTAACTATTACTCACGTTAATCTTTAGCGCCGCCGCAATCGCCAGTGGAGAGAACGTAATACTTGCCGCAAACAATGCCCCTAGAATGGCAAAATAGCCTCCAAGCTGCATATTAAAACTGTGTGCTTCCATTGTCCCTGTGGCGTAAATCAGAACCGGAATATACAACGGTAATACTAATAAGCTGACCAGAACGCCGCCTTTCTTCAGTGATACCGTCAACGCAGCGCCAATCGCCCCAATGAAACTTAATACTGGCGTACCCAATAATAACGTACCCGCTAGCACTAGCAATGTTTCGCTATTAATCGATAACATGACCGCCGCCACAGGAGAAAGCAGTACCAACGGTAATCCCGTGACTAACCAGTGGGAGATCACCTTAGCTAACACAGTCATAAACAGTGGGTGAGGCGCTAATAGCAATTGCTCGAGAGAGCCATCCAAATAGTCATCTTTAAATAAGCGTTCTAACGAAAGCAGTGATGATAAAATTGCCGCAACCCAGAAAATCCCGACGGAAATCCGCGCCAACAATTGAGGCTCAGGTCCGATACTCAACGGGAATAACGTAATGACAATCAAAAAAAACCACAGTGGGTTGACGAGTTCAGAGAAACTGCGAAACGCAATTTTGAGCTCTCTTTTTATTAATAACCAAAACATCACTCATACCCGCCTGTCAGTTTTAACGTACCAAAATGCCCTGTCATCGCTTGGTGCGACGTAAACAAAATCATACCGCCTTGCTGGGCATGTTGATGAAAACGCTCAGTTAAACGATTAACACCTGCTACATCAATAGCCGTAAATGGTTCATCTAAAATCCACAACGGCGCTTCACTTAGCCATAGGCGAGCAAGATTGACCCGACGCTGCTGTCCTGCCGAAAGCTGCCCCACCGGAATATCTTCATATCCCATCAAAGAGACCTCTTCTAATGCAGACCAGATTTTGTCCCCTTCTGGCTCATGGTGGTACATTTGATAATAAAATTTCAGATTTTCATAAGGTGTCAGCAATGATTTTACGGCGGGTTTATGCCCCAGATACAATAGATGACGAGTAAACTCTTCCTTTAGTTTTTCAATCGATTGTTGCTGCCATAGAATCGTTCCTTCGTCTGGCTTTAATAACCCAGCCATCATGCGTAACAGGGTCGTTTTCCCTGCCCCATTCGGACCTTCCACCTGCAAAATTTGACTCGGTAAAACGGATAAATCCAGTTGCCGGAATAACGTTCTATTTTGTCGGTGGCAGGTAATTTTATCCGCACTTAACATGGGGCTGAGTTCCTTTTAACATCCGTGAAATCGCTAGCTTTTGGTGACTTTGCTCAGCAGCATATCACTAATGCTGTCATTAGAAATTGTTTCACCGCAAAGCACTTGCATCAAAACTTCTGAGCCAAGAGAAGAGAGTGAAAATAGCATATCAGGATGCAACAAACGGATTTTATCCATATTTGACTCTTGGTTAACTAATACCACCGTTTTCGCCTCACCTTTGCTGCCTGATTGTTCTTTCACTCCCAGCAAGGCAAACGTACTCAAAGAGTCACTATCGGTCATGATAAGCACGCATTTAGCCTGCTTCACATTTGCCTCTGCCAATAATGCAGAATCCGTCGGGTCCCCCGTGACAATATTGTCTTTTTCAGGGTAGTGGCTACGGTGGCTATCTTGGCAAATGACTGCGACAGGAAGTTCCCGTTTTTTCAGCGCTTGGTAGATATTAACTGCCATCGGTGTACTACCAATAACGACATAATGATTTTTCATATATGAAAACCTCTTACGAACAATCTCTTTCGTTCCTTTCGCTAATACACCCACCACATACACCACGGAAGTAGTAAAAATAGTGATCCCTAAAATAATCACGGTGACCGTAAATACACGGGCATCTATTGTCACGGGAACAATATCGCCAAACCCCACCGTCGTCATGCAAACAAGCGCAAAATAGAATGCCGTGGTGCCATCTTTCACAACTGGCGAGAATTCATCACCAATATACAGCGTACCGAAAATGGAGTAGATCAATAATGAAATAATACAGGTAAGCGCAACAAAACCCGCGCTACTGATACTATGTCGAGGGTAAAGCTTCCAAAACAGCGTTAATGCAACCAGCAAACCAAACGAGAAATATCCCTGTCTTACGTGGTCTACAGCGATCCGCAAATCTACAAACGCGATAATCGCCAGTAGCAATAGTGCAAAAACCCAAGCTATACGCGCACCGTTAATCATAAATAGCGATAAAAATATCAACGCGATCCCTAATAAAAAGCGCGGGATATCCAATAATTTCATAAATCCGAGGGATTTTAGCCATTCAGTAAATCCACTTTGGCGCCAATCGATATAGTCTGTGTAAGCACTCAGCACCGGTTTTAAGATTAAGCCCCCATCAACAATCACCAGAATGGAGAGCAAAATTCTTACGGCTAAAGCGGATCTCAAAAAAGCCACAAAGGCGTTATCTAGCATCGTGTTGTGCCACCCATCAATTAAATCGCCGGTTGGTATTTCCAGCGAATAGATTAACAAAGAATAATATCAATTCCATGACTTATGCAATAAATGAAAAATCTATCTGAAAAGCCTCATTTCTTAATGAGTTAATCATTAAAGGATGGATGAAAAGAAAAACTTATACATTATTTAAAAATCATTGATAATCAGTGTAATAAATTACTCATTATCTGTAATGAGTTCATTATTAATATAATTTGAACTAACTCGATGACTTTCTATCTAAAAAATGATTTTTCGACTATGGTTTGATTGTTACTTAACGAAACTAATAATTAAGAGCTAAAAATTTATGGTTAATTCGATAAAAACAGGAAAATTTAGCTGGATGTCTTTGTTCTGGCTATTAATTTATTTCTGGTATTTTTCATCTTTATTACAGCTGTATGTGGTCATCACGGGTCAAAGTAACACCATTGGATTAAGAGATTCTTTACTGTATAGCTCACTTTGGCTCGTCCCAGCATTATTTTTCCCTCGAAAAATCAAACTGGTAGCCGGCTTAATTGGGATTGTATTGTGGCTATCTTCGGTCGTTGCCCTAGCCTATTTCGTAGTCTATGGGCATCAATTGTCGCAAAGCGTCATGTTTGTGATGTTCGAAACCAATACCAACGAAGCAGGCGAATTCCTACGCCAGTATTTGAGTTTTAAAGTGATTGCGGTGATTCTTGCCTATACACTTGGCGCAATTTTCTTATGGACTCGCTTAAAACCTGTCACGCTACCAGTAACTGGGCGTGTCATTGTTTCGCTCCTGATTCTGGCAATCTTGTTTGCCGTTCCTTATTACAATAAAGCCATTAAACAACAGCGTCCTTTTGAAAACGTCGTGTCTTATGTGAACAGTAAGCTCGCGTATGCCGCACCATGGCAGTTTGTGAGTGGTTACTTCCTGTATAAGAATCAGCTCGCTAATATGGAAGAATTAATTCGCGACAATAGCAAAATTCCACCATTAGAAAATTTCGTCGATGCGAATGGCAATACCCCGAGAACCTTTGTTTTGGTCATTGGTGAGTCTACCAGCCGCGATAGAATGAGCTTGTATGGCTACTCTCGCCAGACAACGCCAGAGCTCGACCAGCTTGAAAAACAGTATCCAAACAATTTGACGGTATTTAATGATGTGGTAACACCTCGTCCTTATACCATCGAGGCATTACAGCAAATTTTAACGTTTGCTTCAGAAACTGAGCCGGATCTGTTTAATTCCCGCCCTTCTATCATGAATATGATGAAACAGGCTGGTTTCAAAACGTTCTGGATCACTAACCAGCAGACCATGACTGAGCGAAACACCTTATTAACTGCATTCTCTCGTCAAACGGATAAGCAATATTATTTGAATAATGATATGGCACAGAGCTCACGAATCTATGACGACGTGGTGCTTGATCCGTTCAAAGAAGCGTTAGCGGATCCTGCTGAAAAGAAATTTATTGTCGTTCATCTACTCGGTACGCACATGCGCTATGAGTTCCGTTATCCTGAAGATAAAGCCCTCTTTACGGATAGCAATAGCCCTGTACCGACAAACCTTAAAGGCGACCAAATCAAAGATTACAATGCGTATGATAATGCCCAGCATTACAACGATTATGTGGTCTCTTCACTGATCAAAGATTTCGATTCATCGAAGGAAAATGGCTTCTTAGTCTTTTTCTCTGATCACGGGGAAGATGTTTATGATACGCCGCCTCATGAAATGTTAGGTCGTAGTGAAGGCAAACCAAGCAAAGTGATGTACAACGTTCCATTCTTAGTGTGGCAGTCTCCAGAATGGCTACAAAGTCACCAGTTTGATCTAAAAGATAAAACAACTCGCCCATACAGCACTATGGATTTTATCTATACATGGTCTGACTTAGCGGGTTTGAATTACACCGGTTTTGAACCACAAAAAAGTTTAATCAATAAAGATTACCAACCTCAACCTCGTTGGATTGGCGATCCTGAAAATAAAGCCTCTATGATGCTATATGATGACTTAAAGAAATAGTCATCAACCAGTGCAAGTGGGTGTTCACTCACTTGCACTATCCTCTTTCTACGACCATCATTTACATCCCATTCATGGATCTATCTTCATTTCATGTGCTACATTTTTATCTGTGTATGTCGGTATCTTAGCTCCAAATGAATTTACCGTTTAATTAGTATTTTTCTAACATTACCTGTTAAGGAATTAATAATGAAACATAAAATCATTTCTTCCCTTGTTGTAGCTGGCGTTTTAACACTGGTTGCGGGTTGTGATGACTCCGCCAAAAAAGACACCGCAGTTCAACAAGTCGAAGAAAAAGCTACCCAGTTAAAAGACGCGACTGAGCAAAAAGCCACTGAGTTATCTGATAGCGCAAAAGCGACTGCGCAAGATGTGAAAAATGAAGCTTCAGATAAAGCATCCGAACTCTCAGATAAAACCAAAGAGTTAGTTGACCAAGGCGAGAAAAAGGCCGATGAGTTGAAACAAGACGCCTCAGATTCTGCCGATAAACTCAAAGATCAGTACGATAAAGCATCGAGTGAGTTTTCAGAAAAAACACAAGAGGTGAAAACCGATGCAATCAATAAAGCAGATGAACTTGCCACTGACGCTAAAAACAAAACTGGAGAATTAAAATCTGAGAATGACGCGAAGAAATAACGGCGCGTATTTCTGTCTATTTTAACGTGAAAAGCAGGCAATGATTGCCTGCTTTTTTATGCACTAAAAACCTAACGCATGCTATTGTTAACTCGTTTTTCGCCCTTCCTTATAAACATAACCATCTCTTTTGCTCACTTGGTTTAATTCCTATAAATAACACAAAAATACAGTAAGATAAGTAAACAATAGATTGATAAATAACATGAAATTTCACCCTATTATTTATTTTCATTTCCCCGATTAGGTTGATCATTGTTTTTTACCATGGCAGTATACCCTTTCGTTTTTTGTTTGTTTTAGGGTTCAAAGGGGGTCATCACTCGCCAATTTTTGTTGATAACTTAGCTAATAAACACCGTTATCAACGCTCACAATTTAGTCGTTTTATTGTTCTTTCTACCTCGTTTCCTACAGGGAAACCCTTTCGCAATAACCTATTGTTTTATTCAGAAGGACAGCACGCCGCATGCCCCCCTTATCATTGGTATGCAAAAAATAAAATAAAAATCAAAGAAGGTCGTTATGAGTCAAAACGTTACTGAGACTAAAAAAGTACGTACTAAAATCAGCCCTCCTGTATTTTACAGTTCGGCACTCGTTATCCTGATTATCGTCGGTTTTGCCGCCTTAATGCCTGAAATGGCAGAATCTCATCTAAGTCATCTTCAAAAGAACTTATTTAACAATGCCAGTTGGTTCTACATCCTTGCTGTAGCCATCATTTTGCTGAGTGTGACTTATCTGGGACTCTCGCGTTATGGACAAATAAAATTAGGTCCTGACCACGCTCAACCCAATTTCAGCTATGTCTCTTGGTTTGCCATGCTATTTTCCGCAGGAATGGGAATCGGTTTGATGTTCTTCGGTGTTGCCGAACCCGTCATGCACTATCTCAACCCGCCAGTGGGTGACCCTCAAACGATAGAAGCGGCGAAAGAAGCAATGCGCCTCACCTTCTTCCATTGGGGGCTACACGCCTGGGCTATCTATGCCATTGTCGCCTTGATTCTGGCATTTTTCAGCTATCGCCATGGCTTACCCCTCACGCTACGCTCTGCGTTATACCCGATTATTGGCGACCGAATTTATGGTCCCCTAGGTCATGCGGTTGATGTCTTTGCGGTCGTGGGTACCGTGTTTGGTGTCGCGACCTCTCTTGGCTTTGGGGTACTGCAAGTGAATGCGGGAATGAACCACTTGTTCGGCTTACCTGTGAATGAGACTGTGCAAGTCGGTTTGATTATCACCTTCACCGCTCTCGCAACTTTATCCGTCGTCTCAGGGCTCGACAAAGGGATCCGTATTTTATCTGAGCTGAACCTCGGTCTCGCCTTCCTCTTATTGCTGCTAATTGTGATTTTAGGTCCAACCGTGCTGCTATTAAAATCCTTTGTGGAAAATACAGGGGGTTACCTTTCTGAGATAGTCAGCAAAACTTTTAACTTATATGCCTACGAACCCAAATCGAGTGATTGGCTAGGGGGCTGGACATTACTGTATTGGGGTTGGTGGTTATCTTGGTCACCGTTTGTTGGGATGTTCATCGCCCGAATATCCCGTGGCCGCACTATCAGAGAATTCGTGACTGGGGTGTTGTTTGTGCCAGCTGGCTTTACCCTGATGTGGATGACTTTCTTTGGTAATACCGCCATCGACTTGATTAAAAATCAAGGAGCCACCCGACTGGCAGAAACTGTGCAGTCCGATGTCTCCCTCGCTCTGTTTGAGTTTTTAACTTATTTCCCATTCTCAACCGTATTATCTTTCTTCGCCATGTTGATGGTGGTGGTGTTCTTTGTCACTTCCGCAGACTCTGGCGCAATGGTAGTGGATACTCTCGCCTCTGGCGGGGACTCAAATACGCCTGTCTGGCAACGTATTTTCTGGGCAGGATTAATGGGCGTTGTCGCTATCACGATGTTACTTGCAGGTGGTCTACAAGCGCTGCAAACCTTAACCATCGCTAGCGCGTTGCCATTTGCTATCGTTCTGCTTATCTCTATTTATGGGCTATTTAAAGCGTTGCGAGTGGATGCCTATAAACGAGATAGCCAGCAATTAGCCACCATTGCACCTACCGCTAGTCGTAATCCAATTCCATGGCAGCGCCGTTTACGTAATATTGTCTACTTCCCGAAACGCGCTCATGTAAAACGCTTTATGGAAGAGTCCGTGAAGCCATCCATGGAGATGGTTTCCGAGGAGTTAGCTAAGCAAGGTACCGTTTGCCATATCCATACAGATAAAGACGATAGAATCGGATTTGAAGTCGATTTAGGCGACGATATGAACTTTCTGTATGAAGTTCGCTTACGCTACTACATTCAACCCGCATTCGCCCTTGCGGGAATGGGAAATGACAACGATGAAGAGCGAAGTGAAGAGCAAAAATATTACCGTGCAGAAATTCACTTAAAAGAAGGTGGGCAAGACTACGATGTGATGGGCTGGGCGAAAGAACAAATCATCCATGACATCCTCGACCAGTATGAAAAACATATTCACTTTTTACATTTACTGGGTAAGTAACGGCTAAAAATATGACCCAAATGCATACTCTAAATAATTTGAATTGCAGCTAGGCGGTGAGAGAAGCTATCTCGGGGAGCATACACAAGTATGTGACCCGAGTTGCTGAGCGTAACCAACAACGCTGCGGTTCAAAGTATGACAAAAGCTATACTCTAAATAATTTGAATTGCAGCTAGGCGGTGAGAGAAGCTATCTCGGGGAGCATACACAAGTATGTGACCTGAGTTGCTGAGCGTAACCAACAACGCTGCGGTTCAAAGTATGACGAGTATATTTATGCGCTCTTACTTCTATCCATAATATTGCTATAATCTGGGCTTTCCAGAGCAATCAACTCTTCCAGCAATGCCGTCAATTGCTGCATTTTCTCTTGGGAGAAAGCCTGTTCAATCTTTTGATAACCCTCTTCAACTTCCTGACGCGCTTTGTCATACAGGTCTTGTCCTGTTGGCGTCAGTGACACGTACAGTTTACGTTGGTCATTCAATGGCTTTAAACGGAAAATAAGCCCTTCACGCTCCATACGAGTCAAAATCCCCGTCAAACTTGGGCGTAAAATACAGGTTTGCACTGATAATTCATGAAAATCAATCGAACGATTATCCGCTAATACACGAATGATGCGCCATTGCTGTTCCGTCAAATTATAAGATTTCAATATTGGTCGAAAGAAGCCCATTGCAGTCTCTCGCGCCTGTAATAATGCAATTGTCAATGATTCATGCATAAGCTTAAAACTCACCACGCTATTTAAAGTTATTAAACACCCACAATAGGGTTTAGTCAGCCTCCGTGCTGGTTACCATTTCTAACGCTATTGACAGCGAGCAAAAAAATCACGGAGGTAACAGCAACACACTCAATTATCTTAAATGCAAGAGTAGCATGCAGCACTAACAATCTCAAAGAAAAATACCAAAATATTAATGAGTAAATAAAATTCATCAAAATTATAAAGTTAATATGTTGTAAATTTTTAAAAAACTTAAAAAAAATAATTCAAATAATTACAGCAACTTACATTCAGGTCATCTGATTATGTTAATACGATCACAATTAAAATTAACATTTCCATAAAGCTATTGCTTATTACAAAATAATACTTTATTAATATATTAATAATTACTCAGAATCGATCTCTTTAATAAGGAGTTGTCAATGAAAGGCACTGTTTTTGCCGTTGCCCTCAACCATCAAAGCCAACTTGATCATTGGCTCGAGGCGTTCCAGCAAGCCCCTTATAAAACCCCACCGAAAACACCTGTGTGGTTTATTAAGCCGCGTAATACACGCATTAATTCCGGAGATAACATCCTGCATCCCGTAGGAGAAGAAGTGCAAAGTGGTGCAACACTGGCTTTAGTGATCGGTAAAGATGCGCGAAAAGTCACGCCACAAAATGCATTGGAATTTATTGCGGGCTTTGCACTGGCAAACGAAGTCAGCCTGCCAGAAGACACCTTCTACCGCCCTGCGATTAAAGCTAAATGCCGTGATACGTTCTGCCCAATCGGCGAGTTAGTGAAAACCGCTTTATCTTCACCTGTTGATATTGTGACGCTGATTAACGGCAAAGAAGCTGACAGATGGTCAACCAAAGATCTCGTTCGTAGCGCAAGCGAATTAGTGGCTGCACTGAGCGACTTTGCAACCCTAAAACAAGGGGATGTGATTTTACTGGGTACTCCTCATAAACGCGTCACCATCAAACCGGGTGATCACGTTGAGATCCAAGCAGCTGGCTTCCCAAGCCTCAAGAACAACGTTGTTGCGGCAGGAGGACAATAATCATGAAACACGCAAAAATTCGTTATCAAGGCACTGAATATTCCGTCACTGTCGGTGACGACGAAGCCATCAAGCTGCCAAATGGCAATGTAATTGCTGGCGATAGCGCAGATGTTGAATGGCTACCACCTGCACAAGGTACTTTATTCGCGTTAGGTCTGAACTATGCCGACCACGCCACTGAATTAGAATTTAAGCCACCTGAAGAGCCACTGATTTTTATCAAAGCAGAAAACAGCTTAACAGGTCACCGCCAAGTCTCCGTGCGCCCAGACAATGTTGAATACATGCACTATGAGTCTGAACTGGTGGTTATCATCGGTAAAGCGGCTCACAAAGTCTCCCAAGAAGATGCGATGAACTATGTTGCGGGCTACACCGTATGTAACGACTACGCGATCCGTGACTATTTAGAGAATTACTACCGTCCAAACCTACGCGTAAAAAGCCGCGATACGTTGACGCCAATCGGCCCATGGATGGTAGACAAGTCAGATATTAAAGATCCACACAACCTCGCACTGTACACCTACGTTAATGGTGAATTGCGTCAAAAAGGCACCACCGCGGATCTGATTTTTAATATCCCATTTTTAATTGCCTACCTAAGTGACTTTATGACACTGCAACCGGGCGACATGATCGCAACGGGCACGCCAAAAGGGCTGTCCGATGTAGTTCCGGGTGATGAAGTGATCGTTGAAGTTGAAGGTGTGGGCAGGCTGATCAATACCATTATCAGCGAAAAAGAGTATGAGGAGCGAGTGTGATGACTAAGATTAACCATTGGATCAACGGTAAAAACGTTGAAAGCAAAGAGTATTTCGAAACCACTAACCCAGCAACGGGTGAAGTATTAGCGGAAGTGGCATCCGGCGGCCAAGACGAGATCAACCAAGCGGTTGCTGCTGCAAAAGAAGCCTTCCCTAAGTGGGCAAACACGCCAATGAAAGAACGTGCACGCTTAATGCGCCGCTTAGGTGAGCTGATCGACGAAAACGTTCCTCAGATTGCTGAGATGGAAACTAACGATACCGGTTTACCTATCCATCAAACTAAAAACGTGTTGATCCCTCGCGCGTCACACAACTTTGAATTCTTTGCTGAAATTTGCCAGCAAATGAACGGTCGCACCTATCCGGTTGACGACAAAATGATGAACTACACCCTGATCCAGCCAGTGGGTGTGTGCGGATTAATTTCTCCGTGGAACGTGCCATTTATGACCGCGACATGGAAAACTGCACCATGTTTAGCTCTAGGTAACACCGCGGTTCTGAAAATGTCTGAATTATCTCCACTATCTGCAAACCGTTTAGGTGAATTAGCCCTTGAAGCGGGTATCCCTGCAGGCGTACTGAACGTGGTGCAAGGTTACGGTGCTACAGCGGGTGATGCACTGGTGAAACACCATGACGTTCGCGCTGTCTCCTTCACAGGGGGCACCGCAACGGGTCGCGCCATTATGCAAAACGCGGGTCTGAAAAAATACTCAATGGAATTAGGCGGCAAATCTCCGGTTCTGATTTTTGAAGATGCCGACATTGAACGTGCAATGGATGCCGCGCTGTTCACCATTTTCTCTATCAATGGCGAGCGTTGTACTGCGGGTTCACGTATTTTCATCCAAGAAAGCATTTACCCAGAATTCGTAAAACGCTTTGCTGAGCGTGCAAATCGCCTGATCGTCGGCGACCCAACGGATCCGAAAACCCAAGTGGGTGCGCTGATCAGCCAGCAGCACTGGAACAAAGTCTCTGGTTATATCCGCATTGGTATGGAAGAAGGTGCAACCCTGTTAGCGGGTGGTCCAGACAAACCAACGGATCTGCCAGCGCACCTGAAAAACGGTCACTTCTTACGCCCAACCGTTCTGGCCGATGTCGACAACCGCATGCGTGTGGCTCAAGAAGAGATCTTCGGACCAGTCGCGTGTTTGATCCCATTCAAGACCGAGGAAGATGGTCTGCGTATGGCAAACGATGTGGAATATGGTCTGGCTTCCTATATTTGGACTCAAGATGTCAGCAAGATCCTACGACTTTCGCGCAATATCGAAGCGGGTATGGTGTTTGTTAACACCCAGAACGTTCGTGACTTACGTCAGCCATTCGGCGGCGTGAAAGCCTCCGGCGTCGGCCGTGAAGGCGGTGAGTATAGCTTCGAGGTCTTTGCCGAAATGAAGAACGTTTGTATCTCCTACGGCGACCACAACATCCCACGCTGGGGTGTGTAAGTTTTATCATCTGCCGTTTTATGAATTGTTATTAGCTCTACGTCATACAGAATTAAGCCAAACTATTACTTAGCTTAAATAATTCGTGATGTAGCTAGACGGCAAACGATGGAATCTCAGGAAGCATACACAGTAGAAAGCAAAATTACTCAGTAGCAGGCTACACCATTATTTATCTCTAAGTAATTTTGAATCAATGATAATTAATTTAGCTACTTATCCTAAATAATTCGTGTTGTAGCTAGGCGGCAAGTGAAGTTATCCCTAGGAGCATACTGAAGTATGTGACTAGGGTGACTTTATGAAGCCAACAACGCTACGGCGCGAAGTATGACGGATAAGCTGAGGGGGAAGGAAATGGGTAAGTTGGCATTAACGGCGAAGGTAACACACGTCCCATCAATGTACCTATCTGAACTACCGGGCAAAAACCACGGTTGTCGCCAAGCGGCCATCGATGGCCACAAAGAAATCAGCCGTCGCTGCCGTGAACTGGGTGTTGATACCATTATCGTTTTTGACACGCACTGGTTGGTCAATAGTGCTTATCACATTAACTGTGCCGATCACTTCAAAGGCATCTATACCAGTAATGAATTGCCTCACTTTATTCGCGATATGGAATATGAGTATGACGGCAACTCTGTATTGGGTCAGATGATCGGCGAAGAAGCTCGCAAGCTAGGCGTTCGTGCTCAAGCTCATGAAATTCCAAGCTTAACTCTAGAGTACGCAACGCTGGTTCCAATGCGTTATATGAACAGCGATCGCCACTTTAAAGTGATCTCCATCTCCGCATTTTGTACCTCACACAGCTTTGAAACTAGCCGCAAATTAGGCGAAGCCGTACTGACTGCGATTGAAAAATATGACGGTACCGTGGCGGTATTAGCGAGCGGCTCCCTATCTCACCGCTTTATTGATGACCATCGAGCGGAAGACGGCATGAACAGCTATACCCGCGAATTCGATGAGCAAATGGACAAACGCGTCGTCAAACTGTGGCGTGAAGGTCGTTTCGCTGAATTCTGCAAAATGCTGCCTGAATATGCCGATTACTGTTACGGCGAAGGTCACATGCATGACACAGTGATGTTACTGGGTCTGCTGGGCTGGGATAAATATGATGAGAAAGTGGAAGTGTTAACCGACCTGTTCGCCAGCTCCGGAACTGGACAAATCAACGCGATTTTCCCACTGCCAAAGTTTATTACTGACAAACAAGCTGCTAACGCGTAAGGAGCGAATATGCCTCATTTTTATGCTGAATGCACTGACAACATTCGTGAAGAAGCGGCTCTCCCAGAGCTGTTTGCTAAAGTGAATAGCGCACTGGCAGGCACAGGTATTTTCCCACTGGGCGGTATTCGTAGCCGCGCTATTTGGTTAGATACGTGGCAAATGGCAGATGGTAAACACGATTACGCGTTTGTGCATATGACCTTAAAAATTGGTGCGGGTCGCTCCCTTGAAGATCGCCAAAAAACCGGGGAAATGCTGTTTGATCTGATCAAAGTACATTTTGCCGATTTAATGGCAAAGCGTTACTTGGCGCTCTCTTTCACCATGGAAGAGCTCGATCCTGTTCTGAACTACAAACAGAACAACGTGCACGCACTGTTCAAATCATAATTGATGCGCACCAGTTAATACGTATTCATTGATGAATCACGAGAGGGGGTAATATGCCAATTTCATTTACCAATAGATCCATACCGCGCTGGTTAATCCCATTATTGGGCTCACTGGTGGCGTTTGGTCCCCTATCGATCGATATGTATTTACCTGCTCTACCGCAAATGACGCAAGCATTGAATGCAACCCAAGGGCAAATGCAGTACACCCTTGGTGCATTCTTTGGTGGATTTTGTGTTGGAATGTTGTTTTATGGTCCCTTAAGTGACCTGTTAGGGCGTCGTAAAATGCTATTAAGTGGGCTGGTGATTTTTACCCTCGCCAGCCTGTTATGCGCTCAAGCCACCAGCGCTGAGGCATTAATTTCATTTCGCGCATTACAAGCATTTGGTAGCGGTGCGGCAATCGTGATGGCGCGGGCGATTGCCCGTGATGTTTATCCCTCAAATGAACTTCCTAAAGTGCTGTCACTGATGACGCTGGTCACCATGATAGCCCCATTATTAGCACCATTGGTGGGCGGGTTTTTATTAATTCATTTTGAATGGCAAGTCATATTCTATGTATTAGCGGCTGTCGGATTGTGTTCCGTTTTAGCTATTTTCTTACTGCTGCCTGAAACCTTGCCTCATCAGCGTGAGTCCCGCAATTTAGTGGGTGTCGCCTTTCATAATTATCGGTTGGTGCTCACAGACCGAGAAGCACTGAGTATCATTGGCACCATGGCATTCTCTTTTGCCGGTATGTTCGCCTTTATCAGTGGTTCACCGTTTGTGTATATCAACTATTTTGGTGTTTCTGAACAGTATTATGGGCTGCTGTTTGGCTGCAATATTTTAGGCATGATTGCCATGTTGCTGCTGAACGTCCGGTTGCTCAAGGTGTATAGTCTGCCACGAATTTTGGGCATGCAAAGTGGTATCCAATTGATTTTTGGTGTGCTGTTGTTAATTTTCTATCAACAAAGCCTACCAATTATTGTTATCCTAGTGGTCCTGTTCCTATCGATGGTGAATGCTATCGGCACCAACAGTTTGTCACTGTTACTGCAACACCGCGGAAAAATCGCCGGCAGCGCCAGTGCGCTCGCCATCTCAATTCAGTTCGCCTTGGCAGCCTTTGCCAGTGTTGCAGTGTCCATACTACAAGATGAATCCCCATTTGCTATGGCACTCGTAATGGCGATTTGTGCCGGACTGAGTTTCTCAAGCCAACGCTTGTCCGCTAGAAATGTCCATGCACACGTTCATTCAGTGTCTTCGGAGAACAACGAAAAATGAGCTTAAACACCAATTCTACATTATTCCGCCAACAGGCTTACATTAATGGTCAATGGGTTAACGCCAAAGACAATAGCCTATTTGATGTGACTAACCCTGCAAATGGAGAAGTGATTGCTCGCGTCAGCAATGTGGGTGCAACTGAAACTCAACAGGCTATTGAAGCCGCAGAACAAGCCTTACCAGCATGGCGGGCAAAAAGTGCCAAAGAGCGTAGCCAAATCCTCAACAAGTGGTTCCGTTTAATGATGGAAAACCAAAAAGAGTTGGCGCAAATTCTCAGCACTGAGCAAGGTAAATCTATCAATGAATCGATGGGTGAAATTGCCTATGGTGCTAGCTTCATTGAGTGGTTTGCCGAAGAAGGTAAACGTACTTACGGTGAAACTATTCCATCCCCCCTACCAGGTCGTCGCTTAGTCACCATTAAGCAACCTGTTGGTGTGGTTGCCGCCATTACCCCATGGAACTTCCCAAATGCCATGATCACCCGCAAAGTCGGTCCTGCCCTCGCGGCGGGTTGTACCATGGTATTAAAACCTGCAGCTGAAACACCATTATCCGCACTAGCGTTAGCCGCGTTAGGTGAAGAAGCTGGTATTCCTGCTGGGGTATTCAATATCGTCACGGGTACTGATGCGAAAGCCATTGGCGGCATCATGACCTCGAGTCCAATCGTTCGCAAGCTGACGTTCACTGGGTCGACTCGTGTCGGTAAATTGCTGATGGAACAGTGTGCCGATACCGTGAAAAAAATGTCACTGGAATTAGGCGGCAACGCACCATTTATCGTATTTGACGATGCGGATTTAGACGCTGCTGTTCAAGGGGCTTTAGCCGCTAAATTCCGTAATAGCGGACAAACCTGCGTGTGTGCAAACCGTATTTTAGTGCAAGAAGGCGTTTACGATGAGTTTGCCTCTCGCCTTGCGAAAGCCGTTAGCGCGTTAAAAATTGGTCCAGCAACGCAAGCGGATTCAGAACAAGGTCCACTCATCAACCAAGCTGCAGTCGATAAAGTGTCTGAACACATCGCAGATGCCGTTGCCAAAGGTGCCAGCATCGCGACAGGTGGTAAATCAGCAAGTCTTGGTGGTCTGTTCTTCGAACCCACTGTCTTAGTCAATGTGACTGAATCCATGAAAGTGGCAAAAGAAGAGACATTTGGTCCATTAGCACCGCTATTTAAATTCCGTGATGAGCAAGAGGCTATCGACCTTGCGAATGACACAGAATTTGGTCTGGCATCCTATTTCTATTCACGGGATATCGGGCGTATCTACCGGGTCGCTGAAGCCTTAGAAAGCGGCATGGTCGGTATTAACGAAGGTTTGATTTCAAATGAAGTGGCTCCGTTTGGTGGTATTAAGCAGTCAGGACTTGGTCGTGAAGGCTCACGTTACGGAATCGAAGATTATCTGGAAGTGAAATATCTCTGTTTTGGTGGGTTATCCCACTAACTATAGCCGATTTAGTCATACTCTCCCCCTTCGCATTAATGCAATAACGCAGTGATGCGAAGGGCAAAGAGTTATCAGGAGCATTTTAAGCATGTTGCAACAAGATATTATTTCAACAATCGCTCAACGCCTAAACCAAGCGGAAAAAAGCCGCCAACAAATCCGTCAAATCTCACTGGATCATCCTGAAATGACCATTGAAGATGCCTATGCCATTCAAAAAGAGTGGGTTGGCTTAAAACTGGCGGAAGGGCGCGTATTAAAAGGGCATAAAATTGGTCTGACATCCAAAGCGATGCAAGCCAGCTCCCAGATTGATGAGCCTGATTATGGCGCACTGCTCGATGACATGTTCTTTGATGATGGTTGTGATATTCCAACGGATCGCTTTATCGTCCCGCGTATCGAAGTTGAGCTGGCTTTCGTATTGGCAAAACCGCTGCACGGTCCTAACTGCACCTTATTTGATGTGTATAATGCCACGGACTATGTGATCCCCGCTTTAGAGCTGATCGACGCGCGTTGCCACAATATCGATCCTGACACTAACCGTCCACGTAAAGTGTTCGACACCATTTCAGATAACGCGGCAAACGGTGCAGTGATCTTAGGTGGACGTCCGATTAAACCTCGTGATTTAGACATGCGTTGGATCAGCGCCCTGCTTTATCGTAATGGCGTGATCGAAGAATCTGGCGTTGCAGCAGCAGTTCTAAACCACCCAGCCAATGGCGTGGCATGGTTAGCCAATAAATTAGCGCCACACAATGTGGAGTTACAGCCAGGACAAATTATCCCTAGTGGTTCATTTACTCGCCCAGTTCCTGCACGTAAAGGGGATGTTTTCCACGTTGACTACGGCGTGATGGGCTCAATTAGCTGCCGCTTTGTATAAGGAGTTCACCGTGGATCTGTTAGAAAATAAATTTAAAAAAGCCCTGAAAACAGGCAAACCACAAATTGGCTTATGGCTAGGATTGTGCAGCCCATACAGCGCTGAACTTGTTGCCGGTGCTGGATTTGACTGGCTGCTTATTGATGGCGAACACGCACCAAATAACGTACAAACCACCTTAGCGCAATTACAAGCTATCGCGCCATATCCCTCACAACCCGTCGTTCGACCGCCGTGGAATGATCCGGTGATCGTCAAACAGTTGCTGGATATTGGTGCGCAAACACTGTTGCTGCCAATGGTACAAAATGCCGAACAAGCTGAGCAAGCCGTTCGCTCAACACGCTATCCACCTGCCGGAATTCGCGGCGTAGGTAGCGCATTAGCACGCGCCTCTCGCTGGAACCGTATTCCAGATTATTTAAAACGCGCTAACGATGAAATGTGTGTCATTGTCCAAGTAGAAACCCGCGAAGCTATCAAAAACCTGCCTGAGATCCTCAAAGTTGAAGGGGTTGATGGGGTATTTATTGGTCCGGCCGATTTAAGCGCAGATATGGGCTTTTCTGGTAATCCAAACCACCCTGAAGTTAAAGCCGCTATCGAAGACGCCATTAAACAAATTCGCGCTGCTGGCTTAGCGCCGGGGATCTTAATGGCAGCACCGGATATTGCTGAACACTATATTAAGCTCGGGGCGCTATTTGTTGCCGTCGGTGTGGACACCACATTATTAGCGCGTACCGCCGAAGCACTTGCCGCAAAATTTGGTAAAACCATTTCCGATATGGATAACAGCGGCTCGAGTGTGTACTAAGCAATCTGAACTTCTCTAGGTCGCTCTATTTTACCCTACGCTCACGAGCTACCTAGACAGTAAGCAAGAAATCACAACCACAACCAAGGCAGCCTTAATAACTGCCTAGTAGACCCTTGTACCTATAATAAATTGTAATAGAGGGCATTATAATGAGCCATTCACAAAATGTTGCTAGTAACAATCCTGCGGAGCAACATAAAAACCTCACAGAGCCGCAACAGCGGGTCATCAATAAGCTATTTAAACGGCTGATCGTATTCCTGTTCGTGCTGTTTGTTTTCTCGTTCTTAGACCGTATTAATATCGGCTTTGCAGGACTGACAATGGGGAAAGACATCGGTCTAACCTCCACCATGTTTGGTCTAGCGGCCACCTTATTTTACGCCACCTACATTATTTTCGGTATTCCAAGTAACATCATGCTTGGTATTGTCGGTGCACGTCGCTGGATTGCCACTATCATGGTGCTATGGGGTATTGCCTCCACCGCCACTATGTTCGCGACTGGACCAACCAGCTTATATATTTTACGAATGCTGGTAGGTATTGCTGAAGCAGGCTTCTTACCGGGAATGTTAGTTTACTTAACTTACTGGTTCCCCGCTTATTTCCGCGCGCGTGCTAATGCGCTATTTATGATTGCCATGCCTGTTACTATGGCATTTGGTTCACTCGCTTCTGGTTATATTTTAGGGCTAGATGGTGTGTTAAATCTGAAAGGCTGGCAGTGGTTGTTCTTACTGGAAGGTTTCCCATCCGTACTGCTGGGTATTTTAGTGTGGTTCTATCTGGATGATTCTCCGAAGAAAGCGAAATGGCTGACTCAGGAAGATAAAGACACGCTGCAAGAGATGATGGATAAAGACCAGTTAGAATTAGTGCAGCCACACGGATCAAAAAGTCAGACTGCGCTGCAAAATAGCAGCCTGTGGAAAGAAATTTTCACCCCTGTGATTTTGATGTATACCGTGGCGTATTTCTGCCTAACTAACACGCTGAGCGCCATTAATATCTGGACGCCGCAAATTATGCAGAGCTTTAACCAAGGCAGCAGTAATGCCATGATCGGACTATTAACTGCGATCCCTCAGTTCTGTACGATTTTGGGGATGATTTATTGGAGTCGCCGTTCGGATCGCTTGCAAGAGCGTAAGATGCACACCGCGTTACCGTATTTGTTTGCAGCGGCAGGTTGGGTCATCGCAGCGATGACCCATCAACCGATGATCCAATTATTGGGGATCATTATGGCGTCTACCGGTTCATTTACAGCCATGGCGGTTTTCTGGACAACACCAGATCAGTCGATCAGTTTACGCGCTCGTGCCATTGGTATTGCAGTGATCAACGCAACAGGTAATATAGGTTCCGCGGTCAGCCCACTCTTAATCGGTTGGCTGAAAGATCAAACGGGTAGCTTTAATTCAGGTCTTTATTTTGTGGCGGGTTTGCTGGTCGTCGGTGCCCTTCTGGTCATCGCTATCCCAATGAAAAACTCAAGACCAAGAGCCACACCGTAAACGGCAAAACTGTAAAACAGTCGAATTAAAGAAATGAGTGCTGCAACAAATTGAAAATATTTAGATTTTTTAATTCCCCCTTAAATATTGTTCAAAATAATTCGAGTTGCAGCTAGGCGGCAAGCAAGCTAATTCCTAGGAGCATACACAAGTATGTGGCTAGGATTAGCTTGTGTAGCCAACAACGCTACAGACCGAAAACGTGGGAATGCCCAAAATAGTTCGGCTTGTAGCTAGGCGGCAAACGACGATATCTTGGGGAGCATACATAAGTATGTGACCCGAGTAACGGAGTGAAGCCAACAACGCTACGGGTCGAAATATGACGGGCATTACAAATATAGATATTGGGAAGGATTATGATGACGTCCAGGGCAACGACGACGTCCACTACCAAACCTTTGGCAAGCTTGCCGCCTTCTTCGGTCGCGACATGCCCGCTCATCGTCACGATGGCTATTTCCAATTACACTATTTGGTCACTGGGCACATTACATTGCAGCTGGATGAGTCACGTTATTCTGTGCAAGCACCGCTATTTATATTGACCCCACCTTCTGTCGCTCACGCGTTTTTTACCCAAGAAGATACTGATGGCCATGTATTAACCGTACGACAGGATTTGATTTCGCCTCTATTAGAGTCTCTGTATTCTGCTAATTTGGATCGATTGGATATTCCTGCTATTTGCTTATCTGTTGCAGATAAGCCGCAAGATATTGAAACCTTCAATCATTACTGGGATTTAATGGCAAGGGAATCGACCAATAACTATATTGGTCGAGACCAAGTGTTATCTTCACTTGCCCAAGCCCTATTCACCTTTTTACTGCGCTCTGTCCCTCTTGACGAGCACCATGTTAGCGGCGTGCGTGGTGAACATCGATTATTCCAACGTTTCAACCAGTTAATAGACATGCACTATCGTGAACACCTCTCTGTTCCCGAATATGCTAATAAGCTTGGTGTCACTGAATCACGACTCAAAGACATGTGCCGCCGGTTTGCTAACCGCCCGCCAAAGAAACTTATTTTCGACCGAATTTTACGGGAAGCGAAACGTATGCTGCTATTTTGTGATAGCCCCGTATCTGAAATTGCCTACCAACTTGGATTCAAAGATCCTGCCTATTTTGCCCGCTTTTTCAATCGCTCTGAGGGTACCTCTCCCAGTCAATGGCGTGAGCAAAACATCCACTGAGTCACTCATACTAAAATTTTAGCATTCCCCTTAAACTATTTTACATAATTCAAACATTTTTGATGTCTTGCATTTTTATTTTTAAAGTTGCAACTTGTACTATTAGCACCTAACAAAAAGTGAATGAGCGGCTCAAAAAACACTCAAATTAAAATTAAAAATAAAAATTATTAATTTTTAAATGAATTACAACGATATGATAATTAATGACTTTTTATCAAAAAACAAAAAAGCATTAATATTAAAATATCGATAAGATCACATTTCTTTTATAAAACCACATTACCAACGAAAAGTACCAGTAATCCTTTGGAAAGTCTCTTTTAAAACCCCACAGAAAACGATTCAATTAGTACACACAAAACAAACATAAAATTAACATTATTCAAGCTTGCAATCTTTGTATGCCGATAACCCGCAAGCCCTCTTTGTTCTATAACGAGGTAGACATGAAACCAGAAGATTTTCGTTCCGATGCTAAGCGCCCATTTAATAGCCAAGAATATCTAAAAAGTTTACAAGATGGTCGCGAGATTTATATCTATGGTGAGCGTGTTAAAGATGTGACCACGCACCCTGCTTTTCGTAACTCTGCAGCTTCAATAGGACAGTTATATGATGCGCTTCATGATAAATCGACTCATGACCAACTTTGCTGGGGCACAGATACAGGCAACGGAGGTTACACACACAAATTCTTCCGTTTTGCCAAAAGTGCAGATGACTTACGCCAACAACGCGACGCCATCGCAGATTGGTCACGTCAAAGCTACGGATGGATGGGACGCACTCCAGACTATAAGGCGGCATTCGCCAGCTGTTTAGGTGCTAACCCTGAATATTATGGTCAATTTGCTGATAACGCACGTAACTGGTACAAACGTATTCAAGAGAGTGGTTTGTACTTCAACCACGCGATTGTTAACCCACCAATCGATCGCCATAAGCCTGCTGATGAAGTTAAAGATGTTTATATAAAGCTAGAAAAAGAAACTGATGCAGGTATTATCGTCAGCGGTGCAAAAGTTGTTGCAACCAACTCCGCGTTAACACACTACAACTTTATCGGTTTTGGTTCTGCACAGGTCATGGGTGATAACCCTGATTTTGCTCTGATGTTCGTTGCACCAATGGATGCTGACGGCGTGAAATTAATTTCCCGTGCATCTTATGAGTTAGTTGCTGGCGCAACAGGTGCACCATTTGACTATCCGTTATCCAGCCGTTTTGATGAAAATGACGCTATTCTAGTCATGGACCATGTGTTAATTCCATGGGAAAACGTACTGATTTATCGCGATTTCGACCGTGCTCGTAACTGGGCGGTACAAGGTGGTTTCGCTCGCCTGTTCCCATTACAAGCTTGTGTTCGCTTAGCGGTAAAACTGGATTTCATTACAGGTCTTCTGCAAAAGAGCCTTGAGTGTACTGGGGTCATTGACTTCCGTGGTGTTCAAGCCGATCTCGGTGAAGTCGTTGCTTGGCGTAACTTATTCTGGTCACTGACTGATGCCATGTGTTCAGAAGCGAAAGCGTGGGAAGGTGGAGCATACCTACCTGATACCCAAGCCATTCAGACTTATCGTGTTATGGCACCAATGGCCTACACCAAAATCAAAAATATCATCGAAAGTAACGTAACGAGTGGTTTGATCTACCTGCCATCAAGCGTTCGTGATATGAATAATCCAGAGATTGATAAATATCTGGCGAAATATGTTCGCGGTTCAAATGGGATGGATCACGTTGAACGTATTAAAATTTTAAAATTAATGTGGGATGCTATCGGTAGTGAATTTGGCGGTCGTCACGAGCTGTATGAAATTAACTACGCAGGAAGCCAAGACGAAATTCGTCTGCAATGTCTGCGTCATGCATACGGTTCTGGCAATATGAAAGCCATGACAGATATGGTTGATCGCTGCCTGTCTGACTATGATCAGCACGGCTGGAAGCGCCCTCACCTGCACAACAACAATGATATTAATCTGTTAGATTCGCTGCTGAAGTAATCGGTAGCAGGAGGTCAAAATGTCTTTAGAAAATGAACATCGCTTACGTTTCAGAGATGCGATGGCAAGTCTCGGTGCCGCTGTTAACATCGTCACCACGGATGGTCCAGAAGGTCGTTGTGGTATTACTGCCACTGCGGTGTGTTCTGTGACTGATACGCCACCCACTTTGATGGTATGCGTTAACCGCAACAGTGCAATGAACGCGGTTTTTCAAAAGAATGGCCGCCTGTGCGTTAACGTTCTCAACCATGACCAAGAAGAATTAGCTTGCCATTTCGCCGGCATGAAAGGTTCAACCATGGATGAGCGTTTCGGCTGGGATGTGTGGGATAAAGGCATTTTAGAACAACCACTGTTAAGAAATGCGCTTGCCAATCTTGAGGGTGAAATTACCCAAGTCCAAGATATTGGCACTCACTCTGTGTATATGGTTGAGATGAAAAAGATCGTCGTCAGTGATGACGGACATGGTTTAGTGTACTTTAAACGTAAGTTTCATCCCGTTATGCACAAAATCTTAGAACCTACGGCCTAATTGACCTTCATTATGTAGAACAAGCCCCTATTAAGGGGCTTTTTTCATCATTTAATAACAACAAGTTACATCTAACCATTTGTTTTATATAGAATCACAGGTAACTAGTAATGACCAATAATGATCTAAGTGTGGTCAATTGTGGTCACTAAAATGATTCTATATCTCTAAGTGGATTAAACCTTATTGCATCATCTAAATACTCAGGAGCAAAATGCGCATAAGTCATAGTTTGCTCAATTTTTGAGTGACCAAGAATCTTTTGCAATGTCACGATATTACCGCCTCGAAACATAAAATGCGTGCCAAAAGTATGCCTCATAATATGAGTAGCTTGTCCCTTTGGTATATCCGGTTTAACTTTGCGAAGCGCATTCCTAAAATCTTTATAAGATGCATTTGGAAATAAAAATGCTGTCCTGTCTTTGGTCACTATATCAATAACATTTTGAGATAGTGGGATCGTGCGTTTTTTACCATTTTTAGTTTTAAAAAGTGTAACTCGCTTATGAACAATGTGTTCACACTTGACACGCTTAGCTTCGCTCCAGCGAGTGCCTGTACTTAAACCAAATATGGCTAAACGATAGTTATCACCACTTAGTTCCGCCAACAATTTTTTCACCTCAAATGTCGTGAGATATGACATTTCAGGAATGTCTTCTTTAAGTTTTTTGTGACCCGCAATTGGATTATCTGACAAAAACAGACCAGAGGAAATCAAGAACGTAAACATTCCTCTCAATTGCACTAGCTCTCGATTAATCGTTGATGCTTTTACACCGCTAGCTAATCTGTCATGGCAATAATAAGTTAGTGTCGACTTATCTATCGATGACGCCGCGGGATCGCCCATCAATTTAATAACGCGATTAACTTCTCGTTGCCTATGAGCTGCATGCTCATTATTTTTACCGTGATATTTCCACCAAATTTCAGCCAACTCGGATAACCGTCGCTTGTCTTTTAGTTTCGGTTTCCACTCATCGGATTGATGATTCGCAATAAGGTATTTTTCGAACGCTATAGCTTCGTGTTTCTTTTGAAATTTACGTCTGACACGTTTTCCATTTCTGCCAGCCGGTCTAATGTCCACTTCATATCGACCATCTTCAAGTTTCTTAATTGACATAAGAAAACCCTCCAATGGAAGAAATGCTTTGTGACTCGATAAAATCACAAAATGCTAAATGTATGATTAACCAGTTTTCTTTTCTGAATGGGACGAGGTTGTTATTTCTTGCCCACAGTGTGCGAGAGCTGGTGCAATTTGACCTACCTCTGGAGCAACTTCACCAGTCATAAACCACATCGTATATTTTAAAAATCTCGGGTGGCTTAATATTTTCATTGCAGAATCTATACTCATCCCTTTAGTACGAGTTTCATAGCTAGATAAAGTACTATAAGGAATAGTCACTAACTCACTGAATTCCCTTCTATTTAATCTTTCTGATTCACGTATCAGTTTTATTTTTTCTGCTACATCTATTGACATAATTACACCTTTATATAATATTTATACCATTGTATAAATAAGTTGATTATCGTATTAGTCATAACTGTAAAGTATCTATAATAACTACAGATAACTAATGATTAGCGAAAGGGAGATTAGCAGATGTTGAAACCGGTGATAAGTAATTCTGACAACCAGTATCAAATTAAAAGCGTTTCTGATGGTTTGCCGTATCAGGAATTTGCAAAACACATTGGCAAATCGCCAGAAGCAGTGAAAGGAATGATTAACAAAGGCAAGCTTCCAGTATTGGAAATGAAAGAAAGCCCTGACTCTCAACGTGCTGAGTATTGGGTTTATATTCCAGCTTGGAATGCTGGGTTAAAGCTTGCTCATGAATCATTACCAAAAGAAATGCGTGATGGTTGGTTACGCTGGCTTGGGTTAGGAGAGCCAAAATGAATATGAATTTAGTTCAAGTATCAACACATAGCTTTAAGTATCGTAACTTTCAAATCATTAAGTTACCGGCTAAAGCAATGAGTCCCGTAACTCGTTTTCATGTTCAACGCGATGATAATTCATTTGGATTATTTGATTCTATAAATGATGCCATTAAATATATTGATTCACTATTTATAATTGTCGATGAACTTCCATTTTATCCACTAATAAAGGGGTAGAAAAATGACTCAATTAAATTTTCAGCAGCACAAATATAAATTAACAGGTTCATCTGTTAATAAATTCAAAAGTAATAAGAAGCAATATAAGTTATCTAGCATTGATAAGTTATTTATGTTTATTAGCCTTTTATTCTTATTTTTTATTTTTACTTCTGTATTTTGATAAAAGAAATGAATAATTCAGCAATTGAATTAGTTAAAGCTAAACAGTTGATTGAATCAGTAAGTAATGTGAAAACTGATGATATTTCGCCAAGTAAAAGAACGATTAGGCGCTATGAAAATCATGGTGAAAGTATTGAGTACCGTGTGAATGAGTTGAATAAGGCAGCCCAATTAAGAACAACGGTTTTTCATTCAAATAAAGAATGTCCAGATAATACAGAGTTATCAGGATTTATTGAGTATTTAAGATTAAATGATGTAAGAATGCTAAATATGATTTTTTATTTAGCAGGAATTAATAGTGATAAGCATCATTTAGCATTAGAGGATTTTAGTAAAAAAGATAAACAATCTATTATATCTGCAATTAACCAAGTGAAAGCACTAGCGGCTCTATTACCCAAACATATAGCCATGCCTATTTAAATCAAAAAAATAATTTTTATGACGTTAACGCGTTAGTTTTTTTTACATTCTAAATTTGAGGATTTAGCAGTGAAAAATAAAGAAACGAAAAATATTTCAATTGGTTTTGGTATTGCAACAAATGAACGCGATTTCGCTGCAATGACTATCTCCGCAATTAGAAACGATGAACGAAAATCCTTATTTGATATGTTTTCATCCCGTCTTGATGCGATCGCCTGTAAAGCAATCAAAGAAAAAATGGCATACGACCAAATCCATCAATTACTTATTGGTGAGTCTGAACATTTCTCAAACTTGGCAGCAGAGTTAGATCATGTCTAAAGAAATCGACCGTGCCAGTGAACATGAAATTTTGATGCGTGAACAGCAAATAAAAGCCGTAACTAACCGAGCTGTAAACGCATCTGCATTTGTGTGTGAAGATTGTGACAATCCTATCCCAGAGCAACGTCGTATTGCTTCAGTTGGCTGCACTCGTTGTATTGATTGTCAGACAATTTTTGAGTTGAAAATTAAGCATTATCGGGCTGTTTGAATGATGAAAAGAACTCATGAGCTAAAGATAGCACCTCGTTATTTTCGATTGATTCAAGATGGATTAAAAACTGCTGAATTTCGCCGAGCTGATAGAGATTTTCAAGTTGGTGATGAGTTGCTATTACGTGAATTTAACTCAGTAAATAAGCCTTATGCGAATTATACGGGGAACGTTATTTTTTGCTTGGTCACTGACATTACAAAAATTAATGAGGTTTATAGCGAGCTTAAACCGCTACCTGCATTTGTGATGATTTCTTTTTCAATTATTCGTATTGAGGATAATTATCGTGGCTAAGTTAAATAAAACAATTCTTAAATGGGCTGGCTCTAAAGTTAACATTATGGAGCAGCTTCGACCTCATTTACCAAATCGTAAATCATATTGCCGAGCTTTCTGGTAACAAGTAATGAGTCAGTTAGCAGTGCAAACACGTCATCAAAATTACAGCGACTCCTTTGTTGATAGGGAGTTTGCTATTGATTACGCCTATAAAGTCGGTGACTGGAAGAAACCGTCAAAAGAAAATAACGGTTGGGATATTGCTGGAAATGGTGAGCCTGAACCAGTCTATTCTTATCACAAAGATACCCATGCTTATATTTCAAGGTTAATTAAGCATGACGCTATTGATAATCAACTCCGTAGCCCTTCGTTAACCGCCTATATTGAAAGAGCAATTGCGGAAGCAAAAAAAGAGCAAGAAAGACTAGATGAGAGCTGGACAAAAACACCACAGGGTATCGAGGAGCGGCTAAATAAAGAGCCGCACTTTATCAAAACGTTTTACCAAAAAAAAATAGCATGGTTTAAAAAGAATCGCTCCTCTAAAAAAAGTAATGCTTTCTTAACCGGAACAGTTAAGAAAGCATTACTACGCCTGAATATCGTCAGAGCGCAACACTCCGTTAGCCCCTATAAATTATTATCGGCTTACTATCGTGGTGTTTGGCCGCATCTATCGGCTATGAGTCGCCCAAGAATCAAATCACTAGCAAATGAAATTGCATCAAGAGTTGAGTTATTGCTTAACAAACAACTAGATGAATATGGCGGAAAGGAAAATATAGATAAGGCGGGCATGATTGCAGTCTATCGTGAGATTGCAACAGAGGTATTCTCATTAAAGGTGTTGCCTCCGGGTTGGAATGTCTTATCTCCAAAACCGGGTAAAACTACAGATGATTATGATCTAACCTCTGCTTTCGCAGCATTAAATCGCGTCATTAATCCTGAGTGGTGGGAGCGCCAGTTATGGCGTATGCGTTCGGATTGGAGAGAAGCCCTACTACGTGCTAGTAATCAAGTTCATAAGAAAGCGCATCCCTATATCAGTGCAGAAGCCTTTCAAGAATGGAAAGAGCAGAAGCGCAAGAATAGTGATTTTTTCAAATCCCATGAATTGATTGATGAAGAGGGTAATACTGCATCACTTGAAGATATGGTGTTGTCTAGCATCAGTAATCCCGCTATTCGGAGACACGAGTTAATGACTCGCATGCAAGGTGTTGAGTATGTTGCCCAGCATAATGGGGATGTTGGTGTTTTTTATACGATCACTTGCCCGTCAAAGTACCATTGCACGACTTATGGTGGTCGGATGAACTATAAATGGAATCACGATACCCCATCAATCGCACAAAAATACTTAACTGGATTATGGGCAAAAATCGGTGCAAAGCTGCATCGTGAAAATTTACGCATTTATGGATTCCGCGTTGCTGAACCGCATCATGACGGTACGCCCCACTGGCATTTATTATTATTTATGCACCCAAGTGATCGCCGTGCTATCACAAAAATTATTCACGCCTATGCAATCAAAGAAGATAGGCATGAACTTTCTAAATTTCATCGTGAGCGTTTCAATTTCAAAAAGATTGATCCCGCTAAAGGTAGTGCCACAGCCTATATAGCGAAATATATTTCTAAAAATATTGACGGATACGCCTTGCGTGATAAAGACGGAAATCCACTGCTAGATGACGAATCCGGCAAACCAATGACCGAAACAGCCAAGTTTGCCACGGCATGGGCGGCTCGTTATCGCATACGCCAATATCAACCTATTGGTCAACCATCAGTGACTGTCTGGCGTGAATTGAGAAAATTAAATAATCAATTGATATCAACACTAACTGAAAATAAACAATATGACCCTACACACCCGACAAAGCTAAAGGCACTCGTATCTGATCCGCAGTTAGATAATATTCTTGCAGCCGCTGATGCTGGTTGTTGGGCAAGTTACACCTTATTTATGGGCGGTGTTCTGACCCCTCGCGGCAACTATGCGGTAAAACTGGCTTATGAAGAAAAAGATGAACCAAATATTTACGGTGAAATTGTCGAGCGTGTCATTGGAATTTTAGTCCCTAAGTTAGGGGTGAATGGTCGTATCTGTACGCGCCATAAAACATGGAAAATTCAAACTAAATCTAACGATAAACCAAAAGAAATCGATACTAGAAAATCAGCGTCTAAAATCACAGATAAGGAGTCTTTGGCTTTTCTCGGCGGCTTTGCCGCCCCTTGGAGTTCTGTCAATAACTCTACGATAGCTGAATTTTTAACCAAAAAGACAGGGGGAATTGACAGAGCTTTAACTCATTCTGTGTTTAATTTCGCCATTGAAAAAGAATGCCTACTTGCTGATAGCAATAACATTGATAGCAGATTGAAAAAAGGCAAGAAAAAACAATCACAGCCAAAAGATTTAGTTAATTTTGTTGTGAGCGAGTTCAATAAAAAAGACCTTATTATTGCTCAATCTGAAGCTGAAGATATGCTATGTGGCAATGATATTTTACTCAATGGCGCAATTTATCGCCTAATGGTTAATGGTCATCGTTTAAATGGAAAAATGACGAGTAAATCATCTAGTAAAGAACGTCGCAAACCTAAGAATTTATACATTAAGCCAAGAAAAGATATGCATGTCCAAATTAATCAGCAACTGAAATCACTAATTGAGTCATTGGGTGTTCATATTCCAGAGGAAAACTTAATTAATTCATTGATATTGAATAATAAAATCATCTTGAGTGATGCTGTAATTTTGTGGGATGGAGAACGATTGTCTTATCGGCAGGCAGTAAACGGTAAAAAAAGTAATAAAGAATTAAAGATTGAGAAATACAAACAACGATGTGCAGATGCACTGGAGCGAATAACAAAATTGAGGGCAAAAAATGTTAACTAAGTATTTTATGTTTGTCGGTCTTTGGTTTGTTTTTGTTTTATGTATAGGGTTATTGTTTTGAAATGTCATGCGTTAAAATACGCAAAATAAGGTGAGGTTAACAAACCGAAATATGTGAGCTTCATTAGGTTGACAAACCATGGGATTTGCACCATCATTCGAGTTGACAAACTTTACTTTTTGCACCATCAAGGGCGTGATATGGCGGAATATAAAGCACCGTGGGAGTTTTATCCTGAATTAACAGAGGAACGTTTAAGTATTATTGCAGAAGAGTTGTTGCGCGTATTGGATCATACGTATGAGCAGTTATCAACACCATTAGATGATAATTATACAAAAGGAACTTGTACTTTTGGTCGCCAAAGACAGCTTTTGATCAAGTTATGTATGAGTGATAAGTATGATTGGCTATCTTAACAAACCCAGGGATGGATGTTACTTTTAATATCGAGAACATACCTGTTCGCTTTTTTTCTGATGACCCTGAGCAACCTAAAAAACAAGGCTACTTTCGTCGAAATCAAGTGGACCAATTGTGGGAACCAGAGCAAAATGTCCCAATAGTACACAGGTTTGTTATTGAGAAACCAGAATTTGAAGGTGAAGGAGCTAGAGTGCATTTTCTTGGTTATAATGCGCTAGAGGAGCAAATATCGAAATGGACTTATGGTGAAGGTCGAATACCAGTATTACATTCTACAGATAATACTCCACCAACTCCTGTGACTATTGAACTTGATCCTATCAGTGTATCCTTGCCTGATGAAACCAAAAAACAGATAAAGAAATAGTAGGTGAAGCGTGTTTAACGGCTCTAATTTGCGATTGGCTCGTCTGTATCACGAGTTATCACTGGAACAAGTTGCTGAACGGGTTGGTAAAACCCGCCAATATATTCAGCGCTTGGAATCAGGTTATGCATTACCAACAAAAGAGCTTACTAATGAATTAGCATGTGTTTTATTTGTATTACCTGATTTTTTTTATAATAACGAGCAGTCTCCTGTCAATGAAGAGATAGTTCATTTTAGAAAAAGAAGTGCAACAAGAGTGGCGACTAAATTAGCCACTTTAGCAAAAGCTGAGTTATACCGACGCTTAATTGATGTGTTTGAGGAAAATCTAAATTTACCGCCAGTCAGATTCCCAGAAATTAAGGTATATACTCAGGAAGATATTGAAAAAGCTGCTGAAAAATGTCGAATTGATTGGGGACTGGGTTTTGGTCCCATTGATAATATGACAAGACTTGCAGAAAAGCTTGGAGCATTTGTAACTTCTTTTGATTCAGTATCTGATGATGTAGATGCCCTATCTGTACCTTTAGAGCGCCCCTTTATTGTAAGGAATACAGCTAAAAAATCACCGTGCAGACAACGGTTTGATATTGCTCATGAAGTTGGACATTTGATTTTTCATGGTGGTATATCAACAGGGGACAGGATAACGGAATCGCAAGCTAATAGGTTTGCTTCAGCTCTTTTATTACCTAGATCAGCAATGGCAAAATATTTTCCTAAACCAATTGGTGGAAGAATCGATTGGAAAGGGCTAAGTCAATTTAAATTAACGTGGAAAGTTAGCAAAGCAGCGATAATTTATCGTGCTCATCAATTGTCATTATTGACTGATGCTCAATATAAAACAGCATTCTTTGGGCTCAAGCGTAAAGGAGAAGCTATTGATGAAAAAGAAGATTGTCTAATTTCACATGAAAAACCAGAGCTTTTTTATAACGCAATGGATGTTTTATTGAATAATGTATATTCAGATATAGAGTCTTTATCTAAGCGTCTCAACATTTTACCAGAGATGTTAAGAGAGCTTATCAATGAAAAGTATTCAGAAAAAATTTTATTCAAGTCACAATCAAAATCAAATCTTAATCATGATAATGTTATTTCTTTGTCTTCATATCGGTTAGCTTGTAGTTAAATTGGATTCTATTTTTAAGCCGTCACTTCAAAATCTGACGGCTTTTTCTTTACTAAAATAAGTTCATAATTTCGTATCAAATTGCACAAAAAACTTTTTGTATACGAGCAAAGAGTTGTAAATCGACTGTATCATATTTAAATTATAAACAGCATTCTTAGAGTCCTGTCAATAACTTTAGATCGCGGATCACTTCCAATCTATCAGATGTGCAATTTTACGAGCTTGAACTTGGCTCAGGTGAAGTATGCAACATTAAGGAATACGATTTTGCATTTATAGAAATGGAAGCAAAAGATACCTGTTAGAAAAAAACAGCAAAGAAAACAAAATAATTAGTCAATAAAATCAATACAATAATAATATAGTGAGCAAGTTTATGTTAATGTTGTTAATTGACTGATTTGATAGACCTATCGGAATGATTGATGATATCTATATTTATAATATATATAATTTTGCTCAAGAATTCTGAATATTAAGCACTCATTTGGCTACTATTAAAATAAAACCATTAACAAAAACAATTTACATAACATGACAAAAAACCTTCAACTTGCATTTAAAAAATCATATCAGAAATAAATATTTAATATTTCCATATAATATACCCAGGAGACGTTAATGCCTATTTCATCAATATCTAGCACAAGTCAAAATTTATATTCACAAAATGAAAATAGTATTAAAAATCAAAAGGATTTATTTACTGGTAAGAAAAATGAACATTCAATATTTCTTGAACATTTGATGGCAGTAGCAGGTCCTTCTAGATTCGGAGCAAATGCGCTCACTTTCGCTCAATTAGATCGAAGTATGGATATAATAAAACCACAGGTTATCTCAGATCATATGCCTATATTTTATTCATTTCCATCAGAAAAAAATAACACAAAAATATTTAGCTGGAATCTTTTAGCAGATACACATAAAAACAACAACTATCAGAATATTGAAATACCTGAGTCTATTTATACAATACCAAAAAATGAACTTGAATATTTTTATACAAAAAATAAAATTAGTGCGACATGGTTATATTATGATTTATCTACGGAAATTTATTTATCAAAAAACTTTTCAAAAAAAACCATAATAAATGAAATTCTGCTAGGTTCAAATAAAGGAGTAGAATATTTATTATCATTCCTAAATAAAGAATATAAACAATCAAGACTTGCTGATTTAAAAAAAGGGAATCAAGATATAGAGCAATCTCTACGAAATAGAGAAATAGCCAGAAATTCACTCATAAAACATATAAACTCATTACCACATAATGAACTTTGTAATAGTGATATATATTCTTCAATCGTAAAATCACTAAAAATAAATCACACTATAAATAATGGGAGCTTAAGTATAGCTAATAGGGAAAGAACACTAATAAATAATGATAAGTTACTAAGAAAAATATCTGAAAATGATTTTCTTATATTGCAGGAGTGTTTCAACCCCAAATTAATAAATGAAAAAATCAACACCCAAACAACAAATAATAAAAAATTCAATTACATAGAACATAAATATAATAACAGTGATGACTACTGCTCAATTATGTATGACTCTAGCAAATATACAGCTAAATATGTTGAAAAATTCCACCTAGGCAGAAACAAACCATGTATTATGGGATTATTTACTAATAATACTAATAATCACTCTTTAATTATGTGCTCTATTCATTATCCTGGAGAGGAAAAAAACACAGAGAACTTAAGTCAAATAATATCATTAATAGATAGAGTAAACATAGATAATACAGAGGATATTTATATTGGGGGTGATTTTAATCAAATAAAATCAGAACTTGAAGCAAAATATAATTTACTGCCATCTATCACCAGTAAAGCATTAGGACTAAAAATTATTTCAGCTCAAGGAGCCAGCATGTCTGGACCAGATTGGAACGGAGCATATCAAGGAAAAACTATTGACCATATGTTAACTAACCAACAAGGAAAAGCGAAAGCACTAGATATTAAATATTTAAAGTAACTTAACTAAAGTTATATGTTTCGTTGGCAGCTATAGTATCCCCCATTATATAGGGGGAAATAAGGAACTCTGAGCACTATAACAATTAAAGCTATATTTTTAGTGATTGGTACTAATAATTTTTTATCATCACGATTAAAGTTTTTAATTTTATTATTTTATCCTCTTGACGTATAAGGAGTTATCCTAATAACTTTCCTAATATTCATCATGTTAACTAATAAACTTATTGATTCACTTTCATCACAAGGTTGGTATGTGTGGGACGGTTTTCTGGCTTTGTCAGATATTCAAATGATTAAACAATGCTTACCAAAAACATTGCAAGATGCAAGAATTGGGTACAGAGGCTCACTCCAAGAAAATAAAACTATTCGCGGTGACCAAACAGTTTGGCTAGAGCCAGAAATGGGAGAGCCGGTAATTCATTATCTGGATAAAATGGAGCAAATCAGGCAAGCACTTAATTGTCAACTTTATCTTGGTCTACGTGATTTTGAAACGCATTTTTGCCGTTATCCAAAAGGAGGATTCTATAAGAAACATTTTGATAATCCAAAAGGAGTCAGCCGCCGAAAAATTACGACTGTTTTATATATGAATGAATTATGGAAACCTACTGATGGTGGTGAATTGATTGTCTATGACCACGAAGATAATCATTTGTTTAGATTAGAGCCTGTTGCTGGTCGCATGATTTTTTTTATGTCCGAAGAGTTTCCTCATGAAGTATTACCTACTGAAACAAATCGTGAAAGTATTACTGGTTGGTTTTTAACTGAAAAAAAACTCTAATACGAGCCATATATTCAATTCGGTGAACAACCTGTAAAATAAGTTAATTTATGAAAAAAATCGATAAAGAAATTATTATAGATACTATATCTATTAGATAGATAAGCAGCTTGATTAATATTTGAAAGTAAACCTTATCCAAATGTTATATAAACAAAAACTCAGTTAAAGGAGTTTATATGTTAGGTATATTCAATAGAATAAATGTAAATACAGCGACGGTTTTTTCTGCGCTAATGCAAAAGGCGAATAATGAAGCTTTATCACAAAAGACATTAAATAAACTAGTTAGGGTTGCTAATTCTGATGTTGGGATAAGCATCAGAGATGCTCAACGTCTTTTTAAAGAAAATAAACCAATAGAAACCAGTATACACAGCCAAAGACTAGTACTTCAACTAAGAAGAGTCGCTGGTGAGATCAATAACCCAAACCTTTCTGCAAAGGTTGAAAATTGGATTCAAAATTGTAATAGGACAACAATACATAACCATTCAACGCTTCTCCCTAACAGACAGGTAGACGTTCCTCGAAGCACTATTAACCAGCAGATACAAACACCAAATAATTCGCATATAGAACAAAAAAATTCTAATACCGGGCTAACTTTTGAAGAGTTTATTTGCAAAAATTATACTCGCATTGGTTCAGAAATAGGTAAAGGTGGTGAAGCCTTTGTTGTTGAAGATAAAACGAATCCATCTAAAGTATTAAAAATTTTTCTAGATAGTAGTAATCCATCAGAAATAGTTGAACAAGCTATATTATTTAATAAATTTTATGGAGAAAACTCAGCTGTTGTTTTATCAAATAGAGCCATTGAAATGTTGAAGGTTCCGGGAATCCCTATGTCCAAGGTTGAAAGTTTTAATCCCGATGCTAAAAATAAATTTATGACTTTAATTGTAGAAATGATAGCTAAAGGATGCCCTCCTAATGATTTATCAGAAGGTAATTTTTTGTATGACACCAAATCAGGTTTATTTTATCCAGTTGATATAGGGAAAAAAGAATCTAACCATATCGATCAAGGTGGATTACATTATTTATTGGACTTCATTGATTCAAAAACTCAATGAATAGCTAGATAAAATCATAAAACAATAATGACTAATGGTTTTTCAACTCCATTAGTCATTATTTAATTTAAATCTGATATATACTTTAATTAAATGTCTCGGCAAGTACCAGATTCAGTATATTCATCTAATTATTAATTAAATAGAATACTATCTTAATGTAATAAGTTTCTTACCGCAAGAAGAGCTTTTATAGGAGCCCCTAATATAGTATTAACCGAAGAACAAACTTGAGCTGTAAATTTATTTTCTTGAGGATAAAATGTAACCCCATAATTTGCGGTGTTATTCGCTTTAAGGGGATTTATTTTGCCATGGTATCCAATAACAGGAACCCCGGTCTCATTTGCTAGCATTTGAGCATTAGAAAATCGACCACCATTAGCACTATAACAGCAAATAAAGTTTATTTTATCTGTATTTTCAACTTTTGCGATTGATTTTGCAAAATGGGTAGCTCCATTACTACCAGATATAAGCTTTTTTCCATGTTGAATAATGAAAGGTGCTCCATGATTAATTATTTTCATCATAAAAAATCATTCTCCTATATGTTAGACAAGTAAAGTATACAAATTCATCCACTTTTTATACCAAAAATAGTATTTACACATAATATATGTATACTTGTGATAATTTTTTGATGTGGCATCCTCGAAGTTGATACTTGAGCTTTAGTAATCTTTACTCCAAAACATGACGTAATAATATCAAAAAATGCTCATTTTATTAACTATTTCTTTCATCATGAATGTATTTAACAGACCCAAAAGATCATAAAGAGTTGTATACATAAAGGTATTTATTCAAATTGCAGAGTGACCTATGTGATAGAGAATATCTATTACGAGTATTTCGCAATTTACCGCCGCAATTTGCAAGATCAAAAAAGGATCGTTAACCAAGCGAAGCACTACTACTGGCGCGGTTCTGACGATCTCTTGCAGGTGCATGAAAACCGACCTATTTAGTGGGCAGGCGTGGCGGGGTCACGATTGCGCGCTGAGTGTTTCTTGTTAATCATCTTCTCGCAATTCTCCGAGCCAGAACGGCGTTAAATTCAACTTTCCATAACTAGATAGGGATTATTTTAAGTCGTCTCAGAATGGCTTACAGTGCGTTTATTCGTGGATTTGAGAGGGCTAAAATTGAGCGGATTCGCCTTGGTACGGCGGCTTTGATATAATAGCGTGGGGTTATATTATTATTGACCTCTTTAAGATCACCTACCTACGGGTGAAAAAATACCGTCTCAAAGGACGGTACTTTTAAATCTGCCAGTCGATAATCTCAGTTAGTCATCATCCAAATCCAGTGAATATTTTTCAAATTTAACCACCTCGAAACCTAACCAATCATTAAGCTGTTTCATTTTGCTCTGTAGCGGAATAAGTTCATTGCGAACAAACACTTTTGCCGCTTTTTCAACGTCACCAAAGCCCCCTACGTTTTCCGGTATAATCCCCATGATTTGTGGCGGGACTCGATGTGCAGCTAACATGTCATCACGGCTCACATTTTTGATATTGAGAAACTCATCTTTCGCGGCAGCTTCAGAAAGTGGGATAGTTTGAATGCCATCCTTCTTCCCGCCGGGTGCGTACAAAAATAAATTTCTAAAATTTCCTGCGCCTTTACTGCTTTTGAGCGCTTCACGAATTCGATCAATATCATCGGTTTTTTGTGCCGCATCGCTAATGTACAAAATATACCCTGCGTGCGAGCCATTAAGATAATACTTGCGACGAAATAACGTTGAGGCTTCATTCAGTAATACCGATGGGATAGCCGCAAGGTATTCCGGTAAGCCGTACAATTCTTGATTGATGTCAGGTTCAATTAAGTGAAACACTTTTCCCGTTTGAAATGCGTATGGCTGACTATCATAGCCTTGTTGAACAAACCAATAAGTTTCAAGATCCACACCTCGACGTGTAAATTTTGCGGGTGAATGTTTGAGGCTAAGTGGCTGCCCTAAGCGATTATCGCGCAATTCAAGATAACCGTTACCGAACAGTAGAAAGTCTAACGCCAAGCTATCAAAGGTTTGACGACTCAAATATTGATTAGGAATAAATGTGCTGGTTAAGATATTTCGCTTCACATAGACCGCACTACTGTGATGCGGTGCGGCACGAAATGTCCGCGCCAATCCATAGAAACTAATCGGTGGCTCATAGTAATTATCGATTTGGACACATTCCAGATAATCAAATGCTTCACGCTTATCTAATACCGGGATTGGGTCACCAAACGAAAACGCCTCCATTGGGGCGTATTCTGCGGATTTCGCCTTATTTTGAGAACGGTCTTTTTTATTCTTACGACTCATTAAAAAACCTCAACAATATTGTGATGATTGCCATTTTCACCCGTAATGGGTTCATTGTAGAGCGCATGCATCGTTGCCCATGCTAAATCTGCATGGCTAGCCTCTTCACTGCGATCGGCTTCATAAGTTGGTCGATTACCGCTTGCGGTGGTAGCTCGGCGGATTGCCATGAAAGACTGCGTAATATCATTGCAACCTGCGTCATACTCCAATCGGTCATGACTGATAACGTCATACGCTTTCAGGACAAGTGCATTTTTCAATGCGGGGTTATAGACAAACTCTTTTGCCGCGGGGAAAAAATCCCGCACGTTCTGTAGAACGCCGTGACCAATACCAGTCGAATCAATACCGATGTATTGCACGTTATAGCGTTCAGTGAGTTCTTTTATCGCGTTGGCTTGGGCGCGAAAATCCATCCCACGCCATTGGTGATGTTCGAGAATACGAAATTTATCGCCAGCGCGCAGTGGTGGGGCAACCACAACACACCCTGCGCTATCCCCATTTTGAGTCCCTTTCGCTGGGTCATAACCAATCCAAACCGGATGATAGGCATAAGGGCGAACCATTAATGGCTGAACGTCATTCCACACTTCCCAACTGTCCACCATGCATTTTTGCATCAACTGCAAGTTGAAAATGGACGCAATATCATCGACAAACTCACACATCAGTAAGTTTTCAAATTCATCGGGACTGTATTCTAAAGAGAGTTGCTCTATCTCGAAGAGGTCACAACCACCGCGTATCGCATCTTCAACGGTGACAATTTGCCGCCATTGCCCATCAGCGCACACCATGCCATTAACAAGGGCTTGATGACTGACATCCACATCGACATGCTCCGCTTTACGCCGACCTCGATTGAAGAGTTTTCCTGACCAAAACGGGTAAGCGCTGTGGGTGAGTGATGAAGGGGTTGAAAAGTAGGTTTGACGCCATTTTTTGTGCATCGCCATACCGGAGGCGACTTTACGCAACTCTTGGAATTTCGGTATCCAAAAGTACTCATCAAGGTATAAATTACCATGGTAACTTTGTGCAGTGCGGGCGTTAGTGCCGAGAAAATACAAGGTGGCACCATTAGGCAGCACAATGGGATCGCCTTTTAAATCCACATCGACTTCCCGCGCCATATCAATAATGTAACCTTTGAAAACATGCGCTTGGGCTTTACTGGCGGATAAAAAGATTTGGTTACGCCCTGTCGTCAAGGCATCCATAAAGGCTTCGCGGGCAAAAAAATACGTTGCTCCGATTTGTCGTGATTTTAAAATGTTGCGAATACGATGTTTGTGTCCTGCGCTGTACCACACCTTTTGATAACCAAACATGTTTTGGCGAAAGATTTCTTCCAGTGTTTCAATCTGCTCTTCGCTAAAGACATTTTTTTCCGGTGCGCGGCGTTCACCTTTATTCCGATTCGCAAGCTTCGGATTTAAATCGACTTCATTGCCGCCATTTTGGTATTTGTGAATTTTGGCATGGCGTTCAACTTGGCGATAAAGTAAGTCAATTTCTTTAAAGTCTTTTCCCTCTTTATTGTCTTTACTGAGTAACGTACAAAGCCGCATTTCCAGCGTCATCTCGACGCGTTCAATCGGCTTTATGTCATCCCATTTATCGCGTCGTTTCCAACTGTGGATAGTGGCGGCTTTTTCTTGAAGAATTTCGGCAATACGCGCGATCCTGTACCCATTAAAGTACAGGTGCATGGCTCTTTTTCGTGGGTCAAAATCGTGTAATGTATTCATGCCGCCAGATTAATGACTCACACGACATCACGCCTTGCGCAAGCATTGTGCGAGCTACCACACAACGCCAACACATTGTTTCTTATCCCCCAACCCTGAAAACATAGGCTCATCATTTTTACGTTCACATGACATTCAATTGCTGGAGCCTGAGCAATGACAAAAAAATCCAAACCTGTGCGCCTTTGTGTGGAGGGAGCCACAACCGATGGGCGCAAAGTACAGCGCCAATGGCTAATGGATATTGAAAAAAACTATGACCCGAATGTTTATGGCGCTCGAATTAACATGGAGCACATGAATTATTCGTGGATGCCCCGTTTTGGTGATGTGGAGTCGGTGTATACCGAGGAAATCAGTGAAGGTGCATTAGCTGGAAAACTAGCGTTATACGGTGTGTTAAAACCGACACCAGAACTGATTGAAATGAATAAAAAGCGCCAAAAGGTCTACACCTCTGTCGAAATTAATCCCAATTTCTCCGATATGGGCAGTGCGTATTTGGTTGGCTTGGCAGTCACCGATAATCCCGCCAGTCTAGGAACAAGCATGCTGGCATTCAGCACAAATTCAGGACAAAGCGAGCATTTTGCTGACCGCAAACAAGATAAAGATAACGTCTTTACTGCTGCAGAAATGACGGTAATTGAATTCACCGAAGATGACGGTAATCGTGAAAAACCGAAGCTATATCAACGAATCAAAACCATGTTTAGCAAAGAGCACCAACGTCATGATGACCCTTTAGATGATGTTCACCAGTCCATCCAACTCTGTGCAGAAGAGGTCTCGGAATTAGACACTAAATTGACGTCGCTTGAACAAGAAGTCAAAAACCTCTCTGACGTAAAACAAGAAAATGACGCCTTGCGCGCAGAGTTGGAGACGCTGAAGCAAAGCTTAAGCCAGCAAGATAATCAACCTCAACGCCCAACTTCTTTGGGTGGCACTGGGGCAAAAATCGAAACACTGACAGATTGCTAAACGGAAAAGACAATGAGAAAAGAAACACGCATTAAATTTAACGGCTATTTGACCCGTTTAGGTCAGCTTTACGGGGTTGAGCCGATGGACTTTACCACCTCAAAAGTGGAAGTCACTCCCGCAGCGGCGCAAACACTCGAAACTAAAATTCAATTAAGTGCCGAGTTTTTAACTCGCATCAATATGGTGCCGGTTCAAAACCAAATCGGAGAAAAAATTGGTTTAGGTATCGGCTCAACCGTTGCCGGTACAACGGATACCACGAAACAAGACCGCGAACCTGTCGACCCGACAGAACTCTCTGGACAAAAATATCATTGTCAGAAAACAAATTTTGATACCGCTATCCGTTACGAAAAATTGGACATGTGGGCAATGTTTGAGGATTTTCAACGCCGTATCCGCGATGAAATCATTAAGCGTCAAGCCCTTGACCGTATCATGATTGGCTGGAACGGCACGAGCCGAGCCGCAACCTCAGATCGGAAAACAAATCCGCTGCTGCAAGATGTCAATATTGGTTGGCTACATAAAATCCGCCTTGAAGCGCCAGAGCATGTTCTCGGCTCATCAACCGATGAGAAAACCAATGTTATCACCCCTGAGAAAATCAGTGTCGGTAACGGGGCTGATTATGAGAACCTCGATGCATTGGTCATGCAAGCCGTTGATAATGCGATTTCAGAAGTGTATGCCGATGATACTGAGCTTGTGGTGATTTGTGGACGCAAGCTGTTATCCGATAAGTATTTCCCGATTGTAAATCGCGATCAGGCAAATACGGAAGTTCTTGCCGCAGATGTGATTATTAGCCAAAAACGTATTGGGGGATTGCCGGCGGTTCGTGTGCCGTATTTCCCGAAAAATGCCATGCTCATTACCCGTTTGGATAACTTATCCATCTACTGGCAAGTCGACTCTCGCCGTCGTCAAGTCGTGGATAATGCAAAACGAGATCGTATCGAAAACTACGAGTCTGTTAATGAAGATTACATTGTCGAAGATTACGACTGTGTTGCTTTAATTGAAAACATTGAGCTAGTCACAACCTCTACTGAGGCTAGCGGCAAACAAGAAGCGCATGACGGGGAATAACCGTGAACCTGTGGGAAAGAAAACGCATGCAGGTTGAGGCAAGGCACGCTACTGATTATGGTGGCGTGCTTGCCGACCCATCCGGTGTCACTCAAGTCAAATTGATGTTGCGACAGCACATGCGAGACTTAGGGAAAACGCAATCTTTTGAGCGAAAAGCCATGTACAAGCGAAAAGTGCTTCCTCTCTACGAACCGTGGATCACTGAAACATTAAAACGCAATGTGGGCGTACAAGATGACGTCTTGATGTATTTGATGTTGTGGAGTTTTGACGCGGGGATGTATGAACAAGGTCTTGATATTGCGCAATACGCATTGAAACACCAGTTATCGATGCCGTCGGGACAGTCTCGAACCACGGGTTGTGCAATTGCCGAGGAAATGGGGGATCGCGCAAAAGATGCCTACACCGCGAAAAAGCCGCTCCCCTTGGCGATATTGCAGCGAACCATGTCATTGATTGAGCATGAAGATATGCCCGATAAAGTGCGGGGGGAACTGCATAAATGGTTAGGGTACAGCTTGCGTGATAATGATTTTCCACAGCCTGCTCTTTGTGAGCTGATGCGTGCTCTTGAGCTAAATGATCGCTCTGGAGTGAAGCAAGATATTAAGCAACTTGAAAAATTTTTATCTGCGAAACATCACGCAGATGAATAACGAACGTGCCAACACGCAAGGCGGCGCGAGATAAGAAATTTGTTTTCGAAATCTCGCCCACCGCCTACCTATTTTAGGGCTATTTATGGATTTTGTTTCTCCTGAGCAGGGAAATGAAAAAACACTCACACTTACCAGTAGTGATTTTTTCCCTGACATAAAAACATCGGATTTTCGCGAGTCAATGCGCGTCGATAGCACGGTCACCACTTCGCGATTAATCAATGCGCTGAAAAACGCCATCATTGAAACAAATCACGAATTATGGCAATGGCAGCAAAACGAAATCCGCTTAGGTTTTCAAACGCTGGATGCTATTCCGGCTAATCACATTCATGACGGTGAAAAGACTGAGTCCGAACTGGTTTATTTGTATCGTCGTGCGGTGTTTTGCAATGCAAAGGCTAATTTAACCGAGCGTTATCGAGATATTGATACCACCTTAAATGGCAACAAAAAAGCCGACGCACTTGAACCATCGATTGAAGATTTACAGCGTGACGCGGTGTGGGCAATTCAGCGTATTAAAGGCACGACACATAACATTGTTGAGTTGATATGAAAATTAGAACACTTCAAGGCGACACCGTTGATGCCATTTGCTGGCGTTTTTATGGTCGGACAACGGGAATGACCGAAGCCGTATTGTTAGCCAATCCGAATTTGGCAGAGCGTGGCGCAGTGCTTCCCGCGGGGCTATTGATAGAGATGCCCGAAATGCATTCGGAGTCAATACGACCACTTATACAGTTATGGGATTAGTCACGTATGTTTGACAAAGATCCTAATGGTTTCGGTCTGGTTCAATGGTTGATGTTGCTCTTCATTTCCGCATGGGGAGGAGCCGTGAGATATATCATTGATATACGAAAAAATAACATGGCATGGAGCTGGATTAATGCCTTGATGCAAGTTGTTGTATCGGGATTTGCAGGGCTTCTTGGTGGTCTTGGTGCGATAGAATCGGGCGCATCAATGTACATGATCATGATTTCATCAGGTATCTCAGGGGCAATGGGAACCATGGCTTTAGATTTCTTCTGGTTGAAGTATACAGGGGGTAAAAAATGACAAAATTAAGTGAGCATTTCAATAGCACAGAGTTTGCTTGTAAAGATGGGTGTGGTGCATCAGACGTCGATACAGAACTTGTGACTGTGCTTGAAGATGTGAGAGAACATTTTAATCAGCCGGTTTATGTTGTCAGTGGTCGCCGTTGTACAAAGCATAATAACGCTGTGGGTGGCGCTAAGCATTCACAGCATCTTTTGGGGACAGCAGGAGATATCAAAGTAAAAAACGTTGCACCAAAAGGAGTTGCTGATTACTTGGAATCAAAATATCCGAATCAATACGGTATCGGTCGCTACAAAACATTTACTCACATTGATGTTCGTAAAAATAAAGCTCGTTGGGGAAGCAACTCATAGTATGAAGAAACGCGTGATTGGTTTTGTGACCCTATTTGTTATAACGTTCATTATCGCTGTACTGGGTATGAAAAAAATAGAGAAGCTAAATAGTCAACTTGATGAATTACAAGAAAAAAACACTCAGTTAAAGACGGATATAAACAATCAAGCTAAGGTTATTGCAGATCAATCACTTGCCTTTCATCGTGCTAATCAAATCAGTAGCGAAGTCTACCGAAACGGAATTACCCAACGCGCCAGCGCAGAGGAAAGAAAAATTGAATATAAAACTATTCTTAAAAAAGAGCCGACTTGCGATTTTCCTGTGCCTAAATCTATTTCTGACAGGTTGCTCAGTAACACGTACCGTTTACGTGCCATCGCCATGTCCTCCCATTCCGAAAACGCTAACGCAACCCGTACCACCATCACTACCGGACGGATTTTAACGTATTGCGATCTGGCATTGTGGGTTGACCCGCTTCTCACCGATTTGGAGCAAGCGAATGCGCAGCTTATGGCGATTGAAAAATTCGAAAAAGAACGAAATCATGAAAAAACTCACTAAATTACGGGATTACCTGAGTAACAAAATTCCTTTTCTTAAAGAGAATCCAGAAAACCTGTCCCTATTCGTCGAAAATGGGCGAGTGATCACCACACTGGCAAAAACGCCCAGTCTTGAATATGACTACACCGCCAATATCATCATTGAAAGTTATAACAGCAATCAAGACATTTTAATGGCGGTGATTAGTGATTGGTTACGCCAATATCAACCCGATATGCTGGCAAACCCCATCAAGCGGCAGGACGGGTTTTTATTTGATGCAGTCATACTGAGTAATGGCACGGCACACATCAGTATCGATTTAAAACTGACAGAACGGATCCTTGCGACAGATAGTGAAGGAAAATGGGTTGTGGAGTCTATTACTGAGCCGGCTAATCCTTTTGATGAATGGCAGACTGAACGATGAATAACGATACTCTGCGTCAATTTGATAATGAGTTGACGCACTTACTCAGCCACATGTCCACGCAACAGCGACGTCAACTGGCGAAAGAAATTACCCGCGATTTACATCGTTCACAAATCAAACGAATTCAGCAACAAAAGAATCCTAACGGAAGCCCATACACAAAACGAAAAGCCAGTTTTGTCACCGTACAGCGTGAAATTCAATTTATGTGGCGAGGACAAAAACGCACGTTGCGGACATGGCGTAAAAATACAAAAACTATCACGGGTTGGGATGTCGATAAAAAGGCACTGCGCTCTTTTCGTAAATCGGATATTCAACATTACATCAGTCTAAAAAAAGACAAAATCAGAACTGCGCGTAACACAAAGCAAACCAGAATGTTTAAAAAGCTGGCGACGGCGCGTTTTTTGCGGATGTCTCACAGTGATAAAGGAGCAGCTATCTACTTTTTACCCTCAGCGGGCAAGATTGCCGGAGTACATCAATTCGGTCTAACCGAGCAAATCGGACACGCAAAAATCACGTATCCAGCACGTCAGTTGCTTGGATTAACGCCACAAGAAATCCAACACATCGAACACCAACTCATTGAATTTCTCTCGCGATAAATTGTATGGCGCTTCAAACAAAACACGCTAGCTGCAATCTCCCCATCATTAATGGCAGGCTTAAGAAAATGAATTTCTTGAGGTTGCTATGCGTAAATACATTCCCTTTATTCCTGCTTTAGTGGTTATTCTTTACTCGCTGATTGCCTTTTTTGATGACACAGCTGGAAGTTTTATTGCTGTACTCATATTAAATACGGTGATTTCTTTTTACGCCTTCTGGTTATTGATGAACTATCTGCCATTTTTAGGGAAACAAACGAAGTCCTATCAATTAGAAGGTTTTCCACTGGGTCTTGTCCCGATGGATAACGCCGTTTATCGCTATGTCAATGCGTTAAATTTACTAGCTTTGCTTGCTTTAACGCTTATTGGTCAATGGTTTTTAGCCCCGTTATTTACCTGTTTAGGCTGCTGGCAATACTTAGTTCGCCAATTGCTTTTAAATGCCATTTCGCAAGAGAAATAACGTGCTATGTCCGCTGATATTTATCGCTTAATCCGAAATATGATCCGTATTGGAGTTGTCACTGCCGTTGATGCCAAAAAAGGGTGTCGCGTGCAAATCGGTGATTTAGAAACTGATTGGTTAAATTGGCTGACATTACGGGCGGGACAAACTCGCACAATGAACGCCCCTAGCATTGGTGAGCAGGTGCTTATTCTTGCCATCGGGGGGGAATTAACGACCGCATTCGTGTTACCCGCTATTTTTTCCAATGAGCATACGGAGCCGAGTGGATCATTGACGGCAGATCATCGCACCTATTCCGACGGTGCCGTCATTGAATATGAGCCAGCGACGGGCGCTTTAAGCGCCGTGGGAATTAAAACCGCGAATATTGAAGCCAGTGAATGCATTACTGCGACGACAAGCGTCGTGGTGGTGAATGCCAGCCAACAAATCCATCTAAAAACCCCAAAAGTCATTTGTTCAGATAATTTAACCTGCGCCACGTTAAACGTGACGCTAGGGGGCGAAATGACGGGGAATTTTAATCATCAAGGCGGCGCTATCACATCCAACGGGATTATCCTTCATTCACATAAGCATGGTGGTGTGCGTAGTGGTGGTGAATCCACGGGAGCACCTCAATGAAATATCAAGGTATGAATCGCATCGATGGAAAGGTAATTTCCGATATTGAGCATATTCGCCAATCAATTAGCGATATTTTGATTACCCCCATCGGCTCCCGCATTGCTCGTCGAGCGTATGGGTCGTTATTGTCGGCGTTAATCGACCAGCCACAAAATCCAGCGCTGAAACTGCAATTAATGTCTGCGTGCTATACCGCATTGATGAGGTGGGAGCCAAGAATTTTATTGACTCGGATTGCGTTGAGCTGCGCGAAAGAGGCTCAAATGGTCATTGAAATAGACGCTATCCAACAAGAGACGAATCAACCCCTAACTTTTTCTATCCCTGTGAGGTGATGATGGCGACCAGTATTGATTTAAGTTTGTTGCCAGCCCCTGATGTGATTGAAGAGCTGGATTTTGAAGTGATATTTTCACAGCGTAAAGCGGCATTAATTGCGGCGATGCCCGAAGAGCAACGCGAAGTCGTCGCCCGTACATTGGAATTAGAATCCGAGCCATTAACCAAACTGTTGCAAGAGAACAGCTACCGTGAAGTGATTTTTCGTCAGCGAGTGAATGAAGCGGCTCGCGCCAGTATGGTGGCATTTGCGACGGGAGCTGATCTTGACCAGCTAGCCGCCAACAATGACGTTAAGCGGTTAGTTTTATTTGCCGGGAATGAAAACGCAATCCCACCTATTCCGCCTGTTTATGAATCGGATTCTGATTTAAGAATGCGCATCCCTGAAGCCTTCGAGGCGCTCAGTGTGGCGGGTACGGTGGGCAGTTATACCTATCATGCGCGCAGTGCGGACGGTCGTGTTGCGGATGCTTCAGTGATTAGCCCACAACCCGCCCATGTAACCGTAACCGTGTTATCACGAGAAGGCGATGGAACAGCATCGAGTGATTTGATTCAGACAGTTGAAGCAGCTTTAAATGATGAGGATGTGCGTCCTGTTGCGGATCGGGTCACCGTACAATCAGCCAATATCGTGAACTATGACATTGAAGCGGAGATCTATTGTTACCCCGCCCCGGAATATGAGCCAATTATCAACGCGGCACAAGAGCAGCTAAAACGCTACACAACTCAACAACATCGACTGGGGCGTGACATTGTCTTAAGTGCTATTTATGCCGCGCTGCATGTTCATGGAGTTCAACGCGTTGAATTACGAAAACCGGAAAGTGATATCACATTAGACAAAACACAAGCCAGTTTTTGCACTCATATTAACTTGTCGTTAGGTGGTTCTGATGAGTAATCGCTTATTGCCCGTAGGATCATCGCCACTAGAACTTGCCGCCGCTGAAGCTTTATCAGAGATTGAGCGCGTCCCCATACCGATCCGAGAACTTTGGGATGCCAATTTGTGTCCGGTGCATTTATTGCCGTATTTGGCTTGGGCATTTAGCGTTGACCGATGGGATAAAAATTGGACAGAGCAAGCCAAACGGGATGCCATCAAGGCGGCAATATTTATCCATAAACACAAAGGCACGATTGGTGCGTTACGCCGTGTTGTAGAGCCGCTCGGTTATTTAATTCGTGTGATTGAATGGTGGAAAACCAACGAAACCGCGGGCACGTTTCGTCTTGATATTGGTGTACTGGATACCGGCATTACAGAAGAAATGTATCAGGAGTTAGAGGCATTAATTTTTGATGCTAAACCTGCGAGCCGCCACCTCGTGGGGTTAACCATCCAACTCGAAACCAGAGGACAAATTTATTGTGCTGCAACCAGTTATGGCGGGGATGAACTCACGGTTTACCCTTATACGCCTGACATGATCAGTACCGGAGGGACAATTTCGCCAGGGGTTGCAGTACATGTTATTGATGAAATGAGGGTGACTCTTCAATGAGATATTTTGCATTACTCACCACGTATGGGGAAAAAGTCCTTGCTGAAGCCTCTGCGCTGGGGACAAAAATTGAATTAACACAGATGGCTGTGGGGGATGGTGGCGGTTCATTGCCGACACCAGATACTCAGCAAACTCGATTGGTGAATGAAAAACGACGAGCGGCGATTAACACCCTGTTTATTGACCCATTGAATGCAAATCAAATTATTGCAGAACAAGTGATCCCCGAAAATGAAGGGGGATGGTGGATCCGGGAAATGGGGGTGTTTGATAAATCAGGGATGCTGGTTGCCGTTGCTAATTGTCCTGAAACTTATAAGCCATTATTGGCTGAAGGTTCCGGTCGAACACAGACCATCAGGATGATTTTAATTGTCAGTCACACGGAGTCCGTTACGTTAAAAATAGACCCTACCGTGGTGCTGGCAACGAGAAAATACGTTGATGATGCTATTCAGGTATTGGATAGACGAATAACGGAATTGACGGCGAATGATGTGAGTGCTGTTCCCATCACGCGACGTGTGAACAATAAACAATTGAATACGGATATTACCTTAAATGCAGGGGATGTCGGAGCATATACCAAAGCCGAAGCAGACACCAAAATCGCTGATGCAAAGAAAGCGGGTACTGACGCTCAAGCAACAGCCAATGCCGCCAATACAGCAGCCACCAATGCGAATAATAACGCCAATAGTCGCGTACCCAATACGCGTCGAGTGAACAATAAGCCATTAAGTGCAGATATCACATTGTCAGCAGGCGATGTCGGAGCCTATACAAAAGCAGAAACAGACACCAAAGTGGCGGATGCGAAAAAAGCGGGCACCGATGCACAGGTCACCGCCAATGCCGCAAACACAGCGGCAACGAATGCAAATAACAATGCGAATGGTCGAGTCCCTAACACACGCAAGGTGAACAACAAACCTTTAAGCACAGATATCACCTTGTCTGCGGGAGATGTTGGCGCTTATACAAAAACGGAATCGGATGCGCGCTATATGCAGAATGCACTGAATGTGCGATTAGGTGCCAAAACGCGTTATTCGCCTTCAAGTAATAGAGTGAGTTGGAATTGGGAGGCGCCCGCAGGAAATGTGTTAACTGGATTGGTGGTTGATGATACGGGGAGTAATTCAGCGGATAACATTTCAGGTGCTTGGTATCGCCCATTACAGAGTCTTGTTAATGGGCAGTGGGTAACCATCAGCGGTTTATAAGGATGAATATGATATATCAGAACTTTCAGAGAAGTCACAATCCTAAATTATTAGCTAAATACCCAGAATCCACGTTAGTGTTAGAAGATATTGAGGGAAATGATTGGTATCAGGTGCAAGCTAATTTCAATGGGGATACATTAAAAATCGTTTTTAATCCAGATGGCTTAATTATTTCTTACAGCCATGATGCTAGCGCACTCTTTCCCTTAGGTGGGTCTGTTGCTGAAATGAGTCCAGGTGAATTACCGAAAAACTTTTTTGATGAAAACCTGTCTTTTGTCTTTATTGATGGAAAAGTGCTCCCTTATGAAACACCAAAAGAAACGTTAGTTGCAAAAGCTGAAAATACATTGCGTTTATTATTAAATGAAGCAACCATTAAAATTGACTCGTTACAAGATGCTGTTGATTTAGACATTGCTACAGATGCAGAAATAGTCTCTCTAAAAGAGTGGAAAAAATATCGTGTCTTGTTAAATCGTGTTGACACGTCAACAGCACCGGATGTGTCGTTTCCAGAAAAACCGGAATAGTTGCAGCCAAAGCCCCATCATGGGGCTTTGTTTCATCCCTCACACAATCCCCTTTCCGTGCATTTCGCTTAACCCAATCACAAAATTGAGCTATTGCAAAACAGAGGAAGCGAGTAATGGCTCAAGATTATCATCATGGTGTGCGGGTCGTTGAAATTAATGAAGGCACGCGCCCTATTAGCACGGTCAATACAGCAATTGTGGGCATGGTCTGCACGGCTGATGATGCCGATGCTAAATCTTTCCCCTTAAATACACCGGTTTTAATTACGGATGTGATTGAGGCGTCCGGTAAAGCTGGAGACTCAGGCTCATTAGCCAGAGCATTAGACGCAATCGGTAACCAATCCAAACCGGTCACCGTCGTTGTGCGTGTTGAACAAGGTGATAGTGAAGCAGAAACCACGACCAATATTATTGGCGGTTCTACCTCAGAAGGACGCAAAACCGGATTACAAGCTTTAACCGTTGCCCAAAGTCGATTGGGGGTAAAGCCTCGTATTCTTGCTGTTCCTGCCCATGATACTCAAGCAGTATCCTCCGCCCTTGCAGGTATCGCACAAAAAATGCGCGCAATGGCATACATTAGCGCGTATGGATGCAAAACAGTGAATGAGGCAATCGACTACCGTGAGAACTTCAGTCAACGTGAACTCATGTTGATTTACCCTGAACTTCAACGCTGGGATACCCAAACAAACTCAGAAAGTAACGTCTACGCCACTGCCTGTGCATTAGGTTTGAGAGCTAAAATCGACAATGAAATTGGTTGGCATAAAACCTTATCCAACGTAGGCATCAATGGGGTTACAGGCATTTCCGCTGACGTGTCTTGGGATTTACAAGATCCAGCAACCGATGCGGGGTTACTCAATGAAAAGAGTATCACCACATTGATTCGTAATAATGGGTTTAAATTTTGGGGTTCCCGCACATGTTCAGATGATCCGCTTTTTGCCTTTGAATCTTACACCCGTACAGCTCAAGTCTTAGCGGACACTATGGCAGAAGCGCACGATTGGGCGATTGATAAGCCACTCACTCCGACGCTGACCAAAGATATCATTGACGGTATTAATGCGAAATTACGTAGCCTTACCAGCCAAGGGTATTTATTAGGTGGGGAATGTTGGTTTGACCCTAAAGTCAATATCAAGGAAGAGTTAAAGAGCGGAAAATTATACCTTGATTATGACTACACACCAGTCCCTCCTCTTGAAAACTTATTGCTACGTCAGCGGATCACCGACCGCTATTTATTAGATTTCAGTTCAAAGATTAAGGGGTAATCATGGCTTTACCACGCAAATTTAAACACATGAACATCTTTAATGATGGTCAAAATTACATGGGTATCGCAGAGGAAGTCACACTCCCCAAACTAACCCGCAAGTTAGAAGCGTATCGCGGCGGCGGCATGAACGGCGCGGCTCAAATTGATATGGGATTAGATGATGGTGCATTAGATATGGAAATCACGCTGGGCGGAATGGAGGCACAAATCTATCGCCAATGGGGAATTGAAACCATTGATGGTGTTCAGCTCAGATTTCATGGGTCAATTCAGCGGGATGATATCGGCGAAGTGCATGCAGTTGAAATGGTGGTTCGCGGTCGATACAGCGAAATTGATTCGGGAAACGTGAAAGAAGGTGACAATTCTCAAACAAAATTGAGCGTTAAGCCTACGTATTTTCGCTTAGAGATAAATGGTGAAAAGCTCATTGAAATTGACATTATCAATATGGTTGAAATTGTGGGGGGTGTTGACCGCATGGCTGCACACCGTGCCGCACTGGGATTATAAAGGAGACATTAAACAATGGAGCAAACAGAAAAAAATCAAATCACCGTAGTTTTAGATGAACCACTAACTCGTGGCGAAACCACAATTTCCGAGATTGTGGTGCGTAAACCGAATTCCGGTGCATTACGAGGTGTTCGCTTAGCAGCATTAATAGAGATGGATGTTGACTCTGCCATGTTAGTTTTACCGCGTGTCACAACTCCAGCCTTGACCAAATCGGAAATTCTAATGATGAATCCTGCGGATATGATGAGTCTAACTAAAGAGTTAGTGTTTTTTTTGCTGCCGAAGTCGGTGACTACCGATTCCCAGAGCGATTAACCGTTGATGATTTAGTGGCAGATATTGCCACAATTTTTCATTGGTCACCCGCAGTGACTGAGCCTTATTCTCTGACTGAATTATTAGAATGGCGTTATCAAGCGCTTAAACGTAGCGGTATGGAAGATGAGTAAAGATTTGCGTTTACAAGTAATTTTAAGCGCCGTTGATAAATTTACGAAACCACTGCGCGGTGCTCAAGCATCCAATAAAAAACTGGCGGAAACTCTCCGCCGGTCTCGCCAAGAATTAAAAGAACTCAATCATCAAGCCAAGCAAATTGAGGGCTTTAAGAAAACAAAGCAATCACTAGACACTGCCAATAAAGCGTATCAACAAGCATCAGCAAAAGTCACAAAGTTGGCGCAAGAGTTATCTTTGGCACAAAATCCAACTAAGTCTCAGATCCGCGCATTTGAACAAGCAAAATCCGCGGCTGCTAAGTTAAAGATAGAAGTCGGTACGTTGAGTTCATCACTACAACGTCAACGAGAATCGTTAAAAAACAGTGGTATTTCGACGCGTCAATTGAGCCAAGCCCAAATCAGGTTAAACAGCGATATTGATTCCGCTAACCTACGTTTACAACAACAAGAACAACAGTTAAAGCGCGTTGCTAACCAAGAAAAACGCATGTCGGCTGTGAGAAATAGTTACCAGCGAACCATGGATGTGCGCAATAAAATGGCGGGCGCAGGTGCTGGCATGACCGCCGCGGGGGTTGGGATTGGTTATGCAGCAAAGAAAGTGCTTGTACCCGGCTATGACTTTGAAATCGGCATGTCAAAAGTACAGGCATTAACACGCCTAGATAAAAACTCAGATGATTACAAAATGCTGAGAAACCAAGCCAGAGAGCTTGGAGCAACAACGGCATTTACAGCAAATGACGTCGCACAAGGTCAGGCGTTTTATGCCATGGCAGGTTTTAAGCCTGAGCAAATTAAAAATGCGATGGCGGGGACATTATCCATGTCACTCGCTGGTGATATCGACTTAGCCACCACGGCGGATATTGGTTCCAATATCTTAACCGGCTTTAAATTAAGCTCGGATGAGATGAGCCGTGTGAGTGATACGTTGGTTGCCACATTCACCCGTTCAAACGTTAATCTCAGCATGCTGGGTGACACGATGAAATATGTTGCCCCCGTTGCCGCAGGGCTTGGGGTTGATATAGAAACGGCTGCGGTAGCCGCAGGGAAACTAGGTGATGCGGGTATTCAAGGCTCAATGGCGGGGACAAGTTTACGCGCTATTCTCGGACGGTTGGCTGAGCCACCAAAGCAAGCTGCTGAAGCATTAACAAAATTGGGGATAAAAACTCGTGATGTGAAAGGTAACTTACGAGAACTACCCGCCATTCTGGCTGAATTAGATAAAAAAACCCAAAAAATGGGAACCGCACAACGCGCTGGGCTGTTTAAGCATATCGCAGGTGAAGAGGCTTTTTCTGCATTATCTGTTTTAGTGGATAAATCAGGCTCTGGTGAGCTGCAAAACATGATTGCAGAAATTAAAGCCGCGAAAGGTGAAGCCGAAAAAGTGGCTAAAACCATGACCGATAACCTTGATGGGGATTTGAAAAATCTGACATCGGCATGGGAGGATGTTGGGATACAAATATTCGGCGGCGCAGATAGCCCACTGCGAGATATCACTAAGCAGGTGACGAGTCTTATTTCAGGTTTTGGCAATTGGGCAAAGAAAAATCCCGAGATAGTGAAAACACTCACGATGATAACGCTGGGGCTTGGCGCTGTACTTGCCGTTGGTGGCAGCATTTCATTGATGATAGCTGCCATGATAGCGCCTCTGGCAATGGCAAAGTTAAGCCTCGCTGTTTTAGGGGTTAAAGGCAGTGGATTTCTATCGTTGCTGATTAATCCGATCAAGATGATTAGTAGCGCTTTTATGATGCTAGGAAAAGCCTTATTAGCCAACCCGATTATTTTAATTATCACCACGATTGCGGGGTTAGCTTACCTGATTTATAAAAATTGGGATGCGATAGCCCCATTCTTAAAAAACGTCTGGGAAAAAGTGTCCAAAATCTTTGGCGAGGCATTAAGTGCCATCAAAACATTTATCTCAGACAAGTGGGAGCAAATTGTTTCTGATGTAAAAGCCTTACCCGAACGGTTTAAACAAATCGGCGGTGAAATCATCGATAGTTTGAAAAATGGCATTCTTGAGAAATGGGAAGCGCTAAAGTCCACTTTTGCCGACATTAAGCGCGCAGCAACAGATTTATTACCTGAATGGATGTTATCCGATGATGCAAAAGCCGAGAGATTAGCCGCGAAGCCAAGTGGAGCATCTATTGCAGGCAAAACACTGGCAGGATTATTCGACCGTGGTGGCTATATTCCTCGGGGGCAATTTGGCATTGTTGGCGAATATGGTCCTGAAATTGTCAATGGTCCGGCTAATGTAACAAGCCGAAAACATACTGCGGCACTGGCGGCGGCAGCGTTGACATTGGGGGCGATGCCCTCAACCGCAAATCAGCCAATTCATCCGTATGCATTACCGCCAAAGAATTACGTTTCAACGTCAGTGAATATCACTCAACGTCACAGTGAAGCCAGTCGTTCTCCTATTGAAATTCATATCCATGCCGCACCTAGCCAGTCGGCAGCCGATATTGCAAAAGAAGTTGCCAAACAACTTGCGTACGCGCAGCGCAGAGCGGAATCACGGCGATTAAGTCAGTACCATGACAACGAGGAGTTTTAATTATGGCGATGGCGGCATTAGGGTTGTTTGTTTTTCATTTGCGAACAACGCCTTATCAAATGATGCAGATTAATAAAAAATATCGATACGGTTTTAATCACCGAGTGGGCAAACGCCCTGCTTTTCAGTTTATCGGTGCTGACAGTGATGACATCACGTTGAGTGGTTCATTGTTTCCGTCATTAACAGGCGGCAAATTATCATTACTTACTTTAGAATCAATGGCTGAAACAGGGAAAGCATGGTCGTTAATCGATGGTAGTGGCACAATTTATGGCATGTATGTTATCGAAGAAATCACACAGGCAAAAAGTGAGTTTTTTGATGATGGTGCAGCAAGAAAAATTGATTTTACGCTGAAGCTAAAACGAACGGATGAATCGCTGTCTGAAATGTTCGGTGATTTAAGCCAGCAGCTAAATGATATTCAAGGAACTCTACGGCTATGAGTTTTTTTTCAGGAATAGAATCAACGCCTATCTTTGTTCTTGCCGCGAATGGCGTCAACATCAATGCTCAAGTTCAAGGTCGATTAATCTCGCTATCAATGACAGATAACCGAGGGTTTGAAGCGGATCAAATTGATATTGAATTAGATGATAGTGACGGGCAACTGGCATTACCCAAACGAGGTGAAAAGCTGTCATTGCATTTAGGTTGGAAGAACGAAGCCTTAATTTATAAGGGGACGTTTACCGTTGATGAAATTGAGCATAGCGGCACACCTGACCGATTAATGATACGCGGGCGTAGCGCTGATTTTCGTGAAACATTGAATGTAAAACGAGAACAGTCTTATCACCAAAAGACACTTGGGGATATTGTCCGCACGTTAGCTGAGCGCAATAAACTGAAACCTGTTATCGACAATAAACTTGATAAAATCAGAATCTCTCATATCGACCAAACCAATGAGTCTGACGGTTCATTTTTAACCAGAGTTGCCAAACTGGAAGGCGCGATTGTTGCGGTTAAAGATGGAAATTTACTGTTTATGCGACAAGGTGAAGGGTTAACCGCAAGCGGGCAACCGATCCCAACGATGCATATTACTCGCTCTGTGGGAGATGGACACCGTTTTTCACTGGCTGATCGTGGCGCTTATACTGGCGTTGTCGCCAATTGGTTAAATACGCGTGAGCCTAAAAATAAAAAAAGGTAGAGATAAAACGTAAACGGAAAACATCGGCATCAAAAGAAGCCCCAAAAGAAAAACAAGGAGAATATTTAGCGGGAGAGCAAGGAAATGTGCTAACCCTATCTCATACCTATGCAACGAAAGAAAATGCAGAAAGAGCAGCCAAGGCACAATGGGAAAAAATTCAACGAGGTGTAGCTTCATTCTCCATTCAACTCGCAAAAGGACGCGCGGATCTTTATCCGGAAATGCCGATAACCCTTAGTGGTTTTAAACCCGAAATTGATAATGCAGAATGGACGCTAACGCGAGTTGTTCATACATTGAATGACAGTGGTTTTATGACAGCATTGGAGTTAGAAGTGAAAATTTCAGAGTTGGATATTGAGTGATAAAAATAACACTGCATAAAAATATTTGATATAATATCAGCAATATCAACATCATGACGAAAGGTACATTATCATGATGAATTGTCCTCTTTGCGGTCATGCCGCCCATACTCGTAGTTCTCAGCAAGTCTCAAAAGAAACCAAAGAACGTTATAACCAATGCCAAAATATTAATTGTGGTGCAACGTTTGTAAGCCATGAATCAGTATCAAGGTTTATCACCAAGCCTAAACTTGTTGAAGCTGTAAATCCCCATCCTAATAAGTATCAGCAAACATCATTGTCATTATAAAAAACAAGCGCTTGACAAAGAAGGTTGTTGATCTCTGAAAGCGAATAAAGCTCTCTTGTAATAAGAGAGCTTATTTTTTGTGGTCGATTTGTGGACACAAATAGAAACAAATCCTTATGTTTCAATACGTTGAACAATAACTTGCAGCCCCTATTAAGGGGCTTTTTTATTACCTTAATCTAACTTAATGATCTTAAATGAAATAAATAATTAGGCTATTTCTGTCTAATTGACACCGACCAAATTAGAGGTATAAACTGGATTAATACTTATATAACACCTAAATAAATAAAAATAATCAAAATATGAAATATCTTATAAATAATATTATTTATGACAGCCATCAGGGGTTGTTATATCGCGATAATATCGACGATGCAATTAAACTTACCACCACATTAAACCGTTTATTATTGGTATTAGTGCAAAATAATGGTGAAGTTTTAGATAGGGAAACATTATTAAGCCGAGTATGGGATGAACATAACCAAGTTGCATCTGATAATAACCTTAATAGCAGCATTTCTGTTTTACGCCGCCACCTTTCCTCCTTTTTTGAGGAGGAAATTATTACAACGATTCCCAAAGTGGGTATAAAGTTCGATGCAAAATTACAGTCTCTCTCGACTAAATTAAATCAAAAACCCCACCAAGAAGAGCAACCCAATATATTACTTAAGGAATCTGAACAGCCTTCAATTATAGAAAACAGCCCAAAGAAACAATCACTATCGGTAAAGGAAAAGAGTTACATTCTCAATAATCGCTATATTGAGCTTACCTTAGTTGTCATTATTATTTTTTGCTTGTTGTATCTTTTTAAAAGCTATTTTTTTGCTACGCGCACTGAATACCCTGAAGTTGGGCGTATTGACCAATGCAGCATACGCTATATAAATAGCTATCATAAACCCGATATGACCACGATCAATTTTACTGACTTACAAAATCAGCTAACTCGATTAAATATTGATTGTAAAAAACCAGCGACCTTGTTTTATTACAACGTGGGTATCGTCACTAACGATAAAAATCTCTATGATAACTTTTTATTTTTATCTTATTGTCCTACCACCCCAAAAGACAGTGCAACTGTGAGTTGTGAGAATTTCTATGTCAAATAAGAAATCGGTCAGAACCGTTTGGTTACTGATTGTTTCAACTATATTAGTCATTATGAGCTGTTATTTTTATTATAAAAATCATACTCCCATCGTACCAAGTTGCCGAGCAACTTTGAAAATTAACATATCAGACGACCGTTCAGATTTAAAAGGTTACTACCTATTAAGTATTATCCCAAATGAGCATGATCCTGATCACAATACTTTTATAATGAATGGAACAATTAGTAGTAATGGAAAAAATTATGCAATCTCTCGTAAGTTTTATATGAAATATGTCTTTCAAGGAGGGCATTTTTTTTCACGCGTTGAAAATATTTTCATTGATCCCAGTGACCAGGCCCAAGATAAAATCAAAATACGTGGAATTCCACAGCAAGACCAAATCTATTTTGTAAAAATAAAACGTTTAAGTGATAAAAATTATATTTTTGAAGAAAATTTCTCCCCTCTTTTTATTTGTACTATTTGACCTATCTCAGTAATTTCCCAATAACATTGCAATAACTACAAAAACAGAGCATCGGATTATGACATTCGATGCTCTATTTTTTTATAACTTAAAATTTATTTGTTAATTTACCTTAAAGCAAAAGTCATTAAACATTCATCGCCATACGATATTGAAATTAAAACATTAAAAGTAACGTTAAAAACATTAATATTAGAATTAAATATTTTACTTTATTAAAATATCAACACTTTATTTCAAAAAACTCCTCTAATGGATAAACTTGTTTTCGTCGAAATGACTTACACAAAAAGCCTACGGATGGATACATAAGGCAAATTGCATTCAACACTTCAGGGAATGATTTAACGTTTAGTACTTTTAAATACCAAGTACGTTTAAAAATGAAGTCTTCAATCCTAAGTTGAAACATTCACTTGCTTAGGCTTTTTAGGGACTGACAATTACTTATCTTTAAGGATCTATAATATGAAATTGAATAAATTATCTGTTGCTGTTTTATTTGCAGCTTCTACTCTGTCTGCTTCAGTTTTAGCTAGCGGTAACACGGGTGAATTACATTTCAGCGGTCAAGTTATTAACTCTCCATGTAATATCGAATCTGAAAGCACCAAACAAGAAGTTCCTTTTGGTCAACTTTCACGTGCTTCTTTAGAAGCAGGTAATGCAGCAGAAAAAAATATCGCAATCAAATTAAAAGAATGTAACTTCGACGAATTCAGTAAAGATACTGAAGGTAAATGGGTTGCGGTTAAAGACATCAAAATTACTTTTGGTGGTAAAAACTACGTCGGTACAAATAAAGAATTCTTAGGCGTAACTGGTACTGCTACTAACGTTGGTATTCAGATTAAAGACTTTAAATTCGACGAAGCTAAATCTATTCTGAACCAAATTCGTAATAGACAAGGTGAAAACGTTCTGGAATTTACTGCATTAGCAAAACGTGTTGATGCTGCAACGCCAGTAACTGAAGGTGAATTTAACTCTATCGCTGATTTCAAAATCACTTACGAGTAATTTTTATGGGAGGGGAAACCCTCCCAATAAAAAGGTTCATTATGCGAAATTTATCTTTTTTATGGTCAATATTATTATTAACACCTTTTATTTCTAATGCTGAATACACGGTTGATGGTGGTATTCGTGGCGAAACGGTAATGCGTGGATATATTGTTGCCGCTCCCTGCTCAATAGAAACAGACAGCCAATATCAATATATTAATTATGATTTTGTTTCTAAAAAAAATATCAATACAGAAGAAGCTAAAAATAATAACAGGAAGTCATTTAACATTAAATTAAACAACTGTATTAGTGAATACGACAAAGATAATAGAAAAGGAATAAAAATCAAGTTCTTTGCCAATAACGATCTATATAACAATGCAGTTAAACTTTCTGGTCCCACGGATGGCGTCGTTGTTTACATTTATGACACCAACAATAACTTAGTCACTCCGAATAAATCGTATTCTATTTCAAATAGCGCAATTTACTTTGATAGTAAAACGAAAGTCAGCTTTTTGAAATATGAAACAGAAATTGACACCCTTAACAATGAAATTGTACCAGGGAATTACTTTGCCACGATAAAATTCAATGTAAGTTACGACTAATAAATATTCTAAATTATTTTATATGATAAGAACACTATGGCTAAATTTAATATTTTTCACCAGTTAATTATTATATCTTGTTTATCCAGTATTCCTACTGTCGCTTTTTCTGTTGAATTTAATACAGATATGCTCGATACCAAAGATACTCAGAATATTGACTTTAGCCAGTTTTCACAGGCCGGATTTATTATGCCTGGAAATTATCACTTAACGATTAAAGTCAATAACGAACGTTTGGGTAACGCGCGTGATATTACTATTGGTGCGCCTACGTCTTCTGAAGATTCATTATTTAGTGTCATATGTATTCCAGCAGTAATTACAGATCAACTCGGCTTAAAACCTGAAGCGATTCGTTTAGTTAAATATCGTGATAACGATCAGTGTATGGATTTATCTGCTCTTGAAGGTAGTACGCTGAGTGTGGACTTATCGACGTTAACATTGTCAATTCTGATCCCACAAAGTTATTTAGAATATACCGACCCGAGCTGGGTGCCACCTTCTCGCTGGGAAGAAGGTATTAATGGTTTTTTACTCGACTATACCTTAACGGGCTCATTCAGCCGTCGAGATAGCGGAACCAAAGAGTCATATTTATCGGCGAACGGAACCACAGGATTGAACCTTGGCGCGTGGCGTTTACGTGGTGACTACCAAGCAAACTACCGTAAATCCTCTGGTAATTATAACAATGAATATAGCGATGCCATATTCAGCCGTTTATATGCTTATCGTTCATTAGCTAATATTGCCTCGGTTCTGACGTTAGGGGAAAACTATTTCTATTCCGCAATTTTTGATTCTTGGCAGTTTACCGGTTTGTCATTAGAAACCGACGAAAATATGCTACCACCCAAACTGACAGGGTATGCGCCTGAAATTATTGGGATAGCACAAACTAATGCCACGGTCATCGTTAAAAGCCATGATCGTATCGTGTTAGAAACCACAGTTCCTGCGGGACCGTTCCAGATCCAAACGTTGGATAGCTCAATCCGTGGAACCTTGGATGTCACTGTGCGTGAAGAAAATGGCGAAGAACAAAAATTCAGCGTCACCACGGCAGCGCTCCCCTACTTAACGCGTCCGGGACAAATTCGCTACAAATTTGCAGCGGGTAAACCACGTTACGATGGTCGCCATCTTGAAGGGGATATGACCGCATCAGGCGAGCTGTCATATGGGCTTAACAACATTTGGTCTATCTACGGTGGCTCGATTTTATCGAAAAACTACCAAGCTTTTTCTGCGGGTTTTGGGCGAGACTTATTTACCTTCGGGAGCCTGTCATTTGACGTGACACAATCCCACGCGAAATTACTGGACAACACCCTGACAGGGCGCAGCTATCGCTTAAGTTATTCAAAATCGTTTGATGAAGCGAGGACGGATATCACCTTCGCCGGATATCGATTCTCGGATGAAACCTATCGTTCTTTACAACAAACATTGGATGAACGTCGCACAGGGACAGAAACCCAAGCCCATAAAGAGAGCTATCAGGTCAATATTAATAAATATTTTGACTCGTTCTCGCTGGGTGGAAACTACCAGTACAACACTTACTGGAATAGCCAAGCCGAAGAGCAATTTGGGGCTTACATTAACACCGCATTCAATATTGTCGCTTTAGGGTTAAAAAATATCAGCCTAACTGCATCAGCGACTCGATCCAAAAGATCTGGATATCAAGATGATGCGATTAATTTGTACGTCACAGTTCCGTTTACGATGGGGAGTAGTTTTAGTTTCTCTGAAGGCTACACAAAAGACCAGAGTGGACGCCGTTCATCAACCCATAATGTGGGATATAGCGGCTACAGCGATCAACGCAGCTATAACCTCAACGTAGGTTATCAAACGGGACAATTTCAGGATTCACAAACCAGTTTCAGTGGTTACTTGAGCCAGAATTTTCCAACGGCGTCACTATCCGCTAATGCCAGCTATGTACCGAACCAATACCACACCATTGGTGGGTCGATTAACGGTGGGATCACGTTGGTTAAAGACGGTATTGCAATGCATCAGGCAGCCTATGGTGGAACTCGCTTAGTCGTTGAAACACCAGGCGCCAGCAACGTGCCATTAAATGGCGGGGTTTATCAAACTAACCGCTTTGGGTTAACGGTCATCCCTAACGTAAGTAGCTATCGAAAAACAACGGCATCGATTAACACCAGTAAATTACCGAATAACATTGAAGCATTGGAAAGTGTCACTGAAGCCACATTAACCCGTGGAGCCATTGGTTATCGCAGTCTTAACGTGATTCAAGGGGAAAAAACCTTTGCCCGTTTAAAACTTACGGACGGCACTTATCCACCTTTCGGTGCCAGCGTCCGTAATAAAAACAACGTTGAGCTCGGTATTGTGGGTGAACAAGGGATCACATGGATTGTTGGTGTCATGCCGAATGACCTGCTCGATCTCTACTGGGGAAATAAATTGCAATGCAGCGCCAGAGTAACTGAATTTAAAAATGGTGCGGATAGCTACCCTGTATTAATTTGTCATTAGGAAAAAATTTAAATGAAATCAAATATCTTTAATTTAATTCGCACCAGTGTCTTATTGACGACCATGGGTGCAATGGGCGCCACTTACGCCGCCGTTACGCTTGACCGTACTCGTATTATTTTTGATGGCGACCAACAGTCTATTAACATCACCATCCGCAATGACAATCCAGAGTTGCCTTACTTAGCCCAATCATGGTTAGAAGATGCCGCTGAGAAAAAATTAGAAGCGGGTCCGATTATTGCAACTCCACCCATTCAGCGTATGGAGCCAAAATCCACCAGCTTAGTGCGTTTAAGTGCTGCACCAGATATCAATAAGTTACCTCAAGACAGAGAATCTCTGTTTTATTATAACTTGCGTGAAATTCCACCAAAATCGACAGAGGCTGGTGTTTTACAAATTGCACTGCAAAGCCGTGTAAAGTTGTTCTATCGCCCTGAAGCGATTGTGGCTGATAGTAAAAAAGAGTGGGCAAAACAAATCACATTAACCCCGACAGCCAATGGTTATCAGCTGAATAACCCTACGGGATTTTATCTGACCATTATTGGTATTGGTAATAGCCAAAAGCTGTCAGAGCAAAGTGATTTTGATGCCGTCATGGTGCCACCAAAATCAACCCACAACTTAAAATCCGCGAAGTTTGCAACACCATATCTGACCTATATCAATGATTATGGTGGAAAACCTTCGCTGGCATTTAAGTGCCAAGCATCGCAATGCACAGTAACGGAATAGCGCAAACCAGATAAACAGGAATATCAACATGAAACTATATCACTTTGGGTTATCGCTCATGTTTGCAATACCCGCCTTGGCGGCAACGCCATCGCAAAACGATTCATTGCAAACAACTGGCACTATTTATGTCAATGCACGTTTTGTCATAACGCCATGCCAACCCAAGGTGACAATGACTCGAGCGGTCAATCATATCAATGAACCAGCTTATCAATTTAATGTGAGTTATGCCCACTGTATCACCAGTTCCTATAACCAAGCTTGGTCACCATTCACGTTGAAATTTTCGGGTCAGCAGTATGTTGTTTCAAAACCACCAGCGAATAAGAGCCTGACATTTTTACTCCCCGCCGAAAATTCGGCTCGCCGTTTGGAGATGATTTATGACTAAAACATTCGCGCTCATGGTCAGTTTTAGCACTTTGCTATTGACCAGCTATGGCAGTTTGGCAAATAGCTTATCCGTCTATTTTGAAGGAACTCTCGTGCCTCTTGGTTGCCGCCTGTCCGATGACGATACGAAGAAAAAGGTCTACTTATCTGGCTTACGATTTTCTGAACTTGAAAATCAAGGCCGTTCTGATATTCAACCTTTTCAGTTGGATATCGTCGATTGCTCAACCGCGGCATTAAATAAGACCATCAAAATTACGCTAAATACTCAAGATACGGAAACTCACAATGGCATCACCTATTTAAAAACCACTGGTGAGTCCAATGTGCTATTAGCCTTAACTGATGGAAAAAATGGTCAGCCCCTGAAGTTTAATACGCAAATTGATGTCAGCTCAGTGACGGAAACAGGCAAAGGATCCATTAACCCTTTGCTATTCGGAGTCTATGCACAGAAACCATTTAGTGGGCGTCTTAAGACAGGAAGTTTCTCATCTTTGGTCACGTTTAATCTGGACTACCAGTAGGAGAATGATGATGAAAATATCCCATTTTTTAGGCGCTATTTGCCTGCTCGTGAGTCACTTTTCATATGCCGATATTTTAATTACGTTAGAAACCACGTTGGTACGCCCATCTTGTGTCATCACGAATGAAAACGGTGATAAAGAGCTATACGTCAATTTTCAAAATGTCGCTTTAGATCGCTTAACAGAAGAAAAACAATCTTTTGGGATCTTAATTAAACAGTGCGATCTCAGAAAAAATTTACGCGTTTATTTATCTCCGAAAGAAGGCTCTACCCTCACGATAAATAACGAAACAGTATTGAGCACGACCATTCAAGGCTTAGGGATCCGTTTTTCCCAAGCCAACAGAAACACCGCTATCAATCTACTGAAATGGGAACCCATTTTCCCATCCATCAGTGGTGATACCGCCACGTTGACCTTACAGTCACAATTAGTAACGAATCAGTTACCAGAAACCCTTGAAGTGGGTCCATTTAGTGCGGCACTGTCAGTTATGATTGATTATCTTTAAAGCTAGGTAATGACAATGAAAAAAACATCGAAAACTTCATTAATGGCAATGGTTATGTCATTGTTTTTATACAGCCAAGTTTCCCATGGGTTAACCCGCTATTCGGGTAGTGGCGGCACCTACAAAATGAACCTTGTTTCCAATAATTCCGTATTAGCAGATACTCCAACGATTGGCAGTAATGGGGAGAAGTACTATTCCGTTGCTCCGCCTAATAAAGAAGGCATTGTGATTGATGAAAGTACTTCACAACCTGTTGGCACTGTGTACTGTAAAGTTAACTACTTAGAAGGTAATTACCAAAGCGGGCTGGCTTCAAGCTATGCCTTCCACCGTGTATTTTCGTATATGCCTGAAGCTGGATTTACTATCAAAGGGTTAACTGCATATAAAATTAATGGTAATACGTTTTTTACTTTGTATTCAGACAACGGAATTACCCAAGGTTGGAAAAATATTGCCGGTAATGGATGTAGTGGTACGGAAACCTCACAAAGTACTTCCTATTTTACCGTTCAATTTCCATTTGAAGTCCGTATCTATGTAAAAGAAATTCCATTAGATGGAAAAGTTGTGATCCCTCAAGCCATGATTGCGGGTTATACACGTATGTTCCAATACCCCGGAACACCCGACATGTTTGTTCCTGCTGAAAAATCAGGCGTGAAACTGGATTTAACTCAATCAATAATTAACTACCCATCAAACTGTAAATCCAATATTGATAACTTAAATATCAACCATAACACGATGAATGCAATTGAATTTGACAGTAAACAAACCCGCACTGCAACCTACCAATGTGATCGAGGTCAGGGGATTAAAGTTAAATTCGCCTTAGATTATGTAACAGATAGTGATCCTCAAAAGCGGATACCGTTAAAATCAGGCAATAACACCATTTATTCCGAGCTATCCCTGTACGATGCAGAGAGCAATCAACGGGGTAAAACCATCGAAACCACCATTGAAAAAGTAAAGAATATTCAAATTGAAAGTCATCTTTACGGATTAGATGCTGAACCAGGTAAATATACCGGTAATGCGTGGTTAATTGCGACTTATTTATAATAACATGTTGTAAAAAATAATATGATTATGCTTTCTCGTTCTATATTCATTAGTATTTTTATTATTTGGAATCTCGCCAGCATAATTTATATTGACAATTTAGGGAGCCTCCGGCAATCGTTGCCACAGAATATTATTAGCTGGTTAGCGATTGTATTAATTATTTCTATCATTGCATTTACTGTATTTTATAGAAAAATAAAAATTTTCATTACGATTCCAGCAATGTGTTTTTGTCTAGGGCTCGTGATATTAAGCATTAATCTTTTTTATGTACAAGAAAATACCAATATCATATTTTGGTATTGGTCTGGAATTAGTGCTGGTGTAATACTCTACATTGTCGGGCTGCAAATAAGAGAGAAATGGTTAATTCAATCTTTCTGTATTTATTGCTTCATAATTATTAATGTAATTCAGTGTTTTTTTACTATTTACCAGTATATCTTTGAAACCAATATTTTTTATTTTGCAACCGGCATGCGCTCATACGGCTTGACCCAGCAAATCACCGTTTTGTCGGTTAATATGGCAATGAGTTGCATATTATCGTTAATGACTATGGTTTTATCGCAGTTTAAATTAGCATCACTTTTCCAAGAAAAATGCCGCACGATGCTATTAGGCATTGGCATTTTTCTTTTTACCATGATGCTCGTTATCTTACAGTCCGTAACGATAATATTGAGTTTCGCCGTATGTACATTTATCTTTATCTGCTTGTTTTACCAGAAGAATAAACTCAGAGTGAGTGTAAGCTATTTCATCATCGCCATTGCTGTGTTTATCGGTGTTTACTTGATTCAGTTATGTCCAAAATATATTGATAGTGAAATTATTAATCGTTTCCATATTAAACAAATGTTGAGATTTTCCATTTCACTGTTTATCTCACCGCCAACTGAAATGTGGGAAAAACCGTTAATAATGAATGCGAGTTTTGAAACAAATCAAATTCCATTTTTGAGCTCTGATAATTACATTATGCCCCATGTTTTTAATGAAATTTTACGTTGGGTGATGACAGGTGGATATATTAATCTTATTTTCATGTCATTTCTTATTACAGGAGGAATTTATGTTATTTATCAGTCAATCATTAAATATAAAAAAAATGGAAATGGATACTCAATATCGTTGGTATTAGCGCTAACGCCTGTTGTCATCAACAGTAACTTAGAGCACCCTTTTTTACAGTCGGTACTGCATTGGGGAATGATTATATTATTTTTATCTTTTTCAGATGCATCATTCCCACTCAAAGAGCAGTCTATTTTTTATATTAATAAGCATCTTTCTTTATTGTTTAGTTTTAGCACTTTTATTATTGGCCTTAGTGTTTTCATCATCGGATTAATTTTATTTAATGGTCAATCTTTCTTTCACACCAATATTTTCTCATTTTCATAATGAAGAAATAAAAAACAAACGAGGACAGCATATGGCTCTCTATGATAATCATATCTCAAACACTGATATTGGCGCCAAAGTTCGTAAACGCCGGTTATTGCTAGGCTGGAGCGCGAGCATTTTAGGTAAGAAAACGGGCTTAAGCCAACAGCAAATCTCTCGCTATGAGCGTGGCACTCAAAACTTCACGATTTCTCGATTGTGTATCTTCGCCAACGTACTGCAATGTGATTTGAATTATTTTTTGGAGCGTAGAAACCAGTCCATGACAATCAACTTATAATGCCGCTGTATTTATACCAAATACACCCAGCATCTTTTTCAAAGCATAAAAAAATCCCCCAGCAAGTCGCCTTACTGAGGGATTTTCTATTTGTAGCCCGACTCTTAAATTACAGAACGTCTACACAGTTCAGTTCTTTGAATGCTTGCTCTAAACGAACAACCATTGAGTCTTGTGCTTTACGCAGCCACACACGTGGATCGTAGTATTTTTTGTTTGGCTTATCATCGCCTTCTGGGTTACCTAACTGAGATTGCAGGTAGCCTTCTTTCGCTTTGTAATACTGTAAAATACCATCCCATGTTGCCCACTGAGTATCGGTATCGATGTTCATTTTGATAACACCGTAGCTTACTGCTTCTTTGATTTCAGCAGCGCTTGAACCGGAACCACCGTGGAAAACGAAATCTAAGCTGTTGTGTGGTAGGTTAAATTTCTCAGACACGTAGTCTTGGGAGTTACGCAGAATTTTTGGCGTTAATTGTACGTTACCTGGCTTATAAACACCGTGTACGTTACCAAAAGAAGCTGCGATAGTGAAACGTGGGCTGATAGCGTTCAGTTTTTCGTAAGCGTAAGCCACGTCTTCTGGTTGGGTGTACAGCGCTGAGCTGTCCATGCCAGTGTTATCAACACCGTCTTCTTCACCACCAGTACAACCTAATTCGATTTCCAGAGTCATGTCGATTTTCGCCATGCGCTCTAAATATTTAGAACAGATTGCAATGTTTTCTTCCAGAGATTCTTCTGACAGATCAATCATGTGAGAAGAGAACAGTGGTTTGCCAGTTTTCGCGTAGTGTTTTTCGCCTGCATCTAACAGACCATCGATCCATGGCAGTAATTTCTTCGCACAGTGGTCAGTATGTAGAATCACTGGCACACCGTAGTGTTCTGCCATTTGGTGTACATGGTGGGCACCTGAAATGGCACCTAAGATAGCGGCTTGTTGCCCTTCAGCTTTCAGGCCTTTACCTGCGATAAATGCAGCACCACCGTTAGAGAACTGAACAATAACCGGAGCGCGTACTTTAGCTGCCGCTTCAAGTACGGCGTTAATTGAATCAGTACCAACACAGTTCACAGCTGGCAATGCAAAGTTATTTTCTTTGGCAACCGCGAAAACTTTCTGTACATCATCACCAGTGATAACACCTGGTTTAACAAAATCAAAAATTTTAGACATGTGAAAAGGTCCTGTGGTGAACAGGCAGCCTACGCTGCCTGTTGTGTATGAACAAATTAATTACGCTTTAGCACGTTCTTCTAGCATTACAACGGCTGGGAGCTTTTTACCTTCAACGAATTCAAGGAAAGCACCGCCACCCGTAGAGATGTATGAAATCTTATCAGCGATACCGAATAAATCGATCGCCGCTAGGGTGTCACCACCACCAGCGATTGAGAAAGCGTCGCTGTCTGCGATAGCACGAGCAACGATTTCTGTTCCCTTACGGAAGTTAGGGAATTCGAATACGCCCACAGGGCCGTTCCAAAGAATGGTTTTCGCATTTTTCAGAATTTCAGCCAGACGTTCTGCGGATTCATCACCTAAGTCCAGAATTTGCTCATCATCTTTGATAGCGTTACTTGCTTTCAGTGTTGCTTCAGCAGTTTCTGAGAACTCGGTAGCCACGCGAACATCAGTTGGCACTGGGATTTGGCAGTTAGCCAGTAATTTTTTCGCTTCTGGGATCAGGTCTGCTTCATATAAAGAGCGTCCCACATTGTTGCCTTCCGCAGCGATGAACGTATTGGCGATGCCACCACCAACAATCAGTTGGTCAGCAATTTTAGACAGGGAATCTAATACAGTCAGTTTAGTCGAAACTTTAGAACCGCCTACGATAGCAACCATTGGGCGTGCTGGATTACCTAGCGCTTTGCCTAATGCTTCTAATTCATTGCTTAACAGCGGGCCCGCACACGCAACTGGAGAGAATTTTGCGACACCGTGAGTTGATGCTTGAGCACGATGAGCAGTACCGAACGCATCCATCACATACACATCACACAGTGCAGCATACTGTTTAGACAGTGTTTCGTCGTCTTTCTTTTCGCCTTTGTTAAAACGCACGTTTTCCAGAACAACTAATTCGCCTTCAGCGATATCCACGCCATTCAAGTAGTCTTTAACTAAACGAACTGGGTTATCTAATTTAGCGGCCAGATAGTCAACAACAGGTTGCAGTGAAAACTCTTCGTTGTACTCACCTTCAGTCGGGCGACCTAGGTGGGAAGTAACCATGACTTTAGCACCTTGTTTCAGTGCTAATTCAATTGTTGGTAATGAAGCACGAATACGTGCGTCTGAAGTAACTTTACCATCTTTAACAGGAACGTTTAGGTCCGAACGAATGAAAACGCGTTTACCCGCTAAGTCCAAATCGGTCATCTTAATTACAGACATGGTGAATCCTCTTGTTGATTCTCTATAAAGTTTTCATTAGCGACTGGGCTGGGCAATAAATAACGTATTGGGTTATTGTGCCCTGCTGTCTGTCAGACGCCAATTAGTTTAAACCTGTTGCTGCCATCGCTAGGGTTGTATCTAGCATCCGGTTAGCAAACCCCCATTCGTTATCACACCAAACGAGAGTTTTGATCAAATTTTTACCGCTAACGCGTGTTTGCGTGCCATCAATGATAGCGCTATGTGGATCATGATTAAAATCCATCGAGACTAACGGTAATTCAGTATAGTCTACTATACCACGAAAATGCCCGTGCGCGGCGCTCTGTAGTAGCTTGTTAACTTTATCAACGCAAACATCCGCATCGACAGTCACGCTTAAATCAATGGCAGTGACATTGGTCGTAGGAACACGTACCGAAATCGCTTCGAAACTCCCTTGAAATTTTGGGAAAATTCGAGTGATCCCTGCCGCCAGCTTTGTATCAACGGGAATAATCGATTGGCTAGCGGAACGGGTTCTGCGCAAATCTTTATGGTAGGCATCAATCACAGGCTGATCATTCATGGATGCATGAATGGTAGTGACGGTGCCCGACTCTATACCAAAAGCATCATCTAAAACTTTGATGACAGGAATAATACAGTTGGTCGTACAAGATGCATTGGAAACGATGGTATCGCTTCCTTGTAGGCTGTCATGATTCACACCATACACAATGGTTGCATCAAGATCATCGGTTCCCGGATGCGCAAAGAGCACTTTTTTTGCGCCAGCTTCCAGATGCTTAATGCCATCTTCGCGAGAGCCGTAAACGCCTGTGCAATCTAATACCACATCCACACCTAATTCTTTCCAAGGTAGCTTGCTGATATCCGCTTGATGGAAAAGACGCATATTGTCATCCCCAACTTGTAGCAAATCGCCATTGAGGCGGACATCCCATGCAAAGCGTCCGTGACTTGAATCATACTTCAGCAAATGAGCAATACCTTCCGGTTCAGCTAATTCATTGATCGCCACAACGACAATTTCTGCCCGACGACCTGATTCATATAGTGCTCTAAGGACACTTCGACCAATACGACCGAAGCCGTTTATTGCTACCCTGATTGCCATTCTACACCTTGTATCTGAGCAAAATCACACGGTTGCTAAGGATAACTGACTACCACCAACTCTACTGCTCATTTTAGCTGTCAAACATCAAAAGTGTGCTTCACTCGACATTTTTAAAATTTATTTACATTTTCTCAAACGAAACTGAAACGGTTCAGCTAATCAAGTTTTAGATTAAGGGATATATTTATAGAACGCAATAGAAAAACAAGAAAGGGTGCACAAAAAAACAACGCCCCAATACCAAACTTGATATTGAGGCGTAAATTACATTCATTCACTTTCGGATGTCCGCGTTTAACCGCGGTGCATCTTATGAATTATTTCAGTAGAGATTTCGCTGCATTCACTGCATTTTCAACCGTAATACCGAATTCTTTGAACAACACGTCAGCTGGAGCTGATTCACCGAATGAATGCATACCAATGATAGCGCCATTCAGACCCGTGTATTTGAACCAGTAGTCCGCAATGCCCGCTTCAATCGCAACACGAGCGCTCACGCTTGAAGGCAGAACAGATTCACGGTAAGCCGCGTCTTGTTTGTCGAATGCATCCGTTGATGGCATAGAGACCACACGAACTTTACGTCCTTCTGCAGTCAGTTGATCCGCTGCTTTCACTGCTAACTCAACTTCAGAACCCGTTGCAATAAAGATTAGCTCAGGTGTACCTGCGCAATCTTTCAGGATATAAGCCCCTTTCTCGATATTCGCTAATTGCTCAGCGGTACGAGGTTGCTGTTCCAAGTTTTGACGAGAGAAAATCAGTGCGCTTGGACCATCTTTACGCTCAATCGCATATTTCCAAGCTACCGCAGATTCAACTTGGTCACATGGACGCCATGTGCTCATGTTTGGTGTCACACGTAAACTTGCCAGTTGTTCTACTGGTTGGTGAGTTGGACCATCTTCACCCAGACCGATTGAGTCATGGGTGTAAACGAAGATGCTACGAATTTTCATCAACGCTGCCATACGTACCGCGTTACGTGCATATTCAACGAACATTAAGAATGTTGCGCCATAAGGCACGAAACCGCCATGTAGAGCGATACCGTTCATGATCGCAGACATACCGAATTCACGTACACCATAATGGATGTAGTTACCCGCTTTGTCTTCGTTCAGTGGTTTAGAACCTGACCACATGGTTAAGTTACTTGGTGCTAAATCCGCAGAACCGCCCAGAAATTCTGGTAATACCTTACCAAACGCTTCTAATGCGTTTTGAGACGCTTTACGGCTTGCAATATTAGCTGGATTTTGTTGCAGATTGTCGATGAATTTTTTCGCTTCAGCATCAAAGTTAGCCGGTAATTCACCCGCCATACGGCGTTCGAATTCTTTCGCTAATTCAGGATACGCTTTCGCGTATGCTGCGAATTTTTCATTCCAAGAATGTTGTTTTTCTTTACCAGCTTCACGTGCATCCCAAGCTTGGTAGATATCCGCTGGGATTTCGAATGGACCGTAGTTCCAGCCCAGCGCTTCACGTGTTGCTGCAATCTCTGCATCACCTAAAGGTGCGCCGTGAACTGCTTCAGTGCCGGCTTTGTTTGGTGAACCGAAACCGATAACGGTTTTACACATAATCAGGGTTGGTTTGTCTGACTGTTTGTGTGCTTCGTTCACTGCCGCATTGATTTGGTCTGCATCGTGACCGTTAATGTCACGAATAACATGCCAGCCGTACGCTTCGAAACGTGCTGCAGTATCATCAGTAAACCAGCCTTCAACTTCACCATCGATAGAGATGCCGTTGTCATCATAGAATGCGACCAGTTTATTTAACTTCAGTGTACCTGCTAATGAACATACTTCGTGGGAAATACCTTCCATCATACAGCCATCACCCATGAACACGTAGGTGTGGTGGTCGACGACATCATGACCTGGACGGTTAAATTGCGCCGCTAAAGTACGTTCAGCAATTGCAAAGCCCACAGCGTTTGCAATACCTTGACCTAAAGGACCCGTGGTAGTTTCAACACCTGGCGTATAACCATATTCTGGGTGACCTGGGGTTTTAGAATGCAATTGACGGAAGTTCTTTAACTCATCAATAGATAAGTCATAACCAGTCAGATGCAGCAAGCTATAAATCAGCATTGAGCCATGACCGTTAGACAGTACAAAGCGGTCACGGTTAGCCCAATGTGGATCTGCTGGGTTATGATTCATATGGTTGCGCCAAAGAACTTCAGCGATATCAGCCATGCCCATTGGTGCGCCAGGGTGCCCTGATTTTGCTTTTTGAACCGCATCCATACTCAGAAAGCGGATAGCATTAGCAAGGGTTTTACGAGTCGTCATTAGTATACTCCAAGTAGGATAGAACGTACTTAAACCAATATTCACAACGCAATAGAGAATCATTGCGGTTTATAGAGTTAGCCTCAATAATTCGAGCCGCAGGTGCATAAGCGCTTATTAAACCTACCCACAACTTGAAGTTTGGCGATGAGACTCTACGAAACTAACGCAATTTCATCCATACAGCAATTATTTGAAACAATCTGACAGCAGACTGCGGATCTTTATCGCAACCGTCAAGCTGAATCCTTTCCATTGCGCAAAATATCCCTTTGGGTTCTTCGTTTTGCGCAATTGCCTGACCTTATTAAACCTGAGTTCACCACTTAGGATCAAGGTGATTTATGCTTCTTGAGTAATTAGCCTCAATATTAGTGATATTTGGCAAATTTTTGACGGGAAAACCCACACAAAACAACAAGGGCGCTAACATTAGCGCCCTCATTTTTATATCACGGCATTTAGAGGATGATTAACGTTCTGTCATTGCCTGTTTCATACGCGTGATTGGCTTAATAAGATAATCAAACACACTTTTTTCGCCTGTTTTAATATCTACTGATGCCACCATACCCGGAATTATTTCCATTTTCTGGTTATTTTTGTCTAACAAATAATTGCTCTCTGTTTCGACAAGAATTCGGTAGAAGGTCTCATCTGGATTGAGCTTTAACTCACTGCGACGTGTATCATTACTTAGCGTGTCTGGGCTGATTAACTTCACTACCCCATTTAAACCACCATAAATAGCGTAATCATAAGCCGTCACTTTAACAACCACAGGCATACCCGGTCTTAAGAATGCAACATCTTGTGGGCGAATGTACGCTTCGACCATGAGTTTGTCATCCAGAGGGATGATTTCAAGAATATCTTGCCCCGTGTTAACCACGCCGCCAATCGTATTGATCTTAATATTTTTTACGATGCCGTGAACGGGGGCGCGGATCTCCGAGCGTGCCACCGGATCTTCACGCATACTCATGCTCTCTTCCGCTTGATCCAACTCCGACTCGACTTTGATTAATTCCGCATTAGCTTCCGCCAGATAGTTATTCATGCGTTCGTTGATTTGGGTTGCCAACTCAACAGATTGTCTTTCCATTCGCAGGATCTCCACATTGGAAACTAATCCTTCTTTCGCCAACGGCTTAGTGATCGCGATTTCTCGATCCAATAGCCCTTTGCTTTGACGTAAACCTGCTATCGCTTGGTCGCGCTGAGTCTTTTTCGCGTTGTAGGCATTACGTTCGCGCGCCACTAATTCTTGATCCGCTATCTTTGAAAAATCAGGCTCTTCGTTACGAGATTCCCCTTTCAAACGCGCTGAGATAGCCTCTAAGTTTTGTACTCGAGCTTGGCTTTCACGTAATAACGCCCGACTACGAGCATCATCCAACTTCAGTAAAATTTGCCCTTTTTCAACAATATCCCCTTCTTTAACATACATTTCTTGGATATTACCTGGGTCGATACTCTGAATGACTTGCTCACGGCTACTGGGGATAATGGTTCCCTGCCCGCGAATAATCTCTTCTAAATTACTGTTATACGCCCAGATGATAAAAATCGTCAGCAATAGCGCCAAAAAGATAATAGGCAGAAACAGTAAATTGCTACGTTCTTTTTTCATCACGGATGCTAAGTCATGAGAAAAATCGTTAGAAATAGTACGCTGCTGTTTAGGCGCTTTACCATAATGATCCATTTTAAATCGCCTCTTCTTCTTTTGTTACGGTATGTCTAACTTGAGAAACAACGCGTACTTGTGGTGCCTGCTGTGGCGCAGGTTTATCGGTAGAAACAGTGTCTGCTGGCTGTTCTGACTGTCCTAGCATTTTTAATACTTTCTGCTTAGGACCATCTATTAAGATTTTGCCATCGTCCATCACAATAATTCGGTCAACTAAACGTAAAATGGGTAATTTATGCGTTACGACAATCAGCGTTTTTTCCTGAGTCCACGCCTCCAGAGCATCCAGAACCAATTTCTCAGTATCCACATCAATGCCCGTGGTTGGCTCGTCCAGTAACACCACATTTGGGTTATGTAAGGTTAACTGTGCCAGTGCTACTATCTGTTTTTGTCCACCCGATAGCCCTAGTCCATCCTCCCCCAAAGGCATATCTAAACCGGCAGGATGCTGACGAATAATTTTATCAAGCTGGAAACGCTTAAGTGCACGCACCAAATCGTCATCACTTGAATAGCCATCAAGACGAGCCAAATCCAAGTTTTCACGTAAGGTTCCAAAGAATAAACGCGGCTTTTGAGCCAGCATGCCAACTTTGCTTCTGAGGAAAATCGGATCAATTTGGCGAATATCGATGTCATCTAAGCTGATATTTCCTTGCTGTTGCTCATACAGACCAGTCAATAGCTTCAGTAATGTACTTTTCCCGCCACCAATTTTACCGAGGATCGCGACTTTCTCACCCGCTTTAATCTCTAAATTAATGTTGTTCAATGCTGGCTGCCCATCTTTATTATATTGATAAGTCACATTGGTCAGTCGTAATGCGCCATTAACAGAAGTCGGTGAAATGTATTTTTTGTGATCTTCGCGCTCTACGGGGCGATTAAAGATATTTTTAACGCCCGCTAATGCCATACGCGCTGATTGAAAACGTGTTGCCAGCCCTGCAATTTGCCCCAGTGGCGCTAATGCTCGACCGGATAAGATCACACTGGCGATCAATGCCCCCATCGTAATACGCGAGTTCACATCATTCGCGTGGATCAGGTAAGTTCCCAAGCACACTAAACCGACGGTATTGAGCTGCTGCATCGCCGCACTGAAGTTGACCATAAAGTTGGTCAGGTTACGCACGGCAATGGATGAAAATGCGGTTTTCTCTGTAAGCATTTCCCAACGCTGTTGTGCCCAATTCACGGCATTATTCAGCTTTAAGGTTTCGATCCCTTCAATGGATTCAACTGCTAAACCTTGGCGTTGAGACGTTTCTTTCATTGAGGCGTTGATCCCTTTTGCTAGTGGCTTTTGGATCAAAAGACCCGCGATCACCACAACCGGAATAATGGTCAGTGGCACTAACGCTAAGTATCCACCAATGACGCTGATCACACCGATAAACAGCAAAATAAACGGCAGATCGACGAGCGCTAATAAGCTCGCGCTGGTCATGAATTCACGAATGGATTCGAAGTCACGTAAATTGTTGGCATACGATCCTGATGACGCTGGGCGCTTATCAAGGCGGATCCCCATCACGCGATGGAATAGCATGGCGCTGATCACGATATCCGCTTTTTTTCCTGCGATATCTAATAAGTAAGATCGCAGCATTTTGGCGAGAAATTCAAAGCCAATGGCAAGCACAACACCGATGGTCAGTACCCATAAGGTTTCGTAAGCTTGGTTTGGGATCACACGGTCATACACATTCATCACATACAGGGAACTAATTAAGGCTAATAAGTTGATGACAAACGATGCGATGATCACTTGGTAGTAATATTTTTTATAGCGCCAAATCACTTTCCAGAAGCTGCTGGTTTCGTATTTATCAATTTCCGAACGGGTTTCTGAACGAATATTACGTTTAATAAACCAGCTATAGCCGCTGTAGTTCACTGCCAGATCTTGCACGCTTAATGTTTGACGTAAGCCTTCTTCCGTTAAGATCTCGAAATGACGCCCATTTTCCCCATCTTCAATTTTGCTGATCACCACTGATTCATTATTTGCCAATAGCGCCAGAAACGGCGCCGCAATCGTCGGGATCTTATGCAGATCGATTTCAATGATCTGGTTATCAAATTGGTGGGAATTCAACACATTTACTAACGAGGCATAATCGAAAGACTTCGACTCAGTACGCTTGGTTTGTGCTAATAAGATTTCCGGTGAAAGGGTATAACCCAAACGCTGGGTGACTAATGATAGGTTATTAATAATATTCATAATTTATCTTGAAGCCAATTCTTGGTTCATCCATGCAGACATTTTCGCCTGCACGCTGAGGTAATTAAGTGTCGCGTCACGGAAATCGTTTTGTAAGATAACGGCGCTGGTTTGAATGCTTGCAAGCTCGTTATACGCATCGAGCAAATCAATTAAAGTACGGCGGTTGATGGTGAATTGCTTTTCATAGTTACTGATCACCACTTTTTGTTCTGCGATATAGGCTTTTGCTATGTTTCCTTGCTTTTCACTTTGCGCCATATTGATCGCCGCAGATTGACTCATTTCTTTAATTTCACGGAATGTCTTCTTAATACGCTCATTCGCTGCCGATAAGGCATATTCTTTTTGTGCTTGGCTGTAATAGCTGGCTTGGTCGAAAATATTCCAAGAGACCCGTAAAAATACTTCACTGTTATCGGGGGTGGCACTGACTTCTAAATTCAATGCTGGCTTTCTCATCGCACTCGCAACTTTAACGTCTGCATTGAGACTTTGAGCATCCGCTACTTGGGCTTTATAGCTTGGATTATTCTCTAAGTTATCATCTTGGAATCTCGCCAAAATTACACCACTCGTTGTCGATCTGAAGGGATCAACAAATTGGTCTACAGTGAGCTGGCGCTGAGTCAAAATCGATAATTGGCTCAGGGCTAAATTCAGGTTTCTTTCTGTTTCGGCGCGGCTCATTTCCACTTTTAAGGTGCGCGCTTTCACTTGTGTTAGCTCACTCATTCGCCCCGAATCATGTTGGACGATGGTAGTCAGCTGCTTTGCAATTTGGTGATGACGAACGAGGTTTTCATCAATAACATCAAGAGTTTCTTTGTGGCGCAAAACCTGTAAATAAAGCTGACTAATGCGCACACTGATATCTTCTTGAGAAAGAATATATTGGTTTTCGTAGTAACTTTGCTTGGACTGTTCGCGGTCGACACCCGCTTCAATCCCACCCCAAGAATAAATATTCATGGTCGCTTTGGTACCGAGGTGAAACCCCGATTCCATCGCGTTACTTTCATATTTGTGTTGCTGCGCAAGAGGCTGGGTTCCCATTAAACTGACAACAGGATAATGCCCAGCTTCCGCCGCACTAACGTTGCTCTGCGCCGCTTGATAATTGGCATAAGCCTCTTGAACTTCTGGGGCACTATCGAGTGAATCTTTTAATAGGTTTTTTAATTCAACTACATCTGCCACAGCAGAAAGAGAAAACATCTTCACAAAAACTAACGCTAAGATGCCATTAATCATAGATTTCATAAATTTGGCGCAAAGTAATAAAACAGGGGTTGGCGACGTAAAATATTGAGGGCTACTGATGAGCAACCCTCAATAAATAGTCTTAAATAATGGCGTTTTGAGTTTCTTGTAATGCATCTAATGATGAATGCATGAAACCAGTAGAGTGGCTGGATGTTGCATTGACATCATGATCCCCCCCAGATAACTCCATTGCACTTTCTGGTGAGAACAATTTCAGTGCCGTTAAATCAGCATCATTTAAACCTGTATGACCAGATTCTTTTAACTTACTGATATCCACTGAAATTGATGATTTACCATTGGTTCCATCGTTATCCGTTAGTGTCAGTGTGAAGGTCTCTTTTTCCATTCCAATTGGACGTGTTGTCCCCGGACGGTAGGTTAATTGACCAAAGTTTTTCTCACCTAACGAGATAGAGAGTAAGCCGCCTGCTTCAGTTTTAATGGCGACTTCACCGCCACCGAAATCTGCCCAAATACTCTTATCTTTACCATCAGAGGTAATAGAATTAGTTTTTGGATCATATTTGTAGGTATTACCATCCACTTCAATGCTGATTGATTTCATGCCATCGGCACCAAAGCTTAAGGTTTTTTCATCCTGACTATTTTTGGAGAAACTACTTTCAATCGTATTTTCGCTAGGAACATATTTTTCTAATATGTTTGATAACGAACTCATATCTTTCAAGACGATAACATCACTACCATCATTATCTTTGCCTTTTTGACCATCAAAAGCGATAGGCTTAATAAACTCTTCGCCCGTTTTACCATTGGAGCTATTGAGCATATCCTGACCAATACCAATCGCAACTGAACGAATTCCTTTTTCAGTTAAGAAAGCTTTCCAGCTATCTTCACCAATATCAGAATTAGGGCTACCAGGAATAAAACCATTTGGCGATGTTGGTGCAATGCCATTGCCCACCAAAGGATCTTGACTACCTTCTTGGTTACCAAAGTTTGGAATACCATCAGTGATTACAAACAATGTGTTATCCAATTTCCCACTGATATTCTTAGCATCCAGTGGCTCCATTCCACTGCTGGATGGTTTTTGGAAAATACTAATAATTTGTTGCAAAGCAGCATCATAGTTCGTATCTACCCCAATAACTTGATGGTCAGGGCGTAACTCTTGATAACCACGCAATCCTTCAACAATTTTTCTCGCATCCGCGATTGAACACCAATAAGGTTGATCCATTGGATACCCTTTAATAGCACCAATTGCTGACGCTTGTTTCGCAAAGCCATTCATACTCACGCGGACTTCTCCCGCATCAGCACTATTTAACCTTTCTTCATAGCTATTAAGTACACTTTCAATTGAGTCTAATGCTGCGTCATATCGCGTTTTCATGCCTGAATGAGTATTGCCACCTTGAATCCCGCTATCATCCCTTCCCATACTGCTGGATAAGTCTAGTGAGATAATTAAGTTGGCGTAAAAAGTATTGTCTGCTGGCGGCTCTACTGATAATTCAACATCCGCGGCACTTGGCTTATCATCATGCACCACGATTTCTGTTTTCACTTCATCTGTGCCATTGTTAACACCAAACTCAATATTCAGAGAATCTTTACCCTCTGGGTGGTCAACAAGACCTTTTAGGTTAACTTCATAGTTAACTTTTGTGTTGCCATCTGCTGTTGGGGTATCAGTGACTTTGACAGAAATAACCTCTTTCCCATCTGGCGTTTTACCCACAAAACCGTTATCCGAAGGCTCCCATTTAATGGGTTCACCACCAGAAGTTAACTTGGTTGTCGGCTCGATGATCTTAATATCGCTTGGTGTTGTTGGTTTATCCGTTGGGTTAGATAGCTCGATAACGCCATTTACAGTCACAGACGATTTATCACCAGCCGTGCCATCTGTTCTTAACCCTTTTTCATAAACTTCTGTCGGCGTAGTCTGTGTTGGCACAATATCAATTGTGATGGTAGCGGTATTCGAGATACTGCCATCTTTATCTTTCACCGTATATGTAATGGTATCTTGACCTGTTGCACCTGGTTTTGGTGTATAAATCAATTTACCATCCACATCGAACGTAGCAGTACCTTTGCTTCCGTTCTTTTCAATATGCAGAGTCGATTTATCCAATTCCCCATCAGGATCTTTATCGTTAGCCAAAACATCAATTGTTGTCGGAACGCCTTGCTTAGTTTTACCATAATCGTCACCTGCAACAGGCGGCTCATTGATCGCAATGGTCACAGTAGCTTCATTGGATACGTTGCCATTCTTGTCTTTGACTTGGTAAGTAATGGTATCTGTACCTTTAGCTCCCGCATTCGGTGTATACACCAGTTTACCATCGACGATATTCTACTTTGCCTTGTGCTGGCTGGTCCACGATAGTCAGTGTAGTTGGATCAAGATCTTTATCTAAATCAGTATCATTTGCTAATACGTCAATAGTCACTGAAGTGGCTTGATTTGTTCTTGCTGTGTCATCATTCGCCACCGGAGCGGCGTCGATTTCGATGGTCACCGTCGCTTCGTTGGATACGTTGCCGTTCTTGTCTTTGACTTGATACGTGATGGTGTCGGTGCCCACTTCGCCTGCCTTCGGGGTGTACACCAGCTTGCCGTTCACAAATTCTGCGGTGCCTTTGCTACCGTTGGTGATAATAGTCAGCGTGCTTGGGTCGATATCGCCGTCTAAGTCGCTATCGTTGTCTAACACGTCAATCGTGACGGGCACCGATTCTTTGGTCGCAGCCGCATCATCATTCGCCACCGGAGCGGCGTCGATTTCGATGGTCACCGTCGCTTCGTTGGATACGTTGCCGTTCTTGTCTTTGACTTGATACGTGATGGTGTCGGTGCCCACTTCGCCCGCTTTCGGGGTGTACACCAGCTTGCCATTCACAAACTTCGCAAAACCTTTAGCACCATTAGTTTTAATTTCTAGAGAACTATGGTCAACGTCTCCGTCTTTATCAGAATAGTTGTTTTCCATATCGATAGTGACAGGCTTGGATTCTTTGGTTGCCGCGGAATCATCCTTCGCCTCTGGTGCAGCATCAATTTTTACCGTAATAGTGGCTACGTTAGACTCATGACCTGCACGATCTTTTACTACATAAGTAATGGTATCAATACCATACTCGCCTTTGTTTGGCGTATAGACTATTTTTCCATCTTTACCGATCGTCACCGTTCCTTTGGAACCCTCTTTGACAATACGAATAGAATTAGGATTTAAGTCACCATCAACATCACTATCATTGGCGGTAACATGGATAGAAATGGGGGTATTATGCTTAGTATGCGCAGAATCATCACCCGCAATAGGTGCATGATCAACCACTTTGGAGTGACCACCGCCACCACCACCGCCGCCAATTGCAATAGCAGGAATTCCAATGAGAGGAACCAACGCTGCTAACCACCATGGATTAAATGCCCACATTGGCGGTAGTGCATCGCCACCGATAGCTTGCCCTGTAGCCTGGCCATCAGCCAGTTGGCTTATTGCATCTGCCTTTACAGCGCTTTCAGGAACATATGGAAAATATTGACCATTTTCATATTGGCCGATAATTAGGTTTGCATCACCTTCGTGGTAGCCAATGGCACCGTTTTCAGCAAAGTAATTTTCAATAATTAAATCAGGGCTTTCTACGTCACCACCTTCAAATGCAATGACTAGATTTTTATCTACGCGCTTAACCGCGATATTTTCTGGCGCGAATTGTGTACTTTCATCAATTAATAAATAATTTACATTTTTTTGTGCATTAATATGCAGTGGTTGTTTTAATTTACCTGCGCCGTTTTCTCCACCAGTGACAGAATATTGCTCAATCGTCTCTTTGCTATTATTAACTTTAATTGATATTTTTTTAATAGACATAGTTATCCATTGCCTCGTATCAGACAATTATTTATTGAATTAAATTTAGTTTAAGAACGTATTAATTATTGGCAGCTTTGAGCTACATCCACACGTGGTAAAGTATGAATCTGATTACTAACTTTCCCTTTAAATTCATTAGCTTCTTTTTCTGTCAGTGGTTTTAATGATACTGTTCCATTGGTTTCAATGACCAAGAACGCATAGGATTTTCCTGGCTCTAATGGCTTATTATCGATTTCGTTTAATTTAGTATTATAGCGTTCGCTAACGTCTGTTTTATATGCAGTAAAATTGTTGTTTCCAGAGCACAATTTAATTTGTTTAGTCGCATTAGGTTCTAATGAAGTGAGATACTGTTTATTCACGAATATATTAATTGTTTTCCCTTCAACTTGATTATCTATTCTATAAAAGGAAACCAATGCTTTATTATTTTCAACTTCCTTGCTCTCTTTGAGAATATTCTTATTCTTCCAGCTCTCGTTATTATATCCGTGAAGTCCTTCATTACGCACACAGCCAGTCAATGCTGCAATGCATAATAACATTACAACGCCAGTAAAATTTTTCATATTAATCCTTTCAACGCTATGGTGTTTTATTTATGCAAAGAAAAATCCCTCTAAGCTATATTAGAGAGAATAAATAGTTTAGTAATTTGAATAAATATTAACGCTTGGAATTATTTAACTTCCAGCTTAAAAATAAATGTTTATCGTTATTTTTCGACTCAACTAATCTATTAAATGGATGATTGAAATACTTTGTTACATGATGAAAACTTCAGCATTATATCGTTGAAAGTTGACATGCGTCAATTTTCACCCCCTAAAACCTACCAATCGCAAGAAAAGATATCATTTTTAGTCGCTATTCTTTCAATTGAATATCAACTTATTGATTTTTATGAATTATAATCCATGTTAAATTTTTATTTATTTTTATAACCCATATGGTGTGTGAGAATAAAAACCATAAAATCAATAAAAATTAAAGCAAAAATCCAATTACAAAGCAATACAAAGAATATTATTCCAGCAAAAGACCATTTGAAAAAAATGGTCTATAGGCCATGTTAATAACTATTAACATTTTGATAAAAATACGCTAATACGAGTAAAACCTTCATTATAATAAAATACCTTTACTGCGTGTAAATCATAAGGCTATAGTTCTCCAATTAAACATTATTACAATTTAATCTTCTCTCAAATAATCTCCAGATACACTTATCAATATATATCAATTATTGCCCCTCATAATTTAACTTAATACTGAGAAATGAATTTAAATTAAGAATATTCCCTTATTGTTTCTAATTGAACCTAAGAATTATTCCTAGATTAGGAGAATAAATATTATTTAAAATAATCACATAATCCTATTTCAATAATCGAAAATAACCATGACCTACTATAAGATTAATTATTATCCTACACGGGCACAACGTCTTATCACTAAAGTGAAATAAATAGGCGCAAAGTCACCTTGAACCTATTGAAAGGGATTTGATGATGTAAGCATGCCATGCATGCTTCAAAACAAAAAAAGTTAAGCGATCAATGATTTTTCACGCAAAAAAAAGCCCCGAGTCATAAGACTCAGGGCTTAATAATGTGGCGGAACGGACGGGACTCGAACCCGCGACCCCCTGCGTGACAGGCAGGTATTCTAACCAACTGAACTACCGCTCCGAAGTTCCCTACTGGGAACGCCAAGCATATTACGAATACTTGCTATGACAGTCAATACTTTTTCTTGAAAAATCGTACAGTTGAGCAGTTTTTAGCCTTGCGAGATCACTAAATCACCACTCTTAATGTAGAACATCCTCATCTTGCTTAGTTTGCCGCCATAAACAAGGTTTACCCCCTTTTTTGTCGACTATATCTAAGCGAGCTTCATGCTCTGCCACTTCTTCATCAGAGGCATAAAGAACCTTTAATCCACTCACTGGTCGTTCAATACGTTGAATTGCATTAGCTTGTTCTGTATTGCTGGATTCAGACTCCATTGAAAATGCAAGGGAAGTCTGTCCCCCCGTCATCGCTAAGTAAACGTCAGAAAGAATCTCAGCATCGAGTAATGCTCCATGCAATGTTCGCTTAGAGTTATCAATTAGATATCTATCACACAGCGCATCTAAATTATTTCGCTTACCCGGAAAAATTTTGCGAGCTAGCACTAAGCTATCCGTAATCGTGCAAAATTCTGCTGTAGGCGGGATCCCTCTATTGAGTTTACGAAACTCATAATCCATAAAACCGATATCAAAGGGAGCATTATGAATAACAAGTTCTGCACCGCGAATAAATTCAATAAATTCATCCGCAATATCGGCAAACACGGGTTTGTCTTGCAAGAATTCATCACTAATACCGTGAACTTCAAAAGCTTCCGGATCAACAAGGCGATCAGGTTTAATGTACACATGGAAATTACGCCCAGTTAGTCGGCGATTAATCACCTCTACCGCACCAATTTCAATGATATTGTGCCCTTCATAATGAACACCAAGTTTATTCATACCTGTCGTTTCAGTATCGAGGACAATTTGTCGGGTTATCGCCGTGCTCATAATGTTTTTTTGTGTCAAACTAGAAGTTGATGAATAAGAAAGAGTGTAACAGAAATGACAAAGCAGGTAGAAATTTTCACTGATGGGTCTTGTTTAGGTAACCCAGGCCCCGGCGGATACGGTATTGTGCTTCGCTATCAGCAACATGAGAAAACACTCAGTGACGGTTTTTTCCTCACCACGAATAATCGAATGGAGTTACTGGCCGCAATTATTGCGTTAGAGTCGCTTACTCGACCTTGCGATGTAATCCTCACGACCGATAGCCAATATGTGCGCCAAGGGATCACCCAATGGATCCATAATTGGAAACGTCGCCAATGGAAAAAAGCAGACAAATCGCCGGTGGTTAACGTAGACCTATGGAAACGTCTCGATCAAGCGATTACTCGCCATACTATTGATTGGCGCTGGGTAAAAGGTCATGCCGGTCATGCAGAAAATGAGAAATGTGATGAATTAGCCCGAGCCGCCGCAAATGCTCCAACCAAAGAAGATACAGGTTACCAGCCAACTGAAGATTGATTACATTAAAATTTAACGAAACTGCTTCGATTTACTGATCTCTTTCGTTGCACCTAACGCTGTTGAAATTTTAACTTTTGGTTGCTTAAATTTCAGGGGCGTTGGTGTTAAAGGGTAAGTACGCTTTCTGGCAACAATGACACTCATAACGCCCAGCCCTCCACAGCGCTTGTTCACGCGTTTTTCTGATGAAAGCCAAGGGAGAGCTTGGCAATTTCGGTGATATAGCACCTCATAATTGAGTAACCCTAGCCAATCAAATACTCTGAGAGAAGGGAAGAAACGACTGCAATAAGGTTGCTGCTTACGTAAAATTGGCACCAATTTAGCCATTCCAGCTAAGCTAAATGGGTTAAATCCTGAAAGAATTAGCCAACCATCATCAATCAAAACACGGTCAACTTCCCGCAAGATCCAATGAGGATCGTGACTATATGCCAACAAATGAGGCATTAAGCAAGCATCGATGACTTTGTCTGCAAACGGTAATGCTTCAGGATTTGCTGCCACATCAAATAAATGAGGATCTTCACCTACGGTGAATTGATGAGGGATCATACACTCTTTAGTGTGGATTTCTGTACTCAAATGCCCTAATTTAAGCAAGTGATAACCAAACATTTTTTGCCACCAAGGCGCTAACTGTGCTTCCAATGCTTGGCGATAGTGTTCACCAAAAGGAATATCAGACCAACTGGCGGGCATTTGAATCTTTTCTTCAATACGCGCGGGTTTCATAACATTCCCCTTTTAAAAAATTGGATCGAGGTGATTATGGAGTTAATTCGAATTCCAGCGTTAAATGATAATTACATTTGGCTGCTGACAAACAACCAACAGTGTATCATCGTTGACCCAGCTGAGTCAGAGGCTGTTCTCGCAATATTAACGGCTAATCATTTGACCCCTGTTGCAATTTTACTCACACACCATCATAACGACCATACTCAGGGTGTTAAAGGAATTATTGCACAATATCCAAAACTCCCCGTATTCGGTCCCCAAGAAACACGCGTTAAAGGTGCCACAGAGCAAGTAAACGAGGGGGATTTAGTCGTCATTGATGATTTCAAATTTCAAGTCATTGGATTACCAGGACATACTCTTGGGCATGTTGGTTTCTACCAAGCTCCTTATCTATTTTGTGGGGATACTCTATTTTCCGCTGGTTGTGGGCGAATTTTTGAAGGTACCCCAGAACAAATGTACCAATCCATTCAAAAAATTGCTGCACTTCCAGATGAGACGCTTATCTGTTGCGCTCACGAATATACTCTGTCTAATTTGCAATTCGCACATCATATTTGGCCTGAAAATGAGATAATTACGAATTATTCCGAAAAAGTAAGAACACTGCGCAGCAACCAGCAAGCAAGTGTTCCTAGTACTTTGAAAACAGAGAGAAACATCAACATTTTTTTACAGTGCGACAACCCGAAATTACAACAAAAACTGAACATTAATGTGACAAATCCATCATTACGCGCTGTTTTCACTTTATTACGTCAATTAAAAGATGAATATTGATGTATAATCGTTGTCAATAGCAGTTAAAGCCAGTATTATCTGGTCAACTTTTAAACATCAAAAACAAAGAAAAACAGAGCTAATGAAGATAATCGCGACCCTCATCGCCATTGTTTTGCTTGCGGGCTGTCAAGGCACTTCCAAGGTCACCGTTAAGCAACCAAAATCTTCAGCCAATCACTCAATTGACACTGTTGCATCCCATAATCAGGCAGCAAGTAGACAAGCTTCTAAAGTCGATCATGACCTCTGGGGTTATATTAGTGGTGAGCTGAAGATGGATATCCCTGAGAATGCAACAATTAGGGAAATGGCCAACAATTACTCAAATAAACAAAGTTTTATCTATGACGTTGCAGTAAGAGCCGAACCTTACATGTACTTAATTGTAGATGAAATCAATGATCGCAACTTGCCGATGGAATTAGCCTTAATTCCAGTTATTGAAAGTGCCTATAACCCTAAAGCAACCTCCCCTGCACAAGCTGCGGGTCTTTGGCAAATTGTCCCCATTACTGCACGTTCTTATGGGCTAAAACAGACCCAATGGGTTGATGAGCGACGCGATGTTATCACATCAACAAAAGCGGCTTTAGATCTCCTTGAAAACCTAAACATTATGTTCGGTCACGATTGGGAACTCACGCTTGCTGCTTATAACTGTGGTGAGGGTTGCGTACAAAACGCCATTAAAAAGAATGAAGCCGCTGGCTTACCAACAGATTTTTGGTCTCTTCAACTACCTAAAGAAACCAAACAATATGTTCCAAAGATCCTTGCGCTTAGCAAAGTTTTGAGACAACCAGAACGTTATCAAGTCAGATTACCAAAAAGTAATAAAAATAGAGGGCTGACCCAAGTTGATGTAGGGCAACAAATTACACTAACTCAAGCGGCTGAATTGACAGGCTTAACGGAAGAATCCATTAAAACCTACAATTCGGGTTATACCCGAGGAGTGACATCTCCTAATGGTCCGCATTATATAATGTTACCAACTGCGAAAGCTGAACAATTAAAAGTTTCGTTAACTGATCAAGATGTCTTGAATGATATTCGTAATGCGGTTGCACAAAATCGTTATGCACAAGCGGCGCTCAATAACGTCCAAACAGCCAAGAGAAATTCAAAACAGAACAAAACCTTTAGCTATAAAGTCCGCAAGGGTGAATCTATCGCCAGTATTGCTAGAAAATTCAATACGACAGCGAAGAATATCCAACAACTTAATGGGTTAAAAACAGCAAAGGCGAATATTGTTCCAGGACAAACCTTAAAAATTTCAGGCACTTCCCCTACTAGTAATAGCCGTAAAGGTGGAACCTATAAAGTCAGAAAAGGTGACACTTATTACAGCATTGCTAAACGTCATGGGATTAAACTTAACGACCTGATGAATTGGAACTCTGGTGTTAAAATGGCGGATTTAAAACCAGGTGTTACACTAAATTTATATCTTTAAATTAAATATTTCAAAAATCCCCACAAAGGTTAAACCCTAGGGGATTTTATATTAAATAAAATTCAATGATTAGAAATAAACTATTTAATTAGGTTTAATCTCGATATCAATCTCGATCACAACTTGAGTTGTAACATATCATTTAAATACACTTCACTGCATAAACCGCACAATATCATTTACATTCTTCATTAGAGTATGATAAAAAATAAATAGCCCAATTTTTCCTACTCCACCAGCCAATGATCCCCTAAAAAAATCATTATTGGGTGGTGACTTATGTAATAAAAGTGCTATTATTATCCATGTGGCGAAAGCAATCTGAGCAACCAGTTTATATTTGAATATTACTTTTATATTAGTGATAATCTAAAAACTCTCTCAACTAGTGATAATCTGATATTTATCAATATATTAGCTATGTTTGTTTATATTGAAAACGGGTGCTTATATTCAGTTAATATGGCATTATTTTTGATACAAAAATACACAAAGTAAAAGTCAGATTCGCCCATGGAGGTGATTATGGATGAATACTCACCCAAGAAACATGATATAGCCGAATTAAAATATCTTTGTAACAGTTTGAATAGAGACGCTATATCAAGTTTACAAAAAACAAATACTCATTGGATAAATGATCTTAGTTCTGCACAAAGCATCAGTCTTAACGAGCTTGTTGAGCATATTGCAGCTTTTGTCTGGCGATTTAAAATCAAATATCCAAAAGAAAATCTCGTTATTTCTCTTGTTGAAGAGTATCTTGACGAAACATATAATTTATTTGGCAGCCCAGTAGTTACCTTCAGCGAAATCATTGACTGGGAAAGTATGAATCAAAATCTTGTCGCCGTGCTCGATGATGATCTAAAATGTCTGACAAGTAAGACTTAGTATTACCATTTACCTTTAATCCCACTATTGCATAGTATATTTTAGGTTATAGACACATAAAGAAAGGGCGTTATGACCAAATCCGATTATCTGATGCGTTTAAGAAAATGCACCACTATTGAAACACTTGAGCGCGTTATTGAAAAAAATAAGTATGAGTTATCCGATGATGAGTTAGAGTTATTTTACTCTGCCGCTGATCATCGTCTTGCAGAGCTCACGATGAATAAACTTTACGATAAAATTCCAGCATCTGTTTGGAAGTTTGTTAGATAAATACTTATTTACACGCATAGATAGTGAATGGTTATAGCCGGTAACTTTTTATCGGCTCAATGAAAATCCTTATTTCCCAAGTTAGTGTTCGATGAATACTGGCTCAATTCTTATATCCTTATATTTTTACCCTTTCTTAATCCCAATTAGTTTAACATTGCATGCGAGATAAAGTTCATCGTTGACCATAGCAAATTAGTATTAAGAATAATAATCAATATCCTATTATTTATAATATATAAAGCTAAGCAGATAATAGTCAAAAATATCTACAAACGAACAACATTTGATTAATGTAAAAATATAGGCGTGAATATAAGAAAGGTATCAAAGTTTTGGGAGTTTTTTGGGTGGGAGCCCTGCCAGCGACATCCCGGCACACACGACCCCTGCTATGGCTGCTTCCTTCCGGACCTGACCGAGTTAACAAGTTAGCGTTGCGGGAGAACCAACAGAGCCCCCATTGATTGCTTTTTTCAAAGCAGGGGCATTATGCTTGATAGATAGCTAAATAGCAAGAAAGCCGCTACCAAGTGCTGTTTTATTACACAAAAATCCGAATCACCACTGAATAATAGATAGCGATAACGAGTACATATTAGCAAGGAGCAACATCAGTTGGCAGGAACCAATAACAGATCTATATTCTTATAGATACCATTGTTGATCACTTCAGTAGGTGAGTCTGTAATATAAATTAATTTACCATCAACATATAGCGTGGCACTCACCGTAATTTTGGCTTGGCTTCTTATTTCATCCTTGTGGTAAGTCAGTTCATAAGGAATCGTCACTTGGTTATCCAAACTTGTGTAATGCTTTTGAGATAATATAAGCGCTGGTAACTCAACAAATGAATTGTCCGACATCGTGACGGTGAGGTCTACGTTTTCAGATAACCCCATACTTTTACCAATGATAATATTCCCACTAATAGTGCCAATATCGACCTTCTGGTTCTCATGACTACTTTTTCCTTTCACCCTTTTTTCTGGTGGGCTCGCATTGTTACCTTCACAACCTGCCAAGAAAATAAGCATCAACAAACTAATCATGTAGCGATGTAATGTCATAATAATTACCTATAGTTTTTTGATTTATTTAGACATTTTCATATGATTATTATTGATATATCAGAGTTTATCTAAACTTAGAAAATTATATCTAATACAAATTAAATAATGAAATTATATTTCAAATTGTAACCAAAAACGATTGTCAATTAATCAGTACATAAACAGCCTACCTATTTATGCAGATTAATGGGAAAATAGCCGCATCTGATATTTTTTAATCCTCTTCAAGGTGACCATGAGCCCAGAATTACAGAATTTAATCAGCCTAATTAAACTCGAAAAAATTGAAGAAGGTATTTTTCGGGGACAAAGCGAAGATCTTGGTTTGCCGCAAGTTTTTGGCGGGCAAGTTGTTGGACAAGCAATCTATGCTGCAAAACAAACCACGCCAGAAGAGCGGATTATCACTTCCTTTCACAGCTATTTTCTACGGCCTGGGGACAGCCAAAAACCAATTGTCTACGATGTAGAAATCTTGCGTGATGGTGGAAGCTTTAGTACACGCCGCATTAGTGCTATCCAAAATGGTAAACCTATCTTCTTTATGACGGCTTCTTTTCAAGAACAAGAAGACGGTTTTAACCATCAGAATCTAATGCCTGATGTTCCTGCGCCAGAACAATTAATTTCGCAGGATGAAATCATTCAACGTTTCGCGGATCAACTGCCCGATGCAGTTAGAAAATATGCGTTACGACCTAATCCTTTTGAATTTCGTCCTATTGAGTTCTATAGCCCGTTTGATAGTGCACCTCAAGAACCCTTTCGCTATATTTGGTTTAAAGCCAAAGGTGAGCTCCCCAATAGCCCTGAGCTACATGACTACTTACTAGGCTATGCATCAGACTACAATTTCCTACCGGCCGCATTACAACCGCACGGGCGAGGTTTCATGGAGCGGGACTTGCAAGTTGCAACCATTGACCATTCCATGTGGTTCCATAGACCTTATCGCATTGATGAGTGGTTACTATATGCCATTGAAAGCCCTTCCGCTTCCGGTGGGCGTGGTTTTGTTAAGGGGCAAATTTATAACCAGCAAGGAGATTTAGTGGCAACAACCGTACAAGAAGGTGTTATTCGTAAGAGAAAACCTCGCTAATACCCACTATCTCTTATCTCTGCTCATGAAATGAAAGTAAGCCATTACTTCTCAAGATATTAAGAGCCTCTACTACGAGGCTCTTTTATTTGATATCTCGTAGAATACACCACGCTATTGGAGCAATATCTGTCAGTAAGCACTAACTAAACTAATAATGCTTCCGCTGCTTCATCACGGGAATTCAATGATTCGCCAACCTGCTGTAATTGATACATTTGATAATAGCGCCCTCCCTGTTGGAGGAGCTGAGTATGAGTTCCTTGTTCTACAATCATCCCTCGATGTAATACGACAACATGGTCTGCATCTACAATGGTAGATAAGCGATGAGCAATCACAACCAATGTAGTATTTTGACGAATAACGCGTAGTGCCTTCTGAATTGCCTGTTCGGTCCCCGAATCAATATTCGCGGTGGCTTCATCCAAAATCAAAATTTTCGGTGTTATCACCAGTACTCGAGCCATCGCCAATAATTGGCGTTGCCCCACAGATAAAGTATTCCCTTGTTCACCTAATAAAGAGTCTAATCCATCCGGTAAGTCACGAACATGTTGAGCTAATTGTACGGTTTCAAGCACTTCCCACACTTTTTCTTGGGAAACCTCACGCCCTAATGCCACATTATCAAAAAATGAAGCCGCCAATACAACGGGATCTTGCTGTACCATGGCAATACCATTGCGTAATACTTGATGAGACAGTGAGTTTAGGTCTCTCCCATCCAGTAATATTTCCCCTTCTTGCCACGGGTAATAACCCATAATTAAGTTTGCGATAGTGCTTTTCCCACTACCCGTATGTCCAACCAATGCAACAAAATGGTGTTCAGGTACAGACAAGTTAATATCATCAAGGACTTTTTTATCTGCACGATAAGCAAACGAAAGATGCTTAATTTCAATCGCCCCACCTTGCAATGGCGCAATATTTTCGCCATACCCTTGCTGTGGACTATCCATTAATTCAAAAACACGTTCACCGGAGACAACCGCTTGTTGCAGCATCGATTGTTGAGAAGTTAATTCAATGAGTGGTTCGTTTAATCGTCCCAAATAGTTAATGAAAACATACAGGACCCCAACCCCAACGGTGCTGGTTCCGTCAAGCCCAAATAGCAACAACAATCCACACAGTACACAAGCGGAAAACAGGCTTAGTAACGGTCTGAGGAGTAACCCATCCAATTTCAATGCTTTCATTCTTGAATGGTAATGATCTTCACTCGCAGACAACATTTTTTGACCAAATCTCGCTTGTTGTAGAAATTGTTGAATGACTGTCATACCGTTAATAACTTCATTAAAGCCGTTATTAATATCCGCTAAATATGCCCTAACTCGGCGTACAATTGGTGTACTTAGGCGTTGATAAACCAGCATAACAACCAGTACCGCTGGAAATATTAATACCGCAATGGACGCCATTTTCCACTCTAAAGAGAACATCGCCACTAACATAGCGCAAATCAATGCTAAGCTACGAAATACGGTTGGTACGACCATAACAAACAGGTCTTTGATGACTTCAGTGTCGTTAGTCACTCGGGAAATAATCTGCCCTACGGGTTGCTTATCAAAAGCACTCAAAGGCTGGCGTAAAGCCGCATTCATCACATCCGTTCGTAAGTTTTGTACCACACCAACAGATGCTTGGTTAAACAGTATTTTTTGATAGTAATGGAGGAGTGCGGCGATAATTTGCAATGCAATAAATCCTATCACCATATATAACGTAAGCGGCATGATAATCTGTTTTTTTGCCACCATGTTGTCAATAAAGTAACTAATAAGTAAGGGACCACTCACTTCTGCTGCGGCTGCCAGCCACAGCATCGTTATCGCGATCACCATCGTCCGACGGTAAGCTTTACCATAAGATAATAAGCGTTTTAGTGCCGGCCATAGCGGCTTTTTCTGGTTCATAGGTCACCATCCAAAGCAGCTTCAATTTGCTGATAATGATACATATCACTGTACCAACCTGATTCCTTAACTAACTCTTTGTGAGTTCCCTTAGCAACAATCCCACCATGACATAACACGAGGATATTATCAGCATCGACCAAAGCAGATAAACGATGGGCACTAATAATCAAAGTTCGCCCCTGTCTCCAGTCACTCAAATTTTGCAAAATAACGTGTTCCGTTTGCCCATCTACCGCAGATAACGCATCATCCAAGACCAATATCTCGGCATTTTTCAAAATGGCTCTCGCAATGGAAATGCGCTGTTTTTGCCCACCGGAAAGCATGACTCCACGTTCTCCCACTTGGGTTTGATACCCTTCAGGTAGCCGTAGAATATCTTCATGAACACAAGCAATACGAGCAGCATCTTCTATTTGTGCCATAGTGGCATCTGGCTGCCCAAGAGCGATATTATTTGCCACTGTATCCGAAAACAGGAAAGCGGATTGATTGACGATAGATAGCCTAGCCCGCCATTCATCGAGCTGAATATCAGTAAGTGGCTTATGCTGATAACTAATTTCGCCATCACTCACATCAAAATGACGTTGTAGTACAGTAATTAGTGTCGATTTACCGGAACCCGTTGGTCCACATAAACCAAGAAATCCACCAGGCTTCAACGTAAATTGAATGTCTTTCAGAGCATACCGCTGAGTTTCAGGATAAGAAAACGTTCGGATATTCACACTTAACTCGCCTTTTTCAGCGAGCAAACTTTGGTTACCATCTTTAATCACTAATGGCTCATTGAGTAAACTTAAAATTCGGCTATAAGCTGCACTACCACGCTCAACGATATTAAACATCCATGCAAGCGCTAACATTGGCCAAATCATCAAACCTAAGTACATCACGAAACTGGTGAGCTCCCCGAGAGTCAAGGTATCATCCAATACCATCCAGCTCCCACCAGCTATGGCTAATAGGTTTGCCATACCAATTGCCATAAAAATGGTCGGGTCAAAGCGAGCATCAATCTTTGCGACATGCATATTGCGTCGCCCTGCTTCAGTGGCAACTTGTTCAAACTGGTTAGATTGATGATCTTCCAGACCAAATGCTTTAATCATTCGAATGCTGGTTAAGCTTTCTTGAGCATGGTTATTTAAAGAAGAGAAAGCGCCCTGAGCGTGTTTAAAGCGGTGGTGAAGTTGGTCGCCATAGCGCTTAATAACCAATGCCATAATAGGCATAGGGATCAGGGCAAGCAGTGTTAATTGCCAACTAATTTCAATACTCATCATGATAAGGACAGCACATCCCATCACTAAAGAGTCTACAAGGGTCAGTACCCCTTCCCCCGCTGCAAATACCACGCGATCGACATCATTCGTAGTCCGAGCGATAAGATCGCCTGTACGATATTTCAAATAAAATGGTTGGTTTTGTAAACTGAGTTGTCGATAGATTTGTTGCCTCAACTGAACGGCTAACTTATAGGAAGCACCAAACAACCATAACCGCCAAACATAACGTAACCCATAAACCGTTAAGGCAATAGCTAACATCGATAAGACGTAATTAACAAGTTGTTGATTAGTCATCGAGCCTTTACTTATGCCGTCCACAATCACACCAACGAAACGCGGAGGAATTATCTGTAGAATGGCAATGACCACAAGAAAACAAATAGCGCCGAGATAACGACGCCATTCGCTTATAAAATACCAACATAACTGTGAAAATAATCGCACGTATTACTGCCTTGAATGATGTTAGTAACTGCCTACTTTCTTTATTATTAATGACTTTGTGTTTTAGCCTATATTGTACCAATTTAAGTAAGCTAAATTAGTCGGGAATGGGCAGTACTGTCGTATATTTGATTTTTTCCATTGCAAAACTGGAGGTTACATCAATTAAGCCGTGAACACCATTAACCAACTTCTTATAGAATAGATCATAGGATTTCATATCATGGACTTCAACCTGCATCAGGTAATCATATTCTCCCGCCATACGATAAAATACTAAAACCTCAGGAAGCTTTTCGACAAAGGAAACAAACTGCGCGTACCATTCACTATTGTGCTGCTGGGTTTTAATCATGACAATGACGGTCAATCCTAATCCTAGTTTTTCTCCATCAAGGAGTGTGACACGACCTCGAATATAGCCTTCATCTTCTAGTCGTTTTAATCGCTTCCAACATGGCGTGGAAGTTAAGTTAACGGCTTCCGCTAATGAATTTAATGATAGGCTGCTGTCATTTTGTAATAAGCCAAGTAGTTTTTTATCTATTTTATCCAGCATATTTAGCCCCTAGGCGGATTCCTGTATCAGCAAAATTCTATCATGATGAAATAATAAAGCTGTTATGAATTGCAAGTATTGTAGAATAACTTTGCATAAATAGCCGAAAAATAGCATAAATTACTTATACCATAAGGGTATAGTACAAAAACAAGCTGTTCATTACTCTTCTAGACCGCTAACATAGGGCTCAATTAATTTCCTCATTATTGCAAGCTCAGGAGAGACTTATGAAACGCGCCGTTGTCGTCTTCAGTGGAGGGCAAGATTCAACGACCTGCCTAATTCAAGCACTCAAAGATTATGATGAGGTTCACTGTGTGACCTTTGATTATGGGCAACGTCACCGCTTAGAAATTGAGGTCGCACAAAAATTGAGCCTCCAATTAGGTGCAAAAGCGCATAAAGTTCTCGATGTCTCATTACTCAACGAACTTGCGATAAGCAGCCTAACCCGTGACAATATCCCTGTCCCTGATTATGAAGAAAGTGAAGCAAGTGGGCTTCCAAGTACCTTTGTGCCTGGTCGAAATATTCTATTTCTGACGCTTTCCGCCATTTATGCTTATCAGGTCAACGCAGAAGCAGTGATCACTGGCGTGTGTGAAACTGATTTCTCGGGCTACCCTGATTGCCGTGACGAGTTTGTCAAAGCACTGAATCATGCTGTCAATTTAGGGTTAGCAAAAGATATCCGTTTCGAAACACCGCTTATGTGGTTAGACAAAGCTCAAACTTGGGCTCTTGCTGATTACTATGGGCATCTTGAAACTATCCGTACACAAACACTGACTTGCTACAATGGTATCCAAGGTGACGGTTGTGCTGAATGCGCAGCATGTCATTTACGTAGCAAGGGTTTGAATTATTATCTCAATAATAAGCAAACCGTTATGGACTCCCTACTCAAACACCTCAATAGCATTAAGTAATTCAGCTGGCCAACCAAGACTGCCCCTCGGTTGGCTATACTTCAATACATGCATCTATTTTATTTTTCAAAGACTCAATCTTTTCGTGTAATTCATCTTCAATCACCATCGCTTTATTGCTTTTTCCATCAATGAACACAAAAGTGACATAGGCATCGGAAACCACTTCGTCTTCACCATTACGGTGACGAATAATTTGCTGGTAACAAACGGCACTTTTAACACCAATTTTATCGATTTTTGACGTCACGGTCAGTTCATCCCCCAAACCAACAGCTTGGAAGTAGTTCACATTGATATTTACAGCAGCCATAATAATTTTGTGCTGGATAGCCCACTCAATGAGATTTGCCTTTCCCATCCAATCCCATCTATCCGCTTCGTAAAATTCTAAATATCGAGCATTATTTACATGTTGGAACACATCAATGTGGTAACCGAGTACTTTAATCTGTATCGCCATAACTACTCCGACTAGTTCATTTATTTGGTAACATAAAAATAACAAATATTTAGAAACTCTGCTGAATAAATCTCACTTATCAGACTTAGCTCTCATATTTACTTTTTAAATCAAATTGATTAGAACAAAACATACCGACTAATAATTTTTAACTTATATTTAGAATTTAATTTCAATAACTGAGCACTTAAAACATTCTTTTTATCTACATAAAGTTAGCTCACAATGAAGTGAGCTAATATTTTGCTAAAGCACGAGTTTTTCTCGATTTTTTTCTAAAAATGCCGGACCTATTCCTTGTACCTCAAGAATATTTTCTATGGCATTAAAAGCCCCAAACTTCTCTCGATATTCGACAATAGCTTGCGCTTTCTGCTTACCTATACCGCTGAGTTTTCTCGCTAACTCTTCTGCACTCGCTTGATTAATATTGACCTGATCAGGGGAAGTTAAGTGATTTGTACTTTTTATTTCATCACTATTTTGAGACTGCATAATCGAAGTCACCGGTTTTTCTGTTTCCGCTTTCTTTACCGCCGCAGAGACGGATAAAGGGCACAATATCGCAACCATTAACACTGTCCCTAATCCTTGTTTAATATATTTATTCCATTCCATCATTGTTCTCCTATGTGTGTTGAAACTCCACAATGCCAGAGAATTTTTTCAAAAACTTTTCTTAGAACTATACAATGCGAAAGGCCACCCTATGGGTGGCCTTCTATTACATATATTGCATTTTTAATTGCGAAGCACTTCGCAACTATCCTATGCTGAAAGCTTATTCTAAGCTTTGTACTTCAATTTTTGCATTTGTACGTAAGTTCAGCATTAATGCTTCATTCACAGCAGAGCTCATTGCACCACGATATTCGTTAGCTAACTGATTAAGTTCATCCGCAGTTGGTTGACCTAAAGTGACTTTATCTAGTTGGACAATCAACAGGTTATCTTTTTGATCATAAGCGATTGCATACGTTGGCTTGCCTTCTGACGGTGGTGTCATTTTCATTGCAACACCAGTTATATCAGTAGCTGGAGCAAGGAATGAAACCGTTTGAACAGCACCAAACTGGGTATCAGCGGCTTTCAGTGCTTCGTCACCTTTACCTGCTTGTAACGCTGCCAGTAATTTTTCACCATCTGCTTTTAACTGTGCAGATGCTTTTTGGCGCTTAACCAACGCTTCAATATCCGCGTTTACCGTCTCGAATGGCTCAATTGATTCCGCTTTATATTGAGCAACACGTAAGACAAACGCACGGTCACCTTCCACGTTAATAACATCTGAGTTAATGCCTGTTGAACCGTTTTTATCCACTAAGCGTTCGCTGAATACTTCATTAACCACCTTAGGGAAATTCAGTTCTGCTGGCGGGTTTTGACGATCAAACCAACCTGTAGTGACCACTTTGAGACCGGAAATGCTTTCAACGGAGGCTAATGATTCATTGTCATTCGTTGCTGCTTCACTGACTTTTTGTTGTAAATCATAGAATTGTTTAACGCTTTTATCTTGAACCAAGCTAGTTTCGATGCTGGATTTTACTTCATCAAAAGGCTTAACAGCTTCCGGCTTCACATCATCTAAACGGAATAAAACATAGTTATCTTGAACTTTGATTGGCGCAGAAACTTGACCTTTTTCAGTTAAATTAGCGCTAATAATTTCACTTGGCGTGGAGGTCGCTTCCATCCAGCCAATCACGCCTTTATTGCCCGCACTGAATTTATCAGTCGATTTTTCTGTCGCAAGTGTTGCGAAATCAGCACCACCTTTCAGTTCAGCTTCTAAAGCTTGCGCATCTTTTTCTGATGCAACTTGGATCATGCTATAAAGCTTTTGTTCTGCTTTCGTGAAGTTTTTCAGATTTTGTTCGTAGTAAGATTTCACTTCTTCGTCAGTGACTGACGCTTTAGGCATTGATGCCGCGTCCATTTCTACGTAACTCACTTGAACTTGTTCAGGCGAGATAAAACTGTTTTGGTTTGCCGCGTAATAAGCTTTCAGCTCATCCTCAGTCACTGTTTGTTTTGCTTGCAATGCAGCCAATGACAGCGTTGCAGTGCGTACCTCACGCTCTTGCATAAATAATTCAGCGTAAGCTTTAACTTCCGAAGGTAGCGCAAATTCTGTTCCGGTGAACGATTTACCTAATTGTGCACGCACTAAATCTTGACGAATTTGAGCGGCAAAATTGTCTGCATTGATATTGTAACGACTTAAAATTTCGCGATATTTTTCGCTATCAAACTTTCCATTAGTTTGGAAAATTTGCATAGCAAAAATAGCCTGCTCAATTTGTTGATCGCTGGCAGAAAGTTGTAATTCATTAGCATATTGATTAATCAATTGATTATTGATTAAGTTATTCAAAGCTTGGGTACGCAGCTCTTTCATGTAGTTGTCATTACTCGCAACTTCAGAGAATTTATCTCCTAAGTATTCTTGTAACGACTGGCGTTCTTGCTGGAAAGCTTGCTGTAATTGTTCCTTGCTTATTGGCTGTCCATTGACTTCAGCAGCATTATTACTTGAGCCACCAATCACATAGCCAGCAACACCTGTCAGCACGAATGACAAGATAATAATAGCTAACAACACTTTAATAAAAGGACTGTTCGCCTTCGTGCGTAGATCTTCCATCATAAAAAGGCTTAACTCCGCTTTGCTTTGTTGAATTTCTTAATATTACGCTAATTTTAACTCAGATAGAAAAAAAAGCGCACCATTTCCATGGCGCGCTTATATATTAGCTGATTAAAGACATTACGTCAGTTTGAGTTTTCGCAAAAATGCGTGAAAGACGAAACTAAACTCAATTAACCGTTAACAGCGTCTTTAAGACCTTTACCTGCACGGAATGCAGGTACTTTTGCCGCAGCGATTTTAATTTCTTTACCTGTCTGCGGGTTACGACCAGTACGTGCTGCGCGTTGACGTACGTTAAAAGTACCAAAACCAACTAAAGTAACATCATCACCCTTGCTCAGAGACGTCGTTACAGAAGCAACGAAAGCGTCGACTACGCGACCTGCTGCGGCTTTAGAAATATTCGCTTCTGCAGCGATTTTTTCAATCAGTTGAGACTTATTCACTATTATCATCCCCATATTAGTTTTGACTTTATCGGTTAATTAACCAACTACAGTATAGTTAACATTACTAAGTATAGTTAATTAATGATGCAGCCGTTATATCAATCCTGAATATTAATGGCAAGAAAACAGATAGTACGCTAACCATTATCAGAATCTTCGCTAAATTAACGACGAAAAAAAAGGCTGACAAGCCCTAAATTAGCTGTCAGCCTTAATTTTATACAAACTTCTTGATTCAGCTCACTCTTTTAGCTTTCTTTTGGACCACTTCAGCCCCAAAAGGAGGATTGACCAATGCTAATGAGAGTACTTCCTCAATTGTCTTAACAGGATGAATTTGCAAATCAGCAATCACATTCTGAGGGATTTCTTCTAAATCACGTTTGTTATCATCTGGGATAAGCACGGTTTTAATACCACCACGATGAGCTGCCAGTAATTTTTCTTTTAGCCCACCAATTGGTAATACTAAGCCTCGTAACGTAATTTCACCTGTCATTGCCACATCCGCTTTCACAGGGTTACCCGTTAAGCAAGAAACCAGTGCCGTTGACATCGCGATACCCGCACTTGGACCATCTTTTGGTGTTGCGCCTTCCGGAACATGAACGTGAATATCACGTTTTTCGTAGAAGTCACTGTTAATGCCTAGTTTTTCCGCGCGAGCACGAACAACCGTCAGTGCGGTTTGGATTGACTCTTGCATCACTTCACCCAAAGAACCCGTATATGTTAGCTTACCTTTACCTGGTACACAGGCAGTTTCGATGGTTAATAAATCACCACCCACTTCTGTCCAGGCTAATCCAGTAACTTGCCCTACACGGTTTTCAGTATCAGCATGACCATAGTCAAAACGACGAACACCCAAGTAATCTTTCAGGTTATCTGCTGTTATCTCAATATGCTTCAGTTTTTTATCCATCAGCAATGCTTTAACAGCTTTACGACATAATTTAGAGATTTCACGCTCTAAACCACGCACGCCAGCTTCACGAGTGTAATAACGAATGATGCTCATGAGTGCACCATCGTCGATAGATAACTCACCTTTTTTCAAGGCATTACGCTCGATTTGTTTGGATAACAAATGTCTTTTAGCAATATTCAGTTTTTCGTCTTCGGTATAACCAGAAAGACGGATTACTTCCATACGGTCTAATAATGGAGCAGGAATATTCATCGAATTCGATGTCGCGACAAACATCACGTCAGACAGATCATAGTCAACTTCCAGATAATGGTCGTTGAATGCTACGTTTTGCTCTGGGTCTAACACCTCTAATAGTGCAGACGCAGGATCACCACGCATGTCTGATGACATTTTGTCGATCTCATCCAATAAAAAGAGTGGGTTTTTAACCCCAACTTTCGCCATTTTTTGGATAAGTTTGCCCGGCATTGAACCAATGTAAGTACGGCGGTGACCGCGGATTTCCGCTTCATCACGTACCCCACCAAGCGCCATACGAGTGTATTCACGTCCTGTCGCTTTTGCGATAGATTGGCCCAGTGAGGTTTTACCTACACCTGGAGGTCCAACTAAGCACAGAATCGGTCCTTTGATTTTGCTAACACGGCTTTGAACCGCGAGATATTCAAGGATACGGTCTTTGACTCGTTCTAAACCATAATGGTCAGTATCGAGCACTTCTTGTGCTTTCACTAAGTCTTTTTTAACTTTACTGCGTTTATGCCATGGAACCTGAACCATCCAATCAATGTAGCTACGAACAACTGTCGCTTCCGCTGACATTGGAGACATCATTTTCAGCTTCTGCAATTCTGCTTCCGCTTTTTCTTGAGCCTCTTTTGGCATTTTCGCTTCTTCGATTTTACGTTTCAGCGATTCGTTTTCATCTGGAGCATCATCCATTTCGCCAAGTTCTTTTTGAATCGCTTTCATTTGCTCATTCAAATAGTACTCGCGTTGGCTTTTTTCCATCTGCTTTTTCACGCGGTTGCGAATGCGTTTTTCAACTTGCAGTAACTCAGTTTCTGACTCCATCATTGCCATCAGGAACTCAACACGCTCAGCAATATTTGCCATTTCTAAAACGCGTTGCTTATCTGCCAGTTTTAACGGCATATGTGAAGCAATTGTGTCAGCCAGTTTATCTAACTGATCTTGCTCAATCGTATGCAGTGAAGTCAAAACTTCCGGTGGAATTTTTTTGTTCAGTTTGATGTAACTTTCAAATTGGCTAACGATAGTGCGATATAAAACTTCTTGCTCTTTTTCGTCGACCAATTCAGCAGCGCTAGGCTCTTTAGATGCATCATCGTAAATAGCCGCTTTCGCACTGTCATTTGGTAAATACTCAGCTTGAGCTAAGAAATATTCACCATTGTCAGTCAGGCTAGTAATACGTGCGCGACGTAATCCTTCGACTAACACCTTAACGGTACCATCAGGTAACTTCAGCATCTGAATCACAGACGCAATTGTCCCAACAGTAAATAAGTCATTCACCCCAGGTTCATCGGTTGAGGCTTCTTTTTGCGCAACCAGCATCACTTGCTTATCATGATCCATTGCTGCTTCCAGACTGTGAATGGATTTTTCACGTCCAACAAACAGTGGGATCACCATATGTGGGTACACCACTACATCACGCAGAGGCAATACTGGTATTTCAATGCGTTCGGAACGCTCTGGATTCATAAAGCTCTCTCTTCGTTTAGCACACGCCAGTTAAGGGTTTCTGCTTATAACAGAAAAAATTCTTGCAAAACACTGTTATATAAACAGCGCTATTTCAAAATAAGGAAACCACAACTAAGAATATAAACTATATGGGGACAAGATTTTAGCATTCAATGGTTAGTTAAGCATAAAAAACAAAATGAGGGTTCCCCCTCATTTTATTTGATTATTTATTGAACACAGGTGAGAAGTTAATTATCACCAGAAGCTTGAGCATCCGGCTTGCTGTATATCAGCAGCGGTTCAGACTGTTCATTAATCACGTTTTCATCTACAACCACTTTTTCAACATCACTCATTGAAGGTAGGTCATACATGGTATTTAGCAAGGCAGCTTCAACAATTGAACGTAAGCCTCGAGCTCCCGTTTTACGCGCCATTGCTTTTTTCGCAATCGCTGTTAATGCTTCTTCACGGAACTCTAATTCAGTACCTTCTAAATTAAACAGCGCTTGGTATTGCTTAGTTAACGCATTCTTAGGCTCTTTCAGAATCTGAATAAGTGCTTCTTCACTCAACTCAGTCAGTGTAGCAACGACTGGAAGACGCCCAATGAATTCAGGGATCAAACCAAACTTGATCAAATCTTCAGGTTCAGCTTGAGTTAGTAATTCCCCCTCAGTAGCCTTCTCTGATTCGCCTTTAACTTGTGCTGCGAAACCGATACCCGAACGAGTATTCAGACGCTGACCAATCACTTTATCCAGACCTGCGAATGCACCACCACAGATAAACAGAATTTTCGAGGTATCTACCTGTAAAAATTCTTGTTGAGGATGCTTACGACCACCTTGGGGTGGAACAGCCGCAACAGTACCTTCGATCAGTTTCAGTAATGCTTGCTGCACCCCTTCACCGGATACATCGCGCGTAATAGATGGGTTATCAGACTTGCGCGAAATTTTATCAATTTCATCGATATACACGATACCACGCTGAGCTTTTTCGACGTCATAGTCACATTTTTGCAACAGCTTCTGAATGATGTTTTCAACGTCTTCACCCACATAACCTGCTTCAGTCAATGTCGTCGCATCTGCCATTGTGAATGGCACATCCAGATAACGCGCTAAGGTTTCTGCTAATAACGTTTTACCGCTACCAGTAGGACCGATTAGCAGAATATTACTTTTGCCTAATTCCACGCCATCACTAGTTTTATCGCCATTACGAAGGCGTTTATAGTGGTTATAAACCGCAACCGCTAAGACTTTTTTAGCTTTTTCTTGACCAATAACGTAGTCGTCAAGATGCTGTCTGATTTCATGGGGAGTCGGCAATTCACTACGCTCACGATGCGGAGCCAGTTCTTTGATTTCTTCACGGATGATGTCGAGGCACAAATCCACACACTCATCACAAATATAGACTGACGGACCGGCAATCAGCTTACGCACTTCATGCTGACTTTTTCCGCAGAAAGAACAGTACAGTAATTTACCTGCCCCCTCTTTGCGTTTATCTGTCATCAGTAGACCTCACTTATATTTATAATGCCTTGTTTTATCTAGCTTTCGCAGCAAAACAAGGCAACAAATTTTCAAAAATTTTAAGATATAAACGAATTATATCAAAATGCTCGCAAATTAACGGCTAGTATAAATATGGTCAACTAAACCATATTCTTTTGCTTCATTTGCGGATAAGAAACGGTCGCGTTCTGTATCGCGACTAATTTCTTCGATGGATTTCCCAGTATGCTGAGCCATCAATTCATTCATGCGTGACTTCACTTTCAAGATTTCTTGGGCGTGGATTTCAATGTCCGTCGCTTGACCTTGATAGCCACCTAATGGTTGGTGGATCATAACGCGGGAGTTTGGTAAGCAGAAACGTTTACCTTTTGTACCTGCGGTTAATAAAAACGCGCCCATTGAACACGCTTGTCCCATACAGATAGTGCTAACATCCGGCTTAATAAATTGCATGGTATCGTAAATTGACATCCCAGCGGTGATCACACCACCTGGTGAGTTAATATACAGTTGAATATCTTTTTCTGGGTTTTCTGCTTCAAGAAATAGCATTTGAGCGACAATTAAGTTCGCCATATGATCTTCCACTTGACCCGTTAGGAAGATAATACGTTCTTTTAAGAGACGTGAATAAATATCATATGAGCGTTCACCTCGAGAGGTTTGCTCGATAACCATTGGCACAAGTGCCATTTGGGATGCTAACTGCTCCTGACCGCCAAAATGTGACATCGAAATCTCCTATTAAAAACTTTCTGGTGCTTGCGCCTAATTTGCTGTCTGTCCGCCATTTTGGGCAGGAATTGTGCTACAAACAATATTTCTAAAAAACACGTTTTCTAAATTAGTTGTATCTGTATGCTTATGATCTTCGCTCACTTCATTATTTTAGCCACTTTTTAAATAATAGGTTAAAAAGTGACAGAAGAATTAAGCCAGAACACAGTTAGAAACACTGTGATAAGCAAGATGCTCTGTTAAAGAGTTTAACACAAGTCTATCTAGTTACACGGTTTTATACTGCTGAAAAACGTGTTCCACACAAAAATCCGCTCATCATCCTGCGAACAATATTTTGATGACTCTTATTATAATTAGGGTTTAAATGTAATTTTCAAGATGATTTGCACAAAGTCTAAATATTACGGCTCTAATTGACAAAAAACCCGCAGTGAAACACTACGGGTTTTTGTTTTGTACTGCTAAAAAGAAAAATTAACCAGCTTGAACTTGGTTCATCAGCTCAGTGAAGTTAGTTTCTTTTTCAGTCACTTTAGCCGCTGCCAGAATCGTTTCTACAGCTTGCTCTTCTAACGCTAAGTTACGAACACTGTTCATCAGCTCTTCATTTTTGCTGTAGTATTCAATAACTTCTGATGGATCTTCGTAAGCAGATGCCATGTCTTCGATCAGCGCTTTAACACGATCTTCGTCAGCTTTCAGCTCATTAGTACGAATAACTTCGCCTAACAACAGACCAACAATTACGCGACGCTTAGCTTGTTCTTCGAACAGTTCACGTGGTAATTCCATCGCTTGTTTTTCGTTGCCACCAAAACGCTGTGCAGCTTGACGACGCAGAACATCGATTTCACCATCAACAACTGCTGCTGGAACTTCGATTTCGTTAGCGTTAACCAGACCATCTAGAACTTGCGCTTTCACACGGTTACGAACTGCATTTTTCAGTTCACGTTCCATGTTTTTACGAACTTCTGCACGCAGACCGTCTACTGAACCGTCAGCGATACCGAAACGCTTAACGAATTCTTCAGTAAATTCTGGTAGTTCACGTTGCTCTACTTTCTTCAGAACGATAGCAAACTTAGCCGCTTTACCTTTCAGGTTTTCTGCATGGTAATCTTCTGGGAAGTTAACTTCGATATCGAATTCTTCACCCGCTTTATGACCCACAACGCCTTCTTCGAAGCCTGGGATCATACGACCTTCGCCCATAACCAGTGCGAAGTCTTCAGCTTTACCACCTTCAAACTCTTCACCGTCGATAGAACCAGTGAAGTTAATAGTGATACGTGAATCAGCAGTCGCTGCATCTTCAACTTCTTTCCACTGTGCTTGTTGCTTACGCAGAGTTTCCAGCATGTTGTCGAGGTCTTCGTCTTTCACGGTTACAGCTGGTTTTTCAACTTCGATAGTTTCAAAACCTTTTAATTCGATTTCTGGGTACACTTCAAACTCAACCGCATAAACGAAGTCTTTACCGTCTTCGAACATTTCTGGTTTGTAGCTTGGAGCACCAGCTGGATTGATTTTTTGTTCAATGATTGCATTGATAAAGTTACGTTGCATCACATCACCCAGAACGTCTTGCATTACAGACGCACCGTAGCGTTGTTTAACGATGTGCATTGGTACTTTCCCTTTACGGAAACCATCAACACGAACTTTCTTAGCAACGTTTACCAGCTCGCTATTCAGCGCTTTTTCAATATCAGTGGCAGGAACGGTGATTGTTACACGACGCCCAAGGCCTTGAGTCGTTTCAACAGAAACTTGCATCTTCTTACCTCAAAATAAATCTTAGTGATCGGTCTACTCCAGAGTTATGCCATTAAATCATAACGGCAATCTCCCTTCCAGAACCGGGGGCGTTACTTTCATAACGGTCATCCCTGATATCAGAAGCGTCCCGAAACCTTACTGAAAATTAGACGCAGCATTATACCGATGCATGCGCTCTGAGTCGAGAAAAGCCGATAAAAGAAGCGATCATTCCTCTTTATTTGTGACTTTTCTGACTAAAAATTCATTTTCTCTCTCAAACTGAGGAAAAAATGTTCACTTGCGGTGACTTAAACAAACATATTTTTGCTGCTTTGTTACCATCGACGCATTGAATTAGCGATTCACACCACCTACACCACGACAAGCTGGCGATTTTAGCGCAGTATTTGCTAATTCATTCCACTCTTTCGGTGTATAGGTATGTAATGCTAATGCATGGATGCCACCTGCAAGCTCGTCTGCCAAAATAGCATAAATTTCACGATGACGACCAATCATACGTTTGTTTTCAAATTTATCGCTGACCAAAACCACTTTAAAATGGCTCTCTGAACCCGGCAAAACATTATGTTGATGACTTTCATTGATCACCTCCATGTGTTCCGGTTCAAATGCAGTCTTTAGCTTTTCACTCACTCGAGACTGCATCGTTTGTGACACATTGGCGCCCATAGAGACTCCTAAATTAATTGAATGCAGTAAAGCACACAGAAAAAAATCGCCCTAGTATACCGTTAATGGCTATCTTCTTATTATGGAAATAGCGGATAATAGCATCGACATTGTTAGGACCATGGTCTGGGAACGCAAAATATTCTTCAACTGCACATTTATGCGAATTTTTTCTCAAACTGTTGTCTAATAGTGTTGAGTTGTTGCACCCCGAACCATAACGGAACATTTTCAATTAGGAAAGATGAACTGGGAAGAATTATGTTAAGAAGACTGTGTTTTCCACTTTTTGCGTTATTTTTATTAGCGGGCTGTACAGCACCGTCGAATACGCTATCCCTCGAACCTAAAATTGCCTTACCCGCAAAAAATCCGACATTAAATGCCACTTCAATTAGTGTAAGTAGCGTTGATAACCGTCCAAACCGTTCATTAGCTGAAATTAATCGCAACGGAAGTTTAGTGGTTCTGAACCCTTCTCGCGACCCTCGTTATTTAATGCAAGAAGCGGTTGAAAAACAGATGGCAGCACGTGGGTTTATGGTGACTTCCCCAGCGAATATCAACTTAGTTGTCCAGTTAAACAAGCTGAACACTCAAGTAAGCGAAGGAAGCTTACGACATAATATTACAGTTAACTCCAGCGTAGCCGTCAATGCAACTGCGCCGAATGGTTCGACAAAAACCCGAACTTATAGCCGTAATTACAATACTCAAGGAACGTTAGGCGCAACTAACGAAAAAATTGAAGCTGCGATTAACTTAGCGTTAAGTGATTTAATTTCCGATATGGCTAAAGACCAAGAACTCGCCGATTTTATCAGACAAAATTCACGATATTAATCGCGCATTCCGAATGATTTCATACTAGTATCATTCAGGTTTTTCGAGGCTAGGCAAAGCATCCGCCGCCCCCAACAATCCCAAGCTATACTTTTAATACAGATAGCTTGGGCTGTTTCTATCTTTCTGCTGCGCAACTCTTCGCGCAATGTAATACACCAGCATCAGGCGATGAGGGAATAATGCCACGTTTTACACAGCCCAATTTTACACTACCCAATAATATCACCTTAATTTTACTGGGATTCGTTTCAGGATTGCCTCTGGCATTGACCGCTGGAACATTGCAAGCTTGGTTAACCGTTGAAAAAATTGATATTAAAACCATCGGTTTCTTTTCCCTTGTTGGTCAAGCTTATGTTTTAAAATTTCTATGGTCTCCCATGATGGATCGCTATACCCCACCATTTTTGGGGCGCCGTCGTGGGTGGTTATTAACAACACAGATTCTGCTTGTTATCAGCATTGCTGGAATGAGCTTTATGAATCCTTCAGAACATCTTTGGTGGTTAGCAGCGCTGGCGGTCACAGTCGCTTTCTGTTCCGCCTCCCAAGACATTGTTTTCGATGCATATAAAACTGACTTACTAAGTGCAGAAGAGCGTGGTATTGGCGCAGCAACGTCCGTCATGGGTTATCGCATAAGTATGTTGGTTTCTGGCGGATTGGCACTGTGGCTTGCTGACAAATTCCTCACGTGGCAACAACTTTACTTGTGCATGGCTGGACTGATGTTTATCGGTATTTTCGCGACACTTTTTGCGAAAGAGCCTCAAGAAAATACCGCGCCACCGACATCCCTAAAAGATGCTATTTATGAGCCACTTGCCGAGTTTTTCAGTCGAAATAACGCTTGGCTCATTTTATTGCTTTTAATCTTTTATAAGATGGGTGATGCGTTTGTCATGGCATTGAATACCAACTTTTTGTTGAATGCCCTTGGCTTTAGCTTAAGTGAGGTGGGAACGGTCAATAAAACCGTTGGAATGGCGGCTACCATTATCGGGGCACTATTTGGCGGTTATTTAATGAAAAACATGAGCTTATTTAAAGCTCTACTTGTCTTTGGTGTACTTCAAGGTGGCTCTAATATTGGTTACTGGTTCCTTGCTGTTACACCACCCAATATTATTAGTATGGGATCCATTATTTTCCTCGAAAATATTTTTTCAGGTATGGGAACTGCGGCCTTTGTTGCCCTATTAATGACCCTATGTAATAAATCGTTATCAGCAACACAATTTGCGCTGCTTTCAGCCTTATCCGCAGTAGGCCGTGTTTATATTGGTCCTGTTGCTAGTATTTTTGTCAGTACCTATGGCTGGCCACTATTCTATTTAATTTCCATTGGTGTGGCTGTTCCTGGCGTTTTATTACTACTCGCTTGCCGCACTTCGCTGGTTTACACCCAAACAACAGGGGAATTCCAGCGCAGAGAATTATTCCCTAAAGCCTACAAAATAGCAGTTTATGCCCTAATTATTGCCGCATCTATATTGGCTGTCTGGTTAATCAGTTTGCTAATCACATCATTTGCCAGCGTGAAAGTTTACTTGTTTACTTCCCATCTATCACTATGGCTAGCTCTTCCTTACTATCAAAACCTCATATTTAACATTGGGATAGCTATTGGATCTATGAGCCTTATTGTGGGTGGTACACTCGACTACTTGGCTGTCCGAAAAGCAACAAAACATAAACTATCATAATGTTTTTGAAGAATTTTCATTCTATCTAATTCAATATTCCCCAATTTGAACTAATTAATTTGGGGAATCTCTCCTATTTTCCCAAATTAGATCTCTCTAGCAAATATCGCTTAAAGATTGATAAAAACGTGATCATTATCACCCATTCTTTGAAAGATATTTTTTAATTACAAATCTAAAGTCTAATATCTCACATGTTTGAGGATGGTTAGTTGACAAGCTGAAAATTTGCGTAGCAACTAATTTTTATTAATACATAAACGAAAATAATGTCTTATGAAAAAAACACTACTCTGCGCTGCTGCTTTAACATCATTAGCAGGAACCGCGAATGCTGAAAATTTTCTTGGGTATCAGAATGGTTTCGCAGACATCAACGTGAACTATCTTGACTGGTCCCGTCATACAGTAAACAAATCTAAGAATACAACTCATAAGGAAGATTTTGCTTACTTCGAGCTCGAAGGCGGTGCTAACTTTAATTGGGGTGAACTGTATGGATTCTTTGATCTTGAAAACCCATTCAATAAACAACATGAAGATCCAGGCAAAAACCAACGTTACACTGTAAAAACAACGGCTCGCGTTTATATCGCAGATACTGGATTTAACTTATATGGTCATGTTTATGGTACTTGGTCTTTACCAGGTGATAAGCATGGGGGCAATTTCCATGAAGTAAATACACTGTATGGATTAGGCTATAACACTTCGATTGGCGATCTATGGTTCAAGCCTTTCGTCGCTTTACATTATGTAGACCAAACTTATTATTCTGGTAATAACGGTTATGTCGTAGGTTGGGTTGCGGGTTATAACTTTAAAATGTTCCAAGAAAATTTCATGATCACCAACTGGCACGAAATGGAATTTGCTCGTCATGAACGCTATGGCAATGGCGGTCGTGATGGCGTAAATGGAGCACTTGCTTTTTGGTGGAACGCCACTCCAAATTTAGCAGCCGGTGTCCAATATCGTTATGCTGACAATAAATTAGGCGATGATTTCTATCAAGATGCAATCATTTATACATTAAAGTATAACTTCTAGTGACAACGAAAAACTTGTATATATTTTTAATATATTTCCTTTAGTTTCAAAAATGTAACAGTTTTTCTGTATTGTTTTGCCGGTAAAGTAATCAGTTTAGCTTTATCGGCAATAAATTCAGTAATTTCCCCTACCAATTCTCTTAACAATCCAATCAGTTTTCATATTTTTTTGTCAATTTTGTATATATTTTTCTTTGAAAAATTACCAAGATAATTTAGTATTCATACTGTTTTATCAAAACATACCTATAATTAGCAGTATTTTTAACTTTTTAGACGCAAAAGCTTTACATGTGATCATATTAACATAAAGAGCTAACATTTCCGTTTCTTTGCCTTACAATCATTTACACTCGCATAACCTTACCGTAAAATGCCCGCACTGATGAAACGACAATTAGATTCTTGTCATTTGGGGTCGTGGATGAGACTTATGAACTACAAAAAAAGCATTGGAGCAATCTCACTGGTTGTAGCAGCCTTATTATTAGGCGGTTGCGATATGGTGTTGATGGATCCTAAAGGCGCCGTTGGCGTAAAACAAAAAGAGCTGATTCTTATTGCAATCGGTTTAATGCTCCTTGTTGTGATTCCTGTTATTTTTATGGCGATTATCTTCGCAGTGAAATATCGTGAGTCCAATAAGTCAGCTACCTACCGTCCTAACTGGGCTCACTCTAACAAAATTGAGTTAGTCTGTTGGACAGTTCCTATCATTATTATCATTATTCTAGGTGCTATCACTTGGAAAACGACTCATGAGCTGGACCCGTATCAGCCATTAGTTAGTGATCAGGAACCTGTTACCATTCAAGTTATTTCAGCTGATTGGAAATGGATCTTTATCTATCCAGATCAAGGCATTGCTACAGTCAATGAAATCGCGTTCCCTGCAGGTGTTCCTGTAAACTTCAAAATCACGTCTGATTCTGTGATGAACTCATTCTTCATCCCATCTTTAGGTGGACAGATCTACGCGATGGCGGGTATGCAGACAAAACTTCACTTAATCGCTAACGAACCTGGTACCTATAAAGGCTTCTCAGCAAGTTATAGCGGCCACGGCTTCTCAGATATGAAGTTCAATGCTATTGCAACAGCAGATCGCCAAGGCTTCGATGAGTGGGTACAGAAAGTAAAAGCATCACCAAAAACTATGGATACGATGCAGGCATTCGACGAAGTTGCTAAACCTAGCATGAACGTTCCTGTTACCTACTTCTCTAGCGTGAAACCTAAACTTTATGAAGACATTATTATGAAGTTTGGTCATGAGCACCATAAAGGTCACGCTCCTGTAGATGCTAATAATGAAGCAAATCATTCTATGCACATGGGCAACACTGCTCAAGCACAAGAATCTACAGGTCATTCAATGCATATGAGCCATAATGCTCATGCAGGCGCTGAGGAATAAGGGCATGTTTGGAAAACTAACACTGGACGCAGTTCCACTTCATGAACCGATTATCGTTATTACACTGATTGCCATTGTCCTCGGTGGACTTGGCTTAGTCGGTGCAATCACCTATTTCGGAAAATGGAAATGGCTGTGGAAAGAATGGTTAACGTCTGTTGACCATAAAAAAATTGGTATTATGTACATCATCGTTGCGATGGTGATGTTATTCCGCGGTTTCGCGGATGCGATTATGATGCGTGGTCAGCAAGTGCTGGCTTCAGCGGGTCAAGAAGGTTTCTTAAACCCTCACCACTATGATCAGATCTTTACAGCGCACGGCGTTATCATGATTTTCTTCATGGCAACTCCATTTGTTGTTGGTCTGATGAACTTAGTTGTTCCTCTGCAAATTGGTGCCCGTGACGTTGCATTCCCATTCCTTAACTCCCTGAGCTTCTGGTTCTTCGTAGTGGGTGTTGTATTAATCAACATCTCATTAGGGGTAGGTGAATTCGCACAAACTGGTTGGTTAGCATACCCTCCTCTGTCCGGCTTGGAGTACAATCCGGGGGTCGGGGTCGATTATTGGATATGGAGTCTCCAGATATCCGGTATCGGTACGCTATTAACAGGTGTTAACTTCTTCGCGACCATTATCCGCATGCGTGCACCGGGTATGTCGATGATGAAAATGCCAGTATTTAGCTGGGCAGCATTCTGTACCAACATCCTGATTATTGCAGCATTCCCAATTCTGACAGTGACCATCACGTTACTGACATTAGACCGTTATCTGGGCACCCATTTCTTCACTAACGATATGGGCGGCAACATGATGATGTACATCAACCTGATTTGGGCATGGGGTCACCCTGAGGTGTATATCCTTGTTCTACCAGTGTTCGGTGTGTTCTCAGAAATTGCAGCAACCTTCTCGAAAAAGCGTCTGTTTGGTTATACCTCACTAGTGTGGGCAACCATCGTTATCACCGTTATGTCCTTCATCGTATGGTTACACCACTTCTTTACGATGGGTTCAGGTGCGAACGTTAACGCCTTCTTTGGTATCGCTACGATGATTATCGCAATCCCTACAGGGGTTAAGATTTTCAACTGGCTGTTCACCATGTACCAAGGTCGTATCGAGTTCAAATCACCAATGTTATGGACTATCGGTTTTATCATCACCTTCTCTGTAGGTGGTATGACTGGTGTTCTGTTAGCAGTTCCGGGTGCAAACTTCGTTCTGCACAACAGCCTGTTCCTGATTGCTCACTTCCATAACGTTATTATTGGTGGTGTGGTATTCGGATGCTTCGCGGGTATGACTTACTGGTTCCCTAAAGCTTACGGCTTCACATTGAATGAGAAATGGGGTGTTCGTGCCTTCTGGTTCTGGATTACCGGTTTCTTCTTAGCATTCATGCCATTATATATCCTTGGCTTTATGGGTATGACCCGTCGTCTGAGCCAGAATATTGACCCAACCTATCACGGTATGCTGGTTGCAGCTGCGTGTGGTGCAGGTCTGATTGCTCTGGGTATTGCTTGCCAAGTTATTCAAATTATCGTGAGTATCCGTGACCGTCATGAAAATCGTGACTTAACCGGTGACCCATGGGGTGGACGTACTCTTGAGTGGGCAACCTCTTCTCCACCACCATTCTACAACTTCGCTATTGAACCACAGATTCAAACTCGCGATGCTTGGTGGGATATGAAAGAGAAAGGTATCGCTCATAAGAAACCAACTTCATATGAAGAAATTCATATGCCGAAGAACACAGGCGCTGGCGTTATCATCGCTGCATTTAGCTTAATTTTTGGTTTCGCAATGATCTGGCACATCTGGTGGCTGGCAATCGTTGGTTTCGGTGGCATGATTGTTACTTGGATTGCAAAAAGCTTCGACGAAGATGTTGATTACTACGTACCTGTTGCTGAAATCGAACAAATCGAGAATAAGCACTTTGAAGAATTACGTAAGGCAGGTGTGAACGATGTCAACTAATACAATGACTAATCATAATGTAGCCCATGCAGAGCATGGGCACCACGATGCAGGTGCAACGAAAGTATTTGGGTTCTGGATCTACTTAATGAGTGACCTGATCCTGTTTGCTAGCTTGTTTGCAACTTATGTGGTTTTATCTGATGGCACTGCTGGCGGTCCTGCTGGTAGAGACATCTTTAGTTTGCAGTTCGTATTAGGTGAAACATTCTTACTGTTATTCAGTAGTATCACCTACGGTTTTGCAATGATTGCAATGCACAAAGAGAAAGTGGCTGCCGTTAACTTATGGCTATTCATTACTTTCTTATTTGGTCTTGGCTTCGTTGTTATGGAAGTTTATGAGTTCCACGAGCTGATCGCTGAAGGCTACGGTCCAGATCGCAGTGGTTTCTTATCTGCTTTCTTCGCATTAGTTGCGACTCACGGTATCCACGTAACTTGTGGTCTGGTTTGGATCATTCTGATGATTATCCAAAACTGTCGTCGTGGTCTGACTGCCGTTAACAAAACCCGTCTGAACTGCCTGAGCCTGTTCTGGCACTTCTTAGATGTTGTTTGGATCTGTGTATTTACCGTTGTTTATCTTCTGGGGGCTATTTAAATGAGTCATGCAAAAGATGCTCATACTGGAGCAAGCCACGGTAGCGTTAAGACATACCTGATTGGCTTTATTCTGTCAGTAATTTTGACTGTAATTCCTTTCTGGATGGTGATGAATGGAACAGCGTCACAAGGCGTTATTCTGGCAACTGTTGTTGGAATGGCAGTCGTGCAGATCCTTGTACACCTTGTCTGTTTCTTACACATGAATACATCATCAGATGAGCGCTGGAACCTGATTGCATTCCTGTTCACTATGCTAATCATCGGTATCGTTGTTATTGGCTCTCTGTGGATTATGTACAACCTGAACATCAATATGATGCTCGACTAAAGAGTTGCCGATATGTTTAAGCAATACCTGCAAGTGACCAAACCAGGAATTATATTCGGAAATCTGATTTCTGTGATCGGCGGTTTTCTGCTGGCCTCTAAAGGGTCAATTGATTACCCGCTGTTTATTGCGACTTTGCTGGGTGTATCATTGGTCGTGGCTTCTGGTTGTGTATTTAACAACTACATCGACCGTGATATTGACCGTATCATGGAAAGAACTAAGAATCGCCCTTTAGTTAAAGGGCTGATTGACCCGAAAGTTAGCCTGATTTACGCAACTGCATTAGGTATTGCTGGTATGGTGCTGCTACTCGTAGCAGCCAATGCACTGGCAATGCTACTTGCACTCATTGGTTTCATTGTGTACGTGGGCGTGTATAGCCTGTACATGAAGCGTAAGTCCGTATATGGCACGTTGATTGGCAGCCTATCAGGCGCAGCACCACCGGTTATCGGCTACTGCGCTGTCACAAATGAATTCGATGCTGGAGCTTTAATCCTGCTGTTGATATTCAGCTTGTGGCAGATGCCGCACTCGTATGCCATCGCAATTTTCCGCTTTAAGGATTATAAAGCCGCAAACATCCCTGTTTTACCGGTGATCAAGGGAATATCTGTCGCTAAGACGCATATCTTCTTGTATATCCTTGCATTTATGGTCGCAACATTAATGTTAGCGATTAGCGGATACGCGGGCTATAAATATCTGGTTGTCGGCGCTGCAGTTAGCTTATGGTGGCTCGGTATGGCAATTTCAGGTTTCAAAACTGAAAATGACGACCGAGTTTGGGCTCGCAAACTGTTCATCTTTTCTATCGTGGCGATTACATCGCTGAGTGTGATGATGTCAGTTGACCCAACCGTTTCAAGCGATACTGTTATAGCATTAGTCCGATAATTTATTGCATTATTGACAATAAATGCGTTCAAACGGCGGGAAGTGCAAACTTCCCGCCGTTTTTTTTTGCCTGCGAATATTTTTGTGATGAGTTTTATGGTTAAATAGCCACCTGCTATCAATAAGCCAATGCTTTTATATAAAAAAACATAACTCACTGATTTAACTTTAAATTAACACCAAAACAGCTGCTACCCGAAATAAAAAGAATAATTTAAGCTCATTAAGATTTAATACTCTAAATAGTTTGGGTTGTAGCAAGGCGGCAAGTGAAGCTAATCCCTAGGAACGTAGATAACTACGTGACTAGGGTTAGTGAGCGTAGCCAACACAGCTACAGCTCAAAATATAACGAGTATTTTTATGAATGATAATAAAATGACCCACCTAGAACTCCGAGCAACTTGGGGACTAGGATCCGTATTCTCCCTTCGCATGCTTGGCATGTTTATGGTGCTCCCGATCCTCACCAGTTATGGGATGCATTTACAGGGTGCTAACGAGTTTTTGATTGGTTTGGCGATTGGTATTTATGGGCTTAGCCAAGCCGTTTTTCAAATCCCATTTGGTTTGATGTCTGACCGAATTGGTCGTAAACCTCTCATTGTTTTTGGGCTACTCATTTTTATCGTGGGCAGTATTATTGCTGCACTTAGCAGCTCTATCTGGGGCATTATTATTGGGCGTGCTTTGCAAGGTGCGGGTGCCATTTCTGCTGCAGTTATGGCTTTATTATCTGATTTAACTCGCGAACAAAATCGTACTAAAGCGATGGCTTTTTTAGGTATTAGTTTTGGAGTCACTTTCGCTATCGCCTTAGTATTAGGACCGATTATCACTCACGCTGTTGGCTTAAGTGGTTTATTTTGGGGCATTACGCTATTGGCAGTTGGCGCTATCTTCGTGACCCTTTTTGTCGTCCCTAATAACACTTACCATGTTGTAAACCGAGAGTCTGCTTTCGTTAAAAGTAACTTAAAAGCGGTTTTATTCAATCCTCAACTACTCAAACTAAATGTTGGGATTTTAAGTTTACATACACTGTTGATGTCCAGCTTTGTTGCCCTCCCCTTACTTATGTCCGATGCAGGTTACTTAGCTAAAGACCATTGGAAAGCGTACTTAGTCACTATGCTAGTCGCGTTTATCTGTGTGCTGCCATTCATTATTTATGCAGAAAAACACCGTAAAATGAAGCAAGTTTTCCTATTTTGTATTTTACTCTTAGCCGCAGCAGAAATTGTTTTATGGCAATCGGGTCATCAACTGTGGATTATTTTCTTAGGCATCCAACTGTTCTTTATTGCTTTTAACATCATGGAGGCAATTTTACCTTCATTGATCAGTAAGGAAGCACCCGCTGGTTATAAAGGTACCGCAATGGGCGTTTACTCGACTAGCCAATTTTTAGGTGTGGCGCTAGGAGGAATTCTTGGCGGATGGTTATATAAATTTGAAGGTGCTAGTACCGTTTTTATCGGCGGGTTAATACTTTGTGCCGCGTGGTTTATTGTCAGTTTGACGATGAAACAACCGCCTTATGTCAGCAGCATTCGTATGGTTCTACCACACCGGTTTAAAAATATCGCTAAACTTCAAGAACAGTTAGAAGCGGTTAATGGCGTACTGGATGTGTCTGTTATCTCTGAAGAAATGAGTATATATATTAAAATTGATAAAAAAATCGTTAATCGCGCAGAGCTCGAAGCGATCGTTCATGCTTAACGACTCACCCGTACTCATTCACTTATAGCAAATAGCCCGCAACATAGCGGGCTATTTCAATAACGGAAACAAACTTAAAATTAATCGCGGAAGTTATTGAATTGGAATGGTTGACCTAAGTTACCACCACGAACTAATGCCATAACCGATTGTAAATCGTCTCGCGCTTTGCCGGTCACACGCACTTGTTCACCTTGAATTTGTGCTTGAACTTTCAACTTACTGTCTTTAATCAATTTAACAATTTTCTTTGCGATGCTCGCTTCGATACCTTGTTTTAAGGTCACTTCTACGCTGTACGTTTTACCGCTATGAACAATCTCTTCCGGGACATTCAATACGGCACCATCAATACCTCGTTTTGCCATTTTTTCTCTTAAAATATCAACCAATTGCAAAACTTGGAAATCAGATTCGCTGGTGACTTTGATAGATTCATTTTTATCGTTCAGTTCAAAATTTGCGGTGACATTTTTAAAATCCCAGCGACTCGTTAATTCACGCTGAGCATTTTCTACCGCATTGCGGACTTCACTCATTTCAACTTCAGATACAATATCAAATGATGGCATTTTAACGCTCTCCTATAATCAATCGACTTATCATAGCCTATTTGATTATCACACTCCACGTTGACAGCGCTCATCACTTGTATAACACAACTAATTATTTGGATATCATAATAAAATCGCTATGATGGCAATCAATAATCAAAGTCAACTGCTCTCAGATAGTAGGGAAAACCGATGAAAATAACCCTGATTGGCTGTGGTGCTATTGGTAAACTCTGGCTAGCCGCGCTCTCCTCACAAGGACATGATATTCAAGGCTGGTTACGCATGGCTCAATCTGACCTATTTGTCGATGTCAATGAGCCCAATGGTCAAGTATTTCGTGAATTAATTCCTTGTAATAGCCACCAACACCTTCATTCGAGTGAGCTGGTCATCGTTTGTTTGAAGGCATGGCAAGTTTCAGATGCCCTATTACCCTTACTTGCAATCATTCCTGAAAGTAGCCCAATCCTCTTGCTTCACAATGGATTAGGTACATTGGAAGAGCTCGGTACATTACGTCATCCATTTTTATGTGGCGTCACAACCCATGCCGCATGGCAAGATAATAACCAAGTTTTTCATGTCGCTCATGGTGTCACTCACATTGGTGCAGTTAACTCCCTAGCGGAATCTTATTACCCGATTGCCAATATCTTACATGATGCACTACCTGACGTGGCTTGGCACAATCAAATCCTCAATACCAGCTGGCGAAAATTGATGGCCAATTGCGTCATTAACCCCCTCACTATCGAGCATAACTGTGCTAATGGAGCGCTTGTCCACTACCCAGAACAGATTGCACTACTGATTGATGAATGTTGCCAAGTGATGAGCGCTGAAGGATTGCACGCAGACAAAACAGAGCTAACTGAATATATCTATGGCATCATTCACAGCAGTGCAGAAAATTATTCATCGATGCTCCAAGATGTGCGAAATCATCGCCGAACTGAGATTGACTATATTACGGGATTTTTAATCAAAAAAGCCCGAGCGCATGGCTTAGCCACTCCCGAAAATGACCGCTTATACCATTTAATTAAAAATCGAGAACAACGTTATGACAACCTCCGTGCTGATATGCATCGCCAATGGTAGTGAAGAAATTGAAACAGTCACTACCGCCGATTTACTGGTCCGTGCCGGAATACAGGTGACATTAGCCAGTGTGACGGAAGACGGAGCATTAGAGATTACCGCATCTCGAGGTATTAAACTGGTTGCTGACCTACCTATCATCCACGTAGCAGACGAGCCTTTTGATGCAATCGTGTTACCCGGCGGTCTGGCAGGAGCAGAAGCTTTCCGTGATAGCCCTCTGGTGGTTGAAAAAGTCAGGCGCATGCATTTAGATGGAAAAATTGTAGCAGCCATCTGTGCCGCCCCTGCATTAGTTTTGGAGCACCACCAGCTATTTCCTCTCGGAAACATGACTGGCTTTCCAAGTATGCGGGACAAAATTCCAGCCCATAAATGGGTCGATAGACGTGTTTATTTCGATGAAAGAGTGAATTTACTCACGAGCCAAGGACCTGCGACGGCCTTCGATTTTGCGCTGAAGCTGATTGAATTACTGCAAGGGCGAGAAACGGCTGCCAACGTTGCCGCACAGCTCATTTTACCTCCAGGCATTAATGATTATCTTGAAGACTAGAAACAAAAAAGCGAGCTAATCCGCTCGCTTTTTCATTCGACATCACCTGACAACTTACGGGCGATAAACCTTAATATTCTCAAAACCTTGCTCTTTCAAATACAAAGCTTGTAAGCGGCTCATCACACCACGGTCACAATAGAGAAGATACGTTTTCTCTTTTGGTAAATCACCAAATTGTGTGCTCAGTTTGTAGAATGGAATGTTTTTAATTTCAATCCCTTCCAGCTTCAATGGTTTATCTTCAAACTCATCGATTGAGCGGATATCTAAGATAACTTCGTTATCTGCGGATAACTCGTTGACCATCTCAACTTCAGGCACTTTCTCAAGACTTTCTTGTGCGATTTGGCGGATATCAATGTTTTGAGCCTGCTCAATGACTGACTCTAAAATACCAAAATCAAAGTTAGCTTCTTCCGCTTCGATACGCGCTTTTACTGCTTTCACGGTAGGACTTTTCGAAATGACACCGCAGTATTCTGGCATAGTTTTTGCGAAATCTTCAGTTCCGATCTGACGGGCTAATTTGATAATGTGCTCTTTATCATGAGAAATGAGTGGGCGTAATACTAAGGTGTCTGATGCATTATCAATCAAACGTAAATTCGTCAGTGTTTGACTCGAAACCTGACCAAGCGCTTCACCAGTCACGATAGCTTGAACGCCATAACGCTCTGCCACTTTGGAGGCTGCACGTACCATCATACGTTTCAATACGACCCCCATTTGACCATCATCGATTTTTTCTAAAATCTCAGCCACAACAGGTTCAAAGTTTACTGCTATAAAACGTACTTTATGGGAGCTACCAAAACGGTTCCATAAATAGTGAGCGATTTGCTTCACTCCAATTTCGTGGGCTGCGCCGCCAAGGTTAAAGAAACAATAGTGCACGCGGCAACCACGACGCATTAACATGTAGCTGGAAACCCCGGAGTCAAACCCACCTGAAATCAGCGACAGGACATCCTCTTGCGTACCAATCGGGAATCCGCCGATACCTTCAATTCTCGCTTTTACTAGGATCAACTTGTCATCTTCAATTTCCAGATGCACGGTGGTGTCAGGATCTTTCAATCTCACTTTCGCTGAGGCGATGTGCTGATTTAAGCCGCCACCAATATAACGCTCAGCGTCAATGGATGAAAACTCGTGTTTACCACGACGTTTTACTCGCACACAGAACGTTTTGTTCTCCACCGATGCCCCGTAGGCTTCCAGTGTCATTTCAAAAATATGATGTAAACTAGTAAAAGGTTTCTCTTCTACTTCGAGAATGTGGTGAATACCCGGAATGCGGCTTAGCATGTCACAGATTTCGTCGTGTTTTGATTCCCCTTTAACACGCACTTCAATGTTATCCCAATTACGGACAACCGAGATCTCTTCGCCAAGACTCTTCAATACATTGCGGATGTTACTCGTTAAAATTTTGATAAAACGGAGTCTAACGGTTTGGCTTTTGATTGTGATTTCTGGGAATAACTTAATAATAAACTTCATAGTCGCTGCATGTTCTTGGTTAGTGGGGCAAACGGACGTTGCGAAAAAGTGACTGTTGTTCACTTTACCAGTTGTCAATAAAGAGGCGTATTATAGCACTATCTTGCGTACTGAATCTAAAAACACCAATAATAAATTGTAACCATTGCGAGACTAAGTTAGTCTGCACAATAATTAAAGTTTCCCCTCTTTTAAGTGATTTAACATTAGTGATTAACGATTATGGCTAAAGAAAAATCTCAGCAAGTTCCAACTGTTAGTTTTGAAAACTCCCTTCAAGAGCTAGAGCAAATTGTCGCTCGCTTAGAAACAGGGGAGCTTCCTTTGGAAGATGCATTAAATGAATTTGAACGTGGCGTCCAAATTGCGAAACAAGGCCAAAAAGTCCTCCAGCAAGCAGAACAGCGTGTGCAAATTTTGCTGAGCGATGACGAAAATAAAGCCCTCGACAATTTTTCACCTGATACAGAATAAACTATGCCCGAACAACATCCAGACACCTTTGCGCGTCAACAACGCCAAGCTCATGATCGCGTTAATCAGTATCTATTAACCTCATTAGATTCACTGCCTTTTGCTGATCTCCCCTTAGCACAAGCCATGAAATACGGCACGTTATTAGGGGGTAAGCGCTTACGTCCTTTCTTAACTTATGCCGTTGGCGAAATGCTCGGCGTGAGTCTTGATAATTTAGACGCACCCGCAGCCGCCGTTGAGTGCATCCACGCTTACTCGCTGATCCATGATGATTTACCGGCTATGGATGACGACGACTTACGTCGTGGGCAACCCACTTGCCACATCAAATTTGGTGAAGGTAATGCGGTACTTGCAGGCGATGCCTTACAGACATTTGCCTTCCAGTTACTGTCTAGCGCATCAATGCCCGATGTCTCCGATAAAGACCGCATTGCGATGATTGCCGAACTGGCGTATGCCAGTGGCTTAGCGGGTATGTGTGGAGGACAAGCATTAGATCTTGATGCAGAAGGTAAACGCGTTGATCTTGTTTCTCTTGAGCGTATCCACCAGCACAAAACGGGGGCTTTAATCCGTGCCGCTATTCGTCTTGGCGCCTACGCCGCGGGGCATAAAGGATATCAAGCCTTAACTAACTTAGATAAGTACGCTGAATCCATCGGATTAGCCTTCCAAGTTCAAGACGATATCTTAGACGTCATCGGTGATAGTGCAGTGACGGGCAAACGCCAAGGTGCTGATGAGCAACATGAAAAAAGTACTTATCCCTCATTACTGGGTCTGGAAGCGGCTCAAGAAAAAGCCAAAGAACTCTATCAAGATGCGATCACTGCTTTAGAATCATTACAATCCCAAGGCTACAATACGGATTTGTTAAGAGCTTTAGCCAATTTTGTCATTGAGCGCAAAAGCTGACAATATGTTTTGCCTTTTGGTATGCATAAGACCGATAATTATAACATTGATTACCTAAACAACCTTGAGCTGTTGTGACGACTTACAAAATGCGTTTAACGAAGAAAAATCACTGTCACCAGCCGCTCAATGTTAACAGGCATCGCCCTAATTAATTTAAGTAGTGAGCACCTAATGAGTATAGATACCGCTAAATACCCAACGCTGGCACTTGCAGAGACGCCTGATGAACTGCGCCTTTTGCCAAAAGAGAGCTTGCCAAAGCTTTGTGATGAACTGAGACAATTTTTACTAAATAGTGTAAGTCGCTCGAGCGGTCACTTTGCATCAGGACTGGGGGCTATTGAACTCACCGTTGCTCTACACTATGTTTACAAAACCCCGTTTGATAACCTTGTTTGGGATGTTGGGCATCAAGCTTACCCACACAAAATTTTAACGGGTCGCCGTGATAGAATTGACACTATTCGTCAAAAAAATGGGTTACACCCCTTTCCATGGCGCGCAGAAAGCGAATATGACATTTTAAGTGTTGGTCATTCCTCAACCTCCATTAGTGCCGGTTTAGGTATGGCTATCGCCGCAGAAAAAGAAGATAAAAATCGCAAAACCGTTTGTGTCATTGGTGATGGTGCGATTACCGCAGGAATGGCATTCGAAGCCATGAACCATGCCGGCGATGCAGCGCCCGATATGCTGGTGATCCTCAATGATAATGAAATGTCCATCTCTGAAAACGTTGGTGCTCTGAATAACCACTTAGCCCATTTACTTTCTGGCAAGCTGTATACAACGCTGCGTGAAGGTGGAAAAAAAGTTTTCTCTAATATTCCACCAATCAAAGAGTTACTCAAAAAAACCGAAGAACACATCAAAGGCATGGTTGTCCCTGGTACCATGTTTGAAGAATTGGGCTTTAACTACATAGGTCCTGTCGATGGTCACGACGTTATTGCGCTGATCCAAACGCTAAAAAATATGCGTGAGCTAAAAGGACCACAATTCCTGCACATCATGACTAAAAAAGGTCGTGGTTATGAGCCGGCCGAAAAAGACCCAATTAGCTGGCACGCAGTACCTAAATTCGACCCAGCCACTTTTACGTTACCAAAAAGCAAAGATACCAGACCGACATTCTCAAAAATTTTTGGGGATTGGCTGTGTGAAGAAGCAAAAGATGATGACAAGCTCATGGCAGTCACCCCTGCCATGCGCGAAGGCTCTGGTATGGTACGTTTCTCAAAAGAGTACCCAGACCAATACTTTGATGTGGCGATTGCTGAACAGCATGCCGTTACATTCGCTGCAGGTCTTGCTATTGGGGGCTATAACCCAATCGTAGCTATTTACTCGACCTTCTTACAACGTGGCTATGACCAAGTCATTCACGATGTGGCTATCCAAAAACTTCCTGTGATGTTTGCCATTGATCGTGCAGGTATCGTTGGTGCTGATGGTCAAACCCATCAAGGGTCATTCGATATTTCATTCTTACGTTGCATCCCAACAATGGTCATCATGACACCAAGCGATGAAAACGAATGTCGCCAAATGCTACATACTGGGTATCATTATCAAGAAGGTCCAACCGCTGTACGCTATCCGCGAGGTGCTGGTACTGGTGCAGAATTAATGCCATTGACACCACTCGAAATTGGGAAAGGAATTGTCCGCCGCCAAGGTGAAAAAGTGGCTATTCTCAGCTTTGGTACACTGCTCAGCAATGCACTCGAAGCCGCAGAACAAATCAACGCAACGGTGGTTGATATGCGTTTTGTGAAACCTTTAGATGAAGCCTTAATCCTTGAAATGGCGAATAGTCATGACATGCTTGTGACATTGGAAGAAAATGCGATTATGGGTGGAGCTGGAAGCGGTGTGAATGAATTCTTAATGAAAGAGAAGAAAGTTCTCCCTGTACTGAATTTAGGCTTACCGGATTTCTTTATTCCTCAAGGGACACAAGATGAGTTATTGACTGATCTGGGCTTAGATGCCATAGGGATCGTTAACGCGATAAATGCTTATCTGAATAAATAATTTTGTAAAATAAGGCGTTAACTCAGTAACGCCTTATTAATCCGCAAAACCATCTCATTCTTAGCGCATGATTATAGACAGTTCCGCACTACCGCTCACTTTACCTGCAACGTTATTACCCCGAGAATAAAGTTCATAGACCAATTCATTATTAATACCCACACTTGCCTGTTGAGCGGTAATTTTGGCTAAATCAATTGGGCGCTGATCTAAAGTAATCGGTGTTTTATTGCCATTAACCATGACATACATTTTGACGTATGCCCCTGGTTTTTGCTGTGTATCGAGCAAATTGATTTCCAAACTATTACCCGAATAATATTGCGGCTTCACATTACCCGATAACGAAATAGTTCCAGCGATTTTATTCGTCACTTGGTCACAATTTACCGACATGTTATTTTTCACCGTAGCCAGTAATTCATTACTTCGACTACTCGCACTGTGAGAACCAAAATTCACATACGTTGGTGTGTTCAATGTGCAAGTTAACCCCGATACGATAATGTCCATTGGTTCATTCGCCCTAACCATTATATGGGTTGCGGCAGTACCAAATTTAAGATAATCCTCAATCATGACCCCAAAATATGGTGACGATATTCTATAAAAACCACTTCGTTGATTACCTGTTCCATAAATTAACATACGCCCAGTCAGGGTAACAGAATGACGAATAAGATTTCCTGTCGGTGTGCTTTGATAAGGCTTCCATAAGCAATTGCTGTCCACTCCTAATTGCTCATTAGTTCCAGAACCCCATCCACTAAAATATCCAGCAATGGTATCTACATAACGACCACTGATGAATTCTGTTCTTTCATCAACAAACGTAAACTCTGGGACCAAAATCATTTCATCGCCGCCATCAAGTTTAAGGCCTGTCACACCATCAATAACACCAAAGAAACTATTCGGCGCGCACCAAAAATTATTACGTCCATTCGAAGAACCTCCAGCATTATAAAGATAGACATATGAATATTCCCTTATACCACTCTGACCAATACCACTATAACCCCCCACTGTTTTAGTGTATTCACCATAAACACCAATTAATCCTCGCCCATTGAGGACTGTCACCGTTTTCGAAAAGCTGGGGGCATTCACGATTAAAATGAACAAACCGCTCAGTAATACGCTTTTCAGCCTCATTAATATCTTCTTCGTCATTGTATTCATTCTCATAAAACATCCAGCCCACTTAATGGCATAACAGTGTTAAATTACGTAACGATGAATACGCGTTCTCAACGGATTTCTCCATTTCAAAAGGCGCTTCACAACGCTCGGAGCCACTTTTGCCCCACTTAATTACCAACTGTCCTGACTCGGGTAATCCGCTTAAATAAACCCGTCCGTTATCACTGACAATGCCAGAGATGATAGCCTCTTCTGCAGCCTCATTTTGGTGAAGCGATGCAATAGCACCCATCGGTATATTGTGCGGCTGCTGTAGGGTGATCATGGCTTGATAGCCTTTTAATGTTTTAAAATGAGCACTCACAATCGCACCTTTTGTTGGATAGAGGTTCAACGCATTTTCTTTACTCTCTACGTTTTCAGGCAGTGTATGCACATCTAAACTTGCGACGTTTTGTGCATAATCCGACAAATGAGGGAGTACACCGTAACCATTCAAATCAATGACTGTTGAGCCGTTATTGACTTTTGTTCCTGCTGCATCAGGGGCATACACTACCGCAGCTGAATTTCCTATATATTGGCTCAAAGAGACGCCACCGGCGTGAATAATCATGCCACCTGACGCGTTGGCATACATGAGTTGGCTATCACGACCATAGCTGTATCCACCACCGAGGTATCCTTTACTACCTTGATAGCCCAAACTTAACGAGCTCATCATGCTCTGATCTTGGTTATCGCCACTCTCAGTCAACTGATAATTAAGTTTATTTTCTAGCAATTGACCATTAATCCCGACCTGCTGATAGGTACGCCCAGTATTATCATGGCTGACTTGAAAAGTGCTGTTAATGTTCTCAATACTTTTGTGACCACTGAAAATACTGAACGGAATGCTCATGTTCACACTCACTTGCTTATTTTCAGGCCAATTTCCATTACCTTCAGTACGGCTGATGCTGTAATCAATACCGTAGCTAACGCCATGATAAAAACTGTTATAACCCAGACCCAGTGTCGTGACTGTATCCGCTTTCCCCCAGTAATCACTGCGCATCCCACGTAAGTAGATAGAACCCCACTTGCCTAATGACTGGTTGATATATGTTTGAAAGCTACTGCGCTGGCGACCATTAAGCCACGGTGCGACGTTTTCCTTTAATTGGTATCCAGCTTGGTTGAAATCTGCAAAGCTGTAATACTCTTTCGTCGAATAACGTAGTGCTGTTAAATCCACAGATGTCCCACTTTCCGATAGGTTTTTAGAATAGCGAACACGAAAAGATTGACCTTGTTTACGTTCATTAAAAATCGTGGTTTGAGCGTGCGTCATATCCATAGAAAGCGCACCAAATGCGCCCAATGAAATCCCTGTCCCGATCATTCCACTCCAGTAGTTATTCGCCCCTAATAATCCGGTGTAAACCGTGATAGCTTTTGGCAACCCATAAATCAGTGTTCCCATCATGAAATGCTGCTCTTTAGAGCCGTCCGTGATCCCTCCATCATACTGACCCGCAGCAATTTCATATTTTAAGCCACCGACACGCTGCATAACGGGCAGTGAAGAGAACGCTTGTGTAAATACACGTGTAGAACCGTCTTCCTCTTGAATGGAAACCTCTAAGTCCCCGGCAGCTCCTGTCGGATAAATGTCATTAATCACAAACGGTCCCGGAGCCACATAGGTTTGGTAAATAATATTGCCGTTTTGCCTGATGATAATTCGTGAGTTCGACATCGCGACACCGCGAATCTCCGGTGCAAATCCACGCTCCCCTCTTGAGAGCATTTGTTCGTTAGACAATAAACGAATGCCTTTAAATGGAACGCTATCAAACACATCATTCAGCGTACTGGTTTCACCCACCACCAACTCAGAGCCTAGGCGCTGAATATCTCGAGAAAGGATGGTACGTGAAAATTTACTTTCCCGATGGTGAGTGCTATACCCACTGTGCTTCGACTTATTTTCCATATATAAAAAATTAGAACGTAAGCGCCATGCCGCAATGTTAAGCCCACCGCTCATATTGGCGTACAAGGAATTCACTGTGTTTTTACCGCTGATTTGGGAACCACTAAACTTTTGTTTGCTACCATTCAGCTGATAGTTAAAGAGCAATGCCGTGATCCCCTGATCTAACAAGCTAGGATCTACCGCTCCGCGTGCTTTATGGCGCATAGCAACCTGTGGAATATTGATATTCAAATCCAACTTAGCGACATCAAACTGGATTTGAGAATCAGGCAGTGCCTCTTTTAAAGAAAGGATCGGCTCATCCTTAGGCAAAGATTTCAATGTCGGTATGCTATCCACATTAACCCCATATTCATCCAATAAGGCTGGCGTGATTTCAGGTACAATATTGCCCTGCTCATCCGCAGAGAAATGGATCTCTTTCTGCCCTTGATCTTCCTTGTTAATTCGCAAGGTGACCACATAACGACCTGCCGTCACTGATTCAGAACGTGTAAATGCCGACAGATCAATGCTGTCTACACGGGTTCCCTCTGGCAAGTTCAATAGCGTCGGGTCAAAATAAGGCTCAGCCAAGACATTACCGGTTGATAAACAGCATGCTAGCGCAAAAGCTATCGGGATAATGGCAAAAGGCATCTTGTGCATTTTAAGATTCATTGGCGCCCCTTACTTCCAGCTTTGTCGGGATACTGTATTCGTTCAATACTCGCCATGTAACCGTGCCAGAGACGGACTTATCTAGGTCAATTACCTGTTTTCCAAAAGGGGCTATACCATGAGTAAATTTTTCTACCGGTACGTCATAATCCCCTACCGATAATGTTGCTAATGTCATGGATAATGGTGTCGGATTATTAATGATGACCTTATTGCCTTGCACAACTACGTCTAATTTTTCAGTTTGAGAATCTAAACGTAACGCGTCAATTTGCCTTGGACGATATAACATTTTTAAATAAATGGTTGGTGCCAGAATAAACTGCGATGGCGCCTGATGATTCGATTCTGATTCTGGGATAACCTTTAAAGCAACGTAAAAAACCGTTTCCCTGTCCGTTGCCAGTTTTCCTTCATTTACACGTTGAATACGCCAATTAAAACGCTCATTAATCCCTAATTTATGTAATGGCGGCGTAATTAAAAAAGCATCATGGCTCTTCCCCAAATGCTCAACGACAGGCAGACCGCTTTGACTATCCGTCGAGATGATTTGTGCCTGAATCAATGCTGCTTTTGACGTGCCATTCTGTAAACCTGTGGAAATACCTTTGGGATTACTTTCCAAATAAACCAACCGTTCTGGAGAAAAATGAAATCCTTCATTAATCTCTGAGGCAAAGGCATGGTTCAGCAGCAGCATAAAAACAAGACCGTACAATAATTTTATTACTGACATAACTGCTCCTTGTTATCCTTCACAGAACCTGAATAAAGTGCCGTGTCACCCCCATAATCATTAATTGCTTGCCAACGCATGGGGGCTTGCACCGAAATCGAGTCTGAAATCGCTAATTTTTGTTGGCTAAAAGGCGAAAGCATCGTTCCGGCTAGCTGAGGAAATATACGATTTCCCACCCTAACGTCACTGAGCGTAATGAAATATGGCGAGTGATTCACAACACATAAACCGTGAGATAATGCGTAAAATTGCACATTTGCCACCGCAAAATCAGGAGATTGGGCAAACTCAACGGGACGATAAAACAGTTTAATCACTAAGCGTGTGCCAATAGATAATTGTGCTGCAGCATCTTCCGTTAATTCCGGTGAAACACCGGGGATCGCAATCACGCTAAAATAGAAAATAGATTCTCTATCTTGAGGTAATGAGTCGGGTGAAGTTTGTAATAGCACTTTCATCGTTTGCTGTTTATTCGCATCCAAACGATACAATGGTGGAATAACAGAAAATAATGAGGATTCTTGGGTTCCAGTAGGCGTATTAAATATGCCTGATTGAATTAAATAAATATCATCGCTGTCGTTAGTTAATGTCACTGACTGCTGAGTATCTGAATCACTCCAAATAATACGGCTTTTTTCTAGACGTAATCCAGCCTGTGCTGAATTAACATTAATGCTAATTAACAGCACAAATAAGCGAAAAATAAAAAATAGGGATCCTGTTTTCTTAAACATACTCAAAATTATTCCGTTATTTTTATTATTAATAAGCGTGATTAACCCGCGTACTATTCAGTACGCTAAAATGGTAAACATCATGGTGGCTTTAAATGTGCCTAATTGAATTTTTTGAACGTTTTGGCAATTGCCGCATGAAAGTGCAGTCACCACGGTGATTTGATTTCCTTGGTTATGGGTTGCGGATAAATCCCAGACGGAATCACCGCTAACTTTATTTTGTCCACCCGCTTTTAGCCGAATACCAACTCCACCTGAACTACCACTTTCCTTAAATAACGTTTCACCGTTCATGATTTGAGTCGGGCCTGTGACAATCACTTTGCTCCCACTTAATGTGCCAAGACCGGAGCAGTTTGCTAAGGTTAAAGAGACATTACGATTAAGCGCTGTACTCTTTCCCGAATCATTATCGACAATGGTTTGAGGTTTCACTCTCCCATAAGCAATCACGCTTTCAGAAAGATTGATCTCACATGTTCGCTGGTATAAGTGGGCATCAAAATTAATGCTGACTGAATTTGGAGCAGCCAATATTCCTTCTGAAAATCCCCACAGTGGCACCATAAGAAAATAGAAATATTTGCTCACATCGCCTCCGGTTATGGCATAACAACAGTAAACAGAATTGCCGCTTTCACCGCACCAGCTGTCACTGTGTTATTACCAACTTGGCGGATAAACCCGACTGTAAACGGCTTTTCTCCCTCATTAATGTCAGGTGGTAAGAATATTGAATCACCATTCACCACGGTTTTACCTGTGTTGTAATACCCAGAAAGATTTTTTACAGAACCTTCTTTCAGCATAAAACCAACCCCTTTAGCGCCTGTAAAATCTGCCGTTAAAAACAAGTTGGTATCTGTTGCAGTGCTTCCCGTCACGTTGACTTCAGGACGAGCATTGGTTTCATAGCCCGTACACGTATATTTCAAGCTTAACCTCTGTAAATCCACGGCATCGTTTGCAACAAACTCACCGATTGATGGGCGTCTTTTAAACTCAATCAATGAGGGACTCACCGAAATTGCACACTCACCCGCATTGTCTATTTCAGCGATTAACTCAAGGGTGTTACCCGCATGCCCTAGAGGCATCATCATGATGGAAAACACGCCAGCGAGAAGCATCCATCGATGCTGATAAATGCTACGGTCGTGAATACTCACTTCTTCCTCCAAGATCATTGATAACTGCCCACACTTTTTTACCTTTTTTCACGGACAGTGAATAATTGATACTGGCAAAAGGCGCAATCATGGTGTTGTTCAGATCAGGGTTTAACGCAACAGCTTGTCCCCCCACACTCAATGATGACAATGTGATGTAATACGGTGATGGATTAACCACGTTGATCCCATTAGCTGTTTCCTCAAAGAGCAGACTGCTATGCGCTTGCTCTACCGTTAATGGCAGGTTTTTTGGGCGGTAAAAGACTTTAATGACACTCTCTAACGCGATTTTAACGTCACCTTTCATTGACGTTTTTTGCAGCTCACCATTTTTTTCACTCGCCGCAATCGCTCTGGCGTGAAAATAGAAGATAGACTCACGATCTTTAGGTAATCCCGCAACCTGAGCACCTTCAACTAAGCGAACATCACGCTGTTGTTTTGATGCCAGATAGAACATAGGAGGAAGCACATCTAAAGTTTGGTCTTGGCTCGCACCTTTGGCTATTTTAGTCAAATAAACCTGAACCAAATATTCTTCCTTCTCTGTAGTATTTCGAAGCGTAACTGGAACAGATTGGCTATCTTGGGGGAAAATAACTCTCGTGGCATTAATCCCCACCCCCGCTGCACAAGTTGTGTCTATCTGAATAAAACATAGCGTCACAATAATTGGTAATGCGCGTAGTAACGTTAATAATTTCATTTTTATCTTTAAGTCATGAATAAAATTGTGAAATGGCAAAAAGCGGCCATTTCACTGCAAACCTTACTCGTAGCTAACAGAGAAAGTGATTGGCGCTTCAATACGCTGAGAACCCGGCTGAAGCATGGTAGAATTCAGAGCCACCGTCATCGGGATCACGGCTGAACCATTTTGAGCAACTGTCTTAATACTCTCTAATGGGATCGTTGAGTTTGGTTTTACTGGTTTACCATCTGCGGTCACTTCTACCCCCACAGTTCCTTTATCGATGTTATTAAATAAAGCGGTATTTGTAGCCAAAGCAGTACCTTTCGCATGCATTTGTATAAATTTACCGTCTTTACCATCGAATGCTTTACCACAGTTCGATAAACTCATATCGAAAGCACGAGTACTACCTGCAATAACACCTGCCGCTTTAATATCTGAAGAAATAAAAGTACCTAAATCAATACCGGTATTTGATACGATTAAATCACACGTTGCAGCAGCGATATTTCCAGTGACAGTGATCTGTGCGTTAGTTGCAGACATTGCCACACCCGAGAAACCTAAGCCAGTCGCTATAAATAATACGGTTAGATTTTTTTTATTAAAAAACATAGTAAACCCTTAATAAGAATTAATATAAAATTGAGATAAATAAACCTTCATCAAAATAAAATTTTTAATGGTTTTTTATTTAAAGAATAACAAGCAAAATAGATAAACTTAATTCTTCTAAAAATAACGTACATTTTATAAAAATTAATTCTTGCTTGTTATTTTTAAACATATTACTTGATGAATATGAATTGGTACATGTACTTAGAGAATCGCAGCTGTAACAATTTGTAAATTTCCATTTCAAAATAAAAACACATATTATTGGTGTTTTTAATTAAGTAGTTCAATAATGCGCTATTTTTACTTATCAAGCTTCGACATTAATGATATTAATGACGTTGATATAAACTACATATCAATGTGTAATAGAAATTATGTTCAATTAGATAATTAATAAATCCATAGATAATATCGCGTATACATGAATTTTACTCAGTTAGTTTTCCCTACAAAAAAGAAAAAATAAATTAGATACCATTATTTAGAGGTTAAATTTAATTCTTGGTTTTTACATTTTGAAACAAATGATGATTAAAATACAATCACGGTAAAATTAATTATTACAAATAAAAAAAATAAAATTAACTATATTCACAAAAAAACGAATTGAAAATAATTTAACTTAATCAAAAAGCCCTAGTATTTAACTAGGGCTTTCATTATCTAAAAATACCAATTATCGTGATAGGCTAATTGAAAAATTAGAAAGGCATCACTTGATAATGGACCAATAACCAAATTGTCAGATAGGCAAATATCGCAGCAATGATGTCATCAATCATGATCCCGAATCCACCACTGACTCGACGATCAAAAATACGGATTGGCCAAGGCTTCCACATGTCGTAAACACGGAAAATTAAAAATCCAGTAATCACCCATTGAACGCTGACAACAGGGATCGCCATGAGCGTAATCCACATACCGATAAATTCATCCCACACAATACTTCCATGGTCATGAATCTTCATATCATCGGAAGTACGCTGGCAGATCCAACATCCAAACCAGAACCCAACCACGATAATAACCCAGCAGCTCCACATCGGCAGATGACTCATTAATAGCCAGAATGGAATAGCCGCTAATGATCCCATTGTGCCAGGAACAATTGGCGATAAACCACTACCAAATCCTGTAGCAAGCAAATGCCACGGATTTCGCATATTCAATCGTTTTTTTGCTGCTGCTTTTTCTTGTGTGGTCGCCATGGACATTTTCCTAAACAAAATGATCAAAGCCTTTGAGATTAACCTCAACAGCTTGATTATCACAAAAATAGCTGATCCCTTCAGATTGTGGTCTGATCTGACCAATACATGTAAAGCCTGCCCCTGTATGTGCTAAAGCGACTTCTAACGCACCACGATTCATTTCAGGTACCGTAAAACAGAGTTCATAATCTTCACCGCCACTTAATGACCAAACTCGAGCTTGATCGACGGAACAGTTCGCCTTTAAAGCTTCTGACTGTGGCAAAGCATCAAGATTAATTCTCGCGCCACAACCACTGGCTTTGAGTATATGGTTAAGATCGGATACTAGACCATCAGAGATATCTATCGCAGAGGATGCAAGATTACGTAAAGCCTGACCTTGCAAGATACGAGGTTGTGGCCGTAAATGACGACCAACCAACCACTGTTTCTGTTCACGATTTTCAGGATGCAATTTATCTTGTAGTATCGCTAATCCCGCAGCACTATCTCCCAATGTGCCGGTAACATAAATCCAGTCACCATTATGTGCACCGGAACGCGTTAATGCTTTTCCAGCGGGTACGAGACCATGCACGGTATACGTTAAACTCATTGGACCCCGAGTTGTATCTCCGCCAATCAGTTGCATACCATAGTAATTCAATTGTTCAAACAACATATCACTAAAGGATTGCAGCCACTCATGATCCACGCTTGGTAAAGTTATAGCTAAAGAAACCCAAGCAGGATCCGCCCCCATTGCAGCAAGGTCGCTTAAATTTGAGGCGAGAGATTTATAAGCAAGGTCAGCAGGAGAGATATTGGGTAAAAAATGAATACCAGAAACTAGGGTGTCAGTACTCACAGCAATTTGCTGTTTTTCGGGGATAGTCATTAGCGCACAATCATCGCCAATACCGATATTAACATCACGTCGGTTTACAGGTTGACGATTAAAAAAACGTGCGATGAGGTCAAATTCGCCATATGACATGGTAGATTTTCCATTTTCGCTATGTCTGATTTTAAATAAACTGAAAAACCAGACATAAGTACTAGAGTAGACTGGAACCCAGCCTACTCATTGTGACTCACGTATTACAGGAGGGAACCTGATTATGTTTATTTCTTACGACGTACTACAGGCGCTGCTTTATCTAACACACCGTTGACAAACTTATGGCTATCTTCAGCACCAAAAACTTTAGCTAATTCAATACCTTCATTTATCGCAACCTTGAAAGGTACATCTTGTCTATAGCTTAGTTCATACATCGCGACACGTAAAATTGCTTTCTCAACTTGACCTAACTCCTCTAATTGACGAGATAAGTAAGGTGACATTAATTGATCCAGCTTCGTGGCATTGTTCGCAATACCAGAAATTAATTCACGGAAATAGTTTACGTCAACGTCAGACATGTCCTGTTCAGCAATAAACTCATATTCCACTTCGGCAATAGGATTACCGGATAATTGCCATGAATAAATGGCCTGTACAGCACACTCACGAGCGCGGCGACGAGCAGCAGGTTTCACAAGATTCCCCTTAAATAAAAAAACTACACAGCATATTCCGAGCTCATTGAGCCCGAAATATGACGCGCATTATTTGCCTTTTACAGCTTTAATCACATTAATCATTTCGAGCGCAGTCAGTGCAGCTTCTGCACCTTTATTACCTGCTTTAGTCCCTGCACGCTCAATGGCTTGTTCGATATTTTCAGTGGTTAACACACCGAAAGTCACAGGAACTTCGCTGTTCATTGCAACTTGAGACAACCCAGAGCTGCACTCACCAGCAACAAATTCAAAGTGAGCAGTCCCGCCACGAATAACGGTACCTAATGCGATAACTGCATCATATTTTTTGGTTTCGACCAGTGCTTTTACAGTCAATGGTAATTCATATGCACCAGGTACCCACACAACAGTGATGTTGTCTTGAGCAACTTGACCAATACGCTCTAACGCGTCAACAGCACCGTCCAGCAGGCTATCATTAATAAAGTTGTTAAAACGAGCGATAGCGATAGCAACACGCGCTTTTGGCGCAGCAACAACACCTTTGATTACGTTCATAATCTTCCTCAAATATTAATTATAACCCGCGGGGCGCGGATTTTATCACATTCTTTAGGTAATCGTATGAGTGAATTTCAGCAAACAGCTAAAAAAAACGCATTTACCATACAGGGCGCAACCTTACACGAAGGTCACTACCGACTTTTTCAACGTCAGTAAATTCAAATTTAGGCGCATCCGATAATGCGCTTAATTCAGGGAGGCTCACTAAACCACGTGCCGCATCCCCAAGTAATTTCGGTGCAATATACACAATTAGCTCATCGACTAAGCCTAATTTCAATAGCGAACCCGCCAGTTTAGCCCCAGCTTCAACCCAGATGCTATTCACATTGCGCTTCGCTAATTGCATCATTAAGATGACTAAATCGATACCATTGTCATCCGCAGGGATAGCGAGTTGCTCAACATCACCTTGCCATGTGACTGCTGTGTCTGGCGTCGGGCGGACTAACCAACATTCCCCCTCTAGCTGAGTGACTTTATGATCAGGGGTGATGCGATTATGGCGATCTAGCACAATACGAATTGGCTGACGCAGCGTCTCTTCTGGGTACTTTGCTTGAATATCCTCAGGTAACTCATTCCAACGTACGGTTAAAGCTGGATCATCCGCAAGAACCGTATTGCTGGTACTCAAAATCGCACTCGCTTGAGCACGTAATACCTGAACATCTTTACGCGCCGCAGGACTTGTGATCCATTTACTTTCCCCATTCGCTAAAGCCGTTTTGCCATCTAATGAGGCTGCCAGTTTTAATTGAATGTAGGGAAAAGCGGTACGCATGCGTTTTAAAAAGCCACGGTTAAGTGCTTCAGCTTCTTCCAGTAAAATATTGCTAGCCGTTTCAATGCCCGCTTGATTGAGCATATATAAACCTCGCCCAGCGACTTGTGGGTTTGGATCTTGCATCGCGGCAACAACACGACTAATTCCGGCATTAATTAAAGCTTCCGCACAAGGCGGAGTACGACCGTGATGGCTACAAGGCTCAAGGGTCACATAGGCTGTCGCACCTTTTGCTTTATCCCCAGCCATACGCAATGCATGCACTTCAGCGTGAGGCTCGCCCGCTTTTTGATGATAGCCTTCACCCACAATCTCGCCGTCACGGACAATGACGCAACCCACATTAGGATTCGGCGATGTGGTAAAGCGCCCTTCTTTTGCCAATTCAAAGGCTCGCGCCATGTAAATACGGTCTTGTTCAAGCATCAATATTAGTCCTGTAACTTAGCAATTTCTTCGCCAAATTCACGTACATCCTCAAAGCTACGATAAACCGAAGCAAAACGAATATACGCTACTTTATCGAGTTTTTTGAGCTCATCCATCACCAAATTACCGATCAACTTGGAAGGCACTTCACGCTCGCCTGTTGCACGTAGGTGGGATTTAATAGAAATAATCGCTTGATCAATAGCATCAGAGCTGACAGGACGCTTTTCTAATGCTTTTAGCATACCTCGGTTGAGTTTTTCTTCATCGAAGGGCTCGCGTATGTCGTCACTTTTAATTACCCGAGGCATAACAAGTTCCGCCACTTCAAAGGTGGTGAAGCGTTCATGGCACACCAAACATTGGCGGCGCCTGCGCACTTGAGAGCCTTCACCAACCAGACGCGAGTCGATCACTTTCGTATCTACAGCTGAGCAAAATGGGCAATGCATAGGAATTCCTGATTATATTTATAGGGTAGGTAGTGTAACTCAGTCCTGAAATGAAAAACACCCTGCAAGTAGAACTCGCAAGGTGCTTTCAACGCTTTATACTACGCAAAAATTAAGGCAGTAAAGACTCTTGGTCCGCACCTTCTTTCTCGACTTTCGCCTGAATTAAGTGCTCACGCTTCATACCCATCTTCAGTGCTAATGCAGAAGCTACGTAGATAGATGAAATCGTACCGATAGTCACACCGATTAACATAACCAGTGAGAAGCCTTCTAACATTGCGCCACCAAACAGATACAGCATCAGAACCACTAATAAGGTTGTTGCTGATGTCATGATGGTACGGCTCAATGTTTGAGTCAGAGATACGTTCATAATTTCATAAGGCGTACCGCGACGAATCTTACGGAAATTCTCACGGATACGGTCCGAAACTACGATGCTGTCGTTAAGGGAATAACCAATAACAGACATCAATGACGCCACGATAGTCATATCAATCTCAATATGAAATAGAGACAGAATACCTAATGTGATCACCACGTCATGAGCGAGCGCCAATACAGCTCCTGCCGCCAAGCGCCATTCGAAACGGAAACCAACGTAAATCAGGATACAGATCAGCGCCGTTAATAACGCTAGTGCCCCTGTTTGTGCTAACTCAGCACCTACACTTGGTCCCACGAATTCAATACGCTTAACCGTCGCTTGCTCATCAACGTTTTTATTGATGATAGTAATGATCTCTTTACCCACTTCTTGACCCGCTACACCTTCAACAGGTGGTAAGCGGATCATGATGTCACGGCTGCTACCAAAGTTTTGGATTAATGGATCTTTATGATTCGAGTTAGATAGGCTATCACGAATTTTATCCAAATCAGCAGGTTGGCTAAGGTTGATTTCAATGACGGTACCGCCCGTAAAATCAAGTCCCCAGTTAAAGCCTTTAACACCGATAATCACACAAGAAGCGATCAGTAAAATGATAGAAATACTAAAGGCAACGTTGTCCCAGCGCATAAAGTCATAAACTTTACGACCATAGTTCAATTGTTCAACAGTATAATCCTGTGCCACAACGTGCTCCTTAAATTGACAGCTTATTAATACGTTTACCACCGTATAGCAGGTTCACGATTGCACGTGTACCAACAATAGCTGTAAACATAGAGGTTGCGACACCAATCGCTGTCGTAATCGCAAAGCCTTTAATCGACCCTGTACCCACTGCGTACAAAATAATTGCCGTGATCAGCGTCGTTAAGTTTGCATCGGTAATACTTGAGAAGGCGCCTTTATACCCTTCGTGGATCGCTTGCTGTACCGAGCGCCCATTACGCAGTTCTTCTTTGATACGTTCATTTATAAGAACGTTAGCATCGACGGCAACCGCAAGGGTTAAGACGATACCTGCAATACCTGGCATAGTCAGTGTTGCCCCTGGTAACAGAGACATAATACCCACGATCATCACCAAGTTTGCCATCAAAGCACTACTCGCGATCAAACCAAATTTACGATAGTAAATAATCATAAACAGGATAGAGGCTAACAGACCTGCGATACACGCTTTCAGACCTTGCTCAATGTTTTGCATACCCAATGTTGGACCGATTGTACGTTCTTCAACAATTTGGATTGGTGCAATCAGCGCACCTGCACGCAACAGCAAGGATAATTGACGCGCTTCGTTTGCGTTATCAATTCCTGTAATACGGAACTTACTACCGAAACGAGCTTGAATACGTGCAGCGTTAATCACTTTCTCATCTTTGACTAAAATCGCACGACCCGCAGCATCTTTTTTACCACTGTCTTTGTACTCAACGAACAGGGTTGCCATCAGCTTGTCTTGGTTGTCACGGGTAAAATCAGACATGATAGAGCCACCTGCACTATCAAGACTAATGCTGACCTGTGGGTAACCATTTTCATCCGTTTCAGACGTTGAGTCAGTGATGTGGTCACCCGTTAAAACAACACGCTTATACAGAACATAAGGCACGCCATTACGGTCAGATTTGAGTTCTGAATCACCCGGAATACGTCCACTTTCTGCAGCTGAGCTATCCACACTTGTATTGACTAAACGGAATTCTAAGGTTGCAGTTGCACCTAAAATTTCTTTTGCACGCGCAGTATCTTGGATACCTGGCAATTCAACAACAATGCGATCCGCACCTTGGCGTTGAACCAATGGTTCAGCAACACCTAATTGGTTAACACGGTTACGGATGATAGTGATGTTTTGAGAGACGGCATAGTTACGTGCTTCACGTAAGCGCTCATCAGTCATAACAGCAATCATGGTGTTATCGCTGCCATCAGAAAACACTAAATCTGGGTATTTACGCGCCAGTGTTTTCTCAGCAAGACTGCGATCATCAGCGTTACGGAAGCGAACTTCGACGCTATAATCACTGCCTTTACGAATAGAAGAGTACGCAATACCTGCTTGACGCAAGTCATTACGCAAACCATCCATGTTTTGTTCCTGCAATTTACCTAATGCAGTGTCCATATCAACTTCCATCAGGAAGTGAACCCCACCACGTAAGTCCAGACCCAGCTTCATCGGTTCACCACCGAGAGCTTCAAGCCATTTTGGTGTAGCAGGTGCAAGGTTTAATGCAACAACATACTGGTCACCCAACGCGTTCATGATAACTTCACGAGCACGTAACTGAACGTCAGAGTTGTTGAAACGGGCTAAAATCGCCCCATTCTCAAGAGCAACAGATTTGCTCTGAATTTTATCTGTTTCTAAAGCTTTTTGGACTTGGATCAGCGTTTGTTCATTGGCGGCGGTTCCCCGCACGCCAGTGATCTGAACAGCCGGATCCTCACCATATAGGTTTGGAAGTGCATACAGCAAACCGATGAGGATCGCAGTGATCAACATCAGATACTTCCATAAAGGATAACGGTTTAGCACGGCAGTTCCCTTCGGGAAAATTCAGAATTAGATTGCTTTCATTGTGCCTTTAGGTAGAACAGCAGCAACGAAATCACGTTTGATAGTTACTTCAGTGTTCTCACTCAGTTCAAGAACAACATAACCTGTTTCAGACACTTTAGTTACACGACCGATTAAACCACCCGTTGTTAAAACTTCATCGCCTTTAGCGATTGATTCCATCAGTTTACGGTGATCTTTAGCACGTTTTTGCTGTGGACGCAGGATCATGAAATAGAAAATCAGCGCGAAAACAACCAGCATAATAATCAGAGAGTACGGGCTACCTTGAGCGGGTGCGCCTGCTGATGCAGCTGCTTCAGAAATAAAAAAACTCATTCAACTTTCCTCATTGTTATTGAAAGCAATTTCAAACTTACACTTTAACTAATTCAAGTTACATAAAATACATCAAACCATTATGTAACTAGAACTAAAAACTATAATTTGCACTAAATAATTCTTTTGGCTGATGCCAATAACCACAATTCAGCTGCAAGAACGAAGGGTACAGCCCGATATGCTACACAGATCGGGCTAACTTCGCACTTTAAATTCACGCTCTATTTAATGAAGGCTGAGGTTTCCCAATCTTCTGATAGAAATCGGCAGCAAACTGCTCAAAATTGCCAGCTTCAATCGCTTGGCGAATACCTGCCATTAAGCGCTGGTAGTAACGTAAATTATGAATGGTATTGAGACGCGCACCCAAAATTTCATTACAACGGTCAAGATGGTGCAAATAAGCACGGCTATAATGACGACAAGTATAGCAGTCACACTCTTCATCAAGTGATGAAGTATCTGACTTATACTTCGCATTACGAATTTTTACCACGCCGTTAGTGACAAACAAATGCCCATTACGTGCATTTCGAGTTGGCATCACACAGTCAAACATATCAATGCCACGACGCACGCCTTCAACTAAATCCTCAGGTTTACCAACGCCCATTAGGTAACGCGGTTTTTCCGCTGGAATTTGCGGGCATACGTGTTCTAAAATGCGGTGCATATCTTCTTTTGGCTCACCCACTGCTAGGCCGCCTACAGCGTACCCATCAAAGCCGATTTCCACCAGCCCTTTCACGGAGATATCGCGTAAATCTTCGTAAACACTGCCTTGAATAATTCCAAACAGGGCATTTTTATTGTTTAGCTCATCAAAACGTTGGCGGCTACGTGCAGCCCAACGTAATGACATTTCCATTGATGTTTTGGCGTAATCCCAATCGGCTGGATATGGTGTACATTCGTCAAAGATCATGACGATATCAGAACCAAGATCGTACTGAATTTCCATCGATTTTTCAGGACTTAAGAAGACTTTTTCGCCGTTAATTGGATTACGGAAATGAACGCCTTCTTCTTTAATTTTACGCATGGCGCCAAGACTAAAAACTTGGAAACCGCCGGAGTCCGTTAAAATCGGACCTTGCCATTGCATAAAATCGTGCAGGTCACCATGCAATTTCATGATCTCTTGACCCGGACGTAACCATAAATGGAAGGTATTACCCAGTAGAATTTGTGCGCCAGTTTCTTTCACTTCTTCAGGGGTCATCCCCTTCACTGTGCCATAAGTTCCTACTGGCATAAACGCGGGGGTTTCAACCACGCCACGTTCAAAAATTAGGCGACCACGACGCGCATTACCGTCGGTTGTCTGTAATTCATATTTCACGTTTTATCTCCTAGCATCAGAAAAACAGTCTGGTGCTATTGGTTACTGAATCTAAGCGAGCAGCGACGCCGCCACTTATTCTTGTTCTGCCGAGCCGACTTGCTCAAAACGAGCATTCGCATTTGGCGTAATAAACATAGCATCGCCATAACTAAAGAAACGGTATTTTTGCTCAACCGCTTCTTTGTAGGCTCGCATGGTGTTTTGATATCCCGCAAACGCAGAAACCAACATAATCAACGTGGATTCTGGTAGGTGGAAGTTAGTGATCAGGGCATCAATCACTTGATATTCATAACCCGGATAAATAAATATCTGGGTATCATCAAAGAATGGAGCAATTAAAGCATTTTGGCTGGCTTTCGCGGCGCTTTCAAGTGAACGAACAGATGTAGTTCCCACCGCAATCACACGATTTCCACGCGCTTTACATGCCAACACAGCATCGACCACCTCTTGCGGCACCTCTGCATATTCAGAGTGCATAATATGGTCTTCGATGGAATCAACTCGCACAGGTTGGAACGTGCCCGCACCGACATGCAATGTCACGAATGCCATCTCAACGCCTTTTTGACGTAATGCGTCTAATAACGGCTCATCAAAGTGTAAACCCGCTGTTGGTGCAGCAACCGCACCTGGACGTTGGCTATACACCGTTTGATACAGCTCTTTATCAGACTCTTCATCTGGACGGTCGATATACGGTGGCAATGGCATGTGCCCAATTTGGTTAAGAATGCTCAACACATCACGGGCATCATCAAAGCGCAATTCAAATAGAGCACCATGACGAGCAACCATTGTTGCGTTCACACTTTCATCTTCACCAAGCAATAATGCCGCACCTTCCTTCGGTGCTTTAGACGCTCTAACATGAGCCAAAACACGGTGCTCATCAAGCATACGCTCAATCAGAACTTCAATTTTACCGCCGCTCGCTTTACGACCGAACAATCTAGCAGGGATCACTCGAGTGTTATTGAACACCAGCAAATCCCCTGGCTCCAATTTTTCAAGAATATCGGTAAACACACCATGCGTAAGCTGTCCCGTGGCACCATCAAGACCAAGTAAGCGACATGAGCTACGCTCAGCCTGAGGATAATGGGCAATAAGTTCTTCTGGTAATTCAAAAGTAAAATCGGATACACGCATTGTATTAACATCAATCTAAAAAAATAAGGCGACTAGTCTAGTGCTGCACTGTCTTTGGCGCAAGAAATAAGCGCCATTTAGTATAAAAAATAAGCAATATTGCGCAAATATTTTCTGAAACCGCACGGAATGTGCCTGCACTCTTTTTTCTTTCATTTTTTCGTTTATAGTACCGACATGAACTACCTTGCTCATCTTCACCTTGCCCATCTCGCCAAAAGCTCTCTATTGGGAAATATGATGGCGGACTACGTACGCGGCAATCCCGCGGGGGAATATCCTGCCGATATTGTCGCAGGGATCCGTATGCACAGGGCTGTTGATAGAACGACTGATACACACCCACTCGTCAAACAAGCACGTCGCCTATTTCGTGAAGAATATCGCCGAGTTGCGCCTATCACATTGGATTTGGTCTGGGATCATTTTCTTTCTCGACATTGGACACGCTTCGTTCCTACCCTTTCACTCTCTGATTTCGTGCGTTTTGCTCGGCAAACCATTGAACCTGATTTGTATCATACCCCTGAAAAATTTCAGGAGTTAAATGAGTACCTGTGGTCTCAGCAATGGCTGACTCGCTATGCGGAAAAAGAGTATATCGGGAAATCGCTCAATGGTATGGCAAGACGCCGACCGAAGTTGGCTGCCTTGAGTGGCTCTTTTGATGATTTTTTACTTAATTATCCAGAACTTGAACATATTTTCTTTCAGTTTTATCCACTAATGATTGAGACGGCGGAACAACAGCTTTTTGCCCAAGAGTTCACATTACGTGCATCTGAATAAATTAAAACTTGCACTTTAATGGAATAAAACTATCTTATTGATATTAATTTGCCAAATTGATACCATTGATAGGTAAAAACTATCATATTAATTGGTTTTAATGCCTTTATTCTCCAAGGATAAATCCTTATCCTTAGGTTATATTTATCCGCATGCCCCATTATGATTGCGGAGATAGAAACCCTTAAAACTCATAGGAGTACATTATGGTTCTGGTAACACGTCAAGCCCCTGACTTTACTGCTGCAGCTGTTCTTGGTAATGGTGAAATCGTTGATAACTTTAACCTGAAAAACCACCTGAACGGTCGTCCAGCTGTGATCTTCTTCTGGCCAATGGACTTCACTTTCGTTTGTCCTTCAGAACTGATTGCATTTGATCACCGTTATGAAGAATTCAAAAAACGCGGCGTAGAAATCGTTGGTGTTTCTTTTGACTCTGAGTTCGTCCATAACGCATGGCGTAAAACGCCTGTTGATAACGGCGGTATCGGTGAAGTTAAATATCCGATGGTTGCTGATATCAAACGTGAAATCATGAAAGCATACGGCATCGAGCACCCAGAAGCGGGCGTTGCTCTGCGCGGTTCTTTCTTAGTTGACAAAAACGGTATTGTTCGTCACCAAGTGGTTAACGACCTACCATTAGGTCGTAACATCGACGAAATGCTGCGTATGGTTGACGCGCTGCAATTCCACGAAGAGCACGGTGATGTTTGCCCAGCTCAGTGGGAAAAAGGTAAAGAAGGCATGAGCGCATCACCAAAAGGCGTTGCTGCTTACCTGACTAAAAACGCAACTGGTCTGTAATTCTACCAATTAAGTTTTCAGATGCCGGCTCAATGCCGGCATTTTTACATCTCTTATCTGCAATTTTTCCTACCTCGTTAACACTTTTCTACTTTTGCTGTTCAGCCCCCTAAATAATTCATGCTATATCTTAACGATACAAATATTTAACAAATTATTTATTTGTATTACATCTAAGCGTTACTTCCTTCATTTAATCGGGAGATACCAATGATAAAAAATGCATGGCGCCCTTCTTTACTACTGATTTCTTTGCTGACATCAAGTCAACTTTACGCCGCTTCCGAACCCGCTGTTGAAGCGACAAAAGGTATGGTTGTCTCCTCTCAACACCTCGCATCCCAAATTGGAGCTGATATTTTAAAAGCAGGAGGCAATGCGGTGGATGCTGCGGTTGCAGTCGGTTACGCGCAAGCCGTTGTTAACCCGTGCTGTGGTAATATCGGCGGCGGTGGGTTTATGACACTTCACCTTGCTGATGGCAAAGATATCTTCATTAACTTTCGAGAAACCGCACCAAAAGCCGCCAGTGCCGACATGTATTTAGATAAAGATGGCAAGCTTATCAAAGATGCCAGCTTATACGGCTACCTCGCCTCAGGCGTTCCAGGCACAGTCAAAGGTTTAGATTATGCCCTTGAAAAATATGGCACGATGAGCCGCCAACAAGTCATGGCGCCTGCAATTAAACTCGCAAGAGAAGGTTTTGTACTCACCCGTGGAGATACGGATGTACTCGACACCACAACTGAACGCTTTAAACAAGATCCTGAAGTCGCTCGTATCTTCTTAAAACCAGATGGAAGTACTTACCAACCTGGAGACTTGCTCGTTCAAACCGACTTAGCTAACACCTTAGAAAAAATCGCTAATAACGGTCCTGTCGCCTTCTATGAAGGGGATATACCTAAAATTGTAGAGGCAGCCTCGAAGAAAAACGGTGGGATCCTGACGGCTCAAGACTTTGCAGATTACACCATCGCAGACACAACGCCCGTTAGCTGTACATATCGCGGCTACAAATTTATCTCTGCCCCGCCACCAAGCTCCGGCGGTGTGACTATCTGTGAAACCCTCAATATCTTAGAAGGTTATGACCTAAAAGAAATGGGTTTCAACTCAGCAGAATATATTCATACACTGACCGAAGCGATGCGCCATGCTTACATGGATCGCAATACATTCCTAGGTGATCCTGCATTTGTCGATAACCCGACAGGCAAATTACTCAGTAAACAGTATGCGGCAGATCTGCGAAAAGAAATTGTTCCGAACAAAGCCACGCCGTCTACCGAAGTCCAGCCTGGTATGGGACCGCATGAAAAACCAGAAACCACCCATTATTCTGTGGTAGATGATAAAGGCAATGCTGTTTCAACCACTTACACGATTAATGGTCGATTTGGCTCCGTCGTTATCCCTCCGGGTACAGGCTTCTTCTTGAATGATGAAATGGATGATTTCACCACCAAAGTCGGCGAAAAAAATCTGTATGGATTAGTACAAGGAGAAAGAAACTCCATTGCCCCCGGTAAGCGCCCACTATCATCCATGAGCCCAACAATTGTCACTAAAGATGGCAAAGTGTTCTTAGTTCTCGGCTCACCGGGTGGCTCTCGTATTATTTCGATTACCTTACAAACCGCGTTAAATATTATTGACCATGGTATGCCTCCACAAGAAGCGGTAAATGCCCCTCGAATTCACCATCAATGGCTCCCAGACGAGGTTTACTATGAACAGCGTGGCGTATCTAAAGATACGTTAGCTCTACTAGATAAAATGGGATATAAGATGGTTGAACAGACGCCATGGGGCGCTGCGGAGCTGATTATGATTGGTATTCCTGATGGTGCAGGTGTCAGTGCAAAATCCTCAGGTAACGATTCTGCCGTTTCCGGTAAAGTTCGTGAAGGCTTTATCTATGGCTCTAACGATGTCCGCCGCCCTGCGGGTAGTGCTGTGGGTGTGAATTAATTCAGTCATCATGATAACGAAAAATGCCAGTGGGATTATCCTCCACTGGCATTTTTATTGCGTATTTACAAAATACTATGCGTGCTTATGATGTTCGCTAGATGGTGAAATGAATCTATCACACACAATAGCAACAACCAGCACAGCGACGGATGGTAACACCCAAGCTAAATCTTGTTGGTATAATGGGATAGACGTCATCCAATCCGGAATGTAGGTCTTCAAACTATCCGATGCTTTCACTGCGCCAATCAAGCCAACCACAAAACTTGTTAACATCGTCGGTGCAATTACGATGGTTGGATTACGCCACCATTTCAATGTAAAGCTCATCAAAATCAAAACAATACAAGGCGGATAGATTGATACTAAAACAGGCAGTGAGAATGCGATCAGCTTACTGAGCCCAAGGTTTGAAATCACCATGGAGAACAGACCCAAGATTAGCACTAACTTACGGTAAGAAATTGCGACATAACGGCTGAAAAATTCAGCACATGCACAGGTTAAACCAACAGCAGTTACCATACAGGCAACAAAAATCAGCACCGCTAAGAAGAAGCTACCGTAGTTCCCAAAAGTGTACTGAACATATTCATGCAGAATATCAGCACCATCGGCAGGATTTGGAATTAATGAACCGCTATTCTCGCCCAGTTTAAACAGCGATAAATAAACCAGCGTTAATAAAACCCCTGCAATTAAGCCCGCCCACATAGTATAACGAGTTAATAATGAGGAGTTTTCGATACCTCGTGAGCGCGCCGCATTCACAATGACGATACCAAACACCATCGCACCTAATGTATCCATCGTTAAGTAACCATTGATGAAACCATTAGAGAATGCCATATCTTGATATTCTGGCGTTGCCACAATTGGTTGCCCTGCGGGCCACATCACCGCCGCAATACCCAATATAGCCAGTGCCAACATTTTTACTGGCGCCAGAATATGCCCCACGCTATCAAGTAACTTACCTGGATATAACGAAATTCCGATGACCAGTACAAAATAGATTGCACTATAAACCAATAGGGAGATTTCCGATTCACCACCAAGCAATGGCGCAATACCCACTTTATACGAAACGGTTGCTGTTCTTGGTGTCGCAAAAAGAGGTCCTACTGATAAGTAAGCAACGACAGCTAATAATAAACCGGCAGTTTTACCAATCGGCGTGCTGAGCGCTTCAATACCGCCCCCCACTTTTGCTAGTGCAACAACAGTAAGAACAGGAAGACCGACGCCAGTGACTAAGAAACCAAGTGCAGCAGTCCAAACCTGCTCACCTGCTTGTAAACCGACCATTGGCGGGAAAATGATATTTCCAGCACCAACAAATAGCGCAAAGGTCATAAAACCTAAGGCGAGGATATCTCTGGATGATAAACGATGAGCCATATTATGTTAATTTTTAGTAAATTATGAATTAAAAACAGGCTATCTCATAGATAACCTATTGGAACATATATGACGAAATAGAGTTCTGATTAACATGACTTTAACAATATAAAATGCATGCCTTGGTTAGCTTTGTAATACTAAACATCAAAAAACAGTAAAAATCGCCAATAACTGGCGACAAGTAAAACTTTTATAGGGAAAAAAGGCAAGAGCAAACCTGAAAACAAGAATAAAGTACCAAACTAAATTTAAGAACCAGTGATTACTGTCAGTAAATTTGCAATATCCCGTATATATTCAGGCTAAAAAAACAGCAACAAAACATTATTTAACCACTCATAATGTATTTTAGCAGGATAAGATGAAGAAAATTGCGGGATAACAATGAAAATATAGCGCAGCGATTAAAAATAACGTCAAAAAGGAAGAAATAGCAAAACAAAAAACCTTGCTAATGCAATGATTTTATTAGCAAGGTTTCATTTTTAGCGATTATTTGGCACACCTATTTTTTATCTGACACAATAAAAACAGGCGGTAACGTAAAGGAAAATTCACTGCCCTTACCAATCTGACTGGTGACCGATAATTGGCTGCTATGATGCTGAACAGCATGCTTAACAATCGCTAAACCTAGACCCGTTCCCCCACCACCTTGTCGAGAGCGCGCTTTATCTACACGATAAAAACGTTCCGTTAAGCGAGGAATGTGCTCAGCAGGAATTCCAGGACCATTGTCACTCACGCTAAATTGTGCGCCGTTATTGGTTTTCTGCCATTTCACCTTAATTTTCGTCCCTTCCGGTGTATGGTTTATCGCATTATAAACCAAGTTAGCAACCGCACTGCGTAACTGTTCTTCATTACCATGCACTCGCAGTTTTTCATCAATAACGAATTCAAACTCATGTCGCCCTTGGCTTAAGCCAATGGCTTCTTGTTCAATCATTTTAAGAATGACCGGCATATTAATCTGTTCATCAAGATTAATTTGAGGGGCAACCTCAATTCGTGATAGTTGCAGCAATTGCTTCACTAAATTATCCATCCGATGGGTCTGCTCTTGCATCACCGATAAGGCTTTTTTATTCATCGGTGATGTTCCTTCTTGGTCATCCATCACCTCGAGATAACCTTGAATGACGGTCAGAGGTGTACGTAATTCATGGCTAACGTTGGCAAAAAAGTCTCTGCGTGCTTTTTCCAATCTGCGCTTTTCAGTCACATCTCGAGCCACCATCAATAACTGGTCACTGGTGTATGGCAAAATGCGAAACTCCACAATTTCACCGCTGTTCAATTCAATCGTCAGCGCTTGGTCATAACTCTTCACCGTGAAATAACGGCTAAAATCAGGATAACGTAATAAATTAAAAATATGCTGCCCGTTATCCTCTGGCCAGCGAAAGCCAAGAAGCTGTTGAGCGTGGCGGTTACACCAAAAAATATTGCCTTCCGTAGTCATCATAACGACCGCATCGGGTAGAGACTCAGCTCCACTGCGAAACCGTTTAATAAGTTGCCCTAATTCGCGGCGGCGCTTACGGTTACGCTGCTGCATTTGATAAATACCGTAAAATATTGGCTCCCAGCCCCCTTTACCATCTGGTGGCAACATACTTCTATCTAGCCACAACCAGTCTGAAAGTTTTAGCAGGTTATATCCATGCCAAATTAACGCAGCTAGTAATGAAATAACCAATAGCCACGGCAGGTGGCCAATAAAAATAGATAATATTAGTGCGGGTAAAATAAATAAAAACAGCCCCCAGATCAGCTGTTTTAAGGATAAGCGTTCAAGCACCCCTGTTTCTCCCTAATGGTTTCTCAATAACGCACAGAGAATCGGTAGCCAGTACCACGAACCGTTTGCACCATTTTATCATGCCCATCTAGCTCTAACGCTTTTCTTAAACGACGAATATGCACATCCACCGTCCTATCTTCGACATACACGTTTGCACCCCAAACATAATTAAGTAACTGCTCGCGGCTATAGACTCGCTCTGGATGGGTCATAAAAAAGTGAAGTAGCTTATATTCGGTAGGTCCCATATCGATGGGAATCTCATTACTCGTAACACGATGGGAAGTCGGATCAAGCACTAATCCATTCATTTCAATAATATCTTCTGTCGACATTGGCGAGATGCGCCGCAAAATTGCTTTAACACGGGCTATCAATTCTTTTGGTGAGAACGGCTTAATTAAATAATCGTCCGCGCCAACTTCTAACCCTTTCACACGATCTTCTTCTTCCCCTCTCGCGGTTAGCATCATTACGGGGACATCACGCGTAGCACTATCTCGTTTCATATGTTTGATCACTTGGATGCCTGAACCTCCGGGGATCATCCAATCCAGCAACACTAAATCAGGTAATGGATCAACCAATTGTGCTATCGCAGAATCATAATCATCAGCTTCTGTAGGCTGAAAACCATTCTGTTCCAATACAAAACAAACCATTTCTCGGATGGGCGCTTCATCTTCAACAACTAGAATGCGTCTTGCCATGATTGTTCCTGTAAATAAGAAGAGATTTTTAATGTGACCGCATTATGCGTCAGTTTTGTGACAGAATTATGAATATCTCAACGTAAGGCTACGATCCATCATTAGATTAACAGTTTACTGTCATGTAAGTGAAACATAAAAGCCATATCAGCCAAGCTTCCTACTTTCATTGCGAAGCGCTTCTCAACTATTTTTCATGCGCTTCCCTTCATATGGCACCGATGCGGTATACTGTGATACAGCAAACTATAGGGTTTGAATATTAGTATAGTAAAAGCGTCATAATCATAGGAATAGGTAGCTCATGCGCATCATCCACACCTCAGACTGGCATTTAGGTCAATATTTTTTCACCAAAAATCGGGCATCTGAGCATCAGCACTTTTTATTCTGGTTAATTGACCAAATCAAACTGCACCAAGTGGATGCACTGATAGTGGCAGGTGATGTCTTTGATACTGGGGCACCACCTAGCTATGCCCGTGAACTATACAATCAATTTATTGTTGATTTACAACGAACTAACTGCCAATTAGTCATTTTAAGCGGCAACCATGATTCGGTTTCTGTTCTAAACGAATCCAGTGCGCTATTACGTTATTTAAACACCCATGTCATCACCTCAAGCAATGAATCTCATGTCATTACGCTAAAAGATAAACAAGGAAATCCGACTGGGCTAGTTTGCGCCATCCCGTTTTTACGCCCAAGGGATGTTCAAATCAGTATGGCAGGGCAAAGTAGTGAAGAAAAACAACTTTCATTGCAAAATGCCATCCGTGATTACTATCAAACCTGTTACCAAAAAGCCGTTAAGCAGCGCGAAGCTCTTGGCTTAGATATTCCTATCATCGCGACAGGACATCTCACTGTGATCGGTGCAGAACTCACCGATTCCGTCCGCGAAATTTATATCGGTACATTGGATGCATTTCCGTCCGGAGCCTTTCCTCCAGCAGATTATATTGCACTCGGGCATATCCACCGCCCGCAATTAATTGGTGGGAAAGAATATATTCGTTATAGCGGCTCCCCCATTGCACTCAGCTTTGACGAATCACAACAACAAAAAAGTGTGTGTTTAGTGGAATTTAATGGTCATCAATTTTCCAATGTTACATTGCTGCCAATCCCTGTTTCTCAACCACTGTATAGTCTTAAGGGCACCTTAAAAGAGCTGCAACAACAGCTTATGACGTTACCCACCACCACTGAAAACCGCCCAACTTGGTTAGATATTGAAGTCGCATCCCAAGATTATCTTGGCGATATTCAGCAACGAATTGAAGCGCTCACCCAAGATCGCTGTGTCGAAGTGGTTCGCCTACGCCGTGCTCGTCGAGCCCAAACAGGCCAAAACCTTACACAGCCCAATGAAACATTGAGTGAATTAACGGCTGAAGAAGTCTTCTCTCGAAGGCTTGCTGAAGAATCATTAGAAGACAAAGCGTTAGAGCAGCGTTTATTACAACTGTTCAAGCAATCCTACGCCACCTTACGCACTGAACAAGGGGAATAAGCGTGAAAATTTTAAGCTTACGTCTCAAAAATATTAATTCCCTTAAAGGTGAATGGAAAATTGATTTCACTGAAGAACCGTTTGCCAGCAATGGGTTATTTGCCATCACTGGTGCTACGGGAGCAGGAAAAACCACCTTATTAGATGCTATCTGCCTCGCGCTATACCATCAAACCCCACGTTTAGGGCAAATCTCAAAAAGTAAAAATGAACTGATGACTCGCCATACGGGCGAATGCTTAGCGGAAGTAGAATTTGAAGTTAAAGGTATCGCTTATCGTGCATTCTGGAGCCAACGCCGCGCAAATAATAAAGCCGATGGCAACCTCCAAGATCCTAAAGCAGAGCTAGCAACCGTCGCTGATGGGCAAATTATCGCAGAAAAAGTCAGTGAAATTCGTGAAAAAATTGTGCAAATCACGGGATTGGATTTTGGACGTTTCACCAAATCTATTTTACTTTCCCAAGGTGATTTTGCCGCTTTTCTCAATGCCACAGAAAAAGAACGCGCTGACTTATTGGAAGAGATCACTGGCACCGAAATTTATAGTCAAATTTCGGTCTATATCTTTAATCAGCATAAACAAGCCAAAACTGATCTCGATCTCCTTCGAGCACAAGCCAGTAGCGTCAATCTGCTTACGGAAATCGAATATCAAGAGCTTGTTGAAAAGCAGCAACAATATTCAGCCCAAGAACAGCAGCTGAGTCAAAGTAAACTTCGCCATCAACAAGCCGTGACTTGGCACCAACAGTATCAACAGCTCGCACAAAATACCCAGCGCTTACAGCTAGCGCAACAGCAAGCTCAACAACGCTATCAAGTGGCAGAGCCCCAATTACACAAGCTCGCTCAAAGCTCTCCTGCGGAAGCCTTACGCCCGGATTGGCTGGCAGTGCAAAGCTTGCAAACTCAACTTGATGAACAGACTCAAAAACAGCAACGCATAACCCAACACTTAGAAGAGGCTCAAAAGCAACGTTTACCTTTAGTGACCCAACATGCCCAAGCGCAGCTTGAACAAAATCAATACAATGAATGGGTACAGAAAACGACGGTCATGATCGATAACGAAGTGCGCCCATTAGACAATCGACTTTCCCAGCTCAATCAACAAAAATTGCAACTCTCAGAGCAATTAAGTCAGCTAAACAGTGAGTATTTACAGAAAAAAGCAAGTGTAGAGAACGCTCAGCAGCAAATTGATCATGCAAAGAGTGGGCTGAATAAAACGCAATTATTTCTCCAAGAACACGCAAATGACGCCCAAATAATTACCCAATTAGGGCGCTGGCAACAGCAAGGTCAATTTGTTTATGAACTGACTGAACAACTCACTAAAAATCAGCAAAAACAGCACGCAATCAAGCTAGAATGGCAAACATTGCAACAAGCTCAATTGCAAAAACTGAAAGAACATCAAAAAGCTCAGCTCAGTCTTGAAACCTTTCACTCCCGCTTTAATCAGCTTGAAAAACAATTTCAAGAATACAAAGAAAAACACGATATAAGTGCAATTAACGCTCTCATTATTCAACTGCAAGCACAGTTACAGCATGCTCAAATACTGCCACTTTTACTCTCGCAACATGAGGAAAAACACCAGCAAGTACAGCTACACATTCAGCAACAAAACCAGCTCGCAGAATCTATCCAGCAAGTGGAAAAACTGATTGCAATTACACAAGATAGAGTGACTCAATTGGAGCCTCAACGCCAAGTTTTAGAACAAAAACTTCAACTAGAACAAAAAATTGTCAGCTTGGAACATGAACGCCAACAACTCATTGAAGGAACACCGTGCCCCCTTTGTGGCTCATTAAAGCATCCTGCTTTAGAGGCATACCATGCTGTTACGCCAAACGAAACCCAGCAACAATTGGTTGCGCTCAACACACAGATAGAATCCGAAAAACAACAACTCACCGAACACCAAGCATTATTACAAGCGGATAAACGTCGCCAACAAGATAATGAAGCAACACAAAAACAGTTACAGGTCCAATTAGATGCGCTCAATACCCAATGGCGACAAGCTTGTAAGCAAGCACTTACACCGGAATTAGCGAAAACACATCTCGCAGTAGAGCAATGCCTTTTAGATTTGCGCAATCAACTCACGGTTCAGCAAACCATCACCAGTGAATTTACACAGCTGGAACGCCAACACCAAGAGGCAAAAAACCACTATTACGAACAGCAAGCTCAAACTAAGCAACTGCTCTCCGAGCTATCGCTTCTTGATGAAAAACTTAAATACCATTCCCAGCAATTAGACGAAAACCAAGCGGAACAACACGCTTTGAAACAACGCATTGAGCAGCAAACACAGCAGCTAGCCACCTCGCTCTCGCCATTTAACCTAACGCTACCAAGCCAAGAACAGTTTTCCTCTTGGCTAAAAGAAATTGAACAACGCGGGCAATACTATGAGGCGCAAAAAACAGCCGCTCAACAGTTCGCTAAAAGTATTGAAGTTCATGCCGCTACTCTCGCAGCGGAAACAACCTATGCACAACAAATTGAGCGACAACTCGCGTCACAACAGCAACATTTTGAGCAGCTAAATCAGCAAATTGGGCATGCGAATACCCAACGTCAAAACATGCTAGACGGCCAAGCTATCACTGTTTTTACCCAAAATATGCAGGTGCAGCAGGCTCAATATGCTCGTAAAGTCGATGAACTTACTCTGCAAATCAGTGAGATAGACAAACACATCGCTGCACTCACAGGAAGTGCCCAAGAACTCGATGAACAACTCAAACAACTCAATCAACGACAATCTGTTGCACAAGCTCAGTTTATTGATGCGCTTAAGAACAGCCCGTTTGACACCCAAGAGCAATTCCTGAATGCCCTCCTTCCTGCCGAAGAAAAAATTCAGCTTGAGCAACTTAAACAACAAGTGACTCAGCAGCAGCTTGAAGCGGAAACCCGCTATCAAGAAAGCCTCTTATCTCTCGCCAATCATGAACAACAACGTTTAGTTGAATTTGCGGAGTTGTCATTGGAGCACATTCAACATGTATTGACTGAGTTAGATAATAAAATCAAGGAATTAAACCAACAACAAGGGCAGATTATTAACCAACTCGAGCGCGATCAACAGCAACGTCACCAACAGCGCGAGTTATTGAATAAAATTGAACAGAGCCAATTAAGCTACGATGATTGGAGTTACCTCAACAGCTTAATAGGCTCCGCTGAAGGGGATAAATTTCGCCGTTATGCTCAGGGGTTAACCTTAGACTGCTTAGTCTCTTTAGCTAACCAACAACTCGATAAATTGCATGGTCGCTATTTGCTGCAAAGAAGCCATTTAGCCAACCTTGAATTACAAGTTATTGATGGCTGGCAAGCGGATAGTATTCGCGATATTAAAACACTGTCTGGAGGGGAAAGCTTCTTAGTCAGTTTGTCGCTAGCCCTTGCACTCTCTGACATGGTGAGTCATCGAACCCAACTGGAATCGCTCTTTCTTGATGAAGGTTTCGGTACATTGGATGCCGAAACCTTAGACATTGCTTTAGATGCATTAGAGAGCCTCAACGCTTCAGGAAAAACCATTGGTGTTATTAGCCACGTTGAAGCCATGAAAGAACGAATTCCGGTACAAATTACCGTGAAAAAAGCAAATGGTCTTGGCTATAGTGAACTCTCAAGCCACTATCGTGTCAGTTAATCTCAAAAAGCCTAAAATAAAGCTACTAATATGATTTTTATAGATTTTTAACTACATGCAAAAATTTGAATGTTTAGGTTAAATTTTTTTTCTATGATTTTAAAGGGATACCTTTATAGTTATTCACATCGAAACAAGTTACGGCTTCTGAGGTTGTTCAATAAATTGCCGTGCTCTAAACAAAAGCAAGGGGACAAACATGTCTAACGCATTTATCGAAATGATTAAAAATCGTCGCACTATTTATAACTTAGGCGACTCATTACCTATCTCGGAAGAGAAAGTTGCTGGATTGATCAAAGAAGCCGTTAAGCACTCACCATCTGCATTTAATTCACAGACTTCACGTGTTGTCGTGTTATTTGGTGCACAACATAAAAAACTGTGGAATATCACCAAAGATGCTTTACGCGCTATCGTTCCTGAAGCAGCTTTTGCTGGAACTGAGCAAAAAATCAATAGCTTTGCCGCAGGCGCTGGTACTGTGCTGTTCTTTGAAGATAAAAATGTAGTCACTGGCTTACAAGAACAATTCCCATTATACGCAGATAATTTCCCTATCTGGTCTGAACAAGCGAGCGGTATGGCGCAACTGGCAGTATGGACAACATTATCTCAGGAAAATGTTGGCGCATCACTGCAGCACTACAACCCATTAATTGATAATCAAGTGCAAAAAGAATGGGATATTCCAGCCAATTGGATTTTACGTGCTCAAATGGTATTTGGCTCAATTGAGCAACCAGCGGCTGATAAAGACTTTATGGACGACGACGTTCGTTTCAAAGTATTCAAATAATTCATCACTAACCGTTATTATATTAAAGCCTCTACAATTGATTGTAGGGGCTTTATTTTATTTATTCATTCCAATCATTATATATTCCATTATATAGCACACTTCAATTTCATTAATTTCTTAACAATATAAAACTCCAATCTATCGCAAATTATTACATATAAAATTAGAGCAGGAGATATTACTCATTTTCAATCACTGCTTATTTAAAAATAATATTTAGTTTTTATATATAAGTCGCATTTTTATAAGAAAATGTCTTTTTAATCGCTCAAATGAAACTGAAAAATAACTTTAATTTGATTGACATCAATATGTTATATTCCCATGATAATAGTATTTACTTATAGACTAAATTTTTATTTCTGCATTATCGGTATTTGAACTACACTAAAAATAAGAGCACAAAAGCAGTATTGGATGGTGGTCAGTGTTATTAAAGGGGGTGGACTATGAAACGTTTATCTTTATTAACTACTGTAGTGACAATCTTCATTTCAAGTTGTTCTTTCGCGAGTAATCTTAACCCATCGTCAGGAGGTACAGTCTCATTTGGTGGTTATATCTATGAACCTCAGTGTGAAGTCAATATCGCAAATCAAACTCATGTGAATATTGATTGTTATCGTAATGGTAAAACCGTTACCGCTTCAGGCTCATTGAAAAATGGCAAAAAAGTTGAATCCGAGTATGTCAAAGTTGAATATGACAAATACAGTAAATTACCTATGTTGAACGTAACTTATGAATAAGTTAATTGAAGATTTAATAAGCATCATCATTCGGGGAGCTGCTATTTACTCTCAAGTTTAAACTCCCCGAATGTTATTCCCAGCTCTCACTTCGCTATCGCTTGCCACATTATTGCCAAGTTCAACCATCTTAATATTTTCTTCATTTATTTTTTCATATAAATGTCATCCCAAAATACACGGTAATGAAAAAAGCCTGACACAAGTGACAGGCTTCAGATAATTACCGCTTTTATTACTGCTGAAATTACTTAGCAGTTAAATCAACTTGGTAAATTGCAAATCCAATATCATCAGTACCTACTTTCTTCATTGGATACTGAGCGTGCTGCTGAATAAACTCAGCTGCTTTTTCACTTGGTGAAGTTTCAAAACGAACATCAAGCTTTTTATCGGTTTTGATTGGAGTGAATGACCAGTTATTATCGGCCTTCGAAACGACTTCACCTTTCTCTTTAGAAACTTTAGCAATATACGCCGCTAAAATCGCACGGTTTTCATCTGGCGATGCAAACGCAATATGCGCATCACCCGTACCTGCGAACTTACCGCCATAACCACGATAGTTATTGGTCGCGATTAAGAATGCCGCTTTAGGATCGATTGGTTTGCCTTGGTAAGTCACATTTTTGATACGATTAGCATCTTTATTAACCACTTGACAGTCAGTGTCATACTTAGCAGGCTGAGTCAGGTCAATCTGATAATTCACACCACTAATAGTGTCAAAGTTATAGGTTCTAAAACCATCCCAGTTAATCAGGCTTTGTGGCTTAGTTGATTGTGCATCGATTTGGTTGAACATGCCCGCAGAGCACTCTAACCATTCAACCACATCCGCACCTGTTGCTTTTACTACCACTAAGGTATTTGGATAGAGATATAAGTCAGCAGCATTACGGAAAGTTAAATCCCCTTTTTCCACTTCAACAAACTCAGAAGGTGCATTTTTACGTCCACCGGCTTTGAATGGTGCCGCTGCCGCTAATACTGGTAAGTCAGCTAAGTCTGGGTCCCCTTGGATAAAGTTACGGGTGTAATCCATCTGAGCATCATTCACAATCTGAACCGTTGGATCGCTTTGAACTAATGCCAAGTAGCTGTACATGTTTTCAGAGGCTTTACCAATCAATTTACCCACGAAATCACGAGTACCTTGATGCTGCTCTTGGATGATTTTTACGAGTGATTCATCGCGCTCAACCAGTGCTTTCTTGGTGGCTTTATCATAAACAGGGCGGGCATGAGCTTGAGCATCAACCACTTTCCAATCGCCGCTGTCATTGTTAACCACCAAATCAACTACACCTAAATGGTCACCCCACTGTCCTGGCATAACTGCTGGAATGCCATTAACCGTGCCTTTTGCCACATCGACGCCTTTAATATCGGCGAATTCTTTGCTTGGGAACACACCGTGAGAGTGACCAAACATAATGGCGTTAATACCCGGTACTTCGCTGAGATAGTACACAGAGTTTTCTGCCATCGCTTTGTATGGCTCTTGTGAGAATCCTGAGTGAGGAATTGCCACAATCAGGTCTGCACCCTCTTTCTTCATTTGCGGCACAAACTTTTTAGCGGTTTCAGTGATGTCATTCACCTTCACTTTGCCTTCTAAGTTTGGTTTATCCCAAATCATGATTTGTGGTGGCACAAATCCAATGTAGCCCACTTTGATTGTATGGGTTTTGCCATCACGATCTTTTACTGGGGTATCAACAATAATGTAAGGCTTGAAGTAGTTTTCACCCGTTTTGGCATCAACGATATTCGCGTTGACGTAAGGGAATTTTGCGCCTGCAATGGCTTTTTTCAGATAATCTAAACCAAAGTTGAATTCATGGTTACCGAAGTTTCCAACTGTGTAACCCATGGTGTTCATTAGGCTATGAGCTGGATGAGATTCACCGTCTTTTAAGCCTTTATTTGCCATGTAGTCAGCCAGAGGGCTGCCTTGAATTAAGTCACCGTTATCCACCAAAATCGCGTTGGTCGCTTCATTTTTAGCAGCTTTAATCAGTGTCGCTGTGCGTACCAGACCAAATTGCTCTGTGGGTTTATCTTTGTAGTAATCGAAGTCAATTAGGTTACTGTGAACATCGGATGTTTCCATGACACGTAAGTCAACCGTGGCAGCATGGGCATTAAATGCCACCAGCAGAGCCAAAGATGAAATTTTTAGAGCCTTTTTCACGTTAAATCCCCTTTGTTGCCTTTTGAAGGAACGCCCTTCATAAAACTCAGATTCATTTCATGGTTATTGAGTAAAAATCCAACAATACCCGAAATAAAGCCTATCACTGTGTGTTAGATATCATGTTTTAATGATAATGCCTGCAAACAGTAACTATTTTTTGTGATTAAATCACGGTTTTAGTCCATTTATGAATCCCGACTTTTATATAGCTCACAAAAATAGATTTATCCGGTAAAAATCACCGCTATTATTTGAGTTATCGATAAAATCCGCTATTCCCCAAACAACTCACCAACACTCACTTTATAAGTAGCTAAATCCACCAGCTCAATTTTTGTACTTTCATCCTTGCCTTTCTTTTACTTTTGCTTTTACTTTTGCTTTTACTTTTGCTTTTGAATTTTTCGCTCTTCCCCTCACCCTATGCTCTAAATAATTCGCGTTGTAGCAAGGCGGCAAGTGAAGCTAATCCCTAGGAGCATACATAAGTATGTGATTAGGGTTAGTGAGCGTAGCCAACGCAGCTACAGCGTGAAGTATGACGAGCATTAATCCCTAGGGGCATCCATGAATATGTGACTAGGGTTAGTGAGCGTAGCCAACGCAGCTACGGCGTGAAGTATGACGAGCATTAATCCCTAGGAACATACATAAGTATGTGACTAGGGTTAGTGAGCGTAACCAACGCAGCTACGGTGTGAAGTATGACGAGTATTAATTTTCAGAGCATAACCAAGCTGCCCCTCGCACCCCACTCGAATCCCCATGCTCCGCTTTCCTGATTGGCGTATCAAACTCTCTACCGAACACCCATTGACGTATTTTCTCTGGCAGTTTTTCATATAGCTCATCAACATTACTCATTCCACCACCTAACACGATGACATCGGGATCGAGCATGTTGACGGCTTGAGCAAGTGCTTTGGCAAGGCGATTTTGGTAATTTTCGAAGGCTTTTATCGCATGCTTGTTGCCATTTTGCGCCAATTGAATAATTTCTGTTCCCATCTTAGATTCACCGGCTCGCTTTTTATAGTCCGCCATAAAACCTGTTCCAGAAACAAACTGTTCTGTGCAGCCGTTAAGCCCGCAATAACATTTTTCCCCTGCAAGAAACAGCCTATCTTGGTCATCTTGCCACGGTAAAGGATTGTGTCCCCATTCCCCCGCGACCCCATTACCGCCAGAATGAACTTGACCATTGATGGCGATCCCTGCACCGCATCCAGTTCCAATGATTACGGCAAACACCACTTTAGCACCAGCTCCAGCACCATCCACCGCCTCTGAAACCGCAAGACAGTTCGCGTCATTGGCCATTTTGACAGGACGACCTAAGCAGTGAGCTAAATCCTTATCGAAAGGTTGTCCATTTAACCATGTTGAGTTAGCGTTTTTCACTTTTCCCGTAATCGGAGAAAGTGTTCCGGGGATCCCTAAACCAACGCTCCCAGTTTGCCCTGTTGCCGCTTCTGCATCATTCACTAAACGCTTAATCGCATCGAGTGTTCCTTGGTAATCACCACGTGGTGTGGGTGTACGCTGGCGAAATAAGATATTGCCGCCATCATCCAACGCAACCACTTCAATTTTTGTACCACCTAAATCAATACCTATTCTCATCATGGCACTCACTTATTATCCATTTGTCATTTAATTACCTGTCTACATTATTAGACTCCCTTTATAGAAAGTAAAACCTGTAAAGCATCCGGCATTTTTTTTCGCTTAATAACAGACAATTCGCTATCATGTCCGCCTTGCTAAACATGTTTTTAATGACAAAGGTAGGTTTTTCATGTGGTTCAAGAATATATTGGTCTATCGCCTGAATCGGGATTTGGCACTCTCCGCGGATGATCTGGAAAGACAACTTGCGCCGCTCGCTTATACCCCTTGTGGAAGCCAAGACATGATGAAAACGGGTTGGGTACCTCCAATGCGTGGTGCCGATGCTCTCACCCATGCTGCTAATAACCAAATTCTCATTTGTGCTAAAAAAGAAGACAAAATGCTGCCATCGCCAGTGATTAAGCAAGCATTACAAGAGAAAATTGAAAAATTAGAGGCAGATCAAGGTCGCCAACTGAAGAAAACCGAAAAAGCATCTTTGAAAGATGAAGTCGTGCATGACTTACTGCCGCGAGCCTTCAGTAAATTCAGCAAAACCTACATTTGGATTGATACCGTTAATCAACTCATTATCGTCGATGCTGCCAGTGCTAAACGTGCCGAAGATAATTTAGCATTATTACGTAAAAGCCTAGGTTCGCTTCCTGTTGTACCGCTCACATTTAAAGACCCAATTGAACTCACATTAACTGAATGGGTACGCTCAGGTGCATTACCTCAAGGCTTTGCAGCTATGGATGAAGCTGAGTTAAAAGCGATTTTAGAAGAAGGTGGGATTATTCGTTGTAAGAAGCAAGACCTGATTTCTGACGAAATTGCTACACACATCGAAGCGGGTAAGTTAGTCACAAAACTCTCATTGGATTGGGAAGAGCGCGTACAATTTATGTTGTCCGATGACGGCTCCCTGAAAAAATTAAAATTCAGTGACAAACTTAAAGAACAAAATGACGATATTCCAAAAGACGATTTTGCTCAAAAATTTGATGCCGATTATATTTTAATGACAGGCGAGCTCAGTGCCTTGATTGCTCGTCTCATTGACGTTCTCGGCGGTGAAGCCGAACATTAATATTATTTAGCTTTTCGTCCTGACCTCACGATGGCAACACACATTCTCGCATGTTGCCATTTTCTTTTTAGACCCCGCTTGCAGAGCCACAATTAAGTCATTGACTGCCTCCCTAATCTCTGGTTGATTAAATTACATCCTTGTAACAAATCAGTAGCAATCTTGATTATTTAATAACAACAACTAATGCAGCTTCTCAATGAAGTTTTGGTCAATATTCGAGCGAAGGAATGGTTATGATAGAATTCATCGAGCCAGAAGTGGATGAAAACTCAGTCGTCTCCTTACAGAAAGTGACGGCAGAAAATTTTTCAGAAATTTGTTTACTGAGTCATACACTCAGTGAGGCACAACGTAGCATGGTGGCAGACAATGCCTATTCAATGGTCGAAGCCCAATTCTCAGATTGTGCTTGGTACAGAGGCATTTATGCGGATGATATCCCTGTAGGATTCATTATGCTGCATTCAGGCTTAGATGATGATGAACTTGAATATGATGGCATTATGTTATGGCGATTTATGATTGCAGAACCTTACCAAAAATTAGGTTTTGGTCGCGAAGCATTGATTCAAGTGATCCGTTATTTAAAAAAGAAAGGCTACCCTCGACTGTATAATAGTTGTGGCGAAGGAGAAGAAAGCCCCTTTGAGTTTTACCAAAAACTCGGTTTTATCCCAACGGGTGGCTATATTGACGATGAATGCGAACTGGTGCTCGATATTGCCAGCTGGCAAGATACGGAAGAGTAAATAACATGAAGGCGGGTTAACCCCGCCTTACCAATCACTATTTTTGAATTAAATAGCGAATTGTTGGTCCATCTTGCTGAATATCCAATACTTTATAGCCATAGTTTTTAGCATCTAACGGGATATTATTGATAGATTGAGGGCAATCACTCACCACTTCTAATATCTCTCCAGGTTTTAACGATGGCATAGCTTCAAGCGTTGCAACCGCAGGATATGGGCAAGGTTCACCCACCATATCTAATCGATAATCCGGAACTATTTCTTTATGGCTCATGCAGCCTCCACGGAAGTATTCGCAAGTTTTTGCGCGCGTTTACGGAAGAAATGTTTTTCCCATACCAGCATCAAAATAAATGCAATAGCTAATAAAACGTATGTGACAAGCAACCCGCCCTGTGGCCCAAATGTTTCCAGCAGGTTCACTTTGTCAAAGTCAGTTGCTAACCATGGACCTAAATCATCCCAGTAGTAAGCCAAGATAGTCGCACCGATAATATTACCGAAACCAACCCACCAGTAATGAACTTGACCTTCTACTGCACGATACATCCAACCGGTTTCACAGCCACCAGCCAGCACAATACCAAAGCCAAACAGTAACCCACCAATCACGGCATTCGGACCTGCCCACATGATTTTTGGTGTAGCCCCCAGTTGAACATAGCTGAAGATACCAATTGCACTCACCGCCATCCCAATAATAATCGCTTTCGCCATATGGGTACGACCCGTGATCCATAAATCACGAAATGCCGATGTGAAGCAGATTTGAGCTCGTTCAATCAATAAACCAAAACCGATCCCACAGAGGATTGCAAAGCCCATTACAGGTGCATCTAGAAGCGTATAAAAGCCCCATGCCATCGCAATAGCAAAGATAGCCATACCGAGTTTAAAACGTTTTTTAGCGGTATTAGGATTTTGAGTTAATGGGGATGCCGTTGACACTTTTTTTAGTTTTACCGCAATACGAAACATCGGTAACAGCGTAAATTTGGCACCAAAATATGATCCGGCCGCCGTTGCGACAGCAAAGAACCATGCATGCAACGAGAATTGAGGGATACCAGTAAAGAAAGCCGCTAAGTTACATCCCATCGCTAGACGGGCGCCAAATCCAGCGATAATACCGCCAAGGATAGCTTGGAATATACGGATGCGATGTTGTGGCATGCGAATTTTCACGTTATTTGCCCAGAGCGCCGCGGCAAAACAACCTGCAAACATACCGATAATCATCACGCCATCAATTCTATCTAGGGGTGAACCTTGGAAACCAATAACTTTGAAGTAGCCCCACTCTTCTGGATGAGCACCAAATAACTGCATGATGTGTCCACCCCAGCGAGTAAATTCACCAGTTACCGCCCAAAATGTTCCCGTTAAGCCAAAATAATACGTCGATAAAATACCTGCTGCGATCACCGCAGGCAACGGTTTCCAAAAACCGATGAGATAGTGAGATTTAAACTCAGACCAAGTCATTTTTACTTCCAAAGTGATTCAAGCCAGTACCTGGCAAAGAATTCCGCCGTTGTATGATATGTTGATAAAAGCCCCACAGCGAAGAGGTGCACATCATACTCTGTTACTTTTTATCATTAAATAACAAACTGTGAATATTCTTAGAAAAATTGATTTAGATTCAAGCTTTACTCTGAGTCTATTGCGTATTTTTTCACATGAAATCTGATCACATACTCAGCATTTTTCTAGTAAAAAAACTAAAAAAACGCCATCTTAATGATGGCGCATGGAAATGTAGTCTTATATTATTTATAGAGGAGTATAATATGAAATTATTTTTTATTACATCTTTGCTGTGTAGTCTAAAGTCAGCCCATTTGACTTCAGTAATAACATTCAAAATCCACTTCTAACAACTTAATACGATACATTCGAGTCTGACTGGTTATATTTATTTTTAATATAAAGCTTAATCAAACATCAATTATAACTTTATTTATTCCCTAGCATTAGTAAATTTAAAAAATAAAAAACCCGAAGTAAAAAATTATTAAAAAGTATTTCAAAATGTTATTGCCTGCATTATAGCGCCCATGAAATGTTGCGCAAGTGTTTTTTTATTTTATTTAAGCAAAACCAAAAAACAAACAAAAAATAGTTTAATAACAATTAGATAAGCTTGTTACTGATAATAAAATCATCAAGGTGATATTTATAACAGCAATTACATATTTATATTTCATTATTTAAGGTGATTTAACATTGTTTTATTAATAACACTTATATTAATAAAATAAACTCGTTAATTTACTCTCTTTTTTATCCTTTCAATTCAGGTGAAATATATTAATTATTTTTTACCTTTTGTAAGCTAGGCTTTAGCTGGTTAACTATACATCTGTTTTGAATAGAGTGTATACATTTCTTATACTTCACTCTAATAATCAGTAAGTTCCACTGAAACCCACATTGCTCCCCGCCGAATCAATACCCTTAATTGGAGTATTTACTACTCTTACTCCCCTCATGAATAATCCCATACAATATAAATGGTTTATTTTCAATTAACCTTCTTCATTTCTTATTTGATAAGAATTTTATCTCGGCAGGATTTAAAATTACTCTAACTTAAATAAAATTTTAAGAAATACAGAATAAAATTGAACGTTTTATTTATGAAACTATAAGGATAAACAACAGTTTTTATCAGAAATATTGCAAAGATATGCAAGAAGCTTGGCGTGAAAAAAGTATTGATATGAAAATACGTTTTATCTCAAAACATCAGTGTCATGATGCCCACACGTGCTACTGAGATAAAACGCATGATTACGAGCCGCTATTTAGCGCTAGCGGCTGTTGCTTCCATCCCGACTAGGCCAATCTTGAGATATCCTGATTGACGTAATGCGTTCATCACATCCATCATCGTCTCATAATCTACGCTCTTGTCTGCTTGGAAAAAGATGGTAGTTTCTTTATTGGTATTCGTCGCTTGATCTAACGTTGAGCCCAATTGCTCTTTCGTAACTGCTTGTTCACCAATAAATAACTGACTATCTGACTTCACCGTTAAGAATACTGGCTTTTCAGGTCGAGGCTGAGGCTTCGCCGTGGAAGCAGGTAAATCAACTTTAATATCAACGGTAGCCAGTGGCGCTGCAACCATAAAGATAATCAGCAGAACCAACATAACATCGATAAACGGTGTTACGTTGATTTCATGCATTTCACCGCTATCGTCTTGTTCGTCACCTAAACGCATTGCCATAATGATTACCTTGCTTTGCTGTTTGCCAGATCGAGGTCACGCCCCAGTAACAACGCTGCCTGTGCAGCAACATCGCCCACTTGACCACGGTAGTTATTGATCATCCGAGCAAAAATATTGTAAATCACGACCGCAGGAATCGCAGCGATCAAACCAATTGCTGTGGCAAGTAGCGCTTCTGCAATTCCTGGAGCAACAACCGCTAAGTTTGTCGTTTGAGAATGGGCGATACCGATAAAGCTGTTCATGATCCCCCACACTGTACCGAACAGACCCACAAATGGAGAAATCGCACCGATTGTCGCTAAATAACCATTACCACGCCCCATATAGCGACTGATTGCCGCGACCGAGCGCTCTAAGCGAAAGGCAGTACGATCTTTGATTCCTGACAGATCTTGGCTACTCGCAGAAAGTGCTCTTTCTGTTGTCGCTTCCGCTAATAACATACGTGTAATACTGTTCGCTTTAAATCCATCAGCGATAGAAACCGCTTCATCAAGGGATTTTACTTCGGCGATTGCTTTGGCTTCGTCTTTTAAACGACGACGCGCAACTAAAATTTCGCTTCCCTTAGATAAGAATAATGCCCATGTGATCACTGATGCGAGTAACAGACCGATCATAACCGTTTTCACAACGACGTCTGCGTTCTGGTACATACCCCAAACAGATAAATCTTGGTCAAAACCACCGCCATGAGCTTCTGTAGCAATTTCCACGTTTTCAGTGACTGCGGTATTCGTAATGACAGTCTCAGTTGCTACCACTGGTGTAGACGCTGATTCAGGTGTGGAAGTCATATTGACAGGGGTTGCTGTTGAACCTTGGTTTGCTACTGGTGTACTAGGAGTGGCAGCGGGTGTTGTTTCCGCGGATGCTGTGCCCATTAAGCCGATCGCCAATAGAATAGAAGCTGTTAATTTACGCATCAGTTGGCCTTTACTCTCTTATTTGTGTTGTATAAAAAAATTTATATCGATGATTGTGCCATTCATCGACTAACCATTAAAAGCGAAATTTGACTCGCGAATTCATCTCTTTTCGTCAAGATGTGCAGATAATATCAAACACAGCGCGAATTGATAGTAATTATCATTAGTATTCACAATTTTTTGTGACCTATCAACGTTGTCATTGATAGCGGTCACGCAATGCCATCATGATTTTGCTGGTTATAATGAAGAAAATTCAGCTAGCAACTTTTGTTCTTGCGTTAAGCAACTGAAATCATTTAACGTCAGGTGATAACTTAACCAATCATTTGGATTTTCTATCGGTAAATAAGGCATCGCTCAATGACAAAAATTAGACCCGAAACCCAGCTCGTACACCTTGGTAGAAACCCTACATTCACGCAAAAAGGGGTCAATCCCGTCATTCAACGTACCTCTTCCGTGATTTTTGATTCAGTAGAAGATAAAAAACATGCCGTACGTAACCGTGCTAATGGTGTTTTAATGTATGGTCGCCGAGGCACACAAACCCATTTTGCATTCCAAGAAGCCATGACTGAATTAGAGTGTGGTGCTGGCTGTGTCCTTTATCCTTCCGGTGCAGCGGCGATCACCAATGCCATCATGTCATTCATCAACGCAGGGGATCATATTCTCGTTACAGGCTCCGCGTATGATCCGACCCAAAATTTTTGTGACAAAATTCTAACTGGTCTCAATGTCGAGACAAACTACTTTGACCCACTGATTGGTGACAAAATTGCCGATCTAATTCGCCCTAACACTAAAATCGTCTTTCTAGAGTCACCAGGGTCTATTACGATGGAGGTCCACGACCTTCCCGCCATTGTGAAAGCGGTTCGTCAGAAATCCCCTGAAATCATTATCATGATCGACAATACATGGGCTGCAGGCGTTTTACTCAAACCGCTTCTGTTTGATGTGGATATCTCGATTCAATCAGCGACTAAGTATATTAATGGGCATTCGGATGGCATGCTAGGATTGGCAGTTGCCAACCAGCGATGCATTGAAACATTGCGTGAAAACTCCTATCTATTGGGGCAAACCGCCGATCCAGATACCGTGTATATGGCTGGTCGAGGGCTTCACACCCTACCAACTCGCCTTAAACAACATGAAGCAAATAGCTTAACCGTCGCAAATTGGTTAGTAGAGCACCCATCCGTTGCTCACGTTTTTCATCCCGCGCTTCCAAGTCATCCGGGTCATGCCGTTTTTAAACGCGACTTTAGCGGCTGCAATGGATTGTTTTCATTCCAGTTAATATCCCGTTTATCACCTAAACAATTCAGTGATTTTCTCGATCATTTCAGTCATTTTAAAATGGGCTATTCATGGGGAGGATTTGAATCTCTGATTTTAGGTTATCAAACAGAAGATTTGCTCAATATGCGTCAATATGATTACCAACCAGATTCAGGGTCATTCTTCCGCCTACATGTTGGGTTAGAACATCCACAAGATCTTATCGATGATTTACAGCGTGCATTTGAACGTATTTAAGCGTCAACATTTCATCATGATTATTAGGCAGTTAATCACTGCCTTTTAATTAATTCCCTAAACAAATCAAACTAGGCTGAAATTTTTCCTGTAAGATAGACCCCAATGATTCGCTTTATGCAGATACAGGAACGGTTATGGAAGTCATACGCGAAATCGTACTGGCACTTTGGCAACACGATTTTATGAAGCTCTCCAATCCAGAGGTGCTTTGGGTTATTTACACCATTCTCTTCATGGTGATTGTCTTAGAAAATGGAGTGCTCCCCGCTGCATTTTTACCGGGTGATACCCTTTTACTGCTTTCTGGCGCGTTGATCGCTAAAGGCGTTTTACACTTTATCCCCACTATTTTGCTATTAGCAACTGCCGCCAGCTTAGGGTGTTGGCTTGGATTTATTCAAGGTCGCTGGCTAAGCGAAACCAAAGTTGTTAAACGCTGGCTTTCTCAACTCCCTGAGGAATATCATAAAAAAGCCAATGATATGTTTAACCGCCAAGGCTTATATGCCCTCCTCATTGGGCGTTTTCTGGCATTCGTCAGAACGCTGTTACCACTGTTAGCGGGATTATCCGACCTTAGTCACCGCCGTTTTCAGTTATTTAACTGGCTTAGCGGATTATTGTGGGTCGGTATTATTGTGACTTTGGGTTATGCAATTAATCAAATCCCCTTTGTCAAAGAACACGAACAAATCGTCATTACCGCTCTGATGATCATCCCTGTTATCCTGTTGGTCAGCGGCTTAATTGGTTCCATTATCGTTTACTGGAAACACCGTAAGACCCTAAAAGGCAGTAAAGAAAGCCAATAGTAAATCTATAAAATATAGCGACCAGTGTAGACCTAACTACTTGGTCGCCTTAGTAAACCTACATTTTCACCCTCCACTAAATACCTAATAATAAGGTAGGCGCATTTTATTACCTTGGAGTCACCATGTCATACGAGACCACACACGCATCAGAGTATGAAATCAACGTTTATCTTGTAAACTCATTTACCCGTGATAACACAGGTGGTAATCCCGCAGGAGTCATACTCAACCCGCCAGAACTCAGCGATACACAGAAAATAGAGATTGCTCGACAAGTAGGATTTTCCGAAACGGCTTTTGTCTATACCGGTGAAAGTGCAGGTGAAGAAACGGATTATAAAGTGGATTTCTTCACTCCTGAAAGTGAAGTCGACTTTTGTGGACATGCAACATTGGCTGTCTTTTTTACCCTATTTTCATTGAACCAGTTAGGCGCTGGCACCTACTCCCAAAAAACCAAAGCAGGTATTTTAAATGTTACGGTCAGTGCTGATGGCGTTATTATGGAGCAAGCACTCCCCATTACCCGCCAAGGACCCGATGTGAATGCCGTTGCTGCTGCATTAGGTATTCCAACCGAAACAATCACGAAAACGGGTTTGCCTATTGAAATTATCTCTACTGGATTACCTGATATTTTAGTTCCAGTGCAACCCAGTCAATTAGATAACTTAAAACCCAATTATGATGCTATCGCACAACTGAGCCGTGAATTCGATTCGATTGGTTTTCATGTGTTTGAGTTGAGCCGAGAGCTACCTTTCACCGCTCATTGTCGGAATTTCGCACCGCTGTATGGTATTAATGAAGAGTCCGCAACAGGCAGTGCTAGCGGTGCGTTAGGGTGCTATTTGGTCAAGCATGTTTTCCCTACTGAAAATCATTTTTTGTTAGAGCAAGGGCGGGCAATGGGATGCTCCTCGCAAATTCAAGTGGAAATTTCTCATCAAGATCAGGCTATCAGCCGAGTTTGTGTGGGTGGACAAGCCGCAACAATCGGTATCCAAACCGTCCATTTTTAGTCCCCCTAAAAACTGAAAAGCCACAACGTGTTTTGCCCGCGGTCTTTTGCTGTGACTATATTCCCTTTATTTCATTTTCAATAACTCATAAAAAACCCCAGTGGCAATAACGCCGCTGGGGTTAATAATTATCGAATCAATAATTATTTGATTAACGCATGCATCTCTTGCACAGAAATCACTTTATCAGTTGGATCTGCGCTGAGTGATAATGCCGTCGCGAAGCCGCCGTTTAGGGTTGTATCATAGTGAACTTTGTAACGTAGCGCGCTACCACGAATGAGTTTTGAATCTTCAATCGCTTGTCGACCTGCTGTTGTATTCACAATGTAGTTATACTCACCATTCTTAATGCGGTCTTGAATGTGCGGACGACCTTCGTGCACTTTATTGACCAGACGAGGGTTAATACCCGCTTCTCCCAGAACAATCGCAGTTCCGTGAGTTGCGTCTAACTCAAAGCCGTGCTTCAGCAATTTGGCAGCTAAATCTACAACGCGAGTTTTATCACCTTCACGAACTGATAGTAGTGCGCGACCTGATTTTTTCATAGTTGAGTTGCTGCCTAACATCGCTTTAGCAAACGCTTCAGCAAATGTGCGTCCCACACCCATCACTTCACCTGTTGAGCGCATTTCAGGTCCAAGAATTGGGTCAACACCTTGGAATTTGTTAAACGGCAGAACAACTTCTTTCACCGAGTAGTAAGGTGGAATAACTTCTTGAGTCACGCCTTGCTGGGTCAATGTTTGCCCCGCCATCACGCGCGCGGCAACTTTCGCTAACTGCACACCTGTTGCTTTCGAGACGAATGGTACCGTTCTTGCTGCACGTGGGTTTACTTCAATCAGGTAAACTTCGTTATTCTTCACCGCGAACTGGACGTTCATCAGACCGCGAACGCGCAGTTCAAATGCAAGGCTACGCACTTGCTCACGCATGACATCCTGAATTTCTTGGCTTAATGTATAAGCTGGCAGTGAACACGCGGAGTCACCAGAGTGAACACCCGCTTGCTCGATGTGCTCCATAATTCCGCCGATTAGCACCATTTCACCGTCGCAGATGGCATCCACGTCAACTTCAATTGCATCATCTAGGAAGCGGTCTAACAATACTGGCGCGTCGTTAGAAACACTGACTGCGGTTTGGAAGTAGCGACGCAGGTCGATTTCATCGTATACGATTTCCATTGCACGACCACCCAGAACATAAGATGGACGAACCACCAGCGGGTAACCAATCCCCGCAGCTTTTTCGACGGCTTGTTCGATAGTCGCAACCGTCGCGTTTTGTGGCTGTTTCAGGTTTAAGCGGTTAACAGCTTGTTGGAAACGCTCACGGTCTTCTGCACGGTCAATCGCATCTGGGCTAGTACCAATCACCGGTACACCTGCGGCTTCTAACGCACGCGCTAATTTCAGTGGCGTTTGACCACCGTACTGAACAATGACGCCTTTCGGCTGTTCAATGCGCACGATTTCCAGCACATCTTCCAGTGTGACAGGTTCAAAATAGAGGCGGTCTGAAGTATCGTAGTCCGTTGAAACGGTTTCTGGGTTACAGTTCACCATGATGGTTTCATAACCATCTTCACGCAGCGCTAATGACGCGTGTACACAACAGTAGTCGAATTCAATACCTTGACCGATACGGTTTGGACCACCACCTAATACCATGATTTTTGGCTTGTCGCTGTTCGGGTTAGATTCGCATTCGTCTTCATAAGTGGAGTACATGTACGCGGTATCGGTCGCGAACTCTGCCGCACAAGTATCCACACGCTTATAAACTGGGTGTAAATCATAACCTTGGCGTAATTTACGCAACTCCGCTTCAGAAACACCCACTAAGCTTGCCAGACGCGCATCCGCAAAACCTTTACGCTTCAGGTGGCGTAAGAAATCTTTCGTCAGACCATTGATACCTAATTCTGCCACTTCGTTTTCTAAACGCACCAGCTCTTCAATTTGCACTAAGAACCAGCGGTCGATATTGGTCAGGTTGAAGATACCATCGATAGATAGGCCTGCGCGGAATGCATCAGCGATGTACCAAATACGGTCAGAGCCCGCATCTTTCAATTCTCGACGAATGCGAGTTAACGATTCTGGGTCGTCCTGGCTCACTTTCGGGTCGAAGCCTGTTGCGCCCACTTCCAGACCACGCAGTGCTTTTTGCATAGATTCTTGGAATGTGCGACCGATAGCCATCACCTCACCCACTGATTTCATTTGGGTGGTCAAACGGTCGTTGCTACCTGCGAATTTTTCGAAGTTAAAGCGTGGAATTTTGGTCACAACGTAGTCGATGGACGGTTCAAATGACGCCGGTGTGCGACCACCTGTAATGTCATTCATCAATTCATCAAGGGTGTAACCTACCGCAAGTTTTGCGGCAATTTTTGCAATTGGAAAGCCGGTTGCTTTTGACGCTAATGCTGATGAACGAGAAACACGTGGGTTCATTTCGATAACGATTAAACGACCGTCTTTAGGGTTAACAGCGAACTGAACGTTAGAGCCCCCCGTTTCAACACCGATTTCACGCAATACTGCCATCGAGGCGTCACGCATGATTTGGTATTCTTTATCGGTCAGTGTTTGTGCAGGAGCCACAGTGATGGAGTCACCTGTGTGGATCCCCATTGCATCAAAGTTTTCAATCGAGCAGACGATAATACAGTTATCTTTCTTATCGCGTACGACTTCCATTTCATACTCTTTCCAGCCAATTAACGACTCATCAATTAAGAGTTCGTTAGTTGGGGATAAATCTAAGCCACGAGTACAGATTTCTTCAAATTCTTCACGGTTATATGCGATACCACCACCAGACCCCCCCATGGTGAATGATGGACGGATAATGCATGGGAAGCCGACATCATCAGCAACTGCATTCGCTTCTTCCATCGTATGGGCGATACCTGAACGAGCAGTACCTAAACCAATTTTTTTCATCGCTTTATCAAAGCGCTGGCGATCTTCTGCCTTATCAATTGCATCCGCAGTTGCACCAATCATGGTCACGCCAAATTCAGCGAGTACGCCTTGACGCTCAAGCTCTAGAGCACAGTTCAGCGCGGTTTGCCCACCCATGGTTGGTAATACTGCATCTGGGCGCTCTTTTTCAATAATTTTGCGGACCACTTCCCAGTGAATTGGCTCGATATATGTCGCATCAGCCATCTCTGGGTCGGTCATGATTGTCGCTGGGTTAGAGTTCACCAGAATAACGCGGTAGCCTTCTTCTCTTAGCGCTTTACACGCTTGTGCACCTGAATAGTCAAACTCACATGCTTGTCCGATAACAATCGGGCCCGCTCCAAGAATCAGAATGCTTTTAATATCTGTACGTTTTGCCATTGTCTTGCTCCCGATTATTTTGCGTTTGAACGTGGTGTGTTTTGACGATATTCATTAATTAAGTCAATGAAATGGTCAAAAAGACCGGCAGCATCATGAGGACCAGAACTGGCTTCTGGGTGACCTTGGAAACTGAATGCTGGTTTATCTGTGCGATGAATACCTTGTAAGGTACCATCAAACAGAGATTTGTGTGTCACACGCAATGTGTCGGGTAATGTGGATTCATCAACCGCAAAACCGTGGTTTTGAGCCGTAATCATCACAACATCTTTATCTAAATCTTTGACTGGGTGGTTAGCACCGTGATGACCAAACTTCATTTTCACGGTATTGGCACCGCTCGCTAATGCTAACAGTTGGTGACCTAAGCAAATTCCAAAGACTGGAATATCGGTTTTCAAAAATTCTTGAATTGCGTTGATAGCATAGTCACAAGGTGCAGGGTCGCCAGGTCCGTTTGATAAGAAGATGCCATCTGGATTCATCGCTAAGACTGTTTCTGCTGGCGTTGTTGCAGGCACAACGGTCAATCGGCAGCCACGGTCAACCAACATACGTAGAATGTTGCGTTTCGCTCCAAAGTCGTAAGCAACGACGTGTAATGGCAACTCGTCTTCTTTACTCGCAGCGGGTTGTCCTTCATCTAAGTTCCAAGAGCGTTGAGTCCAGCTGTAAATCTCTTTGGTGCAAACTTCTTTTGCTAAATCTAAACCATTTAAACCTGAGAAGCTGCGGGCTTTTTCTAAAGCCAGCGCCGCATCTGGGTTATCCCCTGCGATAATGCAGCCGTTTTGCGCACCTTTTTCTCTTAACAGGCGGGTTAATTTACGCGTGTCGATATCAGCGATAGCCACCACATTGTGGCGTTTTAGATATTCAGACAAGCCTTCCTGACCACGAAAGTTACTGTAGATTAATGGTAAGTCGCGAATGATAAGGCCTTGAGCGTGTACGTTAGGAGATTCTTCGTCATCAGCATTAGTGCCGACATTACCAATATGGGGATAAGTGAGAGTAACAATTTGGCGGGAATAGGAAGGGTCAGTAATTATTTCTTGATATCCGGTCATTGAAGTATTGAAAACGACTTCTCCAATAGCGGCCCCTTCAGCACCAATGGCGCGCCCGTGGAATTGGGTTCCGTCTTCCAGAACCAATATAGCTGAGTTAATCAAAACATCCTCCGGAGAATAATCAATCATATTTTTTGCATATTAATTCAGATTTTGCGATCTAAATCAATGCCAAAATGAGTTTTTAAGCAAATTTTTGGCAAATTGCGCGCATTCTAATGATGGGATAGAGTCTTGTCTAGAAAAAAATGCATTTTTTTCACTTTTAGCTTACTTTTTTGCATTCTTACCTATTTTTTCTATAGAAGGCTAATGAAATAACTATTCATGGGTAAAAAAGCAAACGATTAATAGCGAAGAAAAGTGCAAAATGGATAATAGCGCAGACAATGGAGGATCTAAAGTGCAATTTTTAAGTAAAAAAGAGACAAAACAACAAAAAGACAACAAAAAACAAGAGTTACAATTATATTAAATAAATAGACACCAATAAATCAGAGGCTTCAAATGAAGCCATCTGATTTTAAACAATAAATTATTTTATAAAAAACTACAAATCATCAAGATTAAGGACATCTTTCATATTGTATAGACCATCTTTCTTACCATTAACCCAAGATGATGCCCTTATCGCACCTTTAGCAAAGGTCATACGACTGGAAGCCTTGTGGCTTATTTCTACACGCTCGCCAATATCAGCAAACATTGCAGTATGCTCACCAACAATATCGCCAGCACGTACAGTAGCAAAACCAATCGTGCCCGGTTCACGCTCTCCGGTATAGCCTTCACGTGCATACACCGCGCACTCTTTCAGATCTTTGCCTAATGCATCCGCGATAGATTCACCCATCGCCAGCGCAGTACCTGAAGGTGCATCGACTTTATGACGATGATGAGCTTCAATAATTTCAATATCGGTGTAATCTCCCATCACTTTCGCCGCTTTTTCCAGTAATTTCAGCACCAGATTCACACCAACGCTAAAGTTAGCAGCGAAGACAATTGGGATAGATTTTGAGGCTTCAGCAATAGCCAATTTTCCTTGTTCATCAAACCCTGTGGTTCCAATGACCATGCCTTTTTGGTGAGATTGACAGAATGCTAAGTATTGCAAGGTGCCTTCAGGGCGAGTGAAATCAATCAGTACATCAAAATCATTAACGACAGAATCTAAGTGACCAACGACTTTCACTCCAATTTGCCCAATTCCCGCCAGTTCACCCGCATCGATGCCAATAAGTGAAGAGCCTTCTCGCTCAATAGCTGCGCCAAGTTGAATTCCGTCTTGTTCTTGTGCTGCTTGAATTAATTGGCGCCCCATGCGCCCACCCGCACCGACAATCGCAACGCGTACAGTTGAATCTGCCATTTTTGATCCTTTCGTAAATATTGAGGCGAAAACCAAAATAAAATCTTGGCTATACCTTAAAGAAACTTGAATCGGGACGCCAGCACTAATCTGGAGATATTAATAAAAGCGTAGAAAGAGGCGTGATTATCAGAAAAAATTGTATTGAGGGAGGAAAATAAATAAAAATAGAAAATGATAGCCACTCATAAAGTCGCTATCATTATAATAAATTCAGTATGTTAGTTAATTTCTTTTACTTCAACGCGCAATTCTTTTGGGACTTCAAAAACGATGTTTTCTTCTCGTCCTTGTAACTCAACGACGGAATCTGCACCTAACTCTTTTAGTCTATCAATCACTTGGCGGACTAAAATATCGGGGGCTGAAGCTCCAGCGGTTAACCCAATAATACTCTTACCTTTTAACCACTCAGTTTGGATATCTTCCGCACCATCAATCAGAAACGCAGCTTTACCCATTCTCGACGCTAACTCAGCTAAGCGGTTTGAGTTAGATGAATTTTTTGAGCCAACAACCAGCACGATATCCGCTTTCTCAGCCAATTCACGCGCCGCTTCTTGACGGTTAGTCGTTGCATAACAAATATCATCTTTACGAGGACCCACAATATTTGGGAATCGACGAGTTAATGCATCAATCACATCAGACGTATCATCTACAGACAGCGTAGTCTGAGTCATAAAGCTCAGGTTATTTTCATCTTTGACCTGTAATTTCCATACATCTTCAGGGCTTTCAACAAGGTACATACCCCCTTCAGGGTTATTGTACTGCCCCATTGTGCCTTCCACTTCAGGATGCCCAGCATGACCAATTAAAATAGCTTCTTTGCCTTTACGGCTCGCTCTCGCCACTTCCATATGAACTTTGGTGACTAATGGGCAGGTTGCATCAAATAACATGGTTAAATCACGTGAGCGAGCCTCTTGACGGATCGCTTGTGAAACGCCATGGGCTGAGAAAATCAAAATAGAGCCGTCAGGAACCTCTGAGATTTCCTCAATAAAAATAGCGCCACGCTGGCGTAAATCATCAACCACATAGCGGTTATGCACCACTTCATGGCGGACATAGATTGGTGCGCCATAAATTTCTAAAGCACGCTCAACAATACTGATTGCACGGTCAACACCCGCACAAAATCCACGAGGATTAGCCATTAATATTTGCATGGTGACTCTCCAATTGTGGGTCTATTTCAAGAACTTCAATTTCAAAAGTGATTTGTTGCTCAGCAAGCGGGTGATTAAAATCAACAGTGATTGACTCACCCTCAATAGCTTTTACAACACCTGGCATTTCGCTGCCATTCATTGCTGTAAACAGCATGATGGTACCAATTTCAGGGGTTCCCGTTTCCATAAAATCACGTAATGAAAAGTATTGCACTAAATCTGGATTATGCTTCCCAAATACCGTATCCCCCGCGAGTGAAAATGTTTTCTTTTCACCTTCAGATAACCCAATCAGTTGAGCTTCTAATTCCGGTGATAGCGAGTCATTTCCAAGGGCAAACAACGCAGGCTTTCCTTGTGCCTGAGAAGAATCCGCCGTTGAGCCATCTTCTAATTTCAGAGTGAAATTCAGTAAAACAGAACTCTGCGCCTGTATTTGAGTAGACATAACCTAAACCTGTTTTCCGTCATAAAGTTCAGCCCGGTGCTTACCGGGCTGAAGTTATTTGTATGCAATATAGGACTTTATTTACCTATCGTGCTATCTGTTCTATTTGGCATCTTGCTGTTTGGGTTTATCTGGCAAAAAGCCTTCAAAAATCACCAATGCCGCACCAATACAAATCGCCATGTCAGCCAAATTAAAGGTTGGCCAATGCCAGTTACCAACATAAAAATCGATGTAGTCAACCACAAAGCCATGTACTAATCGGTCAAATAAGTTACCGATCGCACCACCAATAATTAATGCATAAGCAATATTACTCAGGCGTTTCTTCACACTTTGGCGATACATCATCACCATAAGAATAATAGAGATGGCGATAGCTATGCCAGCAAAGAACCAGCGCTGCCAGCCGCCTTTATCCGCCAGAAAACTAAATGCCGCACCAAAGTTTTGGGCGTACATAATGTTAAAGTACGGAATTACAGGATGTGGTTCGTACAGAGTCAGTTCTTTTAAGACCAATTGCTTAATAGCTAAATCCGCGACGATAATCACAACCGTTAGCCACAGCCAACGCAAACCAGTAGAACAAATAGGTGTCTTCATTAAGCAAACTTACGTAATTCACCGTTTCCGGCTACGTTAGTCACACAGCGACCACAGATTTCAGGTTGTTCTGCCACTGCACCAATATCACTTGCGTAATGCCAGCAACGAGGACATTTTTCCCCAGCCGCTTTACTGAAGGTAATTTTCAGACCTTTCAGCTCACTGTCTTTTGCATCTTCAGGAGCAGTAGCAATATCCGCTACACTTGCTTGAGATGTTAACAGTGCGAAGCGTAGTTCATCACCTAAGCTATTCAGCTTAGCCGCTAATGCGCTATCAGCATATAAAGTTACTGATGCTTCCAGTGAACCACCAATCAGCTTGTCGGTACGCGCTTGTTCTAATACTTTATTGACTTCGCCACGTACGGCTAACAAATCTGCCCAGAAGTTATCATTCATCGCTTCAGATGAATCTAAGCCAAATAAACCGTTGTACCACTCTTCTGTCAGAACAAACTGAGCACGCTCACCCGGTAACTCGTTCCAGATTTCATCAGACGTGAAGGACAGTACTGGTGCAATCCAGCGAACCAAGGCTTCCACAATATGGAACAGTGCAGTTTGGCAACTACGGCGCGCAAGGCTATCACTTTTCGCGGTATACTGGCGGTCTTTGATAATATCCAGATAGAATGAACCCATCTCGATAGAGCAGAAATGCATTAAGCGTTGAATAACACCTAAGAAATCATACTCATCGTACGCTTTTGTAATCTCTTTTTGTGCTTCTAATGCACGACCTACTGCCCAGCGGTCTAACACCACCATATCTTCGGGTTTCACCATATCTGTTTCTGGATTGAAACCATTTAAGTTCGCCAGTAAGAAGCGAGCGGTGTTACGAATACGACGATAAGAATCTGCTGCACGTTTTAAAATTTCATCAGAGACCGCAATTTCACCCGTGTAGTCTGTTGATGCAACCCAAAGACGCAGAATATCAGCACCGAGCTTATTCATTACATCTTGTGGGCTAACTGTATTACCTAACGATTTAGACATCTTACGACCTTGACCATCAACGGTGAAACCGTGAGTCAATACTTGGCGATAAGGTGCTTTACCTTTCATCGAGGTAGACAGCATCAGAGAAGACATGAACCAACCACGATGTTGGTCAGAACCTTCCAAATACATATCCGCAGAGTTACCGTGGAATTCAGGGCGAGCATCAACCACGGCAAAGTGGGTCGATCCTGAATCAAACCAAACGTCTAAGGTGTCTGGAACTTTACGATAAGTGTCAGCATCAGCGCCTAGCAGATCAGCCGGATCTAAATCCCACCATGCTTGAATACCATCGACTTCAACACGTTTAGCGACTTCTTCCATCAACTCTAAGGTACGCGGATGCAGTTCTTCGGTGTCTTTATGCACGAATAACGACATTGGAGTACCCCAAGTACGTTGACGCGAAATACACCAGTCAGGACGATTTTCGACCATTGATTCGATACGTGCACGACCCCAACCTGGGATCCACTGAACAATGTCGATCTCTTTCAGCGATTGTTCACGCAGACCATTTTTATCCATGCCGATAAACCATTGTGGTGTCGCACGGAAAATAACAGGGGTCTTATGACGCCAGCAACATGGATAGCTGTGAGAAATCGCTTTTTTGTACATCAGCAAGCCTTTCTCGTTCAGGATTTCCAGTACCACATCGTTAGCTTTAAAAATAAATAAGCCATCTAAGCTAGGGTAAGTATTTGGTAAGAAGCAGCCATCTGGACCGACTGGGTTCGCGGTTTCTAAGCCATATTTTTGACCCACAACATAGTCTTCAGGACCATGACCTGGTGCTGTATGGACTGCACCAGTACCGGCATCCAGAGTCACGTGGTCACCTAAAATTGCGGGAACATCGAAGCCCATAAATGGATGTTCAAATCGCAGCAACTCGAGTGCACTGCCGTCACATTCACCTAATACCGTCCATGACTCAATGCCTACAGTTTTCATGACATCTTCGACTAGATCAGTTGCCAGAATAACTAAATCGCCATTCGCGTCTACTAATGAATATTTGAATTCCGGATTCAGAGAAATCGCACGGTTAGCTGGCAATGTCCAAGGTGTAGTCGTCCAGATCACTAAAGATGGGACTTTGTCGCTGGACACACCAAATTTTTCGCAAACAGCTTTGCTATCTACCGCTGGGAAGCGAACGTAGATAGATGGGGAAGTTTTATCGTAATATTCAACTTCAGCTTCAGCCAATGAAGAACCACACGCTGTACACCAATGAACAGGCTTAGCACCCTTCACTAAGTGACCATTCGCGATAGTTTTTGCCAGAGCTCGGATGATGTTCGCTTCGGTTTTAAAATCCATTGTCAGATAAGGTTTGTCCCACTCACCTAACACACCTAAACGCATAAAATCAGCTTTTTGCCCTTCAATTTGCTCTTTAGCATATTCACGGCATTTTGCACGAAATTCAGCGGCGGAAACTTTTTCCCCTGGTTTACCTACAATTTGTTCAACTTTGTGTTCAATAGGTAAGCCGTGGCAGTCCCAACCAGGGATGTATGGGGAATCAAAGCCCGCCAACCCTTTGGATTTAATAATAATATCTTTGAGAATTTTGTTTACTGAGTGACCAATATGAATACTACCGTTAGCATACGGAGGACCATCGTGCAGAATAAACGTTTTCTTGCCCGATTTTGCTTTACGGATTGCTTGATACAAACCTTCTTTGTACCAGCGTTCTAACATCTGTGGTTCGCGTTTAGCGAGATCGCCACGCATTGGGAACCCTGTTTCTGGTAGATTCAGGGTATTTTTATAGTCACTCATCGATTCTCAGTTCCAATTTTCCGCTAAATTATCTGATTCCAATTGCAGCGAGGTATTCTCTTGCTGCAACTACATCATTAGCAATTTGCTCCTTCAGCGCGTCCAACGAAGCAAACCGCTGTTCATCACGTAACTTTTTACGCAACACAACATCAATATGACGCCCATATAAATCCATATGTGCATCAATCAGATGGACTTCTAACTGGGTACCTTTTCCAGATACCGTTGGGCGTGTACCAATATTTGCCACACCCGGCACAGGCTTATCACCCAAGCCATGAACTTCTACAGCATACACACCTGTAACAGGCGTGACTAAACGTTTTAACGGTAGGTTTGCCGTCGGAAAACCTATTGTTCGACCTAGCTGATTACCATGAACCACTCGCCCGCTGATACGGTAAGTGTGCCCAAGTAAATTTTCAGCTAATGGCAGATCATTGTTTTGAATCGCTTTACGGATTGCTGTGCTGCTGACACGCACACCTGAATCACAAAAGCTTTCCGTGTCGGCAACTTCAAAACCAAACTTTTGACCCGCTTGCTGTAAAAAAGCAAAATCTCCCATGCGATTTTTTCCAAATCGGAAATCATCACCAATGGCGAGATATTTCACACCGAGTTTATCGACCAACAAGTCAGATACAAAAGCATCAGGTGTTAATGAGGCAAAATGCTGGTTAAATTCCACACATAACAGATAATCGACCCCGCTATCTGCAAGGTACTTCACTTTATCTCTTAGGCGTGTCAAACGCGCAGGCGCCTTGTCACCCGTAAAAAACTCAAGGGGCTGTGGTTCAAAAATCATCACAACCGTTGGTAAACCTAACTGCTTACCCTTAAGCTTCAAATTTTGAAGTAACACTTGGTGCCCACGATGAACACCATCAAAATTACCAATAGTCAGTACGCAACCATGATGGTACGACCGGATATTTTGTATACCGCGAATTAGCTCCATAACTGGCTCAATACCGAGGAAATTGCAGGATTATACCTTGTACGACGCATAAGGTTAACCTAAGTTCGTAAAAGCTTTCATTAAACCCTATTTTTTTGATCTCTACACTATTTAATCCGATGATTTTACACTGCGAAGCATCTTTCTGCACGACACTGCGCCATTGAATCTCATCCTTGTGGGTAAACAAATCAAAAAAGTTTGGATAACCAATAGATTATCAATACAACAAATTTACTCGGAGATCTCTAAAAATATTTAATTTTTATAGTTTTCTTATCATCCATTTTGGATCGCAAACCTAACTGTATAGAAAACAACCTATCGGCAACCAAATTTTTTCTTGATGAATGATGGATATCACTAAAATATTTTTTTCTGCAAAATGATTTAAAATATCTTCCATCAATTATGCTTTTTTTCACGCTCAGATCTGTATTCTTCTGATATTTACTGATAGAATCTTGCACCATTCACAACGCATTGGCATCGAAGTACACGATGTTTATTTGCACAAATCCATTGACAAATGAAGGGCGAAAGGGCATATTCCTTGACCTTTAAATTGTCCTCAATAGAATACATTTGGGAGTTGGACCTTGGCTAATATCAAATCAGCTAAGAAACGTGCCGTTCAATCAGAGAAACGTCGCCAGCACAACGCTAGCCGTCGCTCTATGGTACGTACTTTTATTAAGAAAGTTTACCTTGCTATCGCTGCAGGCGATAAAGAAGCTGCTCAGAAAGCATTCAATGACATGCAACCTATTGTTGATCGCCACGCTAGCAAAGGCCTGATCCACAAAAACAAAGCAGCACGTCATAAAGCTAACTTAGTTGCTCAAATCAAAGCAATGTAATTTCGCTTCTTGATTATTAAAAAACCGGCTTAGGCCGGTTTTTTTGTCTGCAAAATTTATCGCTCTACACTTTCTGTTCTAAATTATTGAATGGCGCTGAGAATAACTCAGAAAAATCTTTGTTGCAGACCCGTTGCACTGCTGGATGTTGGATCATCCGTTCCGCAAAAATTACGTAATATTCTTCTTTAACGCTATCTAAACACCCAATCTCTTGCACTTCATCATCAGCAAAAATATCTTTTGCATACAAAGAAGGTGCCACAAAAATAGCATTGTGATACATCCCAAATGCTTTCATTAAAGCTGCATCATCAAATTCACCTAGCACTTCCACTTGCAGGTTTTTATTGCGAATCCATGTTAATAAATGACGACCTAACATAGAGCGACGCCCAGGAATTAATAACCGACGCTCCTCAAGACATTCAGGGAATGGTTTCTTCGGTACAGGCTGACGACAGAAAAAACTGACACTGCATTCACCTAATTTTACGGAAAATAGCCCCTCTTGCTGTGAAGAGTCCACAGGACAATCAGACAAAATCATATCCAGTTTATGTTGGCTTAATTGCTCTAATAACAATTCATGCGTAGATTCAAAACAGCGTAAATGAATTTGTTCATGTTCCACAACCGCCGTTTCTAGTACCCTGCTTACCAAGCGTTTCGATAATGCATCAGCCACACCCACATCAAATAGCAGATTTGATTCTCTGCTGTAGTTGACAATATCCAGCATTTCTTGGCTGAGCATGAACATTTTGTCTGCATAACGGAAAATAAGCTGTCCCAATTCCGAAGGAACTAATCCTCGACCTTGACGCTTAAATAATTTGCCACCTAAACGCTCTTCTAGCGCCTTAATTTGCCCAGTAATTGTTTGTGGAGTCAGGTAAAGAGCTTCAGCAGCCCCGACAACAGAGCCTTCCTTACAAACATGCCAGAAATAGTAAAGGTGGTTAAAATTAAGATGTGAAACCCGCATATCGATTCCTTTTGTATCGCCAATAATTATCGTAGTACATACTGACCATACGCTTTACCCGTACCCCGTAATCGGGAGTTATAAGTTAAAATACCCGCAGTATGCAACTCATACCGCGGGCATATCATAGAAGATTAACTCGAAAATTCTTACTAATAATTACGTCTATTATGTTTATTCTTCACTACTGAGTGCGTTTTTTGGTTTCGGTAACACGACTCTTAACATAAAGTACCCAAGCACTGCTGCTGTTGTCGAACCGATTAAAATACCCAACCTAGAGTAGGTACTATACACCTCATCAAGTCCTTCAAAGGCAAGACCAGTGATGAAGATAGACATAGTAAAACCGATCCCACAAAGCACTGAAACCGCAAATACTTGCTTCAAGTTAATTGATGCTGGCAGTTTCGCCAACCCTACTTTTACCGAAATCCAGCTAAATAAGAAAATACCGACTGGTTTGCCTAATATTAACCCCGCCGCTACACCAAGTGGTAATGAACTCATTAACCCATCAAAAGTGACGCCATTGAGCTGTACCCCTGAGTTTGCAAACGCAAAAATTGGCAAAATTAAATAAACAACCCAAGGGTGTAGCACATGCTCCAACTCTTCTGAGGGTTTTGTATTGTTTGTGCCTCTTAATGGAATTAAGAAACCGACAATCACCCCAGCCAGCGTGGCATGAACTCCTGATTTTAAAATACAGACCCATAAAATAAGGCCGATCACTAAGTAAGCCGCTGTATTCTCTACTCGACGCCAGTTCATCATACAAAGAATCGCCACACACAACGCCGCTAAACTCAATGCGATGACAGACACTGAACTTGTGTAAAAGAAGGCGATAATCACAATAACACCCAGGTCATCAATGATAGCTAACGCCAACAAGAATACTTTCAGTTCCGTAGGAACTCGCTTACCCAGCAGCGCCATCACGCCTAACGCAAACGCGATATCTGTTGCGGCAGGGATAGCCCATCCTTGACGAGTAATATCGTCTGCACCATTAAACGCTAGATAAACTAACGCGGGTGCAATCATTCCACCCACAGCAGCGATTGCTGGAAATATTGCTTTATCGCGCCCCGCGAGGGATCCTTCCAATAATTCACGCTTTACCTCTAAACCTACAACAAGGAAAAAGATCGCCATTAAAAAATCATTAATCCATAGAATCAGAGGCTTATCTAATCCAAATGAGGAAATTTTAATGGATACCGGAATATCTAAAAATTGCTGGTAAGCTCCCTGTAATGGCGTGTTAGCCATTATTAAAGCGACGATGGCAGCAATAATTAGGAGTAGCCCTCCTGCTGCTTCTAACTTTAAAAATTTACGAATAATTGCTGTCATATGAATAACCTCAAAAAATATTTTTGAATGTTAATATTATGATAATCATTAATTCGTAAAAAATCGTTTATTTATCCATTAATGATCGTAATTTCCGAGCATTTTATAATTGAGATCACAACGAATGATAATAAATCGTTAATTTAACTATAGGCAACTATTCTAAAAACCAACAATAAATTTATTAAGTTAAGCACTTTAAAAATTCAAATTTTTTAGAGACTAAGGAAAAATAATTGTTCTGGAAAGCCTAAAAAATCATTTATTTTTTGATTTTCGAAGCCCTTCGCAAAAATAAAAGCCCCTTTCCGCTATTCCTTGTGAGTCCCTTCATAAAAAAGCCACTTTGTGTGATACTCAGGCATCCCTTGGGCAATCATTATTTCTCTATATTATGTCTCTATACGTTCTGCTTTCTGTGCTGTTTGCCGCGTTTTGTCATGCCAGTTGGAACGCTCTCGTTAAATTTGGTAATGACCGTTTCTTCGGTCTAGTGATGATTGCCGTTTTTTCAGGTATTTTAACCATTCCCGCGCTATTTTGGTTTGGGCTCCCGACACCTGAAGCGGTGCCATGGTTAATTTTGTCGGTATTCTTTCATATCGGTTATATCTACTTTCTCAGCCAAGCATACAACCATGGCGATCTCAGCCAGATTTACCCTATTTCTCGGGGTTCTGCTCCGTTAATTACTGCGTTATTAAGTATTGTTTTATTTAATGAATCCCTACCATTCATGAGTTTTGTTGGAATTATATTTATCATTTCAGGGGTGATCGCCATCGCTTTTGCAGGGCGAAAATTTTCATTGAATATCAAAGGAAAGGCTCTAATTTTTGCATTATCCACCGCCTTTTTTACTGCCTGCTATACCCTCTCTGATGGCTATGGTTCAAGAGCCAGCCAAGATCCGATTGTCTATACCTTATGGCTATTCTTACTTAATGGCGCAGTACTCGCGATCCCCGGAGTAATGAAATATAAAAGTTCACTCCTACACGGATTTCAACAATATTGGCGTTCGGGATTACTCGGTGGGTTAATGCAACTAATTAGCTATGGCATCGCAATCTGGGCTATGAGCCAAGCACCTATCGTTATTGTTGCTGCCATCCGTGAAACCAGCGTTCTCTTCGCTATGTTTCTCTCAATTGTATTTCTCAAGGAAAAATTTAATGCCATGCGAGTACTTGCTTGTATTGTCATTTTACTTGGGGTGTTACTTGCAAAACTATCCAGTTAAGATAGTGATGTTATGAATGTGTTTTTCACATCCTATTTTCAACACCAATAATATTTAGCGTTAATTTTTCATTTAGTCATGAGGTAAAAATGACCTTACTCCGATCTTTAGTTGCCATGTCAATGATAGCAGCGCCAATAGCGGTACTTGCCGCCACGCCAGCGGATTTAATGATTGTTGATGGAACCATTTTGACGATGGATGCCCACAATAAAGTGATTGAAAATGGCACTGTCGTTATTGATAAAAACAAAATTGTGGCGGTGGGTGGTCCTGAACTCACCAAGCAATATACTGCCAAAAAACAACTTAATGTTGATGGTGATATTGTCATGCCAGGATTAATCAATACCCACACTCATGCATCAATGACAGTATTTCGCTCCCTTGCTGATGATGTACCAGATCGATTACACCGCTACATTTTTCCATTAGAAAGTAAGATGGTTTCCCGAGAAATGGTGCGGGTAGGCGCTAACTTAGCCAATGTCGAGATGCTAAAAGGGGGCGTTACCACATACGTAGATATGTACTATTTTGAAGATGAAGTAGCAAAAACTGTCGATAAAATTGGTATGCGTGCAATCCTTGGTGAATCTGTTATTAAATTCCCAGTTGCTGATGCCCAAAATGCGGATGAAGGCATCGCCTATGCAGTGAATTTTATCAATCAATACAAAGATCATCCTCGCATTACGCCAGCTTTTGCACCTCATGCCCCTTATACCAATACTACCGAGCATTTACAGAAAATTTCCAAACTTTCTCAAGAGCTTGATGTCCCCGTTATGATCCACTTAGCGGAAACCGACCGAGAACAAGAAGAAATTGCCAAACGTACTGGAGGTAAAAGCCCAGTGCAATACATGGCAGATATTGGTGCATTAAACAGTAAAGTGATCGCTGCTCATGCCATTATGGTCAATGACAGCGATATCGACCTCCTCAAGCAATACGATGTCGGAGTCGCGCATAATGTCAGCGCGAATACGAAATCAGCCAAGGGCGTTGCCCCTGTCACCGCCATGTTAGCGAAAGGGGTTCGCGTGGGCTTAGGAACTGATGGTCCTATGTCGAGCAATACCTTAACAACCATGAATGAACTTAATTTAGTCGGTAAAATTCATAAGCTTGAGAATAAAGATAGAGCCGCGATGCCACCGATAACCGTGGTTGAACTAGCAACTAAAGGCTCCGCGAAAGCGATTCATATGGAAGATAAATTAGGGTCTCTTGAAGCAGGGAAGTTGGCGGATATCATTGTTGTTGATACTAAATCACCTAATATGGTACCGATGTACAGCCCTTATGCCGCTCTCGTTTATGGTGCTAATGCATCCAATGTACGTCATTCTATCGTTGATGGAAGCCTACTAATGGAAGATCGTAAAGTGCTCACAGTAGATGAAAGTGCCATTGTGAAAGAAGCTCTGCAATTTGCGGATCAAGTTCGAAAAACCGTCATTGATAGTGGCGAAGTCGTCAAATAAAAAAATGGCTGATTCAGTATTTCACTGGATCAGCCATTATTTTTTACTGAGAGATCAAACCATTATTTGTTGGTGAGATCATCAAAGAATTTCTTCACGCCATCTAAAAAACGTTTTGAACGTGGGCTATTTTTTTCGCCTCCAGAGCCACCTAACGATTCACCAAACTCTCTAAGCAACTCTTTTTGTTTCTCATTCAGTTTCACTGGCGTTTCAACAACAATGTGACACATTAAGTCACCTTGCATTCCACCACGCACTGATTTCACGCCCTTACCTTTCATACGGAATGTTTTACCCGTTTGGGTTTCCGCAGGAATTTTCAGTTTAACGCGCCCATCAAGTGTTGGTACTTCGATTTCGCCACCCAGTGCTGCCGTTGCAAAGTTGATTGGTACTTCGCAATGTAAGTTATTACCATCACGCTCAAAAATATCGTGAGGTAAAACATGCATTTGAACGAATAAATCACCTGCTGGTGCGCCATTTGCTCCGGCTTCACCCTCACCTGATAAACGAACGCGGTCACCAGTATCAACCCCTGCTGGGATCTTAACGGATAAGGTTTTGTATTTCTCTACGCGACCTTGACCATGACATTTATTGCATGGGTCTTTGATAATTTTTCCGCGACCGTGACAGGTTGGACAAGCTTGTTGCACTGAGAAGAAACCTTGGCGCATATGGACTTGCCCCATACCATGACAGGTTTGGCAAGTTTCCGCACTCGTCCCCGGTTTCGCACCACTACCGTGGCACACATCACAACTTTCAAGTGTTGGGATACGGATCTCTTTGGTCACTCCACGGACTGCTTCTTCAAGAGTCAGTTCCATGTTGTATTGCAGATCAGAACCACGGCTTGGGCGCTGTTGGCGTCGACCTCCACCAAAAATGTCACCGAAGATGTCACCAAAAATATCACTATTGAAGTCGCCGCCACCAAAGCCGCCGAATCCACCGCCACCGCCACCGCCACCCATACCGCCTTGTTCAAACGCGGCATGACCATATTGATCATAAGCTGCACGTTTTTGCTCGTCGGATAGGACTTCGTAAGCTTCTTTTATCTCTTTAAATTTCTCTTCAGCTTCATCTTTTTTCTCCTGATTACGGTCAGGATGGTGCTTCATCGCTAAACGCTTATACGCTCGCTTGATGTCTTTGTCTGAAGCATTTTTTTCGAGGCCTAAAACCTCATAAAAATCTCTTTTCGCCATTTATTTTTCCCTTAACATGCAGACACGGGCGCAGAGTTCCCTCAACGCCCGTGTCCGGTATCAGTCACTATGTCACATTCTTGCTATAGTCACTGCGCCCGCTAAGGGCCTTATTTTTTGTCTTTGTCGTTAACTTCTTCGAATTCAGCATCAACAACGTCGTCATCTTTCTTCGCTTCTGCACCTGCACCCGCAGCGCCCGCTTGAGCTTGTTGCTGTGCAATTTCCAGAAGTTTCGCAGATGCCGTTACCAGCGCTTGGATTTTCGCTTCGATATCAGCTTTATCTTCACCTTTAGAAGCGACTTCTAATTCTGAAGTTGCTTTTTCGATGTTAGCTTTATCTTCTGCTGGTAATTTATCGCCCGCTTCTTCGATTTGTTTACGAGTACCGTGGATCAGTTGGTCAGCTTGGTTACGAACCTGTACTAACTCTTCAAATTTACGGTCTGCTTCAGCGTTTGCTTCTGCATCACGTACCATTTTTTCGATTTCTTCATCATTCAGACCAGAAGAAGCCTTAATGGTAATGTTTTGCTCACGACCGCTGTTTTTGTCTTTCGCAGAAACATGCAAGATACCATCCGCATCGATGTCAAAAGTCACTTCGATTTGTGGCATGCCGCGTGGTGCTGCTTGAATACCATCTAAATTAAACTGACCCAGTGATTTGTTATCACTTGCACGTTTACGTTCACCTTGCAGCACGTGAATAGTCACGGCAGCTTGGTTATCTTCAGCAGTTGAGAACACTTGGCTGTGTTTAGTTGGGATAGTGGTGTTTTTCGAAATTAACGAAGTCATCACGCCACCCATGGTTTCGATACCTAAAGACAGTGGTGTTACATCAAGTAACAGAACGTCTTTAACATCACCTGCTAATACACCACCTTGTACTGCTGCACCGATTGCAACGGCTTCATCTGGGTTCACATCTTTACGTGGTTCTTTACCGAAGAAATCAGCAACCACTTTTTGAACCATTGGCATACGAGTCTGACCACCAACTAAGATAACGTCGTTGATGTCACCTACGCTTAAGCCAGCGTCTTGCAGAGCAACTTTGACTGGCTCCATAGAACGTTTAACTAAATCTTCTACCAGTGACTCCAGTTTTGCACGAGTCACTTTGATGTTCATGTGTTTTGGACCAGTTGCATCCGCAGTGATGTATGGCAGGTTAACGTCAGTTTGTTGAGCGGAAGACAGCTCAATTTTTGCTTTTTCAGCAGATTCTTTCAGACGTTGCATTGCCAGCGGATCATTGCGCAGGTCAACACCTTGTTCTTTCTTAAACTCATCAACTAAGTAGTTGATTAAACGAGTATCGAAGTCTTCACCACCTAAGTGAGTATCACCGTTGGTTGCCAGAACTTCATAGGTTTTTTCGCCATCAACTTCATCGATTTCGATGATAGATAAGTCGAATGTACCACCACCTAAGTCATATACCGCGATAGTACGGTTACCGACTTCTCTATCCAAACCGTACGCCAGCGCTGCTGCTGTTGGTTCGTTGATGATACGTTTTACGTCTAAACCAGCGATACGACCCGCATCTTTGGTTGCTTGACGCTGAGCATCGTTAAAGTATGCTGGTACAGTGATAACCGCTTCAGTTACTGGCTCACCCAGATAATCTTCCGCAGTTTTCTTCATTTTTTTCAATACTTCAGCAGAGACTTGTGGTGGAGCCATTTTTTGGCCTTTTACATCTAACCACGCATCACCGTTATCAGCCGCAATAATTTTGTATGGCATGATAGACACGTCGCGCTGAACTTCTTCGTCTTGGAAACGACGACCGATCAAACGTTTGATCGCAAATAATGTGTTTTCTGGGTTAGTTACAGCCTGACGTTTTGCTGGCTGACCAACTAAAATTTCACCATCTTGTGTATACGCAATGATGGAAGGAGTAGTTCTATCACCTTCGCTGTTCTCAAGAACACGCGCAGTAGTGCCATCCATAATTGCAACGCATGAGTTAGTTGTACCTAAGTCGATACCAATAATTTTACCCATTTAAAACGCCTCCAAAGGAATTCTTTTCATTTAATTTCGATATCAATCTATATAAGGCTCAATATTTCATTTTCAAGGGAGTTTTTACTCCAACCTTAACTTTTTTTTGCAACTCGCAATAATTTAGATTGATAACTGTTGATGTCTTAAAGATGGGGTCACAAATTCATTCATCAAGGGGGAAAACTAAAAAAATTTTACATTTAATGTAAATAAACCCGTCTCTTGATCATTGTTTCGACAATTAAAACTGCGTATTATGCGCCTCCCCTTCCTATAGGGGAATAATCATTCATTATATCTATTTGATTTTTAAATACTTTACCAGAGGTTATATGCAATCTAGTTCGCTTGCCAATCCAGGCCCACTCGGTTTATTGGGCTTTGGTATGACAACAATCCTGCTGAATATTCATAATGCAGGTTTTTTTCCTCTCTCATCGGTTATTTTAAGCATGGGAATTTTCTACGGTGGTATCGCGCAAGTGATTGCTGGAATTATTGAATATAAGAAAGGCAATACTTTCGGTGCAACTGCATTTACCTCTTACGGCTTTTTTTGGCTTGCATTAGTCGGTTTGCTGTTTTTACCTACTATGGGATTAGCAGAAGCCACTGATCCTGCATTTTTAGGGATGTTCCTGCTGTTGTGGGGAATTTTTACATTCTTTATGTTCTTAGGCACCTTCAAAACAAACTTTGTGCTGCAATTTATCTTCGGCAGCTTAACCGTACTGTTCGCCATGTTAGCAATAGGCAATTTCACGAACAATGCCACTTTACTTCAGTTCGCTGGCTATGAAGGGATTATCTGTGGCGCAAGCGCCTTTTATCTAGCAATGGCTGAAGTCTTGAATGAGCAGTATGGCAAAACAATTCTGCCAATTGGTCAGCGTAGTTAGTTTTACGACGTAGCTAATTTCGAATATTAATAGAAGCTGTAATCAGAATTATCAGGCAGGCATGACGCTCTGCCTGATTTTTTAGAAGAGATCACTCAACTACACGAATGGCGGATTTTGGTCTGAATGCTTTAACGATAGTCTCATCCGTTTCAATGTATGGACCATCAAGTAGTTGAATACAATAAGGAACGCTGGCAAAAATACCCGATACTAATACATTCCCTTCTTTATCTTTCAGACCTTCCAAGGTTTCAGCAATCGCTTTTGGCTGCCCCGGTAAATTTAGAATCAATGACTGATTACGGATCACGCCGACTTGACGAGATAAAATCGCTGTTGGTACGAATTTCAAGCTGATTTGGCGCATCTGCTCTCCAAATCCTGGCATTTCACGATCAGCAATGGCGAGAGTCGCATCTGGCGTGACATCGCGGCGAGCTGGTCCTGTCCCACCCGTTGTCAAAACTAAATGGCAAGAAAACTCGTCCACCAGCTCACACAGCGTCTGCTCTATCATGACTTGCTCATCAGGGATCAAACGAGTTTCTACACGAAAAGGTGTGGTGATTGTTTTCGTTAGCCACTCCTCGAGTGCTGGGATCCCTTTATCTTCGTAGATACCGCCTGAAGCACGATCAGAAACCGACACCAGACCTATGCGCAACTCATTCATACAAACCTCAAAAATTAATCATTTAAATTCGTTCACTTGGCGAGAAAATACCACACCAACAATAATAAACATGCTGCATCATACCATGAGCATGAATCGCTGACAGCGTCGTGTTTGTGCCGAAATATGGAATTGCGAGTTTAATCAATGAAAAAACGACATAAAAAAACCCAGCCAATTTGACTGGGTTTTCTAAGAAAAAGGAAATTACAGCAGAGCTGCGATCATTTTTTCCAGTTTTTCTTGGTCAACAGCGAACTTACGGATACCGTCAGACAGTTTATCAACCGCCATTGGATCTTGGTTATGCTGCCAGTAGAACTCAGCTTCTGTCAATTTAGCGCCCGGCTCTTGAGTTTTGCCAGCATCTTTCAGCTTACAAACTAATTCACCTTGTGATTCAGACAGCTCTTTCAGTAATGCTGGAGAGATTGTCAGACGGTCGCAACCCGCTAGCTCAATGATTTCACCAACGTTACGGAAGCTTGCGCCCATTACGACAGTTTTATAACCATGCGCTTTATAGAAGTTGTAAATTTCAGTCACTGAAACCACGCCTGGATCTTCGTGTGCAGCAAACTCTTTCTTATCTGTGTTTGCTTTGTACCAGTCAAGGATTCGACCCACGAATGGGGAGATCAGGTAAACACCCGCTTCCGCACAAGCACGCGCTTGAGCAAAAGAGAATAATAAGGTTAAGTTACAGTTGATGCCTTCTTTTTCCAGTTTTTCCGCAGCGCGGATACCCTGCCAAGTAGAGGCTAATTTGATCAAAATACGATCGTTGCTGATACCAGCTTCGTTGTACATTTTCATCAAACGGCGAGCTTTAGTAATACACGCTTCTTCATCATAAGAAAGACGCGCATCAACTTCTGTTGAGATACGACCCGGTACTAATTTCAGAATTTCCAGACCGATATTAACAGCCAGTTTGTCACATGCATCGACAATTTGTTGCTCACGGTTGTTACTTTGCTTACGAGCCCATTCTACCGCTTCATCAATTAATTTACGGTATTCAGGAATTTGTGCAGCATTTAAAATCAGCGATGGGTTAGTCGTCGCATCTTGTGGTTTGTACAGCTTCATCGCTTCGATGTCGCCAGTGTCGGCAACAACAGTTGTCAGACTACGTAAGGAGGTTAGTTTGTCGGTCATTTCTTTAATCTCGTTGTTATACCCGTCATATTTCAAGTTGTAGGGGTGTTGGCTGCGTTCACTCATCCTAGTCACATACTTGTGTATGCTCCTAGGAATTCATTTTCTTGCCGCCTACCTACCACTTGAACTATTTAGGGTGAACCCGTCATGCTTCAAGTTGTAGGGGTGTTGGCTGCATTCACTCATCCTAGTCACATACTTGTGTATGCTCCTAGGAATTCGATTTCTTGCCGCCTACCTGCAACTTAAACTACTTTGTGTATTATTAAGGAATTGAGGCTAGCGCCGCACCGTCCCATGATAATATCACGCATCTACGTTGCTGCAAGCGAGGAAATATCCTTGCAAGCAACTATTTGATCAGCAATCGTTTTCGCAATAACCTTAGGAACTGAATGCATTTAGCTTGAGAGTGTCATAACCTCAGTAAACCAGATAACCATCATAAGAGCGACTTATTACAGCGATTCGCTATTCCATCCGATTTTTTGTTAAAGTAACGGATAAATTTACTATCATAAGGGTCAAGTTATGCTGATTACCATTTCACCTGCCAAAACATTAGACTACGAAAGCCCGCTACCTATCGACACTTTTACCCAACCAGAGCTACTCTCTGAATCTGAGAAATTAATAAAAACGTGCCGAAAACTCACGCCGGCAGATATCGCAAGCCTAATGAAAATCAGTGACAAACTCGCAGGATTAAATGCAGCGCGTTTTGGTGAATGGCAACCCAACTTTACTCCTGATAACGCACGCCAAGCTATCCTTGCCTTTAAAGGTGATGTGTATACTGGTATGCAAGCAGAGACCTTCTCGCCTGCTGATTTCGAATTTGCTCAACAACATTTACGTATGTTATCAGGGTTATACGGTGTTTTACGCCCATTAGATTTAATGCAACCTTATCGTTTAGAAATGGGTATCCGCCTTAAAAATAGCCGCGGCAAAGACTTATACGAATTTTGGGGAAACATCATCACTGAGCATTTGAATAAGGCGCTCGCGGCCCAAGGGGATAACATCCTCGTTAATTTAGCATCTGATGAATATTTTAAATCTGTGAACACCAAAAAATTAGACGGCACAATTATCAAGCCGGTCTTCTTAGATGAAAAAAATGGTAAATATAAAGTCATCAGCTTTTATGCAAAAAAAGCACGAGGATTAATGAGCCGTTTTATTATCCAAAATAAACTCACTAAATCAGAACAGTTGTCCGACTTTAATTTAGACGGTTATCAGTTTGACCAGTCACAATCGAAAGGCAATGAATTAGTCTTTACACGCCCCGAACAAGCTTAAAAACCAAACTCACCATCTTGATTTGTAGGGTGCACACCACGCCCTACAAAATTCATACTCAACATTCGACACTCTATTTCAAATCTCCGTCACAATTTGGCGATAAAATAAACACGCGCATGGGGTATAGCATTCTTTCACCAGTGGGCTTGAAATACTTATGCCAGAATCCAAGTCAGTCTTTGCCATTTATTTTGGAGGTGATCAATGCCATATTCTGCTGCATCACATCGTTACACAGAAATGGAATATCGTCAGTGCGGTCGGAGTGGATTAAAACTCCCACTTATCTCTTTGGGACTCTGGCATAATTTTGGTGATAACAAACCAATTGATAACTGCCGTGCCATGCTAAGGCATGCTTTTGATCATGGCATCACTCATTTCGATCTTGCCAATAATTACGGTCCCCCTCCAGGCTCCGCAGAACAACAATTTGGGCGTATCCTTAAGCAAGATTTTCTACCTTATCGTGATGAAATGATCATCTCCTCTAAAGCAGGTTACACCATGTGGGAAGGACCTTATGGGGACTGGGGCAGTAAAAAATATTTAATTGCTAGCCTGAACCAAAGTTTAAAAAGAATTGGGGTCGATTACGTAGATATTTTCTATCACCATAGACCTGATCCTCAAACACCATTGGAAGAAACGATGGCTGCCCTTGATCTGATTGTTCGTCAAGGTAAGGCTCTCTATGTAGGAATCTCTAACTACCCCGCAGAAACCGCGCAAGAAGCCATTCGTATTCTCGAGCAGCTGGGCACTCCTTGCTTAATCCATCAACCCAAGTATTCCATGCTAGAACGAACACCTGAAGAAGGTCTTCTTGATTTACTCGAAGAAGAAGGTGTCGGCTCTATTGCTTATTCTCCATTAGCTGGAGGGATTTTAACGGACCGATATCTTAATGGCATTCCTGCTGATTCTCGTGCCGCAGGTAATCCATCACTCCCTCCAGAAAGACTGACCTCTGCTGTGCTGGCTAAAGTGAAAAAGCTCAATGACCTTGCATTCGCTCGAGGACAAAAACTGAGCCAAATGTCCCTTGCGTGGTTACTACGTCACGACCGTATTACCTCTGTACTCATTGGAGCAAGCCGTATCAGCCAAATTGATGATGCACTCGGTATGATGGAAAAACGGGATTTTAACCAAGATGAATTAAAGGCCATTGAGCTTATTCTTGAAGATTCTATTTAACCTTTCTGCTAGAGCTATCGCTTAATAAGGTATTTAAGGGATAGCTTTCTATTTTCGTATATTTATTTAAATACAAACGAACGAATAAAACTTTTGTTTACTATTTTATATTCACCTAGACTAAATTTAATCCATTAATTAACCAACAACATTCTTTAATTATTTAAGTGAGTCATTTAAGCTTTATTTGCAGTTTAATTAATTCACTTTATAACGAGGAATTTATATGCGTAAAATCTCTACTATCCTAATCACCTTATTATTCCCTTTATCAACTTTTGCTATGACAATACCGGTTAATGACCAGCAATCTACCACTGAATACTTATGGAGCAATGGCGGAAATGGCGGTAATGGCGGACACGGAGGCAATGGTGGTAATGGCGGAAGTGGTGGTAGCGGTGGGCATGGTGGAAATGGTGGTAATGGCGGCAATGGAAATTAAATAAACCCGATTATTTAATTATTCCCCCCTTCTCTAATAAGGGGGGGATGGAGGATACAATGAAAACTCAATCTCTATTTCAATTATTCACTATTTTATTTTTCACAACAACACCAATACTAAGTCATTCAAATAACTTTCAACTTAATAAACATAATTTATTTAATATAAATAAATTTATTATTATCGATAATATTTATCGATCTAATTTTTGTGTACCTCTTTATTGCCACGGTCACTATTTGTATTTCTCGGAACAATCTATCAATGGTAGCCACGGTCAAAATGGCAGCGGTGGTAATGACCACAATGGAGGTCTAGGTGGGAACGGAGGTCTAGGTGGAAATGGGGGCTCTGGAGGTAATGGCCAACATGGAGGAAATGGAGGGAATGGCGGCAACAATGGGCACGGTAGTCATGGGGGACACGCCACACCAGGCAGTAATGGAAATGGCGGTAACGGTGGGAATGGGGGAATAAATGGGGGTAATGGCGGACACGGTGGCAACGGAGATGGTTTAGGTAACGGAGGAAATGGCGGTAACGGCTCCACCAATGGAAATGGGGGTAATGGAGGGCATGGAGGAAGCAATGGCGGTCACGGAGGCAATGGAGGAGATGGTGACGGGAGTGGTAATGGCGGAAATGGTGGAAATGCAGGTATCGGAGGACAAGCGGGTAAAGGTGGAAAAGGCGGACCAAATGGCGGTCAAGATGGCGCAGATGGCTCAATCTATTGATCCTCCAATAAACGACACCATAAAAAACGGAAGCCAACTTAGCTTCCGTTTTTAAACCACCTATTGATAAAAACTATTGTTTAGGCGCTAACTTCATTAAAAATTCACGTAACTGAGCGAAATCTGATGGTAAGAAGTGAGAAAGCAGTGGTAAATCTGCGCGTTCAGCCAGTTCTTGTGGCAGTGTAATTTGCTTATTTAAAATCGCTTCAACGCTCTCTTTAAATTTCGCTGGGTGAGCAGTTCCCAAGAACAAGCCATACTCACCATCTTGTAATTGATCACGCAGCACACGATACGCAACCGCAGCATGAGGCTCAGATAAATACCCCTTTTTGTCCAGCTCACGTACCGTCTCTTGAGTCACTTCATCACTCACCGCCCCGTAACCAAGGTCTTTTAATGACCACCCTTTACGGCGGAATAATTCCTCAATACGTGGCCAGTTATTTGGCTGACTCACATCCATTGCATTAGATAAAGTTGCCACCGTTTGATGCGGTGCCCATTTTCCATCGACTAGGTAGCGAGGAACCGTATCATTAACGTTAGTCGCAGCAATAAAGCGTTTTACTGGTAATCCCATGGATTTTGCCAATAAGCCGGCGGTCAGATCCCCAAAGTTACCGCTTGGGACTGAGATCACCAATTGATCACGTTTTTCTGCTGGGATCTGAGCAACGGCTTCAAAGTAATAGCAAATTTGCGCTAATAGGCGGCTAATGTTGATTGAGTTAGCTGAATTCAAATACAGGGCTTTTTTCAATTCTTCATCATCAAAAGCATGTTTTACTAGCGCCTGACACGCATCGAAATCATCTTTAATTGCCACAGTATGAATATTTTCACCCAGTGTGCAGAACAACTTTTCTTGCAGAGGGCTAATTTTGCCTTCTGGGTACAAGATCACGACTTGGACATTATCCAAACCATAAAATGCATGTGCTACCGCAGCGCCTGTATCCCCTGACGTTGCTGTTAAGATAGTCACGGGTGCCCCACCGGCTACTTGGCTTAATGCTTGCGCCATAAAACGCCCGCCAAAGTCTTTAAATGCTAATGTAGGTCCGTGGTATAACTCTAAAGTCGCAACATCATCTTCAACTTTAGAAACGGGAGCTGGGAAAGCAAACGCAGCGTTGACCCGAGCAGCAAGCTGATCCGCAGGAATTTCGTCGCCGATAAATGCACTTAAAATACGGCTACTACGAGTGACAAAATCCAATTTCAGCAATTCATCAATTTCACTAGCGCTAAACTCAGGTAAGTCTTGAGGGAAAAAGAGACCCTGCTGCTTACCTAATCCCTGTTTCACGGCTTGCGCGAAGCTGACCTGTTCGTTGTTATCTTTTAAATTATACAGTTTCATCGTTTACCCTATTGTCCTTGCACCCGCCATATCTAAACGACAGATATGCACAAAGCCTTCATCATTTTGAATGTAATGTTGTTGTAGGTACTGCACCATGTCTTCCGCGATTTTTTTATCATCGCAAATTGTGAATATCGTTGGTCCTGAACCTGAAATACCACAGGCTAATGCCCCAATTTGCTTCGCATGTTCGCGCGCCTTCGCAAAACCAGGGAGCAGTTGTGTACGATATGGCTCCGCCACAACATCTTTAATCATCGTCACCGCTAATTCAGGCTGATGGGTATGGCAAGCATGGATAAAGCCAGATAGATAACGCCCATGATTCACAATGTCATGGCGAGAATAACTATCAGGTAAAATAGCGCGCGCTTCCGCAGTCGATACTTTGATGCCTGGGTACGCCATCACCCAATACCAATTTTCGAACGCAGGTACTGGCTGAGAAATAATGCCATTTTGCTCAATGATCAGTTGTAAACCACCCAAATAGCACGGTGCAACGTTATCATAATGAATACTGCCGGAAATACGCCCTTCTAACTCCCCCATCATGCCAAGCAATGCAGTTTCATCAAATGGCTTGTCAGCAAATTCATTAAGCGCCATCAGTGCAGCCACCACAGAACATGCACTTGAACCTAAACCAGAGCCAATCGGCATGTTTTTTTCAAGGGTCATTGCCACATTCAGCTTTTTACCCAGTCGCTCGCAAAACAGTTCCCAGCACTGGTAAACAATGTTGTGTTCCATTTTTTTCGGTAACTTAGAAACAAACCGACCTTTGTTTTCTAATGAAAATGTCTTCGCTACTTCAATGCTGACACAGTCGCCGAGTAGCGAGCCATCAATCGGAGAGACTGCTGCGCCAAGCACATCAAACCCAACGCTCACATTGCCAATTGAAGCGGGTGCATAAACTTTGATCACTTCTTAAACTCCCAATTTCCATGATAGGGTACGCAGCATATCCGCAAATACACCCGCTGCTGTTACATCATTACCAGCGCCATAACCTCTTAATACTAAAGGAATTGGTTGATAGTAGCGTGTGTAAAATGCCAATGCGTTTTCGCCATTTTTCACTTTAAACAGTGGGTCATTTCCGTCAACGGCAACCATTTTCACCTGACAACGACCTTCTTCGATAAGACCCACATAGCGTAACACTTTTTCTTCGGCTTCAGCGGCTTTTATACGCGCTGCAAAAGGTTCATCTAATTGTGGGAGACGCGCCATAAATTCAGCAATGCTCCCGGAACTATCAAAGTCAGTAGGGAGTACAGATTCAATTTCAATATCACTGAGTTCGAGTTCATAGCCTGCTTCACGAGCTAAAATCAGTAGCTTACGTGCCACATCCATTCCAGATAAATCATCACGAGGATCAGGCTCAGTAAAACCTTTTTCTTTTGCCAATGTTGTCGCTTCAGATAAAGACATGCCTTCATCCAGCTTACCGAAAATGAAGGACAGTGAACCGGATAAGATCCCACTAAAGTGAACCAATTCATCCCCTGCATTGAGCAAGTTTTGTAAGTTCTCAATAACCGGTAATCCTGCCCCTACGTTGGTATCGTAGAGAAATTTACGTTTCGAACTCTCTGCTGCCTCACGTAATTGATGATAATAATCCATCGATAATGTGTTGGCTTTTTTGTTCGGCGTCACAACGTTAAAACCATCTTTTAAGAAGCTGGCATATTGCTCTGCAATTTCTTGGTTAGAGGTACAGTCGATGATCACCGGATTTAAGAAGTGATACTCGCGTTCTAAACGGATCAGGCGGCTAAGACTAAATGGCTCTTTAGCTTCCGCTAATTCAGTTTTCCAGTTATCTAAATCAATCCCTTGCATATTAATCAACATTGCTCTTGAGTTGGCGATACCGCACACGCGCAGATCAATATGTTTTTGCTTCAGCCATTGCTGTTGACGGTGAATCTGTTCGATCAATGCATTACCCACCCCGCCAACACCGACGATAAAGGCTTCAATCACTTGCTCAGCATTGAATAACATTTGATGGCATAAGCGTACCGCTGAAGTTGCCGACTCATTAGCGATAACCGCAGAAATGGAACGCTCTGATGAACCTTGTGCTATCGCAACAATATTGATGTTGCCGCGCGTTAATGCAGAGAAGAAACGAGCTGAGATACCTTTCAATGTGCGCATACCATCCCCTACAACGGAGATAATAGCCAGCTGCTCCATCACATCTAACGGGTCTAACACACCATCTTTAAGCTCTAAATAGAACTCTTCTTCTAACGCACCACGGGCACGCTGTAACTCATTTTGAGGAACACAGAAGCTGATACTGTATTCAGAAGATGACTGAGTGATCAACACCACGGAAATCCCTTTACGAGACATCACCGAGAAAATACGGGCGGCCATGCCAACCATACCTTTCATTCCCGGACCTGAAACGTTGATCATCGCCATGTTATTCAGGTTAGTGATCCCTTTTACAGGCGTGCTAACATCCGTTTGCCCATCACCAATCAGCGTACCCGGCGCGCTTGGATTAGTGGTATTTTTGATGAGACAAGGAATTTGGAATTGTGCAATTGGTGCGATAGTACGTGGGTGCAGAACTTTCGCACCAAAATAAGAGAGCTCCATCGCTTCTTGATATGACATGCCTTTAAGTAAGCGTGCATCTGGCACTAAACGCGGGTCACAAGTATAAACACCATCAACATCCGTCCAGATCTCACAACAATCTGCACGTAAGCATGCCGCTAATACCGCAGCCGAATAGTCGGAACCATTGCGCCCTAAAACAACCAGCTCCCCTTTATCATTCCCCGCAGTAAAACCTGCCATTAGAATAAAATGATCTTTAGGGATATTTAGCTCAGCAATACGCTTCGTTGATTCATTGATATCCACAGTGGACTCAAGGTAGTGACCTTTTGCCAGTAAGCTTTTTACCGGATCAATAACTGTCACTTGGTGACCACGTGCTTTTAATACCGATTCCATGATGGCGATGGAGAGTTTTTCTCCACGGCAGATAATTGAGGCGTTGATGCTATCAGGACATTGCCCTAGAAGAGTAATACCATGCAGTACTTGCTTGATTTGCGCGAATTCATGCTCAGTGAGTTTTTTCAGCTTGTCATATTCAAAACCGGGTTGTTTTTCTTTTAAGCCCTTTAACAGATTAGCAAAAATCATCTCTGCATCACTGACATGCGTGATGACATCTTGACCTGCTGCTGTTTTTTCAATCATTGCGACCAAATGGTTAGTAATCTTAGCTGGTGCCGATAGCACCAAAGCCACTTGCCCATCAGCTAATTTACTTTCAGCGATGTCAGCAACATTGAGTACCCGTTCATCATTTGCAACTGAGGTACCGCCAAATTTAAGCACACGCATGGTATTTCTCTCCTGAATTAGCGCCAAAAAAAAGCCCACATCTTTTTAGGATGCGGGCTTTTTCATTTTTATTTTTTGGATGCGTCAGCCCGCCCCGTTTCCTGTGGTCACGGTGGTGGTGGTAATAATCGTAATCAGGCTGATGTTACGCATAAATTTTGTTTGTCTCGTAGGGAACATTTTGGTTTCTCCCTATACGGTTAAAGTAATCGCATAATAATGTCAAATTTATTTGCATTTACACCCCCTCAAAGCCTCTAAATTCAGCTAAGCGATCCTCTGCTATCATCAAAAAAATCTTCATAAAAAGAGAGTTTATCGCTGACATTTAGTCATAAAGTTCATTTATTCTTAAATTAATGGTTTTTAATTTTATTTAAAATAAAAATTATTTTTGCGTACAAAAAACAACCAAAAGGCAAACTTTATGGTGTGTTATCTATCTCCAGACCCCACAATCAATTTGAGGCAAATAGCGTCAAATTTCCAAGCTTCAGAGTTTAGCGAATTCAGATCAATATTCACCCCAACTGTAAAAAAACGTTACTTAGTTTCAGATCAAAATTGTACATTGGCGCTCAAAATAATTAGCTGACTCATTATTATCATGAAAACATTAATTCGGATATTTCTGAGGCGGTTTATTGCATTTTTGTAAAAAAAAATAGATTCACGCAAAGTGGATAAGTACAACCCCTTACTTTGGACTATAAAAAACCAAAAATACTATTTTTACGCGATTTTGAGGTAAATAACAAAATTTTACTCTTCAATAATTTTACATTATTCAAGGGAGCAGAAAACCAACTCGCAAACAAACTTAAGTCAAATCACCATCTTACTATCCCTATTAAGATCCCCCTTTATTTGTGATATCACGCTGAAAAAATGGCAGTATCTCAATTTTTTCATCTTGTTTTTGTCATCATTTCGATATCTCAATAACAAATAATTTTGGTATAATTATCTACCTAACAATCATTGTTAACGTGCTACAATTGATTTTGATATGTATCAACAAAAGTTAGTTTTTTAGGTGGTAAATGCAGTATTAGCTGTTATATTGCTGTTAACAGCCCAATATTGGGAAAGTGCTTAAGTTTTGGTTCGTTTTACAGCCTTTTGCCTAGCGGATAGGCAGCGTTAAGTCACTGAAAAATGTAAAGACAAATTTATACTCATGAACGTGTTTTTCCAGATAATCATACCAACAACCACCTAACTGGAAACGGCTCATGGGTTCAGTATTTTTATTTTAATACTTTAGGTAGCAAATATGCAGACCCCACACATTTTGATCGTTGAAGACGAGATTGTCACACGTAATACGCTGAAAAGTATCTTTGAAGCGGAAGGTTATGTTGTTCACGAAGCCACCGATGGTGAAGAAATGAACAATGTTCTTTCAGAACATGACATCAACTTAGTGATCATGGATATAAACTTACCAGGTAAAAACGGTTTACTGCTAGCTCGTGAATTACGCGAGCAAGAAAGTATTGCATTAATGTTCTTAACTGGTCGTGATAACGAAGTTGATAAAATCCTTGGTCTGGAAATTGGTGCAGATGATTACATCACCAAACCATTCAACCCACGCGAATTGACTATCCGTGCACGTAACTTACTGTCCCGTACTATGAATTTAGCCGGTGGCTCAGAAGAACGTCGTCTAGTTGAAAGCTATAAATTCAATGGCTGGGAATTAGATATTAATAGCCGTTCATTAGTCAGCCCTGCGGGTGAGCACTACAAATTACCACGTAGTGAATTCCGTGCAATGCTGCATTTCTGTGAAAACCCAGGCAAAATTCAAACCCGTGCAGACTTACTGAAGAAAATGACAGGTCGTGAGTTAAAACCACACGACAGAACTGTTGACGTAACGATTCGTCGTATTCGTAAGCACTTCGAGTCAACACCTGATACCCCAGAAATCATCGCCACTATCCATGGTGAAGGTTACCGTTTCTGCGGTGATTTAGACGAGTAATCGTCACTAAGCTATGCACAGAACCGGCGAAAGCCGGTTTTTTATTGACTGCAAAATATAAAAACTTAATGTGGCATTAAATAACTCGAATAATATTCCGATATATCTATCTATTCATCACATATTTATAGGTAGAACCCATGACTGATTTTAACCAATATAAAAATACACTCAGTAGCCTCAAATTTTATGTTTATGCCTTATGCGAAGTTACAGGAACGACCCGAATTCCTTTTTATATCGGGAAAGGTACAGGCTCTCGTTGTTTAACACATATTAAAGATGCATTAACGAGAGATAAACTATCAAGAGAGGAAGACCCAAAGCTAAAACGAATTTATGAATTACATAAAGAAAACTTACTGGGTATTGATATTCTTTGTCATGGTTTAGATTCAGACACGGCTTTTATGGTAGAAACAACTTGCATAGACTTGTACGGGCTTGAGGGTTTAACCAATAAGATCAATGGTAAAAGCACCAGTAATGACATTGATATTCTCAAGCAAGGACGATTAACATTAGAAGAAACAGCTTCACTTTATTCACAAGAAGTTATGAATGTTTCAGATATTAAGCACCAAGGTATAGGGTTTATTTTAAATAAGCTTTATAGATTTAATATGAGTGAACTTGAATTATTTGAGGCAACTCGTGGAGTATGGCATAACCCCCCTCGAAAAAACCAAGATATAAAATATGCTTATGCTACCTATAACAATATCATTAAAGAAGTGTATGAAATTCACTCTTGGGTAGAAGCAGGTACTCAACAATACTTTACTCGAAATGTCACTCAAGGAAGTGGGCGTTGGGAATTTATTGGCAGAAAAGCAAGTGATGAAATACGTTCGCTTTATGTGGGTAAAAGCATAAAACGAGATAGAAACTTTGCTCAACCATTTTTCAAAGTTGGCTTTAATAATTCAGATACACAAATCTAGTGAGTTATATTTTCTAAGAGCCATAAAAAACCGCCACTGACTTTAAACGTAATCAGTGGTGGTTTTTATATCAAAAAGGATTACCACGGCATAATCGGTACCGCACTCAGCGCATTCTTCGGCGAGCCATCAATCATCTTATCGGAATAGGTTAAATAGATCAGTGCGTTACGTTTAGGGTCGTAAAAACGAACGACTTGAAGCTTTTTAAACACCAATGACGTTCTCTTCTGGAAGACTACTTGCCCTTTTTTCGGGTTACGTTTTACGCGGTCATTTAATTCAATAGGACCCACTTGTTGGCAAGAAATTGCGGCGTCAGATGTGTCTTCTGCCAACCCAAGCCCACCTTTAATTCCACCTGTTTTCGAGCGGCTTAAATAGCAAGTGACATTAGCAACATCGGGGTCATCAAATGCTTCTACCACAATTTTATGGTCAGGACCGAATACTTTAAAAACAGTATCTACTGAGCCAATTTCTTCTGCGGCTGCCACAAAAGATAATGCAGACAATATTGTTCCCAAAACGAGATTTTTCAGTGTATTGCCTTTCGCAATACCCTTTTTAAATTTGGAAGAACGCATACAGTATTCCCTTTTCAGCTTAACGTCTAAATTTCAAATAATCTAAACGGCAATAATTCTGTTTATTAATGAAATATTAAATACAACTCATTTACTATAAACGAAAATGATAAGTTGTTATAGAATAGCTATTCATTGATTACTCATATCTGTTCTGTGAGTCGTATTGCCTGGGGATATCCATGGATCAAACAAATATTATTCGCGACCTTCTTCGTTGGATAGATGACAATCTTGATAAACCATTATCATTGGATAATGTTGCCGCTAGAGCGGGTTACTCAAAGTGGCATTTACAGAGAATGTTCAAGGATGTGACCGACCAAGCAATTGGTGCTTATATTCGCGCTAGACGCTTATCTCGTGCCGCAGTTGCGTTACGTTTAACTAGCCGTCCCATCCTTGATATTGCATTACAGTATCGGTTTGACTCACAACAAACTTTCACACGCGCATTCAAGAAACAGTTTAATCTCACACCAGCATTTTATCGCCGTACCGAAGAATGGTGCGCAACAGGCATCTGCCCTCCAATTGTTTTAGATGACCATTCACCTCTTGATTATGAATTTATCACCATGGAAGAGCAACCACTGGTTGGCTTAGAACAAAGTTGTTCTTATGTGCTTGAAGAATGGTCAACAGCCTGTTCCCAAATGCGTCAATCTTTCTGGCGGTACTATTTAGAGCACACCACCCATGTGGCTTCAGAAGTGTTCGGTTTGCACCATGCCATTCATAGTTCAGAAAAAGATGATGAGCAAACGGTGTTTTATACCACTGCGGTTAAACCTGAAGATGCTAGCTTTAGTAATACCGAATATAGCCATGTCACCATTCCTGCAGGTGAGTACGTGAAATTTAACTATCACGGAGAAGCCACGAGAGAACGAATGCAAGAGTTCCTATACCATGTTTATGGGGTTTACTTGCCAAAACTGAATCTGACTCGTCGCCCTGGTTATGACGTTGAGCACTATAAAATTAAAAATGTGGAACATCATGTGAGCGCTGATGCGGATCCAAGAACTCATATTGATACATTTAGCTATTATGTTCCGATTAAAAAGCCTGAAATTCATTAAATCTTTATAAAATTTCACTCGCACGAAAAAAAGGCGCTTCATGAATTGAAACGCCTTTTTTATTTATTCGATTTTTAACCTTGCTGTTCATCAAGGGCGGGTTGCGAAAGATGGGTCACTTCTCCTGCCGTTTCGACAATCCAACCATTCGCTAGCCATGGGCTATTTTGGTAATCCACACGAGATAATGAACAATTGCGCAGACGTAAGCGACGTGGAGAATTTGCAGGTACGCCTAAGATACGGCTTAGCAATGTACTGAGTGCAAGACCATGGCTAACTAATAATGGTCGACTTCCCTCAGGCAAATCTAAGCAGCTATTGAGTGCTGCAAACATACGCATGAAGAGCTCGTCCATGGATTCACCATCAGGAATTCGACCACCTTCAGCGCCATTTATCAGGCTTTGACGCCATTGTTCTTCCTGTTCAGATAACGAGCCTATCTCTCGCTGTTCTAAAACGCCCATATTTAATTCACGCAGGCGCGGTTCTGTGATAATTTCACACCCGCACACTTGCGCAATAATTTGTGCAGTTTCTCGTGTGCGTCCCATATCACTAGTGATAATATGGGTAATACCTTCGGATTTAACCCGTTGAGCGACCTGCATTGCCTGTTGGCGACCAAGTGTCGTCAAAGGGCTATCGGATTGTCCCTGTATGCGACGAGCAACGTTCCATTCAGTTTCGCCATGGCGAACAAGATAAACCTGTAACATAGATGTGTTCCGTTATTACTGTACAAAGTATGTGTTCAAAGGAAAATAATTAATGTACCAAGTTATAGCTGCAACGACGAATCCAGCCAAAATTAAAGCGATTCATCTTGCTTTCGATGCCGTTTTTGGGCCTGGCAGTTATCAAATTGAAGATATTAATGTCGATAGCAGTGTTCCACAGCAACCTATCGGTAATAATGAAACCCGTACAGGAGCAAGACAACGTGTGATGGCATCACGCCAAGTACGCCCAGAAGCTGACTTTTGGGTGGGTATTGAGGCGGGTGTTGAAGATGACATGACATTTGCATGGATTGTGATTGAGCATCATCAAATCCGTGGAGAATCCCGTTCCGCCAGCATTATGATCCCAGAAAAAGTTCTTGCAGGGATCCGTGAGGGTCGTGAACTGGGAGATGAAATGGCTGATCTCACTGGTATTGATAATATCAAGCAACAAGGCGGTGCAATTGGCTTTTTCACCAATGGCGTATTAACGCGCACCAGCGTTTATCAACAAGCATTAATATTGGCTTTAGTTCCTATCAAACACGAAATTTATAAAGAGCTAAATCACATAGAAGACTAATTATACTCAAAACAATCTAAAATGCATGTAGGGCGCTTAGCAATAAGAGCCCTACATGTAGCACTTTGAAAAAATTATAAAAACTACAATAGCTTAGATTCCAGCCACTCTTTTACCGGAATAGGAGCTGACTTCAAACTGTTTGAACCACGAGTAATGGTGGCAATACCAACACCCAGCTCATTTTTCAATTCGCGTTGGCTCATTTTTCCACGCATTAATTCTTGTACAATTCTTACGCGTGTTCCTAATGCCGTCCGTTCATCCGGTGTCAGTAATAATTGAAGAATTGAATCCTGTATATTTTGCTCAAAAGCCATTTGCAGCAGTTCCACAAAACGTTGCCAATCCGCGTTCTCATCGGCGGTTAATGCCGGATCTGATTTATATTCTACAGTCATCATCCTACCCTTCCATACTATTAAACTAGTACAAATAATAGCACAGAACACTATTACTCCTAATGAAAAATACACAGCCCATCTTATCGATGGTCAATCGCGCCACTCGATAAGATGGTACATCACACGGATCAGTACTTCATATTCCATTCTGACGCAGAGAGTACATTACCTTTCTCACCTAAGAAATGTTTATAAAACAAATCGTAAGAGAGCACATTTTTCACATAACCACGGGTTTCTGCAAACGGAATACTTTCCACAAAAGCCACCGCATCAATACGCCCTGCACTGTTGCCTAACCAGCGCGTGACTCGAGATGGTCCCGCATTGTAAGCAGCACTCGCTAGAATACGGTTATTGCCAAATTGTTGATAAACATCGTCTAAATACGCAGTACCTAGCTCAATATTCATCACCGGGTTGGTCAATTGCCCTACATTTACATAGCCGCTGATCCCTTGCTTTTGCGCCGTATGTTTTGCGGTCGCAGGCATTAACTGCATTAAGCCCGTCGCACCCACAGGCGATTGCGCTTGTGGATTCCATGCACTTTCTTGGCGAGCGATCGCCATTGCATAGCTTTTTTGGATCATTTTACTGCGGGTGTAATTATCAAACTGTTTTTCCCACGCAAGAGGGAAACGCTCTTCAAGATGATCCCACAACTTCGCTGTGATCGTCGCTTGAACACTAAGATCAGCCCATTTATTGTCGAATGCATAACGAGCCAGCTGCTCTTGTTGATTCGTGGACATTGAAGAGACTAAGTTGATCCACTCAGAGCGAGCAAGGTTATCCATCTCCCAATACATTAGCTCTCGAATACGTTGAATTTGCGGCATGTTGCGAATACTTTCATCGGGTTTCACCGCTTTGTTCACCATGACCGGATAGTCCATTTTTAGTTGCTGGGCCGCAACCATTGGATAGAATCCGCGCTTCGAGGTTAACTCACGCAATATGGCTTCCCCTTCTGCGGTTTTGCCCTGATCAATTAACGTGATAGCCTGCCAATATTGCCACTCTTCTTTATTTTTCACTTCATTTGGCAATTGTCTCAGCCATGAAGCCAAACCTGTTTTATCCCCTTCTCCCAGAGCTAAACGCACTCGACGCTCTTTTAAGGCTGCGGAGTTAGTTTCTCGGATCACCTCGTCACGCCACATTACCTGTTCTGGGGTTACATCAACGCCCATATACTGCCAAGCAACGCTGTCTTTCATTTGCTGGTTTTCTGCCATATTCATTTTCTGGGCAGAACTGATCCCCGCTAATGCAGAACGAGCGGCATCAGGAGATTGACGTGCATAACGGCTAAATCCAGCTAATGTTGCTTGACGTGTAAAATCAGTTGGCGTCAGAATTTTAGCAAACGTGACCACTGTTGAAGGGTCATTTTGCAGTTTCACAAGTGCATCAGAAATAGTTTTGTAGCTACTTGGTAAGCGCTTCGCAAGGTAAGTTGCCGTTGACGTGTTACCGTCTTTGATAGCAAGGTGAATACGCGCCAAAATCATATCCGTTGAAAGATATCCGGCTTTTTCCCATTCAGTAAATAGCTTATCGCACGCCGTAGGCATGGAATTACCATTCAGCCATAATTTTTCAGCACCTTGCCACGCGACCTGTTTATTTCCCGTCGCCCAATTGGCAAAATAGAAATTACATTGTGCTTCCGTTGGCTGTGGCGGTTCAGGGCTAAATGACAATAATGATGCCCACTCTTGGCGACGAGCTAACTCATTCACGAACCGACTTTTTAAGGTTTTAGCGACTGGCAATGTTGGATAAGCATTGATAAATTCTTGCGCTTGTCTTGGCGAGATAATATCTAAATCTTGAGACAACTCGCGATATTCCAGATATGGATACAACGGATAATCACGTAAAGTTGGCATTAAGCGTTCGACTTCATCCATTTTATTGGCATCCCAAGCAAGTTTAATTGCTTGATAACGTTCACGTTGTGCCTGTAAAGAATCCGCCCAAACTGCTGTAGAGACTAACAACATTGTTACCGGAACCGCCGCTAACCAACCTTTCATATTTATTCGCTCCATCGCTTAAATCTTGTTAGAGATTGACCTCAAACATACATAAAGCATTTATTAGATACATCAATAATGTTAATGCTACCTAAAGTTTTCAGCCAGCGACAGAGGAGATTTCTTGAAATGGTTGGGTTTACAATCTTTTACTTATTCGATTCGTTAACCCTGACAACACGGATAACCTAGACCAGCCTAGGGGCGATCGGGTATAGGCCTCTGCCGACTTCCCCTAAAATAAGATAATTATAATTAGATTTTCTGCCCTACTATTGCAAAAGTCATATTCAAGAAGCAGGTTTGACAGAAACTCAGATAGTGAATATTTAAAACTTGTTGAGCTTGGCATGTTAGAAAATTCAAAGTCGAAATATCTCAGTTAAAGTAGGGAGGCAGAGTTATTTATTATCTTTTCATTTTTATTGAACAAAATTAAATTTTGTAATGATAATCATTTTCACTTATAGGTGTTATATGTAATATTTATTTATGTTTTTTCGACAAACTAAGAGTGGATTTGTATATGAATTTTAGTTGTAAGCCTAATGTATTAATGTTCAGTATTGTGCTAATTCCTTTCTTTACAAATGCATACTCGATGCATAAAGGAGATTCGTTTGGATTTATCCCTTCTATTGCGGTACAGGATGCCGCTACATCCGCATTAATAGAAAACATTACTGGTAAAAACATCTACGCAGCTTATGCAATTGGCTTAATAAAAAATAATAAAAACAACAAAGTATCTCAACACTTATGTAATGGACAGGATGAAGTTATAAATACGGCCTTAATTGGAGGGTGCTCGTTAGTTGAACCCGATTCATTTACTTTATTAGAGACTAAGCATTTCATAAATAAAAACGGTGAGATGGTAGAAATTGATGTTCATGATCCTAATACAATTATAACTCCCACAATGAGAGTAACAGTCAAATATATCACTGAACTAAATCCTCTAATTCGGAAAAACAATTGTAATGACTATCGCATCAATGACACACCAACCTCTTGTTTTGTTTTCAAAATAGCACCTTTTATTTTTGATAATTTACAACAAAGAGAATTAGTCATTAATGCCATGGAAAACCCTTGTGCATTTTTGACCTCAGTTGAAGATGCAAAAAAATTTACCAACTTAAAATATCCATACATTTCATACTTAGGCAGAACAGGAGGTGAGGCACGTTACATTCTAGATTGTGATACAAAAAATCCAGAAACTTACTCGTCGATTGTAGATGAAAAGATGCAATCAATATTACTTATTCGCAATAAAAAATAAGGATATCTTAACAAAAATGATGAAATTTACGCTTCATTGCGCATATGGGTAAATCATCAAATGGACGGCATATCTCATGCAGGTGAAATATATACGTTGCAAGAATTAGGTGTTGAGCGAATTAATACAGATTTCGACATTGTTGATTTTATTGATGAAAATAGCAACCTTATTGGCGAACGTTCTACAGCTATTATAAATGGTATCGAATGTGAAATGTCTGAGGTTTACTTCACTTATCTTTAATACCATTACTTCATATATTGGGGTCTAGCCGTTTGCAGTTCAGATCCCATCAATTATCATCCCCACCCTACTCAACACCTATTTCGAGCCTTTTGTTATATGTAATAATCGACATCAATAATGAATTAATATTGATTGCATGATGAGGTGATAGCCCCCTGAATTGTCATCACTTGCATGGGAAGTTATTGACATAAAGGCAGGAACAATTACAGTTAGACGCAATTACTTTTGAGTGGCTCGTTTTACACACTTTCGCTTTTGGAATCTCACTATTCGCCTTGAATTTATGAGTTCTTACAAAGTGAATAACCGAGCGATGCAATTAAAAATTATGTTATAAAACAAAAGGTAAATAAATTGGCTCAATACGTTTACAGTATGTATCGAGTGGGAAAAGTGGTTCCCCCGAAACGTCATATTTTAAAAAACATCTCTCTGAGCTTCTTCCCTGGGGCGAAAATTGGTGTTTTAGGTCTCAACGGTGCAGGTAAATCCACATTACTGCGCATCATGGCTGGCATTGATACTGAGATTGAAGGGGAAGCACGCCCTCAACCGGGTATTAAAATCGGTTATCTGCCACAAGAACCAAAACTGAATTTGGAACATACCGTTCGTGAAGCCGTTGAAGAAGCGGTTAGCGAAGTTAAGAACGCCTTAACTCGCTTAGACGAAGTGTATGCGCAATACGCCGATCCAGACGCTGACTTTGACAAGCTGGCGAAAATCCAAGGCGAGCTAGAAGCGATTATTGCCGCACAAGATGGCCATAATTTAGATAACCAACTGGAACGTGCTGCTGATGCACTGCGCCTGCCAGCTTGGGATGCGATTATCGGAAACCTCTCTGGGGGTGAACGCCGCCGTGTGGCTATCTGCCGCCTGCTGCTGGAAAAACCAGACATGCTGCTGCTCGACGAACCAACCAACCACTTGGATGCTGAATCCGTTGCTTGGTTAGAGCGCTTCCTGCACGACTACGAAGGCACCGTTGTGGCGATCACCCATGACCGTTACTTCCTCGATAACGTCGCTGGCTGGATCCTTGAACTTGACCGTGGTGAAGGTATTCCATGGGAAGGTAACTACTCTTCTTGGTTGGAACAAAAAGATGAGCGTCTGGCGCAAGAAGCGTCAACTGAAGCGGCTCGTCGTAAGTCTATCGAGAAAGAACTTGAGTGGATCCGTCAAAACCCGAAAGGTCGTCAATCGAAAGGTAAAGCACGTCTGGCTCGCTTTGAAGAGCTTAATAGCGTGGAATATCAAAAACGTAACGAAACCAGCGAACTGTTTATCCCACCTGGACCACGTTTAGGTGACAAAGTTATCGAAGTGGAAAACCTGAGCAAGTCTTATGGTGATCGCGTACTGATCGATAATCTGAATTTCTCTATTCCGAAGGGTGCTATCGTGGGGATCATCGGTCCAAACGGTGCGGGTAAATCCACACTGTTCCGTATGATCTCCGGTCAAGAGCAGCCAGATTCAGGCTCAATCACCTTAGGTGATACCGTGAAGATTGCCTCTGTTGATCAGTTCCGTGATGCGATGGATGACAGCAAAACCGTATGGGAAGAAATCTCTAACGGTCAAGACATCATGCGTATCGGTAACTTTGAGATCCCAAGCCGTGCCTACGTAGGTCGCTTTAACTTTAAAGGCGTTGACCAAGGTAAACGTGTGGGTGAGCTGTCTGGTGGTGAGCGTGGTCGTTTACACCTAGCAAAACTGCTGCAAGTTGGCGGCAACGTTCTGCTGCTCGATGAACCAACTAACGACCTCGACGTTGAAACCTTACGTGCACTGGAAAACGCCCTGTTAGAATTCCCTGGCTGTGCAATGGTCATCTCCCATGACCGTTGGTTCCTTGACCGTATCGCAACGCACATCATTGATTATCAAGATGAAGGTAACATTACCTTCTTCGAAGGTAACTTCTCTGAATACGAAGATTATAAGAAACGCACTTTAGGTGCGGATGCGCTGCAACCACACCGCATCAAGTACAAAAAGATGACCAAATAGTCGGATTGGACGATATTAAAATGGCACCCTAGGGTGCCATTTTTTATGCAGAAATTGAGTCGTCCAGCATCAATAATTGCTGAACTAAAGAAACACACTCTAAAAAACGCGAATCGTAGTCTGATGACTCAACATGCATAAATTCAATGCTATTTTTCTTCAGCATTTCAATCAACAGCGTCTGAAACTCCATGCGGTCTTTATCGCTGCCTAAACTTCTCAGCCCATCAGCCACCCAAGGTGTATTGTTCTCAAGTACAATCACCAGATCGAAACGATACTCATCAATCAACGCCTGCACGAAAGGATGCTCTTTACCTTCATAACGTAAGCAAAATGCCTGCGTGGTAACAAAATCAGTATCAATAAATGCCACTTTGTTTGCATATTTCACTGCAAAATCAATATATTGAGCGTGTCCTAGTGCAATCTTATCGTAGTCTGAATATTGTAACGCCATTTCATCGCCACCCAGGTGGCTAAACACATAATCGCGCCCATATTCCCACGCACTGGTGGTATTGAAGATATTCGCTAGCTTATTAACAAGCGTCGACTTCCCACTTGATTCACCGCCTAAGATTGCCACTTTGCGCACAAAGAATGGCTTAACTTCCGTTGGAATATATTCCCAATAGCGAAAAGGTGCTTGGCGAATTTGGTTGCCACTAATATTCATAAACGTGCGCTCAGGATCGATAAGAATGGTTTCGATCCCAAGGTGTTTCTTATAGCGGTGCACATCGTGAGGCTCACCGGAATAGATAAAGCTAGGGTTGATGTTATGCTTTTTCATGAAGCCTTTCATGCCTTCACTCCACACTTCCCAACCGTGAGGATAGGGTTCGATCCCTTGCTCATCAAATGAATGAATATGAATATTTTTCTGATACTTAAAGGTTTGCAGCAACCAGCGCAGACGATCGCTCACCGTTGGCTGTTGTGACATGGAACTGTTCACGAACAGGTCTTTATCCCGAGGCTCATCATGACAGAGGATAACGTGCAGTTCATCCACTTGGCTACATGCGCGCTGAATAAGGTAGATATGCCCAGTATGCAGAGGGTAAAATTTACCGAAGACAACACCGATAGTTTTTGACTGGATAGGATATTCCAACCCTAAAAAACGATGGAGCGCCGCGATTTTTTGTGCACTAGGGCTTTTAATTTTGTCATTAATTAACTGGCTGAGATAGCCCTTGGTCATCTCTGTTGCATCCGCGACTTGCTGTAATGTGTAACCAGCATTTTTGATGGCACTCTTTAGATACTCAAATTCAGCCATATTATTTATCCTTTCGCTTTTAAGTCCCTTTTAGCAGGGAACCTTTTCTCTCGCTATCTCATCATTATCTAAATGATTCAAAACTCATCCATGACGCTTAACGCATCCGCTAATTTCTTCACACCATACACTTTCATATCGGCAGGTAACTTTTTCGGCATATTCGCATGAGGAACAATGGCGCGTTTGAAGCCATGTTTTGCCGCTTCAGAGATACGTTCTTGCCCACTCGGTACAGGGCGAATTTCGCCTGCCAGCCCCACTTCGCCGAATACGACGAGATCACGGGGTAATGGGCGATCACGAAAACTTGAAACCAACGATAATAGCAGCGCGAGGTCGGCACTGGTTTCGGTGACTTTAACACCACCCACTACGTTAACAAATACATCTTGGTCAGACATTTGCAATCCGCCATGGCGATGCAGTACCGCCAGCAAAATAGCTAAACGGTTCTGTTCTAAACCAACCGCAACACGGCGTGGATTGGACATCATGGAGTGATCAACCAGTGCTTGAATCTCCACCAACAGTGGGCGAGTTCCTTCCCATACCACCATCACGGAGCTTCCCGATGTGATTTCATCTCCACGACTTAAGAAAATTGCCGATGGGTTACTCACCTCTTTTAGACCCTGTTCGGTCATAGCAAATACCCCAAGCTCATTCACCGCCCCAAAGCGGTTTTTGTGGCTACGTAAGGTACGAAAACGGTTATCTGCATCACCATCGAGCATGATGGAACAGTCAATACAGTGCTCAAGCACTTTAGGTCCCGCGAGTGAACCATCTTTTGTAACGTGACCCACCATAATAATCGCCACACCGCGAGTTTTGGCGAAGCGCGTTAAATAGGCGGCGGTTTCACGAACTTGCGCCACACTACCCGGTGAGGATTGAATGTCTGCCATGTGCATAACTTGGATAGAATCGATCACCATCAACTTGGGCTGTTCTTGTTCCGCTGTCAGGCAGATTTGTTCAATGCTAGTTTCTGACAACATATTGAGTGTATCGGTGGGTAACCCTAATCGATGGGCACGCATTGCCACTTGCTGCAATGATTCCTCCCCTGTGACATAGAGGGTTTTCATGTCTCGTGATAGCAAACACATGGTTTGCAGCAGCAAAGTACTTTTACCTGCACCTGGGTTCCCCCCAATGAGGATGGCGCTACCCGGTACAACCCCGCCACCCAGCACTCGGTCAAACTCTTTAAAACCGGTGGTAAAGCGCGGTAATTCTTCAAGGCTAATCTCCGACAGTTTTTGGACCTTACTCACGCCTGCAGCATTGCCGGCATAGCCCGTCAGCCTATCGGTACGAGCCGCTGCCGTCGATGCCAAGCGCACTTCCGTAATGGTATTCCATGCATTACAGGCACTACATTGCCCTTGCCAGCGCGGATAATCCGCCCCACACTCATTACACACAAATGCTCTTTTTGCACCTTTCGCCACAGCCACTCCTTAATCACCCAATAAAAAACACCAAACTCGTTAATTATCTATATCTTTGACTTTCTTTTTCTTAAATTCGTTGGTTTATATCTTCCACAAATTTTCTAAATAGTTCGGCGTTGTTGGTAGGCGGCAATTGAGGGTATTCCTAAGAGCATACACAAGTATGTGACTAGGATAGCCGAAAGCAGCCAACACCCCTACAACCCGAAATATGACGAAATTCCACCCATTTTCTAAATAGTTCGCGCTACGACTAGGCGGCAAGTGAGGATATCTCGGGGAGCATACACAAGTATGTGACCCGAGTAGCCGAAAGCAGCCAACAACGTCGTAGCGTGAAATATGACGAAAATTAGCGCTCTTCGTGCTTGAGCCCCCCACTGAGGACGCACAGGACACCCATCAGATCCGCATGCTTGATCCCAACCTTTGCCCTTGCATAGACTTTTGGCTTCGCATGATATGCAATGCCTAACCCTGCTTTTCTGAGCATTTTCAGGTCGTTTGCACCATCGCCGATAGCAACTGTTTGTTCTATAGGAATGTTTAGCTTTTCCGCTAATTTGACGAGGGTTTGCGCTTTATATTTTGCATCAACAATCGCCCCTTTCACTTTACCTGTCAGTTTGCCATTTTTGACTTCGAGTTGGTTGGCAACCGCAGCAACTAGCTTTAATCGCTGACGCAGGTTATCGGCAAAGAAAGTAAATCCACCAGAGGCAATTGCAATATGCCAGTCCATCGCTTGCAACTTGCGCACTAAGCTAGTGAGACCCGGCATTAGCGGTAAAGTTTCGAGGACTTGGTCAAGAATGGCTGCATCGGCACCTTCTAGCAGTGCCACACGAGCCCGCAGACTTTCGGTGAAATCGAGCTCCCCTTGCATGGCGCGCTCGGTCACATCTGCAACTTGATCGCCAACACCGGCAAGACGGGCAATTTCATCGATACATTCGATTTGAATCGCAGTTGAGTCCATGTCCATGAGTAAGATCCCAGGGGAACGTAGACGCGGAATTTTCCCTAATGGCACAACATCAAGCTGGCTTTCATCTGCCAATTTTTTGATCCGCGGCGTGATGCTACCGGCAATGCGTACAACTTGGTAATCATCGATGCGCCAAGAGGAAACGATCACTATCGCAATCCCTAAACGCTGTTGGAAATCACTAATTCGCGCTTTATCTAAACCGCGACCATATAACAGCCACCCAGTGTCCCCTGCACGATAATCTAATGGCATCACTTCTTCACCACTTAATGACAGTGGTAAACCCGGCCATTTTTGAATTTCATCAGGCAGATAACAATAGGTCAAACTCGTTGGCATGAAAATTAGCTCCTGTAGTGGACACAACTTTTTTTTATAATGTATACCCTGTATAAAATTACTATACTTAAATTTTCCAGCAAGTTAACGCTTCATGACTTGGCTTATTGCTATAAAACAGACAAAGAGCACGATGATTTCTATGAAACTCCCTTTTAGACTGCACAAAACCGTTATTGTCATTGTTTGTATTGCATTAATCACCTTCTTAATGCATGGGGTTTCATATTTAGGTTATAGCCAAAGCCAAAGCCGGTTAGAACAACTTAAGCAATTAACTCAAGTACTCGCTGAGCAAGTGGCTTTCAGCTTATCTGATTATATGGTTCCCGGCAGCAAAGATTTTAATTTAGAGCGAATTAATGCCAATTTAAATCATCTCGCGAAAGACCAATATATTTTGGATGCCAGTTTATATACTGCGGCAGGGACGTTAGTCACACAAGTTGGAGAAAGCACCACCGTCAAAGAACGACTTTCCCTTGAAGGCAACACGGGACTACAGAATTTTCACTACCAATTAGTGATCCCAGTCCAAGGCGCTAAAGAACCTAATGGTTATTTACGTCTTACCATTGATACCGAATCGCTCACTACAGACCTTCAACAAGCGGATAACACCACCAATATTATGCGGGTGTTCATTCTATTATCTTTATGTATTGGGTTTATTTTGGCGAATACCCTGATGCGCTTGAAGAAAAAGAAAGGTCAGCAACAGCCGTTAATCGTTGAACCCGTGGAAAGTGAAGAAGAAAGTGAATTACTGCTCCAAAGCAGCAAAGGGGCAACGGATTCTCGAAGCCCCTCCATCAAACCACCACGTGCAAAAAGGCGTAAAGTGCCTAGCCCCCATCGACCAAGAAGGGTCGCTCGTAAATTTTCAGCAAAATAGTAAATTCTATCTAGATCGACGTAGTATCAAACACGATCGGCGCAATAAGCTCCACTTTACCATTTGCAAGCAAGGATTCAGGTGGCATTGGAAACGGTGCCGCACGTTGGATAGTTGCGAGTGCTTCTTTATCCAGGATCTTCGTACCCGATGAATTAACCAAGCTCGCGCTGACTAACTGCCCTTGATTATCCACGATAATTTTGACCTGTGAAACACCCGTTGAACGAAAGCGCAATGCAGCACGAGGATAGCGCTTTGCCTTAGCTAAACGTTGATGAACCTCGCTTTCCCATCCATGGTGACCACTGACAGGAGCAGCAGCACTGCTGGAAAAATTGGCGCTGCTATTGGAAGCGCTACCTGAGGTTGGAACTGAAGTAACTTCAGATTCTTGGGTAGAAGCTGGGGCTTCTTCAACCATTTTTTTCTCTTGAACAGGCTTTTTCTTCGGTGGGCGTTTTTTCTCCGTTACACGGGTTAACGTTCCATTATCAACAAGGGGTGTCTGAGGTAGTTTTTCTATTTTTTCAACCACTTCAGGCTCAACTTCTTCACGCGTTGCCATCTGTTGCTTGGGCGCATTATTCACTTCAGGCTCATTCTGCTGTTCCAGCTGATAAAGCCCTAATTGCAAAGAGATTGCAGGTGGCAAAACCCCCGTTTTTGGTAGGTTTGACGTAAACCATCCAATAAAAATCATTGCCAAGATCCCATGGAAAACAAGACTCACAAATAAACCACCCACAGGGCGAAAAATTGGGCTTCCCAGCTGCCCCACACTGCTGTTCATATTTTGCCTCACATCTTTATTTTTCGCAGATTATAGGCATAATACAAATCAAAATGATATTCATTATTATTAATAAAATAACAATAATAACTACAAGGTATTGATTTAATTTATAAAGTCAATTTGAGCTCATTATTAAACCATTTTTACTTTTGACACCAGACAATGACTATCGATAAATCCCTTGCCCGCAAGATCAGTGGGGCATATCAATCAACCTATGGTCAACTTGTGCGATTTTTCCGCAGTCGACTAGGTAATAGTAACGATGCGGATGATTTATCACAGGATGTGTTTACACTATGGCTAAACCGTAAAGCACAGGATCCTGTGAAGGAGAACCGTGCTTATTTGTTCAAAATTGCCAGCAATGTGCTGATTGACCATTGGCGACGCAATCATCAACAGAGCCAGTCCCATACCTCGATTGATGAAGTATCCCATGAGCAAAATTTTGAACAAACCACGGCAGATCCGAGTGAAATTTTAGAGCACCAGCAGCGAATTGCTCGGCTAAGTGAGGCCATTGATCTTTTGCCCCCACGTCGCAGAGAAGCTTTTTTGCTGTATCGCTTTGATGGGTTATCTCAAAGTGAGATTGCTGAGCGTATGGAAATCTCCATCAGTATGGTGGAAAAGCATATTGCCGCAGCATTAGTGCATTGTAAGAAACATCTTGACGACCAGAGCAAGTATCCCTAATGGCAGAGAATCAAACCCAGCAGCCTGATAATACCCCGTTAGTCGAGCAACAACGCATTGACGAAGAGGCGGCACTGTGGTTTACGCGCATGCACAGTCAGCAACTTAGTGATCAACAATCTCAAGCATTTAAAGTTTGGCTACGAGCATCAAAAGCACATGCAGATGCCTATGAGGCAATGGCGAGCATTTGGCAAGATATTGAAAAAGTTCCACGCCCGGCACCGACCAAAACCACGACATCAACGTTCAGATTATCATCATTTTGGAAACCACTCGGTCATGTTGTTGCCGCCTGTTTTATTGCGGTAGTTTTGTTCTTACCTTATAGCCAGCTGCCATCCATGCTATTGAACAATATGACATTAGTTTCGACGGATTCAACCAAAGAAGTGACGTTATCTGATGGCTCTGTGCTATTTCTCAATCGTGATACCCGCATCCGAGTGGCGTATGAAACCCCCATCCGCCAGCTTTATCTAGACCATGGCTCCGCTTACTTTAAAGTCAAATCGAACCCTTATCGCCCATTTGTCATCAATGTGGATCAGCGACGTATTCAGGTTGTAGGAACGGAATTTGAAGTGAATAAAAAAGGCGAGCAAGTCGCGGTCAATGTCAGTCAAGGGATTGTTAGCTTTCAGAGCCTCAAAGACCAAAAACCCGTGTTATTGCTCGCAGGGCAAGGTGCATTGAGCTCAAGTATCAACAGCAAAATCGCCCTTAACTCAGTGACGCCTCAAGATGTCGCAAGATGGCGTTTCGGGGAATTAACCTTTGTGGATAAACCCCTTTCCGAGGTGCTATCCGAGTTAAAAACCTATTCCAACTTTCAGGTTGAGCTCTCTCCAAGTAGCTTAGCAAATCAAAAAATCTCTGGGCGCATCAATCTCCAGCAGCCAGATGCCTTTTTTCAGGCACTTCCAGCCCTCCTTCCTGTGCAAGTGGTGTATCAGGATAAAAATAACCTTTTGATTATCCAAAACAAAAAAAATAAATGAAAAATATTTTCATTTACAGGTGAGGATAATTCTCATTTCGCCCTCTTCTTAAGTAGCTTCATTTTTATTGACTACTTTTTAGCACGCTTTTTGTGCAGCTTAAGAATAAGGGATATCCATGGCAATTCAATTCACACTCGGTCGATTCAAGCCGATTGCGCTGTCACTGGCGGTCACCAGTGCCTTAGTCAGCCAATCTGCTATCGCCCAAGAAATCAGCTTTTCACTACCAGAGCAAGGGCTAGCAAGCACAATTGAGCAAATTAGCCGTCAAGGTCAAGTGTCACTCCTGTATGACAAAAGCCAACTGAACGGTCTGCGCGCTCCCGCCCTTTCTGGCAGCTATACCCCACAAACCGCATTACAAAAAATTCTTATTGGTAGTGGGTTAGAGCTGGTTAACGAAAACGGTATGCTGGTTATTCGCCCTCAGACTTTAAATCAAGGTACGTTAGTTCTACCTGAAACCCAAGTATCCGGCGTGGTTCAAAATCACCCTGCGATGGATGTTATGTCCGCACCGCAATACGTCACCTCAGAAGAGATCCGCCAAAAAAATACAGGTGACGGCAATATCACAGATTTAATGAAAACGAACCCCGCAGTGCAGTTTGCGAATAATGATAGCAACTCAATGAACCAAGGAGAGATCAAACCTTCGCGTATTTCGATCCATGGTTCCAGTAGCTATCAAAACGCCTATCGGCTTGATGGGATCAGCTTCAATAATGACTTTGACCCTGCTGACAGTGGCTTAGGGGAAACCGCAACGCGATTAAGCAGTAGCGATCAAGGGATTTACATCGATAGCCGTTTAATTGATAGCATGGCGGTTTACGATAACAATATTCCCGTGGAATTTGGTGGCTTTACGGGAGGCACCGTTGAAGTGAATAGCCGCCGCTGGCAAGGTGAGAATAGCGCCCATGCCTATTACCGCTTAACCCGTTCTGGTTGGAATAACCTGTTCCACGATTCAACCCAAGCTATTGATACCACCAAAAACGATACCGCCAATCCTGCTCGTTTCCAAAATCGCTACGATAAAAATGATTTTGGTGGCTGGTTTGAACTCGGAGTAACGGAAAATTCAGGCGTGGTGTTCTCGGCGTCTCGTCGTAGCTCAACCATTCCGATGACGGTGACGGGTGGCGCTGGTGCGGTCATCGAAAATGGTGAAGTTGAAATGGCGGAGTTTGCCCCCGGTTCCAAGAATCAACACAGAACATCAGATAACTACTTCCTCAAGTACTCAATTGATTTATCAGATGTTAACTCACTAGACCTCTCTGCTAACTACGCCTCGTATGAGAGCCGTCTCTTCTCTTCCTCTGTAATGAATTCAGGTTATGACTCAACGCACAATGGATTTGGTCTAACCGCCGTTTATAAGCATCAATTAAGCCTTGGGCAATTGGAACTGACTGCCAATACGCAAGATCTGAAAGATGAACGAGATAATGACCAAAAATATGCCGTGATCCTGCGTGCTGCTGTTGATAATGACTACAGCAATATGGTTGATGCAAATAGTGGTGGTTTAGGAGACCTGATTTCCCAACAAAGAAGCCAAAGTGCAAAAGCTGTTATGCGCTTTAACCCACTAGAAGATGGTTTAGGCGCAACCCATAAACCAACCGTTGGAACCGAAATCAGTTATACAAAAGGCATCTATAAACGCGACAAAGATTATCTTCAATACACCTTTACAGGAAACATTGATAAAGATGACATGTTTAATGGAATGCTATGGAACGCCGCGCGTTTTAAAGCGGGTAAATACACCGCCGATTACACCAATTATGCGCTGTTTTTAGACGACACCATTGAATATGGTCGACTCACGTTACGCCCTGGTATTCGCCTTGATCGTGATGATTTCGTTAGCCGTACCAACATTGCCCCACGTCTGACAGGAACTTATGACGTATTTGGTAATGGTAAAACCCAAATTATTGCAGGTGCCAACCGTTATTATGGGCGCTCGATGCTGAACTACGCATTATACGGCGCGCAAAATGGCGGAATGCAAACTTGCGATATGATGTCTGATGTCTGTACTGTTAACCCCAACATGAATACTTGGGAAAATAAGAAAGACTATGAAGGCTTAGACTCACTTAAAACGCCATATAACGATGAGCTGACTCTTGCACTTCAGCAAGATATTCTTTCAACAACATGGCGCTTACAGTACGTTCATCGTGAAGGTTATGATGAAGTTCGTAGCCGTACAAAAACCAAAAAACTGGATATGTACGATCCTGAAAGCAAGATCCGCGTTTTCGATAATGATGGGCGTAGCTCCCATGATACTGTGACATTGTCTGTCAACAACTCACAACCGTGGGAATGGGCAGATGCTTCTCATGTGATGACAGCATCATTAACTTGGCAACAAACAGACAGTAATACTCCAAAAGATTCTGGCTATAACTACTTTGAAGGTCGCAATGACCTGAATCTAAACAAAGTTTATTATAATGGCAAAGTCATTGATGCCTCAAAATTGCCTTCAACAAGCTTCAATTCACCTTTCAAAGTTAACTTAGAGCTCACCAGTGTTTGGGATAACTACGACCTAACTTGGTACAACCGCTTACAGTGGTGGGGCGCTAGAGATCAAGTCGTTCGTTATGGAAATGGCGATGGTACCTACACCGATCCTGAATACGGTTTAATTCGTCGATACACCGATCAACATTACTCAAGCAAGTATACATGGGATACCCGCTTAGGCTGGAAACCTGAATTTGCTTATGGTTTTGGTGTCTCTGTTGAAGTCAACAACGTCCTGAATAACAAAAACGTTGCAGATACCTTCACCTACAGCAATAGAACCATTAAGTCTTACGATCCGGGTCGTCAGTTCTGGTTACAAGTGAATTACGATTTTTAAGTAATAGCCGTGAGCAATGTCAAACACATAACCAAGAAATCGAGTCATGAAGACCATTAAACAATTTCTTTATTTAGTAAAACCTTTTTGGGGGCAGCGAGCTGCCCTTTTGTGCTGGGTGCTGCTATTTGCCTCATTAGGGCTTACCCTCTCTTCCGTGTGGTTCAATGTCAAAATGAACATGTGGAATGGCGACTTTTATAACGCGCTGCAAAAGCTGGATGGGCAAGCACTTTATGGACTACTGCAATATTTTGTGATTCTAGTCAGTGGACTGATCTTTGTGGTCGTCATGGGAAATTACCTCAAGCAAATGCTGATTATTCGCTGGCGTAAAGGCATGACTGAGCAAGTGCTCGGTCGCTGGTTATCCCAAAATAGTAAGCATTACATGCTGCGATTAACGTCCCAAGAGCCGGATAACCCAGACCAACGAATTGCGGAAGATATTCGCTTGCTGATCGAGTCGACATTGAATCTGCTTGTGACGTTTTTGCACTCTATGCTGACGTTAATCTCTTTTGCCGCCATTTTATGGACCCTATCAGGGAGCCTCTCTTTCAGCTTTGCAGGCAGTGATTGGACCGTTCCCGGCTATATGTTTTGGGCATGTATTATTTACACCATCATCGGTATCGCACTAACCCAATTGATTGGTTACCCATTACGCCGCCTCCATATGGATAAACAGCGCCGTGAAGCGGACTACCGTAGCTCGCTGATTAACTGCCGCCAGCATGGCGATGCCATTGCAGGGCAGCGCGGTGAATTACAAGATCGTAAAGAGCTGATGACTCGCTTTAGCGAAATCATCCGTAACTGGAACCAGTTGATCCGCTGTGAACGAAACTTATCATTCTATACCGTGGGCTATCAGCAAGTGACTGCCCTCGCCCCAGTGTTGTTAGCTTTACCTAAATTTTTAGCGGGCGAAATTATGTTGGGTGGATTAATGCAGCTACGCCAAGCCTTCACCAGCGTAGCGACGTCTCTGGGCTGGTTTATTTTTGCCTATAAAGAAATTGCAGCGTGGCAAGCGACCGTCGCTCGTCTGTATAACTTCGTCGTGTTACTCGAAAACGATAAAACTCCAGAGGCGAAACTTGAAGAAAACAATGCGCCATTAACCGCTGAATTACATGTATTTACGGCAGATCACCGCTCACTGCTGAATCACGTTAATTTGCAGGTGAACTCAGGAGAATTACTGCTGATCTCCGGTCGTTCGGGGATTGGTAAATCCACCTTATTACGTACTTTAAGCGGTCACTGGCCATTCTTTGATGGCAAAATCAGTCGCACGGAGCATCTGATGTGGGTTCCACAGCGTCTCTATTTGCCAATTAGCCGTTTAGATAACTTACTGAGTTATCCGCAAGATGCCTGCAAATTTACCCCTACGGAGCTAAAACATGCCCTCACTCTCGTTGGGCTAGAGAAACTCCATCGACAACTCGCACTAGAAACTGATTGGAATAACCGGCTTTCTGGCGGTGAACAGCAGCGAATTATGTTTGCACGACTGCTGCTTAACCAACCTAAATTAATGCTATTGGATGAAATGACATCCGCCCTTGATGAACCAAGTGCCCTAGCATTACTGCAAATGCTGAAAGCTCAACTCCCGACAAGCAGCATTGTGTTAGTCAGCCATCAAAGCTTTGTTGACCAATTAGCGGATAAGCATCTGCGTCTATCTGAAACCACGCGGAATACGCCATTCATGACAGGAACCCCTGAATATGCTTCGTAAAATCACATTAGCAGCCTTCGTGGCAGTCCTTTTAGGCGGCTGTGTTAGCAGTGCGTCTCTACAATCTGATGAGCAGAAATTACTGCCAGTGCGTCAAGATTTACAGCATTATCAGCTCGATAATGGGCTACAAGTTTACCTGCTACAGCGTAATCAACCGGGTGTTGAGCTGCGTTTGTTAGTCAATGCGGGTTCATTACAAGAAACAGAACAGCAATTAGGTTTAGCCCACTTTACGGAGCACATGGCATTTAAAGGAACGCAACATTTTCCGGGCACGACAGGGTTTAAACAACTTGAACAACAAGGGCTAAAACTGGGTAGCCATGTCAATGCCATAACGAGTCTGAATAGCACGCTGTATAAGCTCTCCCTCCCTAACGCAACGCCAGCTCAAACCCGTACAGGATTGCAAGTCATGGCGGATTGGGCTGCCAATATGACTTTCGATGCCGACGCATTTGAAAAAGAGCGCCCTGTCATTATTGAAGAATGGCGTTTACGCCAAGGCATGGGCTATCGTATTAATGACAGCCTCGAGAAACTACGCTATCACGGCAGCCGTTATGTGGAGCGCAATCCCATTGGCTCCCTTGATGTGGTTCGCCAAGCACCCATTGAGCAAGCCAAAGCTTACTATAAAACGTGGTACCAACCTCAACGTATGAGTTTACTGGTTATTGGTGATTTCAACTCTTCAGCCGTGCGCGAGGATGTAAAAACCTTATTCGCATTACCTAAGCCAGACAAAATTTCCCAAGATGCACCTGAATGGAAGCGCTTTGCTGATTCCAAGAACATGTTAGTTCAAGGAGTTTTCGATAAGGAACAGGGAGCACGATACGTACAGTTTGCATTACAAAAAAATGTCTCTGCACCGCTGAATACACGCCAAGGTCAAACTGACGATCTGATGGATAATTTATGGCTAGCCATCTTAAACCAACGTTTCTCAGTCATGGTTGATAATGGCATTCTGCCGTCCATTAGTATTAATGAGCAAGGCTCCATGCTGGATAACCAACGTCTTCAGCAATTAATGATCATCCATCCAAAAGGAAATGATTATACCGGTGCAACCGAAGTGCTATTTACTGAATTACAGCGCCTTGCGACTGAACCAGTGACTGAGCAAGAATTAAATACCGCAAAACAAGCCATGTTGGCAAAACTGAGCCAACAAGCAGGTTCCGAGCAGCGTTACAGCAATGAGTATCTTGCAGGTCAACTCACCACGGCCCTTGAATATGAGATGCCGATGTGGAACAAACGCCAACAGCTGGATAATAGCTACCAATTAACGAAAGGCATCAAACCGCAAGATCTGCAACGCCATGTGGCTAACTTATTACAAACCGCATCACCTCGCTTAGCGCTGATTGGTCCAGATACAGATGAAACTGCGGTCAATAAGCAGACCTTCAGTGAACAATGGCAGCGTATTCGCCAAACACAACCAGGCCCGTTCACGCTGCGCTCTCAAGCGATTAGCCTGAAATTACCTGTTGTAGCAAAAGGGTCTATCACTGAACAATCTTCATTGCCTATCGCTAAAACTGAACAATGGATACTCAGCAACGGCATTAAGGTGATTGTTAAAACGGATAAAAACCTGAAAGATGATATTCAATTTAACTTGCAACTGCCCGGTGGACGTTCACTTGAAACGCCACAAACCGCAGGGTTAACTGATTGGGCGATGAAGCTACCAGAAAGCAGTGGTTATGGAAATTACAGTGCTCGAGATTTAGCGTTATTGGCAAAACAAAATCAGATTAGCGTGCGCCCATATAGCGAGCTACTTAGCCATGGTTATCGTGGTAAAACTCCCGTAGATAACCTCGAAACCGCATTACAATTACTGAATTTAAAACTCACCGCGCCGCAATTTAGTGGTGAAAAGCTGGAACAACACAAACAAGCTTTTGCGCTGAACTTGTCGAAAATGCCCGTTGAGCGCACTTTCCTTGACCATATTAATCAACAAAGTTACCAACATGGTGAGCTATTGGTTATCTCCCCTGAAGGTGTTTGGAAAACCTTTACTGCCCAGCAACTTCAGCAGGCTAACCGTCAGTTACTCACTTCGACATCAGACATGACATTAGTGATCACTGGCGCGATGAATGCGCGTGAATTAAAACCCATATTGGAACAATGGGTGGCGTCTTTACCTGCTCACGATGGCAAATTAGTTTGGCGTAACCAAGGGATTATGCCGAAGATGACCAGTTTCGAACAACAGTATCCAATCAGTAGTAGCGATAAGAGTATGGTGAGTATTCAATTTGCAGCCCCAGCACAATGGTCCCAGCAAGATCAACTCGCTTTGCAGCTGATTGATACCATTGTTAGCCAGCGTCTGCGGACCGAGCTACGAGAAAAAGCCAGTGGTATCTATGCGCTGAGTTTTTCACAAATGTTAGCGAAAAAACCACAGCCCTACTATTCTGGGCGATTGAATTTTACTACTGCGCCTGAGCGCGCGTCTGAGATGGTGGCACTTGCACGGAATACCGTTGCACAGCTCCGTCAATCAGGTGTAACAGAAAAAGAATTAGCCGAAGCCAAAAATATTTGGCTGACCGAAAATGCCCAAGTCACGGATAGCTCCAGTTATTGGACTGAAGCTTTAGCTCAAGTCGCAGCGGATGATGGACAATTCCAAAAAATTGCCCAAGAGCAGAAGATCATTAATAAGCTCAATATTCAAGACATCAATCGACTGACTCAACAATATTTAGGTCAGAATCAGAAAGTGTTTATGATGACGCCTTAGTGATATAAAAACCACAGACCCGATAGTATTGGGTCTGTGGAATACCTTTTTTATTCCTAGTTTACAGCTGATACACTAAAGCTTGTTTTTGTATTAATAAATATTTTGCTCTTTCTTCAGTAAACACCTTAAACAACGTTTTAAGATTCTCAACGGAAAAGGAGAGTCGTTCTTTTAGATAATGAACCATTGTTTTTTTATCAAAAAATTTCTCATCTAATCCTATCAACTTTTCTATATAAAATAATTTATCCTTAATTATTTCTCTAGGTTCTACAATTTCTAACACCTTCAGATGACTTGTTATTTTTTTAATTATCCCTTCAGCAACATTGACATTCTTAAAATGCTCTTTAACCGCATTTTTCAAATCATTAAACTCAGGCGAGCACTCTATCAATTCATTTGAATCAAAAATTAATTCATTATTTTTCATTCTATTCGATATTTCCGCCTGTAATAAATGTGAGGGTTCATCCTCTCTAATTTCTGGCGATTGAATTACAGTAGTATCATTTCCCTTCAAACTTATTTCTTCTTTCAATTTATTCATTGATTTCATTAATTTAAAATGATTTTTAGGCTTAATATTTTTTTCTATTAATTTATCTTGTAGATTCTCTATTTCTTTTATTGCTTCATGCTGTGGTTTATCTTCAATCAGCATACCTATTTTTTCATTCATTCTTCTTAGTGTTTTTTTAGAGACATAATGACATTTCAGATCAAAAATATCTTCAACAGTACGCCTTGGAAGAATAACTCGATTGCCTCTCCCCCCAGAAAGATTATCCCAGAAATTTTTTAAATTTTGTTTAACCAATAATATTTGATTATTTTTTAATATCGTATTTCTTGTTGATGATACCACTTTAGCATCGGGTAAATTGGATGCTTTAGAAACTTCATCAAGGATTTTTATGATTTTCTCTTCATTCTTAGGGGCATCAATTAACTGACTCTTAGCCGCCGTGATTTGAATTTTAAAATTTATTGGTGAACTCGTATTTTTCACTTTATTGGTGTATTTTTTTATTTTACTTATGGTTTTATCCGTAATTTTTTGATTATGTTTATGTCTAATTATTGCTTTCATTAATTTATTACTATGATATTGACTACTGTCTATAGAACTAAACATAGCTCTCCCTTTTATTCATAACTTATCAGAATCTAGATAATAGAAAATCAGCAATAAATAAAAATATCATTTACCGTTGCTCATATATTATTATTTTTAATAAAGGAATATCCACTATTGACAGGCTATTTCATTAATGTGATTACTATGGGGTATAAAAATGAGGAGCTATATATGAGTGACGTAACCATCCGCAGAGCCACATTAGACGATGTTCCTGCAATCACGCAAATGCATGCGGATTACTCCGCCTATGCCAATACTTTACAACTCCCTTACCCAACGACAAAAACATGGGAAGCACGGCTAGGTGCGAATGACCCCCTCGTCACCCAGTTTGTGGCTACAATCAATGAAACCGTAGTAGGGTTACTGGTTGTGCATCAACCCTCACAAGTGCGACGTCGGCATGTAGCAAGCTTTGGTATTACGGTCAGTGAAGCCTATCAAGGTAAAGGAATTGGCACACAATTAATGCAAGTGATGGTGGACTACTGTGATAACTGGTTGAATGTCCATCGTATTGAATTGGAAGTCTTTGCTGCAAATGGAAGTGGCTTGGATCTGTATGAAAAGTTTGGTTTCAAGCAAGAAGGCGTGATGCGTGATTATGCTTTTCGTGATGGTGAATATGTGGATGCCATTATGATGAGCCGAATAAAGTAAGTCTATTCCTTCCTTATATCAATTACCTATTCAGTATCTCTAAACCATGAACTGAATAGGTAGATTCACAATAAAAATATCCAGCCTATATAATGATAGATGAACCCGACTATGCTATCGACCTATTAGGATAATGCAGTGTTGGTATAGCCACATCACCATTTTTATCATTAACTGTAGTATTTTTATTTAGTAAATAATGTTTCAGCTCATTGACGAAAACAAGATCTTTTGAGTATGTATAAACCGGTCGGTTAAAGGCTTGGGCTAACGCCGCACCATGCTGGTGACCATGGCAACTTAAAACATGTAATGGAACATCACTATTTTTTAGATCTAAATGAAACCGTTTTTTTAAGTACTTCACTAGTGCATTTGCTGAGCTAGAAATATAAAATATTGAATCCCCTTTTCCTTGCAATAATTTTAATCCAACATCAAAAGAAAATTGCTCAACTTCAGAGCCATGTAGGCTAAGCGCAGGCTCTCCAGTATCACGAAAATTATTTATATAACCATGAAAACCAGTAAGAGAGCTTTTCTCTTTTCCCAAATCCATCTCAGTTCGATTAAACAATTTAAGGTGACTAATCGGCTTATTTTCATATTTTTGAACATTCACCGAAGAAGAAAAAACAGCCTCCCCTATACTATCAACAATAACCTTGGAAATTTTATCTCTCACTTGATAAGATTTTATCTTACCCACTAACTTTTGAACACGTTTCAGCCTATTTTCAAACACTTCAGGTGTATTTTGGTGCTTCACAGCCCTTATTTTTTTCGCTATTTTTTTCAGGGATGCATCTGATACATTTTGGTTTAATAATCTCAATAAAATTGTGTATTCGATGGATGTTGAGCATTTAATTCTCATAAAAATATTTTTACCTTTATTAATATAAAATTCATATAGGTTGATAATATTTTTTATGAATTATTATTTATATCATATAGCGATGACATTATTTATTTTGTCGATAAATAATAAACTCTTGTATCATAAATAACAAAGTGAGCTTTTAAGCTAAAAATTAGACAAAAATGCCACTCGAAAGTGGCATTTTTGTCTTCAGATTGGCGTTCTAATCAGCGATTACTTATCGCCTAACAGAACTGAATCTAATGCGATTTCAATCATTTCATTGAACGTAGTTTGACGCTCTTCAGAGGTAGTTTGCTCGCCCGTTTTGATATGGTCAGAAACGGTGCAGATCGTCAGTGCACGAGCACCAAACTCAGCAGCAACACCATAAATACCCGCGGCTTCCATTTCTACGCCCAGAATGCCGTATTTTTCCATCACTTTAAACATGTCTGGATCTGGAGAATAGAACAAATCCGCAGAGAACAGGTTACCTACACGCACATTCACGTTACGCGCTTTTGCAGCTTCAACTGCGTTATGAACTAAGTCATAGTCTGCAATTGCAGCAAAGTCATGGTCTTTGAAACGCTGGCGGTTGACTTTAGAGTCTGTGCATGCGCCCATACCGATAACCACATCACGCAGTTTCACGTCATCCATCACCGCACCACATGAACCTACACGGATCAGTGTTTTAACACCAAAATCAGTGATCAGCTCTTTCGCATAGATAGAGCATGAAGGAATCCCCATACCATGACCCATAACTGAGATCTTACGACCTTTATAAGTCCCTGTGAAACCTAACATACCACGTACGTTATTAACCTGACGAACGTCTTGAAGGAAAGTTTCTGCAATGTACTTCGCGCGCAGTGGGTCACCCGGCATCAGTACGACGTCAGCGAAATCACCCATTTCTGCATTAATATGTGGAGTAGCCATTCGTATTCCCTTTTAATCATTAAAATTGTTCACAATAAATAAGGCAGTTGCCTGCCTTATTTTTAAATCACCTTATGGCCGTTTCAGTAAAGAAACAGGTCTTAGAACATAGACTTACCGTAATCCATTGGTGATAAATCAAAATATTTTGCGACTGTCTGACCAATATCCGAGAACGTTTCACGGTGACCTAAAGAACCCGGTTTAACTTTCGGTCCATACACCAGAACAGGGATATGCTCACGAGTATGGTCAGTACCTGGCCATGTTGGGTCACAACCATGGTCTGCAGTTAAGATCAGAATGTCGTCTTCTTTAACCAGTTTCAGCATTTCAGGCAAACGGCTGTCAAATAATTCCAACGCTGCGGCATAACCTGCAACATCACGACGGTGACCATAAGCTGAGTCAAAATCAACGAAGTTAGTGAAAACAATCGTGTCATCACCCGCAATTTTCATCTCTTCTAAAGTGGCATCAAATAACGCGTTAATACCCGTTGCTTTGATTTTCTTAGTAATACCGACGTGTGCATAAATATCTGCAATTTTACCGATAGAAACGACTTCACCTTGTTTCTCTTCGACTAATTTTTGCAGAACAGTTGGCGCTGGTGGCTCAACCGCTAAATCATGACGGTTACCTGTACGCTCAAAATGACCCGCTTTGTCACCGACAAATGGACGCGCAATAACACGACCGATGTTGTAACCACCTTTGGTTAACTCTTCACGGGCAATTTCGCACAGTTCATACAGCTTATCTAAACCGTAAGTCTCTTCATGGCACGCGATTTGGAATACAGAGTCCGCAGAGGTGTAGAAAATCGGTTTACCCGTTTTCATGTGCTCTTCACCCAGTTCATCAAGGATCACTGTACCCGATGAGTGACAGTTACCTAAATAACCCGGTAAATTGGCTTTTTCGACCAGTGTATCCAACAGCTCCTGAGGGAAGCTGTTTTCATGTTTTTCGAAATAGCCCCAGTCAAACAGAACAGGAACACCTGCGATTTCCCAGTGACCTGATGGCGTATCTTTACCTGAAGAAAGCTCGCTTGCATAACCATAAGCGCCGATGATTTCCGCATTAGGATCCAGACCCACAGGGAATTTTCCGCTCGATTCTTCTCCTGCTTTACCTAAACCTAATTTTGTTAAGTTAGGCAGGTGTAATGGACCTTTACGACCTTTATCAGCTTCACCGCGAGCACAAGCTTCTGCGATATGACCAAGTGTGTTTGAACCTTCGTCACCGAATTTGTGGGCATCACCCGCAGCACCGATCCCAAAGGAATCCAATACCATAATAAATGTGCGTTTCATATTTATTCTCCTGCGATACAGCTTATCTGTTCATCGCTTCAATCTAACCCGCACCTTTCGATGAAAAATGCGGATATCGGTTTATTCACTAATTTGACGATAGACCATAGGCGTCGCTTCAGGGGCTTTATCCCCAATAATCATAGCAGCACGAACTTCTTTCGCCGCATCTTCCCATGATTTTTCGCTATTGGCATGAATAATCGCAAGTGGAGTTTGGGTATCAACTTTGCTACCTAATGCTGCGATTTCACTTAAACCAACGCTATAATCGATTGGGTCAGTTGCTTTACGACGACCACCACCTAACGTTACCACAGACATACCCAGTGCTCGTGTGTCCATTTGTGTGATAATGCCGGCTTGTGGTGCATAAACAGCTTTGCTAAGCACTGCTGTTGGCAGATATTTGTTGTAGTTCTCAACAAAATCTTTCGGACCTTTTTGTGCCGCAACCATACGACCAAATACTTCAGCAGCTTGACCGTTGTCCAGCACCGCTTGTAATTTCTGGCGGGCATCTTCACGATTAGCTGCCAATTTACCCGATACCAACATTTCAACACATAACGCCATCGTAACTTCAAATAAACGTGGGTTACGGTATTCACCCGTCAGGAACTGGACGGCTTCACGGACTTCGACAGCGTTACCTGCGCTAGATGCGAGAACTTCGTTCATATCGGTTAGTAGTGCCGTGGTATTACAGCCCGCGCCATTCGCCACTTGAACAATGGATTCAGCCAGTTGCTCTGATTTTTCATACGTTGGCATAAATGCGCCAGAACCCACCTTAACGTCCATCACTAAGGCGTCTAAACCTTCGGCTAACTTCTTACCTAAAATAGAGGCAGTGATCAGTGGGATAGAGTCAACAGTAGCTGTGATATCACGGGTCGCATAAAAGCGTTTATCCGCAGGTGCTAACGAATTAGTTTGTCCAATAATCGCCACACCAACATGCTTAATAATATCCCGGAAACGTTCATCGTCAGGGAAAATATCAAATCCTGGAATGGCTTCAAGCTTATCTAATGTTCCACCCGTATGACCCAAACCACGACCAGAAATCATTGGTACATAACCACCGCAAGCCGCGACCATTGGACCTAACATCAATGAAGTGACATCACCAACGCCACCCGTGGAGTGTTTATCCACTAATGGACCATTCAGATTCAGTGATTTCCAATTTAATACGGAACCTGAGTCACGCATTGCGAGTGTCAGTGCGACACGTTCAGGCGTTGTCATGTCATTGAAATAGATAGTCATTGCTAAGGCAGCAATTTGACCTTCAGAAACTGTGTTATCGCGCACACCATTGATGAAGAAACGAATTTCCTCTTCACTTAATGATTTGCCATCACGTTTTTTACGAATAATTTCTTGAGCGAGAAACACAATAGGCTCCTTAATTTACATCGAATTCTTCGGCTAAACAGTCACTGCTATTGCCCAAAATCGATTGGGCAATAGTCTGATGTCACTGATGACTGCGATTATTAATAGCTGCTAGTGGACTTTTTAACGTCAAATCCTAGCGTATTTAATAAGTTCGCTAATAAGCTAGATGCCCCAAAACGGAAATGGCGAGCATCCGCCCAATTGTCGCCTAAGATTTTGCTTGCTAAGGCTAAATATTGTGCTGCTTCTTCAGCGGTACGAACACCGCCAGCAGGTTTGAAACCAACACTTTTCGCGACGCCCATATCATGGATGACTTGCATCATGATTTCAGCGCTTTCTAAAGTGGCATTCACAGGTACTTTACCTGTCGATGTCTTAATAAAATCAGCACCTGCATTGATTGAAATTTCAGATGCCTTACGAATTAAATCTGCGTCTTTTAATTCGCCTGTTTCAATGATTACTTTCAGTAATACATTTGCTTCTGCACATGCATCTTTACATGCTTTCACTAAATCGAAACCAATTTTTTCATTCCCTGCCATCAATGCACGATAAGGGAAAACAACATCAACTTCATCAGCACCGTAAGCGATAGCCGCTTTCGTTTCTGCTAATGCAATTTCAATATCATCATTACCATGTGGGAAGTTGGTGACAGTTGCAATACGGATATCGGGTGTTCCTTGTTCACGTAATGTTTTACGTGCAATAGGAATAAAACGAGGATAAATACAGATAGCAGCGGTATGGCCTGCAGGGCTTTTTGCCTGATGACATAGTGCGATAACTTTCGCATCAGTGTCGTCATCATTCAATGTGGTTAAGTCCATCAGGGTCAGTGCGCGTTGCGCTGCTGCTTTTAAATCAGTCATATAACTCTCCAACGATGTTAATTCTTTCAGAACGATACGTTCTTTGTTGGCGAGCGGGCTTGTTCCATAAAGATGCTAGTTAGGTTTTCCAAACTCAGCAGCTGAGATCCATCTCACCGCACGGTGCCCTAGAGTCAGTTGACTCTAAGAACTATCAGTTCCGTGGCAACTTACTAATACCTATTTGACCACGTAACTGGGATATTTTATGCGCTACAAATCACATTTATCGACTGAACGTTACATTATTAAATATATATCCGTGAACAATATCACAGTATAGCAGGTAATCACTCACTGTTTCACCGTCATTATACTGACTGCCGCCGCTTCGTCATAAATTGATTACGTTAAGGATAGTTGAAAAAGTAAAAGTTACGATACAAAACAGAAAAAGAATATCTCAGAAGAAAATGACAGCGGAAAGACAAATTGCCCTTCCGCTGCAAAATAGAGGGATTACATTGCGGTCATTGCTGCCAAGGTTAAGAAGAAGCCTGCGATGGTTGCGCTCATTAAGTTAGAGAGCGTACCTGCCATAACGGCTTTCATACCTAAACGAGCTACATCACTACGGCGATTTGGAGCCATTCCACCTAAGCCACCCAGCAAAATTGCCACAGAAGACAAGTTTGCAAAACCACACAGTGCGAAAGAAATAATCGCTTTAGAGTGATCAGACAGAACTTGTTTACCCGCTGCAATCACATCCGCATCTGCTTTCATATATTCACCGAAGTTCATGAAAGCCACGAATTCGTTTACAACGACTTTTTGACCAATAAATGAGCCTGCAATGGTCGCTTCGCTCCATGGCACACCAATAAGGTATGCGATTGGCGCAAATACCCAGCCCAATAATAATTCTAGGGATAATTGTGGATAGTTAAACCAACCACCGACGCCACCTAAAATACCGTTGATCAGAGCGATTAATGCGATAAACGCGAGTAACATAGCCCCCACGTTCAGAGCCAGCTGCATACCGGATGCTGCACCAGATGCTGCGGCATCAATGATATTCGTTGGGCGATCTTCCTCAGCGACTAAATCTTTGGCATCCACGTTATCTCTAGCCACTTCTGTTTCTGGCACCATTAATTTAGCAAATAGCAAACCACCCGGTGCCGCCATGAAGGATGCTGCAATCAGGTACTCCATTGGGACGCCCATTTGCGCATAACCAGCTAAGACAGAGCCCGCTACAGAGGCTAAACCACCACACATGATGGCAAATAGTTCAGAGGTCGTCATGGTCGAAATATAAGGACGAACAACCAGAGGGGCTTCTGTTTGACCAACGAAAATATTCGCCGTTGCAGATAAAGACTCGGTTCTTGAGGTTCCCAGAACTTTTTGCAGACCACCACCTAGAATTTTGATGACCAGTTGCATGATGCCAAGATAATACAGGACTGCAATCAATGATGAGAAGAACACGATGATAGGCAATACACGGAAAGCAAAGATAAAACCGCCACCGCCAAATAACTCAAACATTTTGTCAGAAACCAGTCCGCCAAAGATAAAGCTCATCCCATCTTGGCCATAACCGATAACTTTAGATACGCCGTTAGACATACCTTCTAAAACACTGCGCCCCGCAGGGACATAAAGAACAAATGCACCAATGGCGACTTGGATTAAAAAAGCACCGCCGACTGTACGAAGTCTAATGGCTCGACGATTGCTGGAGAAAAGAACGGCTATCGCAATAAGCACCGCCATCCCAACAATACTCAAAATGAGTTGCATGGAAGTATCCCTGTTCACTTAATTCTAGGTTAATGTATAAATAAACTCGCAAGACTCCGCGAGTCTTAGTTCGATGATTATAACCAGTCATCATTAATAACCCGCAATATTCATCACAAATCCAAAGTGCAATAAGCAACATAAATTCAAATATTGTGATAAGCATCACAATAGGCGGTCAGTTTAGTCTGGAAAGGCACGAATGCGATAGTCTATTAGGTAAAAAGCTGAATGGTTTTACTTGAGTAACTCATGGAAATACATAAGAAATAATTATCAATTAGCGCATTTCGGTCTGATTTAGATTAAATAACGTCCGACTATTGTTGTAAAGTTGTTGTGCTATCTCATCGGCAGATTCGTGTCGCAGCTCACATAAAGACTGAAATACCCACTGAATACGCTCAGGTCGATTAGGTTCACCTTGAAAACCGGATACAGGCATATCCGGCGCATCAGTCTCAAACACTAAACAACTTAGCGGAAGTTGTGCCATCACTTGGCGTGTTTTATTGGCCCGCTCATAAGTGATTGTTCCGCCAACACCGATGTAATATCCCAATTTCACAAAGTTTTCAGCCTGAGAGAGACTACCCGCAAAACCATGCACCACACCACGAGCAGGAACATCATGGCGACGTAACATGGCAGCTAGTTGATCATGGGATTTTCTCGAATGCAGGATAATCGGTAAGTCAAACTGTTTAGCTAACTTCAGTTGACGCTGAAGCAGTATTTGTTGGCGCTCAAATTGTGGATCTTGCATATAGAGGTCGAGTCCAATCTCCCCAATAGCGATACATTTTTTACTTTTACGCGCCAAAAAATCTACCAGCATTTCAAAATGCACTTCTTGAAACTGACTTAAATACAAGGGATGAAACCCCATTGCGGCATACAACTGGGGATAATCAAGAGAGAGACTCCAAACTCGCTGAAAATTATCTGCACTCACCGTTGGGATAATGATATCTGTTATCCCTCCTTCTGCGGCTTTCTCTAAGCTGTCTGACAATGCATCGCTAAATGGAGGAAAATCAAAATGACAGTGGGTATCGATAAAACGAGGATTATCCATCATGCACTTGGCTACCTTGCAAAACGTTAGCGCCAACAACATCAGCTACCTTTTCGACTAGTAAGGATTCTTCCTGATCTTCTATATGGGCCAATTCTAACGAATGTCTACGCTTAGAAAATCGATTAAAACTCGTATCATTACTGGCAAATTGTTGAGCCAATGCAGCAATAAAATAGCGTCCACAACGACGACCTACATGATAGTCTTGGTTTAAGGCACTAATTTTACTACCCAACGCACTACTTTTCAGCGGTGTGGGCGGGTAAATTTCAAAAATTTGTACGCCATCAGGTGGGTTTTCAATAAATTCTTGGGTTTTACGGTAGCTTTTTAAGTGAACTTTTAACATCGCAGCCATTCGCTGTAACGCCGAATTATCCCCTTCTAACCAACGCGTCATACGCTTAACCCACTCAGGTGTAAAATACATCTGAGAAGGCACTGTACGAACTACAACAATGGTGTCAGCACCACGCCGATAAGCTTCTTCAACAGGGATAGCTGCGCTGATTCCACCATCATGATATCGCACACCACTAAATTCAACGCCTGTCCGATAAAACCCAGGAATTGCACTGGAAGCGCGAATGATGTCTAACCACGAATCCGCATCCGGTTGTAAAAATTCAGCAGAAAAATCATCACTACGGCTTGCTCCCATATAGAATTCACGCCCAGACTTTAACAATTCAAGCCCTGCATCCATATTAAGAGGGAACTCTTTCGCCGTCGTTTCAATCAACCAATCAAGGTCGATTAAATTCCCGCCACGAATGAATCGCAGTGGGTTAAAAAAATCAAGGTTGGTGGTATAGCGCGTAATGACTCGGCGAGCATAACCTGCTTGCCCACAGATATAAGCCGATAGATTTTGAGCGCCTGCAGAGGTTCCAATCATCAAATCAAAAGGGTTAAAGTTTTCTATCAAAAACTCATCCAATACACCCGCAGTGAAAATACCACGCTGACCGCCTCCTTCACAAATAAGTGCGGTTTTTCCTCCGTTAATTTCGTCAGAAAATGCGAGTGGCTCAATCGTGCCTAAAGTGACTGGAACATGCTTTCCCATAGTAACCCTTTATCTATATTGACATTGACGACTCGTTCATCAATCCCACTATCAATCAAATGACATTGGTTTTCATTAAACCGCTTTTCTCTGGGAGAGCAAATAGCAAAATGAGCTTTCAATTGAAAGCCCATTTAAAAGAAATTACTTATCTGCCAGAACTAAACCATTTTGTACTGATTTTACACCTTTTGCTGTCGAGGCGATTTGTACAACTTGATTTATTTGTTCGCTAGATTTAAGGAAACCTGAGAGGTAAACCACACCTTGAATCGTTTTCACTGAGACGCTATTGCTTGGGATTCCACTCGTACTTAAGAGCTTACTTTTAATATCCGCAGTAATAGATGAATCATCCATATAAGTGTCGGTGCTTTTCACGCCACTAGAAATGGCATTTCCTGTATCTTTTCCTGCCATTTCAACAGTTTTAGCTGCGCTGTCCCAAGTTTCCGAAGCTTGTTTTTTCAAGGCGCTATCCGATGATGAGCTACAAGCAAAAAGTGCCCAGCTCAACCCAATGACACCTAAAGAACGTAAAACGGCGATCTTTTTCATTGGAACCTTCCTCTTGGTATGATTAATAAACTAACAATGTCATAGCCTAAGTAAAAAATAGGTAAAAATAAAGTCAAATAACTCATCTATCAGAGGATTACTAAAGGAAAAATTTTATTCCCAGAAAAACATTCTTAATTCGATTATTCAAATCAGAAAGCGACAAATCATTCTCTAGCTGTAGTAAGAATAGAAAAATAGGGTGCTGGTACCACCAACGAACAACAGAAGAGAAATGTGGGGGATAACTCCCCCACCAGACTACTCAATACATAACAGAGTAGCTTGAACCTTTGTATTTCCACTCACTACATTGATAGTACATAACCTATCTCGTAGTTGCAGTGAAAGACACAAGACCGTGATACACAAGGTCATTAGCCCTAATAAAGCAAGCTTGGTCATTCCTCTTGACTCCTGTACAAAAAGGAGACAGAATCCAATTGTTGGGTTGGAGACTGCCTCGAGTTACTGTTAAATAGAACTCGGGGCTTTCGTCTTTTGGGTCCTCACAACGTGTTGTCTGCTTGAACCAAAATGATCCAAGCACCCACGGTCATCATAGCAGCATGCCCTTCACGAAAAAATACTCGTTCCAGTAGCTACTTAATTGAATAAACTGATAATTAATTAGATATACAACAAAAATGACCAACTAAGTTGGCCATTTCAAAATTATCACGTGAAGAATAAAGAATGATTAATGTTCGCGTGTCTTACGGAATTTCACTTCAGGATAACGTTCGCTGGTTAAGTTCAAGTTAACCATTGTTGGTGCAATATAAGATAAATTGTCACCACCATCTAACGCTAAATTTTGCTCATTTTTGCGCTTAAATTCTTCGAATTTTTTCACATCATCGCACTCAACCCAACGTGCGGTAGACACGTTAACGGCTTCATAAATCGCTTCAACGTTATATTCACTTTTTAAGCGAGAAACGACGACGTCAAATTGCAGTACCCCGACCGCACCCACAATCAGGTCATTATTCGTTAATGGGCGGAATACCTGCACGGCACCCTCTTCTGATAACTGAACCAAGCCTTTCAGTAACTGCTTCTGCTTCAGAGGATCACGCAGACGAATACGACGGAATAATTCAGGTGCAAAGTTCGGGATCCCTGTAAATTTCAGCTCTTCGCCTTGCGTGAAGGTATCACCAATCTGGATAGTTCCATGGTTATGCAAGCCAATAATATCCCCTGCATACGCATTCTCGACTTGAGAACGATCGCCCGCCATAAAGGTTAGAGCATCTGAAATCACTACGTCTTTCTTAGTACGAACTTGACGCAGTTTCATGCCTTTTTCATAGGTTCCCGAGACGATACGCATAAAGGCAACACGGTCACGGTGTTTTGGATCCATATTCGCCTGAATTTTGAAAACGAAACCTGTAAATTTCTCTTCAGTGGCTTCCACTTCACGCACATCCGTTTTACGTGCTTGAGGTGCCGGTGCCCATTCAACAAGGCCATCAAGCATATGGTCGACGCCAAAGTTACCTAATGCAGTCCCAAAGAAGACGGGGGTTAACTCACCCGCGATAAAGGCATCGTGGTCAAATTCATGGGAAGCCCCTTGAACTAGCTCCAGCTCTTCACGTAATTGAGACGCTAACTCATCGCCCACTTCCGCATCTAACTCAGGGTTATTTAACCCTTTAACGATGCGGACTTCTTGAATTGTATGACCTTGACCTGTTTGATACAAAATGGTTTCGTCACGCAGTAAGTGGTAAACACCTTTGAATAACTTACCGCAGCCAATTGGCCATGTGATTGGGCAACAAGCAATTTTCAGCTCATTTTCCACTTCATCTAACAGCTCCATTGGGTCGCGAATATCACGGTCCAATTTGTTCATAAAGGTCAGAATTGGCGTATCGCGCAGGCGGGTAACTTCCATCAGCTTACGAGTACGATCCTCAACCCCTTTACCGGAGTCGATAACCATTAAGCAGCAGTCAACGGCAGTTAATGTACGATAAGTATCTTCCGAGAAGTCTTCGTGTCCTGGGGTGTCTAACAGGTTCACTAAGCAATCATTATAGGGAAATTGCATCACAGAGGTGGTGATTGAGATACCACGCTGCTTTTCCATTTCCATCCAGTCTGATTTGGCATGCTGGTTAGAACCGCGACCTTTTACCGTTCCCGCACGTTGAATTGCGTGTCCAAAAAGTAATACTTTTTCAGTGATCGTGGTTTTACCGGCATCGGGGTGAGAAATGATAGCAAACGTTCTACGGGTGCTAACTTCATGGAGAAAATTCTGATCTGTCATTTAACCGTTCTTTTCGTCTATATCCAGATTTGTATGGGCATCAGGAAGAGGCTCGAGGTGGCTCTAGCGCAGCAAATCCGTATTGTTAATCGTAATTGGCGGTTATTTTCGCAGATCTTGGGGTTATAAACAATCAGAGCCTGAAATGTTAGGCGCTCCACCCACAGGATGGAGCCCAATAAACTTACACCGACACAGCCACTAACTGAGCAATTTCCAGCCCTAATTCTTGTGTGCTGGCATTTCCGCCCATATCGCGAGTCAAATGACGGCGCTCACGAATAGCCGTTTCAACCGCTGACATAATCGTATCGTACATTTCTTGGCAACCAAGATGCTGCATCATCATCGCTGCCGCCCAGATAGTGCCAATTGGGTTAGCAATATTTTTCCCAGCAATATCCGGTGCGGAACCATGCACAGGTTCAAACATCGATGGGAAGTGTTTTTCAGGATTGATATTCGCGGACGGTGCAATCGCAATCGTCCCCGTACAGGCGGGCCCAAGATCTGACAAAATATCTCCAAATAAGTTTGATCCCACAATCACATCATAAAATTCCGGCATTCTCACTAAGTTAGCCGCAAAAATATCAATGTGGAATTGGTCAACTTTTACATCAGGGTACTGCTTCGCCATTTCAGCCACACGGCTATCCCAATACGGCATTGAGTGAAATAATCCATTGGATTTCGTGGCTGAACTTAAATGTTTTTTATCGCGAGAACGGGCAAGTTCGAAAGCATATTTTAAAATTCGGTCAGTCCCTTTGCGGGTAAAAATACTTTGCTGGGACACCATTTCATCTTCCGTCCCTTCATACTGAATTCCGCCAATGGCAGAATATTCGCCCTCTACGTTTTCGCGCACGACATAAAAATCAATATCACCCGGTTTTTTATCCGCCAGCGGGCATTTAATCCCTTCAAATAAACGTACCGGACGCAAATTCACATATTGATTAAACGCACGGCGAATTGGCAGCAACAAACCCCATAAGGAAATATGGTCAGGAACCCCTGGGAACCCAACGGCACCTAAGAAAATGGCATCAAATTTTTTCAGTTGTTCTAGACCATCTTCCGGCATCATACGACCAGTACGGTGATAGGTTTCACACGACCAATCAAAGTGTGCAAAGTTAAGCTTTACACCGTGCTTTTGTGCTGCTGCCTCTAAAACACGTAATCCTTCAGGGATCACTTCCGTTCCAATTCCATCACCCGGAATGACTGCTATATTAAATTGTGCCATTTTCAACGCCCTTATTATTATCTACGCATGTTCTCCAGTTTATGGCTTGCTGTGATAAAGTATAGGCATGAACTGTAATCCCTAGATTTACAAACTATGAACAAGCTACCGTTGCTTGAAGATATCCGTGTATTTGTCACCGTCGCCCGATTGATGAGCTTCTCCCAAGCGGCTGAGCTACTATTGGTATCTCCAGCCTATATATCGAAACGCATTAAATTACTGGAAGAAAACTTAGGGCAAACACTGTTTTTCCGTAATGCTCGTGCCATTCAATTGACGCCAGAAGGGAAAATTGTTCTGCGTAGCAGTGAGTTGTTACTGGAAGAATTAGAGCGAATGCAGGGAGAATTACAAGCTTGTCGCGATGAGATCCGCGGAGAACTGCGCATCAGTTGCAGTACAGGCTTTGGTAGCACCTACCTGAATCCCTTTATCCTGGCATTACGTGCCGATTACCCGATTTTAGGTATTGATCTGACGCTAACGGATCGATCAATCGATATCATCAGTGAGAATATCGATCTTGATATCTGCATTGGCGGTACCATTTCAGATCAATTCATTGCACGTCGGTTAGCCCGCAATAACCGAGTACTTTGTGCCTCTCCCGCCTATATCCAAAAATATGGGCAACCATCTTTACCTCAAGAACTTGAACAAAAACACTCGTGTATTGCCATCAAAGAGCGCAATCAAGCTCCCGCAATCTGGAAATTAGAGCACCAACAAGAAAGCATGACCATCACACCGAATAGTAAATTAATGGTCAATAACGGAGAAGTCGCCAAACAATGGTGCCTCAGTGGTGAAGGGATTTTATTACGTTCACTTTGGAGTGTTCTCCCTGAACTTCAGTCAGGAAAATTAGTGCGCGTTCTACCACAATGGCATCAAGGCGCTGACGTTTTTGCTGTCTATTCACGTAGTTTACGTAATAGTGCTAGTCTTAGGGTTTTCATTGAAAATCTTGAAAAGTACCTCACTACCCATTTACCGAATATTTTTTACGCTGAATATCATTATGTTGGAAGCGATTAAATACAAAAAACCACGATAACACGCAAGTCTTACCATGGTTTTTCTTTAGAAAAATGTATTACGCTTTTTGACTAAACATATCCTCACTGAACAAGGTTAATGCTAGTACTAACGCATCTTCCCGCCCATTTTTCGTCGGATAATAATCTTTACGCACTGTCGCTTGCTGAAAGCCCAGTTTGTCATACAGATGAATCGCAGACGCGTTCGATTCTCTCACTTCCAACCACAGCGTCGAAATCCCTCGACTAACAAGATCGTTAATTAATCTTTCTAATAACAAACGACCGTAGCCATGGCCTTGAAAATCAGGATGGATGGCAATATTGAACAGCGTAGCTTCATCTAATACATATTGTGTTATTGCATACCCAACAATTTGATTATTAACTGATATTTTTAGATTATGGTACTTTTCACCTTGATTCCCATAAAAAACTCGCTCAGTCCATGGAAAATCATGACTTAACTTTTCAATTAAGAAGGCGGTAGCGAGATCAGATTGTTTGAGTGTTGAAATTTTCATCATATTGATAAATTTGTTTCCATAGTGCCTGTTTAGCATTACTGCTTGCTATCAGCTCAGACAAAACAGGAGAAATAAATGTAACTTTTGAACCTTCGGGATGAATACCATCCCCTATCACCCAACAAGGTATAGTTATTGGTGTTGGAATGAGTTTTAGCTGCTGAGAATTAATACAGACAATATCAACATCGTTGATCTTCATTGCGAGAAAAATATCTTTTAACAGCTGACTGTTTAAATCAAGGTTCTCATCAGTAATAATAATAAGCTTAGTCGACTCAGGAATGCGAACACCACGTTCACCACGTAACACAGTCGGATTTCTCACCATCCATTGAGTGATCCCCATTTGTTCTAAAAGTCTGTCACGTCGTGTCATTGCTTTATCCAGTCGTTAGTTAACAACCACATCTTATCAAAGGGGATTAATAGCGCCAACAGAGCAATGCTATTTATCTTTTTTCTGGTAAGGTAGTCCGCGTGGTTATATTCATTTTAGGAGATAGACAGAATATGTCATTACTGACACCCGCCAGCGAAGTTATTCAACGCCATTTAGAGCACTTTATCGATCGTCATGTTCTTTTGGCAGGCGATATTCAGGATGAACTGGGCACAATTTTAGAAGCCGCCAGCGTGCGCGTTCTCACTAACCAGTACCATCGCTGGAAAAACTTACAGCCGGCATTGGGTGAAAATGTTCTGTTTGCTTCAACAGCAACCGCGGAATTCGTTAAACCTTGCGACACCTTAATTTACTTTTGGTCCAAGAACAAACAAGAAGCCGCCTTCCAACTCGATGATTTATGCACACATTTAGCTGTAGGTAGCCAAATTTTTATCGTCGGTGAAAATCGTAGCGGCGTCAAAAGTGCCGAAGCGATTATGGAAGGGATTGCGACACTGCAAAAAATTGACTCCGCACGTCGCTGTGGTCTCTATTATGGCGAATTAGAACAGCCAACTGAATTTGATATCAAGCGTTGGTGGCGCAATTACCAAGTTGATAACGTGAAAATTCATGCGCTTCCAGGTGTATTCAGCCATAACGAGTTAGATATCGGCAGTGATTTGCTGCTTTCCACATTGACCGAGCCAATGAGCGGTAATGTGCTTGATCTGGCTTGTGGTAACGGCGTACTTGCTGCGGTGGTTGGTACTCAAAACCCAGCGGTCACCTTAACCTTAAGTGATGTCAGTGCATCAGCCATTGATTCTGCAACGGCAACTCTAGCGGCTAACAACCTTACCGGAAAAATAATCCCAAGTGATGTCTATTCCGACCTTGATGATAAATTTGATTGGATCATTTCTAATCCACCGTTCCATGATGGGATCAACACCAGCTATAACGCGGTAGAGACATTGATTTTCCAAGCACCTAAGTACCTGAAAAAAGGTGGTCGTTTACGCATCGTCGCCAATGCATTTTTACCTTACCCTGATCTACTCGATAAAGCATTCGGTGGTCATGTTGTACTGGCTAAAACAGGGAAATTTAAAGTTTACGAAGCAATTAAGCGCTAAAGCGACCAGCACGTTATCCGTGTGAATTTTCTTTTCTAACGGTCAACATATCAAGTTGACCGTTTTTTCATCAAACAATATACCGCTGATAAAAATTTATTGACGTCTGTCGAAATTAGCCTAAAATCCGCACCGTACTATTGATGCATGAGCAATTATGCAAAAGAGTTAGTATTGCGAGGGTGGCGGAATTGGTAGACGCGCTAGCTTCAGGTGTTAGTGTCCTATGGACGTGGGGGTTCAAGTCCCCCCTTTCGCACCACTGTTAATGATTCGTAACCTTAATCTTCAAGAATTCAACCTTCAGATATTCAATCCTCGATGACCATTCACACAATATTCCTAACCTAGATATCGCTTAGATAATCTTAGCTTCGCATAATAAAAATCAGCAAGAAACAACCTAAAGACATTACTGCTGGAATAATGAGTAAACGCCGTGAACCCCGATTAAACAGCATGCCTGCCGTCGCAATCATCAAGGTGATCATTGCCACTTTCAGTGGATCAAACCCCATATTGCTCAGCAAATACATAATACTCAGTAACACCACCGCGAAGACGCCCCACAAACCAGCGCCAATACGCCGCAACCCTGTTGCTTTTGATACGCTAGTTCCCATAACGCCTCCCATTTATAGCTAACGAGTCTTTAGCTAACTCATAGTTAGTCTATAATTTCGTTAAAGATGATAATGATTATCAATCATATCTGCGTTTCTATAAAAATCAATCAAATTTTTGTGAGGAAAATATTTCCCCTACGGTAAAAACATCACTCAAAAATACAAACAAAGTGAATATCTTCAGGCTCTAGCGCAAACAGTTCAGGATCTGGCTTTTCGAGCAGTTCACAGCCCATATATTGATAAAAATGCACTGTATTTTCTGACGGAGTCGCCGAAACATATAGTCCAGCAGCGCCTTTTTCTAATGCTCGTTGTTGGCAAAGTTTAAAAAGCTTTCCACCCAGTCCTTCGCCACGATAGCGATGGCTAACATGGAGGAAAGAGAGTTGTAGCAAATCTAGCTTTTCCCCGCGCCATACGTTATCTAAACTGGCTGCGGCGATCAGGCTATCCTCATCAAACACCCCAAAGAAAACAGCCCCGTTATCATAGCTAGCAAGTAAATACGGTGTATAAGCATCCGTTTCACCTTCAGGCCAACCTTTCATATCAAATCGCTGGGCAGATAACACTAATTTACCCTGCTGGTGAAGATAAAGATGTTCAATCAATTCAGTTCGATCAATCGACCACAGATTTGGGATTTCATCCCGCGTGAGTTCACGTACTTTTCTCATTATTATTGTTCTCTTAGTTCTTATATAAATTCGATATAAATCGAATAGATAGAGAGCATACAAGCTGTGTAATAAAAAAGAAATACAGATATGAAGGAGAAATTGAGTCGAGGTTTATGGGGCTTTATAAACAAAAAAATTCTCTGTAGCATCCTGCCGCAGAGAATTTTTAACTACAAGGGTTGGTTTATTGCTTCAATCCCATTGCATCACGCATGGTAAAGAACAAATCGGTTTGGTCAGTCAGACCCATCACGTTCGCGGCATGTGGACCATAAGCTGCAACACGTAGTTGAGCACCTGTATGCTCCTGTGAATCGTCTTCTTCAGAGTTACCGTAGTTCACGGTCATCACGGTACCGTCTTTTGTGATCAGCGCTTGAGTTAAACCGGATGATTTCGTGCCATCAGGAATAATCTGGCTTGAATGTGCGTGGTCAGCCGTCACGATAATAAGCGTATCGCCATGTTTCTTAGCAAAATCTAAACCCACTTGAACAGCTTGGTCTAAAGCAACTGTTTCGCCAATTTGACCACATGGATTTGCTTTATGATCCTGCTTATCAATAGAAGCACTTTCAACTTGCAGGAAGAAACCATTCGGGTTTGTTTCCAGTAAATTAATTGCTTTTTCTGTCATTTGAGCCAATGTCGGCGCATTCGGATCTAACTTAGCGTTTGGTTTACACTCCAGTGCGGCATTATTTAAGTTACCGTGATATGTCGCTTTTGGACCTTCCCACGCAACCGTCATATTGCCATCATGGAACAGACCTAATACAGGTTTATCTTGGTTAGCTTCTTTGATTGCATCGAGTGATTTAGCATCACGGACGATAGTGAATCCTCGCTCTGCCGCTTGTTGCTCCAAGGTTTTCCCTTTGTAATCACCCGCTTTAGCTTCCTGCTTAAAGCTTTTCGCACCACCACCTAATGTGACATCGGCGCGGGTAATCATTAACTGTTCAGAGATAGAACCACGACCGCCATTTTCTAATGCATTCGTTGCACATTTTTCGCTGGTTTCTTCTGGGCCGTAACATTTACGCCCCGTTACGTGGGCAAACTGAGCCGCTGGCGTCGCATCTTGAATTTCAGACGTTGTCACGTTCCCTGTTGCTTTGCCATTACGTTTAGCGATTTCAATTAATGTGTCATGGTCATTACCAAACACATCAATCCCTAAAGCACCGTTATAGGTTTTCACACCGGAAGACCATGCCGTTGCAGAGGCAGCAGAATCAGTGACATAGTCTGGCTTTTGTGTTTTCTTATCTAATGCATAGTGGGTGTATTGCCCTGTAATTGGCAACGCATCAATACCTTTAAAAAAACCACCCGCCCCTTCCGCATAGTTACGCGCAACGGTAATTTCAGAATCACCCATACCATCGCCGATAAATAAAATGACGTTCTTTGCTTGACCATTATGCAGTGCAGCTTTCATGATATCCGTCTGTTCAGTTGATAAACGACGAGCTCCACCAAATTTCGTGATATCCCCTTTTGCAGCGCGGCTTTCTGAAACTGCCTCATTTTTATCTGCTGCATGGGCAGGAATTGCAGTCCCTAAAATTAACGTACTTACGGCGACGGCTAACATAGATTTCATAAAATGACCTGTCATAAGTTTTATCCTTGCCAATCAATAAGAAGAGTAAATAAGTATGCTTCGAATAGTTGACCAGCATGCTAGAGCAGCTAGATGACAGTTGAATGACGGTTTTATGTCGATATCAAGATGATTGTCATAAATGCGAAACGCCCAATTTGGGCGTTATCGATGTGAAACGTGTTGAGTGATGAGTTGGGAAATCAGCTGTAATGCGCTTAATAAGCGATGGCGCTGCTGGTTAGTCAAACGTAAATAACGCCGAGCTGTTGGGATCCGACTAACCATTTCCGATGCGGTATAAGGCTCAATTTCACAACGCCAAACCCCATTTTCGACAGCAATATGACAATAAGTGAAATCCAATTCTTCGAAAGTTTGGCGGATCACTGGGTACTGCTCCAAACTTTCAATAAAGGGCTGCCCATCGGCTTGCTGGCTGGTAAAACGCACCTGTTTTTTTCGTGCAGACCCTGCGGTTTTCACATCAATCTGTGCTACCAGCGCACTATCACATTTACCTGAAACTGCAAAACGGCTATGCACAATAAACGCCATAAACAAGGTTTTTACACGCTCAGTCACTTCCACTTTAATGCCTTGAGGCAATTGGATGAGGAGCACTCCAGGTGCCCCCCATTCACAAACATAAGGGGCGATGTCTTTCTCTATCCGATTTAACGTTAACCCCGCTTGATACCCTGTCGGGAGGCGTTTTTGGGTTAACTTTTTCCACCACGATAATTTAGGCAAGGTTACGTAAAGGCTCAAGTTCCACCTCCTCTGAATTGTCATCTTCAAATGAGTTAGACAATACCTGTTCAACCGGAACGGGTTTAAATGGATTTACTTTCTGCACTAACACGGTCCAACCTAATGCATAACTCGCTGTTAATCCCAACATAATGGCAAATGGAATATACACATCTGCTTTATTCATACCCGGAGGCGTGATGTAAACAATCGCTAGGATTATCCCCACACTAGAAATAATTTGAGGGATTGGAAAGAATGGCGAGCGATAAGCACGGTGTAAATCAGGGCGACGAATACGCAATATCACCACAGAAATCGTCACTAATAAGTACGCCGTTCCCCACGAACACACAGCCGCCAGCACCAACGGGATAATTCTGTCTAAATCCCCTTGAATAGCAAATGCGTGTAAGCAAGGGATCATCACCGCCACTAAAATACCGAACACTGGCGTTTTAAAGCGAGGGTGTAAATAAGCAAATGCCTTTGGTAATGCGCCATCTAACGCCATGCCATACAAAATACGGGGAACGGCCGCCATTAATGTATTGATAGTCGCACCACCCGCCAGCAATAACGCAATACCAATCCAATATTTACCGAAGTCACCCATAATCTGCCCAGCAAATGCAGGAATGGCCATCGGCGTTTCTAGCAAACTAACGCCATGTTGTGGGTCAATAATTACGTTTTCAACTTGGTTCGTCAGTGCCGCGCCAAAGAGGAACATACAAAATGCAACACCGCATAAGCCAATCGTCATTGCACGAGGAATAACCTTGGCAGAATTTTTAATTTCTGGCGCCATTGGTGTCACTAGCTCGCAGCCAACAAACATAAACATCGCCATACCAATGAAACTGAGCACAACGGTAGGGTCAGAAATATTCAGACCTTGACCAAACCAGCCCTCCGCGGATACATGGAATGGCATCATCAAGCCGCAAATACTGAAAATCACCAATGTACTCCACATCGCGAAAGTCAGTACCACTTCAACCTTACCAAAAGCTTCGATACCAAATGCATTCAGTAAACCGAATGCAACGACTAGCCCTACTCCTACCATCCAAGACGAGTTATTGGTTTCTAACACGGTGTTGAGGCTTTCAAAGTTCACCAATGCCATGATGCCAGACAGAATCGTTTCCGCGGTCCCCGCAAAAACGTGGACAATCAGATAAGCTGACAGCGCACCGGTAATCGCCCAAAAGCGCCCCATACCACAAGAGATATAATCGTAGACTGAACCCGAAGTGGGTAAAATTGCCGCGGCTTCAGAGAATGTGGTTAATTGAGCCTGCATCATGATAAAGCTCAATAAAACCGCTAAGGCAAAGGTATCGCCCCCGATTCCAAATCCACTGGTTACCGTGAGGATCACTGGGCTTGCCATAATCACGCCGACCGAACTGGCGAGCGTAGTTGGAAAGCCAACCTTACCTTTCTCAATATGTGATGTTAATTTTGAGGATAAATTCATTTTTGCTTCCCTCTCTCTGCTCACAGTCAAGATTGTGAATTTTTTGTAAAAATAAAGTGACTGCTTACTCACTATAGAAATAAGCATAAACATGTCGCCATCGTCCTTTAGAACGATACCCAGAGAGAGGGGAACAACAATCAACTGAAACGAAAAGTACCGTTTTACAATATAAATAATATAATAATCATTTAAATATCAATGATTAGACAAAAAGCATCTTATTAATATATTAATAAATAAGTCGCAAAAGATACCCAAGGGCAGAAAATCCCCTTTGAGCAGTTAAAAACAAGTTTTGAATAGTGTAATCAAGCTCACGTTATTAACATGTTTGTTTTATGTTAATCCAATTAAATTGCATGATAGTCAGTAGAAAATTTGAATGAGGAGCGATGATGGAACAACCGTTATTTAGTGAGAGTCAACAGAGCTTAATCGACTGCTGTCTCAATACTATTGCCCATATCATCCCAATTTCTGCGGCAGTATATTATTTAGTCAATGAACAGTGGCAACCAGAAAGTCATGTGTTATACGGCATTTCTACGCGTATGCATGAACAGTACCTCTCTGCATTTTCCCAACATGACCCCTTGCACCCCGACCATTTTCGCGGTGAAGATCTGCGCTTAGTCAAAATGCCCGTAGAGATGCGTCAGCAAGATAAAACTTTCTTCCATGATTTTATGCAGCCGAACCACATTGCAGACATGGCGGAAATCTTTATTCGTCGAAAAAATAAAATTGTGGCGGGTATTTCTGTATTGAGGGATACCCCATTTACGCCACAGGAAGTGGTCAGGCTCAATGCTATATTGCCCATCGCAGAATTAATGACGTTTGATGTGAAACCGGACTCTCTGGTCTCCTACACCCCAAAAGAGCAAGAAATTATTCACTTAGTACGTGAAGGAGCAAGTAATAAAAGAATTGCGCTACTATTGGGTGTTTCCCTTTCCACCGTGAAAACCCACCTTCGCAACATTTTTACCAAAGCCAATGTGAATAACCGGACTGAGTTAGTCTCATCCGGGTTTATCATCCGCCAAGATAAAATTCTATAAAAAATCCCGGTACAGAGACCGGGAAAACTGTTGCTTTACAGAAAAAACCACTAACGCTCTAATAACGCACCATGACGGACTTTAATTCTGTGTAATGCTCAATAAAGGCACTTCCAAATTCACGACCGATACCTGAAGATTTAATCCCACCAAAAGGTACAGCAGGATCGAGGAAAGTATGCATATTCACCCAAACAGTCCCCGCTTCAATTTGCGAAACCATACGCATTGCTTTACTGAGATCATTCGTCCACACACTCGCTGCTAAGCCAAACGGCGTGCTATTCATCATTTTAATCAGCTCTTCTTCATCATCATAAGCTAAGAAAGTACCGATAGGACCGAATGTCTCTTCCTTCATTAAGACATCATCAGGACTCTTTGCACGAATAATTGTTGGAGGGACAAAGTACCCTGCACCTGCAATTGGTTGCCCACCATAGATAATTTCACTGCCATCTTGGCGCGCCTTTTCAAACAGGCTTAAAATTTTATTGTAGTGAGCTTTATTGGCTAACGGTCCCATTTGGGTGTCTTCATCTAATGGAGAACCAATCTTCATAGCTGATAAACGGGCTTTTAGCTCTTCCAGTACAGCATCCATCAATGTCGATGGAACATAAAAACGTTCTGCCGCTGCACAGATTTGCCCTTGATTTAAATAACCCGCTTCGATAATGCCACTAACAATTTTATCAACGGATAAATCTGCTAAGAATGCGGCGCCATTTTTACCGCCGAGCTCTAATGTCACTCGTGTTAACTTACCTTCCATCGCTGAGCGTCCAACCGCTAACCCTGTTGGTACTGAACCGGTGAAAGTCACTTTTGAGCACAACTCATGGCTAATTAAAGCGGGCCCTACTTCGCGCCCACCGCCGTTCACTATATTAATAACCCCATCAGGGATCCCCGCCTCTTTCGCTAACTCCGCTACTCGTAACATCGTCAAAGGCGTAAATTCACTTGGCTTCAGCACAATCGTGCAGCCACATGTCAATGCCGCCGCTAATTTCCAAATGGAAATCATAATGGAAAAGTTCCATGGGATAATCCCCGCAACGACCCCGACAGGCTCACGCTGGGTAAATGCCGAATATTTTTCACCATTAAAAGACGGTAATGAGACATTCAGAGTTTCACCACTGATCTTCGTCGCCCATCCCGCAAAGTAACGTAAGAACTGTGCCGCTGAACCCACTTCCAGAAAACGCGATAACTGAATCGTTTTGCCGGAACTTAAGGTTTCTAATTGTGCTAATTCTTCTAAGTGTTTTTCGAGCAAATCCGCTAAACGATTCAAACAATTGCCTCGTTCCATCGGTGTAGTATTTGCCCATGAGCCTTTGAATGCGGCATAGGCCACATTCATGGCAATATCAACTTCTTCGCGCGTCCCTTCTTTAACTTTGGCAATCACTTGCTCGGTAGCTGGATTCACGACATCGAAATAAGCCTCTCCCTTGCCAGAAACAGGCAATCCATTGATAAAATGACCATGCTGGCGTTTCAAGAATTCTCTAACTTCTGGTAATAGGGTTAACTCACTCATCGTTTTCTCCACCTCGTGAATTGATTCAATTATGCATTTACGCAGGCTAAATAGTGTTTTACAAAACGTGGTGCACTGATTTCCCAAAGTACTTCGGTTCCTTTTGCAGCGAACCAAGAATCCCCTTTATGGTATTCCACTGTTACACCCGTTTTCACATCTGTTAATTTCACAGAACCTTCATGGACAGTTGCCATCTCATCAAATGGGTAAACCATTTTAAATTTCCCAGTTGTGCAAGCAAAAATTCCACAAGTCAGATTATCAGTTGGCTCACCGTGGATCATTGACACGCTAGCTTGTGGATCGCCTTCAACAACCACAGAACCTAAATTGCTCACGCTACCAATGTTCAGTAATTCAGGAAGTGCTTTATTTAACAGTAATGGGCTGATCATCTCTCTTACCTTCTCTTATATAATGAAATCAAAAATGGAAATTAAATTTAAGAAACCTAGCGGCGACCTTGCCAGTATCCAGATACCTGATGCCAACATTTAGCAAGAGAAACGATGGCGTTACGCATACTGTCCTTGCCCATAATGTCAGCATGAGGAATAGAGCTCATCAGGTCATAACGGCTTGAGCCTTCTACCATGCCTTCAGCCAGAACCTTACACACGATCTGGCTCGGCGTAACACCAAAGCCTGAATAACCTTGTACATAGAACACGTTTTTATGCCCTGGAATAGTCCCAATCTGTGGAAAGAGATTAGCACTACATGCCATTGGTCCACCCCATGCCAGTTCAATTTTCACATCTTTCAAGTATGGGAAAACGTTCAACATCAGCTTACGGTTCCACGCTTTCAAGTCGGATGGAATGTATTCTAAAAAGTACGTTGAGCTACCAAATAACAGGCGATTCTCGTTAGTCACACGGTAGTAATCGATAACCGGGCGAATATCACTGTATGCCCCACGAATTGGGCTAATACGTTCAATCAGCTCATCAGATAATTCTTCAGTCATTAACTGATACGCATAGGTATTAATGGTTTTTGGGTATAGTGTCGGCTCGAGACCATTCAAAAAACCATCACATGCCCACAGCATTTTTTTCGCTTTCACGGAGCCCATCGCGGTACGAACCGTTACCGTATCGCCGTACTCAACATTCAAAACTTGGCTGTTTTCAAAAATTTTTGCACCATATTCGCTCACCGCTTTCGCTTCACCCAATAACAGGTTAAGTGAATGAACATGACCGCCTCCCATGTGTTTGATTCCACATGTGTAAGCATCAGAACCGATGATCTGCTTTAAATCAGATCCTGTATAAAATTCAATTTCTTCATCGGGTGCGACAGCTTTAAAATCAGCCAGCCAGCTGCGCAGCGTTTTCTCTTGGCGCTTATTGCTACCTAAATAGGCATAGCCATGACAAAAATCCGCATCGATATTGTATTTAGCAATACGGTCGCGCATGATCCCTGCCCCCATGTTGCTTAGCTTAAAAATCGTTTCTAAGCCTTCAGAGCCAACATGTTTTTTAATTGCATCAAGGTCATGACCAATTCCTGCCATGACTTGCCCACCATTGCGCCCTGTACCGCCATAACCAAGATGGCGTCCTTCCAAAATAGCAATGTTAGTTATGCCTTTTTCACACAGCTCTAATGCCGTGTTAATACCAGAGAACCCACCACCGATGATCACCACATCAACATCAATGTCTTCTTTCAATGTCGGAAAACGTAGGTCATATTTTTTGGTTGCTGAGTAATAAGTTAATGATTCTACTTGGTTATTCATAATTGATACCCTATCTAGTATCTGGGAATAACCTTGATTATCTTAACCTGACATTAACATTTACATAGCCCTTTAGGGACATTTGAAACATAAAACCAACATTTGTGACGTAGATACAATATTTACTTATAAACAAGATTAAATCAATTAAAAACTTTTCTATTTAAATTCAAAAGGATATATATTTATTATTATATTAATAAAAAACATAATACTTTATGATAAAAATAGAATTTCACGTGTTTTTAAAGTGAATGATTATTTTTAATTCATTGAAAAATAATACATATTTTCATTATTCAGTCTAAATACTAAACAGGTAACGAAAATCATTTTAAACCGCGGAATTTACTGTTTTATTGGGGTCATTAACAAATTAAATAATTCAACCTGCGAGTTGATGTCTAATTTTTGATAGATATTTTTGCGGTGATTTTTGACAGTGCCTAAGCTGATAAACAGCGATTCAGCGATTTGAGGGGAGCCTTTACCTTCCAAAATTAACGCTACAACTTCACACTCTCTCGGCGTCAAACCAAAGCAAGTCTGTAAGTCCGTATTACGATAATGACTGGATACTGAATTGGGCACAACTTCCTTATGTAATCGAGCAATACTTCTAATAATATCAAAGGCTTCCTTTAATGAACCTTGTTTCTTCTCATCAGCAAGAAACGGTTGGTCTTCATTCCCAAAGAAAATGCCTAATTGCTTATCTGCGGATAATTCCAACAGTAAACCCGCCTCATCACACCAACCCGTCTTACGATAAAAATTAAGATAATAATCCGTATGATAAAAACCTTTAGGGGCAACATCTTTCAATGTTAATACCTTCGAACTGCCGCCTTTTTGTAGTTCTTGATAGAAAGGATCCATCAAATAAGCCCCACGCTGATAAATGCGATTAACGCTATCACTATTACGCTTTTCAACTTTCGATAGAAAACGTGGAGCACCATCTTTTTCAAAGGCATAGATAATTGCATTATCAAAAACCACAAACGAAGACAACCATGATAATAAGTTTGGATAAAATTGATTGGTGGCAACTGAGTCAATAAGGTCAGGTAATTTATGCAGATAATGATCCATTCAGCCCTCACTCATTAACTTATTAATAATTTATCACCCTGTATATTTGGCGAACTATGACCCTATAAAGACCATATTCTGAGAGGAAGCTCAATTTCTTTGTTATTAATATGTTAATTAAATCACAATATATACTATAGATATTAATAGTATTTTATCAATTATTTAATAAGTTGAAGGATCGAGGAAAGTACAAGAGAAATAAAAGAGAGCAGCCCCGAAAGGCTGCTAGAGAACTATTTATTGATAATGGCCTTCAATTTGCTGTAACGACGGATCAAACGCCATTTTAATTTCAGTGTTGTGGCATGCTTCCAAACAATATCCCAGTAACCTTTATCAAAAAACAGTTGAACCATCTGCTTCTGCGTTTCAGGTGATTTAATCGCTAATAGCGCTAAAACAACGCCTAAACCTTCTTTCCCCACCTGCCATAAACAAGCAGGTGCTTGCTTCACTTCCTCAGGATGACGTTTATAGATATCCATCAGCATATCCAAGATCTTCAGGTAGGTATTGATCTTACGTACTGAGCGCTCATCTCCGGTTAAAGAGTGAGAAACGGATTGGTTATGAATCAGATATTCATAATATTGTTCATTGATAAACTGCACTCGTTTAGCAACGAGCAGCATCTCGGTAGTCCAAGGAATATCTTGATGGTGCAATCTAGGTTCAAAGGTAAAATTGTGTTCTCGAATTAATGACAAGCGATACAGATTCAACCAAGTTACATGGAGAAATTTACGGGAACTCAAACCAATTTGTAACCATTGAGGGCCCGTGATCACACCAGTAGAAGGAACTTTATTTGGTGGAAAAATAGCCTTTGGCGCATCCCCATTGGTGTACACGTAAGTACCATTGCAGGTCGCAACGTCTAAGTCACCGGCAAGTGCAATCTCCAGTAGGCGACCATACATCCTCGCATCAATCTCATCATCAATATCTGGGAAAGTGATATATTGCCCTGTTGCTACTGCCATTCCTGTATTACGTGCGACTGAAACACCTTGATTTTCCTGAGCGAGCACCTTGATATTTTCAAACTTATCTTCGTATTGGCGAATCACTGACTCGCTATCATCTTTCGAACCATCATTCACAATGATCAATTCCCAATTCTCTAACTTTTGGGCAATTAAGCTGTCAAAAAAATGGGGTAAAAACTTTTCGCCGTTATAAACCGCGACAACAATACTTAATACTGGTTGAAAAGACATGGGTTAACCTTACACTCATTGGAAATGATGATAACAAAATATATTTTTGTGTTTCATGAGAAATTTCATAATTAAATCAATACTATTATGATAGAAATGACTTCACTTATCCTTATTATTACTCAAATTATCAAATAGCTGTGAACTAATTTTTACTTCCTTTACCTAAGGAACATTAATGATACCTCACAATAACAAAAGGATCCTCCTGTGGCTGGAAGTAGCTTACTTACCTTATTAGATGATATTGCCGCCGTTTTAGATGATGTGTCAGTAATGACAAAAATGGCAGCGAAAAAAACATCCGGTGTTTTAGGTGATGATCTCGCCTTAAATGCACAACAAGTCACCGGGGTTCGAGCTGACAGAGAACTTCCAGTCGTCTGGGCGGTCGCAAAAGGCTCTTTTATCAATAAACTCATATTGGTTCCACTCGCATTATTGATCAGCGCTTTTATACCGTGGGCAGTGACTCCATTATTAATGCTTGGAGGCGCTTATCTCTGTTTTGAAGGTGCTGAAAAACTTGCTCATAAGTTTCTTCAAAAACATGAGACTTCACCGGCAGAAACCGTACACAAAGCTCAGCTTTTAGAACATGAAATAGCGGCATTTGAAAAACAAAAAATTAAAGGCGCAATCCGTACAGACTTTGTTTTATCCGCAGAAATTATCGCAATTACCCTAGGTATTGTCTCTTCAACAACAATCCTGAACCAACTTGTCGTGTTATCGATTATTGCCATTGTCATGACTATCGGGGTTTATGGGTTAGTTGCTGGTATTGTTAAACTCGATGACTTGGGATTCTTTCTACAGAAAAAAACTGCCTTTCTGCTCCGTAAACTCGGTAACGGATTAATCTATGCAACACCCTATTTAATGAAAACATTATCTGTTGTCGGTACTGCTGCTATGTTTATGGTTGGCGGCGGCATACTCACGCACGGGATTACCTATTTACACTCATGGATAGAAAACATAGCAGGAAAGATAGGCGGTATTCACATCATCGGGAATACACTTCAATTTTTAGCACCCTCTATCCTCAATTTAATCTTTGGTCTAGTAATCGGTTTACTTATTGTTTTTGTTATAAACTTTGTTGCTCGTTTTAAACAAACAAATTAACGCTAAAAACTGACTAATATCCTTAAATACATTATGGTAATAGCCAGTCTATTTTGTTTCAGGAAAAAGAGAAAATGCCGACACTTTATCGACGATTTTCGATTATCAACCAAGTTATCGGGTTAATGCTGCTTATCGCGGTTTTGGGGATCATCGGTATGACGATTTCCAATCGCATGATCATCAGTGCACAAGGCAATGCCCATGCTATTAATACATCCGGTTCCTTGCGTATGCAAAGTTATCGCTTACTCTCTTTAACTCCTATCAATGAACATAACCAAAATTATCTTGATGCCTTAGAAAAAGACTTACTCAGCCCTGAACTAACTCAAGTCGTTAAAATTGAAAACCTTACTCCTGAATTTGATAAAATCCATGCGTTTTGGCTCAATACGTTAAGACCCGCCCTCACTCGCGCGTCATCACCGGATGATGCACGCTATGAAGTCATTACTTTCGTTAATATGCTCAATGAATTGGTCCACAATATTGATGATATTACTGAGAAGAAAATCGCTTATGTTGCCATGACCCAACTTATTTTTATTAGTTTAGTTTTCCTGCTACTCATGGGGACAATCTGGCATTTAAGACGAAAAATTTACTACCCATGGATGAAGCTTCTCTCCATGGTTAATGCGATTGGGCGTAAAGACTTCACACAGCGTTTTCCCATGAAAAACAATAGACAAGATGAACTTAATGCCCTTGGTGAAACCCTGAATCATATGTCTGATGAATTAGCCCAAAGCTACCATCAACTTGAAGAACGTGTCGCAGAAAAAACTGCCGATCTTCTCGCTAAGAATCGTGTTTTGTCATATCTCTATCAATCAAATCAAATATTACATTCATCGGAAACACTCTATTTGAGGTTACAAAAAGTCCTCACTGAGCTAAAGAATATTACGCAGTTAGAAAATTTACGCCTCAAATTATATGAAGATAGCAACGAGCAGTATTTTCATGAAATTTCGTATGCTTCTGCCAATTTAGACATCAACGACGAAAAACTGGCTTCAACTAAATCGCATTTATCCAAGGATAATCTGGCGGAAGACTCCCAAACATTGCAGTGGGATCTGTCAGATAATATGCATCGATATGGTGTGATTATCGGTGAAATTCAACAAAATCAACTTTTTTCTGACGAAAAAAATAAACTAGTTCTAATGCTCGCTAAACAAATTTCTGGCATGCTCACCATGGAACAACAGATAGAGCAACAGCAACAATTGTTGATCATGGATGAACGAGCGGCTATTGCTAGAGAGCTCCATGACTCAATTGCACAATCCCTCTCATGCTTAAAAATGCAAATAAGCTATCTCCAAATGCAACCAGAGCCGCTACCTGAAACTACACTGCATTTACTCAATGAAATGCGCACAGAAATTAATACCGCATACAGTCAGCTGCGTGAATTGCTGACAACATTCCGCTTGAAGCTCACTGAATCGGGCTTATTACCTTCATTAAAAAGCACCTTAGGAGAATTCAGCGGGCGAATAGGATTCAACATTCAGCTTAACTATGAGATCCCAGCAAAAAGTATCTCACCCCATCAATCTATCCACATCATACAAATAATTCGAGAGGCCCTAAGTAATATTTTAAAGCATGCGAATGCAACGTGGGCTAAAGTTTCATTAAGCCAAAATAGAGGCACTGTCACCATTACGATCGATGATAATGGCAGTGGTATCGACGATAACCCAAATAAACTTAACCATTATGGCTTAATTATTATGAGAGAAAGGGCACTCAGCCTAAATGGCGAGTGTTACATTACTCAACGAGCCGAAGGGGGAACAGAAGTGAAAGTCACATTCCCTTTATCTGACATTTAAAACACCGGATCAAATCATTCATGGAGACTAAAAATATAATGACTGAAAAATCAACAATCCTTCTTATTGATGATCACCCAATGCTCAGAAATGGCGTAAAACAGCTGATTAGCTTAGAGCCCTCACTTCAAGTTATTGGAGAAGCTGGAGATGGCAAAACAGGAATTCAAATTGCAGAAGAGCAAGATCCTGACCTGATCCTGCTAGATCTCAATATGCCAGGTATGAATGGTTTTGAGACACTTGATGAATTGAGAAAGCGCGAACTTTCAGGTCGAATTATTCTTTTTACAGTCTCCAATTACAGCGATGACCTAATCAGTGCCCTAAAAAGAGGCGCTGATGGCTATTTACTGAAAGATATGGAACCAGAAGAGCTTATCATTGCCCTCAAAGAAGCCGCGAGTGGAAAAATGGTCGTTAGCCCAACACTGACTTCCGTTCTTGCTGAATCATTAAGAGAAAATCAGTCTCAAAACGAAAGTGATGCCATTGCATTAACACCAAGAGAATCCGATATTTTAGAACTTATTGCACAGGGACTCTCAAATAAAATGATCGCCCGTAATTTAGATATCGCAGAAAGTACTGTAAAAGTACATGTAAAACATTTACTTAAAAAGTTAAATCTAAAATCTAGAGTTGAAGCCGCTGTTTGGGTTCTTCAACAAAAATAATATATTTTTCAATATATTCACTTCATTCATAGCTAAATGAGCCATTCACTTAGCTATGAATGTCCTCTCTACTATTTATGGCTAATCCGCTCAAATCTCGATAGCTCTAATCTACAAGTCCTTTCTTTCCAGTTATAATACACTTGCTTATGCCCCTTACTTAGATAGATGAACCAAATGATAGAAGAACTGCTTATTTTAGTGAATCAACAAGATACGCCAATTGGGACAATGCCAAAATTGCTGGCTCATCAGCGTGGCTGCTTACACCGTGCATTCTCTATCTTTATTTTTAACCATAAGAACGAATTACTCATTCAACAACGTGCTCTCCATAAATACCATTCTGCAGGGCAATGGGCGAATTCCTGCTGTAGTCATCCAAGACCACAAGAAGAGACCCACGATGCGGCGTTGCGTCGCTTAAATGATGAACTCGGTTTCTCAACCGAATTAAAACATGTTGGTGAGTTTATTTATAAAGCAGACGTCTATGGCGGGTTAATTGAACATGAGTATGACCATTTATTTGTGGGTTACTATGATGCACTAGTCATACCAAATCCTGATGAGGTCAGCGCTATTCGATGGGTTAGCCTAGACGTTCTAGACAAAGAAATCCGTATTCATCCTGAAAAATTTACACCATGGTTTAAAAAAATTTGGGAAAAATACCCACTATTAAATTTCTATTCTTGATACTCATTAGCATCAAATCATCATAGATAAATTTTTGGCGTTGAACAGTAATTTATTTATATCTAATTGATTTTAAAGACACTTATCTTTGGTAAGTAGAGAAAGTCTAGAATTTTTCATCAGCATAAAATACAGTCATCAGCCTTCATTTTCCAACCTCCTTAAAACTCTCCCTCGATATTCTATACTCGTACTTCCGGGCTACGTGAAATATGGGAGCTATATGAACACTTAAGTTGTGATCGGATACTTTTTGTTGTGTGAAAGGAAAGCGGTACTAATAGGCGGTGTTTCATTGTGATGCTGACTGTCCCAAACATCATTTCGAGCGAATCAATCAAGCCAATCTAGGCTGTGCCATCCAAATAAATCGGTATTAACGAAGCTTAGCATTTTTCATCTCCCCGTTCAGCACAAGCACCATATTCTAAATTTCTCTGGAGTGTCACACTAAATAGGGCGTCGTGGTTATGATGCGATATCGGTGAGGGCGACCGTTCAAGGGGGTGATGAGAAGCTGCTGAGAAATAGGCAAATTTTCTTCCATTTGCATTTCGCCTGACACCGTATATAGCGGATTTTTTATAGCAAGGACCACACAAGCCAATTTTAGGCGATTTTCCTTTTTCCCAAACGCAAAAAAGCCACCCTATGGGTGGCTTCTCGGCTAATTTAATGTCTGGCAGTTCCCTACTCTCACATGGGGAGACCCCACACTACCATCGGCGCTACGGCGTTTCACTACTGAGTTCGGCATGGGATCAGGTGGGACCACCGCGCTATGGCCGCCAGACAAATTCTGTTTGTTCCCGTTTAGCCCACTTCTTTGCTAAACCAGAACATCAATCTTGAACAAGCTGCTGTGTCCTTCACCTTTCGGCTTCCC
>NZ_ABXW01000005.1 GCF_000173415.1 Providencia alcalifaciens DSM 30120 | reverse complement strand
CCAAGGCGATAAAGGCAGTCTCAGTGGGGGCTATAGCTACAGTAATAATGCTCAATCCATCAATATGAACGCCAGTGGTGGCGCATTGTTACATTCTGAAGGACTAACCTTAAGCCGTTCGATGGGCGATTCCGTTGCCCTGATTAGTGCACCGGGCGCCGAGGGTGTCAGCGTCAATGGCGGTACTGCCGTGACCGATTGGCGAGGCTACGCCGTGGCGCCTTACCTCTCCGACTATAACAAAAACAGCATTGGTTTAGACCCCAGTACGCTGCCTGAAAATGTCGATTTGCCGCAATCCAATACCAATGTTTACCCAACCAAAGGTGCGGTGGTGAAAGCCAGTTTCCGTACCCGTATCGGCTACCAAGTGTTAATGACCTTAAAACAGGGTGCCAAGTCTGTGCCATTTGGGGCGATAGCCACCTTAATAACCGATAACAGTGCTGACAACATGAGCAGCATTGTGGGGGATGGAGGGCAAGTGTACCTCACAGGTTTACCTGAAACGGGGGAATTGTTGGTGAAGTGGGGGGACGCGGCCGCACAGCAATGTCAGGTGAATTTTGATTTACGCCATGTGGACGTCTCCGCCGATATGCCTATCCGCCAAGTGACATATCCCTGTGGTACTGAAAGTAGAACAGAGGTGGTGTTAACTACGAAAGAGCCGGTTAGCTTTGCTTCGAGAATACAGAAATTAGAAGACCTAGCGCATGAAGAAAAACCGCCATTTTCACAATGGACAAACTTTAGGTAATAAAAGGATTAATAAAATATGAAACATTATTTTTATAAATTGATTGGGAGTATTTGTTTCTTTTTGCTAGGTCAGCCTTACGCTTTATCTCTTAGCGGAGCTTCTGGTGAATATGATGTGGGAGAGGGTTTAGTATGGAGTGATGCTGTTAATGATACATATCGTTCAGCAACAGGTTGGGGGTACCAAACTCTCATGGGTCAAAGCTGTTTTGCTTTTAATATTCGTAGTGCTGATGATAATTCAATATGGAATAGCGCAAGCACAACATATACATCTTCAGATGGTAAATATACGGGATTAAAGATTGCTGAAGACATCCTTTTTATTGTAAAGGATGCTACGGTTAATACTTATGGAGGAGGAGGAGATAATGGTGGAGCCACGTTTAATTCTTACGGAAAGACGACTGCTACTGGTAGCGCAGTGATCCAAAATTCTCCATTTACATATTGTGTTACAGGAACATCTTATAATAGTTTTCCGAACCCGATGGGAGCGGGAAGAAGTATATCTTTTAATGGAATGGTTGCTATTTATGTGGGACCTAATGCACAGCCAGGGAAATATAGTATCCCTGCTTTCTACGCTGGTCTATATATGGAGCCGGGGATCCCCCTTTCTTCAGCAGGATTTATCACAGTAAAAACTCGGTTATCCTGCTCTATTTCTACACCACCTAAGATTGATTTTGGCAAAGTGAATATTTGGGAGTGGGAAGGCAATACCTCTGGCACACCAGGAGGAAACCGCAAAGATGTTTTAGGGTCGATTGATGGGAATTTTACAATCAACTGTACTGGCAGTGCAGATGCACATACCCCCGCCAAATTGACGCTTAACGGCACGACTCAAACATATTCAAATGACTTAAAAATGACTATGGATGCTACCGGCGAGATCGCTCCTGCAACTATACGTGCTTCGATTAAATCGATATATGCACCCTGCCATACAAGTGGGATCAATTTTGGTACTGGTAATCTCACCCCACCTGCAAACGAAGTGAATTTGGGGGAGCTAACTGTCGGTCAAAATTTAATCCCTTACCGTTTTAGCCTCTGTGCACTTGGGCAGGGCTTTAAATCCGGCGCCGCCTCTGCTTCTGCGACCGTCACCATTGACTGGGAATAACCCACCTCACCGCTTAGTGGTTTTCACCACGCGCCACTAAGCCCATATACTTCAACGATAAGAATCTCATGATAGCCACTTACCGCCGCCACTTTCTAACGCTACTGTTCATCGGGCTTCCAATGCTGTTATACCGCCCTGCACTTTCGGCAACACCCTCAACCTCCCTTGAGCAAATTCATGACCTCGGCGTGCAATCCATCAATGGCGATGGCGTCCCTGTTGATCTTGCAAAAGGGCGTTACTATATTCAGCAATCCGCTTTACAAGGTTACCCTCTTGGTCAATACCACTTGGGGATTTTGTTTTTTACCGGAGAAGGCGGACCTCAAAGCTCAGCCTGTGCAACGTGGTGGCTGAAAAAAGCCATCGCCGCAAATAACGAAGTACAAGCGATGGCGCAAGAAGCGTTAGATGACATTCAGGACGAAATGCGTGTCACAGCAGATGAGTTTAATGCACAACTTTGCCAACAGTATTCATACTCCTTAGTCCGTTCTCCGATGACGGAACCCGTTCAACCTGAGTCACAAGCTGACACGATGGAATTATCTTCCAAGGAAAACCATGCATTGCTAGAGGCATCGCAAAACCATAAACCGCACCGAATTTACACCTCTATTCGGGCATTACAAAATGCGCTGACGACAATATGGCAACCTATTGCCCAGTATCGAGAACGTCTGATGCTCGCCGCGGCACATAACGCCCACCTCCAGCAACAATTACCTCCCGTGATAGACGAAACTGTGCCTGACGAACCCACGGAAGTGATCATTACCCTCGTGCTACCCCCGTCCGAACAAAAAAGTGAAACTGAACAGATAGAATCGATACCAATCGACATGCCTAGCAAGCCGATAGAAGTCACGATCCCCACGACAAAAAAAACCGCTGAGAGCACCAATTTAGGCGGCGATATTCGTTCTGCATCCTCTCGCCATTACACGCTACAACTAGGGAGTGCTGCCAGCGCTGAAGGGCTTTATGAACAAGCTCGTCGACATAAATTGAGTAATTATTTGGTGTATGAAACCGTCAGAAATAACCGCCAATGGTATGTGCTCGTGTATGGTGAATACCCGTCAATCCGCTCGGCCAAACACGCCATACACAATTTACCTTCTGCGTTTCAACGGGATAAACCGTGGGTGCGCAGCATTCAACATGTTCAATCTGAACTGAATTAATATATCGATGTTTAGGTATAAGAACCAAGCTTATTTTTAGCACCCACTATAAGATGTTTTACCCGTATAAGATCAATAATTTTTTACTCGTTTTATACAAAAAAAATCACATTATCAGTATTATTTTTTAATCACTTCGCTAATCCCCTTAAAGGGGATTAGTTTTTCATTTTTTCTTTACTTTAGATGTCATGAAAAAACCACCTATTGATATTCAATTTTCAACACACCCGTTGAAGTAAACAAACCCAAATCAATCTTCTTGGCTGTATTTAAAACAGGCGAAACGGTAAGTAATGGTTTTTTATTGTACGTGAAATTACGATATTCTCCGGGTGATAACATTTTATTATCCGCTTGAATTTTCAGACCTAAATTCACATTAGATGTTCTGACTAAATCAGTATTAAATTCTGCACTTGAACTCTCAAATTTTAGTTTAAAATTTGAATTACTGGGCGATTGAGAGCCACAATCAAAATAATAATCAATATTTTTGGTATATCTTTCATTCGTAAACTCGCTCACATTTATCTCGCCAAATGAAACCTCAATAGGATGACCGGGTCCATTTCCCCATACACGTCGCATGTTCTTCCAATCACATTGACTTTAATCGCTAACGTATAGGTTTCTGCAATACAAAAATGACTAAAGAAAAAAACATTGAACGCTAAAAAACAAACACCATTTTATTATTCTTTCAATATCAAACACCATAATTATTCAAACTCCAAAATAAATACCCCATCATATAGAGTGAAAAAAGCTAAAGTTTCTATTAATTGATAATAATCGTTTTAATCTATATACCACGAGTTTCATTAACTCGCGGTGAAATAATATTTTCTACTTTTAATTATATGCTAACGTAAAATTAGTCATTGCTTGGAATTTCCCTGGTTTTACAGGAATAATTTTACTCTGCGCATCAACTTTCTGAACGCCAATAAGTGATGCTTGAATTCTCAACGTATTACTTCCTTCAACATAGTTCTGTTTGGCACTAGAGTTAATTTTAATATGAGAACCTGATGCATTCATTATCTTTACTGCAGCACCGCTTGTATCGCCCGTAATTTGTATATAGCCTGTATTTTCTCCTGCGTCTGTTCCTTTGAAAGTGACTGCGACTTGGTTATCACCTTTTAGATTACAACCTTCTAATTTAATCTGGAATGGTTGCGCGGATGATTCGCCACCATTATCTAATGTCATATTCGACACTTAACCCAATGGAACTTCTTGATTTTCCTCACCAGGGGCAATTGAGCATGGTGCTTCAATAATAGAACCAGAAAAAATCACAGTCCCACTACCAGCATCAACGGCCATAGCTGATGTACCCATTTCACTAAAAATGAGTGTTGATAGAATAGTTTTTTTCATATTATCCTCCTGTAATAAACATAGATAAAATAATTTATTAAAATAAATTAATAAAAATAAACAGTATCAGACGCAGATATTTTGTTTTTCAATTCAGTCGCATCATCTGAAGGCGATTTCTGTAATTCTAGGATGATGAATTTAATTATTCTCTCAAAAGGTATATCAAGAGCCACACTAATATTAAATAACATATCAAGACTAAATTTAGTTATTCCAAGCTCATAACGTGACATTTGCTGCTGTGAGATATTTATCTTTTTTGCTAACTCATGTGCAGAAATACCATTTTCTTTGCGTATTTCCCTTATAATTAAACCACAATAAAAAGATAATAAATTATCTCTCCCCTCACATTTAGAAGCACTTAATTTATTTTTATTCATAATAAAAATTCAAATCTCAAATTAATAAAAATTTAATTGAAATATTTAATTTCTCGCTGAATGATTAAAATTATAAGAGTGCTATTTTTAAATATCAAATAATAGAAACATAACACTTCATAGAAATAATTATATTTACATTTCTTACAATTAGGTTATTTCACTTACATAACAGCTAATTATATAATTAATCCTCTGATTCATTTTTAAAAATAAATATCTGACATTAATTAACTAGTTTTTTAATCTATTTTTCAAATAAAAATAATACATTCATCTAAAATTAATCCTTTTTAACAACTACTCACATATAGTAACAAAAATCGCAATTTCAACTCAAAAAACCCACATATGGAGTAATCGGAAGTGTTAAAAACAAGCAAAATCCCAATAAAATAACTAATAATCAACAGGATATAAAAAACCCATTTTATGGGTATGATTTACGCAAAATAATCTAGATAAGCAAAAGAAGGGATTGTTTTATTGATTTAAAAACAAAGCGTGTCGGTCTAATGGGCTAAAAAAAAATGATAAATAGCATCCCACCGCGCATGCTGACAATGCCACGATTCACCTTACGACATCCAATTTTCATGTGGTCACCCCCATGTGAGTCAGAGATAGAGACACATTGTATCCCTTTCACCCTCCCAGACAGAATGGTGTATACTTGCTGACAAGAAATTTATTCATGGTTAATTAATAATGAAAGAAATCGAAAAAACACAGATCAAACTTCTGAGCGACCGCTTAGATCTTATTCGTCACCAGATGGCAAGTCTGCAACTGTCGACACAAGCTGAAAAGTACGCTGAACTTGAAAAAGAAAAAGCGACACTGGAAGCCGAAATTGCTCACCAGAAGGAAAAACGTAGTAAGAAGCTCAGCAAAGAAGCGCAAAAGTTGATGGATATGCCATTCAAGCGTGCTATCACTAAGAAAGAACAAGCTGATCTTGGCAAACTGAAGAAATCTGTACGAGGTCTGATAATTGTCCATCCCATGACGGCATTAGGTCGCGAAATGGAATTGGATGATATGACTGGTTTTTCTAAGACTGATTTTTAGCTAAAAAATCTCCGCAACTAAAATCTGTTATGAACCACGAATACAAAGCGATTTTAACTGCACCTTTCACAGTTATCCGCCATTAGTGAATCATTTGCTGTATCTGCTTCTGACTGTGGATTCAATAGATAGATGTAAAAATTACGGGTGGCCCAGACCACCCTCGATATACTATTACGTTAATCTTATCTGTTTACCAAACCTGATTTTCTTTTTGCAGTGGCAGTACTAAATTCATGTCATTTTTAATATTGGTATCCAGAGTTCCGGCAATCTGCTTAAGAATTTCCCGATCACCATCAATCTTAGCTTTACCATTGGCGATTAAGTCATCCATATCCAGTGCAATGGTGTGGTTACCCAGTGTCCTCGCTTTAATCTAATCTGACACCATGCGATATAAAAAATCAGTATTTCTAGCAGCAGTGCTGCGATAACGTTAGGAGATGTGGTGCTCAGTTTATTCGGTACTCTCCCCCGTGTGCAGTGCGTATGCCCAAGACAAGCATATGAGGTATATGTTGCGATAAAGCACCGTTTCTTACTGGTAGCCTAACTGTTCCAACGTACCTACCAGCAGATAGTTGATATCTTTGTTACTCACGCTGTAAGCAACAATCTTGTTAAGTAAGTCTGCTTCGAAGCGATAAGCGCTTTTGTTATAACTCTGAACCGCAAGCTTAACGGGGTTCAGGACACCTTACATCCACTTTGACCATGAATATTCTCCGAGATAAATACCCTATATTACCAATTGAATACATGACTGAATCTGTAGGTATGTTTATTTTTCAATGAGTAACTGTAAATCAATGCAAATTAAAAAATTAGAATAATTATAGATATTAGGTGGTTATTTAACATAATACGATAATTTTTTATTATTATTGTAATTTTTACAATTGGAAGTGTATGAACAAGTTAATTACCGTAAGTTAAATGTATATTTTTCTTATTTTTCAATATGATAAACATGACTATAGTCACGTGGTTTATTTTATTTTTACTCGTATTACGCGATAATGTTAACGTTATCATTTGATATTACGAAGAGATTGAGAAGAAATAACACTGATATTTTTTATTGCTCAATAAAATGTAGATATTTTGTTAACACTCAAACTTTTTGTGTTATTAATTATTTCATTTTATGTCAATGTAATTTTTTATTACTGTAAAAAAGTAAGTGAATTAACGGAGATATGCTGAAAAAGAAATCAACATACTCAATATAAGTGTATTTGAGAAATAGTTGATGTTTGTTAAACCCAATAGAATAAATTAAATTAGTTTTACTTACCTAATATGAATAATCTATTTAATTATTTTTTGAATTATATTAATTAACATTAGAGATTCTGGTGATAAAAATGAACTTTACAGATGAAATGTTAAATGATGTTGCATCCTCATTTTTAAGGAGGATAAGAAAGCAGAATGGCATTACCGAAGGAGAATTGGCAGTATTACTGAAAATAAGCCAACAGCAAGTATCTAGATATGAAAATGGAAAGACGATGTTAACTATAGGACGTATTAATCAATATCTGAATGTTTTTGGTTTAAATTGGGAATGCTTTACCAATGAAATAATTAAAAGCACAGGAAAACCTCAAGATATTTAATATTATTTAATAATATTTTTTTATGAATACGGTTGCTCTGTATGAATAATTATTTTTTATTTTAAATAAATATATTAATTTGGAGTATATATGAATATTAATAAAAAAATTGCTATGTTGTCTGTTGTTATTTCCTCTATTGTTTGTAGTGCTGCATTTGCAGAAAATGAGCCGCTTCCTGCGCAAGTAGTTAATGGTGGTAATATTACATTTAATGGGGAAGTAACATCGGGACCATGTGCAGTTTCCAGTGCAGATACTGATAAAATTGTTACATTAGATACTGTTAAGTCTACAGTATTTACAGCTGCCGACCAATTAGCAAACGCAAGTAAACCATTTAATATCAATTTACTTGAATGTGATACAGACGTTCGTAAATCAGTTCAAGTTACATTTAATGGACAAACAGTAGAAGGTAAACCTGGTTTATTAGCTAATACTGCGGGTGTAGGTTCAGCTAAAAATGTTGCGCTACAATTATTCAACCCAGATGGTAGTGCATTAGACATTGGTGCATTAAGTTCTAAAGTCAATTTAGCTGAAACAACGACTATTCCATTATCTGTAGATTATAAATCAACAGCAGCCGCAGTTACAGCTGGTAAAGTTCAATCTGTTGCTAATTTCACGTTGACATACAATTAATTTTATTTAAATGCAATAAACTGATGATTAATCATAATGGTTAATCATCAGTCATGGAGTTTTTATGTTAAAAAAAACATATTTATTTTTTTGTCTTTTATTTTTCACTCAATATGTATATGCGGGAGGAGTATCCTTAAGTGCAACCCGATTAATCTATCCTTCGGATAAAAATCAAATATCATTAAAATTATATAATAGTGATAAAGATGGAAGTTATCTTATCCAATCGTGGGTGTCAGATGAAAATGGAAATAAGGTGTCTGATTTTATTGTCACTCCTCCATTATTTGTTATAAAACCTAATTCAGATAGTTTATTAAACATAGTCTATAGTGGAGATAAAAATAAATTACCTAATGATAGAGAAAAAATATTTTTCCTAAATTCAAAAGTTATACCTTCGTTGACAGAAGAAGAACAGAAGTTAGATAATGCATTATTAATTTCTACAACAACAAAAATAAAATTATTTATTAGACCTAGTTCAATTACCGAGAGCTCATTTAACTCTTATGAAAAATTAAAATGTTCTTATGAAAAGAACAAGTTAAAGATTGAAAACCCTACGGCTTTTTATATGAATTTAAGCTCATTATATATTAGTGGAAATGAAATATCTAAAGCCGAAACGATACCACCTAAGTCAGATATTTATTTAGATTTAACAAATAATAACAAAAGTAAAATTCTAAATTTCAATTTTATTAATGACTATGGCGTTCAAATAAAAAGCAAAGAATGTGTTTTTTAATTAAATTTGGAAATATATCTATGTGCCAAATAAAAAAATATTTTTTTATTATTTTTAGCTAATGTCAATAATTCATATGCGCAAGATTATTTCAATCCATTATTTTTAGGTTCTGATGTCGATTCAATCCAAGATTTATCGTATTTATCGGCAGGTAATAATGTTACTCCGGGTAAATATTTTTTAAATGTTAATATAAATGATAATTTCATTAAAAATATTAACATTGTATTTATAGAAGAAAAAAACAAGAAAGTTACGCCATGTTTTACTACAGAAATTATTAATGCCATTCCTTTTAATAAGGATGTATTAAATAAATTAAAATCATTGCCAGATAATGAATGCATAGATATAAGTAAGTATATAAATAATTTTAGTTATGATGTTGATTTATCTAAATTAACATTAACTTTATCAATACCTCAAATTTATCTTAAATCTATTAGATCAACATTAGCTGATGAATCTGATTGGGATGATGGCATCCCAATGTTTATGATGAATTATAATTTAAATGGCTCATTTTCTAAAAATAAAAATATGGATGATTATTCATCACTTTTTTTAAATTTAAATAATAGATTAAATCTAGGGTCATGGCGGATACAATCAAATTTATATTATAACAAAAATAAAGTTGGCTCTCGTACATATGATGACTGGAAATCTAATAACTCCTCAATATCAAGAAATATAAATTCAATAAAAAGTAATCTCATTGTTGGTCAGAGTGTTTTAGGCTCAATGCTATTTGATTCAGTTTCATATACAGGCATTACGCTCGCTACAGCTAATGAGATGCTACCTGATAGTGAAAGAGGATATAGTCCAACGATTAAAGGTATTGTAGACTCAAGATCTAAGCTCACTATTAGACAGAATGGCAATATATTATATCAGGAATACATCAACCCTGGTCCTTATAATATTGATAATTTAAATTCAGTAGGAACAAGTGGTGATTATGAAGTCGAATTAACCGCAGCCGATGGAGCTATCGTAAAATATAACGTTCCTTATTCTTCGTTACCAAACTTATTACGTAAAGATAGTTTTAATTATTCTGTGAGTTTAGGACAATTAGATATTACGTCAGCCAAAAGAAATAAATTTTCTCAAGGTACACTAGGCTTAGGATTGCCTTTAGATAGTACAATCTATACCGGTTATCAAATTGCTGATGATTACTTTTCTGCTGGATTAGGTTTAGGAACGGATATGGGAAAACTTGGTGCATTATCAATTGATGCTATGCAAGCGCAAGCTAAAATATATGACAAAAGTTATACTGGTGGCTCATATCGAATTTTATACGCAAAATCATTCAGTGACTCAGGAACTAATATTCAATTAACAGGCTACCGATATTCGACATCTAATTATTATACATTTACTGAAGCAAGCTATAGGAATAACTATAAAAATAGTTTCAGCGATGAACTATTTAATTATAATGAAAGAAAAAAGAATAGCTTTCAATTGAATTTATCTCAAAATCTAGGTGATTATGGTCAACTATATTTATGGGGTAATGTAAATTCATATTGGAATAGCGATTATAAGTCTAAAAACATCCAAGCTGGATGGAATAAAACACTTCCAGAGTTTAACAATATAATTATATCTACTAGTTATAATAAAAATACCTATATAAACAACACTGAAGATATTTTATATTTATCAATATCAGTTCCATTATCTAATGCAATAGATAAAAATACAGTATATTTAACCAATAGCACAAACTATAACAAATCTAAATATAATAATTTGACTAGTTTATATGGATCAGCTTTAGACAATAAATTAAATTACAATTTTTATCAAACTGTGAGTAATAATAGTGAGAATAAATCAAATTTAAATTTACGTTATAAAGCAAATATTGCCGAATTTAGTACGGGTACATCTTATTCTAGCACTACAAAAGAATTTGATTATGGAGTTACTGGTTCTATACTTGCTCATCAAGATGGAATTATATTTGCAAGAGAAGCAAATGATACCGCAATATTAGTAAAAGCAATAGGAGCAAGTGGCGCTAGGATTGATAAATCCGGAGAAAATATCACTATTGGTGATAACGGATATGCTCTTATTCCTTACGCTACCGCATACCACTATAATGATGTCGGGCTTTTCCCTGAAACATTTGGTATGGGTTACGATATAGATGGAAAAGTGATGAAAGTAGCACCAACTAGAGGTGCTGTAAGTAAAGTTGTTTTTGATGTACGTAAAGGATATAACTTTTTAGTATCACTTAACTATCAAGGAAAAAAAATAAAGTTTGGAACTCTTGTTATAAATAATGATGATAAAATGACATCAATAGTAAATGATGATAGTACAGTTTATTTAACTGGCGTTAAATCAAACTCAAGCTATACCGTTAAAATAGATAAGAGTACCAGTTGTCAATTTACTATTAATTATAATAAGAATAATGCGATGAATAACATTAATAAAGAAAGCGTCATTTGCAAATAATGGAATACTCAGAATGAAAAATAAATTTATTTTATTCATACTTTGCTTTTTTTGTTTTTCTGCATATTCTGCAGATGTAACATTAAATATTAACGGAGCTATATTAGGACAAAGTTGTAATATTTCCAGTAATGATTTAATTAAAAATGTTAATTTTCAAGATTTAAATCCAGGCGATTTTAATAATATAGGTGATGTTAGTCCTGAAAAATCAGTTTCAATACATTTAGAAAATTGTAGTGGTAATGTAAATAATATGATGTATCAATTTTCAGGGGAAGCAGATGCAAATGATACCACATTATTAAAGATTATAGGAAAATCAGGTAGCTCTATAGATGGGGTAGCTACAGGGCTCGCAATAGAAATACTAAATAAAAATAAAGATAGAATCAAATTAAATTCAAAAAAATTTTTGAATGAAACTATTACTACAACGAGTTATGATTTTACATTCTATTTAAGATATATATCAACAAACCAAAATGTTAGTTCAGGTGATGCATCTTCACTACTCTATCTGGATATCTATTATGAATAAAATAGTCTTGTTTTTTTTTACATTATTAATATTTCCAAGGTTAAGTATGAGTGATCGAATCACTATTAATATTAATGCGAATGTTATTGAGAAAAGTTGCACAATTTCAAAAAGTTTATCAAATTTAACAATTACATTAGGAACAAACGATTTAAGAGATAAAAAAATTGGAGTTCCATTTGGAGAAACTCCTTTTACAATAAGTCTAGAAGATTGTCCTACAAATATCTCTACTGCATATATTAAATTTACAGGAGAAAGTGATTTAGTAATGAGCAACTTGCTAAAAAATAATAATAATACAAATGAAGGAGCGAAATCAATTTCTATAGGGCTATATGATTTCAATAAAAAAAATATTGACATTAAAAACAATAAGACATCACTTAATATAAGTCATAATGAAAATAATAATATATTCCATTTTTTTGCTTATTACATTAAAACTAGCCAAAATTCATCTCCAGGAAAAATAACAAGTATTGTAGACTTTGAGATATTTTATGATTAATAAAGTTATAGTAATGTTTTTTATTTTATTTTTGAATCCTGCATTTAGTGGGATCACTATTGTTGGAACTAGATTTAATATAGATCAAAATGATAATCATACTAATATTAAAATTATTAATGATAATGAAAACGAATATTTGATAAAGAGTGTTATTGATGATGATAATTTTATTATTTCTCCACCTTTGTTTTTGATCTCAAAGGATAATAGTAGAAATATAACCATTATCCCAACTAATAAATTAAACTATCACACTGATAAAATCATAAACTTAACAATTATAGCAATACCGAAATCAGAATTTGATGACAATATATCATCCATATCTTTAGCTATAAGAAGTCATTTTAAATTGATTTTTCGTCATGCCGAGTTAAAAGAGAATGATTTTAAATTAATTAATATAGTAAAAGAAAATAATAAATACTTTTTATTTAATGAATCTAAACATGTATTTACCATCTCAATCTCGAAGAAAAAAACTACTGAAAATGAAAAAATATTTAGCATTTCCCCTAATGATAAACTTGAAATAAATAATATATGTGGAAATTCAAACCGTTGTGATTTTTTTATTCATTTCTATAATGAAAACAATGATGTAGTAAAGGTAACAAACTTATCATATAAATAAATTCAGGATTAAAATATGCAATTTTTTAATATAAAACATATGGTGTTTTTCATTATGCTATTACATATAAATTATTCTTTTGCCATGCCAGAGATTACTTATACTACAAATTCTTTTGGTTATGTTGATATTTCAGGGCCTGCTGACAGAATAACTTATGGCTCAGTTATTGCAAACACGGGCAGCTGGAGTGCTTTAAAGATCTGTAATAATAGCGATATTAATTATACGCTGAGCAGAATAGATTATGAGCCTATTGCGCAATGGACCGGACAAACATTTCAATCTACGAGTGCACATCCAGTGATTTATTTATTTGAAACTGGAGTTACTGGGTTTTCATTCGCTCCAGTAGGAGGGTTTAGTTATACTACAAATGATTTTCGACCCTTGCCTGGTATAACAACTACTGTTTGGCAAGGAAGCATAAATAATAGCTTGCGTATATCGTCTCCTAAGCTTGTGACTATCGGGGCTTATATTTATAAAGGTCCTGATAGAATTGTAGGGAGTACTGTTTTACCGTCTATGAAAATGTATCGCTATGTTTGCTACGATGAAGCGGGAAAAGCACGAGAAGCAGCCAATGTACAGTATAATGCAGTGACTATTAATGGTGCCGTTACTGGTTGTGAGCCAACGAGCAAAGTAATGGCATTAGATATGGATAAGATCCCAGCGAGTTCTATTGAGAATTCTGATGCATCCTCAAATATACGAACGAAACAACAAACATTTTCATTGCAATGTGATCCGAATATTGACGTTCTTGTCTCTTTTGTTGATTTAACTGATACAACGAACAATACCAGTGTCGCACATTTAACATCTGATTCCACTGCGTCGGGAGTTGGTTTTGCAGTTACTAGTGGAAGTGGTCAGCGATTTTTATTTGGGCCTGATGGTTCTGCTGCAGGCATTCCTGGGCAGAAAAAGTATTATGTACAGCGATCTGGAACTGCAAATAAAAACAACCCGATGAGCTTTACGATAGGTTTCAGCTATGTCAGAAAACCGGAAGAAACATTTAAGACTGGGTCAGCTAAAGCGATGATTGGTTTAACTTATTCTTATCAGTGATGTATGAGCCCTCATTTAGAAAACCGCTAAACGACATATCCTAACTAGTTTGAAATTGAGTATCAGAGAGCTTTAAAGAGAGAATGATCGGATATCATTAAATATCCGATTTAGATCGACAGCATAAAAACGCTCACCTGGAGAATTGTTCTCACTGGAGGGTATTTTTATTTAGCGAATAGACATTATTTCAGTTCTACTGAGAGGTTGTAATGCAAAGTATTACGATTAACTTGCCGATTACCTTCTTGCCGAACTTGTAAGAAAGACTCACAAGTTGAATTTTGAACAAACTCACCCTCTTCGTAGATAACTTTAACATGTTGAGTTATTGCTTGAGGAGTTACCTGATAAAGGTTGGCAATTTCAGCCTGAGATAATCACAGCGTATCCGATTCAAAGCGGCATTTGACGTGAATTTTCCCATCTTCACTACGGAATAAAACAAATTCACCCTGTGGTGCTTCAGGAAGATTTTCACTCATCAAATTGCCTCCATTTGGATATTCGGAAAAAGCTTCAAAACCAACAATATACTATGTTGCACACAAAGATAGGATGGTTAGCAAGAACCATTTTAGCTCTGCATGTCTTTATCGCGAAACCGCGAGCCAAAAAAGGGTAGTGAATGCCTACCAACCTTTATAGATTAAGACAAACTACAAAAAATGGTATTGATACAAAGGTAAGAGGAGAAAAAGTGGCGGAAGATCACAGGAGTCGAACCTGCCCGGGACTGCTGGCAGCCCCAACTGGATTTGAAATCCAGCCGCCTCACCGGAGACGACGATCTTCCTCTATTTGGTAGGTGTTCGATTATAAACTGAATTATTTATTTTCCAAGGTATTGTAAGAACAACCCTACAAATTATTGACGCACGCCAATAAGTCCTGTCTCCATTCTCAAAAACTGATAACAAAAAGCACAATTGTGATATTGAGGTTTATATATTTGTCCCCATATACTTATTCATGTCCACATACGGCGCGCTGATTTCAAGAGCAATCACCCCGCCAACACTTTCATTGTCAGCACAGTAAGCCTTGGCTCCCGAGCGCAAGCCTGCATTCAAGGATGTTTTTTTATGACAAATTCATTATTAGCCAATTCAGCATTACCTCGCTTTGAACACATTGAACCTGCACATATTTTTCCAGCTGTCGAACAAACTTTAGGCGAATATCGCCAAACCGTTGAGAAATTACTCGCCGCGAACAACCATTACACTTGGGACAATCTGTGCCAACCATTAGAAGAAGCAAGCGACAAACTTTCCCGTGTTTGGTCTCCTGTTAGCCACCTACATTCTGTGAAAAATAGCCCTGAGCTACGTGAAGCCTATGAACAATGCCTGCCATTACTGTCTGAATTCAGTACATGGATGGGGCAACATGAGCCGCTATATCAAGCCTATAAATCCCTAAAAGAAGGGGATGAATTTAAACATTTAAGCCAATCTCAGCGTAAATCTATCGAAAATACACTGCGTGACTTTGAACTGTCCGGCATCGGACTACCTGCTGAAAAACAGCAACGTTATGGTGAGATCGTCGCACGTTTATCGGAGATCGCCTCTAAATTTAGTAACAATGTACTCGATGCCACTATGGGTTGGAGCAAGCTTATCAAAGATGAAAGCGAGCTTGCTGGCATGCCTGAGAGTGCAATCGCCGCAGCAAAAGCCATGGCGGAATCCAAAGGTGAAGAAGGCTACTTACTGACGTTGGATATGCCAAGTTACCTGCCTGTTATGACCTATGCGGATAACGCTGAACTGCGCCGTGAAATGAGCTATGCCTATAGTACCCGAGCTTCAGACCAAGGTCCGAATGCTGGTAAATGGGATAACAGCGAACTTATTGATGAATTAATGGCGCTACGACATGAACTGGCTCAACTGCTTGGTTTTAAAAACTTCGCAGAAAAATCTCTCGCAACAAAAATGGCGGAATCCCCAGAGCAAGTGTTAGGTTTTCTGAATGACTTGGCTAACCGAGCTCATCAACAAGGTAAAGAAGAGCTCGCTGAACTCACCGCATTCGCGAAAGAAAATTATGGTGTTGAAACGCTTGAGTCATGGGACTTAGCGTATTACAGCGAAAAACAAAAACAGCATAAATTCTCACTCAGTGATGAGCAACTGCGTCCTTATTTCCCTGAACAGCGTGTATTAAATGGCTTATTTGAAGTTGTTAATCGTATTTATGGTTTAACAGCAAAAGAGCGCCATGATGTTGAAACTTGGCATAATGATGTGCGTTTCTTCGAGCTGTATGATGATACCAACACACTGCGTGGTAGCTTCTATCTGGATTTATATGCTCGTGAACACAAACGCGGTGGTGCATGGATGGATGATTGCGTGGGTCGCATGGTACATAAAGATGGCTCACTACAGAATCCGGTTGCTTACTTAACATGTAACTTTAATAAACCATTGGGGGATAAACCCGCGTTATTCACTCATGATGAAGTTATCACCTTATTCCATGAATTTGGTCATGGTCTGCACCATATGTTAACCCAAATTGATGTTGCTGATGTGGCGGGTATCAATGGGGTTCCATGGGATGCGGTTGAACTACCAAGCCAATTTATGGAGAACTGGTGCTGGGAACCGGAAGCGCTCGAGTTTATCTCTGGTCACTATGAAACCAATGAACCTCTGCCGGCTGAAATGCTAAAAAGCATGTTAGCCGCGAAAAACTACCAGTCTGCAATGTTTGTTCTGCGCCAACTGGAGTTTGGTTTGTTCGATTTCACCTTACATGCTGAATACGACCCAGCGAAAGGTGCGCAAGTGATGCCAACACTGTATGCCATCAAAGAAAAAGTTGCAGTGGTGCCATCTCCAAAATGGGGGCGCTTCCCTCATGCGTTTAGTCATATCTTTGCAGGCGGTTACGCTGCGGGTTATTACAGCTATTTATGGGCGGATGTCCTGGCTGCTGATGCCTTTTCTCGCTTCTCAGAAGAAGGTATTTTCAATCGCCAAACGGGTCAATCCTTCCTCGACAATATTTTAAGTCGCGGTGGTTCTGAAGAACCGATGGTATTGTTCGAGCGTTTCCGTGGTCGTAAACCTGAATTAGATGCGATGTTGAAGAGCTACGGTATTCATGGCTAATCACATTGCTATCCAATTAATCTGTGAAGAGGGTGCCGATGCAGGCACCCTTGCTCAACTTGCTGAAAAATGGCAACTCACTCATACGCCTGATGCTTTAATGGCATTAGTGCTAACCCCTGAAAACCTACAACTACGAAAAATGGATGAACCCAAATTAGGCGGCATTTTTGTGGATTTTGTTTCAGGTGCTATGGCACATCGCCGAAAATTTGGGGGAGGACGAGGTGAAGCTGTTGCAAAAGCCGTGGGAATTAAAAAAGAATATCTGCCTGATGTTATTGATGCGACGGCGGGTTTAGGTCGAGATGCCTTTGTACTCGCAGCATTAGGTTGTAAGGTGCGAATGTTAGAGCGTCACCCTGTGGTGGCAGCACTCCTCGATGATGGTTTACAGCGCGGTTATCACGATCCTGAAATTGGTGAATGGTTGCAATCACGTATGTCACTGATCCACGCATCAAGCATTACAGCATTAGCTGAAATCACTGAGGCGCCTGACGTTATTTACCTCGACCCGATGTACCCACATCGACAAAAAAGTGCATTGGTGAAGAAAGAGATGCGGGTGTTTCAATCATTGGTCGGGGCTGATGATGATGCTGATTCTTTATTGGCTCCAGCAATTGCGCTGGCTAAACGCCGTGTTGTGGTTAAGCGACCTGATTACGCTGAACCGCTTGCGGGGCAAAAAGCACCTTCAGCAGTCACAACCAAAAGCCATCGATTTGATATCTATCCCTGTATTAAACACAGCGATTAAAACGTAACGGCGAAGGGCGTTTGCACGGCTTATTACAAGTACATTAGCAACAAACTTGCGCGACCGCCCTTTCGCTTACGTTTTGGGTTAAACCTTACACAACACCTTGTGCAAACATAGCATCAGCGACTTTAACAAAGCCTGCAATGTTCGCGCCTTGGACGTAGTTGGTTTGTTTGGCTTCGCCACCGAATTCAACACAGTGGTGGTGAATGTCCAACATGATGTGGTGTAAACGCGTATCCACTTTTTCTGCTTTCCAGCTTAAGCGTGCTGCGTTCTGCGCCATTTCCAGACCAGAAGTTGCAACACCGCCAGCGTTTGCTGCTTTACCTGGAGCAAACAGAACGCCAGCTTCCAGGAATAACTCAGTTGCAGGAATAGTAGTTGGCATGTTTGCGCCTTCCGCGACAGCTTTAACACCGTTTTGGATCAGCACTTTAGCCGCTTCCACATCCAGTTCGTTCTGTGTTGCACATGGCAATGCGATATCCACAGGAACACCCCAAGGTTGTTTGCCCGCTAAGTAAGTCAAACCAAACTCTTTCGCGTATTCTTCAACACGGCCGTAGTTGTTTTTGATAGCTTCTAAGCGTGCTAATTTTTCAGGTGTGAAGCCTGCTTCATCGACCACTGTACCGCTGGAGTCAGATGCAGTGATGACTTTCGCGCCTAATTCCATACATTTTTCAATGGTGTATTGAGCAACGTTACCTGAGCCAGATACTGCAACACGCATCCCTTCAAAACCTAAACCGTGACGTTTAAGCATGGCGTCAGTGAAGTAAACGAGACCGTAACCGGTTGCTTCTGGACGAATTAAGCTGCCACCAAATGACAGACCTTTACCGGTGAAAACGCAAGAGGTGTCATTAGACAGTTTTTTCATCATCCCAGTCATAAAGCCAACTTCACGACCGCCCACCCCGATATCCCCAGCCGGAACGTCAGTATCCGCGCCTAAGTGACGATAAAGTTCAGTCATTAACGCTTGGCAGAAACGCATCACTTCACCATGGCTTTTTCCTTTAGGATCAAAGTCTGCCCCCCCTTTTGCACCACCCATAGGGAGGGTTGTTAGTGCATTTTTTAGGGTTTGTTCGAAACCTAAGAATTTCAGGATGGATAAGTTCACAGAAGGGTGGAAACGCATGCCGCCTTTGAATGGACCAATCGCAGAGCTGAATTGTACACGCCATGCGCGGTTTACTTGCACCTTGCCTTGATCGTCCATCCAACATACGCGGAACTGGATCACTCTTTCTGGCTCAACGAAGCGTTCGAGTAGTGCTTGATCGCGATATTTTGAATTTTGTTCAATGAAAGGCCAGAGAGAAGTGAATACTTCACGTACCGCTTGTAGGAATTCAGGTTGTGAAGGATCTCTTTTTTGGACAGACTCCAAGAATGAAGATAGTGTTTGCGCCATCTTTTTCTTCCTTTTTAATGTGGATATTGTTGTGAGATGCCTCACTATTTCTTATCTTTTTTTTTAGAAAATGTGAGGTCGATTTGTGTTTGCCTATTGAATATATCATTAGTTTATATTCTTAATTCAAGGTTTTTTTTTACTCATTTGAAAAAAAAATTACTTGACCTGCCAATCACTCCCTTCAGACGATTATTTTGTCACAAAAAAAACGCCTGCATAGGCAGGCGTTTTTAGTGAATAGTTTTTCAATTTGACTGTAATGAATTATTCTTCTTCATCATTCAGTGGAACAATCAGCATATCCACATGAACGGTATTAATCAGCTGACGAGCAGAAGACATCAACTTACTCCAGAAATCTTGGTGATGCCCGCAAACAACGAGGTCCATGTCGTATTTCTTGATAGCATCAACTAATACTTGACCTAAATCACCACTACCACTCAGTGTTTCTTGAATGTCATAGCCGGCGCCCGCTGAAAGGTCTTTTAATGAATTACGAGTTTCATCAGTGATGCGTTGCTGCATATCACCTAAATTCACATCGATAAGACCGGTGTACAGATCCGAGTAATTAACATCAACATGGATCATGGATACTTTGGCTCCGTACGGTTTCGCCATAGAGACAGCCTTATCCAGTAAAACTTTACTTTCAGGTGATAAATCAACCGCGACAAGAATATGTTTATAAGCCATAAGTAAACTCCTTCCAAATGCTGATTTAACTGGTGGTTAACGACGTTCACCAATATCTTATGAATATACTATACCTGCTAATAGCGATAATGAAGTGTCGTTTTGATCACATCTAGCAGATTAATTTTTAAGGATTAAAAGACAGAACATTTGATAAAACAATAACATCATTCATTCAATATTAATATATATCGACTCAAAATTCGAATTCCAATGATGCCTGTAAGTGTAATCAACAATCGATAAATTAACAGCTTGCAGCGAACAGTTTTTTGAGCTCAAAATTAGAACTAACTGCACTTTTTTTAAGCAACAATTTGTCCTACAATGAAAATAAATGATGTGTGTGCAGTATTTTGGCGGTATTTCCTTTAATGACAACGGGGCAATTTAGGTTCGTTCTAAGGAGGGGATTATGTTCAGTATAATCGCATTGTTTTGGGCATTATGCATTTTGTGCATCTTGAATATGATGCGCTATTTTTCTTCCATTCGCGTTTTATTATCTATTCTGCGGGACTCCGATCCCCTACTTTATCAATCCGTTGATGGTAATGGCTTTTTTACCACCCATGGGCAACTCAATAAGCAACTGCGCCTTGTTCGCTATATCAATTCCAAGCAATACCTTGAGCACTACGATCCTGATGTAATATTCCGTTGTGAACGTATTCGTAAGCAGTTTATGTTAATCAGCAGATTGAGCATTTTAGTCGTCGTGAGCTTGGCCTATATGCTAATCGCTAACTAGTTTGGCGTGGCTTATTCCCTTTATTCAAACCAAAAAAATAGTGATGACCGAAGCCGGTCATCACTATTTTAGAATGCTGATTGCACCATAGAACGTTAAATAAACGCACTATCGCTGATTAAATAATCTTCAGAGCAATCCAGTACAAGACACCCGATAAAACGATAGAAACCGGAAGGGTCAGTAACCATGCCAATGCAATGCTCTTAATGGTTTTACTCTGAACACCGCCACCGTCAACAACCATTGTCCCTGCAACCGCAGAAGAAAGGACTTGCGTTGTCGAAACAGGCATTCCCGTATAACTTGCCACGCCGATAGATACAGCCGCAGTTACCTGAGCCGACACACCTTGCGCATAAGTCATCCCTTTCTTACCGATTTTCTCACCGATAGTCACTGCCACACGCTGCCAACCGAACATGGTACCGAGAGCCAGAGCTAACGCAACAGCGACGATAATCCATAATGGAGCATATTCAACGGTATACAGCAGATCATTACTCAGTTTTTTCAGTAAGCTTGCATCTTTCGCACTCGTTTCAGGTAATTTCGCCACCGCATTCGCAGTATCCGAAATACACATTAACAAGCGACGAGTTTGGTTGCGTTGCTCTGGTGTTAACTCATCATAGCTCTGAATGCCACTCAGCATCTTCTGAGCTTGGCTTAAGATGATCGGGGTACGTGAACTATCACAATGGAACTCGCCTTCTTCAGGCTTGCTCTCAGCGACCATTGGCGTATTTTCAATCGCATGGTTTAACGCTGGTTTATGTGTTTCATAGTATTGTTGCAGGTGAACCACCGCATCATGGGTTCTCGCGATATCATAACCGTTAGAATTCATGTTAACGACGAAGCCTGCTGGCGCAACACCGATAAGTACCAGCATAATCAGACCAATACCTTTTTGCCCATCGTTCGCACCGTGAGAAAAACTCACACCAACAGCGGATAGGATCAAAGCGGTACGCGTCCAAAATGGTGGTTTGCGTTTACCATCTTTCTTCTCGCGTTCAGCTGGCGTTAAGTGAATACGGCGACGTTTTTTGGTTCCACTCCAATAACGGCGTAGCACAAAAATCATCAGCCCAGCGATCACAAAACCGATAGCAGGAGAAAGAATTAAGGACATGAAAATGCTGATCATTTTAGGAATATTCAGCGCATCAACCACCGAAGATTCAGTCACAATTGCGTTGGTCAAACCAACACCAATAATTGCACCGATCAGCGTGTGAGAACTTGATGCAGGAATCCCTAAATACCAGGTTCCAAGGTTCCAGATGATAGCTGCCAAGAGCAATGAAAAGACCATTGCAAGGCCGTGAGCAGAACTCACGTTAAGGAGAAGGTCTGTTGGTAAAAGATGAACAATGGCGTATGCCACGCTCAACCCTCCCAGCAAGACACCGAAAAAGTTAAATACCCCGGCCATGACAACCGCAAACTGAGCACGCATTGCTCGGGTGTAGATCACCGTCGCGACCGCGTTAGCAGTATCATGAAAGCCATTAATCGCCTCATAGAACAGCACAAATAACAGTGCTAGAACTAACAAAAGACCTGTGTAAAATTCTAAACCTGTAAAAAGATGTAGCATAGACGTTAAGCCATTATATGTTGGACATGAACGCGGCGCATTATCAGTGACAAACGCTAGCGGTGGAAGCGAAATCTGACCTTTTTTTGATTTAAATACTAATCAAAAAAGCATCAAATACAAACTATCCCTTTAATATCATTTGGTTACCATAATTAAAGTTATTCTGAATTTTTGAAACTTTTTTATGATAATTTGTGAATATAAGGGGGAAATAGTCTTTTTTCGCGATTTTTCCTAATTATAATACGTCTACCGTACTTTTCATTAATTCTTCGTTGATCCGTTGCATTACAACCGGCGCTAAATCGCGTAAAATAGCGGTATTAATTATCGTAATTACGATTAAAATCAAATATATATAGAGAATTCCAATTGTGAGAAATATCGATGTTATTATTTTAGGTGCAGGTGCTGCTGGGCTATTTTGTGCTTCACTCGCGGGTAAGCGCGGTTTAAACACCCTTGTGCTGGATAATGGCAAAAAATTAGGGCGTAAAATTTTGATGTCCGGTGGTGGTCGATGCAATTTCACCAATATGTACGCCGATCACAATAACTACCTTTCAACCAATCCTCACTTTTGTAAGTCAGCACTTGCTCGCTATACACAATGGGACTTTATTGAACTAGTCGGTAAATACCAAATTCCTTATCACGAAAAAACGCTAGGGCAGCTATTTTGCGATAATAGCGCACAAGATATTGTCGATATGCTGCAAAATGAGTGTGATTTGCCCAACATTACGATAAAACTACGTAGTGAAGTCACTCAAGTAGACAAAACAGATGAAGGTTATGTTGTTACTGTAAACGGAACTCAAGTAAGTGCTCGCTCACTTGTAGTCGCAACGGGTGGACTCTCAATGCCAGGTTTAGGTGCAACACCGTTTGGCTATCGCCTTGCTGAGCAATTTGGGCATACAATCATCCCTACCCGTGCAGCTTTAGTACCATTTACCTTACACAAACCGCTGTTAGAAGCCCTACAAGCGCTTTCCGGTGTATCTGTCGCGGCAACCGTCACTTCCGCCAGCGGTGTCCTATTCAAAGAAAACATCCTGTTCACCCACCGAGGATTATCAGGACCTGCAATTTTACAAATTTCAAATTACTGGCAACCCGGTGAGTATGTGAGTATTAACTTACTTCCAGAAATTTCTCTGGAGGACTATCTCACTACAGAAAAACAGCGACATCCTAATCAATCACTGAAAAATACATTGGCTACACAGTTGCCTAAGCGCTTAATCGAAGTCTTACAACAATTAGGGCAAATCCCCGACTGTCCGCTAAAACAACTTAACCACGCACAAATCGACTCTCTCAATGACACATTGCATAACTGGCAAGTGCAGCCGAATGGCACCGAAGGCTACCGTACTGCAGAAGTCACCCTTGGTGGCGTCGATACTCATGAAATTTCATCAAAAACGATGGAGTCCCTCAAATCATCTGGACTCTATTTCATTGGGGAAGTCCTTGATGTCACGGGTTGGCTAGGTGGCTATAATTTTCAATGGGCGTGGAGCTCAGCTTCTGCTTGTGCAGAAAGCTTACCCCATCACATGAAGTAGCCCATTTTATTTAATCCATTGAAAAATAATGGATATTATTTATTTTCAACCAAATCAGTTAGTTGAGCAGCGGGTTTAAATAAATCTAAAATTGGTTAAAAATAACCCTTTACAAACGATAGTGATAACTATTATCATTATCACATCTTCCGCAGGTGACTAACTTAGTCAGTCTCTTGTAGGAGGTACGACATTGCTCACATTGCTTCCAGTGTTTACTTTAGCCAGCTTAATGCTGGCTATTTTTTTATCTATAACTTTCTACAAATCACCTCTATTTGAACCTTTCTATAACCTGCTGACCCCCTCATTTCCATACGGCAAATAATCATTGTGATACGCCTCAATCTTATTCAAATTTTTTGGATCCTATGGTTAATGACCCCTACTTTTCTCTTTCTACAATTTGGCTAAACTGTCATCAACAAGTTAAGCAAGAGCCCAATGAAAATGGGATATCCGCTTTTAAGGAGATGACTCAATGATCTATTTACGCCAAGCAAATGAACGTGGACACGCAAACCACGGTTGGTTGGACAGTTGGCACACGTTCTCATTTGCTAACTATTACGATGAAAAATTTATGGGTTTCTCAGCGTTAAGAGTCATCAATGAAGACTACATCGCTGCGGGACAAGGGTTTGGTACTCATCCCCACAAAGATATGGAAATTCTGACCTATGTTCTTGATGGTGCCGTTGAGCACAAAGATAGCATGGGGAATATGGAGCAGATCCCTGCGGGTGAATTCCAAATCATGAGTGCGGGAACAGGAGTTCGCCACTCAGAATACAATCCTGATAACGAAAAAGAACTACGTTTATACCAAATTTGGATTATTCCAGATAAAAACGGCATTGAACCACGCTATGAGCAAAAACGTTTTGACTCAAAAAGTGGTAAACAATTGGTGTTATCACCAGATGCACGCGATGGCTCATTGAAAGTAAACCAAGATATGACGCTATGGCGTTGGGCGCTCCCTGCTAATGATCAAAGCACCTATGACATTGCAGAAAAACGCGTTATTTGGATCCAAGTCGTCAAAGGTAATATCGAAGTGAATGGTCAAAAAGCAACCACCAGTGATGGTTTAGCGATTTGGCAAGAAAAGCAGCTGACAATTAAAGCTGATGAAGAGAGTGAAATTTTAGTCTTTGACTTACCCGCTGTGGAATAAATCCTCCGGTAAGTAAACGCTAACACCAATGGGAAAGGCTCTACATCACTGTAGAGCCTTTTTTTATACCCTATGCCCGCTATTACAGTTTAGGACCGGCTTTAACCAGTGCTGCACCTGCTGGGGTATCAGTGTACTTATCGAAATTCTTCACGAAACGATCGGCTAAATCTTTAGATTTCTCATCCCACTGAGATTTGTCCGCGTAAGTATTACGTGGGTCAAGGATATTAGTATCCACGCCCGGTAATGCGGTTGGGACTTCTAAATCAAAGACTGGCAGCTTGATAGTATCCGCTTTTTCGATATCACCACTTAAGATTGCATCGATGATTGCACGCGTATCTTTAATAGAAATACGTTTGCCTGTACCGTTCCAACCAGTGTTAACTAAGTAAGCTTTCGCTCCTGCTGCTTCCATACGTTTCACTAACACTTCAGCATATTGAGTTGGGTGCAACGATAAGAACGCCGCACCGAAACATGCAGAGAATGTTGGCGTTGGTTCAGTTACACCACGTTCTGTACCTGCTAATTTCGCAGTAAAACCAGAGAGGAAGTGATACTGAGTTTGTTCCGGCGTTAAACGAGAAACAGGTGGTAACACACCGAATGCATCCGCCGTCAGGAAGATAACTTTTGTCGCGTGACCCGCTTTAGACACAGGCTTAACGATATTCTCGATATGATAGATTGGATAAGAAACACGGGTATTCTCAGTTTTAGAACCATCATTGAAATCAACAGAACCGTCTGCCAATACCATGACGTTTTCCAGCAATGCATCACGTTTGATAGCGCCGTAAATGTCTGGCTCAGCTTCTTTAGACAGGTTGATGGTCTTCGCGTAGCAACCGCCTTCAAAGTTAAATACGCCGTCGTCATCCCAACCGTGCTCATCATCACCAATTAGCTTACGTTTTGGATCGGTAGACAGTGTCGTTTTACCTGTACCAGATAATCCGAAGAAAATGGCAACGTCGCCTTTTTCACCCACGTTTGCAGAGCAGTGCATAGACGCGATGCCTTTTAATGGCAGCAAGTAGTTCATCATAGAGAACATACCTTTCTTCATTTCGCCGCCGTACCAAGAACCGCCGATTAACTGCATACGCTCAGTTAAGTTGAAAGCAACAAAGTTCTCTGAGTTCAGACCTTGTTCTTTCCAATTTGGGTTTGTGCATTTAGCACCGTTCATCACAATAAAGTCAGGTTCGAAGCCAACTAATTCTTCATCAGATGGACGAATAAACATGTTTTTAACGAAATGAGCTTGCCACGCAACTTCAGTGATAAAGCGAACTTTTAAACGAGTGTCTGCGTTTGCACCACAAAATGCATCAACAACAAACAAACGTTTGCCTGATAACTGCTCAGTCACTAAGTGTTTTAAGCTGCTCCACACTTCTTGACTCATTGGCTTGTTATCGTTTTTACCTTTACCTTGGTCAGCCCACCAAACGGTATCGCGAGTGATATCATCGCGAACGATATATTTATCTTTTGGGGAACGTCCTGTAAAAATACCGGTATCAACAGCAACAGCACCTAATGTAGTGACGGTACCACGTTCATAACCTTCTAGACCTGGTTTGGTTTCTTCCTGAAATAACAGCTCATAACTTGGGTTATAAACGACTTCAGCGACGTCATGAATGCCGTACTTTTCGAGATCCTTCAGGGTAATGCTTTTAGCGCTCATTATATTGCTCCTGGTAAACATAGCTATTCTGCCGACGATCATAAATCTTTACGACTAATTAACAGCGATAGCTATCAAAGAATTGAAAAAGCATAATTTTTTTTAATTCATAATGAGACTTAGAGCACGTTATAATCCTTTAAAATTATAAAAAAAGGGTGCAAAATTGCACCCTCGTCACATAATTAGGTTGCTAAATCGTATCAGTGAAGTTGCTGATTTTGCTCATTATTTAACCCAATGATATCGGATTCAATAAATACGTAGTGTGAGCCACAATATTCACACTCCATATCAATTTTTCCATCTTTGTGCAAAATATCCATAACATCTTCATGAGTTAACGTCGCTAGCGAAGCTTCGCAACGCTCACGTGAACATGTGCAACGAAACTCAACAGATTGTGGATCATACAGTGTGACATCTTCTTCATGATACAGACGATGCAGTACCTCTTTCACGTCTAACTCGCTCAGCTCTTTACCTTTGATAGTCGCAGTCAGTTGCACTAAGTGATCAAAGAACTCATGGCTCGATTCTCCCGCAGCAGGAAGAACTTGCAGCAGCATTCCACCCGCGATTGCTTTACCATCTTGTTCACTAACACGGATGAATAAACGAGTAGGTAACTGCTCTGATTGACGGAAATAAGCATCAATACTCTCTTCAATGCTATTGCCTTCAATTGCTACGATCCCTTGATAACGTTCACCTTGTTTTGGTGTAATTGTAATGACAATAAACCCATTACCAATCATTTGTTGTAATGTGCTACCCGCCACAACAGGACCATCAACACGGGCGACACCGCGCATTTGTTGTAAGTTATTACCGTTAATTACCGCTAACTTAACAGGGCCATCACCTTGAATTTGAACGGTAATATCACCATCGAATTTTAACGTTGCAGTGAGTAAGCTGGTCGCTACCAGTAATTCACCCAGCAGCATTTTAACGGCTTCTGGGTAATCATGATTTTCTAAAATATGATGAAAAGTCTCATCGACAGTAATCATTTCTCCACGTACCGCATGCTGTTCAAACAGGAAACGGTGGAGTTGGTCTTGTTTAGCCATAATTTCTCTCTATTACTCAGGCAGTCTATTAAGACGATTCATGGGAATTAGTTTGTTTAAATTTTAGCAAAGTCCGACGCTCTTTTTTATCTGGGCGTCGGTCAGGATGTGGCATCGTAAGTGCATTCATTTTACGTGCCATTGCCATTTTTTCGCGTTGACTAAGGCTTTCTACTGTTTCACGGTAGAGCAATTGCGCTTCTGGAGCGCCTTTACGTTGGCTGCTGATTTCCAGCACTTCGATAGTCCGTTCGTCATTACCTTGTCGCAATTTTATCATCGCGCCGAGTTCAACAATCTTTCCAGGCTTACTTCTTTGCCCATTATAGTGAACCTTACCACCATCAATCATCTCACGGGCAATGGAGCGTGTTTTATAAAAACGTGCAACCCATAGCCATTTATCAAGGCGAACTTGCTCATCAGGCGCTTGTTTTGTAGATAACGACTTCATGGTGCCTCCTCACACTTAGTTTGAATGCCAAACCAAAATGAGGCTCCATCATTGGGAAAGGATAATACTATCTAGAATCGGAAGGATTATCGGCCTCATAGCATTTATCGTAATATTCAGTGATTTTACGCAAACGCCGTTTGTTATTCAAAACTCGAATAATAATTAATGTTCCATTTACTAAGGTGCAAATGATCAAGAAAAAACCAGCATTGAACGACAAACATATTCAGATAAAACATCTTCATCCAAGCGCTCATGAATCACCACTTGCAATGTGCCATTCGCATCTGTCGAAATATTCGTAACCACCCCTTCAACATCAAATGGCGTATTAATCAGAATACTAGACAAACGCTTTAGCTCATTCCATCGCTGAACTTGGTTCATTTCGCTTAATGTCGTCACTGGCACTAAATCTACCAATGGAAGGTTTTCATCATTGATCAACAACACACCACCTGGTGGCGGGCTATTCAGTTTGCGGACTTCGGTATCAAGTTCTTTCTTGATAAAATCATATGTGGTGTCTTCAACTAAGTTTTCCAAGGCATCCGCACTTCCTGCACGTAATAAAACATGCGCACCGCTCAATTTACCTGAAGAAGCCTTACTCACCAATACAGGCCAATCATCCGCACTTCCGCCTAAGTTAGACAGTGCGCTTTTGAGTTTAATACAATGGTCTTTTTGTTCACACAATGCATTGGTTTTTAAAACAATTTCTGAAAAATCAAAGATAATATTCATCCCTGATTTCATAATTTCACGCTGTAGTCTTGGGTTAATTCCTGGGGCATCTTTATCTGGATGTAATTGATTTTTCACACTGTTCAGCAAATCAATTGCTCGATTGACAACCTCAGATTGCGGCTCTGTAATCAGATTAATATTATTCCAATACACACCAGAACAATCGAAAGGTACAAACAGCGCTTGGTTTGCATCATTTAAATTAGGCGGGCGATAACACATACCCATACCCTTGGCTAATAAGGTATCTCCCACTCTAATTTTTCGCGATGTTAAATCAGACGGATCGACAACAGTGACTTTTTTGGCGCCCTCAAGCCACGCAAAACCTAACTTAACGGGTAAACTGATCGACTGATAAGAGAACACTAACACTAAAACACACAATGCACTGAAAAACATCAGTATATTCTTTTTAAAGCGTTTATAAGGGTAATAACGTTCCTCTTCATGAATAGAGAGGCAGCGACCGTATTTTAAAACTTCGCCCGTCGAATAGAGATCGATATTCGTGGGATGACCGAGTTCATATTTTAGGTAGGGAAGCCAATACGTTGGGTAGTGTAAATCTACCCCCCCAATCGAAATCGTTGATGAATATTTTTTGTCTAATTCTCCGTACAGTTCCCACCGTTTAGCCTGCCCATAGATGCATTGCACATCTTGATAGGGTTTAGGAAAAAGACGTAATCGAAATAACAAAAATACCCCGATAAGAAATACCACAGCCGTGAATGTGACTCCCCACCCATGAAAAATAGGAATAGAGATAATCGTTAGGTAACCAATAAAAAAGCTGAGACTGACAACGATGGCGCCTAACCATCCTGAAGAGTTGTGTAACCGATGCTCCTCTTTGCTTTCCTTACGCATTTTCAGCAGTTGGATGGTGTTAGGTTCACCTTCATGAATAGCTGCTTCAGGTTGAGTGCGTTGGTCTTCTAACGGTGTTTCCCACTCATAGTTAAATTCTTTCAAAGAGTGGTTATTGAGCCCCACAATTAAAGGCAAATGATCCGTTTCCACAATTTCCATGACATTTTGTCGTTGTAAAAACGGTTCTAATTGAGAAGGCAACTGCACTTCAATCGTATCAATAAAATAACGCCAACCTTGACCTTGCTCTTGGCGTAAATTGAATCGTGTAACAGCATTACAGATGGTTGCAACGGTAGCATTTTTTTTGATTTGCCGTGCAGGCTGAGAAGGCGAATGAAGATTCTTTGAGGCGCTGTGATTAAGGTACTGGGTAATAGTCTGGAAATCAGACTCAATCATTTTTTTGAACGCGGGTGTCGCTAGAGAGGGTATTTGATAGACACTCGAACGCCGTCCCCGCCGAAAAAACAGAACGGAAACCATTATAATTAGGCTAGCGATGATCAAAGCCAGTATAATGACGGTGTTTAGCATTTTTTTCTCAACAGAATTGCCTACCTGAAAAGCATAGCAACACAATGCCAATCACTATATAAGCCAATTCCTATTCTCTTCTATTTTTTGTTTTATTTTACAATATGTTGTAAATAAAATATTTTACTTATTAATCCGTGTGATTTTCATAAGTAGATTATACTAACAGCATTTTATCCACCCTATAATCTCTATCATTTTTTTTTGATATGCGTCATAGTTAAAGACAATGTAAGCTTGCCCTCATGGATCCCATTCATCTGATTCGGAAATTGTTATGACAGAGTTAAAAAAACCAAAAATCCTGAATATTCAAGACATTGCTCAATCTAAATTATTCAGTATCCAATCTGTTGATCTCGAATTCAGTAATGGTGAAAAACGTGTTTATGAAAGAATGCGCCCAGCAAAACGTGAAGCGGTTCTTATTGTTCCAATTATTGATGACCATCTTATCTTGATCCGTGAATACGCCGTTGGTATCGAAAACTATGAGTTAGGTTTTCCAAAAGGAGCAGTTGACCCTGGTGAAGCCCCTCTCGATGCTGCTCAACGCGAACTCAAAGAAGAAATCGGTTATGGAGCTCGCCAGATTACACCTCTGGCAAAACTCACCATGTCTCCATCGTACTTTTCCAGCAAGATGAACATACTTATCGCTAACGACCTATTTAGCGAAAAACTTGAGGGTGACGAGCCAGAGCCTCTGCAACAGGTCAGATGGCCAATTGCACGTATGATGGAGCTCCTCGATCATCCGGACTTCAATGAAGCCCGCAATATCAGCGCCCTGTTCTACGTTGAACGCTACCTAAAAAATCACGCTAAATAACCGCTCACATATTTCCTCTTAAACAATTGCACCCCATGCCAAACGGCAATGGGGTGCAGTGTATTTGCCTATCAGACAACGGGTTAAAATAGCTCTTGGCTCGCTCCACTTTCCGTTGAAATTATCGTACCCACTTCTTGAACTGCGCGCTCTTTTGGTTCCGTGCCCTCAATGAAGTACTCATTACGAGAAGGTCCGCCTGATGACAGTTTGCCAGTACGGGTATCGATAGAGACAGAAATGACCCCTTTTGGCGGCTGCATAACTTTCACAGGGACACCGTCAAGAGCTGCTTTCATAAAATCATCCCAAATCGGCTGAGCGCTTTTCGCACCAGCTTCACCGCCACTGATCCCCGTACGACCTAATGTGCGCTTGTTATCATCAAAGCCAATCCATGCGGAAGCCACGATATCAGGACCATAACCGGAGAACCACGCATCTTTTGAACTATTCGTGGTACCCGTTTTTCCGCCGATATCCCGACGACCACCGAGGTCGCGACCCGCTCGCCAACCCGTACCCGACCAACCTGGTTCCCCATAAATATTAGTCACCATGGCATCACGAATTAAGAACGCCAGCGGTGTACTGATAACGTGCGGGGCATACTTGTCTTCTGGGCTAAGCTGTTCAGCGGTTGTAGAGAGCGCCATAGTCGGCTCTTGATTCACCGCGCTGCTCTGCGACTGGGTAACTTCTTCCGTCGTGTCATCGCCTTCAGAATCGCTCAGCGCAATCGTACGGGCTGTATCACCATAAATCACCGGAATATCTGTACACTCAGGGCAAGCAATTTTAGGCTTGGCTTCGAAAATCACTTCACCATTATGATTCTCAATTTTTAAAATGTAGTAAGGGTCAATAAGGTATCCGCCGTTTACCATCACCGCATAACCTCGCACCATTTGCATTGGTGTAAATGATGGCGCACCGAGGGCTAATGCTTCAGTACGGTTGATGTTCTCTTTCGGGAAACCAAAACGGAGTAAATAATCCGCAGCATAGTCAACCCCCATCGCACGCATCGCACGTACCATCACCACGTTTTTCGACTGACCTAAGCCTTGACGCAAGCGGATAGGACCATCGTAGCGTGGCGGTGAGTTTTTCGGGCGCCAGTCTGAACCAGCTCCCGCATCCCAGCGGCTAATCGGTACATCGTTAAGTAACGAAGCAAGCGTTAAGCCTTTATCCATTGCAGCGGTATACAAGAATGGCTTAATGTTTGAACCCACTTGGCGCAATGATTGCGTCACGCGGTTAAATTCACTCATATTGAAGTCAAAACCACCCACAAGAGCGATCACCGCACCATCATTTGGATTCAACGCAACAAACGCCGCATTGACATCAGGAACTTGCGCTAACCACCAGCTATCTTTTACCTGACGAACCCAAATTTGTTCACCAGGCTGTACCACTTTATTCACCGCAGATGGTGTGCCACCTTGCTGAGTATCTGAAATAAATTTACGCGCCCAGCGAACTCCTGCCAGTGTGATTTGAATTTCAGAGCCATCGGCCAGCATCACGTTAGCATCGCTATTCGTAGCTGCGGTGACCACCGCAGGAATGAGAGAACCGTAATTGGGTAACTTTTTCAGTTTTTCTATGATTTGTTCTTTATCCCACGCGGTTTGGCTTCCGCTCCAGAGCACTTCAGCAGGTCCGCGATAACCATGGCGAATATCGTAATCTATCAAATTATTACGTACCGCTTCTGTTGCCGCTAACTGGTCTTTACGCACAACCGTGGTATACACCTTGTAGCCATCGGTATAAGCATCTTCACCATATTTTTCATACATGGTTTGACGTGCCATTTCCGCTAAATAAGGCGCTGAAAAATCCACTTTAGGTGCATGATAAGAAGCAACAATTTTCTCACTCTTCGCTTGTTCATACTGGTCTTGCGTAATGTATTTCTCTTCTAACATTCGCATCAGCACGACGTTACGACGGTTTACCGCGCGTTCATAAGAATAAAGTGGGTTAAATGTTGATGGCGCTTTTGGCAAACCAGCAATCATCGCCATTTCACTCAGCGTCAATTCATTTACGGTTTTACCAAAATAAACATAAGCGGCTGCCCCCACCCCATAGGCTCGGTTACCTAAATAAATTTTATTTAGGTACAGCTCCATAATTTCATCTTTGGTAAACAATTGTTCAATACGAATTGCCAGAAATGCCTCTTTGGCTTTACGCATTAGCGTTTTTTCTGGACTTAAATAGAAATTTCTCGCCAGCTGCTGAGTAATTGTACTCGCGCCTTGGGATGCATGACCCGATGAGGCCATCACAGTCACCGCGCGGAAAATACCAATTGGGTCAATGCCATGGTGCTCATAGAAACGGCTATCTTCAGTGGCAATAAACGCATGCACCAACATCGGAGGAATGTCAGCTAATGGTAATGGAATACGACGTTTCTCACCATATTGGGCGATCAGTTCATTATCTGCACTGAATACCTGCATTGGCGTTTGCAGACGAATGTCTTTCATTGTTGCAACGTCAGGTAGCTCACCTTCGACATATTTATACATGCCATAAATCGAGGCGCTTCCCAAAAAAATGCAACAGAAAACCAGAATTAAAAAATATTTTACGAACTTCACCGAAGAATTCCCATACGCAACTGACAGGCGGGTTTAGATATCACTGCCGCATAGTATAAAGCTTATACAGCCCAATAGAAAACGTAATTTAATTGCTAATGATAAGGATATTATGTATGTATTCACCAAAATGGCACATAGGAATTGAGCTATCGCAACACCACATCCAATTAGTCGCTGTGAAAAAACATCGCAAATTCTGGTCGTTATGTGAATGTTGGCAACAAGAGATACCTTTTGACAGCTCATTACACGTACTTGACGAATACCGAGTAATTCTACGCAATATTTTGCGCCAATGGCGTCAGAAATTACCTAAAAACTGTTCCGTTTCGATTGCATTACCCTCACTACGCTCACTTAAGAAACAACTCTCGCTTCCCAACCAAATGAGCTTACAGCAACCTGAACTTAACTGGTATTTACGCGCTCAAATTGACCAACTCTTCCCGATGCAAGCACAAGAGCTGACAGTAGATTATCGGATCATTGGGCAACAAGTTTACTTTCATGCCGCTCGCCAATCTGATATTACCTTTTGGCAAAATTTATTACAGGAAACGGGTTACCATCTGGTTGCTATCGATATTGCACCGATTGCGCTGCGCTATCTTGCAAAATATGCACAATTACCCGATGAGTGCTGGATTGTTTATTATCGCCAAAATGAGTGGCTCTGGTCAGGACCCGTCAGCCAACCTGCAAACTATAACCATATTCAAAATAGTCAATTAACACATATCCATCAAATTCAGCCCTTATTGACCGATAATCCCGATGCACTAGCATTACCAATTTACTGTATTAGCGATCAACATATTCCAGATGCACAAAAACAATGGGATTTACTGCAAGCTTTTCACCACTACCCCATCAAGTTACCTCATCAATTAGGAAGTTTTGTGATTGCGGCCGGACTCGCATTACGCCATGGGGACCGTTGATATGCACCAAGTTAATTTTCTCCCTTGGCGCATGAATCAACTCATTCATCAACGCCGCTATTTTTTTATCATCATCTTCACGAGCTGCATGACAACTGCCACTATTTTTGGTTATTTAGTGGGTTTGCTTCTGCTAGATATTTCACAAAACCACTATCGCCTTGCTGCTCATCAGCAACATCAACAACGCACTGAGCAGCTAAAAATACAGTTACAAACACAGCAACAGCAATTAGAAAAGCTCACTCTTCGGCAAATCCAACGTCGAACTTATACTCAACACAATCAATCTCTACTTGATTTATTAACCTCACTGTCCAATTTAACGCCCCCTAAAAGCTGGTTATCTTCCTTCCAGCTACAAGCGGGACATCTAGAAGTCAACGCACTTAGTTATCGTTTTGAAGATCTTAATGTGCTTTTGGCTCAATTTAGCCAAACGCCACAGGTTAGCAATGTGCAGCTACGCAAACTACGGCGAGTTGATACCCTACATCAGTTACATTTAATTGCTGATTATCAAGGGGTTTCGAATGAATAGCAGTCTGGATAAGCAGAAAGATCAGCACGTTGAATATGGGCGCTTTTGGTATCGACCACGGTGGCAGCAGTATCTTGTACTGCCTTTGACTCTGGCTACACTGCTTGCTAGCGGCTATATTTTTATTTGGAAAGATAAGCAAAATCAATTAGCAAACTTACGGCAAGATAATGTCGTTTTCGCACATAAAAACCAAGAAAGTAGCCAGTTTTTCGCCCAAAATCCGACACGCTTTTGGATAGAACAAGAAATGGCTTCATTGGATTTCGATGAAGAAACCATTCCCGACTCCCAATACCTCGTTCTTCATTTACAACGGCTAGTTTCTCACGCTAACGTGGTTTTAAATCAGCTTCAGCCAACGGATCCAACGAATTCTCATTACCAACTTGAGATCCAAGGAAAATTTAAGGATCTCCTTGAATTCATGCGCTCACTCATGATCTTTCTACCTCAGCCGCACTGGCAATTCTCTAACGTTATCTTCACCACGAAAAACCAGATACTCACAGCCCATTTATCTCTCTCATTTATCAAGGATGAACAACAGCACAATGAGCAACACTAATTTTTTCACTATTCTGTTAACGCTATGCATAACACTTTCGGGATATGCTCAATCCCCCCGAGATCCCTTTGAGCCAATCCTGCCGACATTGGAAGATACGCAACTTTTAGATGCCATCATCCCACCTAAAGCAGAGATCACACTGACAGAAAAAATATTTCCGCTCGTCTCTATCGATGCCAACAGCACTTACCAACAAATTACTCAGCCAAATATGCACCTACTTTCAAGTAACGGTAAGGCTCATGTCGATACCATCACCAACAGTTTAATCATCACGGATACCCAAGAACGCTTCGCATTAATTGAAACATGGCTAACGCAAAAAGATATTCCCCAGCAACAAGTGCAAATCACGGCTCACATAATTAGTAGCTCACGTACAGCCTTGCAAGCACTGGGGTTAGAGTGGGGAGTCCACAATGATTCAGCAACGGATGGGCATCATAGTCGTTATAACCGATACAGTAGCCAGTCGGGGCAAATGGCGTTAAATGTTTTACGACTTGGAGAGGGATTACTCGAAATGAAGCTCAATGCCTTAGAAAAAGAGAATTTACTGTCTATTATTGCGAGCCCACGCTTAGTTGCCTCCCATAAGAATCCCGCAAGCATTCAACAAGGGAGCGAAATTCCTTATGTCACCACTTCAGAGAAAAAAAGCCACGTACAATTTAAAGATGCGGTATTGGGTATGGAAGTGACCCCGACAATTTCTCGTAATGACAACGTCGAAATGGTATTAAAAATCAGCCATAACTCCCCAGATACTGCCTTAACAACCAATCCTAATCAGCATTTAGCCATTAATAAGCAAGAGATAGCGACCTCAGTCACCATCAAAAATAACAACACATTAATTCTTGGCGGTATTTTTCAGCAAAAGCAGGAAAAAACAGATTCAGGGGTCCCTTTTCTGTCACAAATCCCATTATTAGGAAACTTATTTATCAATAAGACACAACATGTTGATAAACGTGTTTTAGTGGTATTTATTACACCAAAACTTATTAATATTTAGCGTAAAAAATAACACTCATACATTCAATTAGTTGAATGTTCAAAGCATCAAAGTGCCGTGAAATTATTACTTTTTGTGCCATAAACCTACCGGATAAATTTGACGCTGAGGTCGTTTTAGCATACAAGGTTATCCATTGAGTGTTCTAACTATCGGTAGATGAAAGAACAAACTATCAGCCGCTTATAAAATAGCTACATAAATTTTACTTTATAATTAACAGGTTAGATTATTTTCACGGACTAATCGACCTGTTAATAAGCTCACTAAACAGTGCATAATGTAATGTAGACGGCTCAAATATATAGAAACCCGCAACGAAGAATATGGCACTTTGTTTTCTAAGTGCCATATTTATATAGTTGCAATTCAGGTTGATGTATTGAGATAATTTTCTTATCTGATCTCACATCATCACTTATGAGGTTTCAGTTTAGGTCCCGCCGCTAATTCGATTGGCGGGGCGGGTGATCATTAACGAATAATCGTAGTAATACCAAAAAACATGGCAGAGAAACGCAATATCTTTCTGGTTGGACCAATGGGAGCCGGAAAAAGCACTATTGGTCGTCAGTTAGCTCAACAGCTTAATATGGAGTTTTTTGACTCCGATCACGAGATTGAAAAACGCACTGGCGCAGATGTAGGTTGGGTATTCGACCTAGAAGGTGAAGAAGGCTTTCGCGATCGCGAAGAAAAAGTCATCAATGAACTCACCGAAAAACAAGGCATTGTCTTAGCGACAGGTGGTGGCTCTGTTAAATCCAAAGAGACACGTAACCGCTTGTCTGCTCGTGGGGTTGTCGTGTATCTCGAAACCACCATTGAGAAGCAATTATCCCGCACGCAGCGCGATAAAAAACGTCCTCTATTACAAGTGGATGAACCTGCTCGCGAAGTTTTAGAGAAATTAGCTGATGAACGCAATCCTATGTATGAAGAAATAGCAGATATTACTATTCATACAGATGAGCAAAGCGCCAAAGTTGTTGCTAACCAAATCATTGAACTGTTAGAAAAAAACTAATTTTTATACATCAAAAGTCATGAATTCAAGGTAAAGCAAGATGGAAAAAGTCACTGTTACGCTGGATGAACGCAGTTATCCAATCAATATTGCACCCAGTTTATATCAACAGCAGGATGCATTTTGGCCACTAACTGCAGGCCAGCGAGCAATGATAGTGACGAACGAAACCCTCGCCCCACTTTATCTGCATAAGATCCAAACTGTTCTTGAAGCCTCAGGCGTAAAAGTTGATTCCATCATCCTGCCTGATGGCGAACAGTATAAATCTTTATTCATCATGAATGATGTTTTTACCGCATTACTCGAAAAGCACCATAACCGAGATACAACCCTCATCGCCTTAGGTGGGGGAGTTATCGGTGACTTAACTGGATTCGCAGCAGCGAGCTATCAACGAGGCGTACGTTTTATTCAAGTGCCCACAACATTACTTTCCCAAGTAGACTCTTCGGTGGGTGGAAAAACAGCTGTTAACCATCCGTTAGGGAAAAATATGATCGGGGCATTTTACCAGCCGGCTTCCGTGGTCATTGACCTTGATTGTTTAAAAACCTTACCTAAGCGTGAGCTCTCTTCAGGTCTAGCTGAAGTTATCAAATACGGCATCATTCTTGATGGTGAGTTTTTTAGCTGGCTCGAAGAAAACATTGATGCGTTAATGGCGCTGGATAACCAAGCCATGGCGTACTGCATTCGCCGTTGTTGTGAATTGAAAGCACAAGTTGTTGCCGCTGATGAAAAAGAAACTAGTGGGCTGCGAGCATTATTGAATTTAGGGCACACATTTGGTCATGCGATTGAAGCCGAAATGGGCTACGGCGTATGGCTTCATGGTGAAGCTGTTGCCGCAGGGATGGTCATGGCCGCGAAAACCGCTGAACTTATCGGTCAATTTACGCCAGAGCAAACTGGTCGTGTCATCGCCCTGTTAAAACGCGCAGAACTTCCAGTCACCGGACCAGCAAAAATGCAGCCCGATGACTATTTACCTCACATGATGCGAGATAAAAAAGTCATGGGAGGCAAATTGCATCTTATCCTTCCAACCACAATTGGTCATTCAGAAATGCGTTCCGATGTGGATGCCTCAACGGTTACTGCCGCCATTTCGGCTTGCATACCATAAAAATCACCGAACTAAGTAAAAAGCATTAATTAGCTCCTGAATATTTTTAGGGGTTTTAAAATGTTACTGGCAGATATCCACTAAAGCCGTTAAATTATAACGCTATGCCTAGCACCTATAACGAATCACAAACAAGATAGTCGCAGTCTCATTGAAATTGGAATGAAATTGCTAAACAATCTATTCTTTAAATGTGAGCAGAAGCAACTGCTTAGTCGTGAACAGGTCGTAATGATAAGAGACATTTTATCTCTACTACAGGCGAACTAATTTCGGGAGAGGAAAATGGACGAATTTAAACCAGATAATCAGCCTCAAGTGCAAAATGATTTAAGGCCTGATACATCAGATAGACCAACCGGACGCTCGCGCCCTGCTGCTGCGGCTAAGCCAAAAATCGCGTTATCACGTCAACACATCATGATTGGTGTAGGCGTTTTAGTGCTATTGCTGCTGATAATTGCCATCAGTTCTGCATTGAAAGCACCAACAGAACACGAGAAATTACAAACAGATAGTGCTAACCAACGTAATATTGATTTATCAGGTTCTTCATCACTAACGAATTCAAATACCCAAACTCCAACGCAACCACAAACAGGTCAAGCGCAAGAGTTAAATGGTCAGCAAATCAACCCAATGCCAACGCAAGCCGACACTCAGACACAACAAAATGGTCTTGGTGAGCGTATTGAAATTCCTGGTGATGTTGCCGATGCTCTCAGTCAAGGTCAAAGCCTGCCATCTGACGGCACTACCACGCCACCACAAAACGTGACTCCATTGACGCAACCGCAAGTTAAACCTGTGGAAAAACAGCCAACAGTGAAACCTGTCACACCAGAAAAAACTCAGCCTAAAACGACTAAGCCGGTTGAACAAAAACAGCCTGCCCAGCCAAAAACAACCACGAAATCGACTACTAGCACAAGCTCAAATAGTCATGCAGCTGCACCATCTGGTAGCTATACATTACAATTAAGTAGCGCAAGTCGTTCAGATACACTGGAAGCTTTCGCAAAAGAGAATAAACTTGCTAACTATCAAGTGTATAAAACCATTCGTAATGGACAAACTTGGTATGTTTTAATCCACGGAAACTACAGCTCAGTGAACGAAGCAAAAAATGCAATTGCGACCTTACCTGCCGCAGTGCAAGCGAAGAAACCGTGGGTGCGTAATATGAAACAAGTTAAACAGGATCAAAAATAACAACGTTTTTCCCCGGGCGCATTATGTTGTCCTGAAAGAGCCGCCAAGTGGCGGCTCTAAACGATTGTAATAATAAGACGGCATGAAAAAGAAACGCGCTTTTTTAAAATGGGCTGGGGGTAAATACCCTCTTGTGGATGAGATCAAAAAACACCTTCCACAAGGTAATTGCTTAATAGAACCTTTTGTTGGTGCAGGATCGGTGTTTTTAAATACTAACTACGATTCATATGTACTGGCAGACATAAACAGTGATCTCATCAACCTCTACAATACGGTTAAATATCGCTCTGAGGCTTTTATTGAAGAAGCTCAGCGGCTGTTCACACCTGAATTTAATACTTCAGAACAGTATTATTTAATGCGTAAAACATTTAACCAATCAGATGACCCTGCTAAACGCAGTATTCTCTTTTTGTATCTTAATCGCCATTGTTATAACGGACTATGCCGTTACAACTTACGAGGGGAATTCAATGTCCCTTTTGGGCGCTATAAAAAACCGTATTTTCCAAAAGACGAGCTCTTGTGGTTTGCAGAAAAAGCCCAGAAAGCCACGTTTGTAACACAGTCTTACAGCAAAACATTACTCGACGCCCCAATGGGCTCAGTGATTTACTGTGATCCGCCTTACGCTCCGCTATCTGAAACTGCGAATTTTACGGCATATCACACCAACTCATTTAGTGCTCAAGAACAACAAAATCTCGCTTTGTTAGCACATAAGCTATCATCTGAGCGCGAGATCCCAGTTCTTATCTCAAATCATGAGACCCCGATGACCCGAGAGTGGTATCATCAGGCACAATTACATATCGTTAAAGTACGTCGCACCATTAGTAGAAATATTTTGAACCGTGCCAAAGTCAACGAGCTTTTGGCTTTATATGCGGGAGCATCTAAAAAATAATAGGTGCTGTCAGATAACGACGAATAATCGGAGACAATTATGAAAGATTTTCTCATTGCCCCATCTATTTTATCTGCTGACTTTGCACGTTTAGGCGAAGATACCGCCAAAGTTCTTGCTGCAGGCGCAGACATTATCCATTTTGATGTCATGGATAACCACTACGTGCCGAACCTCACGTTCGGTGCGCCAATCTGCAAAGCGCTACGCAATTACGGTATCACCGCGCCAATTGATGTTCATTTAATGGTTAAACCTGTCGACCGTATCATCCCTGACTTTGCAAAAGCGGGAGCAACTCACATTAGCTTCCACCCAGAAGCCAGCGAACACATCGATAGAACGCTACAACTCATCAAAGAGAATGGTTGCACCGCAGGTCTGGTATTTAACCCAGCAACCCCGCTAAGCTATCTGGATTATGTGATGGATAAAGTCGATATGATCCTACTGATGTCGGTTAACCCAGGATTTGGTGGTCAATCTTTTATTCCACAAACCCTGAATAAATTGCGCCAAGTTCGTAAACTAATTGATGAAAGTGGTTATGATATTCGCTTAGAGGTCGATGGTGGTGTGAAGGTGAATAACATTGCAGAAATTGCCGCAGCAGGTGCAGACACCTTCGTTGCTGGCTCCGCAATTTTTGACCAGTCCGATTATAAAAAAGTCATCGATGAAATGCGCCAAGAATTAAAAAAGGTATCTCAATGACACATGCGGTTTTAGAAAGTATTAAAGCAATTGCGTTTGATTTAGATGGCACCCTCGTTGATAGCGCCGGCGGTTTAGCGGACGCCATCGATAAAACGCTGGAAGAACTTAACCTGCCACCAGCAGGTAAAGAGCGCGTCTCCATCTGGGTAGGCAACGGCGCCGATATGCTCGTCGAGCGCGCGCTAAAATGGGCGGGAATGACGGTTACTCCAGAGCGACAAAAGCAAGCTCGTATACGCTTCGATGAACACTATGCAACAACCGTTAATACCGGCAGCCAGCTGTTTCCTGAAGTCAAAGAGACCCTCGAAACGATTGCAAAACACAATATGCCAATGGCCATTGTGACCAACAAACCGACCCCGTTTGTGGCGCCACTATTAGAAAAATTGGGTATTGATAGCTACTTTTCATTAGTGCTTGGTGGTGACGATGTTGTGAAAACTAAACCACACCCAGCGCCACTCTATTTAACAATGGGTCAGTTCGGTTTACGCAAAGAAGAATTGCTTTTTGTCGGCGATTCCCGTAATGATATTATCGCAGCCCACAATGCTGGCTGCCCAAGCGTAGGGCTAACCTACGGCTACAACTATGGTGAATCAATCGCAATTACCGAGCCCGACTACGTGTTAAGCCACTTTTCTGAGCTACTTTCCGTTATTGATTTAGCAAAATAAAATCCCCAATAATTCGAGCTACCCATTCACTACGTCGCTCGAAACCTAAAAGGGTATAAAAAAATACTACAAGGACATACAAAGAAATGAGTACACCCACTGAGAAATCTAAACAACCCCATAAACCTATTGTATTCAGCGGCGCACAGCCTTCCGGTGAATTAACCATCGGTAACTACATGGGTGCGTTACGTCAGTGGGTTAAGATGCAAGATGATTTTGACTGCATTTACTGTATCGTTGACCAGCACGCCATTACCGTTCGCCAAGACCCAACTGAACTGCGTAAAAGAACTCTCGATACATTAGCGCTCTACTTAGCTTGTGGTATTGATCCGAAGAAAAGCACCATTTTCGTTCAATCTCATGTACCACAACACGCACAATTAAGCTGGGCATTAAACTGCTACACCTATTTCGGCGAACTCAGCCGTATGACCCAGTTCAAAGACAAATCTGCTCGCCACTCAGAAAACATCAACGCGGGTCTGTTTGACTACCCAGTTCTAATGGCCGCCGATATTCTGGTTTATCAAACTAACCAAGTTCCTGTCGGTATTGACCAGAAACAGCACCTTGAACTGAGCCGCGATATTGCTCAACGCTTCAATGCAATTTACGGTGATATTTTCACCGTACCAGAGCCATTTATCCCAACCGATGGCGGTGCTCGTGTAATGGCATTACAAGAGCCAACGAAGAAGATGTCTAAGTCTGATGACAACCGTAATAACGTCATTGCGCTGTTAGAAGATCCGAAATCGGTGGTGAAGAAAATTAAACGTGCCATGACTGACTCTGAAGAGCCACCACGTATTTGCTACGATGTTGAAAATAAAGCAGGGGTTTCTAACCTATTAGACATCCTTGCAGGTGTGACAGGCAAAAGTGTGAAAACACTGGAAGCTGAGTTTGAAGGCCAAATGTACGGTCATCTGAAAGGCGCTGTTGCTGAAGCAGTTTCTGACATGCTAACGAACTTACAAGCGCGCTACCATGAGTTCCGTAACAACGAAGCGTTACTGAACCAAATTATGGATGAAGGTGCTACCAAAGCAGCAGCTCGCGCCCAAGAAACCTTAGATAAGGTTTACGATGCAATCGGCTTTGTAAAACGTCCACAGCTGTAATCGTACATCGCTATTCAATAGCAAAAAGCCAATAACTCACTCACGGTTAATTGGCTTTTATTTTATCTGTAGTCCACTTACTTCACAGTATACAACTTACCGTCTTTAATCAGCCCCTGCTTTAATAGCTCGCCATCCTGTCCGCGCTCTTCAAGAACACCTTCGGCGGCCCCATTCACAAAACTCGTTTTAAGATGCAGATTATTTTTCGGTGTATCGTAGTAGGATTTATAATCGCCGTTTAGCCTGTCATTGCTATATCCCATCTCAGTATCTAAATTCCCATTAGGATGGTAAGACTTAATGACGCCATCTACTTTGCAATCTTTTATCGGAATAAACATTTTTGGCTGACCGTTTTTATAATAAACCGTAATGCTCTTATCTAAGCAGTTGTTTTTCACCCACGATTTAAACTGAATGGCACCATTTCCATAACGTTCGATATAGTCCCCATCCGGCGCCCCTTCAGGAATGTTCAGCTCTGGCATTCTCAAGCTTTCTAGCTCTTTAAACTCTTCTAACTGGATGCCATTGTTATCATACTGAGGTGCGGGTTGAGAAAGGCATCCAGATAACATAAAGGCAATAGAAAATGCCATAGCGATATTAATAGTTTTCATAACAATCCTTTTAACGGAATCACGGGTTCACACGGAGACATCATACCTATTTAGTATTCCTGATCGTTCATGTTTAAGATGAATAAATGAAGAGGAACGCTCCGATTTTGGCTAATCCGAAGCATACTAGAAACCCACATTCAACTCACTTATCAATGCTTTGATTGTTCTATTTTCAGAACAATCAAACCTATTTTTGCCTCTACTCACCCAGCTTTAGCTCTTCTATTATTAGTTCATCGAAATGATGAGTTCATAGAGCTGATCTGTTTATAAAACCAGTTTGGAGTCACACCATGAAAAAGATTATTGGTATTTATCAATCCCCACGTAGCCACTGGGTTGGTGATGGTTTCCCTGTTCGCTCGATGTTTAGCTACAACAATCACGGGAAATACTTGAACCCATTTTTACTGTTGGATAGAGCGGGTCCGCACCCATTCCCTGCATCTGAAGGGGATAATCGTGGTGTTGGCGAGCATCCGCATAAAGGCTTTGAAACCGTCACCATCGTATATGACGGCGAAGTCGCTCACCACGACTCTACGGGTGAAGGTGGCGTGATTGGTCCAGGCGATGTGCAATGGATGACCGCTGCATCAGGAATACTTCATCAAGAATATCAGTCTGATAACTTTATGAAAAATGGCGGAACCTTAGATATGGTGCAACTGTGGGTTAATTTACCCGCTAAAGATAAACTTGCCGCACCGGGATACCAGTTATTGGCGAGCGATACCATTCCAACCATTAGCCTCGCGAATGAAGCAGGTACGTTACGAGTCATTGCCGGTGATTATTTAGGAAACACGGGTGCCGCACGCACATTTACCGCCCTTGATGTGTGGGATCTGCGTTTAAATAAAGGCAAGGTCATAGGGTTACCGACTAAATCAGGTCGTAACGTTGGATTGGTCATGCTCAAAGGCAGTCTCTTTGTGGATGGGCATACCGCATTGAATGAAGGCGAATTGATGATTTTGGATGCTACAGATAGCAATGTGCTGTTAGAAGCCACTACCGATGAGGCTTTAGTGCTACTGCTCAGCGGTGATCCTATCGATGAGCCAGTGGTGGGATATGGTCCATTTGTCATGAATACGAGCCAAGAAATCAATGAAGCAATTAATGATTTCAATAGTGGCAAGTTTGGGCGCATCCCTAATGCCAGCTAATCATAATGTCCTCTGAATTTTCAGAGGACATTATTTTTCTCCTGCCACCATATTTTCCGCTAAGTACGTTAAAAATAGCTGTACTGCGGGTAACAGCCCTTTACGCGATGGGTATACGGCATGAATAATATCTTCAGGAAACTGCCAATGAGGCAGCACCTCAACCAGCTCCCCTCTTTTTAGCTCTTTTTCAACCACGCCCTGTGGCAAACGAGCAATACCTAACCCTTTTACTGCTGCCCGGTACAATGTCAAAATATCAGTCGTTGCCAATTTTGGGGTCACATGAACCGTCACACTAAGATCATCGCTGTTTTTCAATGAAAGTGTATAACGCTGGGAATGCTCAGTATTGGCGAGAATAGGATAATCCACCAGCTGCTCTGGCGTTGAAGGGTAACCTTTTTCGTTAAATAAGCTTGGGCTTGCAATTAAAATTCGCCGAGAATACCCCAGCACTTTCATCATCAACCCTGAATCATCAAGGGGGAGCGAACGTACTCGCAGCGCTAAATCCAGCCCTTCACTAATGACATCAACAGGACGATTTACCGCGAGAATTTGCACATCGATATCTGGGTATTTCGCCATAAAATCAATCAATGTATCTTGCAAATATACCTGTAATAAAGTCACTGGGCAGGAGAGTTTTATCGTCCCTTTTGGGTGAGTTTGAACTGAACAGATCAGCTCGTGAGCAATATCCGCTTCTTCCACCACATTCTTACATTGCTGATAAAAAACTTGTCCAATTTCAGTTACATGAAATTGCCGAGTTGAGCGGTAAATCAAAGAGACATTTAGTTTTTGTTCTAAGTCTGCAATACGGCGGCTCAACTTGGATTTTGGAATGCCTAACGCTGCACCCGCCTGAGAAAAACCACCATATTCAACAACTTTAACAAAATAGTAGAGGTCATTTAAATCGTACTGCATGCGTTTTCCTCCATTCGAATCTGGCGGGTAAATAATCAGTGACGTCGACCAAATAACCGATGGCTAAATTCTTCAATCTTATGATGCTCTAAGCGATTTTGCATCGTCAGGCTCCAGCTCGCCGATAGCCCCGCAGCTGAGAGCAACCGCTGATACAGTTCTTCGTCATACGGTGCATGGAACGCAATCATGATGGCTTCTTGCAGAGAAACATCACTATTACGGCTAAGGAGCCTCAGAGGCGTCTCTGCGCTTACACTGCCACCTTTGATTACACGATACAACCAGCCACAGCGACCTTCGTCTTGCATGACCTGAGCAAAGTTTTCCACTCCCGTTAATCCATTTAGTTTATAGCAAGGGGAACGGGGTTGAGTGATTTGAATACGTGCATCACCCCAAGCATAGATATCACCGATAAAGACATTTTCTTCAGTCATTCCTTGAGTGGATAAGTTTTCACCAAAAGCAGAAGGAAGGAATAAATCCTCTAATTGTGGGTATCGCTGTCGCCAAAATTCATAATGTTCTTGCGGGTAATGGCATAGCGCTCTATCAGGTCCACCGTGAAAACGCGTTTCTGCTTGTTCATCCCCTTCAATTCCTAAACTATTTAAGGTTAATACCCCATCCGCAGCTCGCTTATGAATAGCACTCACACCACAATGGGCAGTGCTTTGAATGGTACCAATAAAAACTTGAGGATGTATCTGCACGGTTTGGCTCCCTAATGAACCCATCTGAACGAGTTTTCATCATAAAGAATGACCATAGAGATAACAACGTTATCCCCAAGACAAAAACAAAAAACGCGGCTCTGAAGAACCGCGTTAAGCGAAAATTTGATTAATCAAAAATCTTATTTGGTTTTTTCTGCGAAGCGTTTTGCTGCTTCATCCCAGTTCACAACTGACCAGAATGCCTTGATGTAATCTGGACGGCGGTTTTGATATTTCAGGTAATAAGCATGTTCCCAAACATCTAAACCAAGGATTGGATAGCCCGAAGCGCCAGAGATAGCTTCACCCATCAATGGGTTATCTTGGTTTGCAGTGGAGACCACCGCCAACTTACCATCATCTTTTAATACCAGCCATGCCCAACCAGAACCAAAACGGGAAGCCGCTGCTTTTTCAAAAAGGTCTTTAAACGCATCAACGCTGCCAAAATCACGCTCAATCGCGACTTTCAACTCGCCATTCAGTTCTGTGCCTAGTTTTAAGCCTTTCCAGAACAGGCTATGGTTTGAGTGTCCGCCCGCGTTGTTACGTACGAAAGTACGTTGATCGGCAGGAATTTGATCTAATTTTTGAATTAATACATCGATATCTAGACCTGCAAGCTCAGGTAATTTTTCTAATGCTGTGTTGGTGTTATTCACGTAGGTTTGGTGGTGCTTGGTGTGATGGATTTCCATGGTTTGTTTATCAAAATGAGGTTCCAGCGCATCATAAGCATAAGGTAAAGCAGGTAATGTGTAACTCATATTGTTAGCCTCCAGTGACTTCTTTTCTATCTCACAGACTGAATTAGGATTTCAGTAACTGCGTGTTTGTAACCACGCAACCATTATAGTTATTTTAGTGTTAATGAAAATCATTATCATATCCATGTGAATTCTGTGGATTTTTCCATCGGCTATCATCACGAGTTTATTCAGTAACTAATACCACTATAGTTCGTCTTTGTTTTTCTTTAATTCCAATGTTAGTTATATTTTTGAATTTTTATTTCAATCATGGATTTAGCATCAAATGATCATACTGCAAATCCCATTACTATTAATACGTGATCTTCCGCGCAAAAGAAAAACAAAATAACCCGCCATACTTCAGTTAACCGATTTTTGACATACTATTAACATCTGCAAGGAGATAATAATATGACACAAATAACTAAACATCCCGTTCCTGCTAATATTGCTAAAAATGCCCTGATAAACGAACAACAGTATAACGATGAGTACCAACGCTCGATTCAAGACCCCGAAGGATTTTGGGGCGAAAAAGGGAAAATCGTTGATTGGATTAAACCTTACACTCGGGTGAAAAATACTTCATTCGATCCCGGACACGTGAACATTCGCTGGTTTGAAGATGGCACCCTAAACCTGAGTGCCAACTGCTTAGATCGTCACCTCGCCACTCGAGGAGATCAAACCGCTATCATCTGGGAAGGCGATGACCCAACCCAATCAAAAAATATCACTTACCGTGAACTGCACCATGATGTGTGCCAATTCGCAAACGTCCTGAAGAAGCAAGGTATCCGTAAAGGTGATGTCGTCGCTATCTATATGCCAATGGTGGTTGAAGCAGCGGTAGCAATGCTGGCGTGTGCACGTATTGGTGCTATCCATACTGTCATCTTTGCTGGGTTCTCACCTGAAGCTGTTTCTGGGCGTGTTATTGACTGTAAAGCTAAGCTTATCATCACCTCCGATGAAGGCTTGCGTGCCGGTCGAGCCATTCCGTTGAAAAAGAATGTTGATGACGCATTGCAAAATCCACAAGTGACTACGGTCGCCAATGTGATTGTTTATCGCCGTACAGGTAATGCACCAAGCTGGGTTGAAGGTCGTGATCTTTGGTGGCACGACGTTATCCAAGGTGTCAGCGCGGATTGCCCACCGGAAGAGATCAATGCAGAAGATCCGTTGTTTATTCTCTACACTTCCGGCTCAACTGGTAAACCTAAAGGGGTTCTCCATACTACGGGCGGTTATCTGGTCTATGCCACGCTGACATTCAAATACACCTTTGATTATCATGAAAATGAAGTCTACTGGTGTACGGCGGATGTGGGCTGGGTTACGGGTCATAGCTACCTGCTTTATGGACCGCTATCCAATGGTGCAAAAACCTTAATGTTTGAAGGTGTGCCAAACTATCCGGCAGTTAACCGTATGGCACAAGTCGTTGATAAACACCAAGTCAATATTCTTTATACCGCACCAACCGCTATCCGTGCACTGATGGCTGAAGGTGATAAAGCGATTGAAGGTACTCAACGTGATTCTTTACGGATTTTAGGATCGGTCGGTGAGCCTATTAACCCAGAAGCGTGGGAATGGTTCTACAAGAAAATGGGGAACAGCCGTTGCCCTGTTGTGGATACATGGTGGCAAACAGAAACAGGCGGCTTCATGATTACGCCTCTGCCGGGGGCAACTATGTTGAAACCAGGTTCTGCAACACTACCATTCTTTGGTGTTCGTCCTGCATTGGTAGATAACCTTGGTGAGCCTATCGAGGGTGCAACCGAAGGTAACTTAGTCATCGTAGACTCATGGCCAGGTCAAGCACGAACTCTGTTTGGTGATCATGAGCGTTTCGAGCAAACTTATTTCTCCACGTTTAAAGGCATGTACTTTAGTGGTGATGGTGCGCGTCGTGATGAAGATGGCTATTACTGGATCACGGGTCGTGTTGATGACGTACTCAATATCTCAGGTCACCGATTAGGGACAGCGGAAATTGAATCAGCTCTCGTTTCACATCCGAAAGTTGCTGAAGCTGCAGTGGTAGGTATTCCTCACAGTATCAAAGGTCAGGCGATCTACGCCTATGTAACCTTGATCTCTGGCGAAGAACCATCCCCAGAGTTGTACACTGAAGTGCGTAATTGGGTTCGTAAAGAAATTGGCCCGATTGCCACACCAGACGTTTTACATTGGACAGATTCTTTACCGAAAACGCGTTCCGGTAAGATCATGCGCCGTATCCTACGAAAAATTGCATCAGGTGATACCAGTAATTTTGGAGATACTTCCACACTGGCAGATCCAGGTGTTGTCGAAAAACTGCTCGAAGAAAAACAGTCAATGAGTATCTCGTAGCTATATAAATAGTTGTGTAGATAGCTCATGGCACTACAGGTCGCCTACGGGCGACCTAAAATCAATACTCAGCATCACTCAATCAGCAGAAATAGAGTCTGACCGAATACCCAGTTAATTCCTTGGGTAGCCATGTGTCGCCCTAAAATCCGCCTTTTGAGCTATCAGAGTATGCCAATAATACAATAACAGAGGAGAACTCTGATGAATGCTACTGCTTACGAAAAGGTCGAGGCGAACCCTCTCTTTCAAGAATTAGTGAGAAAACGTAGTCGCTTTTCATGGTTGTTATCTGCAATAACGTTAGTTCTGTATGTTGGTTTTATCTTTCTTATCGCGTTTGATCCAAGCTGGCTAGGTACCCCAATTGCTGAAGGTTCCTACATCACCCGCGGTATTCCTGTGGGTGTTGGGCTGATTGTAATCTCGTTTATCTTAACGGGTTTGTATGTCATCCGTGCTAACAGTGAATTTGACCGCTTAACCGCCGAAATCTTAAAAGAGGTAGAAAAATGAAAGTCTTGCTCTCGCTTATTCTGTTTTTCACCTCATCAATGGCGCTCGCTGATGCCCTGACAGGCAATGTTGAGCGTCAACCTGTCAATATTCAAGCAATCGTGATGTTCTTACTGTTTGTTGGCTTTACGCTCTACATCACTTACTGGGCTTCAAAAAGAACTCGCTCTCGCTCTGATTACTATACCGCTGGCGGAAAAATTACAGGTTTCCAAAATGGAATGGCGATTGCGGGTGACTTTATGTCCGCAGCCTCATTCTTGGGGATCTCCGCACTGGTTTATACTTCAGGATACGATGGGCTTATCTACTCCATCGGTTTTTTAATTGGCTGGCCAATTATTCTGTTCTTAATTGCCGAGCGCTTACGAAATTTAGGTCGCTATACTTTCGCGGATGTGGCTTCATATCGATTACAACAAAGACCTATCCGCATTCTGTCTGCAATGGGTTCCTTGGTGGTTGTGGCGCTGTACCTAATCGCTCAGATGGTTGGGGCAGGAAAGCTGATTGAGTTATTATTTGGGCTTAACTACCACATTGCTGTCGTGATTGTTGGGATATTGATGGTGCTGTATGTGCTATTCGGCGGGATGCTCGCAACCACATGGGTACAGATAATCAAAGCCATTTTACTACTAGCAGGTGCAACCTTCATGGCGGTTATGGTCATGAAACATGTCGGCTTCAACTTCAATACGTTATTTAAAGAAGCCGTTGAAGTACATAAAAATGGTATCGCCATTATGAGCCCCGGAGGACTGGTTTCTGACCCAATATCCGCCTTGTCTCTTGGGTTAGCCTTGATGTTCGGTACAGCAGGTTTACCTCACATCATCATGCGCTTCTTCACCGTTAGTGACGCAAAAGAAGCACGCAAGAGCGTATTCTACGCGACTGGATTCATCGGTTACTTCTACATTCTGACATTTATCATCGGTTTCGGGGCTATCGTTCTGGTTAGCTCAAACCCTGACTTTAAAGATGCCGCTGGCGCTTTAATCGGTGGAACCAACATGGCAGCGGTACACCTCGCTGATGCCGTCGGTGGAAACTTCTTCCTTGGGTTTATCTCTGCGGTTGCTTTTGCCACTATTCTCGCGGTTGTTGCTGGTTTAACGTTGGCGGGTGCGTCTGCGGTTTCCCACGACCTGTATGCGATGGCGATTAAAAATGGTAAAGCCGATGAGCGCGATGAATTGCGCGTATCAAAAATTACCGTGGTGATCCTCGGTTTTGTAGCGATTGGGTTAGGGATTTTGTTCGAGAAACAAAATATTGCCTTCATGGTTGGCTTGGCCTTCTCTATCGCGGCAAGCTGTAACTTCCCAATTATCTTGCTATCAATGTATTGGAGCAAGTTAACCACTCGGGGTGCGCTTGCAGGTGGTTGGTTAGGCTTGATTACCGCAGTCGTACTCATGATCTTAGGCCCAACAATCTGGGTGACTATTCTTCATCATGAAAAACCAATTTACCCTTATGAATACCCTGCATTCTTCTCATTAATTGTCGCATTCTTTGCTTCATGGTTATTCTCAGTTACCGACCATTCAGAAAGAGGCAAAATGGAAAGAGCACGTTTCAAAGAGCAGTTTGTACGCTCGCAAATTGGCTTAGGTATCGAGCAAGGCAAATCTCACTAGTTTCTCCTCTGAAAACAAAAAAGCGACTCCAATGAGTCGCTTTTCTTTTGTATAAATCAACTTATTAAATAGCAGCCCGTTTTTCTATTGATAACCAATCCTCTATCAAAGAATAAAAATCTTGTGGCTGACTTTGCTTTGCAGACATCAGTTTTTGATATTCAACTTTATCTTTAGGCGTATAGCGGGAAAGTAACTGTTCAAGCGTAGGGCGTTTATCTACAAATTTAATACCGACTTTAAACGTCTTATATAAACCTGCTGCAATCCCAAGACTTAAAGCAACAACAGCGATAATTGCTATCGCGTTATTCTCTAATCCTAAATGGTTTTTTATCATAACTAGCAACGAGAAAGGTACAAAAAACATCACTAAAAGTGAAAGAATGATGGCACCATCTTGCCCATTGTTAAACTCGTTTTCTTGCTGTTTATTGACAGAAATAATCTGCTCTAAAATCTGGCTATTCGTACTTTTCATTTTATTCATATAACCCACCCGTTTGATGAATATTCATCTATGTAGTTACTAGATTTAACAACCTAATATCTTAATTGCTTAAAAATAACCATTTTTAATAGTATAAGAAGAATAAAATGAAACATCAATTTAACAATATTTACCTATTATATTTTACATCGATAAATAACGAAGACTGATCTAAACAAAAAATAAAGTATAAATAACAAGTTGGATGTTCAAATGATAATCAATTAGTTTCAATAAACGATTATTAATTTTAATCAATTATAAGAATAGTGGTTTTTGCTGGTTTTTTATAGCTGGGATCACAGTGACTTTTCATGATAATGGGCCCCCCGAAAAATAAGCTGGCTCTCTTCCATTTGAGTGCCCCATGACT
>NZ_ABXW01000006.1 GCF_000173415.1 Providencia alcalifaciens DSM 30120 | reverse complement strand
TATGCCCTTTTAATGCCCCGTCAGCCCCTTCTTTTGTCACCAAATTGTATTTGCGCTGCTCTCGCATCAACTCGTCAAAGCTTTTCCCTGAGCGCTTAATCAACATCAACAATTTACTGGCTTCCCCCCCCAATAAGGCATCCAGTGCAAAAGAGGCTTTGGACTCATCCTCAAGTGACAGTGCTTTATCGATAATTTTTTCAAACTGAGCAATATCACTCAGCGCACCGAGTTCAAAATCCTTAATCCCCAGTGTCTCAAACGCTTCAGTGAGGGCGGTTTGTTCGCCCAATTGCTTAAATTCCCCTGCCTTATGCAGGTACTCTTCAAACAAATCACCGATATTCTCGCCGTTCATGCCATACTGTTTGGCTAACGAATCCCACTGCATGAACGTTTGAGTATCCACCCCGTAAGACGTCGCCAGACCGACCTGTTCGGCGGTCTCCGCGTTGGCGATCGCTGGGGTGAACAGTGCGGCAGCGCCCGAAGCCACCATGCCGCCCCCAATTGCAATCCCGACCCCTTTGGCTAAATTGACGCCTCGTCCAGCCAGTGTCCTCCCTATCCCCTTAAAACTGTCCAAACGCTCTGATTTTGCCAACTGTGTATTCAGTTTAGCTTGAGCGGTATCCGCTTGATGTATTTCTCGGGTTAATGCGGCATACTGTTTTTTAAGATCTTTGACACTGGCACCGGCAAGTTTTTGCCGTTTGATTTCCGCCGTCAGCTTGACTTGCTCTTGCTTCAATCGCGTCGATTGACGCTCAACATCCTGCAAGTCCTTACGTAAATCTGACGCCGAACGACGCCATGAACTGGAAATTTTACCGCCAAAAGAGACTGTCGCTTTAAGGTTTTGACTCACGCTTGCCACGTTTCGCCTCCTTTAATTCATCCAAAAGCCACTGAGAAAAAACCCGAAAAGGCATTGCAAGATAATCCGATAACGTAAAATGCAATCGACGCCCCAGAAATCTTAACGCGTTGTTGATGTCGGCTTCGGTCGCTTCGCGGGCGGTAACATAAAAACGTTAAAGGTATCCGTCAGCTGGGCATAATCCGCTGCCGTCAATTGCCAAATATCTTGCTCACTCAGACCGCACAGTTGCGCTATCATACGGGCTTCTTTTTCCTCTTCTGAGCCGCGATCTTTGGCAAATGCAATGCGATCACGTACCACAGGCTCTCGAAATGTGATCTCTGTAAGTTCAACGCCACCGTCCAATATGATAGGGGTATACAATTTAATTGTGCGCGTTTCACCGGGAAAACTCATATTCATCATCACTCCATAAAAAAAGCGACCCGAAGGTCGCTATATCATCATATTGAAAAAACATTACACGCGAACTTTTGCCGCTAGCCCCGCGAACACATCCACACCATTGACTCGACGCACAAAACGCTCGGTATCAATCATAAATAACTCTTTCCCTTCAAACGTTTTGCGGTAGTAATTCACGGCAATGTCCACGGTGAACGCCGCTTCGGATAAATTGCTATTGCCTCGAGCATCCGGCGTCACCGTCATCACAAACCCTTCAATCTCTTCAATAGTACCCAATGCAATATTGTTTGCCACATACCCTTGATAGGCGGTAAATCGAGAGCGTTGCCCGCTGACAAAGCCGAAACTGGACAACATCTCCGTATCCAGACCGTAAAACTTGATCTGACAGGTGAGCGCCTCCATCCCATCATCTACCGGCATGGGGGCATCTTGTGCGCCCGTCCGTAAATCCGTTTTCACTATCGATAACGTGGGCGGCATAAATTCATGAGCCCCTTGAATACGAATACCTTGACGAAAAAAGGTCCATGCGCGTAATTGATTGTGATAACTCATAGTGCCGTTAACTCCTGTAGTCCGTATTCATTATTGATACTGACGCGCATCTGAATGAGCTCAGTTGGCGATTTAGGACCAAAGTCATAGTTAATGTAAAGCTCTCCCGCAGCTAACGTTTCTGCCGTATTAAGTTCAGGATCTAACCACGCTTGCCCTCCAAATATCGCCCCTTCCCCCACCAGTCGTCGCAAATAGGCGTTCACTGAGCCGATAATATCGTCTGCATTTTGTCGATCTAATGGACGGTCGACATACCCCAGCATCGCAAGTTGAATGCTGTCCTCAATCACATCCGCTGTTCGACGTACCGATTCAAAATGCCATTGCGGGTGTGACGCACACAGACGATTGCCCCAATGTTTGAATCCCGCTTGCCGGATCAGCGTAGAAACATTTTGCATGTTGAGTAAGTTGGCATCACAGTTGCGTTCCCCCAAAATAAACTCATCGACTTGCTCCACGCCCAGAATGTTGAACACCGCTTGGTTGGATTTACTCCACCACCACCCTTTTTCGTAATCAATACGGGCTCGGAGTCCCGCCGCAAACGCCGAATACGGGCGATACGCCAGTTGACCATCGAGTTGCGTCGCTAATACGCGCGGACGTAATAACTCCGTTCTTGCACCATAACGTTGTCGACGCTGAACAACCTCCGATAACGTCGCCCCTGACGCACAATCCACGTACGCCACCGCCCGTAATTTTCCCGCCACGGTTTCTAAGGCTTTCCCCACCGCATCGTCTTCACTGAATCCCGGCGCAATCACAATGCGCGGCTGATACCCCACCACAGAGCGACTTGAAGAAAGTTGACGGATCCCGCTGAGGAGGTTTGCACGTTGTGCGTCTGCATCCGCTTGCGCTTCAACCCTCACCACGACCGAAAGTGCATGCCGCTGATCATTAAGATCAATCAAGGCTTGCTTCAACGTCCCAGCATTCCCCAAACGCGATAGGGGCGCAGTGCCCACCACCACGACCGGGGTGTTCAATGGAAACGGCTCATCTTCGCCCCCTTTGAGTGTGTCGGAAAAAGGAGACACAACCCCGCTTCCTGTTCCTGC
>NZ_ABXW01000007.1 GCF_000173415.1 Providencia alcalifaciens DSM 30120 | reverse complement strand
AATCAGAAAGACTCGCTAACTGACCAGTTTAAAACTTAAAGTAAAATGGACCGATTGGTCCATTTACTGAATATGGTGCCCAGGGCGGGACTTGAACCCGCACAGCCTAAAGGCCGAGGGATTTTAAATCCCTTGTGTCTACCGATTTCACCACCTGGGCTAGAATTTGGAGGCGCGTCCCGGAGTCGAACCGAGCTACACGGATTTGCAATCCGGTGCATAACCGCTTTGCTAACGCGCCTTACACCCTAATCTCTTTCAAGATTTGGAGCGGGAAACGAGACTCGAACTCGCGACCCCGACCTTGGCAAGGTCGTGCTCTACCAACTGAGCTATTCCCGCTTAAGCTTCACTTTTCAGTTTCTGCTTTCAAACTGGCTGATTTACTTATTTATTTTCGTAAACCACGTTGCCGTTCGATGCGTTGCATTCTACTGATTTCACCTATCGAGTCAATACAATTATTGAAATAATTGGATCGTTCGCTGTTTTTTCAATCATTTCGATCACGCTTCGCTCAAATCGCCCCACGCAGCCTTTAAATATTGGAACATTGACCAAAAAGTCAGGATTGCAGCCACATATAAAAGTGCAATAGACAGATGTTCGATCAGCGGATTTGGACGCCATAATAAGCCGACTAATGACATCATTTGCGCCGTGGTTTTGAATTTACCAATCCAAGAAACTGCAACGCTGCTACGCTTACCAATTTCCGCCATCCATTCTCTCAATGACGAGATAATGATTTCACGGGCGATCATCGTTGCCGCAGGTAAAGTCACATACCAAACATCATAGCTTTCAGTGACTAAGACTAACGCCGTTGCAACCATAACTTTGTCTGCAACGGGATCCAGGAAGGCGCCAAATTTTGTGGTTTGCTTCCATAAACGCGCTAAGAATCCGTCAAACCAATCCGTCACAGCGGCGATCACGAAAATCAGCGCACAAGCAAATGGTCCCCAACTGACAGGAAGATAAAATGCTAATACAAAAAACGGTATCAGGATGACACGGAACAGGGTCAACCACGTTGGTATATTTAATTTCATCGCGCTCACTAACTCTTTGTCCAAGACCGATACCTTAGTATGTTGCCCTAAGATACCTACTGTTTCAATGCATTATAAATCTTTTCTGCCAGCGCGTATGAGATCGAGGGCACTTTTGCTATCTCTTCTACGCTCGCATTTCGCAAGGGTTGTAATCCCCCCATATACTTTAATAGCATTTGACGGCGCTTTGGTCCCACGCCTTCAATCGATTCCAGTGCACTCGTATTTTTAACTTTAGCTCGGCGTTGACGATGTCCTGTAATGGCATGATTATGGGATTCATCACGAATATGTTGGATCACATGCAGTGCTGGCGAGTCCGGAGGGAGCGCAAAGCCTTCACCTTCCGGTTTTAAAAACAGTGTTTCCAAGCCAGCTTTACGATCACTGCCTTTTGCAACACCAATTAATAAAGGATGGTTTTTATCCCAATCCACTTCAAGGGAATCAAACACATCTTTTGCCTGCCCTAACTGCCCTTTACCACCATCAATAAAGATAATATCGGGAACTTTGCTTTCATCCAGATGCTTGCCATAACGACGTGTAAGCACTTGGTGCATTGCTGCATAATCATCCCCTGGTGTGATCCCCGTAATATTGTATCGACGATACTCCGATTTCACAGGACCCGTTTTATCGAATACGACGCAAGACGCTACTGTTTGCTCTCCCATGGTGTGGGAAATATCAAAACATTCCATACGGGAGATATTGTCAATATTCACCACTTTTGAAAGTGCAGCCATACGCTGCTGAATCGTGGATTGCTGAGCCAACTTTGTCGATAATGCGATAGATGCATTTGTCCGCGCTAGCTTTAAATAGCGAGCACGAGTGCCGCGCGGTTGGCTTTGAATTTGGATTTTACGCCCCGCAATATCGGACAGTGACTCTGCCAGAAGTTCTTTCTCCGTTAGTGGGAAATCAAGCAAAATTTCCCCTGGCAATGTACGGTTCTCACTACCTTGTAAATAGAATTGCCCCAAGAAGGTTTGCACCACTTCTTCTAATAAAGTGCCCGCCGGAATTTTTGGATAATAGCTTCGGCTTCCCAGCACTTTTCCTTGGCGAATAAACAAGACATGAACACACGCTAAACCAGAGTCGAATGCGACACCTATCACATCAAGGTCATCATCGCCCCCAGACACATACTGCTCTTCAGTCACCGCGCGCACAGCTTGAATTTGATCTCGAAAACGAGCTGCATCTTCAAATCGTAGCTCTTGGCTGGCTTTTTCCATCCGTTCAACTAATCCTGTTAACACCTGCTTGTCCTTCCCTGTTAAAAAAAGACGCACATAGTTAACTTGCTGCTCATATTCTTCATCCGTGACCAACCCTTTCACGCACGGTCCTAAGCAGCGACCAATTTGATACTGTAAACAGGGTCTTGATCGATTTCGATAAACGCTATCTTCACATTGACGAATAGGAAATAGTTTTTGCATTAACGCTAAGGTTTCGCGTACTGCATAAGAGCTTGGAAACGGACCGAAATACTCACCTTTAGCGTGCTTAGCACCGCGATGGCTCGAGATTCTTGGGTGAGTTTCGCTACTCAAGAAAATATAAGGATAGGATTTATCATCTCTTAACAAAACGTTATAACGAGGCTGATAAAGCTTAATATAGTTATGCTCCAACAATAACGCTTCGGTTTCAGTATGGGTAACCGTAACATCAATCGAGGCGATATTCTTGACCAACTGTTCTGTTTTGCGGCTTCCGAGATTTTCACGAAAGTAGCTTGATAATCTTTTTTTAAGATCTTTCGCTTTTCCTACATAAATCACGGTTCCCCCAGCGTCATACATACGATAGACACCGGGTTGATTCGTGACGGTTTTTAAGAAAACTTTTGGATCAAACTGTTGTTCCACCCTGATAAATCCTGTTTTGCGGTGATTAAACCATAACTAATTGCTATATGTGTTAATTCTACATCACTACTGATATTAAGTTTACCAAACATTCGATATCGATAGGTATTTACCGTTTTCGGGCTTAAAGATAATGTATCCGCAATTTGTTTGACGGGTGTACCTCGAGTGATCATCAACATAATTTCTAACTCTCTTGCAGAAAGTAATTCATAGATATCCAATTGTTCACGCTGGTTTAACCGCTGCAAAGCAAGGTGTTGAGCGATATCTGGGGAAATGATTTTCTGCCGTGCATTTACAACCTGTATGGCTTCAATAAGCTCTTCTTCAGCAATGCTCGTACTTAAAATCCCAAAGATCCCAATGTCCAGCGCTTTCACAATAAAAGTATCATTATGACGGACATTATAGATAATCAGCCCTACATCAGGTTGAGTACGACGTATCGTTGTGAAGGCTTTTAGTGAGTCAAAATGGCAATGCTCTCGATTAACTAAAATGATATTGGCTCTATTCTGTCGGTTCCATGTGATCACAGGATCTATAGAAGGAAAAGTAGCGACAACTTTATAACGCGTATTTCGGGTTAAAATCGCCTCAATACCTCGAATGGAAATATTGCTATCATCAATAATTATTATATTAATCAAGTACCTCTCCTAATAATGGCAAACATAATGAGAGGATAATAAAGGAAAAAACCAACCAGTCATATCTTCTTTTTTAAAGATTAAATTAAAACTATTACATTGACTATTATTCAATAGTTGATATTTAATTCTTAAATAAATCACTGTCAAAAAAATAGCCGCTGAATAATTAGCGACTATTTCTTCTAGCACTTTTACTTTTAAATAAAGGCGCTACCTCATTTTTGTCCAACTAAACGGCAAATGGTTTCAGAAACGAGATAACTCTTCTCAAATGACGTGATGGGTAAGAACTCAAAACGCGAATGGAAATTATGTGCACCTGTAAAGTAATTTGGTGTCACAATTCCACGAGCCGATAGTGCTGAACCATCGGTGCCCCCACGCATCGGAATGATGTTAGGCTCAATATTATGAATTTTTAACGCTTCAAGAATAATATCTACCGCAGTACGATCTTCACCAATTGAGTCACTGATATTGCTATACACGTCATCAATTTTGAATTCCACTTTTGCTCGAGGATGGCGCGCTCTAATCAGTTCAATGCTTTCAGCAATAAAGCGTTTACGCGATTCAAAACTTGGGCGATCAAAATCACGGATAGCCATTTTGATCTTCGCTTCATTTGGATTGGCTGCTAAATCAGTAATATAGAAGTATCCTTCGCGATGCTCAGTATGTTCTGGCGTATCAAAACGGTCAAAACAACCAATAAAATCATGAGCAACGCGAATTGGGTTTAACAAGACGTTTTTCGCTGACATTGGATGAGCAGTGACCCCTTTGATTTCCACTTCAATGGAAGCCGCATTAAAGGTTTCGAAAACAACTTCACCAAGAGCACAACAATCGATGGTATAGGCGAAATCCACTTTGAAGCGAGAAAGATCCATGATTTTTGAACCGCGAAGGCCAATTTCTTCATCTGGCACAAACGCAACATAAATATCACCACAGTCAAAATCTGTATTTTGCAGTTTATCCATCAGCTCCATGACAACAGTGATCGCCGCTTTATCATCTGCGCCGAGTACACTTGTTCCGTCACTGAAAATAATTTCATCCCCCACATAAGCCGTGGCTTCAGGATGTTCAGACGTTTTAAACCAGATATCTTCTTGCACATTCAAGCATAAATCCGCGCCTTTATACGCCAAGGTTTGCGGTTTGATCACGGGGGATAAACCAACATCGACAGTATCTAAATGAGCGACAAAACCAATTTTAGGTGCATTAGGTTGATTGCCAGGACGCATCGCATAGAGGATAGCATGTTCATCAACATACACATCTTTTAAACCATAGCTTTCTAACTCTTTCGCCAGAAGATTCGCCAATTCACGCTGCCCTTCAGTACTCGGTACCACAGGACTCGCAGCATCACTTTGACTTTCAATCGCGACATAACGATAAAAACGCTCTTCTAACTTTTTACCTAATTCTTTCATTTTACATACCTTTTACTTATTGCGCAGGCTGCCATGTATAACCACTATCAAAACCAATTGGAATATCAAATGCCCAGAACAGGTATAACGTTGCTGTTAAGGTGATTAATAAACCGATGGTGAATGGGATCATCATTGAACATAACGTTCCGATTCCTGCATTTTTATAATATTTCTGGCAATACATTAAAATCAGAGGATAGAACGGAAACATCGGTGTACTCACGTTCATCGCAGAGTCACTCACACGGAATGCAGCTTGGGTTAATTCTGGCGAAATTCCGACTGCCATTAACATTGGAACCAATACCGGTGCCATAATAGCCCATTTAGACGTCGCCGAGGTGATCATAATATTTAGCACCGCGGTTAATAAAATAACGCCAAATACCGTCAATCCTGATGGCATATCTAAAGTACGCAGTAATTCCGCCCCCGATAATGCCAATAATGTGCCTAAATTAGAATGCTGGAATGAGTACAAGAATTGTGCGGCAAAGAATGCAAATACAATAAATGGAATCAATGACTTGGTAATGTTTTCCATCGCCTTAACGACATCTTTAGTCGAGGTGAAGGATTTCGTCATATAGCCATACACAATCCCCGGTAGTGCAAAAAAGATAAACAGCAGTGGCACCACAATCTGCATAATCGGGGCTTTTGGACTGGTTAAGCTGCCATCTGGACCTCGCAATGGTGAATTTTCAGGCCATAATAGCGCGAACAAACCTAGTGCTAATGCGATGACGACTAACCCAGCAACGCGAAATGCACGGTGCTCTTGCGGTGTGATTTTACTCAAATCTTGTTCCGCATCCGTATCCACATCCGACTTTGTGATAGGCGCATTTTTATTTAGCCATGGCTCGACAATTTTCTCAGTAATAAACCAACAAGTGAAAATGACACCAAACGTGCCGCCTAGGCTAAAGAAATAGTTACACAATACGTTCACGCTGTAGCCTGGAGCTAGCATTTGTGCGGCATCTTGCGTAAAGCTTTGCATAATCGGGTCAATAATCGATGGCGTATAACTTGCCGTAAACCCGCCCGCTAAGCCCGCAAATGCTGCTGCGATACCCGCTAAAGGATGGCGACCGCTGGCATAGAACATCATTGCAGCAACCGGCATTAAGATCACATAGGCTGAGTCAGAAGCTACGTGCGAAACGATCCCAACGAAAACAACAGTTGGCGTCAGCATTTTAGGCGAAATTAAAGAAAGCATTTTTTTCAGTGCAGTGTTAATAAAACCACTACTTTCTGCAATCCCAATACCTAATGTGGCAACGATTGTTATTCCAAGAGGAGGGAAATTAATAAAATTTTTAACCGCTGATGTCACAAATAATATGATTTCTTCATACTGAAACATATTAATTACGGAAATTTTTTCTTTAGAAATAGGATGGTGATAACTGAAATCGACAAACGAGAGCAGATAAGATAAAAACCAACATATTACTAGGGCGTAAACAAATAGCATTGTCACATCTGGCATTACGTTACCAATGCGCTCAACACGATTTAAAAAACCCTTTTTCTTAGGTAGTGTTTTAGTTGTCATAGTTGCAAGTTACTTATGTTATTAGAATAGAAGCTTTATCACAGTAAATAACCCATTTAGAAAAGTAAAACACTTTCTTATTTTATTTTGGCAGAATGAAAAGCAACCAATCGCTCTAGTTAATTATGCTTATATTATTAGTTTCATTCTTAATCCAACTATCTGAAATTTTATTTTAGCTTATACTTACTCTCGCTTTATATTGCTTAAGTCATTTTTTTATTTAATTAACTGCACGCTAAAAAAAATGATTATTATTTCCCTTAGCGTGATTGATAAATTAATTTTAAGAATATTATTCTCTTTTCAGTTTTTCTGTATTAGCAATATAAAGTGCTATCACTAAAACCAAAATGGCGCCAGCATGCAGTAGAGTTGTCATCGGATCACTGTGGTCCACAATGATGAGGCGGATAATTGCAGTGATCCCAATATAGATAAAATAGCGTAGCGGGAAGTGATAACCAGACATAAAATACTTTATAATCAAAGCAATGAACTCAAAATAAAGAAAGTAAATCACGATACCTTCTAAAAGCTCATAGGCTTTAGCTTCTTGGCTTCCCCCAAACATTAAAGATGCCATTGTGAATGTTTCTTTAGCTAAAAAGAAAACCAACACAGCAGCCAGCACAATTAATCCCACATTAAGAACCCATTGTAATACCCATGCGATATTACTGGCATGACGCATTCCTTTCATACTATCCATTACATATTCCTCAAATTACTCTTTCTACGCTTTAAAAAGTTAAGTTATTTTTTATTTAACTTAGTAAGAGCATAAAATGTTAACGTTCGCTATATCAACTCAAATGGAATAGGCTAATTATAATTGAAATTTTTTATGCTGACATTACAAATGAATGTTTAAATCATCTTAAGATAAATAGCAGGTAATAATACCTGCCATTTGGCTAATCTTTTGGATTATTACTGTAGAGATTTAATATATCTTGTTCTGTTAACATTGGCGTCTTTTCAGCAAAATTATAATAATTTGGCTTACAATCTATATAAATTTGCGTGCCCATTTTGGCATTTTGGCTTTCTGCAAACAGTGCCGCTGAGATGTAATACGTTGACGGTGAATGTAAATGATAAAAAAGATGCGTACCGCACTGCTTACAAAATGCGCGCTCAGCCCATTCCGATGAAGCAAAACGCGTAATTAACGCATTTCCTTCAATTTTTGGCTCACCTTCATAACCGATGGTCATTCCCGGTCCACCATTCCATTTTTGACACATGCCGCAATGACAAACATGGACGGTATCAATAGGGTGATCGATAGTCAGTTTCACAGAACCGCATAAGCATTGACCTTGAGGCATTGTTCTATCCTTTGTCGACGATGTTGAATTCAAAAATAACGCTAGATGACTGATAAAGTGCCATCTTCATCCCCGATGAGCTTGCTAGCAATCCGAGTTACTTAAAGCTCATCTGAATTACGCTTATTTGATGACCCCACTTCTTTCAATAAGTACCAACAAAAATAAAGTAACGCCAGAATTCCAACAACAAGTAATACCCATAACGTGATAGTCATCCAATTTACCCCTTCTTCTACGGGGTTATCTTGCACTTTTTTCTCCACACCACCGAGCTCTAATACCTTACCTGTCGTTGTTATTTCAGGGAAATTTTCCATCACCGCTTCGACACTTTCATGTTTACCAATAAGTTGTGTGTAGTTAACATTATCCGGTGTTGCTTGTTTATTTCCCCACACCAGTAGGTAAGGCGAAGCACCTTGTATATTCACAACGAGGTTAACGGCATCACGTAAGCCATATATTGTCGGCGGCAGCTCATCCCAACTTCCTTTTAATGCCGTAATTCTCAGTCCTTTAATTTGCATATTATGGATAATGAGATTCGGGTTACTCGCGTTGTCTCCCTCATTAATTTGATTAAAAACCATCACATCCGCTAACGGTTTCCATTCTTCATCACTGTTTGCGATGTATTCAATTTTTAGTGGCACAACTCGATTTGATTGTTGCAACTTAATACTAATTTCGTTCAACGGCTGAGGTGCTGGCAAACGATAAATCACTTGCTCTCGCGTAATACCATCATTTGTTACTTCAAATAAGAAAGATTCCTGACGGTGGAAGGAATTCATCACATACTGAATTCCCGTGACCGATTGCAAAAATGGGATTTCATTTTCTGGTGTACTCACTGTCACTAACATAAGATAGGGTGCAACAAGTCCCGTACTTTCCCCTCTCAATAATTCAATGGTATTGCTTGCCACAACCCCAGAGTCTAGCTTCAAGCTCATTACAGGTTGATTAGCGGCAATGTTCACCCAATTTTTTTTATCGGTGCTGAAATAGACGAACACTTTTGCTTGCCAATCTCGGTTACTTTGATCCCAACCTAAATTTAAATTCGACAAAACACCGGCTTCTTTAAGTTGATCACGCGTCAACAAATATGCTTGATAAGTGGTTTTTTCTTTTCTTTGCAGATTGGGTAATTCAATACGATTCGTTTTGCCAGGTTCGGTTTCCACCAATAAATATTGGCTATCAAATTGAGTGTTATCGCTAGAATTCACATTATCTGGACGCGTCACTAAACGTTGGAAATTAAAGTTCACATTCGTCGTCGCAATTGATTTATTAGTATCAAAAAACAACGCTGTCGGGATTTCATTTCCCGTCCCATTGAAGACACGAACATCTTGCAGAGTATCAGGGTAGGCAGACCCCATATAAGCCTCTGAAGGTAACTCTAACCAATAAAACGGACTGTTCCTGTCTGGAGTAGAAAGCTCTTTTCCTTGATAGAAGTCATAAGGGTTTACCTCTTTCAAGTTATCGGCTTTTGAGTCGTTGGCATAACTCCCAGATGAAAATAAGCATATCGAGGAAAAAAGTGTTAACCACCCACCTAATGTTGTTGCGTATTTCACTGCTACTTTCATACAGTTCATAACTATTTTTCCTGTATCTCAATGTCCATTTTATGCTTTGGTGGTAATGGAGAAAAATACCCTACAACCAAGATCAACACCGCGACGGCAATAAAAGAGACCGCACGGGAAATACCATCCTGCCCATACACATCAATAAGAAAAAGTTTTGCTATGACGCACACAAAAATGGCAGCGCCGCCAAACCACCATACACGGCTTTTCTTCACAGCGGCAATCACCATACAAACGAGTGCCGCAATCCCCCAACTAATGGAAAGCACGGTTTGAACTAAACGCGAGTCAAATAAAATATATCGGTTCCACGTAATATTGGCAAAATCCGCTGTTGCACGAAGAATGATACCGTTATACCAAAGAAGCGTTAGCCCGATGATCACCACCATGAGTCCGTTCACCACCCCCGTTTCAAGTGGTGTTACTTTTCTTAGCTTCTCCATAAAGCCTTTACGCATCAGCAACAGCGCAGCAATGCTAAATAGACCCGCTTCATCAAGCGGGTTGACTAATGGGACATAGCTCCAGAAGGTCAGTTTCCCATCCTCCAGGTTAGACCAAGAAGACAGTACCACCAGCACCGCCATAAGCGGCAATATGCTATACCAGTACAGCAGCCCTTTTCGACGCATCGGTACAAATTTGTTATGTTGCAACCAATAGAGAACTAAGACCAATAAGGTCATCGACATGATGTAAATAAAGTAACCCAGCTCATGCATTCCCCATGGAAGATTCACCACAAACCAGTGAACTTGGGTTGCAACAAATCCAATAATTAACCATAAATTGGCAACGTGCATTCCGCGCCGAATATAGAGATTCTGAGTACGATAAGCATGCATCACAAATAGCACTGAGCTTCCAAGAATGACCGGCCAGATGAGTGAGCCTTCACCGCGCCCCATAGGATTATTTGCATCAATAAAATCTAATGCTAAATAGTAATATGCCACTGCCCATAGTAAGAACTGACATAGAACTAATGGGATCCAATTAATTTTTTGACCACCAAGACGCCAGCACCATGCTGAAATCAACACCAATGCCAAAATGATTAGACTTTCAACTTCGCTATTCCATGACAGCATACTGGTAAATTCAGGCACCCAAGCAAACCAGACTAATAAACCGAGGAATAAAAATAGGTAACTGAGAACAGTGAAATAACGTGTTTCTTTATGACGCACATGAAATAACCCGCCTGCAAAAAAGCAAACCGCGATTAAGCTTGGCATCATATAAATGACATTGTCACTCCAATAATAGTATGGGTAATCGCTTAATATCATTAATGCACTAATTGCAATAAGTAAGCAGGAAGTCATCGCCAATTTTTTGTGCCCTTGATTGAGCGCAAACCACAACATGGCAAAGCCTTGTAATGACCAGACAATCGTTGTCCATTCAAATGACAGAGCAAGGGGTACTGCTAACGTAACAAAGCTAGCACCAATAATAATATTGCCCAATGCCATATTTTTACCCACGGAACTAAAACGTTTATGGAGCCTGATACTTGCTATGAGATACAACAAACCGATGAGTAAAGAAATAAAGGCTGGCAATAATCCTATTCCACCCGAAATAGCAAATTGCAGCGAAATACTCATCAATGGCGGGAAGAATAATAAAGTATTATCGACGACTAGCTGCTTACTATGCTCAAAACGTAAAGCAAATAATTGAGTTAATACATTGAATACAATCAGGTTGGCAATGATAAATAGTTGGCAGGAGAGATAATAATCATAATTGTAATGTTCCATTCCCCATAATACTGCTACCCCATAAGTCATGAACATTCCGACTAGGTTTAATGGGCGCCATGCTTGCCAAAAGCTAATCACCAAAATACCTATCGATAGCATGAGGTAATAGGAGAATAGAACAATATGACTCCCGCCCCCAGAAGACAGTAATATTGGTGCTAAATATCCCCCTAGAGATGCCAAGACTGCCAAGCTAATAGTGCGTTGTAACAACGCTAAAGCAATACTTGCCGAACAGATAATGAGCATTGCCACAAATGCAAATCCATAAGGGATCATGGCATACAGCTTAAAGCCAGCAAAAACGGTTATGTATAAACACCCAATTGCTCCACCCTGTAAGATCAAGCCAAATAATGCTTTTTTCTTGCGTAGCCACCAACCAACACAGAGTAAAACTAAGCAGCCAGCGGCACTAAACACTAATCTTAATTCTGGAGATATAATCTCATTTTGCACGCTGTAATTGAGTAAATAAGCAACACCTAGAAATAATAATAAAATTCCGATTTTAGCAAGAGGATTCCCTGTCACTAGCCACGAAAAGAAATGTGCAAAGATTGATCTACTCTCTAATTCATTCTGTTCAGATGAAGCTTGGCTTGGTCTAGTTTTATCAAAACGATTTGGATTTATCGAGACTGGATGAACTGTATCAGGCTGTTTATGACTGGAAACTGACATCGGTTGAAAGAGAGGTTGAGCATCTTGAACTGGGGTTTCGGAAACGTCGTTTTTATTATCTTCTGGCTCAAAATGTTCCAATTGAGAGGCATTACATTGCACTTCTACTGAAGTTAATGCGTCGTTGTCATCCACCGTATTTAACGCACTAACAGGTCCTCCTCCATTACCATGAGCTATTTTAGCTTCGAGTGAAGTGATCTTCTGGTTTAACTGGTTAATTTGGTATTGCATACGACCAGTACGGTTAATCGCGATGATAGCGAGCACAGGGGCCACTATCACTAATGCAATTAAAACTAGTCCTAAGAGTATCCATGTATCCACAAATAGGTTTCCTTCTTTAATCCAATGCCAGCAACCCAAGATTAGTCAACCGGATCTTAGGGGATAACACGTTGCTCATATCTGAAACAAACTGTGTTTTCGTAAAATTTGTGGTAAAAAAACCAGCTAGTTAAACCGCTCTAGCTCATGATAAAAAACCCGACACACCATAACGCCTTATACACAATAAGTGCATTATAGAGTTTACATTATTCAATAATCGTCCTAGTTTAAAGATGAATATCTAAATTGCCAACCGTGGGTAACAAACTGTTACAAAATAACTCCTTTTAAGAGTATTCGCAGGTTAATCTATTCCGTCATTTTATTATTTTCTCATCATAAAATGATAGTACATTTTTAATGTTTTTTCCCCAGACAAACAAGCCATTAAATAATTATTTTTCCATAAGGCAAAATAACCCTTATTTTTATTAATAATTAATCAAATCCAATAATCTATTTTCGACTCATTATATTTATTATAAAAAATATGCAGATAATAGGTGTATTTTCGTATGATTATGTTATTAATTTATAGACAATTTACCAGGAAGTTATTTAACAAATAACGATTGTCTTTTATCGAGTATATTTAAATTCGCGCCTTGTTCTATATAACGCAAAGGAATAACTATGTTATTACATATAATACTTGAAGCCCTAAGTCCCATCATACTCGGTCTCGCCGTAGGGTGGTTATCGGGTAAATATGGTTTCGTGAAACGGGAATATTCGCAAGCGTTTGCGGACTTTGTTGTCAAAATCGCCTTACCTTTTGCGCTTTTCCTTGCTGCCGTCCAAGCCCCGCCATCTGTGCTACTAAACATTGATTATCTATTAGCGCTGGCAGTGGGATTAATTGCATCTTACGTAATTGGTTTTGTCGTCGGTAAACTCTTTTTCCGTCACAACAAAACTGACGCTGCGATGCAAGCCTTATCGGTATCATTCCCGGATATGGCGTACTGTGGGCCACCGGTTTTACTGGCTACTGTTGGTTCATCCGGTTTAATTGCCATGGTACTTGGTAACTTAATTTATACCGTTATTATTATTCCATTTACCTTATTGATGATCAGTGGATCCGCAAAAGGTAATGGTGTCCTGAAATCTGTCGGTAAAGCCGTCATTCAGCCATTAGTTTTCTTACCTGTTTTAGGCGCTATTCTGGCTATTTGTGGCGTGAAATTACCTGAAATTCTGCAAAACTCTGTGAATGAACTCGGTAAAACTGCTGGTGGTGTTGCCCTCTTCTTCCTTGGTTTACTGCTTTCAGGTATTAAGCTGACAATCAGTAAAGAAATAATCTTTAACGTATTTGTCAAAAACTTTGTGCAAGCCGCGTTAATTCTTGGTACCGGTCTCGCATTAGGTTTACAAAGTGATTTATTAAAAGCTGCATTTATTATCGGTGTATTACCGACGGCAACCGCTGTTCCAGCACTTGCTATCAGTAATAAAGCCTACACTGAAACCTCCGCGGGAACGGTGTTACTGAGTACGATTGCTGCCTTAATCTCAATTATTGGCGGGATCACCATCGTTGAAATGCTGTAATTCTTTCTTGGCGGAGTTTACTCCGCCCTTCCCCTTCCGCCACTCTCCCCCCCTTCGCCAATAAAACGTTGATTTATTCATCGAAAAATTACCAAGTTGATCACAAAAAACGTATCATAGTCGCGATAATTTTTTAGTCCTAGGAACAACACCAAAATGAAAATTAGCGATGAACTCGCATCTGCAATCGCGTCCGTGACCGAAGTTGCTGCCATTGCCGCGTTTGAATGGGTAGGGAAACACGATAAAAATGCAGCTGATAACGCTGCTGTTGAAGCCATGAGAAACCGACTCAATGAAATTGATTTTCATGGAAAAATTGTGATTGGCGAAGGCGAAATTGACGAAGCTCCGATGCTGTACATTGGTGAACAAGTTGGCAAACAATCCGGCGAACATCATTTAGATATCGCAGTTGATCCCATTGACGGTACTCGCATGGTGGCATGTAATGAGCACAATGCGATTGCGGTCCTTGCCGCCGCACCTACCGGCACATTATTGCAAGCACCGGATATGTATATGGAAAAAATGGTTGTTGGTGCCGCAGCAAAAGGCACTGTTCACCTAAAAAATCCATTAGAGAAAAACCTCGAATTTTTATCTGCGGCATTGGATAAACCGATTTCAATGCTTAATATTGCTATTCTTGATAAACCTCGCCACCAACATATTATCAAAACTATCCGTAACTTTGGCGCCAATGTTATTACCATCCCTGATGGCGATGTACTTGCATCACTGCTAACAATCCTACCTGAACATCCTATTGATATGATGTATGGCATTGGCGGGGCACCAGAAGGCATTATTAGTGCTGCCATTGCACGCGCATTAGGTGGAGATATGCAAGCACGTCTTGTACCACGTAATAAAGCTAAAGAAGATACAGAACAAAATAAGCTGTTAGCAGCGCAAGAAGCAATTCGTTGCCAACAGATGGGCATCGAAATTGGGGGCATTTTAACGTTGGATATGATGGTGAATACGTCCGATGTCATTTTTGCTGCGACCGCAATCACCCCTACAGTGCTGATGAATGGTATCTCAAATGATCTGCATAGCCACAGTGCGAGTACTCTTTTAGTCAACGGTAATAACCGTTCCATGAGATTAATTAATAATCGATATTTTAAATAATCATGCATTAAAAAAGGGCGATATCACTATCGCCCTTTTTCTATTTGATAACTAACAAAACAAATTAATGTTGTTCTTGCGTCATGCGGTTTAATAATGGCGCAGTAAATACCATTACAATGGCAATTGCTCCCGTCACTAGACCAATCTTCATAAATACATCGCTGTACACCGCGAGAGATTCAACTTTACTGGTGATTTCACCTTGTGGTGCTGCCGCCATGGAAGCCACATAACCTGCGATAAATGCCGCAGCAGAGTTAGTTAAGAACCATGCTCCCATGATAAAGCCCATCAGGCGCTGCGGAACTAATTGAGCCACCATCGCCAGACCCAGACCAGAAATCATCAGCTCACCAATACTTTGGAAGCCATAACAGATAACTAACCATTGAACAGACACAATACCCGCTTCGTTCGCAAATTTTGCGCCAAGTGGCAGCACTAAAAATGCTGCTGAGCACAGTATCATACCGATAGCGAATTTGTGTGGCATCGGCAAGTTGTCACCCATTTTGTTATAGATTGCAGCTAAAATTGGACTACCAATCATAATCCATAATGGGTTTAACGCTTGATACTGAGCAGGCTCAATGGCTAAGCCAAAAACTTCATGCTCAACGTTATGTAACGCGAAGAAGTTTAGAGACGTCGGCATTTGGCTATAGAGAACGAAGAACACAATCGCTTCTAACATTAGGATCAACGCGACTCCCATACGGCGACGAGCAATGCCTTTTAGCGCCATCATTTCTTTGATAAAGATAACTAAAATACCCAGAGAAATCACCGCCAGTGCCGCACGCGCAATGCCTAAGTTGTGCAGTAACCAGTTTGAAATCGCAATCAGTGCAACTACACCGACGATAGTCATCAGTAATTTGGAGATGACAACAGGTGCAAAGTCTGGTTTTGAACCGTGGTCTGAAACCCATTTTTTGCACATGTAGAAGTTAATTAAGGTAATGATCAGCCCCACTACGCTGAGGGAGAATGCGACATCCCAGCCGTAATGTTTTGCTAACCATGGTGTTGCCAGCATTGAGAAGAATGAACCAATGTTAACGGACATATAGTACATGGTGAATGCACCGTCCAAACGTGGGTCATTTTTGTCATAACAGGTAGATAATAATGATGATGGGTTCGCTTTAAACAGACCGTTACCTACCGCGATGGTAGCAAGGCCGAGGTAAACCATCGACACATCATGCCCAGAGTATGCAACGAAGGCATAACCGACAATCAGTACTACCGTTCCAAGAACGATCGCACGCTTGGTTCCCAGAACTTTATCGCCTAACCAGCCGCCAATGGCAACGAAGCCATAGACCAACGCAGAGAATGCCGCGAACAGCGTAATAGATTCCGCTTCCGACATACCAAGCACTTGGCTGAGATAAATTGGGAGGATCCCCTGAAGACCGTAGTAACCAAAACGTTCCCAGAGTTCGATAGAAAAGATGAGATAGAATGAACGAGGTTGCTTAAACGCGTTAAGACTGACTTCCTCTTTGTTATTTGTTGTGGACACAAGTTACCTCTAGTACAACCTGTACGTATGCAAAAAAACCACGGAGCGCTGTCTGCACCCTCGCATTGTTATGATCTCAAGAATTTAAGCTTTAGAAGATTCACTTTTGGTAGGTGGAGTATCAATCCCTGACCTCAAAACAAACAAAACTGTGTGCATATATTGTTTATGAATCACGAACATAAAATTCAATGAGTTAAAGCATATTTGATTATTTATTCAGCATTATGGCAAATATATGCCATCCAAAACAGAATAATCAATTAAGCAATATATGCTATTTATGCACCAAAACTAAAGAATTAGCTAGTATTAATTACTACATTCATCGATCGTTATCGTGATTAACTTCAATTTTTTACAAAAACATGAAATTTTTATCGACCACTAAATAATCAGTTGTTTATCAAATGTTAAGCATATTGTTCTATGCTTAACCATTCCATTCCAAATAAACGTAATTAAAGCTACACCATAACGTTTTACGCATAGGTAAATGAGAATCTGCAAACATTGAATAGAAAATAAATTCACATATGTGATTATTTATATTTGTGACTATTTATAGTCTACTTATCATCCAAATAGCGGGATGAAATAAAACGAGGGTGTATTTTTATGCAAAGAAAGGGTGGGATAGTATTTCATGCAAAAAAAAGCCCAGCGACTAAAACTGGGCATAATGCATTCTATTAAGGATCGTACAACTAATTCAAACTACACTACATAGATGCATTATTGCATTACTTCATGTAAAGAAATGAATATTGAGGGTAAATATATGAATGTTTACGCGAGCAAACAGTGATATACATGCTAATTAAGACCTGCGATAGACCTAAAAGGTTCATATTTTTTTGAATTATTTTTCATTTTTTTTATAACCTTATGATTTAAAATACTAAATAAATAAAGTATTTTTTCAAATAGACATAATGGCGATTGCACTACTAAAAACAACCCGCTAACCTACCTAATAGGAATAAATGGTTAAAATTCATCCCAAGGAAGTTTTGTGAGACAGTTTATTATCCCCTTCATTATCCTTTACTCACTGTCAATCAATGTGAGTTTCGCTAAGACAGAGGCGCCTATCGCCCCCTCTCCAGCTGTAGATGAAAAAACATTGACTGAGTTAGCCCATAGCGGACAAGCAGAAGCGCAATTTAATTTAGCGATGTTTTACCAATCTCACGGTCAACTCGATAACGCAGCTTATTGGTATAAACTGTCCGCCAGCCAACAGTTTACCAAAGCACAAATTAACCTCGCTCTGATGTACCAGCAAGGTGTTGGGATCGGCAAAAATGAAAAAGAGATGCTGCGCTGGATGGAAGCAGCAGCAAAAGCAGGTGATCCTATTGGTCAAATGAATATGGCGGAATACACTTTACAAGGTATCCCCAATGTATTAGTGAAAAATCCGCAGCAAGCATTAATCTGGCTAGAAGCTGCCGCTGCACAACAGTTCCCCGCCGCACAGCTCACTTTAGCCTATTGGTATGAACAAGGTACTGCTGGCGATAAAGACCCACAAAAATCTCATGCCATTTATTTGGCACTGGCTGAGAAAAACCATCCTCAAGCACTGTATCTATTAGGTTACCAAGCGGCGACTGGCATGTATGAAAAAATCAATTATCCTCTCGCTTTTCAGTATTTTACTCGTTCCGCTGAGTTAGGCTTTTCCCCTGCACAAAATAGCCTAGGTATGCTGTATTTAGCGGGTCAAGGTACCAAGCGCGATACAGTATCTGCAATCAAATGGCTCACACTCGCCGCTGAACAAGGCGAAGTTTCAGCTCAGTTCAACTTAGCGCTCATTTACGCACGAGGGGATGGGATTACCGCTAATCAAGCAAAAGCCTGCCAATGGTTTATCAAAGCTGCCAACCAGAATAGCCGCGATGCACAATATGCCAGCGGTGCCTGTTATCAATATGGTATGGGCGTACCACAAAATGATAATAAGGCATTATCTTGGTATCGACTCGCGGCAAAGCAAGGTGATGAGCGAGCTCAAAAGAAAGTGATAATTATGGAGAATGAATTACAAAATTCAGGGAAAGGAAAATAATTTCAGAAAATCTGCATAAAATAGGCTCGAATGACCGAACATTCAAATCTTAAGTGCGGCAACAATTGCCACTTCCATTTTTTCTGGCGTCGTGAACGGTGCAAAGCGCTTCAGCGGTTTACCGTCACGTCCAATGAGAAACTTCGTAAAGTTCCACTTGACCCGCCCACCTAGCAGACCGGGCAGCTCACGTTTCAGATAACGAAACACTGGGTGTGCTGCGCTTCCGTTAACGTCTACTTTCTCAAACATCGGAAAACTCACACCGTAATTAATGTAGCAGGTCTGTCCGATTTCCTCTGCCCCCCCAGGTTCCTGTTTCCCAAATTGGTTGCAGGGGAAACCGAGCACGACAAAACCCTGATCTGCATATTTCTTGTAGAGCGCTTCAAGACCGGCGTATTGTGGTGTAAAGCCACAATGGCTGGCCGTATTCACAACTAAAACCACCTTACTGGCGTACTCCTCCATAGAGATGCACTGCCCGCTAAGGCTTTTAGCGGTCAATTGATAAAAGGTCGTCATATAAGAATCCTCAAAGCAGAACAAATCGACATTACTACTTATTTCCTAACTCTGCTTACCGCGATAAATACGCTGCGGACGCCCCACCTTGCCGTACTCAATTTCTGCTTCAATTTTGTGCTGAGCTAAACAATATTCTAAATAGCGTCGCGCTGTTGTACGACTCAATTTTATCGTCTCAGCAATCGTTTCTGCCGTATATTCCGCATCGGGCGCGGCGAATAACGCGAGTACTTTATCCAGAGTCAATGCATCAATGCCTGTCGGTAATTCTTCTTTGCTTTCACCGCGTGCATAAGTATTAAACATATCATCTATCTGGCTTTGATTGGTTTTATTTGTCCCATGTAAAACAGATTTACGTTGAATATAACGGTCTAACGTTTGCCCTAAACGCTCATAAGCAACAGGTTTTACGAGATAATCAAACACACCAAGGCGAATAGCTTCGGTAACCGTTTCCATATCACTGGCAGCCGTAGTGAACACAATATCAGCGCTGTTTCTTTCTTGAAGCAGCTCGTGAACTAAATCAATACCTTTCCCATCGGGTAAATAATTATCCAACAAAATCAAATCAGGCTTCATGTACTCAATCATTTTTCTTGCCTCAGCAAGATTGCCCGCAAGCCAGACTTTATCACAAGCAGGATAAGCTTTAATGTACTCAGCATGCATTTCAGCAAGGAGCAGTTCATCTTCGACAATGAGGATTTTTATCTTAACCATTTTGCGTCTTCACTTTCGGTATAAAAATAGAGAATACAGTACCATACGGTTGATTATCTTCAATGATCACCGCCCCATTACATCGATTAACATAGGAAGCCACTAAAAAAAGCCCTATGCCATGCCCTTCGACAGCGTCCGTTTTTGTTGTTGTTCCACGCTCAAACCATTTATCCTGCAATTCGAGAGGAAAACCGCATCCTTGGTCAGCAACTTCAATCACAATCTCATTATTTTCATCTGAGATATATAATTCCACCTGCTTATTACCCACTTCATTCTTTAAGCTGGCTTCAAATGCATTATCCAATAAATTCCCTAAGACAGCACAGAATTCCGTGCTATTTAGTGAGCTAGGTAACTCATATAATCGGCAACCCGGTACAAAAATGAGTTGGAGTCCAAGTTCACGAGCGCGATGATATTTACCAAACAACAGTCCAGCGACTTGTTTATCTGCAAACTGTTCTCTCAATGAATCAATTAATTGCTGTCGAGACTCTGATTCACCTTTAATCAATGCCAAGGCTTGATCATACTCTTTCATTTGCAGCAAACCACTTAATGTGGAGATCCAGTTCAAATGCTCATGGCGCAGTGTGCGTAAATTATCCACATATTGACGCACCTGTGAGAGCTGCGCATTCAGTGACTCAATATCATTTTGGCTACGAAAACTGATCACGGCACCTGCAAGCAATTCACCATCCATAATCGCCACACGGCTGGCTATCACATTCAGCCCGTTAAATTCACACACAATATCGTGCTGATTTTTTGTTATCTCTTTGGTAAAAAAACTCGCGGGAGAGACGTAATCAGAAATTGGCTTACCAATTAATTGCTTTGCTGATTCACTCAGCGCTAACATTTTTCTGGCGTTATGATTGATATTGATAATTTTGCCATAGCGATCAACCGCAATAATCCCTTCAAATACCGCATCAAAAATACCTTTTTGCACCAAAACTAACTGAGTGATCTCTTCTGGCTCCATTCCCAGCATTTGCCGCTGAATTAATTTCGCAAATGCCCAAGAGAGAAACAGCAGAATGACCAATACCCCTAAAAATGTCGCAGATGTCTGTACAAAAATTTCGGCTAAAGAGGTGTCTATTTTTGTGGTGAGATAACCGATGGAAACAACCCCTATCACTTTGCCATTTTCATCAAAAATAGGTGTTTTCGCCCGAACAGCATTCCCCATAGAACCTTCGCCCTTAATAAAATAGCTTTCACCATTTTCTAATGCGCCAGGTTTATTCCATTGCATCGGGTAACCGATTTTTTCACTATTAGGATGATATAAACGAATGGAATGCTCATCACCAATCACGACATAGTCATAACTTGAATCTTGATTGAGCTTGTCGGCAATAATTTTTAGTTTAGGAATATCTTTATCTTTTACTGAACTCACAATGCCATCCAGAGAAGCGATCATCTTGGCTTGGCTCATAGCAAGTACACGAATGTTTGCCATCATGCGATTTTCGGTCGTATCTGTAAAATACTTACCTAATCCAAAAGTAAGCAAGACAGACGCCAGCAACAATAGAAGAAAGACTCGCCCAGAGAATGAAAATATATTTCCTTTTTTAAATGGAATTTGTGAAAGCTCTGTTTTCATCTCATCTCTCTATAACTCGCTAAAAAGTAAAATTATTGTTACAGATAAATATCGCCATAATGAAGTTAAAAGATAACTTAGTCGGGATAGTAATGCACATATTATTAATTAAACACATTAAAACCACTGAGTAAAGTTCATAACTCTGAATTAAAAACATTAAAACCATTAAACAAATACAAACTCATTTTAGAAACATGAAATAGGTCAAATATATTATATGCAGGCTATTTAATATAAATATTGAAAAGGATAATTAAATAAAAATTGAGAACTTAGCTAAATTTAGAAAAGCCAAAAATATTTATTTAATTAACTTTAACATTAGCAACATTTTTAATACATCTCTAAATGAGATGCAGGATACCATTATGTTCGACAGCATAACGTTTAACCAAGTAAAACGTCATGAGAACAGAAAACTCAATGATATCACTCAGTTTTTAAAAGAGAATGATTTAGACATTGATGCCAGCGTTGACATCTTTATTACTATCACTCGTAATGAGAAGTTAATTGCCTGCGGTGGTCTCGCTAAAAATGTCATTAAATGCGTCGCCATTAGTGATGAAGTTCGCGGTGAAGGTTTAGCATTAAAACTTGCCACTGAATTGGTGAATCTTGCCTATGAAAATAATACAACTCATCTATTTATTTACACGAAATATCAAAATGAAGAGTTATTTCAACAGTGCGGATTTCACACCATTGCCACCGTGCCCAATGTCATGGTTTTAATGGAGAATAGTTGCTGTTACTTAAATCGCTATATTAAAAGTTTAAAAGCCCAGTACAAACCAGGAAAAAAAATTGGGGCTATCGTAATGAATGCCAACCCATTCACATTAGGGCATCGTTACTTAATTGAACAGGCCGCAAAGAATTGTGACTGGCTACATTTATTTGTGGTGAAGGAAGATACTTCCCGTTTTCCTTATAAAGTTCGCCTTAAATTAATTGAGGAAGGTACAAAAGGGATCGGTAATCTAACCATTCATAAAGGTTCAGAATATATTATTTCGAGAGCAACATTCCCTTGTTATTTTATTAAAGACATTACTGTTGCAAATAACTGTTATACCGAAATCGATATTAAGATTTTTCGCCAATATATTGCTCCAGCGTTGGGAATTACCCATCGTTTCGTTGGTTCAGAGCCATTTTGCCAAGTCACTAATCAATATAACCAAGACATGCGCTACTGGCTAGAAACGGATGAATTGCCATTCCCACCTATTGAGTTGGTTGAATTTCCGCGAACAGTTATCGACGGCACGGCAGTCTCTGCCTCGCAAGTTCGAAAACTACTCGCTAAAAAAGATCTTGCGGCGATCAAGCCGATTGTGCCTCCTGCCACTTATCACTATTTGCAAGACATGCTGGCAGCACAGACACCGTCGCCCACTCCCGCACTACAAGCTTGAAATTAGTTATAGGTGAAATATGAAGATACTACACGCAGCAGTTGCCGGCACACTTGAATCCAGTGATGTCATGGTACGAATCGAGCCTCTCGAAGATACTCACGAGGTCTCACTACAAATCACCAGCAGTGTTGAAAAACAATTTGGTGATGCTATCAATGCCATCGTGATTGAAATGATTGAAAAATATGACATTCAAGGCGCTGAAATTGTGGTAGATGACAAAGGTGCATTGGAGTGCGTATTGCGCGCTCGCCTCGAAGCCTTGCTGGCTCGCGCCTGTGATCTTGATGCTCTGCCATGGGAGGATAAATAATGACGCCGGAAAGAAAAAGCCGTACCCGTAGAAGTATGCTGTTCGTTCCCGGCTCCAATGCTGCGATGCTCAGTAACTCTTTTATTTATAAAGCTGATGCGTTGATGTTTGACCTTGAAGACTCAGTCACCATTAGAGAAAAAGACACAGCACGTCGTTTGGTCTATCACACACTGCAACACCCGCTATATCAAGATATTGAAACTATCGTACGTGTTAATGCTCTCGACTCTGCTTATGGTGTCGCAGATCTTGAAGCGGTTGTTCGCGGTGGCGCTGATATTGTGCGCTTACCGAAAACAGATACCGCGCAAGATATTATTGATATTGAAAACGAAATACTGCGCATTGAAAAAAGCTGTGGTCGTGAAGAAGGTAGCACTGGATTATTAGCGGCTATCGAATCCCCAATGGGGATCACCCAAGTGGTGAATATTGCCCACGCTTCCCCAAGATTAATAGGCATCGCATTAGGTGCCGAGGACTATGTCCGCAATTTGCGCACCGAGCGGTCTCCAGACGGCATTGAACTCCTCTATGCTCGGTGCGCCATTTTACAAGCTGCTCGTTCCGCCGGTATTCAAGCGTTCGATACCGTCTATTCAGATGCAAATAATGAGGAAGGTTTTCTTAAAGAAGCCGCACTCATTAAGCAGCTTGGTTTTGATGGCAAATCATTAATTAACCCAAGACAAATTGAGTTACTGCATAACTTGTATGCCCCAACCCAAAAAGAAGTCGACCATGCACAGCGCGTCGTGGATGCCGCTGATGCCGCAGAGAGAGAAGGCAAAGGCGTCGTTTCCCTCAACGGGAAAATGGTAGATAGCCCTGTTATTGAACGAGCCCGCTTAGTGTTATCGCGCGCGGCATTATCAGGCATTCGGGAAGAGTGAGGCAGAACATTATGACAACCAATACATTGCGTCAGGCTCGCGTATCAGCCTACTTAGCACCTAAACATGATGAATTACTGCGCGAATTCAAAGATATCGGCAAAGTTCAGCAGCAAGTTCAAAAACCACGTAACCGCAAACTGTGCGATGACCTGCAAGTCGCCATTCGCCGCTCTGGACTAAAAGATGGCATGACCATCTCTTTCCACCACGCTTTCCGTGGCGGTGACTTGACCATCAACATGGTGATGCAAGTGATTGCAGAAATGGGATTTCGCAACCTGACACTGGCATCCAGCTCGCTCAGTGCTTGCCATTCCCCTTTAGTCGAACATATTCGCCATGGTGTCGTCACCAAAATTTATACTTCTGGATTACGCGGTCCATTAGCCGAAGCCATTTCTCGCGGAGAATTAGCGGAACCCGTACAAGTTCACTCCCATGGTGGACGTGCCAATCTAGTTCATAGCGGTGAATTAAAAATCGATGTCGCCTTTATCGGTGTACCTTCATGCGACGAATATGGTAATGCCAACGGCTACACAGGAAATGCGAGTTGTGGCTCACTCGGCTACGCCAAAATCGATGCGGAAACGGCCAAGAAAGTCGTCATGCTAACAGAAGAATTTCTCCCTTATCCACACAACCCATCGAGTATCAAACAGGATGAAGTGGACTATATCGTCAAAGTCAAACGTGTCGGCGATGCCGACAAAATAGGCGCCGATGCAACCCGTATGACATCCAATCCTCGTGAGCTACTGATTGCCCGCACAGCCGCAGATGTGATTGAAAAATCAGGTTTCTTCAAGGAAGGCTTTTCACTGCAAACAGGGACTGGTGGGGCTTCTCTCGCAGTGACTCGCTTCCTCGAAGACAAAATGCGTCGCCACCATATCCATGCTGGTTTTGCGTTAGGTGGGATCACATCGACCATCGTGGATCTGCATGAAAAAGGCTTAATCAAAAAACTCCTTGATGTACAAAGCTTTGACCGAGCCGCCGCAGAGTCTCTCGCGCGTAACCCAAACCACATTGAAATCAGTGCTAACCAGTACGCCTGTTACGATTCTAAAGGTGCCTCTGTGGATATGCTGGATGTCGTCGTACTCAGCGCATTAGAGATAGATACACGTTTTAATGTCAATGTGTTAACTGGCTCCGATGGTGTGATCCGCGGGGCATCAGGCGGGCACAGTGATACCGCCGTTGCCGCAAAATTATCCATTATTGTCGCTCCATTAGTTCGTGGTCGCATCCCAACATTAGTGGATGAGGTTCTCACTTGCGTCACTCCGGGCTCCAGTGTCGATATTTTGGTCACCGACCACGGTATTGCCGTCAACCCTGCTCGCCCAGAGTTGAAGCAACAACTGGAAAGCCAAGGCATCAAAACCGTGTCTATCCAATGGTTACGTGAACGCGCCCAGCTCTTAACGGGTACGCCAAATCCGATCGAATTTACCGATAAAGTCGTGGCGGTTGTGCGCTATCGTGACGGTTCTGTGATTGATGTTGTGCATCAAGTGAAGGAGTAGAACATGTTTTACCCACTGCCTGATACCCAAGAGCAATTTGAAATTTCCTTACCTGACTTGCTGGCGAGCCGTGATGCCCGTCAGGCTCGTCAGCAAGAGTGGATTGGTCTCCATCAGGTAACCTTGATTTCATTTACTGTCGTTTTTCCGGGTCCAGTTAAAGACAGTCAACTGGTCAGAGACATTTTTAATCAAGGCTTAAATGCGCTTAAGCAAGTTGCTTCATGCAGGCAGTGGGTACTTTTATCACAACAATCATTCCCTCTCGTGACGGGACCGGAATGCTTAGTCGCTGTAGAGGCTGACGCCATTGAGGTCAAAAAAGCCTTAATGGATGCGGAAGAATTATCCCCTGTCGGTCGACTCTGGGACTTTGATGTTTTTGATAAAAACGGTGTGTTGTATTCCCGCAGCCAATTTAATTTACCCACTCGACGCTGCTTAATTTGTGACAATGAAGCCAAAGTGTGCGCACGCCAGCGCAGCCACTCTCTTGATGAAATTTTGCACCGTATTAAGGAGTTAGCCTATGTTCCAGCAACTCATTGATCAACAAACTACGTTAAATGATGACGTCGTTAATCACTACAGCCAACTGGCTTGGCAAGCCATGCTAGCGGAAGTGAACTTAACGCCAAAACCAGGTTTAGTAGATAAATATAATACGGGTGCACATAAAGATATGGCACTAACTGATTTTCATTTAAGTGCCAACGCGATTGCCAAATTCTTTCCGCTCTTTTTACAGGCAGGTCACCAATACTGCCAATTGCCGATTAGCCAGCTTCTAGGTCAAATTCGCGGCATCGGTATCGATTGTGAAAAAGCGATGTTTCATGCCACTCAGGGCGTGAATACTCATAAAGGCTCTATTTTTTCCTTAGGCTTAGTGCTCACGGCGATCGGTCGTTTATTAGGGTTACAGCAGCGAATTACGCCCAATGCAATCAGCCAAGTCATTTCTAACATGTGCCAAGGATTAACCACTGAGCTGCAACAGCCCGCAGAACACCCAACAGCGGGACAACGTTTATTCCAAGAGTATGGATTCACAGGTGCCCGAGGTGAAGCAGAACAAGGTTATCAATTGGTGATAATCCATGCTCTGCCCCATTATTTGAAACAGCTAGCTGATGGTAAACAGGCCGATATCGCCCTACTCGATACGCTAATTTTGCTGATGAGCCTCAATGACGATACCAACATCGCCAATCGTGGAGGTATCAAGGGGCTCTGCTGGATAAAGCAGCAAGCAAATCGCCTGTTACATCAAGGTCTTCATGACGAAAAAGATTTAGATAAAGTCCAACAATTTGATCATCAATGTATTGAAAAAAATCTAAGCCCAGGTGGCAGCGCAGATTTGTTGATTCTAACGTGGTTTTTTGCGCGATTACCTTCTGATGTTTATTTAGCTTAATAAATAAAAACAATTTAAATACTCATTAACAAAGGAACCAACATCACAAAAAATTATTCATTAAAACCAGAGAAAATAATTTTTAAATACAACCTAATTTTGCATTTTCAATAATTAACAACGTTTCTGCAAATATACGGTCGCCAATAGTTTTATTAAAAAAATAACACTATTCAAGATACCGCTATATCCAGAAATAGGTTTTCACACATTTTAGATATTCGTTTTATGTGATTTAAAAAAATTGAAAGTTTATATTCTTGAAGGATTAGCCTATGCAAAAAGATAAAATATGGAAGCTATTAGTTCTTATAGCTATTCCTATAATCATAGCCTTAATACCGACGCCCGCCGGGCTACCGAGTATTGCATGGCTATTATTTGGTTTATACCTTGCCGCCATTGTGGGGCTGGTATTAAAACCTTATTCCGAGCCCGTGATCTTGTTAGCGACCATTGCAGCCAGTGCGGTCATTATCGGTGTTACGGGTACAAAAGACGTGAAAGTTGGTGAAGTGCTCAGTGGCTACTCTTCAGGGACAACATGGCTAGTATTCGCCGCGTTCACCTTGAGTGCCGCATTCGTGATAACCGGTCTTGGTAAGCGCCTATCTTATATCCTAATAGGGAAATTAGGGGGCACCACCCTAGGACTGGGTTATGTGACGGCACTTCTCGACCTGATCATCGCCCCTGCAACTCCATCAAATACCGCCCGTGCGGGTGGAATTGTGTTTCCTATCATCAACAGTGTGGCGGTAGCGCTAGGCTCTGATCCTGAAAAAAGCCCACGTAAAGCCGGTCACTATTTGCTGGTAAACGTATACATGGTGACAAAAACCACCAGCTATATGTTCTTAACTGCAATGGCACCAAACGCGCTGGCATTAGCGATGATGACCGACATTATGGGTATCCATTTAAGTTGGGGTGGCTGGGCATTAGCCGCTGCTGTACCTGGCTTAATCATGTTGATCTTGACTCCGCTGATTATCTACAAACTGTATCCACCTGAGCTAAAAAAGGTGAATAACAAAGAGATCGCAGCAAAAGGGTTAGCAGATTTAGGTCCAATGACCGTGCGTGAAAAACTGCTCAGCATTATCTTTGTACTGGCGTTATCCGGCTGGATATTTGCAGATAAAATCGGTGTGAGCGCTTCAAGTGTCGCCATCGCGGTTATGGCATTAACGCTGATTCTCGGTGTAGTAACTTGGGACGATGTACTGAAGAACAAAGGCGGCTGGAACACCCTGATTTGGTACGGTGGTATTATCGGGATGTCCGGCGTACTGACCAAAGCGGGCTTCTTCAAATGGTTAGCAGATGTGATGAGCGAATATCTCTCCTTCGGTGACCAAGCGATGTTAGCGTTCTTTGTCATCATGTTTATCAGTGTCGCGATTCGTTACTTGTTCGCTTCTGGTGGTGCCTATGTCGCCGCAATGGTTCCTGTTTTCGCAACTGTCGGTATGGTTGCAGGTGCACCACCGATGTTGTTAGCTCTGGGTCTACTGTTCTCTAACGCTTACGGTGGCAGCTTAACCCATTACGGAGGCGCGGCAGCTCCAATCGTCTTCGGTGCAGGGTACAACGACATTCGTTCTTGGTGGATCATTGGTGGGATTATCGCATTCTTAAGCTTATTAGTTCACATGACTATCGGTTTAGGTTGGTGGGAAATTCTGATCAATATGGGCTTAATCTAATCGCCCTTACCTAATAACACAGATGGAGTGCAATAAGCCGCACTCCATTTTTCTTACGAGCAATGCGTTCTAATAGGAAGTGTCATGAAACAGATTCCTTGTGTATTAATGCGGGGTGGCACATCAAAAGGCGTCTTTTTACTCGCTGATGATCTCCCAACCGATATTCAACAACGTGATGCATTGATTTTAGCCATTATGGGCTCCGGTCATCCGCTACAAATTGATGGCATTGGCGGTGGTAGTCCACAAGCCAGTAAAGTCGCCATCATCAGTCCCTCAACCCACCCTAATGCCGATGTTGACTATCTTTTTGCTCAAGTCGCCATCACCGAAAAAATTGTCGATACTGCGCCAAATTGTGGAAATATTTTGTGTGCGGTAGGCTCATTTTCTCTCGAAAAAGGGTTAGTTCCCATTACCGGCGATGTGACCACCGTCAGAGTACGTAATGTGAATACCAATACGTTTATTAATGCCACCATCCAAACACCTAACGGACAAGTGGAATACGATGGCAATGCGACGATTGCAGGTGTTCCCGGTCATGCTGCACCTGTTGGGTTAACATTTCTAAACGCGAGCGGGACCAAAACAGGGAAATTATTTCCGACGGGTAACGTCATCGATATTATTGATGGTGTTGAAGTCACCTGCCTTGATATGGCGACCCCCGTGATCCTGATAGATGCTCCTCAGTTAAACAAAACGGGGTATGAAACTGCCGAACAACTTGAAAGCGATAGTGAGTTTATGCAAAAACTGGAGCATCTTCGCCGGCAAGCGGGCGAGATGATGGGCTTAGGTGACGTCAGTAAAAAAGTGATCCCAAAACCCATTTTAGTTTCCCCTGCAATTCATGGCGGCACCATTAATGTGCGTTACTTTATGCCTCATAAATGTCACGGTGCACTAGCCGTCACTGGGGCAATTGCGATTGCCACGGGTTGCATGATTTCAGGGACAGTTATTGAGCGTTACCTTCAAGGGAGAGTTAATATGCAGCAAATTGCCATTGAGCATTTAAGTGGCAAATTTGAGGTGGCATTAACCAACCCGACGGATAAACCAGAAGGAATTCAAGCTTCGATTATTCGTACTGCAAGAAAATTATTTGAAGGAAAGGTCTTTGTGCCTTAATGGATACAGGTGCCTGCCTCTATCATAGAGGCAGGATATTAAAATCACTTCACAAACACATTCACAAATCCACCATTAATATAATAGGAAACCTGATGAGCTTCATCAGGGGTTGGGATCTCCAACTTCCCCGCCATTCTTTCCATTACATTCTCGGGTACGGCATATTTGCGTTGACGATTTTGTTGCTGCCACTGCTTATACGGCACTTCCAAATAAATCAAATGCACCTTCGCTTGGTAACGGGCAAACAGGCTGATCATACTTTCACGCAGTGACGCACTGAGCGAGGTCGCATTCCAGATAAAATCCTGCTTACGACGTAAATAAACCTTCGCCTGCTCTTTAGCTTGCTGAGCCACCCAACCTTGGGCATTTTTATCGGCCGGACTGATTTTATGGACTCGACGAATTTCATCAAGGCAGACCATCGGCGTCTGTGGATAATGCTGTTGAATAAAATGGTCCTTTCCCATTCCCGGCAGACCGCACAACATAATCACCTCACTACCATCGTCATCAAAAGGCTGGTAATCCGGTGTACCACGCTGTGTGTGGAAATAGTGAAAACGCCCTGCCAATGAGGCAAATTCTTTGGGTTTATCCCAACAATGATGCTCGCGGCAAAAGAGTTCAAACAGCTCAATGCGTGCCAGTAAGTCAGCTTTATCTTCACATTCGCGCCCGATAGCATCTGCTTTGGCTAACATACACAACAAGGACATTTCGACCCGTAATGATGCAGCGTACAGTGCACGTTCCGGATCGGGCTTATCCATTAACCAAAGCGGCAAGCCATGAAAACGGACTAATGCCGCTATTTGTTCGCGAATCGCAAAAGGTGTTTCCACTTCGCGAAATAGGATATTCCGCGCAGATAGCTCGCCTTTTTTGGCATGCCCCGGTGAACGAATGCGCCCTTCTTCTTCTCGGGTGGTACTGCGCTTTTCCACATCGTGTAAGAGCGCCGCTGTCCAGACAATTTGCTGTTGCGCTTCAGGCAATTGCTGATATTCCGGCAAGTCTTCCAGCGCGGCTAATACCATTTTGGTATGGATAGCCACATCCCCTTCCGCATGGTGCTGTGCATCTTGAGGGACGCCATGCATATCGCGCACAAATTCAAACTGATCAGCAAGTTGTGACCATTCCCGTTGTTTTGTCAGTTGCCAACTCATTGGTCACCACCTTGCATCTCAAACGCCAATTTTGCACGCTGCCAATTACGTTTCCAGTGAATATCGGTTTTCACATGATTTTTACGCACATATTTAAAAACGTGCTGCATAAAATCATCCACGGCAAAGCCTTGGCGATTGCGCGTGACAATGCCTTCCATACTGCACGGTTTTCCAGTGTGGGTGTCCTGTGCAATAAATTGGCTATCTTCCCCTGCCGCGGCGATTAACCCACTGCGGTATTGTTGGGCAGTGAGGGTGTTGTCGATATTCAAATGAAGCTCTGGTACAGTCGGAAAATCAAACAGAGAAGCGTAAAACTTCACCTCATCCCAACTTAGCCAATAGTCCCCTTGGCGCACCGCAAACACATAAAAATAATCTTCGATATGTTGATATTCGATGGAATGCACTGCATACAGATTTTCACCAAACAATTCGATATCGCCCAAATCATCTTTAATTAATTGCCAACGCTGACGAATTTGCTGCGTCCATGCCGATTGTGTCGGAGCACCATGGGAACGAGCAAATACACCGTGACGATTCAAGCAATTATTTTCACCATCGAGTTTTTCAGTATGAACCAGTTGTTCAATATTTTGGATGTGCGCCCACCAATCGCTATTAATACGATCGTCGCTGGTGGTGCCCGGTGAGAACGGATAGTGATACGTTCTACCATACTTCCTTGATTGCATATTCATCATGCTTTCTCTACAGAAATAACAAAACACAACAAATCTTGTACAAGATTTGCCTCTGCGCTAATTGAGAAATCAAGTGTTGGTATTACATATCTAGTCCGCGAGACGGCCTCATTTTGGGTGTTTTATCAGAAAAACAGCAAGAAATAACTTAGTTGCGGGGATTCTAAACGAACTAATTAGGTAAAAGCCAGTAACATATTCCTAATTATGCTCGTATTAACCCACATCACTCAATTGAGATTCATCCAGTGGATATTTCACCACCACTTTATTGCGGTACAAACAGCGGTCGCTAAGTGTGAGCGGCTCTTGCCCTTTCGTCGTGATTTGCTGCCAAATTTCATTATGGCGATAAATGACGCCATGCTCCCGAACAAACTGATGATTTTGTTGGTAAATATGATATTTATGTTCTCGTGGCGAAGAACACAATAGTTCCCCTTCAATTTGGTGCTCACCTATTTTAAAAACCAGCTGAAACGTCGCTTGCGTTGGGTTATACAAAACAAGGTCGATATAGTTGTAAAAAATAGCAGCGCCTGAACCAAATGACAGTACCCGCCCGTCATCCGGAAAAGGGTCAAAGCTGTGGTTTGCTCGTTCCACCACTTGTAGCGGTGAGTGCAGTGCCATCCAGTGGATTAAATTGCTCAATTGGCAAATTCCGCCACCAATACCGCTGCGAGCCTCGCCATAGGAAAGCTCCATTCCTTCCACAAAACCACGTTTAGCCGTAGGCTTACCCACCAAGCGGCAAAACGAAAAATATTCTCCCGGTGCGATGGTGACGCCGTTCATTGTTCCAACTGCAATCCCGAGGTTAATCACTTTGTTATGTTGTAGCCGAAGGTCTGATTGCCCCAATTTGCGGATCAGCCGTGATGTGTGTTTATGGTAACGATATTCCAGTGGCTGCTCCGCAACATTGCGGGTATATTTTCGCCCAGAAAATGCCCAATGCCAGCGTCTAAGTAGTCGTTTTTGATTCACGCGCAGCCAATACAAAATAGGATGGTAGGAAGAAAGTGGTCTGCGCATGTCGAGCCTTATCGATGTTAGATAAAAAAGGAATATTCACATAATTACCTCATCATCAATATAGTCACAGTCCGATAATCCATGTTCCACTTAGCCACTATTTTCTCTCACCGCTTTCTGCTTATTTTCCCTATCTTCTATCTTTCCAGATTTCAGACTTCAGATTTTAGGTTTTTCCTTAGCTTCCCCAAACATTGGTTTTATTTGTCGCTTTTGACCTAATACTCCCAAACTATGGCTCTATGGATTTTGTGCTGTAGCAAGGCGGCAAGTGCAGCTAATCCCTAGGAGCATACATAAGTATGTGACTAGGGTTAGTAAGCGAAGCCAACACCGCTACAGCACAAAAGACGACGAGCGATTAATACAATCCAAGAACCGCCCCGACGGCTAGCGTGAAAAAACTGAACACCCAAATCCATCCGAACGAATAACGCAAATGGCGACCCATATCAATACCGGCTAACCCCATTGCCAACCACGCAGCTGGCGAGAATGGGCTCACGAACGTACCCGCGTTATTACCGATTGCCATGGCATACACCACCGCGGATGGGTCAACGCCTGCGGTCGCTGCAATCTGCTGAATAATGGGTAACAGTGCAAAATAGTAAGCGTCAGTGCTGGTGAAGATATCCATCGGAACGCCAAGAATACCCACAAAAATATGAATTTTTGATACCCATTCCGTTGGCAGAATTGATGTCAGATCCATCGCAATGGATTTCAACATTCCACCATCAGATAAAATACCTAAAAATGCCCCAGCGGCAAGAATAATTGCCACCATACCTAACGCCTGAGGTGCATGTAGGGAAAGCACCTTCATCTGCTCTTTGGGGTTGGGATAGTTAATTAATAATGCTAAAGAAAGCGCAATCATAAACACATATGGTGCTGAAAGTAGCCCGAATGCTAAACAAATAATCGCCCCGACAATCAATCCACCATTAATTAATGGCTTTTTAGGTTTATGGACAGTATCAGCCACATCTACGATTTGCTCACTCTCACCTAACAGTGAATCCATTTGATACGGCGTAGTGCCATTTAACGCAGCCGTTGCAATACGACGCTTTTCACGCATTCCCATAATGATGGCAAATACCACTGCGCCACCCATACCAATCAATTGCACAGGAATTAAACCTTGCCATAGTGTAGAAGCATCAATGCCTGTTACCGCTGACGCACGGCCTAATGGTCCGCCCCACGGCACCATATTCATGATCCCCATACTTGCACACATCAGCAGTAACATTAGGTATGGACTCATCCCTAATTGCCGATACAGCGGTAATAATGCAGGAATAATAATTAAAAATGTGGCGGCGCCAGAGCCATCTAAGTGCACTACCCCCGCGATTAGTGTAGTCATGATACAGACGATAATCACATTACCACGAGTCATTTTGACCATCATGCGGATCAGCGGGTCAAAAATATGCAGATCTTTCATTAAACTGAAGAATAAAATGGCAAATAAGAACATAGCTGCCACTTTAGCGACTTTATTAATGCCACTTTCAAAGAAGACGGATATTTCACCAATAGAATATCCCGCTAACAGGGCTCCAATAAAAGGAATACACGACATTGCAATAATTGGGCTAGCTTTGCCCATCATAAGTAAAGTGACGATTGTCACAATGATTAAAATACCAATAATCGTTAACACATTTACCGTCCTTTTTAGAATTATATTTTCACAGGCTAATACACGTTGCTGAAAATAAACGAGCTGAACTCTCTACCGCTGTAATTTTATTTTCATCTCCACATTGGGTGTTTTATTGCTTATATAAATCTCTTATTTAGGTTGCAAGATGAAAATTGTGTTTTTGCTGGGATAATATCGATTTAGCGTTAATAAAAATCACTTAATAAAATAAAAATCCAGCGAGAAAATCTATTAACACCATAAAAACCATAAAGCACAATTAAATCAATCAATCTTTATTTATCATTAAGTTAGGGTAGACACCGAGGGATAAAGGCGTATTTATCACGACTTGCGATAATCACCCTCATTTAAATGTCTTCACTGATTTATTTTCTTTGTCTATTAATAAAAAATTGCAAGTAGATATTTATGCTTTTTATTCTTTCTCTCAAAATTTCCTCTGTTTTATTGCTTTTTGCTCTCTCTTATAACGAAAAAAAATTATCGAATAACTAAATTTGCCGTTTTATCACAAGAATCAACAATCTTTTTTTGTATACTGTCAGAATTATCTTAAGCACTGTTATAAGGAAAGAAGAATGAGTTACCTATTTTCACCTGCAAATCTAGGTCAAGTTCAACTTGCTAACCGTATTGTTGTCCCACCTATGTGCCAATATTCTGCACATGATGGGCTAATCAGCCCTTGGCATCAGGCACATTATATGAACCTAGCCTTATCCGGTGCCTCATTGGTGATCGTTGAAGCCAGTGCCGTGACTCCTTCAGGTCGGATTACGTACAAAGATTTAGGTCTGTGGAATGAACAACAAATGCGGGAATTTAAGACCCTGCTAACGAATATTAAAACCTTTGCTAATGCTAAATTTGGTATTCAAATTGCTCATGCAGGCAGAAAAGCAGCCTGTGCGCTTCCATGGGAAGGCGGCCAAAATTTAGCCCCCGACCATGAGTATGGTTGGCAAACTGTTGCACCATCTGCCCTTGCGTTCGGCGATAGTTACCCACCCAAAGCACTAACCGTAGATGAAATCCACGAAATCACTCAACAATTCGTGGATTCAGCTAAACGTGCCGAGCAAGCAGGCTTTGAGTTAATCGAAATTCATGCTGCCCATGGCTATTTATTGCATGAATTCTTATCGCCTATTGCTAACCAGCGACAAGATGAATATGGCGGTAGTTTTGCTAACCGTACTCGCTTTTTAGTGGATGTTTTTCGTGAAATACGTGCAGCAGTCAGTCCGCACATCGCCGTAGGCATTCGTATTTCAGCAACAGATTGGGTTGAGGGTGGCTGGGATCTTCCTCAATCGATTAAACTGACTGAAATATTAGAAGAATTTGGCTGTGATTATATTCACGTTTCGTCAGGTGGATTATCAGATAAGCAGCAAATTCCGGTAAGTCCAAACTATCAAGTACCACTCGCACAAGCGATTCATGAGCATACCGACATGCCAGTCATTGCGGTGGGTTTGATCACGGAGCCACATCAAGCAGAAGCGATTATTGCTACTGGGCAAGCAGACTTTATTGCCATTGGTCGAGGAATTTTGTATGAGCCTCGTTGGCCATGGCGTGCTGCCAGCGTGCTTAATGAACAAATTTCAGTCGCGCCACAATATTTACGTTGCGCACCGCACCAGTTTAAGCAGCTATTTAAATAAGCGCTGACTTAAAAATAATAAGACCACGGAAGTTTTCACCACCGTGGTCTTATTTCATGATTAAAGAGAATCAATTAACGCGCGTTAGTCGCACATTCTTGAACAAATGAAATCATAGTTTGTTGGAATTCAGGCGCAGCCGCAGGTGATTTTTGCAGCTCGCTGTCTAAACGTTTAAATTCTTTCAAACCATATTTTTCAACAGTTTTGTCATAAGCACAGCCACAGATTGCGCTGATAGCTTGTGCAGTTTCCGCATCAGATTCACCCGACGCTTTCACACAACTGTTCACGAACTCAGAGCGATACTCTGCAATTTCTTTTTTCTCGTCTGAACACGCTGACAACAATGCCATCATACCCGCCATACCCAATACTAATGCTGTCTTTTTCATTTTTAACCTATTTATCTTTGTCTATATCGGATTAACATTAAAACCCTACAACATACCTTACTATTAATCATAGCTGCTTTAATATGAAAAAGCTTGTGTCAATTAAATATTTAACGCAAAAATTAATATCAATGATTTCACTAATTTAAGGTTTAAATTTTATGATTTACTGAGAGATAAAATATAATTTCAAGCGTTGTCGAGAGAGGACAAAAAAGCCGGAAGATAATTCCGGCTTTTTGCTAATGGATATTTTTAATCAAAATTCAATGGAATTACCAATAACCTAGGAATTTCCACCAAATACTGCCTAAACTTATCCAAATAATTAAGTTAACAACACTCATGACAAAGCCCGCTTTCCACCACTCACCTAACGTCGCATAGCCTGAACCGAAAATAATCGGCGCTGTCCCTGTACCGTAGTGTGTTAACGACATCATTAAAGAAGACGAGAATGCTAAGGTTAAACCGAGCAGCATTGGCGGTGCACCTAATGCCAGACCCGCAGCAAAGAAAGCACCAAACATAGCGGTAATGTGCGCAGTCGTGCTTGCGAAGAAATAGTGAGAATAGACATAAATGAGTACCAAAATTAAGGTACCCCAGACCCAGCTAATGCCCATACTATCGATAGAATTCCCTACCGTAATAGACATCCACTTGATCAAGCCTAATTTTCCTAAGAAGCTCGCCATCATTACGAGTGCAGCAAACCATACAACGGTATCCCACGCCCCTTTATTTTTTAGGACATCATCCCAGTTAATGACCCCAGTCCCTAGCAATACGCTCAACCCAATAAAAGCAGCAGTGGTTGCATTAACACTGAAAGATGGACCAAACAGCATTTCAGGTACCCCGGCCCACATCATTAATAACAGAATGAAGACCCCTAACGTGATCATTTCTGGCAATGAAATTGGTCCTAGTTGTTGTAAACGCTCCTTCGCGAAATTAGGTGCATCCGGTGTAGACGTAATTTCTGGTTTATACATAAAGTAGATAACCAGAGGCATTAAAATCAAAGAAACTATCGCAGGCACAAATGCCGCAATCGCCCACATTCCCCAAGTGAGTTCATTACCTTTTCCGGCTTCACTGACAATTAAACTTACAATCAATGGGTTAGGTGCAGTTGCAGTAATAAACATCGCGGATGTGATGGGGTTGATATTGTAGTTTACTAAAGAAAGATAACGCCCTATTTTCCCTGCTGTTCCATCATCCGCTTTAGAACCAAAGCTGTCTGAAATTGAACGCATAATTGGGTGAATAATACCCCCACCTCGCGCGGTATTACTTGGCGTGACAGGTGCAAGGATTGTTTCCGCAATTGCCAATGAGTAGGCAATTCCGATCGTTTTCTTACCAAAAAGTGAAATAACGTAATAACCAATACGTGCTCCCAATCCTGTTTTGTTCAAACTCATGGAAACCATAATCGATATACCAATCAACCAAATAAGGTCATTGGAAAAACCACTTAATGCATCCGCAATTGCGCCTTTCGTGGATTCAGGATTCGTTACGCCGGTCGCTGCAACTAATGAAATTGCGACGATTGACACTCCGCCAATCGGTAAGGCTTTACCAATAATGGCGGCGATTGTTCCGACAAATAGAGCTAATAAATGCCATGCATTAGGGTTAACGCCTTCTGGGACAGGAATGGCAAACCAGATAATTAACGTGATAGCGACAGCAATTAAGGTGGGTATCGGTTTTAACGGAGTCAGTTTATTCATAAGGGTATCCATACAGTTTTGAGATGGAATTACAGAGAAAGTGCAATGTATATTTTTTATTCTTAGCATTGATGTTAGCAAATAATCATTTGAAAATATTGATCGTTATCATTTGGTTACTGAGTTTCATATGAATTTCAAGTCATTATGTAACAAAATGTAATCAAAACTCACAAATAGCCACAGACTATTAATAGGAGTTATAAATGCAATACAGAACAAAAAACGAGTAATAATTGTGCATAAAAATACAATTAACTCATCCATCAGATTAAGGCTATTAAATATTAAAATATTTTCTAAATACTCAACTAATATACAAAAATTCAATAACTATTGATATTTATCCGTCTAAAAATTAATGCTGAATCGAATTCCTCATAATTAATCAAAAATAGCAATAAAGCCCCTTGTAAATGAATTTTTTTCGTTTATCTGCATGGGTTAAAATCGAATAATCTATTTGGCTAATAAAATTATTTATCTCAAATCTTAAGCTATTAGGAAAAATAGATAACTGGCGTATATACCGTCAATTCATTACCTAATAAGATTATCATTGTAAGTAATAGTCACTTCCACACTAATCACGCTATTTTTTATTTTCGTCAGTCTGTAGTTTCGCGAACCTGTGGGAAGTTAAACTAGAATGAATCTGAGGATTCATTTAATTACGCTTTTTATAAATAAAGGAGATTAAAATGACATTTAACGACACTCATTACAAGAGCATGCAACAACCATGCATCGTTTTATGTACGACGAATAGCCAAGAAAGCGCGATAAAAATTGCACAACATCTCTTAAATAGCCATATTGCGGCCTGTGTCTCTTTACTACCAGAAATGACATCAGTTTATTTGTGGAAAGGAAATGTGACGGAAGATAAAGAAATTTTATTACTGATAAAAAGTACTGTTGGTAATCAACAGGCACTATTTGATGCAATAAAAGAAATTCATCCCTATGAAATCCCTGAATTAATTAGATTAGACCCTAGCCAAGTTGAGGATAATTATTTGCAGTGGCTAGTTAATTCTGTTCGTTAATATTCATACTTACCATATTAGTGTACTTTTATATTCTTTTTTCATATAGCAAAATTTGATCATTTTTATTAGCTGGTCAGCTTTGGTAAATACGAAATTAGTGTTATATAAGTATTCTCGCTTAATATTTATTTTCCTCCTTCATTTGGAGGATTTTTTTGTCCCGCCACTTCCACTAGCGTTAAATTTTATACGCCCAATCCAATTATGAGTATTTCAATTCAATACACTAACCTTGGCAAAATAAAAGGTGTAAATCTTTTTTATGTCTTATTTAGAATATTCACCTTGCCCAATATCACCCAAATACTATATTAAAATATATATTATTAAGTAACATAATGATCAAAGGGGAAATCATGTCAAAATTTACTGAAATCAACCAAAACACACATAAAACCATGCCCGAACTAGGACAACGTATCCCTGATGTGATAGCGCATTTTTCCAGCTTAATTGCCACCGCATCAAGGGAAGGCGCTCTCGATACAAAAACCAAAGAACTCATTGCCATCGGCATCACGGTTGCAAGCCGCTGCGATGGCTGTGTTGCCTTCCACACAAAAGCCCTTGTAGACCTAGGTGTAACACAACAGGAACTTGCCGAAGCATTGGGCGTTGCTATCTTAATGGGAGGAGGTCCTTCTTTCATGTATGCAATACAGACATGGAATGCTTATAACGAATTTACGAATACGCTCTAAATCTGAGAATATATTCATGGATGAGGCTCATCCTCATCCATGAATAACGAGTTAACAGACTCTTGCCGGCTGATTATTGGCTTTATAGTAAGGTACGTAACTTGGCGTTAACCCTTCTTGACCACGAATTTTATCGGCAAGTTTTTCCGCTATCATAATCGTCGTCGCATTTAGGTTGCCGGTGATAATCAGCGGCATAATTGATGCATCAATCACCCGCAAATTTTCCAGCCCGTGCACACGCCCTTCACCATCAACAACTGCCATCTCATCTAAGCCCATTTTACAGGTTCCACAGGGGTGAAATGCGGTTTCAGCCCGTTCTCGCACAAAGGCATCTAACTGCTCATCAGTGACGATGTGCTTGCCCGGGCTGATTTCCTCGCCTCGATAGGGGTCTAAGGCAGGCTGAGCCATAATTTCACGGGTGATACGAATAGCCGCACGAAACTCTTCCCAATCCTGTTCACAAGACATGTAATTAAACAAAATACTAGGATGTTGATGTGGGTCTCGGGATTTTATCTGTACCCTCCCACGGCTTGGTGAACGCATCGATCCCACATGGGCTTGAAAACCATGTTGATTCACCGCGTTGCTCCCATTGTAGTTAATCGCCACTGGCAGGAAGTGAAATTGGATATTTGGCCAAGCAAATTTTTCACTACTGCGGATAAAGCCTCCCGCTTCGAATTGGTTGCTCGCGCCGATCCCTGTTCCTTTAAATAACCATTCTGCCCCAATCATTGGCTGATTAAACCATTTCAGTGCTGGATACAAAGAGACTGGCTGCTTACATGCATATTGCAAGTACATTTCCAGATGGTCTTGCAGGTTCTCGCCAACCCCTTCCAGATAATGAATCGGTGAAATTGCCAATGTGTCTAAGACTGCTTTAGGACCCACGCCAGAACGCTGCAAAATTTGCGGAGAAGCAATTGCCCCTGCACATAACAAGACTTCTTTACGCGCTTTCACCACATGCTCTTGTGGATGTTTTCCTCGATAATATTTCACGCCAATCGCTTTTTTACCCTCAAATTCAATGGTATCCGTCGTGGCATAAGTGACTATCGTCAGGTTTTTTCGGCTACGTGTCTGGTCCAAATAACCCCGAGCTGTACTTGCACGACGCCCTTGTGGTGTCACTGTACGATCCATGGGACCAAACCCCTCTTGCTGATAACCATTTAAATCATCAGTTCGCGGATAACCAGCTTGAACCCCCGCTTCAACCATGGCATGAAATAGAACATTATTCGTGGATTTAGGCGTCGCCACACTCACAGGACCTTGGTCACCATGGTAGTCATTTGCACCAATATCTCGGGTTTCTGCTTTACGAAAATAGGGCAAGCAGTGCGCATAATCCCAATCTTCAAGCCCTGGAGCTTGTGCCCAGCTATCAAAATCCATGGCATTTCCACGAATGTAGCACATACCATTTATTAGCGAAGAGCCACCTAACCCTTTTCCTCGCCCACATTCCATGCGGCGATTGTTCATATAGGGTTCAGGCTCTGTCTCATAAGCCCAGTTATAGCGACGCCCTTGTAAAGGGTAAGCTAATGCCGCTGGCATTTGCGTGCGAAAGTCGAACCGGTGGTCCGGTCCTCCTGCTTCAAGGAGCAGCACAGTAACATCAGGATCTTCTGTCAGGCGGGTAGCAAGAACGTTACCGGCTGAACCAGCACCGATAATAATGTAGTCATAGACCATTGTTATCTCCTCTGTTTCAGTCAAATTAAGTTATTAAAAAATAGAGGTAAACTCTCCGAGTTCTACTTGAATGGATTTAATTTGAGTATAATTTTGTAAGGTGACAAGCCCATTTTCACGCCCTACACCAGAGTGTTTATAACCTCCGACGGGCATTTGTGCGGGGGATTCCCCCCAAGTGTTGATCCAGCAAATTCCAGCGTCCAATTGGTGAATAACACGGTGTGCTCGCGCAAGATCTTGTGTCACTAATCCTGCTGCTAAACCATAAATCGAGTGATTCGCTCTTTCGATCACTTCCTCTTCAGTACGGTAAGTAAGAATGCTCATCACTGGACCAAAGATTTCCTCTTGGGTAATTTGCATTTCATCAGTGCAGTCAGTAAAGACCGTCGGTGCCACATACGCACCATTGGCGAGTTCACCTATCGTTAAGCGTTCTCCACCACACAACACTGTCGCCCCTTCAGTTTTGCCAATCTCAATATAACGCAACACATTTTCCATATGCTTGAAGCTAACTAAAGGACCAAAGTTGGTACTTTCCTCTATCGAGGAGCCAATGCGTATACGTGCGACACGTTCCGCAATTTTGGTTTCAAATGCTGGTTTCAAATGTTCGGGAATAAATACTCGCGTTCCATTCGTGCACACTTGCCCTGAACTGTAGAAGTTCGCCATCATGGCAATATCAGCCGCTTTGTCTAAATCCGCATCATCAAAAATAATTAATGGTGATTTACCGCCAAGCTCCATTGTCACTTCTTTAAGACTTGAACTAGAAGCATTAGACATGACTTTTTTCCCTGTCGCGATCCCACCAGTAAACGATATTTTAGCAATATCAGGATGTTTGGTAAGCCATTGTCCAACCTCGCTTCCCATCCCCGTCACCACATTGAATACCCCTGCGGGCAAACCCGCTTCAGTATAAATTTCCGCCAGCTTTAACGCTGTTAATGAAGTCATTTCACTCGGTTTAAATATCATCGCGTTACCCGCCGCCAGTGCTGGAGCGGATTTCCATAATGCGATTTGAATCGGATAATTCCATGCCCCAATACCCGCGACAACCCCCAGTGGTTCGCGGCGTGTATAGGCAAATGAAGTTTCACGTAATGGAATTTGCTGACCTTCTAATGCAGGAATCAAACCTGCATAGTATTCGAGGACATCTGCGCCTGTGACAATATCGACTGAACGTGTTTCTGAAAGTGGTTTCCCTGTATCGAGGGTTTCTAAGTATGCGAGTTCATCATTACGCTCACGTAAAATATCTACCGCGCGGCGCAAAATACGCGAACGTTCCATCGCAGCCATTGCTGCCCAAATTTTTTGCCCCTGCTTTGCACTCTCCACCGCCCAGTGAATGTCGTCTAGGCTTGCTGATTGCAAATGAGCAATTACGTCGCCATTGGCTGGGTTTATCGATTCAAACTGCCCACATTCCGGTTGTGAACTATCTACATATCCGCCATGAATATAAAGCTTATGAATGGGTGGAATCTGCATAGTATCTCCTTTGAAAAATAATTAGGTCGAATGTTCTCCTGCGCGAGCCAATTGCATATCAATATATTCGTTAGTGATGCTTAACGCTTCTTCAACGGGAAAAGGTCCATTGCTGAGTGCGCTGCGCAACCATAAGCCATCAATCAGGGCTGCTAGCCCTTTGGCTGCGTGACGTGCGGCAGATTTATTCAACACACGCCCAAACTCATAACTCAGGTTAGAATACAAACGACGGTCATTGACCTGCTGTAAACGGTTAAGATTCGGCTGATGCATACTGCTTGCCCAAAATGCCAACCACGTTTTCATCGCGGCTTCGCTAATTTGGGTTGTATCAAAGTTTCCTTCCACAATCGCTTGAATACGCGCCTTAGGATGTTCACCACTCAACATTCTTAATCGCATCGCGATACCAAAACCCAGTTGATACTGAATATGGCGCATTGTCGCCTCTAATAAACCGCTCTTATCACGGAAATAGTGACTAATAATGCCGGTGGAAACACCTGCTTTACGGGCGATCAGGACAAAGCTAGCTTCCTGCATTCCCACTTCGTTAATCACCGCTAAAGTGGCTTGAATTAACTGCTGTTTACGAATCGATTGAACGCCTATTTTCGGCATGGCATGAGAACCTAATAAAATCATTGAACGCCTTCATTAAACAATTTTTTAATTGAATGTTCAATCAATATTAAATATTATTTATAACAATTGATTTACAAATAACTCAAGGAGACACCTGTGAAATTTTAAATCTTTGCTATTAATTCAATCTGTTAGCAAAGGATCTAATTTTAAATTTTCATCTAGATAAAACTGTGGAACTGCCAATGACAAACTCAAAAAGTCCAAAAAATGGGCAGAAAGATCAACTCAATCATGTTGTTTTTTTCACCTCCGCCGCCTTAATTTTGGCGTTTTCTTTTTTCACCATTCTGATGACTGACACCGCAAATCAATGGATTATTGCCACACTCGGTTGGGTATCAAAAACCTTCGGATGGTATTACTTACTCGCTGCCACCTTGTATATCGTCTTCGTTATTTTTATCGCGACCTCCCGCTTTGGAAATATCAAATTGGGACCCGAACAATCTAAGCCGGAATTTAGCTTACTCAGCTGGTCAGCCATGTTGTTTGCGGCAGGAATCGGTATCGACTTAATGTTTTTCTCTGTCGCCGAACCCGTGACGCAATATATGCTGCCCCCAACCGGTGAAGGTGAAACCCTTGAAGCGGCTCGTCAGTCGATGGTGTGGACTCTGTTTCACTATGGACTCACGGGCTGGTCAATGTACGCCTTGATGGGCATCGCGCTCGGTTACTTTAGTTATCGCTATAATTTGCCGTTAACCATCCGTTCTGCCCTATATCCGATTTTTGGTAATCGGATTAACGGACCGATTGGTCATACCGTAGATATTGCCGCGGTTCTCGGTACTATTTTTGGTATTGCCACTACCCTCGGCATTGGTGTGGTACAGCTCAATTACGGGTTAAAAGTGCTGTTTGACCTTCCCCAAGGGCTAACCGTACAAGGCGGACTGATTTTTCTTTCGGTGATCATGGCGGTGATTTCCGCCACATCGGGGGTCAATAAAGGGATCCGTATTCTCTCGGAACTCAACGTGTTGCTAGCCTTGGGGCTGATCCTGTTTATTCTCTTTGTGGGGGATACGGAATTTTTGCTCAATGCGCTGGTACTCAACGTTGGGGATTATGTGAACCGTTTTATGGGCATGACCTTGAACAGTTTTGCGTTTGATAGACCGACCGACTGGATGAATAGTTGGACGCTATTTTTCTGGGCATGGTGGGTGGCTTGGTCGCCTTTTGTCGGGCTGTTTTTGGCGCGAATTTCCCGTGGTCGCACCATTAGACAGTTTGTGATTGGCACCCTAATCATCCCGTTCGTCTTCACGCTACTTTGGCTGTCAATCTTTGGCAACAGCGCCTTATATGAAATCATTCACGGTAATAAAGCGTTAGCCCAAACGGTATTAGAGGCGCCCGAAAAAGGATTTTATTCCCTACTTGAGTTATATCCAGGTTTTGGATTAACCGCTTCCGTCGCCACGATCACAGGATTACTTTTCTACGTAACCTCTGCCGATTCAGGCTCGTTAGTGCTCGGCAATTTCACGTCAAAACTGAGTGACATTAACCATGATTCGCCTAACTGGTTGCGAATTTTCTGGTCGGTAGCAATTGGCTTGTTAACCCTTGGCATGCTAATGACTGACGGAGTACCCGCCCTGCAAAATACCACCGTGATTATGGGGCTGCCCTTTAGTTTTGTGATTTTCTTTATTATGGCTGGGCTTTATAAGTCATTGCGATTTGAAGATTATCGCCGCGCCAGTGCCATCAATACCAATGCCCCTGCGCCACTGTACGGTAACGAACCGATTAAGTGGAAACAGCGTCTGGGACGTGTGATGAATTTCCCGGGAACCACCTACACGCAGCGGATGCTGGATTTAGTTTGTATTCCGGCAATGCAAGATGTGGCGAAAGAGCTGGAATTGCGTGGAGCTAAAGTGGAATTTGCAATTCATCCTCTCGCAGAGGAAGAACGACTTAACCACTTAGAGTTAGTTGTCGATCTCGAGGAGGAGCAAAGTTTTATCTATCAAATTTGGCCTCGTCGCTACACAGTGCCAAGCTTTACGTACCGAGCACGTTCAGGGAAATCCCACTATTACCGCCTTGAAACTTATTTATGGGAAGGGACGCAAGCGAACGACTTAATGGACTACACCAAAGAGCAAGTGATCAGCGATATTCTTGATCAGTATGAAAAACATTTGAATTTTATTCATTTAAGCCGCGAAGCACCGGGAGCCACATTGACCTTTCCTGAAGGGGGCTAAAGAATAGACTAGCATTTGAATTAACAACAAGGCGCTCAATGAGCGCCTTTTGCTTACCACAATACGGATGCGTGTTTATTCGTTTTTATATTTTTGTTCTAACATCGATTGAAACTCTCGTGGGTTGTCCATCCACGATAAATGCCCCGGACAGCCAACCGCACTTGGGTTGATATCACAAGGACGTATATGATTGAGGATGGATTTTTCATCTTCATCCCGCTGTTCTAATAACGATTGATAACTGCGGTCTTTCTGGGCAATTTTTAATTTTGGATCAAATTTGAATTTCTGCTCTTCCCGCAGTTGCTCGATTCCTTGGTAGCTTTCATTATATAGCCGATCAATGGGTGATTTTTCTTTAAATGACAAGTCGGTGGCAAAGCCCAAATGAGCAGAAAAAATAAGAAAAAAGACAACAATAACCTTTTTGAACATATGGATACCTACTGTAAATGCATAATTTGGCATTATATGCACTTACTACACATAGGAGTATAAAATATATTTTAAATTTTCAAATTTTATTAATTATCATTTAGTTAACTTAAATTGATTATAAAATCAATTGTTTGAATAACACCAATGACTATAGTTATTGTTTATGCCTGTTTTATTTATCACTCTTACTATTAAGCGCCACATTAATCCATCCCGCTACGCAAAAACAGACAGAAAAACAGGCAATTTTCTAAATTTCGAGCTAAAACTATAGTAGCGTTTTTATTTATGAGGGAATGACATGGAGCCAGTGAATAGCCACATCACCTATAAAGTGAACCATTCGATTTCGGTGGATGATTTTTTGAATTTATTGAAGCAATCTCCACTGGATACGTTTGTGCCGACTGACGATGTCGCGTTGCTGGATTCGATGTTAAATAATGCAGATTTATTGATCAGTGCTTGGGTAGATGAAAAAGTGGTGGGTTTTGCTCGTTCGATTACGGACTTTAGTTTTTGCTGTTATATCTCTGAAATTGCGGTAGATACTCAGTATCTCCATCAAGGTGTCGGTAAGCATTTGCTGCGCCTAACCGCCGAGGAATTGCCCCCCGAGTGTCATTTAATTTTTCGCTCCACCCCCGACTCCCAAAACACTTACCCCAAACTCGGCTTCACTCCCTGCCCCTATACATGGCATATCTCCGCCAAAAGCTTTCTAGACAAAATGAAATCCTAAAATACCGAGACTTTGTTTCACCCTTGTTTTTGCTTTAGTTTTGGTTTTGGTTTTTCCTTTGACCTTCCCCAACCATAGCTCTAAATAATTCGCGTTGTGGCAAGGCGGCGAATACGCTAAGCCCTAGGAGCATACTCAAGTATGTGACTAGGGTTAGCTTATGAAGCCAACACAGTCACAGCGTGAAGTATGACGAGCTACGATCTCAACTTAGAGCGCAACCTCTTAATGGCTTGACTGTGTAATTGACTAACCCTCGACTCCCCCACCTCTAAAACCGCACCAATCTCTTTCAAATTCAGCTCTTCTTGGTAATACAGCGTCAGCACCATTTTTTCGCGCTCTGGCAATTGTTCTATCGCCGCCACGATTTGGTCTTTCAGGCTGGATTCCATTAGTAAACTCAGTGGGTTACCACCATCATCTTCATCCATTGATGGCTCACAGCTTTCCCCATGCACTTCGTGCCATTCATCGTAGGAGAACAGTTGGCTATTGTTGGTATCCAGCAGTACTTGGCGATATTCCGCCAAATCGATATCCAGCGCTTTGGCAATCTCAGGTTCAGTGGCACTGCGCCCAAGGCTTTGCTCAAGTTCCCCAATGGCTTTGGTCATTTCACGGGCTTGGCGACGCACGCTACGAGGAACCCAGTCACGGCTACGCAGCTCATCGAGCATGGATCCGCGGATCCGCTGTACGGCATAGGTGGCAAAAGAGGCACCTAATGAGGCGTCGAAACGTTCTAATGCGTGGAGTAGCCCGATGCCACCCGCTTGAATTAAGTCATCGATATCAACGCTGGCAGGAAGTCGGACTTGCAGTTTCAGGGCTTCATGGCGTATTAGAGGGTAATAACGCTCCCATAGGCTATTTTTATTAATGACACCTTCGGCAGTATATAAATCACTCACAACCTGAATCACCCTTCAAGTTTTAACTAAAGGTAGCCATTATCTGTGTTACGCGTAATTTCAATCCGCAGAGTAAGGCACTAAATCAGCCGTTATTCTTTTTATCCTAAATAAATTTGATGAAACCCGACATTTTTTGATTCTATTTTTTGCGTTTTCTTTTGGACTTGCCCTTGCCTTTGACCTTGCCTTTGACCTTGCCTTTGACCTTGTTTTTGACCTTTGTTTTGACCTTGTTTTTGACCTTTGTTTTGACCTTGTTTTTGACCTTGCCTTTGACCTCAACAACGCCAAAACGCGCCCTAAATAATTCGTGTTGCAGCTAGGCGGCAAGCTGGATTATCCCTAGGAGCATACTGAAGTATGTGACTAGGGTAATTTAGTGCAGCCAACAACGCTGCGGCGCGAAGTATGACGGGCGTTCATAGTAACAACAACGCCGCGGTGCGCAGCATGACGGGCAAAAAAAAGACCAGCAAAGCTGGTCTTTAATAAACTATAAAAGTCTAAATTAACGTAACAGACTCAGAACACCTTGTGGAACCTGGTTAGCTTGTGCTAACACTGCAGTACCTGCTTGTTGCAGAATCTGACCACGGCTCATGTTAGAAACTTCTGTCGCGAAATCAGCATCTTGGATACGGCTACGTGCTGCGCTCAGGTTGTTTACAGAGTTGTTCAGGTTGTTGATAGTAGACTGCAGACGGTTTTGGATAGCACCTAAGTCTGAACGCAGGCTATCAACAGTTGCTAATGCTTTATCTAAAGTAGATAGAGGATTTTTAGCATCCAGAGCCTTTTGTTCATCTGGGGTTAAAGCCGTTGCATCAGCAAATTCTAATTTTGGAGCAACTGAGCCAGCTTTTTCTCCTGCAGTTACTGTAGGTGCAGCGATCTTACCAGTAACTTCTTTACCAGCAGCATCTTTACCAACAACTAGCATTTGGGTTTTATCATCTGTACCATCAGGCTTAGTTGCATAATAAATTTTAGCATCAGTAATTTTGTCACCACCAACTGTGATATCCTCAAAACCTTTCTTAGCTGCTGCCGTTGCAGTTACAGAATCGTCAAGGTCACCTTGAAGTGCAGAAACAAAACTATCAGATGTCACTTCAGTTCCAAATTTTCCCTTACTGCTTGCATCAAAACCTTTCAAGCCTAATACTTCGCTGTCGATCTTTTTCAAATTGATAGCGATAGTTTCAGAATCGTTAGTACCAACCTGAATTTTCATTGAAGTATCTTCGCTAAGCACTTTCACACCGTTAAACTGAGTTTGTTCAGAGATACGGTTGATCTCGTCCATACGCGCAGTAACTTCTTTATTGATAGACTCGATGTCACTCTTAGAGTTAGTGCCGTTTTGTGCTTGAACAGTCAGTTCACGAACGCGTTGTAAGTTATCGTTGATTTCATTAACTGCGCCTTCAGCGGTTTGTGCGATAGAGATACCGTCGTTTGCGTTACGAGAAGCTTGAGTTAAACCTTTAACGTTTGCAGTGAAACGGTTAGCGATTGCTTGACCCGCAGCGTCATCTTTTGCGCTGTTGATACGTGAACCAGAAGATAAACGCTCAATCGCAGTACCCAGTACGCCCTGTGAACGGTTTAAGTTGTTCTGAGTAGTCAGAGACAGAATGTTGGTATTGATAACCTGTGCCATAATGTATTGTCCTTTTTATCTTAATAGTCGATTAAGCACGCTGGCTTAACTCGGTAAATGTTGTCAGCAATAACATTATCGGCGGCACCCAAAACCCCTTTAGCCCTTTTTATAAAAATCTTTCATATTTCGAGGCTAAAGCCCGCGGGAATCGGTTTTTTTTACACGAAAATTTTTATTAAATTCTTTTTTTATCGTTAATTTCCTCATCATTTTTATTCAATAAGCCTAATTACCTGCCTTTTACGGTTTAACTCCCCCCATTATTATTTCGCCGAATAGTCTAATATTTTTCCCCAATTCGCCGATAAAGGACTAAATACGAATTTATTTTCAGGGTTTATATTCAGGAGAGATTTATGGCAGGCATATCCACACTCGGTATCGGGGCTAACTTAGACTTAAATGTGCAAATGGATCAATTAGAGGCAATGGAAAGACGCCGTCTCGATCCGTTAACACAACAAAAAGCCAGCTATGATGCGCAAATCAGTGCATTTGGTAAGATGCAATCTTCATTAGAAAAACTGAAAAAAGCAGCGGAAGACCTTAAAAAATATGAAGACATCAGCACCACGAAAGTGAGTGGTGAATATAAATCTTTTGATGTAAAAACCGATGGTAAAGCGGTTGCTGGTGTACATGATATTAAAGTCACCCAACTGGCGAAAGCGCAAACTATTGCCACCAAAGGACACAGTGACAATAAAGAATTACTGGGTAGTGATGCCAAAGAGCGTACCATCACCATTACCCAACCTTCGCAAAAAGAAGCAAAAGATAAGATTGTTATCAAACTCGATAATGAGAGCACATCATTAATTGAAATTGCTGATGCAATCAATAAAGCAGATAAAGGTGTTTCTGCCTCCGTTATTAAAGATAAAGATAACCAATACCACCTTGTTGTGACCTCGAAAAAAGCGGGAACTGATAGCCGCATGAGCATCAGTGTTGACGGTGATGATAAATTAGCAAAAGTGCTAAACGTCGAGTCAACGTTGGTCGATGGCAAAGTCACGATTGTGGATGAAGCCAGTAGCGGCATGGAACAAAAAGTTCCACCGCAAAATGCGCAGTTAACTATCGACGGTTTTGACCTTGAGTCGCAAACTAACGAAGCCAAAGACCTGTTTCCTGGTTTAACCCTGTCTTTAAAAAAAGAGAGTGAAGATGGCAAATCCGACCATTTAATTATCTCTGAAGATATTGAGCCCGCTAAAGCTAAAATTAAAGCGTGGGTGGATGCGTATAATGAGTTCCAAACTTTAGCTAAAGAGCTCACTAAATACACCCCAACCGAAAAAGGCACTGCACCGGATAAAACCAATGGTCCATTAATCGGGGACTCTACGTTACGTGGTATTCAAAGCACCTTACGCAACCAAGTGCGTACCCCACAAGATAGCGGTGAATTAAACCTGCTGAATAAAATGGGCATTAAGCAAAAACTGGACGGTACGTTAGAAATCGACAGTAAAAAACTTGATAATGCCCTGAAAGATAACCCATCGAGTGTGAAAGTATTCTTTGCGGGTGACGGCGAAAAAACCGGATTTGCTACTGAGAACTTTAATTTCTTAAAAGAGACCTTAGATAGCAAAGAAGGTACGCTGCATAACGCCACAGATGGCGTACAGAAAAAAAAGAAAAGCATCGATAAACGTATCGAGCAAACCAATAAACAAATTGAAAACACCATGGATATTTATCGTCGTCAGTTCCAAAACCTCGATAAAATGATGAGTTCATTAAACAGCACGACTAATTCATTAGGCAGACTTTTAGGTTAACCGCATGTATCAACGTAAAGCCAATCAAGCCTATCAGCAGGTCAGTTTGGAGAGTGAAATCGCCAATGCGACCCCGTATCAACTGATCCAAATCCTGTTTAAAGGGGCCTTAAGTGCCCTTAAACGGGGAGAGATTTTTATGGAACAGGGGAACATTGCTGAAAAGGGTAAAGAAATCTCAAAAGCCATCGACATCATTGACACGGGATTGAAACAATCGCTAAATTACGAGGCTGGTGGCGAACTTGCCGAAAATTTAGCAAGTTTGTATGAATACATGACGCGGCAATTGCTCCGCGCCAACATAGAAAACAACGTGACTTATGTCCAAGAAGTTTACCAATTACTCTCCGATATCGCCTCTGCATGGCAACAAATCGGTGCAAATGTGGATGAAAGATAACCAGGTGGACAATAAAAATCCTATCTATTTACTTGAAATATATCGTAATGTCTTAATATTAAGTGAAAACTTAGTTTCGCTCGCACAGTCAGGGGAATGGGAGACATTAATCTCCCGAGAAACTGAATATGTCCTTGCCGTTGAGAATTTAACGGCACTGACTCAAGAATATGAGCAGGAACAACCTATTACTGACGACTTTGTGCAGTTACTACACCAGATCATTGAAAACGAACGAGTGACAAAAGAATACTTACAAAATCATTTGAATTTTTTAAGTAAAGAAATCAAACAACTCGACCAACAAAAGGTATTGAATAATAGCTACGGCCAATTTGATCAACCCGATGCTCCAAGGGTTATTAAACCCCTTGAGTAACAGGTAAAGTGTCAGGCAGTTAACCTGACGCTTAACTTAATAGGACAACCCAATTGGCACAAAGCACGCAATAGCAGCTCCCCGAATCACACTTGTTGGGTCTCGGGAAGCCGTAAAATAGACGGGAAATGCTGTTACTTTAATTTTTACTGCTGTTTTAATCTTTGCTGTTTTTTAAGCTTTTTCAACAACATATTGCGCTTTAACGTGGATAGGTGGTCAATAAACACTTTACCGTTTAAATGGTCAATTTCATGTTGCATGACAATCGCTAAAAACTCATCACTGTCGACAACAAACTCGTTGCCATCACGATCAAACGCCTTTACCTTCACACGCAAAAAGCGTGGAACATCTGCATACACATCTGGTACTGATAAACACCCCTCTTGATAGCTAGTCTCCCCTTCGCTCTCAATAATTTCAGGGTTGATAAATACCATTGGCTCATTACGTTCTTCCGAAATATCAATCACCATAATGGCTTTGGTTTCGGCGATCTGTGTTGCAGCCAATCCAATGCCATTGTCCGTGCTGTACATGGTTTCAATTAAATCATCTACTAATGTTTGTACTGCGGCGAAATCCGTGACTGGGCTGCACTGAATACGCAATCTTTCATCTGGAATTTCAATAATTTCTCTTACTGCCATAGCTAAAATCCTGTTGATTCAATTACTTTTACTCAAGTCTATGGAATTAGTATCGCCCTTTTTTTGCCCATAAAAGATGCAAAAAATGGCAAAGTCGCTTGAATATGGAAATTTCACAGAAAAATAACATGATCTGAGAAAAAACACACCTGAAATCACCAGAAAATTCACCGTGTAACCCCGTTCTACAGGCGGAACTTGAAATAATAGATGACGCTCCAGATAACCTGCATTAAATTGTATTTGTAAATTTTTCAGCACTAAAAATGATTTTGATCCCAAAACATAAATCTGAATTAACACTCGCAGGATAATTTAACTATTATTTTATTTCGACTTTCTATTAAATAGTTCCATTAACATAAAATTTACATGCAACAATTCTCAATCTATTTGATGATAAACATCACAGAGAATACATAAACCAACGTAAGCTTACATTTTTAATAATTAATCATAATTCTTATCTTTGCTTTTTCTGCTATTTAATTGATGATGAACCTCTGCTCGATTTTGTTACTCACATTTTTCATCTTAATAAATGGAGTTTTTATGAAATTAAAACCGATTATCGCTGCCCTAATTGTTCTGTCTACAACAGCGACTTTTACCGCACAAGCTAATTCCACAGCGCCCGTTGCAAAATCGGCGGTTAGTGCGAAGAAAATGAATGCTTACGAAGACATTATGATCGACAAAGTTTGGGTAACGACCCAAGCGTTAGATCAAGATAAAAAAGACGTGCCAGCAACTGATAAACAAGTGGCTAACTTCTTTGGACTCGCAGAATATTACCCAGACGGCACATTCAAAATGCTAACTCTGGAAGGTGCGCCAAAAATGCAAGGTGATTGGTCATTTAGCGAAGACGGTAAAAGCCGTTCACTGACCGCTAAAGATGACAAAGGTGAAGTATTATTCACTCGCGTGGTTGAGAACGTTACCGTTACACCTGAAGAGTATACTTACCGCATCTACCCATCACAGGATGATAAAACCAAATATTTTGATATCGTCCATAAAGTGAAAAAATAATTTTTTAGGGCATGTATAATTTTCTTATACATGCCTATTTCATGTTTAATAGAAAACCAATTATTCGAATAACAATTAATAATTAACAAGATTTAACCCTCACTATTTCACATACCAATCCCATTGTATTAATTCAAGTCAAACACGATTTTTCCGAGTTAATTAAATTAAAAAACGGATTTTACCCACCTCTCTATATCAATTATTATTCTTCCTCCTATCATAAACATCGATTGATATTAATAATCGATGTTTATTCTTTTTACGTTATATGGATATTTCGTTATGAAAAATAAACTACTTAGTACAGCAGGTGTCGCTATACTCTCATCATTATCCACCCAATCATTTGCAATTGCTAATAATTACCAAGACGCTATCAATGCACCGTATGATTACCCAGAGCATCGGCATGAAGATAACAGAAATATTATCGACCTCGAAAATGATAAAAAATTTAATGAGCGTGTTAATCAATACATCGAAATAGCAGATACTATGACACCGGTTATTGATGTTATCTCTTACGCTATTGAAACAACGTCACCGCTCATAAAGAAAATACCTGAATTAAAAGAAAAAAAACCTACTCACTACGATTCTACTGCTTTTGACCTTCCATATATACCAAATGATCCTCTATCAAGTTTTCCACTAAATCACTTTAGTCACCTAGAAGGAAAAATAGCAGATCATGACCATGAAATCGGTTCATTAAATATGTCTATTAATAATTTAAACAAAAAAATAATGATCAGGATAAGAGCAATAGTGAAAATAGAGCTGAAACAATAAATTCTATTCAAAACGTAAAGGATGATTTATCTAACGTAGAAAAAAAACTCAATGATAGTGAAATAAAAAATAAAAAATACGTTGATGATGCAGTATCTAAAAATGAAGCGATGGCAACTTTATTAATTAATGATGTCAACAAGCTGCATGAGGAAGACACACAACAACTGAATGTCGCTATCAAAAAGCTTGATAAGCAGAACACCTTGCATACACGACAGTTCAAACAAATCAATTCTCGATTTGAACAACTGGAAAGTAAAATCAACCAAACAGCTCGCGATGCAAATGCAGGTATTGCCTCCGTTGCCGCCATGACCAATATTCCTTACTCTACAGGTACACGTTTTAGTGCAGGCTTAGGGGTGGGGAACTTTAAAAATGGCAAAGCCATTGCAGCAGGCGCTCAATACCAAATTAAGCAAAATTTAAATGTCCGCAGTTCTGTTTCTTGGAATAATTCCGATAGTACCGTTATCGGTGCCGGTATTGCTTACGGCTGGTAATTCTTAACCCATAATTATCTTTATTCTTCTCGCCATATTTATTAGCATCAATGTAAATTGATGCTAATTTTTCTTTAACGATTAATTATCAATACCACTGTTTAATTTCTTACTATTAAATTTAAATCATTCAAAGCACTATTAGGCATACATTAAACCTTTTCTTCACATTTATTATTCATCATTTAATTGCAACACCTGACATCACTCTATACAATGCTCAGCTTTCTCAAATTCATTACCTTAACTTATTCATAAAGTCATTATTACTGTGAAACTACTTTTTTCTCTTTCATTAACGACCGCGATTCTTTCTGGATTATGGGCATGGGTAGCTGATGTCTTCGGGCTAATCAGTTGGGCGGGATTCTTAGGATGTACAGCGTATTTTGCCTATCCTAAAGATGGAATAAAAGGATTGCTTGTCACTGCATTAACTGCACTCAGTGGTGTAGCTTGGGGTTTGGTCATTATTCACAGTGATAAGTTCACTCATGACTTACCGAACTTTTCAGGCTATTTAGTCACCACGATTATCGCATTTGTCATGTGTTTTCAAGCTCATAAATCATGGCTTGCCTATATTCCAGGAACCTTTATTGGCGCCTGTGCAACATTTGCAGCGCAAGGTAATTGGCGCTTAACTATTCCATCACTTATTGTGGGTGTTTTATTTGGTTACGCTATGAAGCAAAGTGGTCTCTGGTTAGTCAAAAAACTGGATAAAGCCCCTTAACGCATAATGAGGGTATTCAAGTACCCTCTGGCGATAAAAATAAATTACGTTTATTTATAGGATATCGACGCTGCGCTAATTTTATTTGTTAAGCAGCCAGTTATTTTAATATTTGAGTTTGATAGGTATGCTGTATTCATGAGTTGGAACATTGCCTTACCATAATCATTGCCAACTGATTCTAATACAGATATCTCCTTGGTATTGGTATCACCATCTCGCAGCGTTATCGTGAAAAAGGCCCTTTTATTATTGACATCTTGTTCACCTAACGTGATAGTTGATATTCTTTTTTCTTTGTTTAGATACGTACTACAATTGTCTGAAAATGCTTTATTTATATTAATTTGATTTGCCATAGAAAAGCTTGAAATTAATAAGCAAGTTAGTAACGCTATTTTTTTCTTCATTAAGCGAATCCTATTTTTAAAATTTATTGATTAAGTGATTTACACATCCGGTTGAATAAGAAAACATAGTATGAACTGATAGATCAGGAATAATAGCCATATATACGAATCCATCATCATCGTAAGTTAGGTTACAAAGAAAATAGTCATTAGTTTTATATTTGTATCCGGATGCTGTTTCTACCTCAACAGTCCAGTAATCAAAGTGAGATAAAAAACCCGTCTCATATGGAAATGGATATCCCTGTTTACTTGTACTCATATTCTTCATCTTACTGTAATCCGCTGTAATATGACGCATTTCATGAGGATAGTCCGTAGAATGTGTAACAGTCACTGATTTAAGTTCCTGTAAAGAACAGTTCATCACATAGAAATACCCAGTGTGGTCCGTTGAAAGTGCCTTTTCTGTTACGTTGTTCATTTGCCTCCAATTTTTATTAAAAAGTTAACTATGACAGCCACCTGATTCTGAAAATTTTATATATAATTTGAAGTTTTTAATCACATTAATAATAACAACACCATTGTCCCAATATCGGATGTTACATTCATTCTTTCTGTAGGATATTATTTTCCCTGTTGGTGTCTTAAAATCTACATCCCAATAATCAGAATCACTGCCTGACATTACTTTATATATGAATTCACAACCAGAATCAGCCATTTCCAAATTTTGTAATCTATCAATTTTTTGCGTTGATTTCTTTCCTTTTAGCCCTGAATAATGACTTACCACAATAGAGTTAATTGTTTCTCCACTACTATTTAATATAAAGAACACTCCTTTTTTTGTAGTATCCTCATCACTTTCTTTATTAATATCATCATTCTCAAATTCTTTATTAATTTCATTAATCATAAAATATTCACTATTATTGAATTTATAAAACAAATGCTAATTTAGCATATTATCTATTTACCTCATATTGAATGCGAAATGGTTATATTAAAATTAGCAAGAAGTGATAATAATAGAATGGCTGATTTTCAGAAATGTGAATAAAAATTATCAGCAATAGAAAAACGCATGATAGCCTTAGAAGAACAGCAGAAAATAGAGGCAAGCTAAAAATCTATCCACTCAGCCCCATGATGGGCTGAGTGCTTTATACCCACTAAGTCAATACTGGTTATTTTTTACTAAATAAGAAGATACAAAGACCAAATAATGCAATGCATGCACTGCCTATAATGTAATTTCTTCTATCAAATGCCAATCCTATATCATTGATTATCTCACCATAAGCGGTTGGTATACTTGTATCCATGTTAAAAGAAAGTATACCCACAACGATACCTAGAAATAAAAGAACGATACCAAATGTTTTCATTCCATTCCTCCGTATAATTAGTCATCTTAACTAATTGTAGTCTGAGAATTAGAATAAAGGCGATACATACAGCACAACTAGGTGAGTTCGACCAACAAAAAATGCACCCAAATAGATGGACGCGGGCGCTAACCTTGCATTCATTGTCAAGACATTGGGATACACATCATCAAAGATGGATACATGGTGTAGATAGAGCGAGGATGACACAAAATAACGTAAACTAAATTGATATTTTGAATAGAAATGCCCCATCACTGCCCCATAAAGGCAATGACAAGGCAGTTAATTCATAATATTCAAATAGATAAATACATTACACTGGCATCGACATAATTTCTTGATACGCCGATACTAGCTTGTTACGTACTTGAATACCCATTTGTAGGCTCAAACTCGATTTTTGCATATCCACCATCACGTCATTTAATGAAACATCGGGTTTTCCGAGGGTGAAATCTTGCACTTTTTGTGCAGATTGCACTCGCGTTTCATTGATTTGGTTCACTGATGCCACTAAATGATCGGCAAAGCCAACAGGCTCTACAACGGGTTTAGTGTTATAGGCAGCTTGGGTCGCCACAACATTTAACTGGGAAACAACCCCTTCAATAGCTTGAATAGTCATTCTGATCTCTTCGGTTAATCGATAATTGAGCAAAAAATTGCCACTACGAATTTTAGTTTGCCTACCCTACCACACCGTTTTTTACTTGAAGCCGATAAATAACACCAAAATTATAGGCTGATTCCGTCATTAGATTGCATCAAGACAATAAATAATAGCAGCGTAAAAAAATGAGGTTACGAAGAGGGAAATAAGATTGTTTCACCAAACGTATATTCATCCGTTTAGTTTGCATAGCAGGGAATATTTATGAGTACCGCATCTAAAGATACGGGGGAGGCCAAAAAAGGTTTTGCCTCACTGATCGAAAGCATCAAAGCCGACCCTAAAATACCATTAATTATTGCCGGTGCTGCTGCGATATCTATTATTGTCGCCCTGCTCCTCTGGTTCCGTAGCCCTGACTATCGAGTGCTACTGAGTAACCTTAGTGCAAAAGATGGTGGCGACATCGTCAGCCAACTGACCCAGATGAACGTCCCTTATCAAATCGCGGATAACGGTAGCGCTATTCTAGTGCCTGCCGATAAAGTCCATGAATTACGTTTAAAACTGGCACAGTCAGGATTACCTAAAGGTGGTAATACTGGTTTTGAACTGCTTGATAAAGAAAAATTTGGTATCAGCCAATTTAGTGAACAAATTAACTACCAACGAGCCCTCGAAGGGGAATTGTCTCGCACTATTGAATCCCTCAGCCCAGTTCAAAGCGCACGAGTGCATTTAGCGATCCCGAAACCAACCTTATTTGTTCGTGAACAAAAACTCCCGACCGCATCGGTCACCGTTGGTTTATTACCGGGCAGAATGTTGGATGAAGGACAAATCAGCGCCATCGTCCACATGGTATCCAGCAGCGTAACGGGCTTAACTGCCGCAAACGTGATCATTGTTGATCAAACGGGTCGTTTGCTAACCAACAACGATAACAGCCAACAATCTGCAAACAGCGCACAAATCAAAATGACCAAAGAGATGGAAGCCCATCTCAAAGAGCGAATCGAAGATATCCTGTCCCCGTTAGTTGGTCGTGCCAATATCCATGCACAAGTCACCGCGCAAATGGATTTCTCGAAAGTTGAACAAACGTCTGAAGAATATAAACCAAACCAAACACCTGACGCCGCGGCTGTCCGTTCACGTCAAAGCAGCGAAAGCCTACAAAATAGTAATGGCGGTCCAAGCGGTGTACCGGGCGCATTATCTAACCAACCAGTAAGTGCACCAAGCGCACCTATCGATGGTAATAAAGAAAACACCGATGGGAAAACCGCAGGGAATACCCGTAATGGCACCCTCAATACCCAGCGTGATGAAACCACGAACTACGAAGTGGATCGCAAAATTAGCCACACTCAACGTCAAATTGGTGTCGTAGACCGATTGTCTGTTGCGGTGATCGTCAATTACCAATCCCAAGAAGGTGAAAAAGGTCCAGAAATGAAACCTTTACCACCTGAAATGCTGCAACAAATTGATGCATTAACGCGTGAAGCCATGGGCTATTCTGCACAACGTGGTGACTCTATCAATATTACAAACTCCTTATTTACTGACGATACGCCAGTGATTGAAGAGCCATCGTTATTGAGCAGTCCACAAGTTATTAGCCAAGCTTTAGATTACGGCAAAATTGTGCTGATCGCGTTGATTGCTTGGTTTATGTGGCGCTTTGGTATCAAGCCTCAGTGGGTGAAATACCGCAAAACCCAACAAGCGCAAATCGATGCTGAAATGTCCATTGCTAATGCATCTCAAGTCAAAGCGCCGTTCGTGGTGGAAGAAGAAATTAGTGAAGATATGGACGAGAAAACCCGCCGCCGTCTCACTCGCCAACGTGTTAGCGCTGAAATTCAAAGCCAGCGTATTCGTGAAATGGCAGAGAAAGACCCTCAAGTCGTGGCAATGGTTATCCGTCAGTGGTTAGGAAAATCCCAATGAATTTAACTGGAACAGAAAAAAGCGCCGTGATGTTAATGACTCTCGGCGAAGATCAGGCGGCGGAAGTTTTTAAACACCTGAATCCAAAAGAAGTTCAGCAGCTGAGTATGGCCGTGTCTAACATGCGCCAAATCTCTAACAACGAACTGGCTGAAGTTTTGACTGAGTTTGAAGAGTCGGCAATTCAGTTTGCCGCTTTAAATATCAACACCAACGATTATCTGCGTTCTGTGTTGGTCAAAGCGCTTGGGGAAGAACGCGCAGCCAGTCTATTGGAAGATATTTTCGAGAAACAAGAGACAACCTCGGGTATCGAAAGCCTCAACTATATGGAACCACAAACGGTTGCCGATATTATTCGCGACGAGCATCCACAGATCATCGCAACTATTTTGGTTCACTTAAAACGCAACCTAGCTGCCGATGTTTTAGAATTATTCGAAGAGCGTCAGCGTAATGACATCATGCTGCGTATCGCAACATTCGGTGGTGTTCAACCGGCTGCATTAGCTGAGTTGACTGAAGTTCTGAATAACCTGCTAGACGGTCAGAACCTCAAGCGCAGCAAAATGGGTGGCATAAGAACTGCGGCAGAAATTATCAACTTGATGAAAAATCAGCAAGAAGAAAGCGTTATCGATGCTATGCGTGATTACGATGGTGAACTGGCTCAACGCATTATCGACGAAATGTTCCTGTTCGAAAATCTCATCGAAGTGGACAACCGCAGCATTCAGCGCATCCTGCAAGACGTGTCTACCGACTCGCTGGTTATTGCCCTCAAAGGCAGCAACCAAGCACTGCGCGACCACTTCCTCAACAATATGGCAGCGCGTGCAGCCGAAATTGTCCGCGACGATTTGGAATCTCGAGCGCCAGTACGTATGTCACAAGTGGAAACCGAGCAGAAGGCTATCCTGATGATCGTTCGTCGCTTAATGGAGAAAGGCGAAATCGCCATCGGTGGTGGAGACGACGTGTATGTCTAATTCCTCTAAAAATAACCAACAATGGCAACCTTGGCAGTTACGGGAGCTTAATCAGTGGGATCTGAACTCATCAACCATCCCACCGTTAGGTGATGTTCCTGAGCCAAGCGTACCGAAAGTGCCCTGCTTAGAGCCTAAAGAAGTGCTCGAACAAATTAATTTGTTGGATAACATCAAAGAAGATGCTCAAAAAACAGGCTTCCAACAAGGTTTTGAAAAAGGTCAAAAAGAGGGATATCAAGCAGGTTTCACTGAAGGTTTGCGCGCGGGTGAACAGCAAGGTAGTGAGCAAGCTCTCGCAATTCAGCAACCCGTGATTGAAACATGGCAAAAATTACTGTCTGAGTTTCATTATTCACTGGATACCTTTGATACGGTAGTAACCACCAAGTTACTGCAAATTGCACTGACTGCGGCAAAGCAAGTGTTGGGACAATCCACCGTATGTGATGGCACTGCATTATTAGAAGAAATTAGTCATTTATTACAGCAAAAACCGATTTTTGCGAGCCAACCTGAGCTGCACGTTAACCCGAATCACGTGGCATTAATTGAGCAACATTTAGGCTCACTGTTAGATCTTAATGGCTGGCGTTTAGTGGCCGACCCAAGCTTGCATATGGGTGGCTGCCGCGTTGTTGCTGAAGATGGTGAAATTGATATGACGGTAGCAACTCGCTGGCAAGAACTGTGCCGTCTGTATGCACCGGAGAGCTTGTCATGACCGCAAGATTAGGTCGCTGGATTGCCTCACTGGATGACTTAGAGTCACGCATGAAAGGCATTCCCATGGTGCGCCGTTATGGGCGCCTGACTAAAATAACGGGACTTGTGATGGAAGCCGAAGGCATTAAAATGCCTCTCGGTGCCACTTGCTATATCGAACGCATTATTAATGGTGGAACCGACGAAGTTGTCTGTGAAGTCGTTGGCTTCAACGGCAACCGCATGTTGTTGATGCCGTTATCTGACCTCGAAGGCATTTCCCCCGGGGCTCGAGTTTATGCTCAATCATCGGGTGATGATGGGCAAACTAGCCGACTATTACCGCTAGGAAATGAACTACTGGGTCGCGTACTGGACGCCCAAGGTACGCCGCTTGATGGCAAAGGTCCGTTGGAAACCAAACAGCGTGCGCCATTGATCACCCCGTCTATCAACCCACTTGAACGTACCCCCATCCACGATATTCTCGATGTCGGCGTCCGTGCAATTAACTCACTGTTAACGGTGGGACGCGGTCAACGTATGGGACTATTTGCAGGTTCTGGCGTTGGGAAAAGTGTGTTGCTCGGTATGATGGCGCGTTTCACTCAAGCTGACATTATTGTCGTCGGGCTTATCGGTGAACGTGGGCGTGAAGTTAAAGATTTTATTGAAAATATTTTAGGGGCTGATGGCTTACGTCGTGCCGTCGTTGTCGCTGCCCCTGCGGATGTCTCTCCATTATTGCGTATGCAAGGGGCATCTTATGCCACTCGCATTGCCGAATATTTTCGCGACCAAGGCAAAAGCGTTCTACTCATCATGGATTCACTGACCCGCTACAGTATGGCACAGCGTGAAATTGCCCTTGCTGTCGGTGAACCACCAGCAACCAAAGGCTATCCACCGTCGGTATTTGCTAAACTTCCCGCTCTCGTCGAACGCGCAGGGAATGGAAAAAATGGGGGGTCGATTACCGCATTTTATACCGTACTGACTGAAGGGGATGACCAGCAAGATCCTATCGCTGACTCCGCACGAGCCATTTTAGATGGGCATATCGTCTTGTCACGCTCCTTAGCTGAATCTGGGCACTACCCTGCCATTGATATCGAAGCCTCCATTAGCCGTGCAATGACCGAGCTGATAGAGAAGGATCACTACCGTAAAATCCAACGCTTTAAACAATTAACATCCAGCTACCAACGTAACCGAGATCTCATTAACGTCGGTGCTTACGCCATGGGCAGCGATCCTATGCTCGATACGGCGATTCAGTATTACCCAAGAATGTCGAAGTTTTTACAGCAAGATATTGATGAACGTTGTGATTATCAAACCGCTTGTGAACAACTGGCTCATGTTGTTCCCAATGAATAACGAGGAATGTGATGTCCAATAGTCATGCATTAACAACCCTACTGAGCTTAGCAGAAGAAGCTTCGGAGGAAGCGGCTAAAGTCCTTGCGCAAGTTCGCCAAACACATACCCAAATGGCGGAACAGTTGCACATGTTGGAAAATTATCAGTCAGAATATCGGCAGAAATTAAATCAAACATTGAACATAGGCATGGACTCGGACAAGTGGCAGAACTACCAGCAATTTCTCGTGACTTTAGAACTGACTATTGAACAACAGCAGCAACAGTTAACGCTCTGGGAACAACGTGTGAATGACGCTAATCGTCATTGGCAAGAAAAACAGCAACGAGTTAACGCATTCGATACGTTGATCCAACGTGCGGAGCACACGCAAAACCAACGTCAAAATCGCTTAGAGCAAAAACAAATGGATGAGTATGCTCAACGCGCGACTTTACGGAGAACCCAATAAATGGACGTCAATGCAAATATGCTGCCGGTCACCCCAGCAGCGAATTCCGCCAAAGAATCACCGCGGGATAAGCAAATTGATGAAAACCAAGCACCCGCTCTGCCGTTTCAGGCGATGCTTGAAAACCAGCAATCCCCCGAAAAAAATAGCGAAAATTCGCCAACACTCAATGGCAGTGCGAACGAAACGCCATTGAATCAACAAATCAGTGAGCAAAAACAATCTGAAGCAACGACTGTTGCCTCAGATAAACCTGCTCCTGAAACATTGGCAACAGATAAACCTGTTTCTGGTGAAGCGCAGCTGATTGAAAAACAGCAAGCAGAAAATACGTTGGCACAGCTTAATTTCCGTCGTGATCTCAACGCACAATCACCACTGCAAGCAGATCTTCTCACAGGTAAACAGGGTGACGAACAAGCGTTAGTCAATCAGTTAAAGCAAGCGATGGATGAACGTATTCAAGCTGCGACTCATCCTCAGATCAATGCTGATAAACCATCAGCCACTCCGTTTACCCAAACTTTGCAACAATTGAGTGATGTCGCGCGCAACGTAACCCCCTTTGATGACAAAACGTTAGCCGGTGCGCAATTGCAGCTTGCAGGTGAAGAGTCTGAGCTAACACTACCTTTAATGGGCAAAAAAGAGGTGGGTGAGCGTCGTGATCAGGCTCTATTTGCACTGGATAATCCACGCGCAATCCCAACCAAAGATCTGAATCAAGATGCGATGTCACTGGGTAAAAAAACACCGAGTACAGAATCACTGTCACAAATTGCCAATGCCGCGGCTGACAATACCCTGAATCTGCAAAACAGCGCTAAAGGGGCTTTCAATGTTCAAGCTGAAAGTGGCGCATTTAACAACACCGCGACACCTTCAGTAACCCATGTGGCTGGTATTATGGCGACACCATCTGCCACTCCAATTCCAACAACAGCGCCTGCGATGCCAACACCAACGATGAATTTGGCGGCCCCATTCGGCACTGAAGCTTGGCAACAACAACTTAGCCAACAAATGCTGTTTTTCTCTCGCCAAGGGGTTTCTCAAGCACAAATTCGCTTACACCCTGAAGAGTTAGGTTCCCTCAATGTGCATTTGCGTATTGAAGATAACCAAGCGGTGATGCACTTCGTTTCACCACACAGCCATGTTCGTGCTGCCATGGAAAGTATGATGCCCGTGCTAAGAAGCGCCTTACAGGAAAGTGGCATTCATTTAGCACAAGGTTCTGTTGGTCAAGATAGCTTTAGTGGTCAATCCGGCTCAGACCAACAATCACGCCAGCATGATGGGCAAATTCAACCCACTCATCCTTCGATGGGTGTCGTTGGGATCAGTGAATCCCACGCCAGCATGAGTGGAGTTAAATTGCCAACCCACCAAGGTGGGATTAACACCTTTGCCTAAGAAATAATCTAATGGCGGTAATTTTAGATCTAAAGCGTCGAGTTACCGCCTTTTTGTTTCGTTTTTCACTCCTTTAACTCTTCCCAATCTAGGGATAATGCTAGAGATCATAAAGTATAAAACTCCGTATGGGTTTGGCATTTACAACAGGAATTTTGCAACATGTCGTCTTCACGCAATGAATCTAAACGTTCGAACAAAGGGTTAATTCTGCTGTTTGCCCTCATCGCCTTAGCCGGTGCAGGTTTTGGTGGTTATAGCTGGTGGATGACAAAACAAGAGGCGTTGGATACGACCAACGGGGAAGAAAAACGCCCAAATATGCCTCAACCTATCTTTATGGAGTTAGAGCCTTTTACCGTTAACCTTCCTGGGTTAAACAACGCGGCTGATCGCGTGCTTTACATCCATATTACCTTACGTCTAGCGAATGAAAAATCGCGTAAGCAACTGCATGAATATCTGCCTGAAGTGCGTAGCCGTTTACTGTTATTGCTGTCAGAACAGCAAGCTAAGAACATGAGCACTCACGAGGGTAAGTTGCAATTAATGAAAGATATTAAGGGGACTCTCACCCCTACCCTGATCCCAGGGGACACTGATCAGGATATTTCCGACGTATTATTTACTACTTTTATTCTGCGGTAAGACCCATGAGCGATAATATTTTATCTCAGGCTGAAATTGATGCGCTGCTTAATGATGACGCGCCATCAAGTGACCAGCCGTCACCGGATATCCAAGGCAAAGACAACGTTCGCCCTTATGACCCGAATACCCAACGTCGGGTATTTCGCGAACGTATGCAATCCTTGGAAATTATTAATGAGCGTTTTGCCCGCCAATTCCGTATGGGGTTATTTAACATGTTGCGCCGTAGCCCTGACATTACGGTTGGCGCGATTAAAATCGAACCTTATCATGAGTTTGCGCGTAACTTGCCAGTTCCAACTAACCTGAACTTGATCCATATGCCGCCGCTACGCGGTACGGCACTGTTCACTTTCGAACCTGCGTTAGTGTATATCGCCGTCGATAACCTATTTGGGGGAGATGGGCGATTTCCTGTGCGTTCAGAAGGGAAAGAGTTTACCAACACCGAACAACGTATTATTAACCGTATGTTGAAACTAGCATTAGGCGCTTACCGTGATGCATGGAAGCCGATTGCTGATGTTGAAGTGGAATATGTACGTTCCGAAATCCAAGTGAAATTCACCAATATCACCACATCCCCGAACGATATCGTGGTTACCACACCATTCCTCGTTGAAATTGGTAACACCGTCGGTGAATTTAGTATCTGTATTCCGATTGCCATGATTGAGCCATTACGTGAGCGTTTAACCAACCCACCAATGGAGCAAGGGCATCAAGAAAATGAAGCGTGGGTAACCAATTTAGTCACGCAAGTAAAACGTTCAGAACTTGAACTGATTGCCAATTTGGTTGATATCCCGCTGCGTATTTCTCGCTTACTGCAACTGCAAAAAGGGGATGTACTCCCTATCGAGAAACCTGATCGTCTTATCGTCAATGTTGATGGCGTGCCAGTATTAACCAGTCAATACGGCACCCAAAACGGTCAGTATGCGCTGCGTGTGGAACATTTGATTAATCCTGTTTTAAACACTCTAGATGAGGAAAGTACCAATGAGTGAGGCGAAGAATTCTCTTGATGCATCAACCAACCACAATGAAGAGGATCTGTGGGCTGAGGCGCTGGAACAGCAAAAACAAGCGGAATCCGCCTCCGCAGGTATGCAAAATTTCGATAGTTTAGACGGACAAAACCCGTTAACTCAGTTATCTGACGTTGACATGATTATGGATATTCCTGTCCGTCTGTCAGTAGAACTGGGTCGCACCAAAATGACCATCAAAAAGCTGTTGAGCCTATCTCAAGGTTCTGTGGTTTCTTTAGATGGCTTAGCGGGTGAGCCTTTAGATATTCTGATTAACGGCTATTTAATTGCGCAAGGCGAAGTGGTAGTAGTCTCTGATAATTACGGTATTCGTATCACTGACATCATTACGCCTTCTGAACGTATGCGCCGCCTGAGCCGATAAAATGTCTGACGAAACGGCGCAATCCTCGCAAACACAACCGACTCAGATTGATTCGGCGCATACTCAAAAACCCTTTTTGACAAGCACAGTGAGCAGCGAGGGTAATTCAGCACAAGCTATCAATCAAAATGATAGCTTAGCGCAGATATCAGGCGCACTTGGCGGGATAATATTACTTATCCTGCTAGGCGCGTGGTTGTTTAAAACATTCGGTTTTGGACGCAATCCACTTGCTAAACAGCAACTGATTAATGTTAAAGGTCGCTGTACCTTAGGTGGCAAAGAGCGTGTCGTTGTGGTTGAAGTGAATGACGAATATTTAGTCCTGGGTGTCACATCACAATCTGTGAATTTGCTGCATCAATACCCTGCACCACAGGAAAACGACGTGGTGAACTTTGCCTCTGAGCCGTTAACGTTTCAGTCGATTTTCAAGAAAAAACAGGATGCCGCTAATACCGCGGTACCTGAAAAACAGTAGCCGGAAGCGCACATGTCACTGTTAAAACCCGCTGCCATTATCAGCGCCCTGTTACTTGCTTTACCACAATCAGCCTCCGCGGCATTACCTGCGGTGATCAGCCATACATTAGCCGATGGCGGTCAGTCTTGGTCGTTGCCGGTTCAAACTTTACTGTTTTTAACCCTGCTGGGTTTTATTCCTGCAATGCTACTGATGATGACCAGCTTTACGCGCATCATCATCGTATTAGGGTTATTGCGTAATGCCCTCGGGACACCGTCTGCACCCCCTAACCAAGTCTTATTAGGTTTAGCGCTATTCCTGACATTTTTTGTCATGTCACCCGTTGCAGACCAAGTTTATCGCGAAGCATATCAACCCTTTAGCGAAGATAAAATTAGCCTAGAAACGGCATTGGAAAAAGGCACCGCACCACTGCGCACCTTTATGCTAGGGCAAACCCGTGAATCCGATTTAGCGCTGTTTGCTCGCATCGCCAAAGTGGGTGATATTCAAGAAGCTAAAGATGTTCCTATGCGGATTTTAATTCCCGCGTTTATTACCAGTGAACTAAAAACAGCGTTCCAAATTGGTTTCACTATCTTTATCCCATTTTTAATTATCGACCTCGTGGTGGCTAGTGTATTGATGGCGCTGGGTATGATGATGGTGCCACCCGCAACAGTTTCGTTGCCATTTAAATTAATGTTATTTGTGTTGGTTGATGGCTGGCAATTGTTGCTAGGTTCTCTTTCTCAGAGCTTTTTTAATTAGGGACTCACATGACACCAGAATCTGTAATGGCAATGGGAACCGAGGCAATGAAAATTGCCTTAATGTTGGCAGCGCCTTTATTGTTAGCGGCGCTGGCAGCGGGCTTAATTATTAGCTTGCTTCAAGCGGCAACCCAAGTGAACGAAATGACCTTGTCATTTATTCCAAAGATTTTATCGGTAATTTCTGTCTTGATTATCGCAGGTCCATGGATGCTTAATTTGCTCACTGACTACATCCGAACGTTATTTAGCAATTTACCGTTTATTATTGGCTAATAATGTTAACCATCACCAGTGAAACATTAACCCTGTGGTTGAGCCAAGGCTTCTATCCTTTTGTACGCTTTTTGGCGTTATTCGGAACAGCCCCATTTTTCAACGAAAAACAGGCTATCAGCAAAGTTCGCATCGCCCTCGCCTTTTTTACCGTATTAGTGATTTCTCCGCAGTTGCCTATTACAACAATCCCATTATTTTCGGCGATGGGATTGTGGGTGACCGTTCAACAAATCGTGATCGGCGCTGCCATGGGATTGACTATGCAAATGGCATTTGCTGCCGTGCGACATGCAGGGGAAGTGATTGGTTTGCAAATGGGCTTATCATTCGCAACGTTCTTTGACCCCACAGGGGGTCCCAACATGCCTATCCTCGGACGGATTTTAAACTTAATCACATTACTTCTGTTTTTATCATTCGATGGGCATTTATGGCTGATTTATATTCTGACTAACTCATTTGAGCTGCTTCCCATTCAAACTACGCCACTCCATCGCGATGGTTTTTGGATCTTTTTGCAGTTTGCGAATACGATTTTTATCAATGGGTTGATGCTCGCCTTGCCCTTTATCACACTGTTTTTAATTCTGAACCTTTCGCTCGGCATTCTTAACCGAATGACCCCTCAGCTATCTGTGTTTGTAGTCGGTTTCCCCCTAACATTAACGATTGGTATCAGCATGTTAGGTCTGATTATTTCTATCCTTCCACGCTATACAGAACGCCTGATCCATCAAGCGTTTGAGCAGTTATCCCTGATATTTAACTTGTGGGTTTGAGTGAGCCCGATAATTTTGTCACTTTGAAGATTAAGGTCATACACAGGATCTTAATCATAATTTCGTACTGCATGGCGCTCTTCAATCTATTATTTTTTTCTACGCTGCCTATGCGGCAGTGAACTCTCACAGGTCAGTGATAACGAAAATCGCCACAATGATTCAACGTGCCCAACTGCCTTTTATTAAAAACAAAAAGCAAAGGTCAAATTCAGTTATCTCTAAAGAGGAAAGCGAAGATATGAATTGGAATATGAATATTTAAAAGTAAAACACTAAAGAGATTGGGCGAGAAAATAACGAGGAAGAAATAGCACGAACATAACGAGAAGAATGAAAAATCCGCACCCTGTACACATGCCACTGCCAAAGGGTGCGGTAAAAATCAATTAACGTCCGCCAAATAACGACATACTGTTGAGATCTTTAAAAATATCTTGAGAAGCTTGGAACATTGCCTTCTCTTTATAGTAATCCGTCGTTGCACCAGTCCAGTTAGTCTGTAACAACTCAGTCTTACGGGTTTCGTTCTGAATTGTGCGTGTATCCGCTAAGAAATCGAGTTTATCAATCTCTTGCAACTGTAAACCTTGTTTCGCTTCGATATTGGAGATTTGGTCCAATGCCGCTTTGATCCCACGGTTTGCAGTCTCCATACCTGCTTGCGCTTTGTCTAAATCCGCCTGTGGTGCATTCTCTTGTGGAATACGTAGCGCTTTAATACCTTCATTTAGCGCTTTAAACACATTCACCATACCTGCGCCATCTGTTTCAAACACTTGGGCACCGGTAAAATAGGTGGTCATTTCACGGTCACTGGCTACGTTCTGAGTGATTGGCTTGTCACCACCGTGGTACAGCACTTCACCATCCGCATCGATTTCAAATGGCGCTTTGTCAGATTTAAAACCTGCAAAAATATAGCGACCGTTACCATCTGTAGAGTTGCCTAACGCAACCAGCTGCTCTTTTAAGCCAGTAATCTGATCCGCTAATGTATTTCTATCTTTATCACTCAGCGCACCTTGGTTAGATGCTTGGATAATGGAGGTATCGATCTGCGTCGTCACATCCGTCATCTGAGTCAAAATGCTCATTTGCAGCGTCATACCCGTTTTCGCAAAACCACGGCTAGTGACATACTGCTGATTGCGGTTTTCAGATTGGTTAATACGCACAGCTTGGGATGAGGCTTGCGGATCATCCGAAGGTTTATTGACTCGCTTGCCTGAAGCGAGTTGGCTACCTGCCGCCATCCAACGAGCCTCTGAATTATTCATATCTTGCAGGCGTTGGTGGAAAATCATATTCGTACTTAAACGCATCGCTTAAATCCTTATTAAATTCTGATTAAATCCAATGGCTATTAATCAATTAGAACGCACGCATTAATGCATTAAATAAATCATCAACGGTCTTCAATACCTGAGCATTGGCATTAAAGAATTGCTGGATTTTTTGCATCTGAATGCTCTCTTCATTCATGTTAACCCCTGAAATTTCTTGCTCTTGGCGGTAGAAACTTTCAGTCATTTTGTTTTGGGTTTCAGAATCGATTTGCGCTTGCTTAGTACGACTACCGACATCGTTAACCAATGTGGCGTAGAAGTCTGAGAATGTCGAACCACCATCAATCAGTTTTTGATCTTGCAGTTTAACTAACTCTTTGATGTTTTCGTTGTCACCAGGACCGGCATCTTTGCTGCCCGCTTTTGCGAATTGCGCAGAATCTGTGACTAACGTTTGCATATTATTGATCACGCCATTCATCGGTTTAACGACGAAGGTATCCCCTTGATTCGGATTGTTTGTCGTGATTTTTAGCTCAATACCTTCAAATTTCAATGAGCCAGGCGTGGAGGTATCAACCTTAACCTCAACACCGTCAGGCAAGCGAGTGACATTCCACTTTCCACCATCGAAACGCATCTCATAGTTTTTACCTGTGACCTGGCTTACATCGCTGTAGCTCAAATCAAAATCAGTTTTACCCGTATTGAAGGTGTTGCTCACAACGGAGCCTTTACCAATCGCGAAAAAGTCTTTGCCCGTTTCACCATTGGAATCAAACCCTTTTTGGTGAATTTCATTAAACTTAGTCGCAAAAACTAACGCTAATTTATTGATTTTTTGATACGCAGGGTCGAGCACTTCTTGACGTGAACGTAAAACGCCACTGAGTTCTCCACCTTTAAAAGCTTCATCAGGGATTTCACGAACTTGGTCATTTGCACCGACGAAGCCAATGCTAAAACGGCTGTCATCTTTTGATGAAGGCATCGCTTCTAGTCGGTTCGCTTTTTCGCCCGTAACCAGCGGTAATCCGTTGGCAAACGTCACGTTATAGTTGCCATTTTGCTCAATGACTTTCACACCAATCACTGAGTTCACTTCATTTACTAGACGATCACGCACGTCCAATAAGTCATTGGGTTCTGAACCACTGACAGAACGCACTCGTGCGATTTGCTGGTTTAATCCCGCAATTTTTTCTGCGTAGATGTTGATATCTTTCACCTTGTTTTCAATTTGGCGGTTGATATCACGTTCCATCTCTTGCAGCTGTCTGTCAGCTTCTTTGAATTGAGAAACTAACGCGTTAGATTGCCCTAAAAATACATCAATCAGCGTTTTATCACTGGCATCGCTGCTCGCAGAGTCTAGAGCCGTAAAGAAACTGCCAATGCTACCGGACAAGTCTTCAATATCATTTGTCAGCAAGTCATCTACTTTATTGCAGTTTTTCACATACGCTTCATAATCGCCGCTACGTGCACGGGACTGGCTGTACTGCGCATTGACGAACTCATCAAACTCACGGCGAACATGGCTGAAATACGTGCCGTTACCAAAATAACCATTAGGTGTCATTGTACCGGGATTCTCCCCGAAAACAGCACTTTGGCGGTGATAGTAACCTACGCCAGCGTTTGCTAAGTTGTTAGAGATAACACTTAACCCGCCTTGCGCAGCGTTCACACCACTGAGCGCATTATTCATTACATTGTTCAGCATAAGCTTTTCCTATTCTTGGGACTGAGCGCGTTGATTGGCTGACTCAATCTCAGCGCTAGCCACTCAAAATTTTTTCACTTATTCATTTATCGGAAAGTTGGCGTAAATGTTTAGCGCAAACTTTGATTTATTGAGACTCTTTAGAAGATATCGTTTAAGTCAATGTTATAAGCCTGTATCGCCCGTGATGCTGAGGCATTGACAGGGCTTCCGGCACCCCGAATTTGGTTGATTAAGGTGATCAACTTATCGGAATATCCGGGGTCGGTTGCATACCCTGCTTTATGAAGGCGACGGGCAGCGATTTCAGGGGTTGCCGCATGTTTTACATCTTTATAACGCGGGTTTTCCGTTAACAGGCTGATATAGTCGGATATCGCCTCTTCATAAGACGCATACACACGGAAATCATCACGCATTTTGATGGTTTTGCCGTTAATGACTTCCGTCGTCATGATGTTCGTGACGGGACCTTGCCAATTTTTACCCGCCTTAATACCAAATAAGTTATGGCTGGTTTTTCCATCAGCGGTCAAGATTTCACGTTTTCCCCAGCCACTTTCAAGTGCCGCTTGTGCCAAAATCAAGAAATGCGAAATGCCACTTTTTTCACTGGCATTTTTAGCGGGTTCAATTAATTGGTTGATGAAATTGCTACTGTTCAGTGACAAGGATTTGATTTTCTGGAATGGCGAGGCTAACGCATCCCCCATAGCAGGAGCGAAACGTCGCACCATTTGTTCTAGGGCGAAAGGTGGCAATGATTGCAAATCTTGTTCGTTAAGTGGCATAAACGCGCCTTGTGCCGGCGAGTTGGGTGCCTGATCACGCGTCAGTTGCTGATACATCATCTCCCCAAATCCCAGTCCTTTTTGAGCGAGGTCTTGAGCAATTTGTTGGTCATACATGCTGGTCATCATGCGCGTTTGATCACTCGAGAACATGCCGTCTTGTGGTAAGGCAGAGCGCATACTTTTGAGCATCATTTCCACAAATGTCGCCTCAAGCTGCTGCGTCACTTGACGCAGCCCTTGTTCTGGCGATTTGTTTAATTCGCCTTTTAAACTGGTTAACGACTGAACATCATACGCAGCCCCTTGTAATAACTGCATATCACTCATTAGATGATCTCCAATTTCGCACGTAAACAACCCGCGCTTTCCATCGCTTGCAGGATAGACATTAGGTCTGTTGGCGTGGCGCCTAACGTATTGAGCGCTTGGATCACTTGGTTAAGCTGAACACTGGCATTCACTTTTTGAAGTGCGCCACCTTGCTCTTTCACACCAATATTCGTGTTACGCGTGACCACAGTTTGCCCGCCCGCAAATGGAGTATCCGGTTGGTTAACTTGCGTTTGACGCTCAACCGTCACCGCTAAACTGCCGTGCGCAACTGCACAGCTGTCTAATGTCACACTGCGATTAATGACTACAGAGCCTGTGCGTGAATTCAGAATAACTTTGGCTTCAGCCATTGGTGTGCGGACATTGAGCTCTTGTACTCGTGATAAAAAACGCACTTGATCTGTATTATTTGCTGGCACTAATAATTGAACAGTACGGGAATCTAATGCACGTGCAGATCCCATTCCACCCAAGCGGTTAATCGCATCTGAAATATCTTGCGCTAAAGCAAAACTGTCCTCGTTGAGTTGCAGGTTGATAGCCCCACTTTGACCAAAGCTATTTGGGAGTTCGCGTTCAATCATCGCACCATCAGTAATACGACCACCATTCAACTGGTTAACTTTGACACTGCTACCGCCGGCACTTGCCCCCGCACCACCAACCAACACGTTACCTTGTGCCATGGCGTAAATCTGCCCATCAACCCCTTTTAACGGGGTCATCAACAAGGTTCCGCCGCGTAAGCTTTTTGCATTCCCCATCGAAGAAACCACCACATCCACTGATTGACCAGAACGACCAAATGGTGGCATTTTCGCGGTCACCATTACCGCGGCAACGTTTTTCAACTGCATGTTGGTCCCCGCTGGAACCGTAATCCCCATTTGGGACAGCATGTTATTTAAACTTTGCGTGGTGAATGGCGTCTGCATGGTTTGGTCACCCGTACCATCCAAACCCACAACTAAACCATATCCTATTAAGGGGTTATCTCTGACCCCTTGCACTGTAGTCAGATCTTTAATTCGCTCGCTATAGGCAGGAGCAACAAACAAGCTCCCGAAAAGGCAAACAAATGAAATGAGAACGAATAATTTGTTTTTCATTGAATTTTCTCGGCTATTAGCTAACGGATGTTCACTTAGTAAGGGGATACATTTAAGAAAAAGCGCTGTAGCCACCCCATCGTTTGGGACTCGTTGATATAGCCATCACCAACGTATTCAATCCGAGCATCAGCCACTTGAGTGGAGCTGACATTGTTATCGGCACCAATCGTGCGTGGATTCACCACGCCAGAGAATCGAATAGATTCTGTTCCCTGATTAATCGCAATACGTTTTTCACCCACTACGTGCAAATTGCCATTTGCCAATAATTGGTCAACGGTCACAGTGATTGTGCCTTTAAAGGTATTGTTAGCGTTTGCGCCACCTTTCCCGTTAAAGTCGCTGTTCCCTTTCACATCAATCTCAGTGTTACTCCCGCCTAACCAACCTTGCATAAACCCAGGCAGAATTGCTGCCAAGAAACCGGTTTTTCCGCTGCGGTTTGCATTTGCCGATGAGTTTTTACTCGCGCTGACGTTCTCTTGCAGGTTGATCGTTAAGATATCCCCGACATTACGCGGTCTTCTGTCTTCAAATAGCGGCTGGTAGCCATAGTAAGCAGGTTGAGCACTCTGAAAAATGGCACCATTAGGGGCTGGGGCTGTGGGTGCAGTAGGTACTGCACTGGTTTGCGTGTCCACCAGCGGGCGAGGCTTAATATGTGCACAGCCATTTAATGTGACCGCCACAGTGGCGATCAAACAGACGGATTTTGTGGTCTGTAACACTGTTTTTCTCTGCTTAGGAACAATACCGTTTTCAATCATCATGCTACTCTTTTGCTACTGGATACCCTTTGTCATCACGAAAAACCGCTTATAGATTTTTCCATAAGCGGTCATCCTTACTTACAGCTGTGTCAGACGTTGCAGCATTTGGTCAGATGCAGAAACCGCTTTGCTGTTAATTTCATATGCACGCTGAGTTTGGATCATATTCACCAACTCTTCGGCAACGTTAACGTTTGAGGTTTCTAACATACCTTGATACAGCAGCCCTGCGCCGTTAGTTCCCGGCGCACTTTCATTCGGTGCGCCAGAACTTGCGGTTTCCATGTACAGGTTTTCACCCATACTTTCTAAGCCAGCATCGTTAATAAACGTGGTTAACGTTATTTGACCGATTTGCTGTGGCTGGTTATCACCATACACTGTCACAGAGACCGTACCATCACGCGCAATGCTCAGGCTGTTGGCGTTTTCAGGGATCATGATTGCTGGTACGACTTGATAACCACTTGATGTCACTAACTGACCATCTTGGTTACGCTGCAACGCACCATCACGAGTATAGGCATCAGTACCATCTGGCATCTGAACGTGTAAAAAACCCTGACCTTTAATCGCGATATCTGTCGTTGTACCCGTTTTATTCAAGTTACCTTGGCTATGAATACGAACAGTCGCCACAGGACGCGCACCCGTACCCATTTGTAAGCCTGACGGTAATGACGTTTGCTCTGAACTCATCGCACCCGGTTGACGGATGTTTTGATACAGTAAATCTTCGAATACTGCGCGCTGACGTTTAAACCCATTAGTACTGACGTTCGCCAAGTTGTTAGAAATAACGTCAAGGTTGGTTTGTTGAGCATCAAGCCCCGTTTTGGCAATCCATAAAGAACGGATCATAGTAATTCCTTACTAACAATTAGCTGATAGTGAGTAGTTGATTAGCACGCTGCGCATTTTCATCTGCGCTGCGGATCACTTTCATTTGCATTTCAAAATGGCGAGCATTAGCAATCATGGATACCATGGCTTCTGCGGCATTAACGTTACTGCCTTCAATCACCCCAGAAGTCACAATGGCACGCTCACTCATTGGTAACCCATTACCGTTCGCCGCTTGCGCCTGCGGTGATAAATGGAATAATCCATCTTCACCACGCACTAAATCCTGTGCCTGCGCTTCAACCACTTTGAGGCGACCAATCTGCCCCAACATCGTTGGGGGATCCGTTGCCAGCAAGGCAGTAATGGTTCCATCGTTACCGATAGTTAATTCCGCATTCGGTGGCACGTTAATAGCACCGCCATCACCTTGCAAAACTCGCTCACCAATCATTAATTCACCGTCTGGCGAAATTTGAATGTTACCGTTACGGGTATACGCTTCTGTGCCATCACCTAATGCAACAGCCAAGAAGTGTTTATCATTCAACGCAACATCCATCGGTCGACCGGTATAGTTCAGTTGACCTTGGCTCATATCCGCGCCGGGTGTTGATGCGACGACCAGTGTACGCGTCTGCTCAGTATCACCATGAATAGGCACAGCACGCATTGCCGACAGCTGAGCTTTAAAACCCGCGGTGGAAACGTTAGCTATGTTATTCGACACAATACTTTGGTTTTCAAGCGCATGACGCGCCCCGCCCATTGCGGTATAAATGACATGATCCATCGCCAGCCTCTAGGATTAACGTAAGTTAACCAGTGTTTGTAACATCTGGTCTTGAGTCTTAATGGTTTGGGCGTTGGACTGATAGTTACGCTGCATAACAATCATGCTGATCAGCTCTTGGCTCATATCCACGTTTGACGACTCTAGTGCACCACTGGTTAATTTACCGAACTGACCCACGCCAGGGACGCCGTCCATTGGGTTACCGGACGCGTTAGATGCTGCCCACACGTTACCACCTTGAGAAACTAAACCATTCGGGTTCGCAAATGCGGATAAGGCAATTTGCCCTACGACACGTTTTTGTTGGTTGGAGTAGTTCGCAACGATCAAACCGTTATCTTCGATTTTGAAGGTGGTGTATTCACCCGCTGGGTAGCCATTCACATCGATAGCGCTGACAGAAGACTCACTGACTTTTTGTTGACGAGTTTTACCCAAATCAACTTTTAGTGTTCCATCATTGGCACCATTTAAACCTTTGAATGGGAAATCAAATGTTGTTGGTAATTGAACCGTTGTATCTGGATCGCCTGGGTTTGGACCTTTGACAACTTTTTCGGTCATTAACTTACCGTTACCGTCAAACTCTAATTCACCCAGTTTTTTCGCGACGGTTTCACTTGCATCTTTCGCATGTACTTCCCACTTGTTATCGTCTTTTTTCACAAAATAGACAGAAATTTCATGGGTGTTACCTTGGCTGTCATAGGCAGTCATGGTGGTACTGAAGTTATAGGTTGCGATATCGTCTGGGTTGTTTGGATCAAACGCTTTTGCTTTAACTTTATCTTCTGAGTTCAGGTTGATGGTGAGTTTTGCTAAATCTGATTGTTTCGCATCCATCATATCCGTTGGGATATTCATGCCACCCGGAACACCGCCACTTTGTACAGTGACGTTACCTTTATCATCCACGCTCGCAGGGTAACCGGTCACCACCATGCCTTGGTTGTTCACTAAGTTACCGCTTTTATCGCGCAGAAATTGACCATCACGGCTGTAATAAACATCACCATTCTGATCTTGAACACGGAAAAAACCGTTCCCCGAAATAGCAACGTCTGTCGCTCTATCGGTACGGGTAATGGGACCATCTTTGAAGTTTTGGGTGACGGCGGCGACGTTAACACCTAGCCCAACACCGGAGCCAGCAAACATATCAGCAAATGATGTTGTCGCCCCTTTAAAACCGTTAGTTGCGGAGTTGGCAATGTTGTTACCAATCGAGTCTAGCCCCGCTGATGCTGCATTTAAGCCACTGACTGCTTGTGAAAAAGACATATTTTCTCCATAAGTGTTTGGGGAATAAAATTAAGATGCGGGATACACTTTAAAGATGCTGCTGAGTGGCACACTTTGCCCTATTCCAACATCCAGTAATGGTGCATCTGAGCCAGGTGTGACACCATTGACACGGGTATAGCCGAGTTTGGTGACCTCAATTTCAGACCCCATCCTGACGGCTTTCACATCAAAGAAATATTTACCTTTCGGGTCAGCAACCACATTGCCGTTGTTATCACGTCCATCCCATGCCATATCGTAGATATCGGGTTTGACTTCTGAGTCATAGGTGATGGTACGAATAACGGTGCGGTTTTTGTCTCGAATGGTGATTTCAACGCTATCTGCCATCTTCGGTAAGAAGAAGCCAAATGGCGATGAAATATAATCAGTTTGTGGCTCTTCGGTGCCTTCACCGCCTTCATTACCGTCTGTCGCGCCAAAATTACTCAGCCCAAAGTTGGATGGGCTATTCGCGCTAATAACATCATCAGGTAACGGGTTAGCAGGCTTAGCCACATTGCTATTTTCGCCATTACTCTCTTTTTTCAGTGGGGCGAGAATAATTTCGTTACGCGGGATAAGTACCCCTTTCCCCACAAGCTGCGTTGCTTGTAATGATTGCCCAGACCCGATTTGTTGCGAAATTCCGGTCACGCTATCGCTGAGTTTATTCATGCTCTCAAGCGTCGCGATTTGTGCCAATTGCCCCGTTAAATCCGCATTATCCATCGGTTTGGTTGGGTCTTGGTTCTGCATCTGTGTGACGATCATTTTCAAAAATGTGTCACGCATATCATCACTTTGACTTTTCTTTGGAACATTACTTGCCGCGGCAGCAGGTCCTGCTACCGAGTTATCCAAAGAATCATTCATTGAGGCAGAGATCCCCATTTCGCTTCTCCGTTACTGACCTAGCGTTAAGGTTTTCTGTAGCAATGTTTTCGCTGTATTCATGACTTCTAAGTTAGCTTGGTAGCTACGCGATGCTGAAATGGTGTTGATCATTTCACCCACGGTATCGACGTTAGGCATCTTCACATAACCCTTTTCATCTGCCAGAGGGTGTCCAGGTTTATATTCCATACGCGGAGGAGCAGGATCGTCGATTAACTCACTCACACGAACACCACCAACTTGGTTGCGACCTTGTGGCGCCATTTGGAAAACGACTTGCTTTGCGCGGTACGGTTCGCCATCAGGACCCACCACACTTTCCGCGTTCGCCATATTACTGGCGCTCACGTTTAAACGCTGAGATTGCGCCGTTAATGCAGAAGAGGAGATATCAAAAATACTGAGTAGACCCATAACCCTTACCCTTGTTGTAGAACGGCCAACATACTTTTGACTTGGCTATTGATGAATGTAAGATCGGCTTGATATTTCAATGTATTGTCAGCAAATTGGCTGCGTTCCACATCCATATCAACAGTGTTTCCATCCATTGAAGTTTGATAAGGCACCCGATATTTCAGATCCAAAGCAGCTGGTTTCATATCATGACCTTCGATATGCCCTTTGGCTGTTACAGCCAGAGAAATACCTTTTCCTTTCACCACACCTTTATCCATTGCTTGTTGCAGCTGACGATTAAAATCAATATCGCGCGCTTGGTAGCCTGGCGTATCCGCATTAGCAATGTTAGAAGCCAAAACAGTCTGTCTTGCTTCTCTTATGGACAAAGCCCGTTGCTGAAAAGCAAAGGTGGCATCTAATTTATCAATCATGGTTTCCTCAATGGATTTCAGTTAATTCTTAATTTGCTCGAGCAAAAATTAAGAATTTTTTAATTGCAGATTCTGTAAATACAAAAATTCGATGCTCATATTAGCTGCCAGAGAAAAAATCTAATGGCGGGATAAAGGCAAAATAATTGACCTATTTGCCTCATTCATTATTGATGAGATAGGTAAACTTCAAGGATGAAAAGATATGGAATGAGAGAGGGAACGGAATGAGAAACACGGTTTTTTCAATTAAATATATTCTAATTATCAGTATATTAAATCTATTTTCATTTTCTGTGCAAGCCTCTCTTCCTCAGGATATTGACCAGTATTTTCGTAAAATTCATGGTAAACAAAATAACGTTTCCATTGAAATAAAAACCCCCATCGATAAATGGCCAAATTGTGATAAACCACAAATTGGCTTACCCAGTGGGGGACGTAATATGGGTAATGTTTCATTGCCAGTACAATGTGGTAAGAAAAAACAGTACTTACAGCTTACCGTCAATGTAACAGGGCAATACTATGTTGCTACTCGCAATATTCAACGTGGCGAAACCATTGAATTTGTGGATATTGGCACAAAAAAAGGGCTTATCCATCAATTACCGTCTGGTGCATCCACCGATAAGATGGCACTTCGCGGAACATTAGCACTTCGCAATATCACAGCAGGACAAACATTTACCAACTCAATGGTCAGACGCCCTTGGGCAATCAAGGCGGGTCAAACAGTCTATGTGTTCGCCACAGGGGATAATTTCTCTGTGAAATATGAAGGTCGAGCTATCAATAATGCCGTCATTGGCGAGAACATTCGAGTTCGACTCATCAACGGACAAGTGGTGAATGGTGAAGCGCAAGAGAATGGCAGTGTACACGTTGCGCTAAACTAACTTAATTTACGTTAAATCATTAAGTTACTGCATGATAAATTTCTGTTTTTACAAAGAATTACAGGTATAATTTTTGTAATTCGTCTGAAGTAGTTGAGTACACAGTTAATTATTAGGGTTTATTCAGATAATTAAGTGAAATAACTTACATCACTGGTAATTTGAAATCGAACCGAATATTAAAGGTTCATTAATCTCTGCCGATAACTCTCTATATCAAAAATATCGGGAACAGGAAAAATACTATGGCTATTGAGCAAACATCTGCAATCTCTGCCTTGACTCAGGTAACCACTCGTGACCCACAGGAAACCGCTGCGCTAGTGCGTGAGAAAAAAGTCTCCGCTAACGAGACGGTCAAAGAGAGTACTTTCGCACCGAGTGAATTACAAAAAAAATTACTGCAACCCCAAGCTTCTGACATTGATGTCGCTAAGGTTGAAAAAATTAAGCAAGCCATCAAAGACGGCACTCTAACTATGGATGCAGGTAAAATTGCTGATGGCATTTTACGTGATGCGCACGAATGCATGCTTTCAATGAAATAAACTGAACGACTATGAACGACGAATTATTATTATTGCTAGAACAACAACTTGGCCATTTGCAGTCACTGGAAATCGTGATGAAAAATGAAGAGCTACTTTTGGGTTACCATCGTGTTCCTCCTTCCCCATTTCAGGAAACGACGGAGCAAAAGCGTTTTTTAGTTGCTGCTATTGGTCATGCTGAAAATCACCGTTTGCAACTTGAAGAGCAAGCACAAATCACCGCGCCGTATGAAGGTAATCCAGCACTTAGCCACACTTGGGATGCGATTAAACATTTAACGACCATGTTAAAGGATTTAAACTATCGTAATCACCAAATGCTACAGCTGCACATTGAGCTCAATACACAGCGCTTAAATTTTGTGAAAAAGCATAATAATCAATCAACTTACGGTGCTGATGGCTTAGAATCTAAACGTCCTGCGTTAGGGAAGAAAATTTCTATTTAGATTCACCTCAAAGCTTATTCCCTCGCCCCTTATTGACTTATCTGATTAAATAATCAGAGCTTTTTGATTGATTAAATTTTGTCTTTCTTACTTTGCTCTTTGCTCCAACTTCACTCTCTATCCACCCTATCTTTCTCATTCTTGAGCCTATTAGCGTCATTTCTTCAATGTGTTCACCATCCATTTATTAATCATAAATAGCTACCGTCATTGCCCTCAATGCCTCTAAATTCACCTTAGCGAGATTTGAAGCCATTCCTTATGGTTCAATGTACATTTATTAAATGCTTATTGAGTCTCTTTTATCTAAAACTGACAAACAAAAAAATAGGCAGTTAGTGAAGCGCTATAACGCTAATCTCACTAAACTGCCTATTGTGATGCTTATTAATACCTAATCGACTCGCAATCAGTCGAGTGTTTATGAGCCACTGATCATCGATGTCATTCTAATTTTACGGTGATCCGTCATCTCTAAGTTAGACATAACCACTAACTGTGGCAAGCTACGGCGCAAGAAGCGAGATAGAATTAATCGTAATGTATGGTTCACTAACAGCACCGTCGGTGCCCCCATGGCTTCTTGATGCGCCACGGCCTCTTCCGCTTGTGTCTGAATAAACTGAGCTAGGTTTGGCTCCAAACCACCACCATTTTTCGCGGCTTGTAGCAAGATTTGCTCTAACTTAGCATCCAAACCAATGACTTGAATTTCTTCTGCACTGCCAAACCATTGCTGTGTAATCGCTCGTCCCAGTGCAATACGTACCTGAGATGTCAGGTAATCAGTGTCTTTCTGCTCGCCATTTTCTCCTGCCATTTCAGCCAGAGTTTCAATGATGGTGCGCATATCACGGATCACCACATCTTCCATTAAGAGGTTTTGTAACACGCGGTGCAAAATAGTGAGTGAAATCGTGTCTGGAATCAGATCGTCTGCCAATTTCGGCATCTCTTTTTTCACGCGGTCAAACAACATCTGTGCTTCTTGGCGACCAAAGAGAGTGCTTGAATATTGCAGTAAGATTTGATTAAAGTGCGTCGCAACTGCCGTACTTGCAGACACCACGGTATAGCCTTGGATCTGAGCTTGTTCGCGTAAATCATCATCAATCCATACCGCAGGCAAGCCAAATGCAGGTTCCTTGGTCACATCACCTTGTAGTGTTCCTGCCGCATTACCTGGATCTATCGCTAAATTTCGTCCAGGTTGCGCTTCGCCACGCCCAACCTCAGCCCCTTTTATCAGGATTCGGTATTCACATGGAGAAAGTTCTAAGTTATCGCAAATATGTACCACTGGCGGTAAATAACCCACTTCTTGAGCAAACTTTTTACGGAGTCCACGCAGACGACCTAATAACTCGCCTTGCTGATCATTATCAACCAAAGGAATTAAACGATAACCGACTTCCATTGCCAACAAATCTTCCAGCTGTACATCATCCCATGTGGCTTCGACAACTTTGTTTGCTTCTTGAAAATGCTGAGCTTGACTGTCATCCATGGCTTTTTCAGGGCTACGAGAGCGCTTAACCAAATACCATCCTAATGCAGCCAATGCCACAGTGAACAGTAGGAATACAAAGTTTGGCATACCCGGAATAAGACCAATCAGCCCCAATACCCCAGCACTGAGCCACATGACTCTCGGGTTATTGAACAGTTGGGTCACCATCTGCTCACCAACATCTTCATCCGTTGCCACGCGAGTCACAATAACCCCCGCCGCGGTCGAAATGATCAAGGCTGGAATTTGTGCGACCAGACCATCACCGATAGTTAATAAGGTATACGCACTCGTCGCATCACCAAGGCTCATATGGTGCTGACCCACACCAATGATCAGACCACCAATGACGTTAATGACCATGATCATGATACCGGCGACGGCATCCCCACGGACGAATTTACTCGCACCATCCATTGAACCGTAAAAATCAGCCTCTTGGGTCACTTCTGCTCGACGTTTTTTCGCTTCATCGTCATTGATAATTCCGGCATTTAAGTCAGCATCAATTGCCATCTGTTTACCCGGCATTCCATCAAGAACGAAACGCGCACCCACTTCCGCGATACGTCCCGCACCTTTGGTGATGACCATGAAGTTAATCAAAACTAAAATAATGAAAACGACAATACCGATGGCAAAGTTACCGCCAACAAGGAAATGACCAAACGCTTCAACCACTCGTCCCGCCGCATCAGGTCCAGTATGACCATCGAGTAAAATAATTCGCGTTGAGGCAATATTCAAAGAAAGACGTAACAACGTTGCGAACAGCAAAATGGTAGGAAATGCTGCAAAATCCAGTGTGCGTTTGGTAAACATCGCCACTAACAGCACCATAATAGAAAGTGCAATGTTAAAGGTGAATAATAAGTCGAGCAAAAATGCCGGCAATGGCAAAACCATCATCGACAAGATCAGTAAAATCAACACAGGTCCTGCGAGGATTTGCCACTGAGTTCCTTGTAAATTTTTCGGCAATTTTAATAGTGCAGCCAAATTAGCCATCGCGATTGTTATCTCCAGCAAAATCCAGCGTCGGTGGCACTGGTAAATTTTTCGGTTTCTTAGGTTTCAGGCCGCCCTCACGACGCCAACGGCGCAATTGGTAAACCCATGCTAAAACTTCTGCTACTGCTGCATACAAGGCAACAGGAATACTTTGCCCAATTTCCGCATGGCGATACAAGGCACGCGCAAGCGGTGGTGCTTCAAGTTGTAAAATTCGGTGTTCTGCGCCTATTTCTTTAATACGCTGAGCAATTACGCCCGCCCCTTTCGCTAAAACTTTTGGCGCCCCCATTTTTTTGTCATCATATTTTAGGGCGACAGCATAGTGGGTTGGGTTAGTCACAATCACATCTGCACTTGGGACATCTGCCATCATTCGATTTCGAGCAATCGCCCGCTGTTGTTGGCGAATTTTGGCTTTAATATGTGGATCACCTTCTTGCTGTTTAAACTCATCTTTAATTTCTTGGCGACTCATTCGCAACTTTTTCAAATGGGAGCGAAACTGATAAAACACATCAAATGCCACCATGGGAATTAACAGAAAGACAATTAAATACCCTGCAAAAATCACTTTCTCTAACGCATTTGCTAGTGCTGTAGTCGGAGGCTCCATCACCAAGTGCAGTAACGATGGCCAGCTTTGCCATAAAAAAATCGATGCCCCTAACCCCACAAAGACACATTTTAAAATCGCCTTAAATAACTCAGATAAGGCATTCATCGAAAAAATTCGTTTTAATCCTTTAATCGGATTTAGCTTTTTTAAATCGAACTTGATCAGCTTGCTGTTGAATAGCAGCCCACCGACCAGTGAAGACGCCGAAATCCCCACGAGCGCCAACCCACCAATAATGGGTAATAGTGCAAATAATGCCTCACTGACAACTCGCCCAAGGTAGCTAAGCATAAGCCCAGTATTTTGCAGGTAGTGCCCGTCAAAAATAAATCCTTGGCGCATAATTTGCCGTAGCTGCGTTGCTAAATGCCCACCACTCAGCCACAGTAAACTGACTCCTGCCAGCATCATCATGAGGGAGCTCAATTCTTTGGATCGAACAATTTGCCCGTCGTCTTTCGCTTTCTGCTTTTTATGGGGCGTGGGTTCTTCTGTTTTTTCTACATCACTTTCGTCGGACACGTAGCTTCCAAAAAATTAGCCTATACGCATAGTCGCTATAGCATGACAGAGTGTAAAAAAATCAATGGTGGAAAATAGACATACTTCGCAGGGGTTTTTGGGCTATTGGGCAATATGGCAGCAACTTTGCGAAGCGCTTCGCAATAAGATAAAGAAGAAGCCAAAGAGACGACTTAAAAAATCACGCGTTCTAATTCCCATGATGTAGAATGGAGTATATTGACAGCATGAATGCTAACTCTTCTATTTATAATAGGTAATATTTATTATGGCTCTGATCCCCAAGAACTATGCTCGCTTAGAAAGTGGCTACCGTGAGAAAGCACTAAAAATTTACCCGTGGATATGTGGGCGCTGCACACGGGAGTTCGTTTATTCAAATTTAAGAGAGTTAACGGTTCATCATATTGATCATGACCATACCAATAATCCTGAAGATGGCAGCAATTGGGAACTATTATGCTTGTTCTGCCATGATCATGAACACTCTAAATACACTGAAGCAGATCAATACGGTACCAATGTCGTGGCAGGAGAAGATGCCCAAAAAGATGTCGGTGAAGCCACCTATAACCCGTTTGCAGATTTAAAAGCGATGCTGAATAAAAAGAAATAGTTCCTATCGCCCGTTTCTATGCGCAGGTCTGAGTGGAACTCAGGCCTACCGCGGGCATCCTCATTGGTACATCTTGTTCCCCATACACCATCACGCTATCCAGCTATTTGCACGAAAATGCAATTTATGACATCCCTTCTGCGAAGCGCTTCGTAAACCAACATAAACACATTCGATATGTCTGCATGTCCTGCATAAAACTGCATTGCGCCTTTCTTCTTGTCTCGTGTACAAAAAACAGCTTTGTCTACCCAACGAAGTCCATTGAAGCATTTTTCGATATTTAAAAAGGAAAATAGAGTATCTGAATTTTTCGGTAAATGGAGGTAAATTGATTTCTCGTTCAAAATATATGCTACATTTCCCCGTTTCTGAACACGGGTACTCGGATGCCTGGTAAATGTAGCATGTATATCAAAAAAGAGTTGCGATGACGGTAACCAATAAAATGAAAAAGACGGTGAGTGTAACTGTCTCCCCTAAACTTTATGAATAAGCGAGAAAAGCCAATTTGAATTTCTCCCTCGTGTTATCCAATGCTTTACTAGCTGAATTTAAAAAACTTGAGGCGTTAAAATGGAAAGCAGATAACCAAGATGGTTTTCAGGAACTCAATAGGATCAGTAAAGGATATGAAATTTTTTCAGAGGAATATAAGGCGCTTTAATGCAATATTGTGTCTATCAAGCTAAAAAAGAGCTAACCAACTATCCTTATCTTTTGGATGTACAAAGTGACATTATTGATATTCCTTTATACTTATGACTCATTTGATGTCAGCCATCTCTAAATCCATGCTAGGAAAAGAGATTATTTGCATTGAGTACCAAAGAGATAAAATCAAAAGTGCGATAGATCTGCTGGTCGATGGATTTTGATTAAAAATCGCTAATAAAATAATGATGCACAACTACCCTAAATAATTTGAGCCATAGCAAGAAGGCAAACTCAGCCAATAATGCTATAGCTCAAAATATCATGAAGGAGCGAACGAATTAGAAGCCTAATTCATCTAACAGATCATCCACTTGCGACTGTGATGCCATCACATTCACACCTTCTTTATTAATCTGAGGACCATTGAGCAAGCTTTCACTTTGAGTCTTCACTCGCATTTCTGGTGGTGTATTTTCCATCAGCAACGCTAATAGCTGTTTCTCTGCTTCTTCAACCACTTCCATCATTTTTTTGACGACTTGACCCGTTAAGTCTTGGAAGTCTTGCGCCATCATGATTTCTAGTAATTCAGCTTTAGTCACTTCACTATCTTGGATAACTTGACCTAAAAAGGCTTGCGTAGATTCGCGCAATTCTAATGATACCTCACCAGAGGCGGCTTCTTCCCACTGCTGCTGCAACGCGATTGCATTTTTGTTCATGTCCACTTGCAACGGCTTGATAACATCAATACCGTTGAGTGTTTTTTCTGCCGCTTGGGCTGTCATTTGGGCAATATAACGCAGGCGATCTTTACCGTCTGGAATACTTGCTACTGCCTGCTGAACACTTTTCTCAAGACCCAACTCACGCATACTTTCACGTAAGGTTCTCATGAGAGTACCAATGCGCGTAATGACGTGTTTTAAGTCTTCATTGCCAGTCCCATTACGGCTGCCATTCATTGTTACTTGTTCAATCATCACTGTCTCCTTTACCGCCCGCGATTATTGCAGCCCCATTTTTTCAAATACTTTATTTAATTTTTCTTCGAGGATAGCGGCGGTAAACGGTTTCACAACATAGCCGCTGGCACCAGCTTGTGCTGCCGCAATGATGTTCTCTTTCTTCGCTTCTGCCGTTACCATTAACACAGGGATATGTTTGAGTGCATCATCACCACGAATGGTTTTCAGCAGTTCTAAACCATCCATGTTTGGCATGTTCCAGTCAGCAACAACAAAGTCGATACTCCCAGCACGGATTTTTTCGAGGGCATCAACACCATCTTCCGCTTCTTCAATTTTGTTAAAACCAAGTTCTTTTAATAAGTTACGGACGATGCGACGCATAGTAGAAAAGTCATCGACAACCAGAAAACTCAGATCTTTAGCGGCCATAACCACTCCTTCAAAAATACAATGATAAAAAACTGCCACCACTACACGGTAACAGTAGAAAGTTTTGTTAATACGCTTGGCGCGATTTTTAGCAAGTCGAGTACTTCATCCGCTGCGTTCATTTCAATTGCTGCACGAGGCATGCCGAATACCACGCAACTACTCTCGTTCTGGGCATAAGTGAAAGCCCCTTGTTGGCGCAGATTGAGTAACCCTTTTGCTCCATCCATTCCCATGCCTGTTAGCAAAATGCCAATACATTTACGCCCGACATGTTTTGCAACCGAATCAAATAAAACATCGACAGAAGGACGGTGACGGTTAACGGGTTCACTTTGTTCTAATACGACTTGATAGCCTTTGCCTTTATCAGCAATCAACATATGCGAGTCGCCCGGCGCGATATACGCACAGCCTTTTTGGAGAATTTCGTTGTGTTCCGCTTCTTTCACGGTAAGCGCGCACAATTTGTTCAAACGTTCAGCAAAAGAACGAGTAAAGCCTGCTGGCATATGCTGAGTGATCACCACGGGAGGACACTCTCTTGGCAGCATTTCTAAAAATTGACGAATCGCTTCTGTTCCGCCCGTTGAAGCACCTACCGCTATCACACGGTTATTGCATACATAAGGTGTTAGCGGTTTTACCAGTGTTGCCGGTTCAGATGCTTTTTTCTCCGTACGGGCAAAGCGATTACGCTGCGACATTTTAGACATCGCTGCAGCACGAATTTTTTCACCGATCATGTCGCGGTAACTCATCATGGTTTCGCGAATACCAATCTGAGGTTTGGTGACAAAATCTACTGCCCCTAGCTCTAGGGCTTTCAGTGTTACTTCAGAGCCTTTGGACGTTAAGGTAGAAACCATCACAACGGGAATAGGATGCAAGCGCATTAATTTTTCTAAAAAATCAATGCCATCCATTCGCGGCATTTCAACATCGAGGGTGATAACATCTGGCTCCAGTTGCTTAATCAAATCACGAGCAACATACGGATCTGGCGCGGTATCGACCACCTCCATATCATTGTGGCTATTGATAATTTCACGCATCAACTGACGCATCAGAGCAGAGTCATCGACACACAATACTTTTATTTTTTTCATTGTCCTCTCCTCGCCGACGCTAAGCTGTAGACGGTCTGTCCATTGATCACAAACTGCTTAGTCAGTTGCGAAATATTTTCAGAGTGACCAATAAACAATAAACCATCTGGCTTGAGCAATGGCGCAAAGCGCTCTAGCAGTTTTATCTGCATTTCCTTGTCAAAATAAATCATGACGTTCCGGCAAAAAATCGCATCAAATCGATGCTGTAATTGCCAGTCGCCCTCAGTGAGATTTAAGTAACGAAACTCAATCATGTTGCTAAGTGCAGGTTTTACGCGGGCAAAACCTTCGTACTCCCCAACACCTTTCATGAAATAGCGCTGCCGTTGCAGAGCCGTCAGGGTTTTCAGCTCTTCGACTCGATAGATCCCTTGCTTCGCTTTTTCTAATACTTCCGTATCAATATCACTCGCAACAACCTTGCTATTGACTGCATTAGCGCCCAAAACATCGCTGATTGTCATGGCGATGGAATAAGGCTCTTCTCCCGTTGAGGAGGCCGCACACCAAATATTGACATTGCTATTGCGGCGACTTTTTAAAAAGTCAGTTAATGTCGCAAAATGATGAGGCTCACGAAAGAAAGCCGTTAAATTTGTGGTCAGTGCATTGACGAATGCTTGCCATTCCGCATTTAATGGTTCGCGTTCTAGCATTCGCAGGTAGTCAGAAAAATTGTCGATATTACAGTCACGTAAGCGCTTTAATAAGCGGTTATAGACCATATTTTTCTTATTCATCGTAAGGACTATTCCAGACTTTTTATGAATAAATCGACAAACCCGACCAAATTCGTCATCAGTCAAAGGTTCTATCTGTGGTACTAATAGCATCGTACTTGTCGTCCTATTCAATAAAAACCGGCGAGGCAGCCGAAAATGGCTGCCTAACTATCGTTGTCTATATTGCAACGTCATGCTTCACGCTCATGACGTAGCTGTCTATCACCGTCTAATGCGAGTAGATTGCTCAGGTAACTCGAAAAACGCGACAGTATCGACCAAGTTATTCGCTTGATCTTCAAGTGCTGCGGTTGCACTGGTTGATTGCTCGACCAACGCGGCGTTTTGCTGTGTAACAGAATCCATTTGGCTAACCGCAATAGCGACTTGTTCAATACCACGGCTCTGCTCATTCGATGCAGAAGCAATGTTCCCCATTAATTCAGTGACCTGATTAACCGCTGCCACTAATTCATCCATGGTTTGCCCTGCTTCATTAACCAGCTGAGAGCCTTGATTTACACGCCCAACAGACTCATCGATTAATCCTTTAATTTCTTTCGCTGCCTCTGCACTACGTTGTGCTAACGCACGAACTTCACCTGCAACCACAGAGAATCCACGACCTTGTTCACCGGCACGCGCAGCTTCTACCGCCGCATTCAATGCAAGAATGTTGGTTTGGAATGCGATACCGTCAATAACACTAATAATGGCGCTAATTTTTTGGGAACTGTTAGAAATTGCCGTCATCGTGTCAATCACACCAACGGTGATTTCGCCACCTTTGGTTGCCGTACGTGAAGCACTTACCGCTAATTCACTGGCTTGACGTGCGTTATCCGCGTTCTGTTTAACCGTCGCAGTTAACTCTTCCATACTCGCAGCTGTTTCTTCTAATGACGCCGCTTGCTGTTCGGTTCTTGATGATAAATTATTATTGCCTAAAGCAATCTCACGAATACCCGTATACATTTGGTCTGTATTCGAGCGAATTGAGGTGACCGTTTTCGCTAATGACTGCTGCATCACTTTTAATTTTTCGAAAACATCACCAATCTCGTCACGGAAATTAATTTCAATATTCTGATTTAGTTTTCCTTCCGCAACGTGCATAAAGTGTTCACTCATGCTATTTAATGGCGAAATTACTTTACGTTTTAACCAAAGGTGCACGACAGCAATCACACAGAAAATGATGACAACCACCGTGAAAAATGAAGTCCAAGCGAATTGGTTATAAAATCTAGCGTCAGCAATTGATTCATTACTTTCAGTATTTAAAACAGAAAGATAACCATTAATAACACCAATCAGTTCGTCTTGATTTTGTTGAGCGGGTAAGTTGATATACGCGGCAACATCGTTATTATCCAGTGTGCCCCTCAGCGCTTTTAGCGTGACGACAAACGCATTGTATTTTTCTTCTAATGAGCCGAGATTTTCTTTTTCACTCAGCACTGGCTGAGTTTTAAATTCGTTATAGGATTTATTGGCTGCGACTAAATAGTTATCGAAAACACCACGGGTTTCTTCGATTAATGGAACGTGGTCACCGACTTTCATCAGTAAAGCAATTTGGGTCAGGCTATTACGTGCCTGCATTAAGTTTTTGCTGGTTTCTTCCAATAATGCGCGTTTTTTAGAACCCATATCGATGCGTTCTAGTGCATTTAATTCGCTGTTCACTATGCCGACAGAAACGCCGCTTGACGTTAACTGCATGCCACAAAACAGGATCAGGAGTAAGTATAAGCTCACTGAAATTCGGATATTCTTTCCTAACATATTTAATCCCCTACTTATGTCAGCCAAAAATTTGGCTCTTTTTAATTATCGAGCTTAAACATATAAAAACGCTGTGAGAGAAACTCTCACAGCGCCAGATCAGATTTAGCCTTAAAAGGTTTCCCAGTTATCGTCATCTTTATGATTTTTCGATGCGATTTTGGATAAATCTGGTGTTTTAACAATATTAGATACTGTTCTTGGTGCAGGTTGTGCGTTGCGTACTTTTGCTTGATCCATTGCAGGTAAACGGAAAATGGAGATCAACTGAGAAAGCTTAGCGACTTGCTCTTCCAGTACATTTGCAGCAACAGCAGATTGTTCCACCAGCGATGCGTTTTGTTGAGTGACTTTGTCCATCTCTTCAACTGCGATGCTCACTTGTGAAATGCCTTTGCTTTGTTCATCTGACGCGGTTGCGATGTGCGTCATGATGTCAGTAACACGAGTGACTGAGTCGACAATTTTTGTCATTGTTTCGCCAGCATTTTCTGCTTGACGAGCCCCTACGTCTGTTCTAGAAACAGAGTCTTCAATCAAGCCTTTGATCTCTTTTGCTGCATCTGCGCTGCGTTGAGCAAGACTACGAACTTCATCAGCAACCACCGCAAATCCACGACCATGTTCACCAGCACGCGCGGCTTCAACGGCAGCGTTCAGTGCAAGAATATTGGTTTGGAAAGCAATGCTGTCGATAACCGCGGTAATATCAGAGATTTTTTGCGAGCTATCTGCGATGTTGCGCATGGTATGAACCACGTTAGACACCACTTTGCCGCCTTCTTTTGCAATAACAGAGGCTTGGCTAGCGAACTCACTGGCTTGATGCGCGTACTCAGTGTTTTGTTTAACCGTCGCCGTCAGTTCACTCATACTTGCTGACGTTTCTTCTAAGCAAGCCACTTGCTGCTCGGTACGCGAAGATAAGTCATTGTTACCCGCTGCGATTTCAGTGGTACCCTGATAGATAGTTTCACTGCCATCCAGTACACCACGAACCGTGTTGATCAGCTCTTGTTGCATGTGTTGGGCACCACGCGCTAACTCACCAATTTCATTGTTCGCTGAGGTATCAATTTTTGGCGTTAAATCCCCTGAAGCGAACACTTTAATGCGCTCGATCAGTGTATTTAATGGCTCAGTGATCCCTTTACGTACATAGCGATAGCTAATCACGCTGATCACCGCTAACAGTACCGATAAAATAACCAGTAAATATAGAGATTGACGGTAATTGGATTCTGCATTCACCACTTCATTTTCAAAATCTGAAGAAATTTCACCAAAATAGAGGCCAAACTGCTCTTCAAATTTGGCTTGTAGCCCTGAAGTTCTATGCGCATAGAAGCCGTTTAAGTCCCCCTTCTCTGCATATTCCGCCAATTTGGTTAATGCAACACGGTAATCCTCGTAGGATTTCAGTAAGTTATCAAATAACCCCTTATCCACATCTGCGTTTGCCATCAACTTTCTGTAGCTGTCATACGCTTCATCGGCGGCTTTAAATTTACCTTTCGCTGAAGCAATAAGATCCGCAGCAGAAGCATCATCTTTAATGCTTAACTCTTCTAATAAATACGCGTTAATGGAGCGGTTTAAGTCAGAACGAGCTTGCAATAAGTTGACCCAGCTTTGAGTCAGAACGAGTCTTTGGCGTTGGAGAGAATTCAAATAATTAATACTGTCGCTGTTATCACCGAGTTTGGTAAACATCAAACCACTCGATACCAGCTGCAATAAAATAAATACAAAAATAACGGACAAAAGTCCTGATACGATTTTAATTCGACTGTACATGGTGTTTTACTAACATAGTGTTGTTGTAGTTTGGATATCGGACAGTTGCTCAAAAACTTTAGTTAATCACTTACCATTTTTGAGCAAATTATCAGCGGATTTAACTGCGCATTATTCCGCGATGTTGTCGATTAACGCCATTTCTTCGCTGGTCAATAACTTTTCAATATCAACCAAAATCAACATGCGCTCCCCCACAGTACCTAACCCTGTTAGATACTGAGTCGATAACGTCACAGCAAAATCTGGCGGCGGTGCAATTTGTTCTTCATGTAGAACTAGCACATCAGAAACACCATCAACCACAATACCAACCACGCGATCTTTTAAGTTCACAACAATGACGACGGTATTGTCGTTGTAGACCACATTTTCATGGGAAAACTTAATACGTAGGTCGATAATTGGAATAATCACGCCACGTAAATTGGTTACACCTTTGATAAAATCTGGGGTGTTCGCAATCCGTGTCACTTGCTCATAACCGCGGATTTCTTGCACTTTTAAAATTTCGATGCCGTACTCTTCTTCACCAAGCGTAAAAATGAGGTAGCCTTCGCCATTCTTTTCTTCTTCAAGCTTATTTAAATCGTCATCTAACATAGACATGGTATATAACCTCTATTTAGTGCATTACTGGTTGAGAAACAGGCTGTTTCTTATTAATCAAAATGTTATTGTTCATTCTCTGCAATTCCGCGACATCTAAAATCAATGAAACAGAACCATCCCCCATAATGGTGGCAGCAGAAATGCCTGGAATTTTGCGATAGTTGCTTTCGATGTTTTTCACCACGACCTGCTGCTGACCAACCAATTTGTCAACTAACAAAGCAAAGCGATGTCCCGCGTTTTGAATGATTAACGCAATGCTGTTTGCCAAATTCGGCTCTGCGTGCTGAATGGAAAAGACGTGATGTAACTCGACCAGTGGTAAATACTCGCCACGCACTAACAACATTTTTTCTTCACCCGCAAGACGATAAATATCTTCTGGGCGTGGTTGTAATGTGCTGATAATCGCACTGAGTGGAACAATAAAGACATCGTCACCCACTTTGACAGACATGCCATCCAGAATGGCTAACGTCAGTGGCAGCAAAATACGAATGATGGTGCCCTTACCTTCGGTGAAGCCGATTTGTATGCGCCCACCCATATCTTGGATATTTCGTTTAACCACATCCATTCCTACGCCGCGACCTGAAACGTCTGTAACTACTTCAGCCGTTGAGAAGCCCGGTGCCATGATCAGCATAGCGACTTCATCGTTCGTCATGCCATCATGGACATTCATGCCTTGGGAGCGTGCTTTTGCCAGAATACGTTCACGGTTCAACCCTGCGCCATCATCCCGAACTTCGATACAGATATTGCCGCTTTGGTGAGCGGCTGAAAGTGTTAACGTTCCCGCTTCTGGCTTACCATTAGCTAAACGAACTTCAGGTTTTTCAATTCCATGGTCAAGGCTGTTACGTACAAGGTGGTTAAGTGGGTCAACAATTCGTTCAATGAGGCTCTTGTCTAATTCGGTTGAGCTACCTTCCACTTTAAGTTCAATTTTTTTGCCCAGTTTAGACGCGATATCACGCACCATACGTGGGAAACGGCTGAATACGTAGTCCATCGGCATCATACGAATCGACATTACCGACTCTTGTAATGCACGAGAATTACGCTCTAATTGAACAATAGAACTGAGTAAATCCGCATATTCGTTTTGATCGACCTGCTGACTATGCTGAGTCAACATCGACTGGATAATCACAAGCTCACCAACTAAGTTGATCAGTTGGTCCACTTTCTCAACCGCAACACGAATGCTACTAGAATCCCCTTTTGGTTTCGCTGCAGCGGCTTTTTTAGCGGCAGCAGATGATGAAGCCGAGGCAGAAGATGAAACCGCTGCTGGAGCCATGGTCGGCGCAGGTGCTGATACAGCCACTTTCGCAACATCAATAGCGGGTACAGCCGGGTTTTCTACCATTGCCGCTAACTCTTCTACGGTTGCTTCCAGTTCTTCGAGGGTTGCCGCCACTTTACTTTTCTGGCCATTGCCTTGAGTTGCCTGTTGGCATTCTTCAAAACTTATTTCGCTATGTTGGATCTGTGATTCATCCACCACAAAACACAGCACACCGCAAATATCGTCAATATCAGTATTCGTGCCCAGCCATGCTTTTAAACTCGAATCACTTTTTTCTGATCCATACAAGCTACCAAATAGACCAAGCTCATCAGCCAGTACATCAACTTCAGTGGATTTCAGGGAATTCAACGTGATGATGAAATAGTGAGAAAACGCATTGTCCGTCAACGCAGCATGGGTTTGCATTCCCATTTCTGATGCAGAATCCGCGTCCTCAGTGCTGTCAGTATCGGTAACCGCGATAACCTCAGCGACCCGCTCTTCTTCGCTGACTTCTTCAACCGTATGCTCGACACTTTTAAGCACGTCGCAGATACGTTTAAAGGTTTCATCATCGGGTAATGAATCGTTTTTATAAGCATCTAACTGGGATGCCATCACATCTTTAGCATCTAAAAAAACATCGATAATGTCTGGCGTTAATGTCAGTTCATCGTGACGTGCCTTATCGAGCAAGTTTTCTAAGGTATGAGTGGTATTTTGCAGATGAGTGAAACCAAAGGTTGCTGCCCCACCTTTAATCGAGTGGGCACTGCGGAATATGGCATTGAGTTGCTCACTATCAGGGTCAATAGGGTCAAGCTCAAGTAAATGCTGTTCCATATCCCTAAGCAACTCATCGGCTTCATCGAAAAATGTTTGATAAAACTCGGTAATATCCATGCTTTTTATCCAATTTCGCTTAAGTTTCACTTAACACTGACTGCCGGATAAATCCGGCAGTAGTGAGATTCGGGTTATTATGGGTTTATGTCATTGCTGCTTATCAGGTGATATCGCCACCTTCACAGTGACGACATCACTATTTGCCGGTATTGGCACATCTTGTGGGGCTTTTTTCAGCACGTCATTAATCGGTGTCGCACCATCGTATTCATGCAAAATTTGATTTGTTTCATCTTCATTCAACACGATGATACTGATCCGCCGGTTGACGGGTGCTAAGCCATTCTCTTTATCTAAATGGATAGATGACGCCATCCCCACGACACGCAGAACTTTTCGCTCATCCATTCCCCCCATGATCAACTCACGACGAGAAGCATTTGCTCTATCCGATGAAAGTTCCCAGTTGCTGTAATACGCTTCACTTGCATACGGTAGATCATCCGTGTGTCCTGAAATACTGATACGGTTTGGTACATCATTAAGCAGTGGAGCAATTGCGCGCAAAATATCTCGCATATAAGGCTCAACCGTTGCTGAACCCACTTTGAACATTGGTCTATTAGCGCTATCAACAATTTGAATGCGTAAACCATCGTTGATCATGTCAATCAATAAATGCGGTTTTAATTCATTTAAGCGCGGGTCTTGTAAGATCGCTTGTTCGAGATTTTCTTTTAATTTTTCAAAGCGATAGTTTGCATCACCAGAGATGATGTTATTGGGTTCTGGCATCACATCACCATCACGGAAAATCGGATCTTTTCCACCACCCGGAATGGGGTTAGTGGCATCACCGCTTTTAGCGCCAGGGTTGATTGCTGTACTCAGTGGAGTACGAAAATATTCTGCAATTTTTGTTAACTCTTGAGGACTGGAAATGGAGATCAGCCACATAACCAGAAAGAACGCCATCATCGCCGTCATAAAGTCAGCATAAGCAATTTTCCATGCTCCACCGTGAGCATGTTGCTGATGACCGCCTTTTTTCTTGACGCGTATAATTTGAGGTCCGTTGGCTGCCATGAGTCATTACTCCTCGGTAGTTTCTGTTGCACGATTACCGATTTTCACTTCACGGACTTTGTCTTCCAGCTCCATGAATGACGGTCTATCTACGCTAAATAAAACTTTGCGTCCAAATTCAACTGCAATTTGTGGGGCATAACCTTGTAACGAAGAGAGGAAAGTGACTTTGATGCATTCCATCATTTTTAATTGCTCGCTACTGCGCTGACGGATTAAACTCGCCAGCGGCAAAATAAACCCGTAAGCCACTAAAATACCAAGGAAAGTCCCCACCATTGCATGAGCAATCAGAGCACCTAATTCACCAGCAGGACGGTCTGCGGCTGCGAGTGCATTGACCACCCCCAATACTGCCGCCACAATCCCAAACGCAGGCATAGATTCTCCCACCATGTTCAGTCCTGACGCCGGTACTTCATTTTCTTGGCGGAATGTTTCGAGCTCCTCATCCATTAGCGCTTCAATTTCATGAGCTTGTAGATTACTTGTCACCATCAAGCGCAAATAATCCACAATAAACATCATGGCTGTTTTATCTTTGAGAATGCGCGGATACAGAGCAAAGATTTCGCTCTCTTGTGGGTTCTCGATATCTTTTTCGAGCGCAAGAAGACCTTGTTGGCGAGATTTATTTAGAAGTTGAAATAACAAAGCCATCAAGTCCATCGACATGGCTTTGTTGTAAGAAGAACGACGGAAGAGTCCTGGTAATACTTTGCATAATGCAACGATGGCTTTACCACTGTTACCTACAACAAACGCGCCTAGACCAGCACCTAAAATAATAACAAATTCAGCTGGTTGGTACAGCGCGCCAAGATGACCACCGACCATGACATAGCCACCGATAACAGCAGCTGTAACAATGATATATCCGATGAGTATTAACACAGTATTCCCTTTCACTCCGTTAGTTAACAGATGGCAGTCAAAGGGAATATGAGGAAGGACAGGCAATCTACTTGCCTGTTAACCAAATTAATCCAATTACATTACCGCTTTGGTAATGCCATCTTGTCGATATTCCGTAATATCGGCGAGATGCTCGGAAAGTTTACGTTTTTTTATCGCTCGTGATGGTGGCTGGCACAAGCTACACGTAAAACTATTTTCAGGAATGTGTGCATAGGTGATAAATGAACCACTACAACAATTGCAATCGGAACATTGCAACATGCCACTTTCCACAAAACGCACTAGAGTCCAAGCGCGAGTTAATGCCAAAATCGGCTCATCACCCTCATTTGGTGAACATTGTTCGAGATAAAGTCGATATGCTTTCAGGATGGCATCAACCCCTTCACATTGACCTGTTTTTAGTAAAAATTGGTAGGCGTTATAAAACATGGAAGAATGAATATTTTGTTCCCATGTCATGAACCAATCTGTTGAGAAAGGGAGCATCCCTTTTGGTGGTGGGCAGCCTCTGAGCTCTTTGTATAAACGCACTAGACGTCCACGACTAATTTGAGTTTCGCTTTCTAACATTTGGAGACGAGCCCCAAGAGAAATTAATTCCATTGCCAAACGAATATCATTAGCTTCCTTGACAATACTTTTTTCAGCTACGCTACTCATCTTTTTCTCGCTATATCTGAATCGGACTCATTATGCGTTTGCAATAATCGAGTCGATAGAAGGATACCCGTATGAATTTGTTGCAATTCATCGACTCGAGATTCTCGGGTAAGTTTTTCAATGGTGTCACTATTTTCAAATCTAAACTGGCAGATTAGCTGATTTGTTTCCGCTAATTTAACCAATTGAGGTAATGAAAGTTCTGCTAAAGTGTTTGCCATTGAATCTGAAATCCCGAGTCTAAACATGGCAGTGGCTTTTTCCTGGGAGATAAGCTTTTGAGCTAAAAGCAAATATGAAAGATTAATATCGTATATATGCTTCAGAAAATCAGTGGTAGAGCTCATTTTTTTATACCTTTCGAATAATTATTAACATCTGTATGCACAAAGAACAAATATCAATTTGAGCCAAATGTGTTAGCCAAAATTTTAAATATGAAAATAATTAAAGCTGGATAGCGTAATCCGTTACTATCCCATGAGATCCGTTGAAATACCCAGTTTGGAGTATATAAACACATAGGTTCAAACTTAAATTAAATATATTTCCTGATTACCTACAACAATAACGAGTGGCTAAAAATTTAGCATTTTCAGTAAATCTCAGAATATACCGATTTCATTATTAGCCGTTAATTATTATGCACCACTAAATTAACTATTCAAGACACTTATGTTTCTTTTTGGTCTATCGGGATAATTATCCATCTATATATTAGCAATTCTTTATTACAACTATATCTTAATCCTACTTATCTCAAATATTCGCAACATTTAGATTCACCATAAGCGAAATACTAGTATTTTAAGCAAAAATCTCACACATATGAGGGGATTTATAAGCAATAAACACCAAGCATAACCAAAGAATCTACATATTGATCTAAATCAATATTCATCACTCCTGTAAAAAAGCCATTTCTTTAAATGGATTAGTAATATCGGTAACTTAGGAATAAAAATTAAGCATTATTTTTCAATGCCTTTAATCTAAATTGCCAACTTTAATCAAATTAATTCAATTGGTTCTTGGTTTGATTAAAGCTAAATTTGTCATACATATTATTATTCCAAAACAATTTTATATTAATTAAACTTAACTGTATTAATATTAGCCAATGGCAATAACATTAAAAAAACTAATTAAGTTCATTTTATATACAGCTAATACTATTAAAAATTTCTGATAAAAAAGACCTAGATTTTCACCGTCTATTGGCATATTAATATGCAAAAATGTTATTTTTGTATGACAAAATGATTTTAATTAAATTAACTTTTCAAACATTTGATTAACCTTTTTTGCTATTATTTTTTGCATAAAAAAATCAGTCTACAGCATTAGTTAGCGTACTGAGTTATTGATTAAAGGAAAAAATAGAAAAACTAATTGCCATTATGCTAGCGAATTTATTAGCAATATTATGCTCATCTAAATTAACCACTTTAAGGTGTAAATCCAAAATCATGACAGTATAAATATGACTTATGTGAATAAGTAATTTAACTTATTACTCCAATGGACATATCGCCGTTTATTCATCAGTTAGTAACAATAAATGATTATAACATTATGTTACTATATACTTTTATTTTAACAAATCACTTAACCACAATGACAAAATTACGTATAACTGCTTATTCGAATTTAGATTCAGATGCATTCTCAAATGTTTTATTTAAAAAATTATATGGTGACTAAAAGGAGAAATTTGGCATATTGATACTGAAGTTTGGCTGGATAAAATATTGTTAAAACTGCGAGTTGAATCACAAAGAGAAACAGGCATTACATGGCGTTTCATTATGAAACGAGTCTAGTTTTTCATCAAAACGTAAGCCTTGAAGAAAAAACGTTCAATTCATGTATTATCACCGTTCATTTTTCATTTTATTAACAGTCATCTTATTACCTATCTTGTGAGGTTTTGTACTCTTTATTTTATAAAGAGACTTATTTTTGAGGTTAAATATGTTTAGTTACTTAGCAACAGTTGAATTTGTAGAAGATGAAGGTGTATACGAAATTAACTTTTGTGACTTCCCAGATATTCAAGGGGTCACTTATTGTGCAGAAGATGTCGAATTAGAAGCCCAAGAAACATTACTTAACGCATTTTCAGAACTGATCACATTAAGAAATCCGATACCGCTTCCCCAAAATTCGGCACCAGATGCATTCATTGTTCATTTGCCTATATTAAGTTGCTTAAAAATAGCATTACATAATGCATTGATTGAAACACAAACTCCGCGCAGCAAAATGGCGCGAACACTTAATATAAATGCACAACAGATTGAGCGATTACTCGACCTCCAATATGCTTCAAAAATTGAGACATTAGAGCAAGCATTATATGTGGTGGGCTATGACGTGAAAGTGACTGTCAACAAATTATGCTAGCCATATAAAGAAATCAGTAACCCGCGGTACCCCACAAAAACAAAAAGCCACTTAATATATCTTATCGATAAAGTGGCTTTTCCGCTGATATTACAGCGCTATTCAAATGGGTTGTTGGGGGTTCGAACCCCAGACCGAGCGATTAAGAGTCGCCTACTCTGCCAACTGAGCTAACAACCCGATGCATATTATTTAGCGCCTCATATTTGGCACAGTCAATATTATTCTGCTACTTTTATTGCTTAGGTTAATTTTTAGTTACTAATGTTAAAATAGAGAGGTAAATCGTTGGTAAAACCATCACTCTCCCTATCCTTTGTAAATTTTTTCTTACTCCAATTGAGATTTATGTCACAATATTTCGAGCAAACACCGCCACAAACTAAAAAAAATAGTGTGGGTTAACATCACAATGACTATCGGACAAATAATTGTATGGAAGAAAATGCAACAACAACCGCCTCTCGGCCATCATCTGACCGAAACCAACTAAAACGCAGTCTCAGCAACCGTCACATCCAATTAATTGCTATTGGTGGTGCAATTGGAACGGGACTATTTATGGGATCAGGGAAAACAATCTCTCTTGCGGGTCCCTCCATTATCTTCGTGTATATGATCATCGGCTTTGTGCTGTTTTTCGTTATGCGAGCGATGGGAGAATTACTTCTTTCTAACCTTGATTATAAATCGTTCAGTGATTTTTCTGCTGATTTAATCGGACCTTGGGCGGGCTTTTTTGTCGGCTGGACCTACTGGTTTTGCTGGGTGATTACGGGAATAGCCGATATTATCGCCATCACCTCGTATGTCAGTTTCTGGGTGCCTAATTTCCCTGAATGGGTCACTTCATTTATTTGCGTTGCTACCCTACTCACACTTAACTTGGTCTCCGTTCGACTGTTTGGTGAGCTGGAGTTCTGGTTTGCAATGATAAAAATTATCGCAATTGTGACATTGATCGCTGTAGGCGGTACGCTAATTGCCATGAATTTCCAATCACCAACGGGACATACTGCGTCCTTAAGCAACATTTGGAATGATGGTGGCATGTTCCCAATGGGACTTAGTGGCTTTTTTGCAGGATTCCAAATCGCAATTTTTGCCTTTGTGGGTATTGAATTAGTAGGAACAGCCGCAGCAGAAACCCGTGATCCAGAGAAATCACTGCCAAAAGCGATTAACGCTATTCCAATTCGCATCATAGCATTCTATGTACTATCCCTGATTGTCATTATGGCAGTTACGCCTTGGCGTACCATTTTGGCAGACAAAAGCCCTTTCGTGGAAATGTTTGTACTGATAAGTCTACCTGCCGCAGCAAGTATCGTGAACTTTGTTGTGCTGACCTCTGCGGCGTCATCTGCGAATAGTGGCGTTTTCTCTACCAGCCGCATGCTGTTTGGGTTATCAAAAGAAGGTGATGCACCAAAACAATTTAGCCAATTATCGAAAAAAGCGGTCCCTGCTACAGGCTTAATTTTTACCTGTATCTGCCTAAGCTTTGGGATCGTGTTGATCTACTTCATCCCAGATATCATGCATGCATTTACGTTGGTGACAACCGTATCCGCCATTCTGTTTATGTTTATCTGGAGTATGATCTTATTAAGCTATTTGAATTTCCGTAAACATCGCCCAGAAAAACATGCCGCATCTCGCTATAAAATGCCTCTAGGTATTTTCATGTCATGGGTCAGTTTAGCCTTTTTTGCATTTATGGTGGTCTTACTGGCATTCCAGCATGACACCCGACAAGCATTGATTGCGACACCGTTATGGTTTGTCATTCTATTTATCGGTTATCAAGTGGTAAAACGCCGTAAACCACGCTGATTATCCACACGGTAAAATAAAAGGCTGGAAGGTTTCCCTTCCAGCCTTTTTATTATCAATAAAATATTAATCAAAAAATAAACGATTCAATCATCAATTACTTCTGATTATATTCGGCCTCCGCCTCATCAAAACGTGCTTGGGCAGCTGCACTTGGGGCTTTTGTAACTAAACTCACAACGATAATGGCAATAGAAGCAAAGATAAAGCCAGGGATGATTTCGTATAAACCTAACCACTTAAACTTCATCCAGACTAATACTGTTACCGCACCAATAATCATCCCCGCCAGAGCTCCCGTGCGAGTCATGCGTTTCCACATAACAGAGAGTAAAACGACTGGACCAAATGCAGCACCAAAGCCTGCCCATGCATTACTCACTAATCCTAGTACTTTGTTATTAGGATCTTGCGCAATATAGATAGCAATCGCAGCGACTAACAACACCATCCCACGCCCTACCCACACTAATTCTTTTTGGCTTGCTGACTTACGGAAGAATGGTTTGTATAAATCTTCTGTTAATGCACTCGCACACACTAATAACTGGCAACTTAACGTACTCATTACCGCGGCTAAAATTGCGGATAACAAGATACCAGCAACCCACGGATTAAATAGAAGCCCAGCCAATTCCATGAAAATACGTTCGTTATTTTTCATCACAGAGCCAGCTAATGCAGGATTATTTTCAAAATATGCAATCCCAAAGAAACCAACCGCAATCGTTCCACCTAAACATAATGTCATCCACGTCATACTAATACGGCGCGCGGAGCGAATAGTACGGTGAGAATCTGCCGCCATAAAACGTGCGAGGATATGAGGTTGTCCAAAGTAACCCAGTCCCCAACCCAACAATGATAGAATGGCAACAAAGTTCATTCCCTTAAACATATCAAGGTACTCAGGGTTTTTAGCTTTAATAACTTCAATCGATGTATCTAACCCACCCAGAGATAAAATAACCACAATTGGCGTTAAAATTAGGGCAAAAATCATCAATGATGCTTGTACGGTATCTGTCCAGCTAACAGCTAAGAAGCCCCCTAAGAAGGTATAAGCAATGGTCGCTAACGCTCCTAACCAAAGGGCTTTGTCGTAGCTGATGTTAAACGTACTTTCAAATAACAACCCACCCGCAACAACGCCAGATGCACAATAAATCGTAAAGAAAACTAAGATCACCACCGCAGAAATAATACGTAAAATCTTACTATTATCCTCAAAACGACTCGTAAAATAGTCAGGAAGCGTTAACGCATTATTGTTTTTCTCGGTTTGTACACGTAAGCGACCCGCCACAAATAGCCAGTTCAGGTATGCGCCTAGACATAAACCAATAGCAATCCAACTTTCAGAAATTCCTGCGAGGAAAATGGCGCCGGGTAAGCCCATCAATAACCAGCCACTCATATCCGAAGCCCCTGCTGATAATGCGGTAACCACACTACCTAAACTTCGTCCTCCTAGAATGTAATCATCAAAATTTTTCGTTGAACGATAGGCTAAGTAGCCAATCAATAACATACCCGTGATATATACGATGAACATAATGATCATCGGAGTGCTTACAGTCATCCTGTCGTCTCCATAATGCGTCTATTTTAACGTTATCTTTATAATTTTCTTTGATAACTTTTAATCTCAAGATGTTGCACTTAATTGCACAATTCGGCATTTTTTGATGCACACCTTATCTATGTTGTGATTGTTTGTGTTGCAATAACTCTATAACTTTGCCACATCATGCTAGACAGACTCAGATGCATTTAACAAGAAATTAACTATTTTTTGTTCAATAAATAAAAGACACATCACAAATGTTAAACTTTTAAGTCAAATTCTTAATTAAGTGATTAACTTACCATCATCAGCCAATTATCTCTAATCAATTGATATAAAACAAAATTAATTAAAACCAATGAATTAACATCATTAATTACTGATAAAAATAAGAGTTGTTTCACATTTTCTTCACATGCCACATTAACAATGTTGCACAAAGTTGCAACATCATCATAATGGTGTATAACTTTTGGTATTTAACACCTGTGAAAAGGAAGGAATTAAGATGAGTAGCACAACAACTATGGGTGTGAGACTTGATGAAGAAACTCGTGACCGCATTAAAGCAGCCGCTCAACGTCTTGATCGCACATCGCATTGGCTTATTAAGCAAGCTATATATAATTATTTAGAGCAACTCGATAACAACCAAATTATACCTGAATTATCAACGGTTTTGGATACAAAAGATCAGAATTTAAGTGATGATACTTCATCAGTTGAAACCCTTTATCAACCCTTCCTTGAATTTGCTGAACACATTTTGCCTCAGTCAGTGAAACGCTCCGCGATCACCTCCGCTTACCGTATCCCTGAAACTCAAGCCGTTCCTATGCTGTTACAACAAGCAGAACTGCCACCTGAACAAGCTGATGCAGCGCATAAATTAGCTTATTCCATCGCAGAAAAATTACGTAATCAAAAAAATGGCGTAGGTCGTTCCGGTATAGTTCAAGGCTTGCTCCAAGAGTTTTCGCTGTCTTCTCAAGAAGGTGTGGCATTAATGTGCCTAGCCGAAGCATTATTACGTATCCCCGATAAAGCGACTCGAGATGCCTTGATTCGTGACAAAATTAGCACGGGTAACTGGCAATCTCATGTTGGGCAAAGCAGTTCCATGTTTGTCAATGCGGCAACATGGGGACTATTATTTACAGGAAAATTAGTTTCTACCCACAATGAAGCAAAATTGTCTTCATCGTTAAATCGCATCATAAGCAAAAGCGGCGAACCACTCGTACGAAAAGGCGTCGATATGGCGATGCGTTTAATGGGCGAGCAATTTGTGACGGGTGAAACTATCGCTCAAGCCCTTGCCAACGCACGTAAATTGGAAGATAAAGGTTTCCGCTATTCCTATGACATGCTAGGCGAAGCTGCGTTAACTGAAAAAGATGCTCAAGACTATATGGTCTCTTACCAACAAGCTATTCACGCGATTGGTAAAGCATCTAACGGGCGCGGGATCTATGAAGGTCCAGGAATTTCCATTAAATTATCCGCCCTGCATCCACGCTATAGCCGCGCCCAATATGCCCGTGTGATGGAAGAACTCTATCCACGTCTGCTATCTTTAGTGATGCAAGCTCACCAATACGATATTGGGATCAACATTGATGCAGAAGAAGCTGACCGCTTAGAGATCTCGCTAGATTTACTCGAAAAACTGTGTTTTGAGCCACAATTAGCCGGTTGGAACGGAATTGGTTTCGTCATTCAGGCTTACCAAAAACGTTGTCCATTTGTCATTGATTCTATTATTAATCTTGCTGAACGTAGCCAACGCCGATTAATGATCCGTCTGGTTAAAGGTGCTTATTGGGATAGCGAAATTAAGCGTGCACAAATTGATGGCTTAGAGGGTTATCCTGTTTATACGCGTAAGGTATATACCGACGTTTCGTACTTAGCTTGCGCGCGTAAATTACTTTCTGTACCAAATTTAATTTACCCTCAGTTTGCGACGCATAACGCACATACCTTATCAGCGATTTACCAAATTGCCGGTAAAAACTACTACCCTGGTCAATATGAGTTCCAATGCCTACATGGCATGGGCGAGCCATTATATGAACAAGTTGTTGGTAAAGTGGCAGACGGAAAACTCAACCGCCCTTGCCGTATTTATGCTCCCGTTGGAACGCACGAAACCTTACTGGCTTATTTAGTACGTCGTTTATTAGAAAATGGCGCAAATACCTCCTTTGTAAACCGAATTGCAGATGCAACTATCCCATTAGATGAGCTAGTCGCTGATCCAGTGAAAGATGTTCGTGAACTGTCTAAAGCGGAAGGACAAATTGGTTTACCTCACCCTAAAATCCCATTACCTCGTGATCTCTACGGCACTCGCCGCGTCAATTCAATGGGTTTAGATTTGTCTAACGAACACCGCTTAGCCTCACTGTCTAGCGCACTATTAAATGCGGCTACGCAAGAAAAAGTGGCAGAGCCTCTGCTTGGGGGTGAATTTATTGCCCAACAAGCACTGCCTGAAGCGGTTGCAATTATCAACCCAGCTTGCCATCGAGATATCGTGGGTAAAGTTCGTGAAGCGAATGAACAAGAAGCAGAGCATGCGCTTAATATTGCAACAGATGCTGGGGCAATTTGGTTTGCAACGCCACCCTCTGAACGTGCAGCTATCCTCTTACGAGCTGCCGATATCATGGAACAACAGTTACAGCCATTATTGGATGTACTCGTGCGTGAAGCAGGAAAAACCTACACAAACGCCATTGCTGAAGTACGAGAAGCTGTTGATTTTCTAAATTATTATGCAACACAAGTCCGTGAAGACTTTGATAACAATACACATCGACCTCTCGGTCCTGTGGTGTGTATCAGCCCGTGGAACTTCCCGCTCGCTATCTTCTCTGGACAAATTGCGGCGGCGTTAGCGGCGGGTAACACTGTGCTAGCAAAACCTGCGGAACAAACACCATTAATCGGCGCCATTGCAGTCTCCATCATGCACCAAGCGGGTATTCCTCGTGATGTTTTACAATTTTTACCGGGCAAAGGGGAAACTATTGGCGCGAAATTAGTGGGTGATCAACGCGTTCGTGGCGTGATGTTCACGGGTTCCACGGAAGTGGCGGGTTTACTACAGCGTAATATTGCAGGTCGCTTAGATGTTCAAGGTCGCCCAACGCCATTAATCGCTGAAACCGGCGGCTTGAACGCAATGATTGTTGACTCTTCAGCGCTCACTGAACAAGTGGTGACCGATGTCGTGGCCTCAGCTTTTGATAGCGCGGGTCAGCGCTGCTCCGCTTTACGTATCCTTTGTGTTCAAGAAGATGTCGCTGACCGAACAATTCGTATGTTAAAAGGCGCAATGGAAGAGTGTCGTATGGGCAATCCAGAGCATATCTCAACCGATATTGGTCCGGTTATCGACAGTGAAGCCAAAGAGAATATTGAACAGCATATTCAGCAAATGCGCAGCAAAGGCAAAACGGTCTTCCAAGCAGTATTTACCAATAGTCAAGATCAACAAGAACAAGCTGAAGGAACTTACGTTAAACCAACGCTGATTGAACTCGATAACATTGGCGAACTGAAAAAAGAAATTTTCGGGCCAGTTCTGCATGTTGTTCGCTTCAAACGTGATGAGTTAGACCATTTAGTTGATCAGATCAATGCGGCGGGCTATGGATTAACACTTGGGGTTCATACCCGTATTGATGAAACAATCAATCAAGTTGTTGCAAAAGCGAAAGTGGGTAACCTATACGTTAACCGTAATATGGTAGGTGCCGTTGTTGGAGTTCAACCGTTTGGTGGTGAAGGTCTTTCTGGTACAGGTCCAAAAGCAGGCGGTCCACTTTATCTATACCGTTTATTAAGTGAACGCCCTGAAAATGCAGTATGTCAAACGTTGGAACAACAAGACAACTACCTGCCTATGGATGCGAGTGCGCGTGCTGAGTTATTAGCACCATTTGAAGCATTCTCCGCTTGGGCTCAAAAACAACAAACAGGTATTGAACAAAATGTTATCGAGCAATTTGCTCGCTTAACACAAGCGGGAACATCGCGTTTATTACCCGGACCAACAGGTGAGAAAAATACATACACCCTACGTCCACGCGGCACTATTTTATGCCTTAGCGATAATGAACAAGATTGCTTAATCCAATTATCTGCAGTACTTGCCAGTGGCTGCCAAACATTGTGGGCAAATAGCGATTTACATCAGAAGATCTTTAAATCACTGCCAGAAAAAGTTCGCAAAACAATTTCGTTCACTAAAGATTGGCAAAATGCCGTTGAGCCAATTGAAGGTGTGATTTACCACGGAGACAGCGAACAATTGAAACATGTTTGCGAAGTTATTGCTAAACGTAAAGGACCTATTATCTCAGTTCAAGGCTTTGAGCGTGGCGAAACGAACTTATTAATTGAACGTTTGGTTCATGAGCGTTCTTTAAGTGTGAATACCGCCGCAGCAGGTGGAAATGCGAGCTTAATGACTATCGGATAATATGCAAAAAGCCTGAGTTTCCAGCAAACGTACAAACGGTGCAGGTAAACTCAGGCTTTCACACTTAAATCTATTCATATATGCTCTTTTGTCGTCATCCCTTCCTAATATTCACTATAATTTTATTTATAAACTTATCTATTTATCTATAAATTTAATTAAATAGCTCCTATTAATTTTTATATTTCATTATTATATTTAATCATAACAGTTGGATAAATTTAATTCTAAAACTGTTTAGTTAATGGCTTTTTTATTCTTAATTATTTAAAAATAAAAAAGGTGCCCTATTGGACACCTATTGGCTTATTTTAGTTTTAAAAACAATTGTATGACCAACTATTTTTATTAACTTAAAATATTTTTAGTTTTTTTCTGACTGCCAGCTTAAATATTGCTCATACTTACGTAGCGCAATATTGTAATTACTAAACGCTGAATCAGTCATTTTATCGCTCAACTCTTCTTGCACTTTACTTGCCGTAAAATTCTTCATTGAAAAGTTAGAGGATGATAGTAGCTCATCTAAGCGGCGTAGACGAACAACGTACTCGCGAACGGTGCTATGACTCATTTCTGTCTGTAGGAACAAATACTGTTTAAAAGACATAATATCGAAATAGTCTGTATTACTATTACAGAAAATCTCGCTACAAAAACGACAAAGTGCTGTAAATTGCCCTTGAAGTTCACCCCAAGCCGCTTCATCAACCAAATCGGTCATGTCAGCAATAGCTTCTTTATTTAAGATGCCATCATTGAAAACGAGGGAGATGCGATCAAGCGTTTTATTACAGTGCGCACAATGAGTTTGGCTGTGTTTAAAATCTTTAATATAACGACTTAAAGGCCGTTTCTTTACAATAGAAGCAGACATAATGGTAAAGCCCTGTGTGTAATTTAAAAATAAAAAGTAACAAGATAAATCCGGTTACATACATACCATGCCCATAGCATTAATGAATGTCTGCTATGTTGCATATCGAGATAAGCGTAATGCCTTATCTCATTTCCTTACTTTCCCTTTGTAAGGTGGATCCTTCTGGGAATGTAGTGTAAGAAAATTTATTTCCCTTTATCCGACGCATTCTAACCTGTCTAAAACACTTTGGCGAATTTCTTATGAGAGTAATTTTGCACGCAAATTTGACCTAGCGTCAACCAAATGAACCTAGTCGTTGTTAACCAAAATAGCAAAATTTTGCCTCTTAAAAGCCAAAAATCGAAAGGAGAGTACCCTTGGAGGCAGAGACTTTACCTGATAACCCCCTTTAGGTTCAAAGAAAATTTAATTTAAAAATCAATATTATATAGTGAAAAGCATTTTATTGATAAATTTGTGATACAGCTCACCTTTCACTTCTATAATCGCATTTTAAATGTACAGCAATTAATTCTATGAATATTCGATAGTCCAGCTTTATCAGTAAAGTGTAAATTATTTTTTACGCTAATTCTCAATTTTAATTATTTTTACTGTATATGAAAAAAAGTTATTAATATCACAATAAAAGTTATAAGGAGTTTAACTTTTCCGTATTTGATAATAGTTTTAGTTACTTTTACTTAACGCATTTTTTACAAAACAATCAACTACTCAATAAGGTCTTTATGCTGTTAATCCATATCATGAGGTGATCTCAGGAATCACTACGTATTTTTACTCGTGGTTCTTCCTTATGTTTCATACACCACAATATTCGCTTAAGAAATTCACTAGATAATTATCATTACAAAAGTCATTTATAAAGCATAAATTTTTATATTAAAAATTAACCATATGAATTAATTATCAATTTCCTTTTTAGGATTTGTTACATTGATAAAAGAAGTTCCTCTTATATACTTAATTTGCTTTATATATAAATAATTTTAATAAGGTTGATTATGAAAAAGATGATTTTAGCTTGTGGACTGGGTTTATTGGCACTGACAATCACTGCGTGTTCAGAAGAAGAGAAAAAGGGTCAAGTTGCAGGCGCAACTGAAACTTGTAATGCTTACTTTGCTGAAGTTGATAGCTTAATTGCTAAAGCTTCTGAAAACCCACAAGCCAAAGCTCAATTAGATGCAATGAAAGGCCAGTTAGAAGAAGGTAAAAAGCAAGTTGCCGCTTTACCTAAAGACCAACAAGATCAAGCATGCCAGCAAGGCATTGATGCTATGAAACAAATGAAAACAGCTTTAGGTCTGCAATAAGCCTTTCCTATCCTGTTATTTAAAGAGCCTAAATGGCTCTTTTTTATTGTCTACTGTTTTTTGAAAGTATTCTCATTTTCTTTTTTCTATTATTTAATTTAATAAACATAGTAAAAGGAAATTTTTATGTTTGAATCAGCTATTCAAGCTAATAAACCTATTCAAATAACATCAAAGATTGAAGTTAAAAATGAATATAGCCAATTAAGTCAGAAGTTATTAAATGTTTCAAATAAATATATTACATTCACAATCAATAATCATAGTATTTCATTCAATGAAAGGGTATTGATGGCTTATGTTTTAAAATCTGTACAAGAAATAACCCCGAAAGATACTCAAGCTATTGAGCATTGGAAAAAACAAGAAAAAATTATTCAGCTATCATCGACTTTTAATCGAACTTTCGATGCTACAAGAGAAGATTTTGCTAATCGCCATCGCCATATTTCTTTGAAGCTTAGCAAGGAAAATAAACAAAAAATTTATAATCAAGTCCATCGTAAACTTCAATTCGGTAGTTATACGTTCCTGCCTAACGCGGCACAAAAATCAATTGAACACATACTATATAATAACAATGAAATAGCGATGGCAATCCAGCGATTAGTTTGCCACCATAATATCTCTGATCAAAAAACCATTAATTATATTACCAATTATATTAATTCAACAATTAACGATGAACTATGTCAGCGCCTATTTCCAGATTTGCCTCTAAATGAAATTAAGCAGAACACAAAATATCTGACCTCAAAATTATTTAACAAGCTAATAGACCATGAAAAATACATCTATTGGCAAAACTATTATAAATTATCAGCAAGCTAGCAAACGATAGTGTAATTTTCTTCTTGCAGGTCACTCCAGTATGGAGTGACCCATTTTACGTTACAACCAAGTCCCGAAGCGTTTAATATAAATGTGCTTCATTCCTTGAGCAACAAAACAGTAACTAACTAATGTCAACACTAACCAAGGGAAATATTCCATTGGTAAAGGCTGTAGACCAATCATAGTACCAAAGGACGAGAATGGAATATAAAGTCCAAGCGCCATAATAATCCCTGTCGTCAATAATACAGGTAATGCCGCCGTACTCTGAATAAATGGAATTTTTTGTGTTCGTAACATATGAACCACCAAGGTTTGCGATAATAATCCTTCAACAAACCAACCGGATTGAAATAGCGCTTCATGTGCCACGCTATTGGCTTGGAACACATACCACATCAACGCAAATGTTGTGATATCAAAAATAGAGGATGTTGGGCCAATCCAAATCATAAATCGTCCAATATTTTTTGCATCCCATTTACGCGGTCGTTTTAAAAATTCTTTGTCCATTTTGTCCCAAGGTAATGCTAATTGGGACATATCGTACAGCAAGTTTTGAACCAGTAAATGAATGGCTAGCATGGGTAAGAAGGGAATAAATGCACTGGCAATTAGCACGGAAAAGACATTTCCAAAGTTGGAGCTGGCGGTCATATTTAAATATTTAATAATATTCCCAAAGGTCTCCCTGCCTTTGATAACCCCCTGCTCCAATACCATTAAATCTTTTTCTAGTAGAATAATATCCGCAGACTCTTTCGCAATATCGGTACCTGTATCCACAGAGATCCCGACATCCGCATCCCGTAAAGCCGGTGCATCATTAATCCCATCCCCGAGAAAACCAACGGTATGTCCATTGGCTTGCAACAGTTTTAAAATCCGAGATTTTTGTAAAGGCGTTAACTTACAGAATACCGAAACTTGCTCAACTTTAGCTTTTAAATCATCATCATTCATTGCCTCGACTTCAAGACCAGTCATGATTTCATCGATATTGAGCCCCACATCATGGCAAATTTTTTCCGTGATCACCGCATTATCACCCGTGAGAACTTTCACCATGACACCGTTTTCTCTTAACGCTGCGATGGCAGAAATAGCACTTTCTTTCGCGGGATCTAAAAACGTAAGAATGCCTTGTAATTCAAGCTGCTGCTCAGCTTGGGCTGATAACGGTAATGAAGCTTCAGCATCATTTAATGAGCGTGTTGCCAACAACAATACTCGAAAACCCTGTTTATTATAATCGCTGACCAACTCCGCAATCCTAGCTTTCGCGTGATCATCTAATAAAACTGAGTGCCCATCTTGCTGATAACTTTGGCAAACTGCTAACATTTCTTCAGCAGCCCCTTTACAGATCAATAATGCTTCTCCCTTCGGAGTTTTTACCGTCACAGAGAGTTTTCGGCGAATAAAGTCAAAGGGTAGCTCGTCAATTTTTTGGTAAGCTTTTAACTGCTCAACTTTATCATTGCCACGACCGCGCCGAATAATGGCTTGGTCCATCATGTTTTTAGCGCCACTTTGATGGAAGCTGTTCAACCAAGCTAATTGTAAAATTCGGCTATCTTTTTGCCCATTACTGTCGAGATAATGCTCTAAAATAATACGATCTTGTGTCAATGTTCCTGTTTTGTCAGTACAGAGTACATCCATCGCGCCAAAGTTTTGAATCGCATTGAGACGCTTAACAATAACCTTATGTTTAGACATGGCTATCGCGCCTTTTGCAAGGTTTGAGCTGACAATCATCGGCAACATTTCAGGCGTTAGACCGACCGCAACAGCCAGTGAAAATAGCGTTGCCTCAAACCAATCGCCCTTAGTGAACCCATTGATTAATAAAACAATTGGCACCATGACCAACATAAAGCGAATCAATAGCCAGCTAACACTATTCACTCCACGGTCGAAAGCTGTTTGCGCCCGAGTACCCACTATCGATTTTGCCAGTGAACCTAAGTAGGTTTTGCTTCCTGTCGCCACCACAATTCCCCTTGCAGTGCCACTAGTTACATTTGTACCCATCAAACAGATATTTGAAATTTCAAGAAGCTCATTCTCTGTAGGGGATGCGGGTTCCAAACTTTTCGCCGAAACATTCGCCAGCGTGTCATATTTTTCGACTGGAATAGATTCGCCAGTCAGAATTGCTTGGCTAATAAATAGATCACGAGATTCAACTAATTTCAAATCAGCTGGAACCATATCTCCCGCAGATAATAAAACAATATCTCCAGGAACTAAGCACTTGATTGGCACTTCCTTGCGGGTAGAGCGCCCTGTTCTATTATCACGACGAAATACCGTTGCGGTTGTTCGTACCAACGATTTCAAAGCTTCAGCGGCTTTATTAGTGCGATATTCTTGCCAAAAACGTAGCAGCCCACTTAATACAACCATCGTCACAATAATGATAACGCCAGTTAAGTCAGTTTCTTCACCTTGACGTTTTGGGATCACGTAATCCGTAAAAAAGCTCACAATCGCAAGAATCATCAAAACAAAAATGAATGGGTTTTTAAAAGAAGTGAGTAATTGCTTCCAAGCTGGGGGCGCTTTTTCATGAGCAACTTCATTCTCGCCTTCAATGACTAAGCGATCTAAAGCCTCATTTTCAGAGAGACCTAAAAGGTTAGTTTGGTATTCATTGAGAACTTGCTCAATGTTTTTGCTCGCTTGTTCGCCAACAATGAATTTTTGGCGTGCGGGGGCTTTTGCGCCTTTGCGCGGATGCCTTATTTCAGTCATAACGTTATCTCTATGAGTACAGCTGTACTTTCAAAACGCTATCTGACTGAAAATATTGTATTTTAGCCAGATAGCTCCTGTTTATATCTCCAAGACGGAGGGTGATCGTCCATTTCGGCTCCTTTAATCAGTTAATTTTCGGCAATCAAGCGGGTAGCTCAGATGCCACTTTCCAATTGATGGCACTAACACTTTGTTCAAGGCTAATGCGGCATACCAATGCTTCAATCTCTTTTTGCTCCGCAGGGGTAGCAAGGAACTCTGCGCACACTTCCAGCTGTTCTGATTTCAATGTATCTGCACTACTCAGTGACTGTAGACGAATATGCAATCCATTTATGGCTTGTAAAATCAACGTTCTAACCAGAATTTCATCACCTTGGTGACACATCACTCGAATTTTATAACGCTGTTCCACATCTAATGCTTGTTGTTGTGGCTGGCGATTAATTTTTGCTGCAGCCTCTCGCAATAAAATATTTGCACATAAAATCAATAAAGTAGCCATTATCGCTAGTGAATATTGCCCCAAACCGCATAACACGCCAATCCCTGCTGAGCACCACAATGTTGCTGCTGTATTCAGTCCTCTAATATTCATGCCTTCACGCATAATCACCCCTGCGCCTAAAAAACCAATTCCTGACACAATTTGTGCAGCAATTCGACCAGGGCTATCCGGTGAAGTGGTTACTGAACTCAAAATAAATACCGCCGCTCCCGTGGCAACTAATGCATTCGTGCGTAATCCCGCCATCCTTTGACGCCATTGGCGCTCAGCTCCAATTAATGCACCAAGGCACATAGCGGATAAAAGATTTAATATCTCGTGAGTGAAAAACATAATGATCCCTCCATCAAATAATGGATAACAATTAATGAGCATAATAAAAAGCCCATGCCAAAATACTGAATAAATAAATATTCAGTATTTAATGGCTATTGCCCGGAGGGAATAGAGAATAAATATAAACTGTCATGATACACACTCACTGCAACAGTGATCATTCCATCTAAAAATGAAATTTATTATTTAAATCAGGGAGTATGAGTGATGAGATACATCAGATACCGCCCGCCATCGTGGCAAGCAGTTAATAGAAGAGATTATTAATTACTTGCCAATTAAATTAAGTTTTTATGACAACTCTGACTGTCCAAGTAATTTATCTCCAATAGGTTAATGTGCCCTGAGTATAGATGTGGCAAATTATTAAGTAAAGATTTAAATATTAATTATTTTTTCGTATTAATTTATTAAATTCTGCACATACGAAAAAGCCCGTCCTTAAAAAGGACGGGCTTTAGAAAATCAGTTAAGCAATTAGCTTAGATAGCAGTTACGTTAGCAGCTGCTGGGCCTTTTGCACCGTTTTCAATGGTGAATTCAACTTGCTGGCCTTCTGCCAGAGTTTTGAAACCATTGCCCTGAATGGCAGAGAAGTGGACGAAAACGTCTTTGCTACCATCAGCTGGAGTGATGAAACCGAAGCCTTTAGACTCGTTGAACCACTTAACTTGACCTTTCATTTTGTCGGACATTTGACTTTTTCCTATATAACATCAAAAAAACTTGCCTTTTGGCATATACGGGCCAGAGTCAACTATTTAATCAGGGAAACACTAAGATGAAGCGTCACGGTCAAAGGCTATCTGTGATAACTTTTTTCTTTAGAACACACTAACTCAGTACTCGTACATCAAATAGGACTGCTAAACAGGCCGATGCTCATTAACTCATGACTTTGAGATAATAGCAACTATTTTATACATGTAATCTCAAAAATATTGCCATTTTTTCGGGTACATCACTTTTGAGTAGGATTATGTTAACAAAAAAGCTGCATTTTATTGATATTTTAAAGATTTATTTAGGACACAACCATCCCCTTTTCTTGAAAGAAGGCGAAATAAACCTGAAACAATGACAATCCAGTTAAATATTTTTTTTAACTGATATATAACAATTCGTTCCCTCCATGATACCCTCCTAGTATAGATATCTGACAGAGAGTCACTTACCATGGATATTATCAAACAAATACTTATCGACGACTTAAATACCATCAACCAACGTGAGCAACGTGATGGTAAACCTTACTTTAATAGCCAATTTCTCGCTAACCACCCTTATTTATGTATTGGGATGATTGCAGCCTATTTACCACTTGCTGTGATCTTATGGTATGCCCCCTACTTTGGACCTTATTGGACTCTGGGAATAACCCTCTTATTTATTATACTGGCAAGTGTTCTGCTATTTGATATCAAACCGGTTTACCATTTTGAAGATATTGGCGTGTTAGATTTGCGCGTTTGCTATAACGGCGAATGGTTTGTCACTGAAACTGTATCGGAAGACGCGTTAAATAAAATGCTAGAATCGCCAGAAGTCAGCGCGGCTAACAAACAGGAAATTTCTCGTTTGTTAGCATTAAAGGGGTCTATCTCCTTTTATGATATCTATCATATTGCCTATCCCGAAGTTTCTGCGCCAACACAAGTTACTTTAGCCGCTCAAAATTAAAACGTTATCAACAATATAGCGTAGTTTTTATTCGTAATGAGCAGCGAATGAGCAATTGAATTTATTTTCTATTTTTATCGTTGACAGGTCGAGGTGATATCGTTAATATTCGCCTCGTTCTCAGGAACAACCCAATTCCTCCATAGTTCAGTCGGTAGAACGGCGGACTGTTAATCCGTATGTCGCTGGTTCAAGTCCAGCTGGAGGAGCCAAATTTAAGAAGCCCGCTCA
>NZ_ABXW01000008.1 GCF_000173415.1 Providencia alcalifaciens DSM 30120 | reverse complement strand
TTTTCTTTTAAAAAAGAAAGGAAGTGATATGCGTTTTGTTCTAACAAAAAAGGGCGATTGAGATCCTTTCTGCATCTTGAGGTATTTCTTTTATGAATGTGAATAAAAAAAAGCTTGCAGAAATTTTTAATGTGGATGTTAGAACGATAACGGCTTGGCAGAGTCAGGGGTTACCTATTCATTCTGGGGGCGGAAAAGGACATGAAGCCATTTTTGAAACCGATGTAGTCATTGGCTGGTATGCACAGCGCGAAACCGATATTGAAAATGAAAAACTTCGCAGGGAAGTTACGGATTTACGAATGGCTGCGGAATCTGATTTACAACCAGGAACAATAGAATATGAACGTTATCGGCTCACTAAAGCGCAGGCAGATACTCAGGAGTTGAAAAATGCGCGAGAGGAAGAGCAAGTCGTCGAAACTGAACTATTTATGTATATTTTGCGGCGTGTCGCTCAAGAGGTGGCAGGGATTTTGACGCGTATCCCGCAAACTTTGCAACGTAAGTTCCCTGATATATCACCTGTGCATCTTGATGCTGTGAAAACGGAAATCGCGAAAGCCTCCAATATTGCCTCTGCCGCTGAAACTGGTGTGGACAGGTGGATGGATGATTTCAAGAGAACGACAAATCGCTAATATTAAGCATGCGATAGCCACCGGATTGTCCGTACTAAAAATACCCATCCCACAAACTGTGGTTGAGTGGGCAAATGAAAATTATTACTTACCGAAAGAATCCTCGTACACCCCCGGGCGATGGGAAACCTTACCCTTTCAAGTCGCCATTATGAATGCCATGGGCAATGATCAGATCCGCACGGTCAATTTGATTAAATCGGCGCGGGTGGGCTACACCAAAATGCTTTTAGGTGTCCTTGGGTATTTTATTGAGCATAAATCTCGAAATAGTCTGTTATTTCAACCTACCGATTCTGCGGCTGAGGATTTTATGAAATCTCACGTAGAGCCAACGGTTCGAGAGGTGCCGACGTTATTAGCGTTAGCACCATGGTTTGGGCGAAAACATCGTGACAATACGCTGACCTTAAAACGCTTTTCAACCGGCATTGGTTTTTGGTGTTTGGGGGGCGCTGCGGCTAAAAACTACCGTGAAAAATCCGTGGATGTCGTGTGCTATGACGAACTTTCTTCCTTTGAGCCGGATGTAGAAAAGGAAGGCGCGCCCACGTTACTGGGCGATAAGCGTATTGAGGGGTCGGTATTTCCTAAATCAATTCGGGGGTCAACGCCAAAAATCAAAGGTACTTGTCAGATTGAAAAGGCGGCGAATGAGTCGCGGGTGTTTATGCGCTTTTATGTGCCGTGCCCGCATTGTGGTGAGCGGCAATACCTCAAATTTGGGGATGACAGCACCGCGTTCGGATTGAAATGGGAAAAGGATATGCCGGAGACGGTGTATTACTTGTGTGAGCACAA
>NZ_ABXW01000009.1 GCF_000173415.1 Providencia alcalifaciens DSM 30120 | reverse complement strand
TCTTGATGGGAAAACGCCATTAATTAAACGAGTATCACAAATCGAATATTCGTTACAAACGAGCTCAACAGGTAAAACACTTTCTCTTGTTGGAACCGAGTTAATATGGTTAAGTCAACTCAATAATGTAACAGGAGCATCAAAAACAACCTCGTAGATTAAGATAGCTATTAATATACTATCCGGTCAAAAGAGAAAATACATTTAATAGCCGTATCAATCGTTGCTTTTTTATAAAATTTGGTTAATTCCTATTTTGTATTTAAGATGAGTAAGAATGTTTAAATTTTGTTAGGCTCATCGTTCCCCCCTCATTGGATTGATGAGGGGGATTTTACCACAAACACTCTGTTCTAATGTAATCCTGCAAGCCAAGTATCATTTGCTTTGACTCTGCGATTCGTTGACTGAGTAACCAATAATTTCTGATAGCGGAGTCAGTAGGTCTGGCGGTTGCTCCATCATCCATGTCGGAGGTGGAATTAGCGTCCCCTTTCGGACAACTGGCTCTGATGTACACCCGCTCAGGATTACGCTCAGCAGCAATACGTAACTGGTCAATTTCAGCTTTTGCATTTGAAAGCTCATCTCTATGTTTAGCATCGACTTTATGAAGAGAATT
>NZ_ABXW01000010.1 GCF_000173415.1 Providencia alcalifaciens DSM 30120 | reverse complement strand
ACTTGATGGGAAAACGCCATTAATTAAACGAGTATCACACTGCGAATATTCGTTACAAACGAGCTCAACAGGTAAAACACTTTCTCTTGTTGGAACCGAGTTAACATGGTTAAGTCAACTCAATAATGTAACAGGAGCATCAAAAACAACCTCGTAGATTAAGATAGCTATTAATATACTATCCGGTCAAAAGAGAAAATACATTTAATAGCCGTATCAATCGTTGCTTTTTTTATAAAATTTGGTTAATTCCTATTTTGTATTTAAGATGAGTAAGAATGTTTAAATTTTGTTAGGCTCATCGTTCCCCCTCATTGGATTGATGAGGGGGATTTTACCTCAAACACTCTGTTCTAATGTAATCCTGCAAGCCAAGTATCATTTGCTTTGACTCTGCGATTCGTTGTCTGAGTAACCAATAATTTCTGATAGCGGAGTCAGTAGGTCTGGCGGTTGCTCCATCATCCATGCCGGAGGTGGAATTAGCGTCCCCTTTCGGACAACTGGCTCTAATGTACACCCGCTCAGGATTACGCTCAGCAGCAATACGTAACTGGTCAATTTCAGCTTTTGCATTAGTGAGTTCCGTTGTGTGTTTGGTGTCGAGTTCGTGAAGGGAGTTG
>NZ_ABXW01000011.1 GCF_000173415.1 Providencia alcalifaciens DSM 30120 | reverse complement strand
ATTGGTGATAGCCCTATCTTATTATCAATAATAATCGGCATTGCATCAGATGGGTTGTTGGAGGGGGCGAATAACTTTGTTGCCGACAAGATTAAAACTCCATTTCTTGGAGTGAATCTAATTCCTAATTTCTCAGCAACCTTTTTATTAATCTCGAAGTCAGAAAGTTCGGTGTATTTATTCATTGATTAATTCCCAATATTCACAAGTGTTTTTCTTAATAATCCCGCCTGCTTCTAAGTGACTAATAATACAACTAACCTGACTCCTTGAATAATCAGGGCTGCATAAGTGATATATTTCGTCAGTGGTAAGCTGATTACATTGAAGAACTTCTATTATTCTCTCTCTTAATTTATCCATTTTCTCATTACCTCCCTACAAACTATCTCAACATCTCGCACCTGCATTATCTGCATGGCACGGCTCTCGCATTCTTGCTGTGTGTATATTTGCTCTGTAACAGGCACAGCAGAACCCTGTATTAGCATGAGTAATACATATCCGATTATTTGCATGGTTATTTATCTAGGCGGTAGAGTGGAATATTAATTTTATCGATACAGTCTTTATATAAATAACAAACTCGACCATGTTCAAGGTCAATAGATTCAGCGTTATCAATATAACCAACAGGCTCCAAGCTATTAATTAAACTCTCGCGTGATGCTTGCCATACATCGAATAGATTTATCGCTGATGATTTATTCTTACTGCGCCACTCTTCAAATTGCTGCCTTGATTTATCCATACTTACTCCTGAATTTTAGGTGTAAAAAACCCCGCTAGTGCAGGGTGTTGGGTATATTTGTTAATTGATTATTTTATGTAGCCACCTTTACCATCTAATAACCCTGATGACTTTTCTATAAATTCTTCTCTTGTTGGCTCTTTAGTTTCATACGCTACTTTGTAATCAAAACCTTCTATATCAAATGAAGTTTCATTATATTTATTGACTACGATTTGGTCTGCCTTACCATACGATGGATGACCTTTTGCTTTGGGGGGCTTGTTTAGATGGGTTATAGGCTTGGATTCTCCGCTATCTTTAATTAGCAAATACTTCATTGCACTCTCCTTATAATTGAGAGTTTACTATACCATCTAAAATTTAGTTAAGTAGTGATAATAAATCAATTTTTCGAAACTCAATAACCCATACCCATTCGTTATTAATCCAACTATCAATCCCGTATATTGATTGCCATAGTTCTTTGTATGCATTTTTTGCGGTTATATATGGCTGATTGCTGTTTGGAATATAAAATCCAACTAACCAATTGCCGTCATTCCCATAACGACCAGCCGAGATGCCTTCCGCTATTGCATCATTAGGTGATATTTCCTGAATTTGCTGCAGCCAAACATCAGTAATCTCAATTTTCCCTTTGATATTACCATCATTGTCAGCAGCGCTGATGATGTCGCCAATCTCACCATATGGGCAATCAACATCAACAAAACCATGCCTCCATGTTGCACATACTTGCTCTGATAGTGTGTAACCATCTTGCCATGCACCAAGGTTTCGTAACTCTTCCTCGGTTACTTTAGGCTGTGGCTCAATCGGTCTGCGTGTCTGCGTTTTTCTGCCATCCATGACAGCTGCTAGCATGGCATCGTTAAACTTGATTCTGTCTTTCATATCCATTCCTCTTCATTACATTTATTTAATCGTTAAAATTAAAACGTTCATTGCAAATAATAATTCCCCAACTACACTTATGGTATAAAAAGTAGTTTCAATCTGTATGGATTTCGCCGGTGCTCCCATGCGTCGGCATTTTTTATCCACCATATCCCTTCAAGTTAAATTAGAATTGCTTACCGCCTTCCTTTGCGCGGTTTTCACGTTGATGGTCTGCGCGATATTTGTTGTATTCGAGCTTTTCATTAATGGCGCTTTCAATGTCATAGCCAAAGGCTTCGGCATAATCCAAAATACGAATAACAGCATCAGCAAGTTCAACTTCAGCCATTTTCCTATGTGGTAAATGGTTATCCATTAAATTTTTGCGTTCACCCTCCATTGCCTCACTGATTTCGGAATGAATAAGGCAGAGTAAAGTTCCTTTTTTACGAGGATTGTCCCACCATCCAGCCTCTTTATTTTGCTGATGAATTTGTTGCTGTAATTGCTTAATGTTCATTTCTATCTCCTGTTTGCATTCCTGCAAATATTACATTGTTAAATTACGTAAATAGCGTGGCGAGGATAGGGGAGTCCGATAGGGGCAAAGGGGATTTCGTCATCCCAATTCATTGGTGGCTCATTCTGTGGAGCTTGCTGCTGTGGCTGTTGAGGTTGTCGTGCTGGCTGTTGGCTTCCTGCCTGATTATTGCCAAACTCAATTTTATCAACAATGATTACTGGCGCTGATTTTTTCTCCCCATTTGGGGTCGTCCATTCCTCCATGACGAACTCACCAGTGACCGTAACTTTTGTTCCTTTTGTTAAGTATTGAGGAAGTTTTTCAGCTTTAACTCCAAACATCTTACAGATAACCCACGATGTTTTTTCATGCTCACCGTAGCCCTGCTTTACAGGGAGATTGAATGATGCAACCGCTTTTCCGTTTGGCGTCCATCGTTGCTCACAGTCTTTCCCTAAGTGCGCTGTAACGATGAATAGGTTAATTGCCATTGCTGTCTACCTCTTCAAATTCAGCCTCAAAAATTGCAGAGTGTTCTTGTTCTATATTTGCCTCTGCCTTTTCGTCAAGTATGACGGCTTTTTGCATCTCGATGGAAACAGGTAAGTATTTAAAAAGTCGGCGAATGACTGTTTTCTTTGCCATCTCCTCCCAGTGGGTAACCCATGGTCCATTTTTACCCGCTTTACTTAAATTACGAACTTTTTCTATTTGGTTATAGGTCATAACCTCGAATTGAACACCTCCATCTTTTAACCTAGCAACAGCATAAACATGGGTAATGGGTGAATCTTCATTTCCTTCGGGTATATGAGTTAAGTTTTCATTTAACCCATATTCAAAATGAAAGTTATCGCCTTGGCGCACTGTTCTGGCGGATATACTGATGATTTGACCTGAGCGCCTAGCTAAATCAATCATTCCTCGGTAGCCAATGATGAGTTGAACATTTTGTTGACCGTTATCTGACTTACCATTACCGAAAGGCAGAAGGTAGGCATGACCTAATGCATTACCTGGCTCTAATCCTAGTTGTGAGCATTGAACTACAGCACCAATAAAACTTTGAATATCACAATTTGCAAGAGAAGGGGTTTTACGAATCTCGGTACTGACAATTCTAATCATGCGGTCAGATGTGATATGTTTAGGCAATGCCGCTGCTAATTGAGCTTTCATTCCCGGCTGATTAATAAACTCTACGAGTTTTTGTTCATTAGTTTTTATTTTTACTTCTGTTCCTTGTGTCTTCTGTAAATCAGATTTAGCTAGCGGTGGTGTGCTCATGCTTTAATTCCTTAGCCCAGTGAGGCAGTGACAGTGTGCGAATGCCTGCCCATTCGTCAGTTTTAAGGCATTCTGCATATGTGAATAAGTTTTGCTTATAAGAGGTGCGACCAACGGATTTGGCTTGTTCATCTAATACGAACACTCTGACTGGATAACGCCCGCAATTAATGGTTGTGCTTACGGCAAGAAAAACAAAAACAGGCATTTCACCCGTTAGTGACTTATATCCATCCGAATAGAATGAGTCCTGCACGTGATATCGGTACTCATACATAGAGCGTTCAAACTTCTGTATGTCGGCAGTGCTTTTTACATCAACTAGCCAATGATGCTCTTCGATTAACTTGTCCGGTCTACAACGACAAAGAATGTCCGTATCCTTGTCTTTCCAATAGATGCTACTTTCAGCGATTCCTTTCGCCTCCAAGCACCATCGAGCTATTGGGTGAGCCATCGCGCTATCTTTCATGAGTGATAACTTCCTGTTATCTTCACTGGTAATTGGTGTGATATTTTCCTTTTCACACATTTCAAGAAATTCCTTTTCTTGTTCTTTCCCTGCATTGGTTCTACGATTTACTTCTGGTCCAACTTTGAATCTTTTCTGAAATTCATCAGGCTCTAGCAATAAGCAATGCAAAGCCGTGCCAAAATCTAGAGCTTTTATTTTTTCGTTATCTACTGGCGCATCCCTATGCCATATAAAATCAGCCGGAGATTCATCTATCAGGTCAAGCTGTGACTTACTAATACCTAATCCATGGTGATAGTCTTCATTTGAAATGTCGTAATAAATACCTTCGTTCATTGAATAAGCCTCTCTTCCAATACATCCTGTATTTTCTTTAGAATCCTATCCTTGGTTGATTCCGATAGTTGCCGAAGTTCCTCTCCGTCAATCTCGTTATAAATATCAATAGCCATTTCTCCAATATCAAACTTAGGGTCAGGGCTATATATTTGAATTCTCATGGTTCATCCTTACGTGAATGCGTATGCTCTACGAGAATTAACTTGCCGAAGAATTCGATTTGTCTTTTCGCATTGCTGCTTAAATTTCCAATCAGCAACTAATTCGTCTATTTGTTTATCAGTCATGTCAGACTCGCGCAGTAGGGCGAATATTTGCTGTTTTATGTATTTCTGCTTTGCATTCATGCTTGACTCCATATGCTGTTTTTAATGTTTCATTTGCTTCGCTCCATCCGTTCTCATCCTTGAGATAGCGTGCAATTCCAGCTTGTGATTGAGCTAAACAAAGTTTGTATTTATCAATATTCATGCTTATCTCCGGATGTGCGAAATCCTCACTTATCTTGCGATAGCGATAGAAAGTCCCTTGATGTTGGTAATCTTTATTCGGTTAAATATGAAAGAGGTAAGTCTTTTTTAATGGAGAATGTCACTGACTAATGCTTTTAATGCGGCTTTTTTGAGCGCTGTTTTTATCACATCTTCCCCGATTAGATTTTTTACAAATTCATTTAATAATATTTGAATATTTGGTGTATCTTCAGGTGCTGATATTTCATACATACCTTTCACTTTAGGCAGCGCTTCATCAGACAGAATGAGTTTCAAATTAATATCTACTGATGCTTTAGTGTGTGGCATATTTCCTCCTTATGTGTGTTTTATTTCAGATGTATTACCTCAAAGGCAAGCCTAAGCAAGCCCCTTAGGCGCTTCTAATTTAAGTGATTAGCGTTGAAAAATTGGTTCTCCTTTTTGTCTTGGTAATTAATATAAAGAAGGTACGCTTATACATGCTTTTTTGGCGTGATGTATTGTGTGGAAATTAACCATTTGAGTTTTGACATACTAGAACTGAAACTAAGTCATATTATATAATAGCGACACACCGGTCCCTTAGCTCAGTTGGTTAGAGCAGGCGACTCATAATCGCTTGGTCACTGGTTCAAGCCCAGTAGGGACCACCACTTCTTATTACGTATCTTTTTATTTATTCCTATAAACATTGGATTTTAGTTCTCTTAAATCTTTAAGAGCATGCTAGTCTTGTTGTTTTCTATATAATTCATATTACGCTCTTCGTTACTTACCACTGGTTATTTATTAGGGGATGTTAAGCTCTTGCTGTCACTTCGCCAGACTCTAACAGCATTCCTGACTTACGATATTTAGCTGAGTAAATACTAGAATTTGGTAAGCAGGTATTATCTACTGAGTCATAAACTTTAGTACTTCGAATTGATATTGCTTTTTCAACTCGGCTAATTGGCTTGCGTGTTAGTGATAAGGTAGGGCGTTTTGTTTCTTCTTTTACTGGTTCGCCATGTATTGCAGCTTTTAAGCTTTCAGTTAATGCGTGCGCTTCCTGCAATGCTTTTCTGCGTTCCATTCTGCGTGATCTGGCGTTGTTGTAGCCGTGAAAGTTGCACATAGTTTTCCCCTTACAGTTTGCTTTGGTGATTGGTGGTAGGTGCTGAACTCCTACATTGTGCGTTTCAATCGCATAGACATAACGCTACGTTCGCCTGACCGACTACCGCTGGTTCAGCGCTAACCAATTCGCACTTGACGTCTCAGCGCATCAGCCTGCGCATTCACCAATCCCAAAACATACTGTCTTTGGTTTGCGCTTTTACAGCGCTATCTGTTAAAGAGCGAACATCCTGTTTATCTATGGCTCCTTGCCTTCGATGGATAGCATATTCACAAATTGTGATTTTAATGTCAACCACAAAATGTGTTTATTTGGTTATTATTGAATTAACGTGATGATTTGAAATGGAAAATATTTTATTTGTAGACACGATTTGTGTCAGAGATCACACATGCGGGGAATTGCAGGCACAAAAAAGCCCTCGCTGGGAGGGCTGGGGATTATTTTTCGGTGAGATCAGGAAGCATTATTCTCTCTATTAGCTCTAATGCTTTTGCATCTCTTTCGCTAAAGTATTTAGGGGCGTATTTGGGCAACCAGACAGTATTAAAATGCTCTTTAAAGTCAGCAAGATATTCATTAGGGTATAAACGTGCAGGAAAAACCCTCCCATCTGGATATTCGTGCTCATAAGTAGGAAATGTTTTTGGCTCAACATTTCTATTTTTTCTTAACCAGTTAGAAAAGACCTGCCCTTGGGATATATCAGGAACCATTTTATCTGGTAGCGTGTAACCAGCTTCTTCTAAAGGGGCTACTAAGTTAAACGTTAATTCATTTAATATTGAAAAATGTGTATGAGGTATCCTTCCTCTATTTGCCATATACCTTTTTAGATGAACAGGAAGCTCTGCGCTTTTACCTCCACCATTCATCCATTCCCTAACCCATCTTGAAATTTGCACTGCAAATTTAGGCGATAGCCATTGCCCTAAATTTATAGCAACATCAGGATGAACCCATGTGCCTTGATTCTCTGGTCTTCCGCCTGTAAATGTTTGAATTAATTCCGTTATGGGAATTCCCATATCGGAAGATAACTCTTGAAGAAAAGCTTGGGTTGTCTTCAGTCTGTAGTAATCAGCAAATAATTTACCAGCGGTTTTACACATGGCTGTAGCATTTGCATAGCCGTCTTTAGCTCTAAGGTGAATGATATCACCTTCAATTTCATGCGGGATTAAAGCCAGAGGAAACTGTTTCATTTCATATCCTTTTAGTTATAAAAATAAATTCCATCTGGTGCTAAAATAAGTTATCTAGTTAATATTATTATGTTTAAAACAACACCCTAAAACGTGTCGTCAGACTTTTGCATCAGGGTAGCTATCTTCAATTGCGCTAGTTATTATCACCATAGAAACAGTATTTTTCATGGGGAGAACCTCGATTGTGAAGAGCCCATTGCTCCAAATCAGTTCAAACTCCTCTGTATCAACATATTTATATCTCATGTTAATTTCAGGTTTTAACATTTGTGCAAAGTTTTCTAGTGTTCCATAGTAGTCAAACAATGTCATACGATAGTGTTCGCTAAAATTAACATCATCAAGCAACAATCTATTTTTTATAAAATTGCACAAATCTTTTCGAGTGTAGAACAACATACAGTCTCTCAAGCAACATTTTCAACCAAAGAAGTATCCACTGGTATTATCTTCTACAAGCTTAATAGCATCTGAAAAACTACCTAACATTTTTTCATCGTAATGGCGCCAGTTACTGTCTTTATCCATCCATAGTAGTGACCAAGAGCCTGTGATTTTGTTATGTATTATTTTTGCTACAGGTTCTTCTACTTTTGAATCACTCCATGTTAGCTGTCTAACCTCGAATATAACGACCGAGTCATCTTCAATACGATACTGTAAGTCGAGCTCATCTCTGAGATGTTCTGCTGGGCGGCGTTTTTCTAAGAAAAATCCCATGCAGCTATTGATATTATTTAATTGTGTATCGTTAAAAGTCATATACTTCTCAACGCTCTTTATTTCTTATCAAAAGTCACTAGCAGCGGTAAAACAACATTTAGAAACATAAAAATTATAAATAGTATTAATATATTAAAATTAGATATCAGTTCTAGTAGTCTCTTCATTACTAAAATTGAACTCAGTTAAAAGTATGAGTGAAAATATTATAAAAGAATCCGAATATCTGAATGAAGGTATCGATATCTAGCTCCATCCAGTACATTAACAGAAGTAGAGATGATGCGAATATCATCTCTACTCTGTAGTTATGAATGTAATTATATACTCTCTTCATTGAAAATTTTTGCCACCAAAAGAGACCGTGATACAAATTATCTTCAACTATTTAATTGATTTGTTAAAAAGTATACCTCATTGAATGCGTTGTATTTCCTAAAACGTGTCGTCAGGCCACTGAGACTTAACCACTTTGCCTATAATCTGGCAGTTACCATTAATTGGTATCATCTCGAACCGTGGGTTTAATGGCTCAAGGTATTCTGTTTCACCTTCTCGAATAAGACGTTTAAATGTGAACTCATCATTCATCAGGCGAGCTATACAGAAGTCACCAAAGCTAACCTCTTGCTCAGGGTCAACAAGTATCAGCATCCCTTCAGGGAAACTAGGACGACCTCCTTGCGGGGCTGTCATTGAGTGACCTTCAACCTCTAACCAGAATGCGCTATCGCTAGCTTTCTTTGCTGTAGGTATCCATGCGATGGCGTCACTTCTAGTGTATGCATTGCTATTTTCAGTAAACGCACCTGCTTGCACCTTGGAAAATAGAGGGTACTCATAGTTGCTAACAACCTGATCGCTCCTATCACCAAACATCAATTCCGCTGGTGAAACACCTAAAGCTTCGCTGATAACCAAAGCATCATCAGCGCTTATCTTTCTTTCCCCAAGTTCATAATTTCCAATTCTAGAGGCTGCGGAATATCCGCACAGCTTTGCAAGTTGCGCTTGGCTCAACCCTCTAGATTCACGAATAGACTTCAGTCTCTCGCCGATAATTTCATTTATTTTTTTCATGCTTATCTTTTAACACAAAACGTGATGTAAGTATTTAAACGATTCGTGATTGACAGTTAATCACATATTGTGTGTAATAGGGGTTGTAGACATGGAGGATACACAATGAATAACATCGCAGAACAGCGAAAAAAATTAGGAATTTCTCAGGCTGTTTTGGCTTCATCAATCGGATGGGGTCAATCTCGTATTGCAAACTACGAGCTAAGTATTAGAACGCCTAGCCTTAATGATTGTCGAGTAATCGTTGAGGCATTACAAAAACTTGGTGCGAAATGCTCATTAGATGACGTTTTCCCACCTCAAGCTGCATAACTTTACCGCTCTTTAACATCTCAGCGCTGAAAAAGCGCACATCAATACACACTCACAGGATCGTGAGCAACGGACTAACTGTATATGAAGGAATATAAATTATGGAAAACGCAAATTCACGCAAATCGTTTAACCGATTTGTATCCAATCACTTGGTGGCAACCGCTTATCAAGTTATCAGAACAACATCTCAAACAGTTATCGCTAAATCATTAGGCGTTCATGACTCAACTATCACTCGTAGAACCGAAAAGATACCTGAGCTATGCGAGACATTAGCAGCGGCAGGGGTAATTGATTTTGTTTTGCCGGGCGAAAAGAAAATTAGTGAAGAGGAATATCGCTTTTTGTGGAAGCAAATGGCTGAGTTTTCGCTATGGAAAACAGGTTCATTACAGGAGGGAAATATCAATGAATCCCGATGAATTTATCCGCAAAAACATTATTAAAAAATTGATTGAATTAGGTTATCAGGATGGAGTGGCTTTGGAATTAGCCGCGGATGAGGGGGTATCTCATTTTAGACGGTGCTCACAAGCTAGTCGTCGTGGAGCAATATTTGATGATTGTTATCACGTAGCTAAGACATGGATAGATAAATATGGCAGTAAGCCAGCAATGGTAAGTAAACGAAGAGCCAAACAGACTATCAAGCAAGTTTCAATGTTCTAAAAAGCGAAAGCCTAGGAGGCGGCAACCAACTAGGCATTCATTGTCTTTCATTATGCAGGAGTAATTTTACATGAATATTAATTTCAAAACAAATCGATATGGAGGTCGCTATGAGTATTGTTAGGCATGTGGATTTTGCTAATAAGCGACGATTGGTTGATAAATCGGGGGAGCAAGTGGCTAGTCTTGATAATGGCTATATGCGTTTAGCTACCAGTATCAGTAGGCTCAAGCCAAAGCTAAAAATGGCTGGAAGAGAGCATCAGGTATTCGATGCTGTGATTGATTGCACATATGGCTGGAATAAATCAGAGGATAAGGTAACCAACACCTATCTAGCAGAAATGACAGGGTTAGATGACTCTGATATCGGTAATGCGTTAAAGGTTTTGGCTGAGAGAAAAATTATCAATCTCAGAAAAATCGGCGGATTTAAGCTGGTAAGTGTCAACGTAAATCTTGATCAATGGCAGTTAGAAAGACTGCCCAAAAAACGCCCAAAAACACCACAAAAAAAGTTGGGCGAAATCACCCAAAAAGTTGGGCAAAAAAAGGTTTCTAGTTTGGCGAAATCACCCAACACCAAAAACAGTCTTACCAAAGACAATAATATTAATAATTTTTCGTCCGAGAATTCTAACGAATCCTCTGACCACTCACTGGATAACATTTTAACCTTGAAGGCTGATGCTGTTGTTTGTTCCCCCAAAGGTAATAAGTGGGGAAATGCTGATGACCTGAAAGCTGCCCAATGGATTTATTCGCAAGTGTTGATAATCAGTCCCTCAACCAAAGAGCCAAATTGGTCATCATGGGCTAATGATGTTCGACTGATGAGACAGCTAGACGGACATACCCACCAAGAAATTTGTCGACTATTCCAATGGGCTAACCGCGATTCGTTTTGGTGTAGCGTCGTGTTATCTCCTGCAAAACTTCGCAAGAAATGGGCGACATTAGTCATTCAAAGCCAGCAACTAAACAGGATGAAAAGGGTGTCAGGAAACCTACAGCCAGCGCGGCAATCAATAGACTACGAAAGTACTGAATGGATGGAGGGTATCGATGTATGAACTCGTTAGTTACAGCAATTCAGCAACGTGATTCAACAGCACTGCAAGCAATGGCAGCACATGCGCCGCCACAACAGAAGCAAGCGGTAAAACAGCAAGTAGCCCAAGTATTTAACGAACTCTTCAGACAACTCAAAGCAACCTTTCCAGCGGCAATAGCCAACTTCAAAGAACAAAGCGACCTTGACGAATTCAAACGTCAATGGACTATCGCATTCATTGAAAATGGCATCAGGACGCTTGAGCAAATAAATATCGGGATGAAAATTGCAAGGCAACAAACGAATCCGTTTTTACCTTCTCCCGGTCAGTTCGTTCAATGGTGCAAGCAGGGTGACTATACAGCTCTAGGTCTGCCTACTGATGATGAGCTTTTCGATATATTCAAAGAATATTGCTCAGTGAGAGGCTGGAGACGATTTAATTGGCAATCTAACGCATGTTACTGGATGGTCACTAAAATCTACACAGAAATGCGAAACCGAAACTTATCGGATTCAGAAGTTAGAAAGCTTTGCTCATCAGAGCTTAAGACAATGGCTAATCGCATTAAATCCGGAGAGAAAATACCAGAACCAGTACAGATGATTGAACAAAAACACATACCAACCAGTAAGGAAAAATCACTGCATAACCTTGCTGCAATACGTGAAAGATTAAATCTCAAATCCAGACCCCTCTAAGGAATCAACATGAACTTTTTTAAAAATGCGATTGTGTATCGTATGACGCGTGACATTCAAATTTCATCTGATGAACTTGAGGCGCAATTAAAAAATCTTGAATTTTCACCTTGTGGTAGTCAGGACATGATGAAAGTTGGCTGGACTAACCCCATCAAAACAGGCGAAGCGTTAACGCATTCAGTCGGCAATCAGATTCTTATTGTGGCTAAGCGCGAAGAAAAAAAATTACCCACAGATGTTATCAAAAAAGAACTGCAAGCCAAGATTGATAAATTGGAAACAGAACAAGGACGCCGACTGAAAAAGACCGAGAAAGATAGCTTGAAGGATGAAGTTGTTCAGGATTTGCTACCACGAGCCTTTAGCAAAGAATCAACGGTTAGTGTTTGGATTGATAACGATAATCAGCGAATTATTGTTGATGCAAGTAGTGCAAAACGAGCCGAAGATACACTGGCACTATTGAGAAAAACACTAGGTTCATTGCCTGTGGTTCCGCTAACGATGAAAACACCAATTGAGTTAACTCTAACAGACTGGTTGCGTGACGGAGTAATTCCTCAAGGGTTTAATTTAACCGATGAGGCGGAGCTTAAAGCAATGTTAGCAGAAGGCGGAATTGCACGATTCAAGAAGCAAGATTTAGTGTCTGATGAAATAGCCTCACACATTGAAGCAGGTAAGTTGGTAACAAAATTATCGCTAGATTGGAATGACACTATTCAATTTACCCTGTGTGATGATTGTTCACTTAAAAAAATCAAGTTCTCAGATATGTTGAAAGCGCAAAATGACGACATAGACAGAGAAGATATTGCCCAGCGCTTTGATGCCGATTTTGTACTATTGACCAGTGAAATGACGAGGCTAATTGACGCTGTGATTCAATCACTTGGCGGAGAAGTAGACTGATAACACACTAAATTATAAGGGCTTATGGATGAGTGATGTTAATTTGACAGCTGCGAACATTGCTAAAATATAAGTTGAGACTTGGAAATAATAAAATCGACACTATTTTATAGATCGCTTTGGGGGATATTAGTCTGCTCCGCTTTAAAGTTGTTTAATTAATATAGTAATGTTGAAGATAAATGAAAAAATCAATTTATAAAGCAAGTGGTTTTTGGAACGAACGATCATTTACAGTTCTTTTTGTTGCAGAAGGCGAAGATGATGTTTTTTTAACAATAACACTTTGGGGAAATCTAAGTGGTGCCGAAGTTAGTGACTTATTAGTTGAGCGCTATTGCTCCATACATTAAAAAGTTTAGTTTAAAATAGATAGGTTTATCGATAGAAACTCAGGGTGATTATATCTAAGTATTTGATATTAATGGGTATTTAAAGCAAAGAGATTAATGGTGATATAAGTGATTATTTGATTGCCATGCATATTTTTTCTTTCCCCTTTTGGATTCTCGATAGAATCTCTGGAGGCTAATTGGCAGATGATATCTGTCTCCACAAATCCAATCTTAAAGGCATTTTCAAAACCCTCTCAGAAGTCACCGAAACTGGTAAGCGTTACCGAGTCAAAATAACAGAATGGCGTGATCTTCGAACAATACCAATGAACAAAACATGGCGTATGTGGGTTGAAACCACAGGCGATTGGCTACGTGCGCGTGGTGTTGTCATTGATATTAAAAATGGGGCTGGTGAAGTTGTTCTATCAAAGCCAATCACTAATGAAGAAACGCATGAATATTTTGTCGGCCACTGGTTAGGTCGCGATGAAAATGGAGAGCGAGAGAAAACAAGCAAGATGGATAAAGCACGGATGCTCCACATGATGGAGAAACATGAACAATGGTGTATTGAGAAAGGCATCCCAATCATCATTCCCAATAACTCGGAGTATATGAAACTTAAGGAGCAACAAGAGAGATGAGAAATGAGGCTGAAGTGTTTATGAGCGCACTTACTACCCTTAAATTATGCTGGGCTATTCATAAATCAAATGATGCGGTCAGGAAGTGTGCTGGAGTGTTAAAGCGCAAATTTATATTACCGCATGCAGTAGATGCTATGAGGACGATAGAACTAAGCGAAGACCCTATGGTTGTGATTGTAGTTGCTGAGTGGGGTGTTCAGGAGAAATAAATGGCATTAAAACGCGATAAGCACGATATTGTGTTTTCGCAGTTGGTCCGGGAAAGAGCAAATTATGAATGTGACTACTGCGGAAGACAATTTAGACACGAACCTTCAAAACTCCACTGTTCACATTTCAAATCACGACGACATAAATCAACCCGATACCATCCCTTTAATGCTTTCGCTCACTGCGTAGGTTGCCATCGAAAACTCGGCGAAGACCCACACGAATTCAATGCTCACGCTGTTATCACTTACAGCGAAATGACGATTGACCGCGTAGCTCGTTTAGCCGGTACTTCAATGAAGTTGAAATCGTGGCAAATGGATGAGTTATATCAGCACATGAAGATTGAGCTTAAAAGAATTCAGGCGCTACGGGCTAGCGGTGTAATAGGTCGGATTGAGTTCACGTTGCCTGATTGGTATCAGCAAGGTATTACTTATCAGATGGGGGATTTATGAAAGCTGAAATTACGACTATACCTGAATTGCTTATTAGGACATATGGAAATATGGCAGAGGTTTCTCGGTACTTAGGATGTTATCGAGCGACAGTAAAAAAATACTCTACTGATGTTAATGCTGAACATCATGCTGTGATAAATGGGCGATTAATGACTACGTACAAGACAAGAGATAGAGGCACTTCAAATCTCGCCAAAGAATCAGATAGTGCCATTTCTATATCTAAACGTATTAACGCTGAATCCGATGGCAAAAGCCCGCAAATTAATACGAGGTAACGGATGCGTGATATTCAACAAGTACTAGAAATGTGGGGCGCATGGGCTGCGGATAACATCGAGTCAGTTCAATGGTATTCGACAGCGGCAGGATTTAGCCGCTTAATACCTAGTAAGGTGAAATATCGACCTCAATGTTGTGACGACGATGCAATGATTATCTCTAGCTGTATGGCTCAATTAAATAAAAAGAACCGTGATATGCATGATCTATTACTGGATTATTATTTATTTGGGAAAACATTCATGCAGCTAGCGAGAGAGCGAAAATGCTCCGATGGAAACATAGGTAAAAAATTGCAAAAAGCTGAGGGATTAATTGAAGGGATGCTGATGATGCTTGATGTGCCATTAGAAATGGATAAATTTTAGAGAGAGTCATCTCAAGACTTTACGTACGTAAAATAGCTGATATTGTGATGATAATGAAAGTAAAGTGAGTTGACACAAATACCCTCTACGTTGTAACTATACGAATAAATAATCAACAAAACCCCCGCAAGAAACCGCGGGGGTATATAACGGAAAAACATCCGTTTTTGTATGTGTTTGATTTTTTGTTAATATTTAATTAACAAGTGACATTTTGCTTAAATTAATGCCGTGTTTGGATAAGACTTCTTGAGTTAAGCGACCAAATATTTTTTGCTCCATTTCTTTCAGTACAATTTTTCCAACGAGTGATTCTGCATCAGGTATATCGTTTAAAGCATCTTCGGATAATTTATTTTGAACTTGTCCGGAATAATCATTCTCAATGAACTCATAAAGCTGTTCTTTTGCTTGTTCAAAAGGTTCAGAAGCAATTCTTGACATAACAGCATGCCATGGTCCCCAGCAATTGAACCAAGGTATAAACTCTAGTTTTAATTGATTTTGAACTGTTTTTTCTGCAGTATTCAGATCTTCTTGAGTTACTCCAGAAAGTCCCCCAAAAAGCATGCTCCCTTGAGCTGTAGATAGATTTAGTGATTTTGCTAAACCATTTTGATACGCTAGGTATACTTCGATGGCGTCTGGATTGACTAATTCTTTGACTTTTTGACTGGCTATGACTTCCAGTTGTTCTAAACAATACAGTTCCTTTGCCATTTGGATTAATTGAGGCAAATACTGGTCATATGAGCCACTTTCAGCTTCATGAACGGCAACTGCTTTTTGAATATTATTCCAAGTTAAAGATACTCTATCATCACAAGATGTAGTTGCATCAAACGTTACTGCAAATATTGTTGCACGTAGTGGGGATGATTCGACTAATTTAGATAATAGTAATAAGACTGATGGTCTTAACGTGTTTGATTGGGTTGACTTATGAAGTCTATTCATGAAGTGAGCGAATGCTTGACTATTTTCTTCGTTGGCGAAGTTTTTCCATGTTGTAATGATATTTGGTTTCCCCTCTTCCGGGTACCATTTTGCAATAGTTTCTGCTAAAGGCTGGTTTTGTTGCTGATTTTCAGACGCTATCAAACCTTGAAATAATAAGCCGATGATTCGTTCTGGATTGATAATAATTCTTGGCGAATTAGCTGAGGCACTAACTATATTTAAAACTGCTTGATCTGTTAATGGATTATGACGAAGATTTATTTGAGCTGCTGATGTTAGCTGTAGAACAGAATTCGGTATATTACTAATGTTATTATTACGTGCATTTACATCCCGAATGTTATCGCGAGGTAACTCAGGAAGTTCTGAGAGCCGATTATTTGAAATATCTAAGATAGTTAATGTTTCTGGTAGGGCTGGAAGCATTGTTAGTTCATTATTATTAATATACAGCATTTCTAACTCCCTAGGGAGCTCAGGGAGAGTCGTTAATCTATTATGGCTGAGACCTAAAAAAATTATTGAATTAGGGAGTTCAGTTATTTCAGTTATTTGATTTGATGATATGTTCAGTTCTACTAGGTTCCGCTGTGCTAGAATCGCGAGAGGAAGTGTTGCTAGATTATTATTGGCTAGATTTAATGAGTCAACGCAAGCGGGTAGCATTGAAGGTAGTGATGTAAGACCTAAACTACTTAAATCAAGCTCTCTAGCTTGTCTTTTCATACAATCTTTTAATCTTTCATAAGCAATATTTCTATTTTCACCTGGTTCTCCACTATGTGACCAGGTTTTCCATAATGATTTTAGCTCTTTGGCTGATGAGGGAATGGAGGCGGATGTGCTTAAATTTTCTTGACTGGCGCTGATATTCCTAGTTGAAAAACAGTTAATAGCTCGAAACATGATAGCTCCTTATTAATGATGTAATGAGGGATTTATTTTATTAACAAACTCTATGGGGGGTTAATATAAATTTTCGCTTATCATTATGGATAATTACAGTATTCGAGATGCAGCAATGGTCTTATACATAAGCATCAATATCTGTTCTTAGACTAAAAAACCTTTAAATACAATCTATTAAGCTTGCTGGTGTGTCTCTTTCCGCTTGGGGTTACTCTTGTGGTGCTGTATCTATTCGCGACTTTATTTTCAGGTGCCTAGGTGGTCTTTTTGTTTATATCGATATTAGTTTGTTTGTATTAATTTTAATCACAAAATACTCATATGTGAGTGGGTATACGCATGCCATATAAAGAACCCAATAATATAAATTTGTTAACCGTTATGTTGGTTAGTTTGATGACCCTTTTGGGTAGTATTGCGAGCTATGCCAATAAAGTTTTGAAAGGTGAGCCGTTTAGGCTTGGTCTTTTTATTGCGCAAGTCATTATCTCTATGTTTGCAGGCTCTATGGTGTTACTTGCTGCGAGTTATTTCATCTGGCAGCCAGAGATTGCAGGAGGCGTTGCTGGAATGGCTGGTTGGACTGGTGCTGCAGGGGTAAGTGCATTAGAAAAACGTTTTTTAAGGAAAGTGTCTGATGAATGACCCTAAATGGCTAATTGAAGCTAAAAAAGAAATTGGTCAGCGTGAAATTAAAGGTCCAGCTT
>NZ_ABXW01000012.1 GCF_000173415.1 Providencia alcalifaciens DSM 30120 | reverse complement strand
TATTGGTGATAGCCCTATCTTATTATCAATAATAATCGGCATTGCATCAGATGGGTTGTTGCAGGGGGCGAATAACTTTGTTGCCGACAAGATTAAAACTCCATTTCTTGGAGTGAATCTAATTCCTAATTTCTCAGCAACCTTTTTATTAATCTCGAAGTCAGAAAGTTCGGTGTATTTATTCATTGATTAATTCCCAATATTCACAAGTATTTTTCTTAATAATCCCGCCTGCTTCTAAGTGACTAATAATGCAACTAACCTGACTACGTGAATAATCAGGGTGGCATAAGTGATATAGCTCCTCGGTGGTAAGTTGATTACATTGAAGAACTTTTATTATTCTCTCTCTTAATTTATTCACTCCCTCATCACCTCCCTACAAACTATCTCAACATCCCGCACCTGCATTAACTGCACTTCGCGACCTTCACACTCTTGCTTGGTGTATATTTTCTCTGTAACAGGCTCGGCAGAGCCATGCATTACAAGCAACAATACATATCCGATTATTTGCATTTGGTTACTCTGAAGTTTAGATATAAAAAACCCTGCTATTGCGGGGGTACTTATGCAAAACATTATTTGCTTTTCTTGATGTCCTATCTATCACTAACCCATAGCAATACAATAGAAATATAAGCAATGCTAAGACTAATATTGCTATATATTCATTAAAATAAGCAATTAGAAAAAACATAGCTAGCGCTGGTGATAAAATTGAAATTAACTTCATGGCTGCAAAGAATTTATATTTAAAAAGGATTAATAACTTTGTTTTATCCTCCTCATCATTTAATGCCATGTATAAACAAAACAATGAAAATGAATTTATTGTAATGGATATTGCAAAGAATAGCATTGATAATAATAGTTCTATATAAGCTAGAGAGCTAATTGATTTAATGTTTACACTAAGCAATCCAATGAAAAATGTAGCTGATATAAGTGTTAATGATGCTGATGATATAAAATGAAAATTGTAATCTTTATTTCTATATTCATCATCTGACAATGATGTGATATTCAACCCTTTATGGGTTGTGCTTGAAGAGAATAGTTTTCGGTAATATTTTCTAAATTTGGTTTTCATAATTCAATAGATGCCAAGTTAATATACAAGCGCATTACTTTACTAATTTATAACTATAAACTCAATAACCCATACCCATTCGTTATTAATCCAACTATCAATCCCGTATATTGATTGCCATAGTTCTTTGTATGCATTTTTTGCGGTTATATATGGCTGATTGCTGTTTGGAATATAAAATCCAACTAACCAATTGCCGTCATTCCCATAACGACCAGCCGAGATGCCTTCCGCTATTGCATCATTAGGTGATATATCCCGAACTTGCTGCAACCAAACATCAGTAATTTCAATTTTCCCTTTGATATTACCGTCTTTGTCTGAAATGTTGATGATGTCGCCAATCTCACCATACGGGCAATCAACATCAACAAATCCATGGCGCCATGCCGCGCACACTTGCTCTGACAGTGAATAACCATCTTGCCATGCACCTAACTTGCGTAACTCCTTCTCTGTTACCTTTGGCTGTGGCTCAATCGGTCGGCGTGTCTGCGTTTTTCTGCCGTCCATGACAGCCGCTAACATTGCATCGTTAAACTTGATTCTGTCTTTCATATTCATTCCTCTTCATTGGCATCCCTGCGAGTTAATTAAATTTTGCATATAAAAATCCCTCGTCGGTTAAAACGATAATGGAAGCCCTGCTCGTTACAGGGCTGGGATTAATTAGTATAGGCGCGGTGTTTGGTTGCGGGTTAGCTTGCTATTTAAGCTTTGCTGCAAGTTTTTGATGAAAACCCCACAATACTGAAAGCGGTCATATAGATGACCAGCAATAGGAGATTCTAGTTTTCGGAGAATAGGGTATAGCTCATTTTTCCAAGACTGGTGGATAACATCAAAGTGTTTAGAAAGGACATTGATGTTATATGCGTCTTTTTCTTTTTGAGTGACACTTGGTGTAATTTTGTTGCCGTATAGCTCGGCTTCCATTCGGTTAAATTCAGCAATATAAGCCTCTTTGAATTGCGCTGCTTTTTTGCCAGTAAACCCCATAACCAAAAAGACAAAGCCGTCCTTGGTCATTTCGTACATTGGGCGAGGTTTACCTTGTTCGTCGATATATTCAGCCTCCGCAAAATTGCTGGCGCTAAATTCTTGTGAGCAATCAAGGTTGCGAATCTTCTTTAAAACGTCATCGTGACGCTTATTGAAAAACGATGATACATCTTGCGAAGTGGTGATCGTTTTGTGATTTTTGATGGTGACGCGCGGAGTAGTCGTATTTACAACTGTTATAGAAGGGTTCATTTTTAAGTCCTCGTAGATTATTAACCCTTGTTCAGAGGGCGGTCGGGCACTTGAACACCGCTACGAGACGGCCTGCAATTTTCCCTTTCGGTATTGTATGTATTGCACGCTACCCGACCATAATCTATGGACGCAAAAAAACCGCAAGACTGTCGGGTGCGGATATCCGCTCGTAGATGGTGTGTTCAGCACCTACGTGCAATCTACCGCAGCCCGTTAAATTCGTCAAGTCACCATCCTCTTCATTATTTGCATCCTTGCACTGAGTACTTTGTTAAATCACGTAAATAGCGTGGCGTGGGTAGGGGAGTCCGATAGGGGCAAAGGGGATATCGGACTCCCAATCCATAGGAGGCTCATTCTGTGTCGTTGGTTGTTGTGGCTGCTGAAGTTGTCTCGCTGGCTGCTGGCTTCCTGCCTGATTATTGCCAAACTCAATTTTATCAACAATGATTACTGGCACTGATTTTTTCTCCCCATTTTGGGTAGTCCATTCTTCCATGACGAACTCACCAGTGACCGTAACTTTTGTTCCTTTTGTTAAGTATTCAGGTAGTTTTTCGGCTTTAGTGCCAAACATCTTGCAGATAACCCACGATACTTTTTCGTGTTCACCGTAACCCTGCTTTACAGGGAGACTGAATGATGCAACCGCTTTTCCATTGGGAGTCCATCGTTGTTCGCAATCTTTCCCTAAGTGAGCTGTAACGATGAATAGGTTAATTGCCATTGCTGTCTACCTCTTCAAATTCAGCCTCAAAAATTGCAGAGTGCTCTTGTTCTATATTTGCCTCTGCCTTTTCGTCAAGTATGACGGCTTTTTGCATTTCGATGGAAACAGGTAAGTATTTAAAAAGTCGGCGAATGACTGTTTTCTTTGCCATTTCCTCCCAGTGGGTAGCCCATGGACCATTTTTACCCGCTTTACTTGAATTACGAACTTTTTCTATTTGGTTATAGGTCATAACCTCGAACTGAACACCGCCATCTTTTAATCTAGCAACAGCATAAACATGGGTAATGGGTGAATCTTCATTTCCTTTGGGTATGTGAGTTAAGTTTTCATTTAATCCATATTCAAAATGAAAGTTATCGCCTTGGCGCACTGTTCTGGCTGATATACTGATGATTTGACCTGAACGCCTTGCTAAATCAATCATTCCTCGGTAGCCAATGATGAGCTGAACATTTTGTTGACCGTTATCAGACTTACCATTACCGAAAGGCAGAAGGTAGGCATGACCTAATGCATTACCCGGCTCTAATCCTAATTGTGAGCATTGAACGACAGCACCAATAAAACTTTGAATATCACAATTTGCGAGAGAGGGGACCTTGCGAATCTCGGTACTGACAATTCTAATCATGCGGTCAGATGTGATATGTTTAGGTAATGCCGCTGCTAATTGAGCTTTCATTCCAGGCTGATTAATAAACTCTACGAGTTTTTGTTCATTAGTTTTTATTTTTACTTCTGTTCCTTGTGTTTTATGTAAATCAGATTTAGCTAGCGGTGGTGTGCTCATGTTTTAATTCCTTAGCCCAGCGAGGCAGTGACAGTGTGCGAATGCCTGCCCATTCGTCAGTTTTAAGGCATTCCGCATACGTGGATAAGTTTTGCTTATAAGAGGTGCGACCAACGGATTTGGCTTGTTCATCTAATACGAACACTCTGACTGGATAACGCCCGCAATTCACAGTTGTACTTACTGCGAGGAAAACAAAAACAGGCATTTCACCCGTTAGTGACTTATATCCATCCGAATAGAAAGAGTCCTGTACGTGATATCGGTACTCATACATAGAGCGTTCAAATTTCTGTATGTCGGCAGTGCTTTTTACATCAACTAGCCAGTGATGCTCTTCGATTAACTTGTCCGGTCTACAACGACAAAGAATGTCCGTATCCTTGTCTTTCCAATAGATGCTGCTTTCAGAGATTCCTTTCGCCTCCAAGCACCATCGAGCTATTGGGTGAGCCATCGCGCTATCTTTCATGAGTGATAACTTCCTGCTATCTTCATTGGTAATTGGTGTGATATTTTCCTTTTCACACATTTCAAGAAATTCCTTTTCTTGTTCTTTCCCGGCATTGGTTCTACGATTTACTTCTGGCGCAACTCTAAATCTTTTTTGAAATTCATCAGGCTCTAGCAATAAGCAGTGCAAAGCCGTGCCAAAATCTAGAGTTTTTGTTTTTTCGTTATCTACTGGCGCATCCCTATGCCATATAAAATCAGCCGGAGATTCATCTATCAGGTCAAGTTGTGACTTACTAATACCTAATCCATGGTGATAGTCTTCATTTGAAATGTCGTAATAAATACCTTCGTTCATTGAATAGGCCTCTCTTCCAATACATCCTGTATTTTCTTTAGGATCCTATCCTTGGTTGATTCCGATAGTTGCCGAAGTTCCTCTCCGTCAATCTCGTTATAAATATCAATAGCCATTTCTCCAATATCAAACTTAGGGTCAGGGCTATATATTTGAATTCTCATGGTTCATCCTTACGTGAATGCGTATGCTCTACGAGAATTAACTTGCCGAAGAATTCGATTTGTCTTTTCGCATTGCTGCTTAAATTTCCAATCAGCAACTAATTCGTCTATTTGTTTATCAGTCATGTCAGACTCGCGTAGTAGGGCGAATATTTGCTGTTTTATGTGTTTCTGCTTTGCATTCATGCTTGACTCCATATGCTGTTTTTAATGTTTCATTTGCTTCGCTCCATCCGTTCTCATCCTTGAGATAACGAGCAATTCCAGCTTGTGATTGAGCTAAACAAAGTTTGTATTTATCAATATTCATGCTTATCTCCGGATGTGCGAAATCCTCACTTATCTTGCGATAGCGATAGAAAGTCCCTTGATGTTGGTAATCTTTATTCGGTTAAATATGAAAGAGGTAAGTCTTTTTTAATGGAGAATGTCACTGACTAATGCTTTTAATGCGGCTTTTTTGAGCGCTGTTTTTATCACGTCTTCCCCGATTAGATTTTTTACAAATTCATTTAATAATATTTGAATATTTGGTGTATCTTCAGGCGCTGATATTTCATACATGCCTTTCACTTTAGGCAGGGCTTCATCAGACAGAATGAGTTTCAAATTAATATCTACTGATGCTTTAGCGTGTGGCATTTCGCCTCCTTATGTGTTTTATTTCAGATGTATTGCTTCAAAGACAAGCCTAAGCAAGCCCCTTAGACGCTTCTAATTTAAGTGATTAGAGTTGAAAAATTGGTTCTACTTTTTGTCTTGGTAATTAATATAAAGAAGGTACGCTTATACATGCTTTTTGGGTGTCATGTATTGTGTGAAAATTAACCATTTGAGTTTTGACATACTAGAACTGAAACTAAGTCATATTATATAATAGCGACACACCGGTCCCTTAGCTCAGTTGGTTAGAGCAGGCGACTCATAATCGCTTGGTCACTGGTTCAAGCCCAGTAGGGACCACCACTTCTTATTACGTATCTTTTTATTTATTCCTATAAACATTGGATTTTAGTTCTCTTAAATCTTTAAGAGCATGCTAGTCTTGTTGTTTTCTATATAATTCATATTACGCTCTTCGTTACTTACCACTGGTTATTTATTAGGGGATGTTAAGCTCTTGCTGTCACCTCGCCACTAGGCATAATCGGCTTGCGTAGCCGTGATTGCTTGCGTTTCACATTGGGTATGTCTTTTATCCCGATAATTAAACTTGCCAGTACATCGGTTTCGTCTACTGGTTTAAATATCGAATCCCATATTTCTTCCACTGAGCGGCTTTTCTGTTTAGCTTTTAACTCGTTACGTTGCTTGTAGTACTCTCCGTTACGTTTATATCTACGCATCTTTGAGTTTTCTTTCGCGGGTAAAAAAGTAATTGCTGTCATATTTGCCTCCTAAGTGATCTTTGGTGATTGGCGGTGGTCGCCTAGTACCACACGTGCCGCCTTAGCGTTCACCAATCCCAAAAACCACTCAGTGGTTGCTCTGAGAAGTTCCTCTGAGCGTTCCGCTATGCCGTACTGTATAAACCACACGTAATCGGCAAGATGTTAAAGAGCATTTATTTCAGGGTGTGTGCCTTCGATGTGGTTAAATATAACCAGCGGTGATTTTAATGTCAATACCGCAGGTGATAATAATATTATTGGCGGTGATATTTTATTGAATTTAAATGATATTTATTTTCAAAAATTATTTATCTTGCGAGGAAAATCACACATGCGGGGAATAGCAGGCACAAAAAAGCCCTCGCGGGGAGGGCTGGTGTAGCTACTTGTTAAATTAAGGCAAATCTCTAAGGGAATATTTTGTTTTACCGTTACCTACAGTGGTACATAAAAATTTAGCTTGGACTGTTTTGCCAATTAGAGTATTGATAACCTCTGGTGACTTTATGTGAGGGCTTATTGTAGCTACTTCTACATCGATATCATCGCTAAATAATTTAAATTCACACCTTCTTTTATTTGGCAATACACCGGTAAACGTAACGTCCAGTGTTTTTATTTCTTCTTTTATGTTGTCTACGCTCAGCTTATAGCTGATAGTTTCTAGTTGTTGAGGGTTTCTAACAACCAAAGAAAAATCACTGTTTTTTATAGTAAAGATTGTTTTTTCTTTTACTAGAATATCAATGAATTCTCTTATTTTTTTTATTGAATTTTCATCAATAGCTTCTAGCTCATTAGCTAATAATTCGTCATCACCGTTTATTGCTGAACTAAGTATTTTATATGTCTTTTCAAGCGAACATGAGGTTATTGATTTTTCATCGAAATCTAAAACACCCTCTCTAGATGGCTCTTCTAGGACAAACCCGAAGGATCCTTTAGCGGTTCCTGTAATAATCATTGGTTCGATTTTTTGTACCGCAGTGACTGGCATTAGTGATGTTGACATGTGCGTTATTGCTGAATTGAATGCTTTTAATATTTTTGCCCCAAACGCAGATGAAATCCCTACAGTGCCTAAAACAGGATCACCCTTAAAGGTAATTACCGCTTTAGCTGGTGAGTGCATATTGATATTGGCATTTTTTATTTCGTCATCAAGCTGAGACAACCTGTATTCCAGGCTCATCCTGCTTATAACATTTTTTTCATCAATTGATTTTAACATTGACATTACTTGGCTACGTTCGCTGAGAACATAAACATATTCATCTCTAGTCATCGAAGCCTCCTAATATCTTGTTGTTTAATATAATAGATGCTTGTGAGTCATCTTGTTCAGACAGTGGTATTTGTAAAAAACCTTTCCAACTCATGTCTCTTTTGTGAGACCACATGCTATACCAGTATGCCGACATTTGAACCAAAGATACAGGATCATCATCAAGCCCCTGCCAATAAGCATCAACAAGATACAACTCCTTTACCTTTGGAGTAAATAGCTCAAAATCTTTTTGTAGTATTGAATTTTCAGTTTCTCCATTAGGGATTTTAAAAAAAGTTACTAAATCAATATCATTTGGCTTTCTTAATAAGGTTAGTTCTACGTTTTCTGTAAAGCTTCCATTAACCCATTGAAATCCATCTATAATACCTGTTGAATACAATCTAGACCTAAAAGCAAGAAAGCCAGCAAGAATCGATGCTCTTTTTGAGTTGAAGGCATACTTATCAACAAGTTCTATAGTGCTTGCTTTGTATGGTGAACGATTAAAATCAACGCCAGATGCTCCTAATAAAGGCGGTATTATTCCAATGTCATTCCAATCAGGGATATTAATATCCATTATAGTCCTTTTTAAAATCACCACACCCTAAAACGTGTCGTCAACCAAAGAAGTAACCTTGCAAATCATCTTCTACAAGCTTAATAGCATCTGAAAAGCTACCTAACATTTTTTCATCGTAATGATGCCAGTTACTGTCTTTATCCATCCATAGTAGTGACCAAGAGCCTGTAATTTGGTTATACACAATTTTCGCTACAGGCTCTTCTACTCTGGTGTTACTCCATGTTAGCAGCCTAACCTCGAATATAACGACCGAGTCATCTTCAATACGATACTGTAAATCGAGCTCATCTCTGAGATGTTCTGCTGGGCGGCGTTTTTCTAAGAAAAATTCCATGCACTTTTCAATATTTGCTAGTTCAATATCATTGAATGCCATGCTTTCTCCTCAAAATGTGTCATCAGACCATTGACACTTTATAACTTTACCTATGATTTCGCAGTTTTCATTTATTGGGATTAAATCAAATTTCGGGTTAAGAGGTTCAAGGAATGTTTGCCCTGATTCTCTAATTAATTTTTTAAATGTAAATTCGTTACCGTTTAGCTTAGCGATACAAAAATCACCAACATTCACAGGCTCTTTTGGATCAATAAGTATCAGCATCCCTTCAGGGAAGCTAGGACGTCCACCTTGAGGGGCTGTCATTGAATGACCTTCAACCTCTAGCCAGAATGCGCTATCGCTTGCCTTCTTGGCTGTTGGTATCCATGCGTAAGCATCTTTTTCTGTATATGAATTACTGTTTTCGGTGAACGTTCCTGCTTGTACTTTAGTAAGCAATGGATACATGTATCTATCTCCATTAGATACTATCTTTTGCTCAGATACTGAGTTGAACATTCTCCTGATCTCTTTAGCCAATAACGGGCTGAAATCATCTACAGAAACCTCCAAGGCTTCTGCTAGTTTAACTGCATTCTCTACGTTAATTGCATTAACGCCATTTAATAGCTGTGCAACCGCGCTCTGCCCCATGCCAATAGCATCACCTAGAGACTCTTGGGATAAGCCAAGCTCTTTCTTTTTTGCCTCAAAAATGGCTTTTAGCCGCACTGCATCGGCTTTTTGTTCGTCAGTGATTGGTTTCTTTTTCATATGTTTATTTTATTACCAAATGGAATATTTACCAATCACCGCAGGTGTTGACTATTTTATCACTTGCGGTGATAATAAATAAAAAAGGAGGAAGCATGGAAAGAATCCCATTAGCAGCATTTGCTACAGAGCTAGGTCAAAACAAAGCAGCGGAATTGCTTGGTGTAAGACAAAGCGCTATTAGCAAAGCAATCTTAAAAAAACGAAATATTTATGTAATTAAAAAACAAGATGGAAGCGTTGAAGCTGAAGAAGTAAAAGTATTTCCATCTGGCAAAAACGAATAGATAAATCGCTCTTTAACATCTGAATATAGATTTGCTTTCCCTAGGGTAATGCTAGGGTGTCTATATTCTTTGGGATCGCTCAGAGGAACTTCTCAGAGCAACACACTCACAGGATCGTGAGCAACGGACTAACTGTATATGAAGGAATATAAATTATGGAAAACGCAAATTCACGCAAATCGTTTAACCGATTTGTATCCAATCACTTGGTGGCAACCGCTTATCAAGTTATCAGAACAACATCTCAAACAGTTATCGCTAAATCATTAGGCGTTCATGACTCAACTATCACTCGTAGAACCGAAAAGATACCTGAGCTATGCGAGACATTAGCAGCGGCAGGGGTAATTGATTTTGTTTTGCCGGGCGAAAAGAAAATTAGTGAAGAGGAATATCGCTTTTTGTGGAAGCAAATTGGCGAACTCTCTTTGATGAGAACGAAAGAAAACGCCTCAATTGTGGGAGCAAATGAGGCGAAGAAATAACTCTATCTCAAGAGGTAATTATGGCAAAAAATACAAGACATTACAAGTGCGCTGTACATAAAAACATCATGCGCCATAAGGTTTACCACTCGGTTACAGAACAGGGGGCTAAGGCTCTCAGAGCTATGTTTGATGATGCCAAATTGCGACTGGAGCATCGTCAGGAAGTAACTAGAGGTGAACGGCATGAAAAGTAATGTTGCATATGTTGAATTTGGTAACAAAGAGCATTCTGAGGATCCTCGCATGGGCAACTCTAAACTGGGTCATGTTGCGATATTCAGAAGTCTGCTCAGCGCAAACTGGGCGGAAGATACGGCAAAGTTTGCGTTATGGGTTAGATTGCTAGGACTAGCAACTCATAAACCAACGCAAGTTGAATTTGGTGGTGTATCTTGGAAGTTACACACGGGACAATTGGTAACAAAAGCGAAAATTTTAGCTAGAAAATTAAAGGATCCCAAAGGTCAAGAGAAAACGGAAAAACAGGTACGTGACATGCTAGATTTTTTTGAAAGTGAAGGCATGATTTCTCGCTCTGGGACTCGCCACGGAACAGTGATCACTATCACAAATTACGGTCAATATCAGTCTAATTGTGAGGTGACAAAGCAAGTAACAAACGAGGTGATAATCAAACCAAGTGATATCAAGGCTTCAGATGATGGTGAGGTGGTAAACCTCGTGACAAACAAGGTGAAACAGAACAAGAAGTTATTAGAACAAGAAGTTAATGAACAAAATAATAATACTCCCCTTACCCCTCAAGAGGGGAATGGAGAGAGAGCTGATAAACCTAAAAAGCGCTCACCAGTCAGAATCAACTATCAGGAATATCTCGATGTTTACAACGAAGAGGTTGGTGACAGCTTACCCCATGCAACTGTTCTGAATGACAAACGAAAACGTAGGTTCAAGAAGCTGATCCCCAAACTGGCGACACCAAATGCTGATGGTTGGAGGGCATATGTTCGAGCCTTTGTCAGAATGGCTAAGCCGTGGTATTTCGGGGACAACCCTAGTGGTTGGTCAGCAGATATCGATCACTTGCTCAAAGAGGACACGCTAACAGCAGTTCGTGAAGGGAAGCCAAGTTTGACTGGGAGATAGCAATGGTCAACAACCAAATCGAAGCAAGCGTGATTGGTGGCTTGCTGAAAGACGGATTAACACTCAACGCATCTGATGTTCTCGCCACATTAAAACCAGAAGCTTTTGCAGTTCACTTTTACCGAGAAACCTACAAAGTCATTCAGAAGCAAGCAAAAACTCGTGGACTGATTGATTTAATGATGGTTGCTGAGGCAATGGGTGACAAGTATTTCGCGGATATCATGCAAGTCGCTAAAGATTGCCCAAGCGCTGCAAACTTGAAAGGCTACGCCACGATGGTGACGGATAATCACAATCGCCGTGAAATGATTCGCTTGATGGATGACCACCGTCATATTATCGAATTCGGCTCGATTGATGCGGCTGCCGAAGCAATGGATAAGCTCATCAAAAAGGCGAACGAACTACGAGCAGCGAATGATGAAATTAAACCAGTACACACCAAGGAGTTGATAGCGGATTTTACCGACGTGTTAGAGCAACGACTGACCAACGGTGACGAGTCTGACACATTGAAAACAGGTATTCATGAACTTGATGAAATTACAGGCGGCATCAACTCAGTGGATCTTGTGATTATTGCGGCTCGCCCAGCTATGGGGAAAACAGAGTTAGCGTTACGAATCACCGAAGGGGTTGCATCACAAGTTGATAAACAAACAGGGCTTAAAAAAGGCGTTTTGATTTTCTCTATGGAAATGAGTTCCCGCCAAATCATGGAGCGTCAAATTGCAGGAGCGTCAGGGTTATCTGTCTCGTCACTGAGAAATCCAGCAAAAATGGATGATGAAGGCTGGGCTAGAGTTTCCAATGGCATTGGGCGTATCCAAGATTTAGATGTTTGGATTGTCGATGCAAGCAAATTGAATGTAGAGCAGATCAGGGCGATAGCCAAGCGTCACAAACAGCAATATCCCTCACTGGCATTAATTCTGGTTGATTACCTAGGACTGATAGAAAAACCCAAAGCAGAGCGTAACGACTTGGCAATTGGTTATATCTCATCAAACCTCAAAAATATGGCTAAAGAGTTGCTAACGCCAGTTATTTCACTTAGCCAGCTTTCACGCGATGTTGAGAAACGACCAAACAAACGCCCCGTCAATGGCGATTTACGCGATTCAGGCAGTATTGAGCAGGATGCCGACTCCATCATCATGCTTTACCGTGATGCGGTTTATAACGAGAACTCATCAGCGGCTCCATATGCTGAAATTATCGTGACTAAAAACCGATTCGGCAAAACAGGGACCGTATATCAGCGATTCAAAAATGGTCACTTTATGGATGTGGACCAAATGGAAGCCGCCAACGCCTGCCAGCAAAGCAACAAACCTCAACAACGCCGCTACCAAGGCGCAGACGTTTAATACAACAAATCATGAGGACTTCTAGATGGATGACGGAGCTGTTTACAAAATTACAGGTACATGGAACGGAAAGTCATTTGAAAAGCTAATAGTAGCTGAATGTGAATTAGATGCAGAAGCGACAGTGATCTTCTGGGCTAATTTAGGTGGCGCTCATGTAGATAATTTGAGCGTCGAATACTACAGCGCTATTAATTGAGGGGGAGTGATGAAAGGAACAACGTTAACAGAGTTAATTAAATCCTACACAGACCAAGGCTTTGCTGATGCATCAAGGTTTATGAATAACAAGCCTTATTATTACGAATCAAGCAACGCTGAGATGTTTGCTGAGGTCTATCTATTTAGACGAAAGCACTTCCCTAAAGGTAAAGCATTCTTGCGAATTGTGTTAATCGAAAACGGTGCTAAACACATCAGAAGCCAACGGGAGGCATCTAATGCAGGGAACTAATACAACAGAGTTTGAAAAGTGGTGCGCTGATGAGATTGGATTAACAGAGTCATATGTTAAATCTAAGCGAAAAATAAACACACTTGGAATGCTTCAGTACAGAAACGCTGAAATTGAAAAGCGATTCATGGCATATAAGGCGGGTCTTATTTCTGGGGCTTCAGTTGGTTGCAGTCATGCCAAGGCGAAAGGAACTAATTGGGTTAAGGTGAGTGACAGATTACCAACTGAAGGTGAACCGGTAATTGTTGTCTATGGCGAACATATCCAGAACATAACATATGAGCTAATTTCATGCGGTGTTGACTGCGAAGAACTTAGATGGATACCACACAATAACAGCGACTATGATTCGGCTCCACTGGAAACATTCGACCACTGGATGTACATCAAAGACCTGCCACTCCCACCAATGCCAGAGGGTGAATGATGGACGAGCGAAAACTAAGACTAGAAGCCGTAGCAATTTGGCAAGAGCTAATTTTGCAAGCTAAGCAAAAATACCAATGGTGGGAGTTGTAACATGAGCGAACTAAAAAAATGCCCGTTTTGCGGGGACACAGCATACATTCAAAACTGGAGCATAAAATCTCTTGGGCGTGAAAGATTTTCAGTCGCATGTAACCGATGTGAAGTAGCAACTTCAGTATATAGCACAAAGCAGGAAGCCATAGCAGCATGGAACAGGAGAGCTAACAGTGAGTGACCCAATAACATTGATGTACAAAATCAGCATGAACCTATTTTGCGGGTTAGGCTTTGCAATGGCATTTATCATGCTGAAGGTATTTGACGGGGATAATAATTGGTTTGTTATCACGATGAGGGTTATATCAGCGTCAGCGATAATCCTTTGGTTAATCTCTATGGCTTATATTTGTTTTTACTTATTCAACAACGTGTTTCTAAAAAATTGAATAGGAGGTTAACTTGGAAGCAGATTTCCTCTTCCACGAATCAACCAAAACCGCAGCATGGCAGCACCTAAAAGAAGTTCTAGCAACAAACCAACCACACCGAATCATTATCAAGCCCTGGAAGTCCACACGCTCACTATCTCAGAATGCCACTTTCCATTTGTGGTGCGGAGAGATAAGCAAATATCTATGCAAGAACAAGTCTAATTTCACACCTGAGACCGTCAAGGAGATGCTAAAGCATACATTCCTAGGCTATGAGGTCACTGAAATGATTGATGCCACCACGCAAGATATAGAGCGCGTCAGGACGTTACGAAAAACATCAAAATTAGATACTGGTGAAATGTTCCACTTCATGGAGCAGGTTGAATGCTGGGCGGCGGGTATAGGTTGTCTCGTGACGATACCGAAAGAATCACAGTACATGAAACTCAAGGAGCAACAAGAGAGATGAGAAATGAGGCTGAAGTGTTTATGAGCGCACTTACTACCCTTAAATTATGCTGGGCTATTCATAAATCAAATGATGCGGTCAGGAAGTGTGCTGGAGTGTTAAAGCGCAAATTTATATTACCGCATGCAGTAGATGCTATGAGGACGATAGAACTAAGCGAAATCCCTATGGTTGTGATTGTAGTCGCTGAGTGGGGTATTCAGGAGAAATAAATGGCATTAAAACGCGATAAGCACGATATTGTGTTTTCGCAGTTGGTCCGGGAAAGAGCAAATTATGAATGCGACTACTGCGGAAGACAATTTAGACACGAACCTTCAAAACTCCACTGTTCACATTTCAAATCACGACGACACAAATCAACCCGATACCATCCCTTTAATGCTTTCGCTCACTGCGTAGGTTGCCATCGAAAACTCGGCGAAGACCCACACGAATTCAATGCTCACGCTGTTATTACTTACAGCGAAATGACGATTGACCGCGTGGCTCGTTTAGCCGGTACTTCAATGAAGTTGAAATCGTGGCAAATGGATGAGTTATATCAGCACATGAAGATTGAGCTTAAAAGAATTCAGGCGCTACGGGCTAGCGGTGTAATAGGTCGGATTGAGTTCACGTTGCCTGATTGGTATCAGCAAGGTATTACTTATCAGATGGGGGATTTATGAAAACTGAAATCACGACTATTCCAGAGCTGCTTATCCGGACCTATGGAAATATGTCTGAGGTTTCTCGGTACCTAGGATGTTACCGCGCGACGGTGAAAAAATATGCTACAGATGTTAATGCTAAAAAGCATGCAGTTATAAATGGTCGACTCATGACGGTGTACAAAACAAGAGAAAGAGGCACTTTAAGTCTCGCCAAAGAGTTAGATAGTGCCGTTTCTGTTGTTAAATGTATTAAACCTGAGTCTAAGTGCAAAAGCTCGCAATTTAATACGAGGTAACGGATGCGTGATATTCAGCTTGTGTTAGAACGATGGGGGGGATGGGCTGCTGAGGGCAAAAGCAAGGTGGGATACTCATCAACTGCTGCTGGGTTTAGTGGCCTTTTTCCTGAGAGCGAAAGAGTTAGATTATCTTGTTGCGACGATGACGGGATCGCCATTGACGCAGCTATTGGAAAATTAATCTCCGTAGGCAGAAAGGATGAATTTGATTTAATAGACAAGCACTACATCAGAGATATATCTAAATCAGCCATTGCAAGAGAGATGAAGTGTTCTGAGGGTAAAATTAGGCAAAAGCTAATGATAGCCGAGACCTTTATTGATGCTTGTTTAATTATGGCTAATGTCACATTAGAAATGGACGAATGGTGTAAGAAAACATCATTTGGCAGTTAATGTGTTTTCGTAACGAGTTTTAGCTGTTAATCTGATAAGAGTGACAACAACGTCAGCAGCTTATGAGCCTCACTTGGGTGAGGCTTTTCTTGTTTATTGAGCAGATGATATAGGTTTGATAAATTTGACAAGTCAGATAAGCGTCCTGACATTTGAGTGCAACCGCTAGGTATTATAATTTTTCATTTACTAATCGTTTGTATTGTTATATATCTGTTGGGTATGTGTTTTTTGTTTGAGTTTATTTAGGGGAATGGAGATATGTTTCCATCAAATATTTCAAACCGAAATATTGACCTAACATCATGGATGTATGTTGCGAATAGTGATACTCCTACTGCTAATGATGAAAGCTTGTCGCCTACGGTTTCTGCGTTAAATGCCAATCATTTTCCTACTCCATCGCAGGAAGAATTGATCTCTGTTTTAGTTACTGCTTATTCAACTTCTCAAAACATTGAAGAGCGTGAATCTATATGTTGTAAGCTCAAAGAATTACGTGATGAGTTAATACAACAACGAGAAAATATATTTGAATTTGTGCATGAAGGAACTGATGATGTGTTTGGGATCCTTCGTGAAGGCAAAACGGCTAATGATAGAGATGAATATATTCGAAAGTTGATGACTTTCCATGCAATAGGCGAAAAAATAAAGCAGGTGAGAGAGGGGGGGGATTACAAGAATGTAGAGTTGACGAGCTTTTAAATCCGCATCACTCCATATATATTTCTGGTGATCTCAAAGCGTTGAAAATATTAGTTGAAGGGCACACTAATTCGGCTTCATGTTCAGATGCGTCAATACTTGTTCCTGATCTGCCTTATAATAAAGGTGGACTTGAGTTTGGCTAGTATATTATGTGATGTTTTAGATATTTATGAAGAGTAAAGGCGACTCATTTTCCCCGCTAAATACATTATTGTAAGTAGGCGATGAAAGCTGCTTAATGCAATGCTCAATATTTCAAAACCCTGTCAACCGGCGTGGTTTTTGTTATACAATTTAAGCTATTTAAATAAGGCATGACTCTCAACAACAAAATAATTACTTTTTTGAGAAGTTACTTCGGTGGCTTTTTTGTTGAGGAGATGTATTAAACGAAAACAAACTTAGTCACTGTGGTAAATATTAGTAGATAAGTTTCTTTTGATGAATATTAGAGTGGGCTGCAATTAAGGTTATTAGACAAAAAAGCCAGTTGATAAAAACTGGCTGGATGTACAACTAATCGTCTAAGCGAGAATATATTTGAAATCAAAAACGACATCGGCGTAAATTTAGTTATTGTAAAAACACTTGTCTATATCTGAATAATCTTTATGTGATATAAGTCAAATTTCCAAGGTCTCACCATTCTTTCGTGTTTTTTTGTTTTAGCTCAGTAAATCGCAATTAATCGTTACGGGAAAATATCATTAACAGAAATGCCAACATTGCGGATGAGTACCTAAACCGAGGCATAGCCCTAACTGTTTATCCTGTCTTGCGATAGTCACGCGATGCCCATCTAATTTAATTCTTACCTCAGTTTTTAAATTTTGCGGTAACGTGTATTTTGGTTCCCTCATCAATGAGGGCAGCATAGTTTAATTTTTTGATATTGTTCCGTTATGGGGAATTCCATCGCGACAAATGTTTATTGAAGATAGCTTGAACTAGCTTGTGTGGTACTTTTCTTACATCTAAGGTTTTGGGTAAAGTAATAACCTGATAAATCATTCGGGATTTCCAGCTATTAATAAAGGAAATAACAAATAGAATAAAATTTTTATTTGTTGGAATCTGTTATGACATTAAATACATATGATGGAATTAAAGTATATACGCCTATATCATTAAAGCTTTATGATTGGTGGGTATTAAGTATTTCAAATAATTATGCATGGCGTTGTAATACGGAAGCTCATTTGCTCCCTCACTTTAGGGAGAACATTGGAGATAACCATCTGGATATCGGAGTTGGAACGGGTTTTTATTTAAAAAAATCATTAGATAAAATAAAAAAAATATCGCTGGTTGATTTTAATGCTTATAGTTTGAATTATGCTAGAAAATATATTCAGGATGATAAATTAAACTTATGTATCAATCATGATGTTTTTAAAATATTTCCGAACAAATTAAAATCATCGTTTGACTCTATATCTATATTTTATCTGCTTCATTGCTTGCCCGGTACAATTGATGTTAAGAAACAAGCAATAGAAAATATATGTGATCTACTTACGAATAGTGGTGTTTTATATGGTGCGACAATTCTGGGTAAAAATATCGAGCATAATGCTTTTGGTAATAAATTGATGTCGATTTATAATAAAAAAGGAATATTTACTAATTATTCTGATTCTGAAGATTCGTTAGAGAATATGCTTTCTTCTTTATTTCAAAATGTATCTATAAGAGTTCAAGGTGCTGTGGCGTTATTTTCTGCAAAAGATAAGATTGTAAGTAAATAAAGATTTGTTATTTTCGATGTGTTAGCTTTACTAATTTCTATATTTTGAACATAACTTGAAATATTGAATGTTCTGAGACCGCCTAGGCGGTTTTTTTTGTTTGAATTAGAGGTAAAACTAATTAGAACGTAGCTCAAGGTTTAATATCTATTAATTTATTTTTATTAATACCAATCATAAAACACTCATATATGTGTGGGTATAAGCATGCCATATAAAGAACCCAATAATATAAATTTATTAACCGTTATGTTGGTTAGTTTGATGACCCTTTTGGGTAGTATTGCTAGCTATGCCAATAAAGTTTTGAAAGGCGAGCCGTTTAGGCTTGGGCTTTTTATTGCGCAAGTCATTATCTCTATGTTTGCAGGCTCTATGGTGTTACTTGCTGCGAGTTATTTCATCTGGCAGCCAGAGATTGCAGGAGGCGTTGCTGGAATGGCTGGTTGGACTGGTGCTGCAGGGGTAAGCGCATTAGAAAAACGTTTTTTAAGGAAAGTGTCTGATGAATGACCCTAAATGGCTAATTGAAGCTAAAAAAGAAATTGGTCAGCGTGAAATTAAAGGTCCAGCCT
>NZ_ABXW01000013.1 GCF_000173415.1 Providencia alcalifaciens DSM 30120 | reverse complement strand
AGTTTCGGTGACTTTACTCGTTCATTCTTAGAAATGACCACTAAGATGCTAATGCAGATGGCTATGCTTAATTCTATGAAAGCAGCATTTGGTGGAACAGCGGTAGGTGGTTTTCTTGGGTTTGCTGGTGGTGGGTACACCGGGGATGGTGGCAAATATGACGCAGCTGGTGTTGTACATAAAGGGGAGTTCGTATTTGATAAAGACAGCACGGCTAAGTTAGGAAAAGACAATCTTTATCGCTTGATGGATGCAGGTAAGAAAGGCTATGCATCGGGTGGTTATGTTGGTGGCTCTCAGCCAATGTCAGTTAATCAATCAAGAGTTCAAGTTTATGGCGCTCAATCTGCTGTAGGGGCTCAAGTTAACATATCTATTGGGGATTTAAACTTTGGCAATAATCAGCAGCAGCCATCCTCGGGGCAAATTAATCATTCCGCAGTAAAGCGAGAGCTAAATCAAGAAATGGAGGGAGTAGTTAATAAACTTTTACTCAATCCTGCATCGGCACTATCAAGGGCAATTAAAGGCAACTAACAGCCACCGCATTGGTGGCTTTTTTATTTGAGGTGAGCATGATTGAAGAGTTTAAGTGGCGAACTCAAACGCAGGAGTC
>NZ_ABXW01000014.1 GCF_000173415.1 Providencia alcalifaciens DSM 30120 | reverse complement strand
GGTTATCCTAGCGGGCTTCTTGCTTTCTATCTTTCACTACTTTCTATTTCCTACCATTTTCACTTAGCCATTCTTAAACCTAACCTTTTTAACCGATTCTTTTTTCAACAGTTTTCTATCATTCCTCTTTCCTTAGCACCTTATTAGATCAAAATACTATCGATTCGTGCAGATAACAGGCAAACGAACTTATTTTGTCATTTTCCCCTTTGACATTAGTGATTCAGAACGCTAATATCCTCTGCGTGTTAAGGGAGTTCCTCCATAGTTCAGTCGGTAGAACGGCGGACTGTTAATCCGTATGTCGCTGGTTCGAGTCCAGCTGGAGGAGCCAACTTAATATTTCCTTTCTTTGTCCTATTCTTATTTAATTTCTTTATTTTCCAATACGTTAAAAAATCCTCTAGCAAAATAATTTCCATTTATCTTGTCCTTGATCATAGCTATTTAATCGTTTTCGTTTTATCATTCTTTCCCGGCTTGAGCATCTGCTCATCACTCATCCCCCCTTTATGGAGCCGGTTTAATGACAACTGTAACTACCCTAACGATCCGCCGCCCTGATGATTGGCATGTTCATTTTCGCGATAATGAAATGTTAAATACAGTCGTGCCGTTCACTAGCCAATTTTTTGGTCGTGCCATTGTCATGCCTAACCTCGTACCACCCGTTACCACAGTGGAAGCCGCAAAAGCTTATCGCGAGCGTATCAAGCAAGCAGTTCCAGCAGGACATCAATTTACCCCGCTGATGACATGCTATTTAACAGATACAACCGATGCTAATGAATTAATCCGTGGCTTTAATGAAGGTGTATTTACCGCCTGTAAATTATACCCAGCAAATGCCACAACTAACTCTAGCCATGGTGTATCCGATATTAAGAAAATTTATCCTGTTTTAGCTGCGATGGAACAGGCTGGGATGCCACTGCTCATTCATGGTGAAGTGACCGCTAGCCATATTGATATCTTTGATCGTGAAGCGCTATTTATTGAACAAGTCATGCTCCCATTACGTGCTCAATTCCCTCAGTTAAAAGTCGTTTTTGAACACATCACCACAAAAGAAGCCGCGCAATATGTGTTAGATGCGAACGAATTTACTGCGGCAACATTAACGCCCCAACATTTAATGTTTAACCGTAACCACATGCTAGTGGGCGGCGTTCGACCACACCTGTACTGCTTACCTATTCTAAAACGAAATGTTCACCAAGAAGCGTTACGGGCTGCCGTCGCATCCGGTTGTGATCGCTTCTTCTTAGGTACTGATACCGCTCCTCATGTTCAGTCACGTAAGGAAACCTCGTGTGGTTGCGCTGGCGTATTTAATGCCCCAACCGCACTAGCGGCATACGCTACTGTATTCGAAGAGTTAGATGCCTTGGCTCATTTTGAAGCATTCTGCTCACTGAATGGACCTAAATTTTACGGATTGCCTGTTAATGAAGGGCACATTACATTGACCAAAGCTGAAAATATAATGTGTGAATCTATTGCTTGTGGAACAGATAAATTAATCCCATTCTTAGCGGGTGAAGATTGCGGTTGGACAATCAAAGTAAGCTAATAACATTTTGATGTGGAAAGGTTTTATCCTTTTCACATCTTTTTTTGAACGAATCTTCGACTATTTTTTTAATTTTTATTAAAATTCATAGAAAAAATAGATTTATTACTATCATATTAAAAAAATCTTCTTATACTAGATATAGCTCGTTCTGAGTTACCTGCTCTTAGTCAGTAATAGATATTCATTATTTATCACGATGTTTGATTAGGAGGTCTAAATGAATAGAAAAAATGATGTAATCCAAACTCACCCTGTTGTTGGCTGGGATATCAGTACTGTCGATGCCTATGACGCGATGATGCTACGCTTACATTACCTCCCCGAACAAAACAATAGTCCAGATAGCGCTATTGTGGATAAAACCATGTGGCTGACGACTGATGTAGCCAAACAGCTGATTAATATTCTTCAGGCTGGAATTGATAAGATTGAGTCTGGCGAATATCTTGAATCTGATTTCAAAACGCATTAATACCGTAGCAGGCAAAAGAATGGATATTTGTCTAACAACAAATATCCATTCGTTATCATCTCGCCATTCACATTCCCATTATTAATAAATGATTATTTTATATTTATTTTTAGCAATTAAATAAAAACTATCAATTATGAATTAATTGCAAATACAAGCACTAATTTATTATTTTTATTATTACTTTATTGACTTCAATATCAATTCCAATTTATTGTAACACTCTTTTCTGGACAAGGATGTTCCCTATGAGAATATTAGTTATTGATGAGTGTTATTATACCCGACTTGGTATTACCGAATATTTATCGTCTAATAGAAAATTAAAATTTATTAGTACAGGGTGCATTGAAGAAGGTATTCAATATATAATTAATTACTCACCTAGTATTGTATTGGTAAATTTAACTTACTATTGTCACTATTCAAGTTATTGCCCAGTTTTAAAGGCATTACTAAATAGCTCTAATAGCGTTCGATTCTATATTTACATCAATGCCGCATACCCACTAACCGACAAACCTTTGTTATTGAAGGATAATTTCTTTATAATGTCAAAGAATATTATGACTCAAACATTAGATAAAGTAATTATCGATTCTGAACAAATAGAGAAAATAACCAAACTTGCTAATAATAATGATTCATCTATTTTCACCATAAAAGAACAGAGCATAATTAATAACTGGATGAATGAAACACCCAATCATATTATTTCCAGAAAATTAGGAATCAGTAACAGCACTGTTTACTCACAAAAACGGCATATCACGTCAAAAGTATTTGTTAAGAATAGGATTGAGTTATTTTTTATTTATAATGTTTTTAAATATCTTTATTAATAAAAAAGCCCTTATTAAAGGGCTTTTCCTATTAGAAGTTAGAGTGATTATTTTTCGCTATTTAATAACCCATCCGCTAAACGGTGACGAGATTTATTAAATATTTTATTACTTACTTCTCGACCTGCACGGCGAGCACGCTGCTCTTCTTCAGGTAATTTCATCTCTTCAGTACATGCATGGCTACAGCATCCTTCATATTTTTCAGCGCAACTTGGGCATTGAATAAATAATAAGTGACAGCCATCATTTTTGCAGTTTGTGTGGGTATCACACTCATCACCACATTGGTGGCAGTGTGCTAATGTATCATCAGTGATACGTTCACCCATGCGGTTATCGAACACAAAGTTTTTACCTTTGAAGCGCAATGGCAAACCTTGTTCTTTTGCTTTGCGCGCATATTCAATGATCCCACCTTCCACATGATAAACATTTGGGAAGCCGTTATGTAGCATGTAAGCACTCGCTTTTTCACAGCGAATACCACCAGTACAATACATCACCACATTTTTATCTTTCTGATCTTGTAGCATTTCAACCGCCATTGGCAGTTGCTCTCTAAACGTATCAGAAGGGACTTCTATCGCATTATCAAAGTGACCCACTTCATATTCATAGTGGTTACGCATATCGACAAAAATTGTGTTTGGGTCGTCAATCATTTCATTGACTTGTTCAGCCTTTAGATACTGCCCTGTATTCGCAGGATTAAACGTTTCATCATCAATACCATCAGCAACAACTCGATCACGCACTTTCATGCGTAGTACCCAAAATGATTTGCCGTCATCATCAATAGCGATATTTAAACGCAGACCATTTAAAGCTGGCTCTGTCGTATAAATAAGTTCACGCAATGCATCCACATTAGATGCAGGGACGCTAATTTGAGCGTTTATCCCTTCTTTTGCAATATAGACACGACCAAATACACTCAACGCTTTGAATTGTTGGTACCATTCATTACGGAATGCAATGGGATCTTGAATATTAAAGTATTTATAAAAAGAAATAGTGGTACGTGGCTCGACTTCCGCCAACATACGTTCTTTTAGAATTTTATTTGAAACTTGGTTATGTAACACTGGCATGGTGTTCGCTTTCCTTCGTAATGCTTTGATATAAAATAAATTTCAATTACTAACCGTGAATTGCTAGTTAATTGTGAGTTATTATCCCCTTTATTATGTTAATAAAAAACCATTTATTTTTAGTGGATATTACATTTACTATCAAATTTTTATGGTGTTGTTGAACGATAATTACATAATTTAGCCAGTGATAAACAAATCGCCCTCAATATTCATTTATAGCGGGAACGAATTCAAAAAGCATCATACTCGATTATTGTGGATACATTTGAAATGGTAGACCCACTGATTAAAACCATTGGTGAGAAAAAGAGTCAGCATGTTGATTGTATGCTTAATAAGAAAAAAGGGAGGGCTCCCCCTCCCTGGCATTTGCCGAAGTTACGATGGGTAAACCGCATCGTAGAGCGCAATGTCAACTGCAAAGGCTCTTCCCTACTCCGCTATGCAGAACAGAGTAGGTCAGAAGCCCCTTACTACACTTTACTACCGTACAACTTTTAACTTATAGGCAAACTTCACCTTTAGCCAAGTAATTCAATACGGGCTGGTAAACCTTGTCTCACGGAGGCACCAGAAACCCAATCAAGCCAAGTATTGGCGACCTCACGCGTCGGGTCCGCAAACCCCAAGTCATTCAAGTTAATACCTGAACCATTTGCCGCATTCATTGGCATTGGCGCACCGTCTAAATAGTGCTGTTTTGCACCCATTTCAGTGTGCCCATAGCCATGCTCAACCGCCAAAACTCCCGGCATAACCCCATCAAGCACACTAATCTGAGCCTCCGCATGACCACCCGGTGTGGTAATTTTGATCCAATCCCCGTGTTTTACCCCCATCTTCGCCGCATCATCGGGATGAATCGCAACTAGGTTTGTTGGCTTCACATGGCGTAGACGCTCGATCATCGTCGTAGAGCTGCTCATGACATGGGATTTAAAGGACATCATTTTTAATGGCCACTCTTTCTCTGGGAATACCGCATTAACATCTTCACCATTTGACATACGTGGCGGATAGTAAGTCGGGCAACCACTAAAACGCTCACCCGTAATAGCATGACGGTTAATGGCTACGGTTGGATTCCAAATTTGTAACCCTTTATTCCATTGTGGACCTGTCGCATCGCCATCCCACGCTTTTTCATAAGGAGCAAACCGACCACCACGAGTAAAGATATACGCTACACGGCGAACTTCTTCCGGTTTCAATGTCCGAGTAATATCAGGCATGATGCGTTCCACTCCACTGATTTTGATGTCTTCCGTTGCTGCTTCTGGAACTGGTTTCTCACCCAGCCAAGCCATGTTCGCCGCGACTCGAAGATAATAATCCTCGGCAGTGTTGAGTGGATACATGTTGCCATCCATATCCGCGATGACATTATCGCCGAAGCCGGGTAATTTCAGTTCTTTTGCGACGGCAATACAGAATGCTTCCATTGAAATTGGCTGACCATCCACCGTTTTTGCAGTACGAGATTCAACAATTGGCCAACGCGCCGTACTCGCTTTCACTTGAACACCAGACCATGGGGCACTGAACCCCCAACTTTCAAAGTTATGGGTATCTGGCACAATGTAGTCCGCCAACGCCGTGGTTTCATTCATGAAAGCATCAATACCAATAATCAAAGGCAGATGTTTCGGGTCTTTCAGTTTTTCTTCCATCACCTGACGAATACCCGCAATACCATACACAGGATTAGTCATATTGGTGATCCACGCTTTCAGCGAATATGGATAGCCCAATAATGCAGATGCAAGCTGCTCGGTTAACTGACCTTTTGCAAACGGATACCAAGGAGCTTTAGCTGGATACGGTTTTTCACCCGCCGCCACTCTTGCTTTGAATTCATCCGATTTTTCATAAACTTCATTACTGCGTGATAACACCACCCCTTTAGGCTTCACTTTGCCTTTATAGCCAGCGATATTGTAACGGGGACCATCATTTTCACCGTTAAATTTGCCGCCACCTACAGACACGCCGCCTTTCAGGTTTAAATTACCAATGAGAGCATTAAGCATAATCACAGCCCAAGCCGTATAGAAACCATTCCCACTCATCATACCGCCGTGAGAAATCACCGCCGCTTTTCTATCGTAAGAAGTTAAGGCTTTACCCAGTGATTCAATGGTTTTTACTGGAACTTGGCAGCGCTGGCTATATTCTTCTAGCGTCATGCGATCCGCAGCTTCTTTTAAACATTGGAAACTGGATTTTACAGTGACTTCGCTACCATCATGCAAAGTCACTTGACGAGTGACGAACAACTCCGCATTGGTCACATCATCCGCGAGCTTCAGCTCACCATTCGCATCCTGTACTAAATACGCTTTTTTCTCTTCATCCTTGCCATTTTCAGCGACTTCTGGCGCCACACCCGTCAAATGGAATTCTTGTAGTAAATTACCTGCCAGCGGATGCGCATCATCGGTGATCACCAAATGGGTTGCATTCGTCCAGCTTTTTTCGCCTGCCGCTTCCATCGATTTTTCACTTGGTACGCTGAGATACGCTGCGTTATAGCGATTATTTTCAATAATCCAGCGGATCATTCCCATCACTAATGCCGCATCCGTTCCCGGCTGAACTGGCACCCAGTGACCATGATCATTCGCTAGCGTTGTGGTTAATGGTAATGCAGGAGAAACAACAACATAATTAAAAGAATCTCGCAGACGAGCACTCGCCAACTGGCGACCTTGACGTTTAAATGGGTTTCCTGATTGTGCCGGAGAGGTTCCAATAAACAGCGCAAAGCGCGTATTGTCCCAATCAGGCTTAACGTGGGCGTTTTTGTCCAAGTCATCCATCAACGCACCGGAGCCCGCACGATAGGCAAGACCACAATAAGCCCCGTGAGCACCAAAGTTTTTACTCCCAAACGCATTTTGAGCAAAGCGACGAATAAACCCATCACGACCATCATCTCCGGCATTCGTCACCAATAACTGATTCGCTTTTGGTCCTAACTTTGGTTGAGATGGATCTAATGGCGTTTCTAGGTCCCGAATAGCACGTAAGCCATCCACGTGCCCTTCGCCAAATAAATCTCCACCTTCAACAACTTCTTTAATTAATTGCTCGAAGCTAATACGTTCCCATTTACCTTCACCGCGTTTACCTACACGTTTCATTGGTTCGAGAATACGTAATGGGCTGGTTAGCCCTTCCATTAACGTTGCACCACGGGCACAAGCTGTCGAACGATGCTCTAAGCCACTTTCGCCCCCCATTTTGGCAAATGCTGTCGATAACGGCATACCATAAGGGAAATGTTTTTCGTGGGATAATGGATGATAAGGGTTACCGGCGATGCGCAGCACTTCATTTTTTGCGCTATCTACACGGGCACGGATCCCACATTGGGTCCAACAACCAAAGCATTGTGTCATCGAGACAACTTGCTCCGGATTTTCCTTCCAACCACCAATCGCCGTTCCTTCAGGAATAAGTGAATTACCATTAATGCGATTCAGCGTCACTTTCCCAGAAGTGCCATCCACTAAACCATCCACAGCACGCTTGGCAACTTCACGGTAGCTTGCACCAAATAAGGCAAGACCACCGACAACTAAACCACCTTTAAGCCATTGACGTCTTGAGAATTTAGCCATGTTGCACTCTCCCCGCAAACCAGCGAACACCTTCGCGAACAATAATTGTTAATGCAATCCACAATCCAAACGTACCGACTATTGCCAGTAATCCATCATTCCCTAATGGGAAATGATATGGATTGGTAATCATGTTGTATTTTGGCACCGCTTGGACTTCCATCAGGAAAATCCAGCGTAATACCCACGCTAACGCCATAGACACTAACGCTAAAACGGTGATGTAAGGCACTGAACGAACAGCTTTTACATTACTCACTGCCATCACAAAGGTGATAGCCCACAGCGCACATACGCCCATCAACATCCACCAGCCCGGGCTTGCCACATCTAATTGTTGGCGAACAGCAATACCTGATGTGGTATCACCGGAGATCCACAGGGCAAAACAGACCGCAAACAGCAACAAGCTAATCACTTGGAAACGAGCCAAACGATTTTGATATTGCGGCTCACGACGTGCGCCTAAACTCATCAGAGCAGGTAACACTTGTAGTGCACTTAAGAACATCAAGGCAGGTATCCACCAGCTAAACCAAATTGGACGAGCAACTAAAACAGACGCTTCACGACCGGTATACAGTAGTAATCCCATCGCAGACAGAGCACCTAACAGTGCAACCCAACGGGTCGCTTTATACTCTTTCTTCCAAATCAATTTGACCAATAGCGCTACAAAGTACAACCCAACAAACGTGGTAAATAGCGGTAGCAACACAGAGCCCCACCACATCCAAGACCACATTGTTGGATGTGCATAAAAGTGCCATACACGCGCGGTTTGGTGCAGGTCAGCCGTCAATGCCAATGGAGCAGTGATCCCCATCGTAATCGCAATAAAGACAGCAATCATTTCGAGGCGACCATTCTCACTGCGATTTTGCCAATGAAGATAGCAGGCATACAGCACCGCACAGGCAGCAATACCAATAAAGAAAAAGTATTGCACCGCCCAAGGAAGCCAGAAAAACTCTTGTGGCTGCGCCATAATTTCAGAAATATAGGTCACTTGTTCGCTCATCAGAACACCTCCTGCCATAATGCCGGTTGCCCTTTACCTTGCAACGGCTCCACAAACGCATCATCCAGCCCTAAATAAAACACCTGTGGCAACGTGCCACTTTCTGGTTTCAATACTTTGATTTGCGCTTCATGCTCTGTCAGCATCTTACGGATGGTGCTATTGGGATCTTTTAAATCGCCAATAATACGCGCGCCACCGACACACGATTCCACGCAAGCAGGTAATAAGCCGACTTCTAAGCGATGTGCGCAGAACGTACATTTGTCTGCAGTTTGTGTTGAGTGGTTAATAAAACGCGCATCATACGGGCAAGCTTGTACACAATAGGCACAACCCACACAACGTTCATTATCAATAACGACAATGCCATCTTCACGCTGGAAAGTTGCTTGCACTGGGCAAACAGGCACGCAAGGAGGGTTATCACAATGGTTACACAAGCGGGGCAATAGAACGTTAGTCAAACCATCTTCCCCTTTTAAGGAAACTTGATATTGGTTAACAGTGGTTCTAAATTGACCTTGTGGTGTTTGGTTTTCAACGGAACAGCTGACCGTACAGGATTGACACCCTACACAACGGCGTAAATCAATCAGCATTCCATAACGTTTTTCAGGGTTGCCTTCACGTCGAGTTGGGGAAAAACTCAAACCCGCCTCAGCGATTGGGATCAGCGATGCACCCGCAGTGACGGCTCCAATCTGTTGTAGGAATTTTCGTTTACTCAGATCCATAATCGGCTCCAGTATTGACATTGCTAATGCGAAAATAAAAGTTAATAATCAATCTATTATTGGTTTATCTTACGTTTGGGTAACACCGTGTTACCGATGTCTGATAACCACTAAATTCTTATTTCTCTTTAAAATCGGTGTGTTATCTTTGTGCTACTCGAATGATTCTGATGCCATAGTAAGAATAAAAGCCTTGTACCCCTATTGTGGTTTACCACATACCCGAAGGGATATTGATCTAACGCAACGAATAAACCCCAAATGTTAAAAAAATCGTCTATGCCGTTGTATCACATACTTTTAATAACCTTGCTGCTATGGTGCATACCCGCGGGCGCGGCACAATGGACCATTGGTGTTCTCGCCTTACGTGGACCGAATTTCACACAGTTGCACTGGCAGCCTTTGGTCGATACGCTTAATCAGTCCATTCCCGGTGAACGCTTTATCCTAAAGCCCCTGAATCTTGAAGAAATGAAAGAGGCGATTTCCAATCGCAAAATCGATTTTTTGCTGACCAATCCTGCACAATTTATTCAGCTTGATAATCGGTACCATCTTCGCTGGTTGCTCTCTTTGCGTTCTGATGTTGAGCCGAACAGTACAACCCGCAACGTGATTGGTAGCCTTATCTTGGTACGCAGTGACAGCGATATTCACGATGCAAACCAACTCATTGGTAAAAAGGTCGGTGCCATTTCGACGGATGCTTTTGGGGGATATTTGTTAGGTTATAAAGTGCTACGAGACTTGGGATATGACGCGGAAAAAGATTTTCGAATGCAATTTTTAGGCTTTCCTGCCGACGCATTATTATACGCCTTACGGGATAAATCATTGACTGCGGCAATTGTCCCTGTTTGTTTATTAGAAAACATGGATAGCGAAGGACTGATTGATAAACACCAATTCCGACCACTGATTCAAAAAAAGAGTGCATTGCCCTGCTTAACGAGCACTGAGCTGTACCCTAACTGGTCATTTGCCGCGTTAAGTGAAGTGCCCGATAATTTGGTGGATAAAGTCACCAAGGTTTTATTATCTGGCGATGCGCCAAGTATGCGCTGGGGAGCTCCCGCATCCATCACACAAGTTGAAAACTTACTGCGCGACGTCAACCAACACCCACAGCAAAGAGAAATTTGGCAAGATATCGTCAGTTGGACCATCCAACACCAAATTACCATTGGAATTATCGCCTTAGTTTTTGTGCTACTGGGCATTAATCACGTCTGGATTGCTTTCTTAGTTCGCCGCCGCAGTCAACAATTGGAAGTCGCGCATAACCGCTTGCGACAGCAAGAAACTAACCTACAAAAAGCGCAACGACTCAATATATTAGGTGAAATGGCATCTGGATTTGCCCATGAACTTAACCAGCCCCTATCGGCAATCCGTAACTATGCCCAAGGCTCCATTTTACGATTAAAAAAAGAGTCTGAAAGCCACCCGCTTCTTGGTGCGATCAGTAAGATTGATGAACAGGCTCAACGGGGTGCTGATATTATTCAAAACCTCCGTTTATGGGCTGGGAAGCCAGGGCAAGAGTCTCCTCTGACACTTCGCCAGCACTCCGTCAAACAAACCATCAACCACATTTGGCAACTGTTGCAAGTTGAGCAACACTTCCCAATGGCTCGTTTACAGCTACCTGATAGCCCTGATGTGCATCTCTTGTTGCCAGATACCCTACTCGACCAACTATTATCTAATCTAATTAGTAATAGCCTCCAAGCAGGAGCCAACACATTAACGTTTAGCTTCCACTTTGCTGAAAACCGATTTTTGCTCGTATTACAAGATGATGCTGGTGGAATGCCCGACGAACAACTCAGTCAAGGAATAACACCGTTTGCTACGACGAAACCAGAGGGATTGGGGCTAGGCTTGGTGATTTGCCAGCGATTAATTCAAAGCCAAGGTGGCGATATTCATATTGAAAATCAACGTAATGAAGATGGGAAAGATGGTCTGCGCGTTACTTTGATTTTTAATTATTCGGGATAATCAGAAATAGCGCATGTTTTGCCACACAAAAGATAACATTCCCAATAACTATATGTGACAATGCTTTCAAAACCATTTATATGAATAAGAAATAAGCTACGAGGAATGAGTTAATGCCTGTCATTCACCTTGTCGACGATGACAGCGATGTCACCGATTCCTGTCAGTTTTTACTTGAAACGCTAGGTTATAGCGTCACTGTCTGGAACGACAGTGAACAGTTTGTTCAACAAGCTCCTTTACATGAAGAAGGTGTGGTATTGCTGGATATGCGGATGCCAAAACTGGATGGACGCCAAGTTCACCAATATCTCAAAGAGCAACAGAGTACACTTGCCGTCATTTTTCTTTCTGGGCATGGCGATATCCCAATGGCAGTAGAGCAAGTGAAACTAGGCGCTATCGATTTTTTACAGAAACCTATTGATAGCCAGCAACTTGCTGAAACTCTTGAGCAAGCTCGGCTGCAAACTATTAAAGCGACTGAGCGTTTTCTTATTCAACAGCGCTATGAAACGTTAACCCCCAAAGAAAAAGATGTGTGTGGCTATGTGCTTCAGGGGCTGATAAACCGTGAAATTGCAGAGGTTGCTTGTGTTTCTGTACGTACCGTCGAAGTCCACCGCTCTCGAGTGATGGAAAAAATGGCAGTTAGAAACCTTGCGGAATTAATGAGCACGATGCAAGCCGCGCAACTTTTTGCTGATTAATTTGATATCATTCAGATTAACAAGCTATTTTTAATTGAAATCCACTAAAGTAGAAACCGAAAAAACAATGATCCCAGCACCAAAATTTGAGAAAAGTTTATTACATCCCCGTTATTGGTTAGTTTGGTTTGGCATTAGCGTGCTATACCTGCTAGTCCTACTTCCTTATCCAGTCATTTATTGGATAGGCACCCGTTTGGGGCGTTTCTCCAAGCGCTTTTTAAAGAAACGCGTTCTCATTGCCGATCGCAATTTACAACTGTGCTTTCCCGAAATGAGCCAAGAAGAGCGTAAAAAACTAGTTGATCAAAACTTTGAATCCGTTGGTATGGGCGTTTTTGAAACAGGAATGGCGTGGTTCTGGCCTGATTGGCGAGTGCGCCGTTGGCTTAAAGTTGAAGGTCGTGAAAATATGCTCACCGCCCAAGAAACCGGTCGTGGCATTATTGTGTTAGGCGTCCATTTCTTAACGTTGGAAATCGGCGGTCGCGCATTTGGTATGTTGAACCCCGGCATTGGTGTTTATCGCGCTAACGATAATAAACTGATGGATTGGCTACAAACTCGTGGACGTTTGAAATCTAATAAATACATGCTCGACCGTAAAGACGTTAAAGGCATGATCCGCGCATTAAAAGAAGGGGAAATTTTATGGTATGCCCCTGACCATGATTACGGTCCTCGAAACAGTTCATTCGCGCCATTATTTGCGGTGGAAAAAGCGGCAACCACCAATGGCTCACAGATCTTATTATCTCTTGGCAATCCACTCGTTGTGCCGTTTTCAGCTATCCGCTTACCCGATGGTAAGGGCTATAAATTGCTGATTCAGCCAGCGGTGGACAATTTCCCTGTGGACGATAATGTCGCCACCGCGACAATGATGAATCAGGTCATTGAGAAAGAAATTTTACGGGCACCAGAGCAATATATGTGGATGCACCGCCGTTTTAAAACGCGTCCAAAGGGAGAACCTTCTCTGTATGGCGATTTAGATAAAATCCACCACCGCTAGGCTGCCTATTCCCGAAATTATTCGCATTAGAACAGGCGGTTATCCCAAAATAGTTCGTGTTGCAGCTAGGCGGCAAATGAGTGGATCCCCAGGAGCATACACAAGTATGTGACTGGGGTGCGCGAATGAAGCCAACAACGCTGCGGCGCGAAATATGAAGGGAGCACATGAAGAAAAGTACTTACTGGAAAAAAAACCTCTACATCGTCTGGTTCGGTTGCTTTCTAACGGGCGCAGCCTTCAGCCTGATCATGCCCTTCCTCCCTCTTTATATTGAAGAGCTTGGCGTTACTGACCATACTTCATTGAATTTATGGACCGGTGCTGTTTTCAGTATTACTTTTCTCTTTTCCGCTATTGCCGCACCTTTTTGGGGGCGCCTTTCTGACCGCCGCGGTCGTAAATTAATGTTGCTGCGTTCTGCCCTTGGTATGGCGATTGTGATGGTGTTGATTGGCTTTGCGCAGAATATTTGGCAGCTTTTGGCTTTGCGAGCACTTTTAGGCTTACTTGGCGGGTTTGTCCCGAATGCTAATGCGCTAATTGCAACACAGGTGCCCGTTAATAAAAGCGGCTGGGCGATGGGCGTTTTGGCGACTGGCGCAGTTAGCGGCGCATTGATTGGTCCACTCATTGGTGGTTTTTTAGCTGATCAATATGGCTTGCGTCCCGTGTTTTTCATTACCGCAAGTGTGTTATTTATCTGCTTTTTTGTCACTCTTTTCTATGTGCGTGAGCGCTTTACTCCTGTTTCTCGTAAAGATGCCCTCACGGGGAAACAAGTTTTTGCCTCTTTACGTAATAAAAACTTAGTAATCAGCTTGTTTTTCACCACCATGATCATCCAAGCGTCTATGGGTTCAATTAATCCCGTGATCACGTTATACGTGAGGGAATTGTCTAACTCGATGGATAACCTTGCTTTTATTAGCGGCGTGATTGCCTCTATTCCTGGTGTTGCTGCCCTGATTAGCGCACCCATGCTTGGAAAACTGAGTGACCGAATTGGACCCGACCGCGTTTTATTGGCAGTGCTTGGCGCATCCATTTTTGTCTTATTCCCGATGGGATTAGTCAGTAGCTATTGGGAGTTAGGCGCTTTACGCTTTTTGCTTGGTGCCCTTAATGCCGCATTATTACCCGCAGTACAAACTTTAATAATTTATAATATCTCCCACCAAATTACTGGGCGAATATTTAGCTACAACCAAGCATTACGCGATGTAGGTAATGTCACGGGTCCTTTGATGGGTTCCTTTGTGGCAGCCACTTACGGCTTTAGAGCCGTCTTCTTCTTCACCTCTGTATTAGTACTCATAAACCTGATTTATTCGTGGATAATAATCAGAAAACAATCTGATGGTCTAAGAGCATCTCCCTCCCAAAAGTAATGGTAATGTGTGATTTCCACGCCAAAACATAACTTTTTATTATCTTTTCCATGAAAAGTTTATAAGTGCAGAAATCAACTTGTAACCATATGTTTTTAATGAACTTAATCGATTCAAAAAACATTCTTTTATTGTCAATAAAAATCCGTTATTCTGTGCCCTCTTATCGTAAGAATGAGAGTTACATCGAATTTTCATCTTAAAACTAACTTTCTTACGATAAATTCATTCTGCTTATTAGCAATTTTATAATAATGTATGCCGAAAATATGTTTGCAACACAGCATTAACATATCAATAAAAAATAGTGGTGGGGTTTTGCTCCACATTCACAATTCGGCACAACCTCTTAAGTCATAACGTATTGGAGTTCACAGATGAGTCATTCTGCGACTAAAACTAAAACTTTTTTTGGGCATCCTTACCCATTAAGTTCACTTTTCCTCACAGAAATGTGGGAACGTTTTTCTTTCTATGGTGTTCGTCCCCTTCTGATCCTCTTCATGAGTGCAACTTTGTTGCAAGGTGGGATGGGGCTTCCGATTGAGCAAGCTTCTGCAATTGTCGGTATCTTTGCAGGTGGTGTTTATATCACCTCATTACCGGGTGGTTGGTTAGCAGATAACTGGTTAGGTCAACGCCGTGCGGTTTGGTATGGTTCCTTAATCATTGCATTAGGTCACTTATCTATTGCGCTGTCTGCACTCTTCACCAATACCTTCTTCTTTATCGGTTTACTGCTGATTGTCCTCGGTACGGGTCTATTTAAAACCTGTATCACTGTCATGGTCGGTACTTTATATAAGAAAGAAGATACCCGTCGTGATGGCGGCTTCTCTCTGTTCTATATGGGTATCAATATGGGCTCATTTATTGCCCCATTAATTATTGGCCCATTACATGAGAAATACGGTTGGCACTTAGGCTTTGGCTTGGGTGGCTTGGGTATGTTAGTCGCCCTGCTTATCTTCCGTTTCTACGCGATTCCACAAATGCGTCGTTATGACAAAGAAGTTGGCTTAGATTCCACTTGGAACCACCCTACTGTGCAACGTAAAAATGTTGGTAAATGGGTTACGGTTGCAATGGCGGCACTGGCAGTACTAGTCGTATTAATCAATAACGGGACGATTCCATTCAACCCTACGGTGATTGCAAAAAGTTCTGCTTACATTATCTCTACTTGTGTGGGCATCTACTTTATTTTTATGTTCTTCTGCGCAGGTTTAAACAGTAGCGAACGCTCCCGTTTACTCGCTTGCTTGATTCTGTTAATTGCTGCGGCATTCTTCTGGTCTGCGTTTGAGCAAAAGCCAACATCATTTAACATCTTTGCGCGCGACTACACTGATCGCCAATGGGGTAATTTTGAAATCCCAACGATTTGGTTCCAGTCAATCAACGCCTTGTTTATCATCCTGTTAGCTCCTATTTTCAGCTGGTTCTGGCCATCATTAGCCAAGCGTAATCTGAACCCAAGCAGCATGACCAAGTTTGTCATTGGTATCCTGTTTGCTGCGGGTGGTTTTGCTATCATGATGGTGGCAGCTAACCAAGTTCTTGCGACACAATCCGGTGTATCCCCATTCTGGTTAGTGGGCAGTATCTTATTACTGACCTTAGGTGAGCTATGTTTAAGCCCAATTGGACTGGCAACCATGACATTACTGGCTCCGCAAAAAATGCGTGGACAAGTCATGGGATTATGGTTCTGTGCAAGCGCGCTAGGTAACTTAGCGGCAGGTATCATGGGTGGTAATATCCGTAAAGACCAATTGGATTCTATGCCTGAGCTATTCTCTCACGTTTCTATCGCACTGGTGATCTGCGCCATTGTGTTAGCCGCTCTGATTATACCTGTGAGAAAAATGCTGAAAAACGCGGATAGAAACGAAGCTAACGCGAAGTAATATTCCCTATAATTAGACATGATTCTGTTGGCGTAATAATCACAAAAATTATTGCGCCAACCTCTCCTCTATATCGCCAATCTCGTGATACTCTCCTTCTACTTTTCTAACCATAATGAGTTATTTCCTCTCAAGGATTTTTACCATGAGCTCACAATCTTTTCCGATTTATTATGTCGATGCGTTCACTGATACCCTATTTCATGGCAACCCTGCCGCCATTGTCCTGCTCGATGAATGGCTGCCAGATGACAAACTTATCGCCATTGCCGCCGAGATTAATTTATCTGAAACAGCCTTTTTAGTTGGTGAGCACATCCGCTGGTTTACACCACTAATGGAAGTCAAACTGTGTGGTCATGCCACCCTTGCGGCATCCTATATTCTAAACCGATTTAAACAGCACCCTATCAACCCAATTGTGTTCCAATCCTTATCTGGGGAGCTGACCGTCTACAAAAACCAAAACGGCTTCACATTAGACTTTCCAATTTTAGCGTGTGAGCCAGCGAATCTAAGCCAATATCCTCAATTAAATGACATTCTCGGCACAACCATTTCTGAACTCTATTTAGCCAAAGACCGCTACATCTGTTTTGTCGATTCATCAGAGCAAGTGCAACATTGCCACCCAGATATGTTGAGACTCGCTAAGCTTCCCTTACAGGGTCTAACCATCACAGCAAAAAGCACTGATGATCAATGTGACTTTGTTTCTCGCTATTTTGCCCCTGCCAAAGGCGTCGATGAAGATCCCGTCACAGGAACTTCCCACTGTGCGATTGCCCCACTTTGGGCTAAGCGCTTGCAGAAAAATTCGTTATTAGGTCATCAAATTTCTGAGCGTGGTGGAAAAATACACTGTTTGATTGAACAAAATCGCGTCAAATTGACGGGAAAAGCGACACTCTTTCTAGCCGGAACGATTCATGTTTGATTAATCACTGTATTTATTTGTGATCAGGATTACACTTATTCGCAACATTAATGATACGCACATTAATGTTGCAGCAAGTAATTAGTTTGCTGGTTCGACATTTAAATAGTGAGAATTCAAAGTAAGGCTTAAATATGTGTTCCAACGTTGATGATGTAATCAAACAAAAAATTGAACAATCTGTTACTCATGTCTCTAAAGTGGTTTTCCCAACCACCACTAACCATCACAGCACATTGTTTGGTGGCACCGCATTAGCGTGGATGGACGAAGTGTCCTTTATTACCGCTACCCGTTTTTGCCGTAAAAGACTGGTAACCGTTTCGACAGAAAAAATCAATTTTACGCACCCGATTCCATCAGGCACCATTGTTGAATTAGTTGGTAAAGTGATCCGTGTCGGTAGAACTAGCCTTACCGTTAATGTCTCTATCTTTTTAGAAGATATGTACGCGGAAGGACGCGAAGAGGTAATCCACGGACAATTTAATTTCGTGGCTATCGATGACAACGGCAAGCCAACCCCGTTATTTGAGCAATAATCACTTTTCTTTATTACGCTTAAGTACAATAAAAAATGTGCGCCCGATCATTCAGATAGAGCGCACATTATTTACGTATTTAACATTAAGCGAATGCTAAGAATGGAGAGATACACAATAAAATCCCTGTGAAAATAATGAGGTATAAAGAGATACCTTTATATTTATGCAACATAGGAACTTTATAAACTAAATACGCTGGAATTAAACAACCCACCATCCCGAAAATTGGGCTACAAATTGAGGTAAAACTAAGCACCGGTGCATTGAGAATAATCGCTCCCCATGCCAGTAGTACCGCAAATATCATAATGCCATTTTTCACCCAGTTCTCATTAATGCGCTCTACCGGCATCATGCGTTGCAAAATATTCATCACAATACCCTGCGTGGCTTCGCGAAACCCTAAGTAAACCCCAAAGAATGCCGTCATTACCGCAAAAATATTCAACATAACACTGACCACAGTCACCCAACCGCCAGGGAAGAATTTTGCTGCAATCGCTAATGCAGAAATATTTTGCTCATACGCTTTAACCGCTTCATCATGTCCCATGGCTAACGTAAATGACACTGCATAGAAAAAGACGGTACAAAATAAAACAACAAAAGCGATATTCATAGCTCGTAGCGCTTTATAGCGTGCAACTTCACGATTTACGTTTTGGCTACGGAATGAAATGACCATCGGACTTAATGTTTGAATGAACAGAATAGAGGTTAACGTAAAAGGTAACGTTATAACGGCTTCTTTAAATAAACGCCCAACTGGTGGCAATGAACCTATATTATACAGGTGCCACATCCCCACCATTGAAATACCTAATGCTGCAACCACGAATAATTTAGTCAGCACCATAAAACTAGACAGTTTAAATAACAGCTTTTCACCGCGAGACGAAATTGCAACTAAAATACAAATCAGAACTAAACCATACCAAGGACTTTCAGATAATAACCCATCCGTTACACCAAAAGTTTGAAAATAAGATGCGCTGTCATTAGTAATTGCTGTCGAATAAACAAACATCCAAATCACCAACATAACGAAATATAACGCCCCGAGAAACATGCCCCAGTTTTTACCTAAATACCCACTAATGACACTTGGGTAATCTTTACATTCTGGTGACTCAGCTAAGGTGTTAATAAATAAACGCTGAAATAAATACATTGCAGGATAACCGACAACGGATGAAAGCAAAAATACCCATAGCCCCATCAATCCAACTTGCACTGGGAGGAAAACTATCCCCGCCCCAATTGCCATCCCGATACTCATGATCACCCAGCCGACATCTGTACCGTCAAACTTAATGGCAGCACGCCATTGTTCTTGTGTCATTCCTGCACGGGAAGCAGCCGTAGAAGCTTTTCTGTCATCAACATTATCTATTGTAGGGATCGTAGCCATAGTTACTCACTTAATATTGTTGAACGCTTAAAAGAGAAATTTTTTGTTTTAGATGCGACTTAAGTGGTTATTTCTTTCAATAACCTTAATTATTTGCAGGCTATTATGATGACTCCATCATAGAGGATATGAGAGAGAAAAATTATCTCTTTATTTCCCTATAAAACCCCCAATAAAGAGAAATTTTTTCTACAAAAAGAGCAAACCGACGTAAATATCTCTATCCATCGACAGAAATAATCCCAATTCGTTGTTTTCAACAAGAATGGGTATAACCTATTGTTTTTAAAAGCGTTAGTCTTTTTACAATAAAAAAACTCGTCTTAACAATTTCAACAATTCACCATTTATTTCGTGCGAAACATCACAAGAGCTCATGATAATTGCTATTATTCTTTGCAATAATTCCGTAGTTTGTATTTCTCTTGTTAAATTTCAAAATAAAAAACTAGTTCTTTATTTCGAATGATATTTTATTTTCATCAATTCAATTTTATAGTTATTCAATACGGTAATTTTAATAACCATTAACAAAGAAAACACTTTTAACATTCACTTATAATGCGTAAAAAACTCGCCTAAACTGTATTTTTGCTGGAACGTTGATATTTACAGAGTATAGAAGTAGAGTAATTGATACTTTGATGGTTATCTTTTCTTACCAATAACTGTCAACACCGTTTCGAGTTTATCTTGAAATAAGGATATTCATAGCCAACTTAAGATGCGGAAAAGCACCATGTTACGATTATTAGCGTTCGTCTCTTTATTTATATTTTCACTAAATTTAAGTATTGCAGCCCCGGTTCCTCCTGAAGTTATTAAACAAATCGAGCAACAAGCACAAAAAGGGGATGTTAAAGCCCAAGTTATGCTCGGTATTGGTTACTATGTCGGTAACGAAATTAAGCAAGATTATCCGAAGGCAAAGAAATGGCTAACAATGGCGGCCAATAAAGGTAATGCGGATGCTCAACTGTTTCTTGGGGATATGTACCTTAATGGCAATGGTGTTCCTAGTGATTTTGAAACCGCCTATAGCTGGATTGAAAAATCCGCAAATAAGGGTAACCCTGAAGCACTGAATTATATGGGACAATTCTATTACCAAGGGGCAGGTGTAAAGCAAAACTACCTTATCGCCTTTGAATGGTTCCAAAAAGCCGCTGATAAAAAATTCCCACCAGCCCAATATCAAGTAGGAAAAATGCTACAAAATGGTGAAGGGACGGAATTCAATGACAAACTCGGTGCTGAATATCTTGATAAAGCCTGTAAAGGTGGTTTAAAGCAGGCTTGCTCGGAAAAAGAACCCGTAAAACCTAAAGTCACCAAAAAATAGTACTGACTATTAAGAACGGTAATATATCGCTCTCCAATTACCGTTTTTCTATCCTATCGTGTTTATTCCCATCAATTACGTACCTTCGCTCACAGCATTTTTAATCGAATTTGATTAATATTAATTTATTAACAATCAATATCAAAACTGATTAAATTGATCTAAACTTATAATATAAAAGAAAAAAGGAGATGTTATGTACAATACAATTTTAGTTCCTATTGATGTTACCGAAGACTCACTCACCGAAATGTTAGTTCCACATGTCAATGCATTGCAAAAGATGCACAACTCAACCGTCCACTTTCTCGCTGTAACTGCACCTATCTCCAATTATTTACGCTATGGCGGTACCATCCTGCCAAGTGATTTTCCTGATGATCAAAAACAAGCAGATATCATTCTTAATGAGCTGAAAGAGAAAGTAAAACTATTCTCTGTCCCAGCAGATAAAGTGCAAGTAAAAGCAGTTGTTGGATCCGTTAAAGATGAAATTCTCGCAACGGCAGAAGATATTAAAGCAGATGTGATATTGCTTGGCTCACGTCGTCCTAGTATGTCTACTTACTTATTAGGCTCGAATGCAGCCTCAGTTGTACGTTATGCGAAAACGAGCGTTCTAGTGGTTCGCTAATCCATCAAAAGGGTCAATGTCAGAGTAAAACGCTATTTTAACTCGCCGAATGGCTAGGCTTAAAGTTTGTTACACTAAAAGGTAATTCCATACAATTTATAAGCCCTTTCCTTCGGCATTTGGGGTAAATTAGACACTCATAAACATTTTCGTGACTCTTTCACACCCTGCTCCAAAGAGCAGGGTTTTTTACATATTATCTCTTTGATATTACTGTTTTAATGCTGCTTTCATGACGTTTTCAAAATCTTCCCATGAACAATAACCATTTTTATCAATTGGGCAATTTTTCAACTCTAAAGTCACATGTTTTGGTGGTGTATCTAATGAAAGATACGCGCTATCACGTAGCTGATCGGCAGTTTGATAAACGTATTCGATCTTCACGTAATCCTTAGTCTCTTTTTTATCGGTCCAACGTTGGAAGACTAATTTCCCACCAATTGGTGTATGTTCGTATTGCTGCGGTAATTGATAGGGTTTGAAATCCATGGCTGACAAGACTGATGCAATATTTGAGTCATGCCCCACTAAGAAAATAAACTTGGCAGTTTCGCCTTTATTCACAGAAACAAAACCCTTATCCATGTAACTCAGAATTGGATGTGCCACATTTTTTGCGATGATTTTTGGTGTGAATAATGTTTCTTGATAACCATTTTTTAGTGTATTGAGCTTTTTCCATTTTTCATCACTATTCACCATTCCCCATGCCACATCTTTCTCTGGGAAACCTTCATAATATTGTAAATCAATAGCATCAACCGCTGAGTTAGCCATTTTTAACGGTCCACTCACACCAGGTTCTTTTTCAGCTTCTATGATAAAACTATTTTTCGGTGTGGCTAAATTACACAACTTATCGGTGGCGCACTTTTTCGAATCTTTAATATTCAGAACATTGTCTAATTCATCATAGCCGGGTTTTAAATTAAGCCCTTTAAGATGGGATTCCATCGCATCGATCGCTTGCTTTTTAAACTCAGGAGAACTGTTAGTAATAATTGGATTAAATACAGGGTCCATCGTGCCAATTTCTGGCTTATGATGGATATTCACTTTACACCCTGGGAATGCTCCCGCAGTAAAGAACTGGGCTGTTGCAATGGTTCTTTGTAGGCTGTTGGTGTAAACATAAACGTCATCGCTACTGGTTGGGCATAATTCATTAGCAAAGAGCTTATTGCTGTCGAGCCACTCTCTAAAGTAATGCCCCATATACACTTCCAGAGCACCTCCTTTTGTCGTTAAATAGCCACTTTCCGCATCCCATGCAGGCCATTTTTTGTCTGTTATTTCAGTGAGAATTCCTGTGTTAACAATAGGAGTGCGTAAATTATGGCGACTTAATACGAATACTTGATTCAATTCCATATTTTGAGCATTATCTGTGCTTGCAAAAACGGGGGCCATTGGTGTTAATAATGCCGCCGATAAACACACTGTTAGCATTTTATATTTCATTAACATACTCCTACCATGGTTTTTAAATGGGTTAACAAAATCGGGTAATAAGCGCTACGATAAAATATGAGTATAGTGCTTATATTAATTTCGAAAACATATCCTCTAATAATGAATAAGTTATCTTTTTTTTCTGAGAGTAATATCCCAAAAACGCCCCATAACCAAAATAGCCATCAGATATTGACTTTCTAACCTGACTATCTAAGATAAATTCTCTATATAAGGATAAAATGCAATGAATATTCAACCAGCTACCGTTAATCATTACGATCAAATCATGCGTGTTTGGGAAGCCTCAGTGAGAGCAACTCATGATTTTCTACCCGAAAAAAACATCGAACTGTTAAAAAAACCAATTAGAGAGCAATATTTACCTAACTTATCTGTTTTTGTCGCTTTAAATCCACAAGGTGAAGTCGCTGGATTTTTAGGGGCTGGGGAAAATCGACTCGAAATGCTGTTTATTTCCCCGCAAGCGAGAGGAACTGGCATCGGTAAACAATTGCTGAATTATGCTATTGAGCAGCTAGGTGTTAATGAAGTTGATGTGAATGAACAAAACCCTCAAGCCGTTGGCTTTTACCAACACATGGGGTTTGTTCAATATGCTCGTTCAGATACCGATGGTGAAGGAAATCCATTTCCTTTGTTGCATATGCGCTTAGCAAAATAATCCAGATTCAATACTAAGTTAGCATCGTCACTGGCTTTGCATCAAGGCAGGTACATACTTATAAAAAGTTGCGGTTCATCACGGTATTCACGAGAAATTGGTTAAATGTTTGATATTCATCCTGTGTAAAAGGTGAATGCAAACTTAAAATTTCTAATTTATGAGGCGTGTACTTGTCGTTATAGCTCGGATGATGGTGGGAATAATCATTTTTGATAAACCCATTTTTCTCATAAAAATGAAGGCGCTTTCTTGCCACTTCATCTACCAACGGATCAATTTCTAAGACAATCCTAGGGTATAACTGACACAGGGCACTCAGGGATTTTTGACCATAGCCTGCACCACGAATATGTTGAGCAATCGCAAAATGCTCTATATAGAAAAAAGTCTCAATAAGCCATCCACCAATGAATCCAACGAATTGATTGTTATCGACAATTTTATACAAATAAAACTGTTCCAAAGGCAATAATGACTCCCGTCCTCGGATAGAGCGCTTTTCATGGTCAGGAAAAGAAATGTCATATAACTCATTAATTAACGCAATATCATGTTGATTACTTGCAGATACTCTTACCAATTGAACCATTTTCCCTCCTGAAATTAACCCTGTATTGGGTTCAAAATAAGTCATTTTGCGAATAAAAAAAGCCACTGTTATCATGAAATAACAGTGGCTCTATATTACTTAATAATATCGAAATTATTGACCTTTTTTCGCTTCCGCTGCGTCTTCTTTCGCCTCAACATCACGATACCAACGTGGGTGATGTTTCTTCGCCCAGCGACGACTAACTTTACCTTCAATCATGCCGTTGATAGATCCTTTAACCCAGAATGCCATATACATGTGGATTAAAATGGCATGGATCAGAATAATCGCTGCTAATGCGTGAACCAAAATACTCCAACGCACCATCCAAATTGGGAATAAATGCGCAAAATAAGGGCGCCACATGATAATACCGGTGACCAAGAGTACAAAAATCATACTCATGATGCTCCAGAACATCATCTTTTGACCCGCGTTATATTTGCCCACATCCGCAACTTCATGTTCATTGCCTTTGAGAACTTGAACAATATTCAGGATCCAAGGAATATCTTTTCTATCCGGAATATTATGTTTCACAAAGCGCACAAACATAAACATCAGTACGACAAAAATCAGCACACCGAAGAAAGGATGCAGAATTCGACCCATTTGTGGCGTACCGAATGTTTCGGTTAGCCACTTTAAGGTTGGGAAAAATAACGCAATCCCTGACAATGCAACTAAGAAGAAGCTGATAACCACTGTCCAGTGGCACGCTCGGTCAATAAATTTCGTCCGAACGATCATTTTGCTCTTTTTACTCATGGTCATCTTTCTCCTCTTCATCATCCACTTCTTTGTTTGGACCAATACCCACATAGTGGAAAATCAGCCCCGCAAATGTGGCGATAAAGCCTCCAACCGATAATGGCTTCAGGATGCTTTGCCATAGATTAATTGGGGTATCAATCTGTGGATCTTTTGGTAACCCGTGATACAGCTCAGGTTTATCCGCATGATGTAACACATACACCACATGGGTTCCTCCCACGCCTTCAGGATCATAAATGCCCGCTTGGGCGTAGCCACGTTTTTGAAGTTTTTCAACGCGCTCAGCACCGTATTCCAACATTTCGTTTTTGGTACCGAAGCGAATGGCTCCCGTTGGACATGTTTTCACGCAAGCAGGTTCTTGTCCGACTGCCACACGATCCACACACAACGTACATTTATACACACGATTATCTTTTGGATTTAATCGTGGAATATTAAACGGGCAGCCCGCAATACAGTAGCCACAACCAATACAGTGCTCTGATTGGAAATCCACAATACCGTTAGCATATTGAATGATTGCGCCCGCTGATGGACACGATTTCAAACAGCCCGGATCCGTGCAATGCATACAACCATCTTTGCGGATTAGCCATTCTAGCTTGCCTTGCTCAGTGGTTTCGCTAAAACGCATTACCGTCCAAGATTTGGCACTCAGATCTGTTGGGTTATCGTAAACCCCAACACAGTGACCGACTTCATCGCGGATATCATTCCATTCAGAACATGCCACCTGACAAGCTTTACAGCCAATACAGGATGACACATCAATGAGCTTACAAACTTCAAATTTATCGTCACGCGCCTGTGGTGGAGGCGTAATACTGTTGGTCGCGGAACGTTTAATAATGTCTTGAGATTGCATGGACATAGTTCCCTCCCTTACACCTTCTCAATGTTAACTAAAAACGCTTTATACTCAGGAGTCTGAGAGTTAGCGTCCCCCACAGATGGCGTCAACGTATTGGTAATAAAGCCTTTTTGCGTTGCACCTTCAAAGCCCCAGTGAATAGGAAGCCCGACGGTTTCAATCGGTTTACCATCAACCATTAAGGTTTGCAGGCGTGGTGTAACCACGGCAATCGCTTTAATAAAGCCACGTTTGCTACTCACCTTCACCTTGTCCCCTAAAGCAATGCCTTTGGCTTTGGCTAAGGTTTCGCTGATTTCCACAAACTGCTCTGGTTGTGCAATTGCGTTCAAACGCGCATGCTTCGTCCAAGTGTGGAAATGCTCCGTTAAGCGATATGTCGTGCCGACGTAAGGGAATTCTTTGTGATTACCAAGACGCTTCTTGTCATCTTCAAAAATTCGCGCAGCAGGGTTAGAGACCACATTTGGATGCAGAGGGTTAGTTCCCAATGGCGTTTCAAATGGCTCGTAGTGCTCAGGGAATGGACCTTCTGCCATTTTATCAATCGCAAACAGACGGCCTAAACCTTCTGGTTGCATGATAAATGGACCGGTTCCTACTTCTGGCGCCGACGCGTTAAAGTCTGGCACATCGTTTCCAACCCACTTCTTACCGTTCCACTCAATCAGAACCAGATCTTTATTCCACGGTTTACCTTTGGTATCACAGGAAGCGCGGTTATAGATCACACGGCGGTTTAATGGCCATGCCCATGCCCAACCCAATGTATTACCAATACCGGATGGGTCGCTGTTATCGCGATTCGCCATCTGGTTACCTTTCTCAGTCCAGCTACCGGTGTAGATCCAGCAAGAAGACGCCGTTGAACCATCGGCGCGTAGCAGTGCGAATGAATTCAGAAGCTCGCCTTTCTTGGCTTGTAAGTTGCCATCAGCGTCATATAAATCCACCAGTGCAACTCCGTTGTTTTCTTTCGCCACTTCTTCCGATTCTGGATGGAATTGGCGTTTATAGTCCCAACGCATTTGCAGTAATGGCTCACTACCTTTACCACCTTCTTGCTCATACATTTCACGGATTTTATGCAAAATACCCGTTAAAATCTGACCATCATTGCGCGCCTCACCCGGGGCATCCGCTGCTTTCCAGTGCCACTGTAACCAGCGACCCGAGTTAGCAATAGAGCCATCTTCTTCCGCAAAACACGTAGACGGTAGGCGGAAAACTTCTGTTTGAATTGAGGCAGGATCAACGTCGTTCATTTCACCGTGGTTCTGCCAGAAGTTCGCTGTTTCTGTGGTTAATGGGTCAACCACAATTAAATATTTCAGCTTACTTAAGCAGCTAACCACTTTGTTTTTATCTGGGAACGAGGCAACTGGGTTAAAGCCTTGGCAGATATAGCCTGTGACTTTATCTTTGCTCATCATGTCAAAATACTTCATGACATCATAAGCTTGATCCCATTTAGGTAACCAATCATAACCCCATTGGTTTTCAGGTTGAGCAGCATCGCCATAGAACGACTTCATCAAACTGACGAAAAATTTAGGGTAGTTACTCCAATAGTTGACCTGATTTGGCAATGTAGCTTTTGGTGTATTCGCCGCTAAATAGCTATCAACATCTAACTGTTTTTCAGAAGGTAACGTTAAGTAGCCCGGTAAACTCGTGGAGAGAAGACCTAAATCCGTTAAGCCTTGAATATTTGAGTGCCCGCGCAGTGCATTCACCCCACCTCCACAAATCCCCATATTGCCTAACAGCAATTGGATCATTGCCATGGTGCGAATGTTTTGTGCACCAACAGTGTGTTGAGTCCAGCCAAGTGCGTAGAGGAAAGTACCCGCTTTATCCGCTGCACTTGTTGTGGCTAAAATTTCACATACTTTCAAGAAATCAGCCTGTGGAGTACCACAGATTTTCTCTACCATATCAGGAGTATAACGAGAAACGTGTTTTCTTAGCAGATTCCAAACGCAGCGCGGATCTTGCAATGTGTCATCGCGTAATGCATGACCATTCTCATCGAATTTATAGTTCCAGCTGGTTTTATCGTAACGACCTTTTTCAGCGTCATAACCGCTAAATAACCCATCATTAAAGTCAAAATCATCTCTGACAATCAAAGATGCATTCGTATAGTTTTGAACGTACTCTGCATTTATCTTATTATTTTCAATCAGATAAAGTAGTACGCCTGAAAGGAAGGTAATATCCGTTCCTGAACGAATTGGCACGTAATGATCCGCGACCGATGCGGTACGCGTGAAACGCGGGTCCACCACAATCAAGGTTGCATCATTATTATTTTTCGCTTCAATCGCCCAACGGAATCCGACAGGGTGAGCTTCAGCGGCATTACCGCCCATCACCACAATCACATTGGCATTTTTAATATCAACCCAGTGGTTGGTCATCGCACCGCGACCAAATGTTGGAGCAAGACTTGCTACCGTTGGTCCGTGTCAGACACGCGCTTGGTTGTCGACCGCTAGCATACCGAGCGATCGTGCGAATTTTTGGGTTAACATTCCCGTTTCATTGCTAGCCGCAGAGGCACAAAGCATCCCTGTCGATAACCAGCGATTGACTGTGGCACCTTGTTCATTTTTTTCAATGAAATTGGCATCACGGTCATCTTTCATTAAGCGGGCAATACGTGTAAAGGCATCGTCCCAGCTAATGCGTTCCCATTTATTCGAGCCTGGTGCACGATATTCAGGATAACGTAAACGACTGTCACTACGAATGTAATCCAGCAACCCTGCGCCTTTCGGACACAAAGCACCACGATTCACAGGATGATCAGCATCGCCCTCAACGTGGAAGATGGCTGAGCGAGCATTCATGGCCCCATCACCCATACTATAAATCAGCAATCCACAACCCACGGAACAATAGGTACAAGTATTACGCGTTTCTTTAGAACGCAATAATTTATTTTCACGTACATTAGCCATTGCCATTCCTGGCATAAAACCTAACGCAGCTACAGTTGTACCTGCCATCCCGCCGGCGCAGATTTTAAAAAACTTTCTGCGACTGACGTTCATTATTAACCTCTTTTTATTTTTGTATATTCGCGGGAGAGAATATCAGTCACTTGTAATCATATATTGCCTAAAATCAATGAAAGTGAAAATAAAGGTTAATTAATGTCATTTAGGTAGTTAATCAGCCATTAAAATTACCACTTAATGAGTAATTTTTGTTAAATTGATTCAGATCAATTAGGAAAAATATTTGGATTATAGAAATCATTATTTCTATAGGAGACTAAAATATATTTAGTTTATGTCAATATTAGCCGTTATATTGTGGTTTATACCTATGCCTTAGCCTCATTTAATATTTTTAGATATAAATAATCATTTTTTGCAGGCATTTTTAAATTAAAATGATTAATCTTTAATATTCAAAAATAATACAAATTCACTGAACTCACTATGCCATTAACTCATATTAATTCCACACCATCCGGCCAATTCCCAGCGAAAAAAGCAGGAAATATTCATAAAATTCCCGCAAGCTGGCGAGTTGCTAAAAATTTAGCCCCAAGTATTAATACAATTAAATCCACATCAACATGCCTATTAAGCCTTGATATGGGCGAGCCTATATTAGCAAAGCCCCAATCCCTCAATGCACTAAGAGATACTATCAAGGAGAGGCTGCATAGTCATCATGATGAGTCTGCTGCTCAAGGCATTGCAGTATATGGATTTGCTGCTCAGCAGCTAAATAACTGCCATTATCTTTATTCAACGAAACCTAGGAAAGCCATTACTACAATTTCTAACTTCAATACTAAATTAGATTTAGTTAAAGAGACCTTTAATTATCAATTAAGCCATAGGAATTATATTTATCAACTTTTATTCCGACAAGTCGATAATTTCATTGATGCATTATATGAAAATAAACCCAAGCATTATTTATACGTTGGCAATAAAAACCTAGCGCCTTATTTACATGCATGGAAAGAGTATCTAAATAAATCAAGCCATAAGACCGATTTATTCAAATATATACATAGCAAAGAAATCTCAATAGAAGAAAAAAACAAAGTTATTAAAAAACTTATTATTAAAAACACCTCTAGCTCAGTTGACAGTCAAGAGTTATACGATTTCATTACTAAAAATAACATTATAAATTGCACTTCATTAACTGATTTCAAGAAAAAAATAACCGAACTCAAAAATAATAAAAACGTCGATTTAGATAATTACATTATCGGATTATTTGAATTAGTCCAAAATCATTTCTTTAGAAATACCAGTAAACTTGGATTAGATTTTTTTAATGAAAATGCCTTCTCTATTGTTATGACTTGGAATGATGCAAAAAATGCACCGCTGTCATTAGCAGATATTCGTCAAAAGACCTTCAAACAAGGGTATCACCGTCTATTTGATGGGCAAAGTCATATTGAACCAATTACTTTTTCTGAGATAAGGCATTTAGATAAGCATTCGGAGCAATTTGCACATAAAATTATCAGAATCATCACCGATGATAAACACGTCGCCTTTTCCCTTGGATTAGAAGGTCATTGGGGAATATATGACAAAGCAGAATTTTTATCCGAAGCTAATTAATCATAGCGAGTAAAGGATAAATAACTTTACTCGCTGGCTATTTCCATCCACTGATAATAATTCCAGCGCCCAGTAATACGACGAAAGCGCCAACCCAATCAGTAACAGCAAGGGAAACACCATCAACCACTTTTAGCCAGATCAATGCCGTGACAATATAAATCCCACCATAAGTGGCATAAATACGTCCGCTGGCTTCAGGATGCAAAGTTAATAGCCAAACAAACAGCATTAAGCAGAGCACTGCTGGTAGTAACAACCACGGACTTCCCTGCTTTTTCATCCATAAATATGGAAAATAGCACCCCGCTATTTCCGCTATCGCGGTTAAAAAAAACAACCCAAGAATTTTTAATGGCATAACAATAGGCTTTCCAAATTAAGTCATGAACAATACCGCCCAATATTGGGCGGTACATTAAATTAAACTTGCTTAACAAGCAGCAACGAAATACGTCTTGCAATCGGCAAGATAAATAACACCGTAGGAAATGCAATCATCCATGAAAGTCCCCATGAGCTCATCCAAGGCGCATAAATTTCGGATGTAAAACCCAATGCTCTTATTGTACTAATAAGAGAAACAATGCCACTCATGACTAGGGATAGGAAGAAAGGAACCAAAAAAAATAAGGCTCGCATTGGAAGCTTAGGGATACCTAATACAAAATTACGATCTTGATACGACATAAAATCTCCGTAAATCAGCAAGTACACAACAGCATATAACTGTTGGTACAACAACGTTATATGCGTTGATTTACGTAAACGCTTACGAGTCGTAGAGACCAATTGAGAATCATTCTAATCTTTGTTCATGCTTTGTCAATATACCCTTCAATCTCTTTCTCACTCAATTTTATGCATTTTATCTTAGCAATGAATTCCACGCAGTTTCTATTGTATTATTTTCGCTTCAATTTATTATACATCGTATAATAAATTGAAGGGGAAAATGATAATGACTACCGGACATGTTTTTATTGCCACTAGCCTTGATGGATTCATCGCCCGTGATAACGGTGATATTCATTGGTTACTCCAATTAGATTCAAAGGGAGAAGATCATGGCTATGATGAATTTATGGCTAATATTGATGTGATTATTATGGGTCGAGGTACCTACGAATCCATCAAACATATCCAGCCTTGGTTTTATCATCGTCCTGTTATTGTGCTATCAAAAACACTCGCCCAAGAAACCATCCCTGATGAATTAATCGGTAAAGTATACTTTCTGGATTTATCCCCGAAAGAAATTATGAACAAGCTAGAATCTGAAGGTCATCATCGTGCCTATATTGATGGTGGTAAAGTCATCCAATCCTTTATTTCTGATGGTTTAATTAACGATCTCATTATCACGAGAATTCCTATTTTGTTAGGTTCTGGTCGCCCATTATTTGGTGAAATTCCTAACGACATTCATTTACGCCATATACAGACCACAACATTTGCCTCAGGATTTGTACAATCCCACTATGAGATACAACAATGACAATGCAAAATAAAATGGCGACCACAAGAAGTGTAGGAAGACCCAGTAAAAAACAGCCAAAAATATCTGCTGAAATCATCATAAATGCGGCAATCAAGTTTATCGATTATCATGGATTTTCAGCGTTGAGTATGCGAGCGCTCGCAAAAGAAATGGGGATCAATCCCATGACAATTTATTACTACTTTGAAGATAAAGAATGTTTAGTCAAATCCATTGCCAATCATCTATATGCTGATATTAAACCCAATTTATCGGATACACCGTCTGAACAAATAAAGCAGCTATTAACTGAATATCGAGGCTATATTGTACGCTACCCTGAGCTGACATTATCAATATTTAATCATCCCAATACATTTCCAGAACAAGCAAAGCGGATCACAGATACGCTCATCAACCTTGCAATGAAATTAAGCCTCTCCCCAGAACAAGCCACATTATGGGTATATATTTTAGTCGATTTTACTCATGGCGCGGCGCTCGCTGTATCAAATAGACAAAATATGGATAATGACATCAGTGACATAAACTATTATCACCAAGGTATTGATGCTTTATTACGTAATTTAAATAAAGACTATATTTAACAATATAATTCATTACCCAACCAATCGATTTAAAACACATTATTTATTAGTTGGTTAAATATTTTATTTATTATCCAATTATTATTTTTAGGTATATTCCTTTGTTCACATCAACATTTAGAATATTTAATTTAAATAAATAGGGAACACATGAGTAAACTTGATACTTATATTACAAAAACGTCCATATTCCTCCCTGGTGAAGCCGTTGATAACAAAGATATAGAACATGTTTTAGGTTATATTGGTGAAAAAGCATCTCGTTCCCTTCGAATTGTGCTGAAAAGCAATGGAATTAAAAAGCGCCATTATGTCCTCAACCCTTCCTCTGGTGTGGCTAATTTCAACAATGCACAAGTTACTGCAAAATCCATCCATGGATTAGTTGATAATGATTTTTCCCTCAATGATATTGAATGCCTAGCCACAGGTACAACTCTGCCCGATCAACTCATGCCAGGTCACGGCGTTATGGTTCATGGCGAACTAGGAAATACACCTTGTGAAGTTGTTTCAACATCAGGTATTTGCTTAGCTGGCTTAACTTCGTTGAAATATGCTTATTTGTCAGTCAGTTCAGGGACAACTACTAATGCAGTTGCAGCCGCATCAGAAGTTATCTCCCCCGTTTTACATGCCCGTAATTTCCAAGCTGAAAATATGGCATTGGTCGAACAATTAGTTCAGCGCCCAGAGATTGCATTTGAAAAAGATTTTCTACGTTGGATGCTTTCTGACGGCGCAGGTGCATTCTTGCTAAAAAATAAACCCAATCTACATAGCTTGTCATTACGCATCGACTGGATTGATATCTCCTCGTACGCGAATGAAATTCCTACATGTATGTATGCTGGGGCAGAAAAAGACAGTGATGGAAAATTAATTGGTTGGAAACAACTGAAACAAGAAGAATGGATTGCACGTTCAATTTTTTCCATTAAACAAGATGTGCGTTTACTTAATGAAAATATCATTGCTTTAGCATTAAAAAAACCACTACAAAAAGTCATCGAGAAATATGGAATTTCAGCGAATAATATAGACTGGTTCCTTCCTCATATTTCATCCGAATATTTTCGTCAGCCAGTATCTGAATGTTTAACTGACCTCAACTTTGCAATACCTCAAGAACGCTGGTTTACCAATCTCTCAGAAAGAGGAAATACCGGTTCTGCCTCAATCTATATCATGATCCATGAATTATTACATTCAGGACGTTTAAATAAAGGCGAAAAAATCTTATGCTTTGTTCCTGAAAGCGGTCGTTTTTCTGGTGGATTTATGCATCTAACCGTTGTTTAATTTACTTTTATTTTTAGCACTAGAATCTAGAATGAGAAACTATGACCAAAGTTTGCACGTCTGAATTAATCACTGAATGGTTAGCATTACGCTTAGCGTTATGGTCCACTTCAGATGAAAGTTCTCATTTATCTGAGATCAAAGATATTTTAAATAATCCGAATTTATCTGCCTTCTTTGCTTTTGATGATAATCAGCAGATCGTCGCATTTGCAGAAACCTCAATACGAGTGGATTACGTTAATGATTGCTCATCATCTCCAGTCGCTTATTTAGAAGGTATTTATACCGCTCCTCATGCAAGAAAACGAGGATACGCTAAAGACTTGATCAACCATGTCAAACAATTGGCGATTAAGAATACATGCAAAGAATTAGCTTCTGATACCAATCTAGATAACGAAATTTCACAGAAACTTCATCAATCTCTTGGATTTATTGAAACTGAACGAATTGTTTTTTATAAGCAACAACTTTCTGATTGATAGGTTATAGGAAAATAGATAGGTCGTAGAAGAACTACGACCTTGATAATATAGGACGGTCTAATCTATTTTTTCGTCGCTAAAATTACACTCGATGCTTTAACAATAGCAGTAACTTTACTTCCTGCCGCTAATTTCATCTCTTCGACGCTATTATTCGTCACAACAGCAGATAACTTGGTTCCGGCATTCGTTGTCAAATGAACAACGGCGTTCACACTACCAGTTTCAATTTCATCAATACGGCCGCTGAACTGATTACGTGCTGAAAACACATATTCATGCTCATCAGAGACTAAAACAACCCATGGCGCTTTAATAATTGCGACAGCCTGTTTACCTTTCTCGAGCCCCAATAATTGAGTACTGTTTTTTGTGATCACTGCGGAAATTGTTTCACCATTACCTAAACTTAGTACCACTTCATCATTAACCGCTCCAGCAACAACTGACTGGACGGTTCCGACAAGTTGGTTACGCGCTGAAATTGACATAGAAAGCTCCATTCAAAGGAAAATAAATATATACTTAAAGGGATATTAGTCTCTTTAAAATTTGTTTACAAACAATCAAAATGTTTAAACTGTCTAAATGAGTTTCAAATCACATTGACCATAAGCCCATCAATTCAACGGAAAACACACAAATAAAACAGTGTGAGATACCGAGCTGGAGTTGTGGTTAACGTTTAATTTCCCGCGTTTGATTGCTACATCATTCATCATAAAAAGCGCCGCGGAACGGTATTGTTCAACGGCGCTTTTTTATTCCATTAATTAGCAGAACAGCCCGTCGTGAACGGGGCTTTTGTTGTTAATGCTGCAATGGCTTCTCGGTAACAAAGTTCAAGTTTTGCTCGGCTATCCGCAGTAATATCGAGATCGATTAAATAGCCGTCGGTAATACCGTATATCCAACCGTGTACCATAATATCCTGCCCTCGTTTCCAAGCAGATTGTAATACTGTGGAATGACCTAAATTATAGACTTGCTCAATCACGTTCAATTCACATAAGCGATTAATTCGCTCAGTGGGTTTGAGCTCTCCTAACATTCGGCTATGTTTAAACCAAATATCACGAATATGCAGTAACCAATTATCAATTAAGCCCAATTCTTTATTATTAATAGCAGCTTCAACCCCACCACAACCATAATGCCCACACACAATGATATGCTCGACTTTAAGAACATCGATGGCGTATTGAATTGCTGATAAACAATTAAGATCAGTATGCACAACCAGATTCGCAATATTTCGATGAACGAAGAGATCGCCAGGCCCCACTTTTATGAGTTTCTCAGAAGGAACTCGGCTATCAGAGCAACCAATCCATAAAAATTTAGGTTGTTGATCTTTTGAAAGCTGACGAAAAAAATCAGGGTCCTGCTCTTTAATGGACGTCGCCCATTCTCTATTATTTACAAATAATTCTTTAACTTTATCCATCGCCATGTGGCACTCTCACTTACCAATCTTACTGTCTATCGTATTTTAAGTTTCTTATAAAAACGCAGTTAATTTAATTAACACGCCTCAATTTACCAGAAGATTATTCTCAATCGGTAAATATGCAAAAAGTAATCTGTAGATAGCTTATTTTCTGAATATAGGTGTTTTTTTGACTTCCATCCAATTAGCTGCACTTTCTCATGGGCATTGTCCGTATCACGGCTTAAATCCGCCACATTTTGCTGCTGATTACCCTTATCACGAATAACAATTTCACCCTCAGACACCGCCGAGTGTGTGGTGTTGCTCGCCGAGCCACTGCCGTTCACATTGGTCAATAAAGAGCCCGCTGCGTTCGTGACAAACTGCTCGCCGATAGGCACTTTGCCCGTACTGAATCCGCCACTTTGGCTGTCAATGTTGTAGTCGGCTTGGTTTTTGATATCCCCAAAGCCCAGCGTACCGGTGTCGAGCTTGTTTTTGTCTTTGTCTGCGGTCGAGGCGATAACCGCCCCATCCAGTTGGGTGTGTTTATCGACGGTGATATCGAAACCGCCTTTGCCTATTTGAATAGCGTGTCCGCCGATTGGCTGATATTTGAAGAGTGTCAGCTACAAGACGAGTTGAAGTTAAAGTTAAAGTTTGAAGACATCAAACAGATGGACGAAGAAGAGTTAAAATCGGTGACGTTGATTTTGGATGCACTGATTTTAAAATATCAGACTAAGAATTTGATTAAATAAATTTAGATAGCGCCATGTTCGAGTGCGGGCATCCCAACATGGCTAACCAGTGCAACTAAAGGAGTAGTCACCATGGCTACGCGCGATTGTAGTGTAAAAACTGAGGCAGCTAAAGAAGAAGCGATTAAAACCAGACGATATTCAGTGGATTACCCCCAAACCCCAACCCCAACTGACCATTAGCGGTAAGTGGTTGAAGGAAATTAGATTTGAGGTGGGTAGTCACTTTACCCTCACCCGCCAAGCCGGACAGTTGATTATCCGGCTGACTGAGGAGTGAGCGAAGTAGACTAAGGATGATCCCAGTTTGGGACTGGGATCTTTTACTTTAGTCTTCGTACTTAAAATCTATATTGATTGTCATTGTTTCTAAGTCTAAAGTGATTTCACATCCATGCCAAAATGAACTTTCTTCCGATTTTATATTATCAATATAAAAACTTCTCAAATCTTCTAATGTATCAGTCAAATCACTTATAGCTTTACCATCAGGATCGTACCAATTTAACTCATTATTTTTATCTATATAATCAAACTCATAAGTACAACCATCTCGTTCACAAAAAAGTTCAGCTCTAACGATGATTTTTTTAGCATCAGATGGACCGGAATCAACAAGTAACTGTCCAATTTTTTGGTATATAACTTGAACGTTCATGTCTATTTTCCACCTTGAGTATTCGTAAAGCTTTTGATCACTGGTCTTTCTCCTTCAATTGTATACCTTACGTTGAATTTATCTGGTCGACCACTTGTCCCTGAATATACTGGTTCAATCTTAACATTCACTTGCTTATTATTTTTCAATGCATCTGCCCACAAGTTTTCCATTTTTTTCCATTCACCTCTGTTTAAATTAGAGTTCATTGGAACAATGTTAAGTTTCTCTCCTGGTCCATTGAATCGAGTGCCAATTAAATGCCCACCTTCATCACCCGCAACGCCACATTTTCCAGCTTTACATTGCTGATAACTATTTCTATCATTGGTATTTAATGAAAGTTTTGCTTCTACACTCTGCACTCGCCCTTGAGAATCCGTCTTATAGGTGTTGTTGCCATCAACTTTATAAGTCGTATTTGGCTCTGGTTTATTGAGTTGTTTATTCCAATCACCTTTACCACCTGATTTGATTTCAACAACTTTGTGTTCGCCTACATCAGGCTTACTCGTGTTATTTTTCTTTCCTTGCAATACTTTAGCAAGAGCAATTCCCGTTGCAGCCTTCGCCAGATCCTCGCTACTCGCCCCATTATCTACTAGATTAAGAATATTTTTGACATCAACAGGAGCTATCAATCCACCAAATGTACTGTCTTTCAATAATTTTTCTTGGATCTTTTCATCGCTCAGTCCTTGAGCTTTCCATTCCGCAATAAGCTCACTACTTCTTATTGCATTAAGATAAGGATTATTTATTTGTCCTGCGACTGTCCAATCACTACCGGATAAACGATAAATATCGCCAATCCAATCAAAGCCGGTATCACTTAGCTTTTCACCTTTTTCAATCCCAGATAGCATCGCCGTTGCATATTCTGTGACTAGGTAGTTAAATTCTTCTTTGCTTAACTGGCCTGACTGGTATAACGCAACTAATTTTTCGCCTGCAGCTTTTTCTTGAGCTCGGTATTCGTTACGAACATTGCGTTCACAATCGGAATTACCTTTACAGCCAACATATTGAGCTTGTAAATCATCACTATTACCAATGCCTACATCTTCTAATTTTTTATGAAGCGCTTTACCTTTTTCATCTAACTTATCAACACCAAATTTATTGGATAATAAGTTATTCTCAACCGTCGTTTTCCCAGCCTGCGCAGCATTGGCAGCCGTCGACGTATCACCACCAACTAACCCACCGGCAATGCCCGCAGCCAAACTCGCGAACGCGCTGACGGTCGCTTTTTCACTTTCACTCAGCTGGCTTGGCTCTTTACCGTAAAGCTTCTCGGATAACATCCCAACCGCTTCACCCGTAAAAGCACCTAACGATTGGGCTCCCGCATTCTCCCCTTTTGCTAGCGCTAATGCAACGTTCGCTATCGCATGGGCGGCAAGGCGACCGGCTTTATTGTCTTCCCCAATATTTTTGGCGATTTCATTGGCGATATACGGCGCGCTAGCGTTGGCAATGGCTTTGTTAACATCGCCGCTAGCAAGCCCTTGAACCAGTGCCGTGCCCGCTTCCACCATTCGACGATTATCGCCTCCGACACCCCAGCCTGAACCTTGAATCGCAGCTTGGATTGCCTCTTCACGCGCTTGTCCAGTCAGTTCAGGGTGCTTTTTGTTCACATCATTTGTCGCATCGATTGTCGCTTGCGTTACCGCAATATCGGTAATTTGCTGACCTATCTCCCCGATAAGCTGCACTTTCTCAATCCGTTTTTGCTCTTTTTCCTTGTCAAAAATCGTATTGAGTTTCTCATGGGCATTGTCCGTATCGCGGCTTAAATCCGCCACATTTTGCTGCTGATTATCCTTGTCGCGGATAACAATTTCACCCTCAGACACCGCCGAGTGCGTGGTATTGCTCGCCGAGCCACTGCCGTTCACATTGGTCAATAAAGAGCCCGCTGCGTTCGTGACAAACTGCTCGCCGATAGGCACTTTGCCCGTGCTGAATCCACCACTTTGGCTGTCAACCTTGTAGTCGGCTTGGTTCTTGATATCCCCAAAGCCCAGCGTACCCGTGTCGAGCTTGTTTTTGTCTTTGTCTGCGGTCGAGGCAATAACCGCCCCATCCAGTTGGGTGTGTTTATCGACGGTGATATCAAAGCCGCCTTTGCCTGCCTGGATACCCGTTTGTTTGTCCACGGACTGATAATCGCTGTGCATCTCGGTTTTACTGGCATTGATGCTGCCATTTACACCACCCGCTTGGCTAACGCTGCCGCCGGCACTCATGCTGGTCTGTTTGGAATCGTATTGGTCGATGGTTTGCTGGCTCGACAGGGTTAAGTCGCCGCCGACCGTGGCTTTGACGGTTTCGCCTTTGAGGTGCGCCCCTGTCAGTGTGGTGTCTTTACCACTTTCTAACGTCAGTTGTTTACCCGCCGTCACCTCGGTGTCGGTATAGAACTGGCTGTTGCCTTTCTCAAAGCCTTTACCTTGGTTCACACTGGCGTTAACACTAAATCCATCCGTGCCATAACCCACCCCCACAGACATCCCAGAACTTTTGTTCTTGCCATCCACGGTTTGAGTGTTTTTCGCACTGTTTAAATCGATATCATTTTTTGCCATCAGCGTGATATCTTTTCCTGCATCCAATTGGCTGCCTTGCACGGCAAGATTACCTTGGCTGCCGGATTGATTACCTGTGGCCGTGAGGGTGATATTGTCCCCCGCACTTAAGCTGCTACCCGAAGCGGTATGCTGCTCGGTTTTGGTGGTTGAAGAAGACGAACTGCTGCCGTAAGAAACATTTACGCCGATGGAGGGGGCCTTATTTTGAGCCTCAGAGAGTCGAACGCCTTGTACGGCTTGTGCGCCTTGTAAGCCAGCTTTCATGCCTTTGAGTGCGGCTAACTGGCTATCATCTTCACTTTTGGCTGACTGTGCCGTCTGCACCATGCTATCGAGAGCCGCGCCTGCGGTACCGCCCAATGAAACAGTCAGTCCGCTGGACTTTGTTTCCACTTTGGTCAGGTCGGTTCGGCTATTTTCCGCCGCTGTGATATGAATATCACTGGCGGTCACCTTGATATCTTTCGCCGCAATCACATCACTGCCGTGAATATTCGCCGTGTTACCCGCCGTTAATATCACATCCCCCGCAGTGCTGCCTATCACACTGCCTTTTTGCTGGTTACTCTCACTTTCTTGGGTCACTTTTTCTGACGTTTTCCCCACCGTGAAGCCAATACCACCGGTGCCCATTATCCCCGATTTTGTCGTTTTCGAGATATGAGTTTCATCTTGGGTTTCGTCCACTGTCGTGACATTCAGCTGATTACCCGCATTGATGGCCACATCTTGAGTGCCCAGTACATTACTGCCGCTCACAATCACATCATGCCCTGCTGTGATATTGACTTTATCCCCACTCAACGTACTGCTGATAGCGGTGTTATCCGTCACGGCATCATGAGTTTCTTGCGTTTTGCTCGATAAGAATCCTTTTTCAGTACTCTTCGTGTGTTTGACGAAATCCCCAGTTTGCTCCCCAGCGGTAATATTGATATCACGCCCAACATTGACAGATAAATTCTGCTGGCTGGAAATATCAGCCGCTCTCGCAGATAAGTCTTGGCCTGCGCTCAGCGTCAAGTCACCTTGAGTTTGGATATGACTTCCGACTTCCGCGGATGTTTTTCCGCGATAATAATTACTGGAATTTCGAGTGTAATCAAAAGAGGATGCGACCTCACGGGTAGTTAAGCTAATATCTTTCCCTGCAATAAGCTGAGTTTTACCATTTACCCCTAAATTGCCCAAATCACTGGCAATCAAGTTAATATCTTGAATGGCTGTTAGGGTTAGTTGACCATTATCGCCCGTTACATAAATACTGGCTGGGCGGTCGAGCCATTTGGCATCCCCCTCTGTACGCTGCGCAGTTTCACTGATGATATCGCGTCCCGCAGAAAGCGAAACGTTATCTAACCCACGAATGGCTCCGCCAACATTGTGGATATCTTTTAATGCATTCAATTGAACATTTTTGCCTTGAATGCTACCGCTATTTTGAATGTTTTCTGCACGTAAATCAGTGAATTCTCGGCTGCTGAGCTCTCCGCTGTTGAGAATATCCCCTGCCATATCAACGCTAACATTGCGTCCAGCCAACAGAGCACCATTACCGTTTAAGTCCCCTTGGCGCGCTCTGACGTATACTTGTGGGACACTCACTTTTTCGACTCGCCCATCAGAAAGCGTGACTTCTTTGTTCACCATCCAGACAATATCGCTTGTCAGATTTGCCATCTGTTCCGGTGTCAGTGCAACCCCCGGCGTGAGGTTAAACTTCTCGCCATACGCAACGCCGTTGGTTAATAGGTGGCGATATTGTTCTTCATCGCTTTGGTAGTTTCCTAGCAAGCGCTGTCCAGTGGTGGCAATGAGTTGGTCACGCACTAAACGCTGCTCATAGAAGCCATCACCTAGGCGCTTATGGAGCTGCTCATGAGTGACGATATCGATGCTGGATAACCATTTTTTGTAGTTGGTGAAACGGGCATCGGTTTCAATCAAATACTTGCTATCACTTGAAGGTGTGATGTTAAACAGACTGTTGTCCGGTAGCTTGATGTTTGGGCCTACCGTTCTGATCACCGTATTGAGATTATCTTTGGTTTCAGACGCCGTTTCTGGCGTTATGGTTTGTATTTGCCCCGCATCGTTTTTTGCTCCAATAGATTGACCATCACTAACGTTAGCACCTTGAATATCGGTTAATTTATCGACATGTTGATTGTCTTTAACATCCACTTTTGTGCTGATATTCGGTAATTGCGCCACTTCAGCTTGTTGCCCAGCCTGTAATTCTAAAGGAACATTTGTCCCCTTTTTGAGGCCTTGTTGTGTGACTGAAGCACCTTGGTTGTTCTGAATATTGGAATCAGAAACAGAGGAAGCAGTGCCCCCCAATTGCTGAAGATTAATTTTACCAATCTCAGTTTTAGCAATCTTGCCTGCATTTTTGGTGACTTCTAACAAAAATAAAGGCAGATCTTCAGTTATGTTAAGTCCTTGGTATTTAGACGTATGCGTTTTCGTCTTCCATTTTTTACCCCCTTTATAACGCTCGATTGTATTGCCTTTATCAAGCGTATGGCGGATCCCTTTAGCCTCATCATTAGTCAGCTTATACCCTGTTAATATGAGATCTTGCCCAGCCACAATCCGGGAGTTTTCATTATTTAACTGTTGACCTTCCAGCTTTAAATTCTTGCCGCTGGTAATTAATGCAGCATCACGCTCTAATACCTGCGTTTCAGAGATAATTCGGTCATATTGGTACTCATAGAAATTTTTTGTCCAATTACCATTTTCAAACATCCGCCAACGGTTTGACTTCTCATAGTGAATACCCACATTTTTATTGATTGTACCGTCTTCATTAATAGCATAACGAGTGCGGTTACCGTTACGTGGCTGTAATTTATAACGGCGCCCATTTCCCCAATCATACCAATCAAATTTTTCACGGCTCACTTCAACGGGCTTTTCTGTCAGCTTCAAGTAAAGATCTTTATTTTCCAACAAATCGGTACGTAGAGTGAGATTGCCATCCGCTTCAATATTGGCACTGTGGTTTTTCACGCTTTTTGCGTGACCATAGGCTTGTAGCTGGTTGTTAAGCGCATAACCAATGACTAAATCACCATCACTGTAAATCAGTGCATGGTCTCGGTTAAGTAAGTCATCAACCGCCAAGTTAACACTTTGACGCCCCGCAATCACCGCAGCTCTATCATCTTGTTTGTCATTGATTAACTGCTTGGTGGCAATCGTCAATTCATCACCGTAAATGCGCCCAGTCCCTAAGTTACTTAGCGATTGTGATTGAATATAGGTCTGAACACCGTCAATTAGCCCAGTGTTGAGGGTATTGCTGCTGGCGGTAATGTGTGTTTTTTGCCCACTAATTTCACCGGATAATGCATTGATGATATTTGTGGTGGTTAAGGCGAGGTCGCCTAAGCTGGAAAATAGCCCTTTGTTCGTAAAACCTTGTCTAAAATTAGCAGTGAGGCTTTCACCTGCTTGAATGCGACCTGTATTTTCAACCTGTTGATTGATATCTAATACCAGTGATTTCTGAGCAATGATTTTGCCTTCGCCTGTCAATTGATTGGCATTAATCGCGGCAGAACCATTACTAACAATCACACCTTGCTGATTGGTTAAATCCAGCAGCTTGCCTTTAGCATTATCATTTAGCGCCAATAATGATCCCGCAGATAACATACCTTGGTTGTTGTTTATCTGCTGAGTGACAATAGCGCGAATGGCAAGTCCAGCACGGATAGCACCAGCTTGGCTATTCAGTGAGTTCGCTTGTATATCAACATTTTTCCCATCAATCCCCTTAGCTGATTGATGGGTATTTTGGTTATCAACCAGGTTTGCTGTGATGTCGAGAGACTCGTTCGCCTTGATCCAACCTTGTTGATTGAGAATATTGCGTTTCGCCACCAGCGTTGCATCATTTAGGCTCTGCAAAACACCGCTCGTGTTTTCTATTTCATTCGCATTAATCGCCAGCTTGCCACCTGATAACACCTGTCCATTCTGGTTGTCCAGGCTCTGGGAAAGATTAAGTTGATGAGTACCTTGCGACTGAATAACGCCTTTTTGGTTATCCAGTGATTGACTTGTAAGACTTAATGTTCCTTGGCTTAATACGGTGCCTTGTTGGTTAGTCACCTGTTTTGCCGTAATCGCGAGGTCTGATTTCCCTTGAATCGCGCCTTGGGTATTTTCGAGACCCGCCGTTTTTAACTCAGCGCGATCATTTCCCGCAATCACACCCTGCTGATTGAGTAAGTTTTGGTTCTGTGTATTGATAACCATATTGCCAGCCGAAACTTGCCCATTTTGGTTATCAAATTGCAGCGTCGTGAGATGCGATGCCTCCGCACTTTGGATTTGACCGTGCTGATTATGTAAGTCACCCGAATTTACCATCAGGCTTCCAGCACTTAAAATACCACCACTTTTTTGCGTATTTTGGTTACGGATTTGCTGCCCATGGGTATTTAAACTGAGTTGATTGCCCGCTTGTAAGCGCCCTTGCTGGTTATCTATCTCCCCCGACTGTACAGATAAACTATTTGCCGCAAGAATTTCCCCTTGTGTGTTATCTACCTGTTTTTTCTGAGTATCTAGACTTATCGTATTGGCGTGAATTTGCCCTTGGCGGTTAATGATATCTCCGACCATCAGCGCCAAATGCTGTCCCGCAAAAATACCGTGACCCGCATTTTTAGCTTGGTTGGTTAAGCGATGACCTTGAGTATCAATGGAGACGGTTTTACCTTTGATAACGCCCTCAGTGTTATCTAATTGAGTGACGTCTAAACGCAGGTCAGCCTGACTGCCCACTAAGCCATTTTGGTTATTCAGTTGCTGGCTCTTGAGCGTTAATTGCTGTTTCGCCACTACTCGACCAGATTGGTTATCAAGATTGGCGGTTTTCAGTGACAGGCTACCTTGGGCATAAATACCTTTATCTTCACCACTTTGTGTATTTATCAGCGCAGTACCGTGTGTATCTATGACGGAATTTCCGCCAGATTGAATGGTGCCTTGGTGGTTGTCGATTTTACCTGAATTCAGTGTGAGATTTTGAGTCGCTAACACATATCCATCTGTATTATCAAAATGCGCTTGGTGGGTGTCGATATCAATCTGTCCACCTTGCAGATAACCTTTTTGGTTATTTATCTGTTGATTACTCAACTGTAAAAGCTGCGCCGCTGCAATTAACCCAGCTTGGTTATTCACGGCTTGTGCGCTCGTGATATCAACCAGTCCTTGGCGAGAAACAATTTTCCCTTGTTGGTTATCAACCTGTTTTGCCGTGAGATTGATCTCCTTTTCTGCAACAATTGCGCCCTGCTGGTTTTTTAATTCCTTTTTGGCATCAATCGATAATTGACCTTGCTGCGCTGTTATAATTTGGCCACGTTGGTTATCCAATACAGCGCCTTTCAAGTGCAAGTCACCATTGCTTCCGATTTCACCCTCTTGGTTATTTAGATTACCAGTCAAGGAAATCACACCAGATTGGTTGCCTGTCTGTAACAGTTTTCCGCCTTGGTGATCAAGCGAGTTTGCTGTGATTTGAATACGCTCAGCTTGGGTTATGCCTTGGTTTAAAATCAGCTGATTACCTTGAATATTCAGCGATTTCCCGGCCAGCAACTCACCATCTTCGCCTTCCAGTGTTTCACTGTTTAGGGTTATATCTCCCACATTACTGATGATTTTACCTGCACGGTTAATCAGTGATTGTGTTTCGATAAACACGCCATGGCGTCCAATCAAACTGCCATCGGTATTATTGAGCGCTTGTTTAATTTCGAGGTTTAGACGCCCTTGTTTGGCACTAAAAATTTTACCGCTTTGGTTATCGAGTTGCTGAGCAAAAATAGATAATGCTCCATTGCTGCTAATATCGCCTGCTTGGTTATTCAAGCCTTGTTTAACATTAATGTTGCCTTGTTGCTCGCCCAATTGAACCAGCGTGCCATCTTGGTGGTTTAATGTCTCTGCAGTAATTTGGATATTATCCGCTTGAGTGGTGGCATGAGATAAATCGGCATCACTTGCAGTTAATGTCAGGCGACCTTGAGATAAAATTTCTCCTGTCTTGCCTGCCAGCGATTGGGTTGTAATTGCCGTATCACCTTGCTTACTAATCACTTTACCATCAAGGTTATTTAGGGTTGCCGATGTAATAGCCAGCCCTTTTTCACCAAACAGTGTGCCTTGTTGGTTATCGACCCCTCGTTTTGCTGCAAGAATCAGTTCCCCTACTTTTGAGGCGACCAGTATTCCTTTTTGGTTATTAATCTGCTCGGCATTAATCTCCAACGTACCTTGACTGCTAATATTTCCTAATTGGTTATCAAGGGGTTCCATCAAGCTAATTTCGCCTTGCGATGAGCCAGTTTGCAGCATTTCACCATGCTGATGAGATAAACTTTTACCTTCAATATTTATCTGGCTTGCCTGTGTTATTGCATTATCAAGGTTAAGCTGTTCACCACGGAGTACCAGCTTACCGTTAGATAAAATTTCACCTTTTTGCCCGTTAAGTTGCTGCGTTGTGATGACGTTATCGCCTTCGCTACCAATGATTTTCCCAGATTGATTATTGAGCTGCTGAGTGGTGAGTTGAATACCGTGATTCCCCAATAAGGTGCCTTGGGTATTATCGAATTTTTGTAGGATATTGAGAGTCAGTTTCCCTAATTTTGCGGCGATGATTTTGCCATCTTGGTTGCTGACGCTGTTGGCGTTAATCGCGAGTTCACCATGAGTGGAAATTTCACCGCTATTGTTTTCCAGAGCACCTTTAACGTTTAAGATTGTTTTATCTTCACCACTTTGAAGTAGTACACCACCGTTATGAATAAGCTGCCCTGCCATCACGGTAATATGACTGGCTTGGGTTAAACCACGACTTAGGTCAAGTTGGTGACTCTCAATACGTAAATTGCCTTTTGCAGCAATAACCCCTTCATCCCCGACAATATTGTTCGCCGTTAATTGGCTATTACCCGATAAAACATTTAACGTCCCTTGTTTATTAATAAGGTTGAGCGTGTTTATCGCAAGGTTTTTATCCGTTTGGATTGTCCCTTGGGTATTATCGAGCTTGTTATTGGCGGTGATTTTTATTTGATGATTATCATGGGTAAAAATTTTACCTTTTGAATTATCAATTTGTTGCGCTTGAAGAGTTAAATCTCCTTTCGTCGCTATCTTACCTTGTGCGTTATCAATATGATTTACCACATCGATTCGCGTGTTCTGGCTTCCTGTTTGCAGTAAATCTCCACCACGATGAGAAAAATCATCGGCTTTCATCGTCACTTGGGCTGCTTGCGTCGTGGCATTGTCTAAGTTTAATGACGACGACGTAATATTCAGTCCGCCGTTAGTTAAAATTTCCCCTTTCTGCCCATCCAGTTTTTGAGCCGCTATCTCAATCCCTTGCTTGCCCGATGCCAACACGGTGCCTTGTTGGTTATTCACCGTTTGGCCCTGTACTGTGAGCTTCCCATCACGGCTAATCACATTGCCCGACTGATTATCAAGCTGTTGGGTTTTGATGGAGGTGTCACCCGCAAGGTTGATTTCACCCTGCTGGTTATTCAATGTTTGCGTGTGTAACTGATTCGCGGAGTGACCTTTTTGAACCAATTTACCTTGCTGGTTATTGATAAAATCGGGTGCCGTAATGGTCAGATTATTCGCGACAATTTCCCCGGACTGATTATTCAGGCCTTTTTGGGCCGTTAATGTTGCATTGTCCGTCGCCAAAATATGCGCAGCTTTGGTGGCAATATCCGATTGGGTTGCCGTCACAACAATATCGTGCGCTTGGGTATTGGAATTCGAGAGGTCGACACGTTCCGCGGTAGCCGTAAACGTATCTTTCGCCACAATTTCGCCGTTGAGTGCGGCATTTTCATTCGCTGTCACCGTTAAGTGACCGGATGATGTGAGTTTACCTTTGCTATCCACCCCAGCCGCCAGTAGTGCACTGTTATCGCTCGTCACCGCTTTCGCGTTGAGTGAAGTATCACGCCCAGCAACAATTTGCCCTTTATCGGTATTGGTGATTGCCTGTTTGGCGGTTAGCTGGACATGTTGGTTAGCTAGAACGGTACCTTGGTTATTAATTGTTTGTTGGCTTTGGATATCAACGTTTTGGCTCGCCGTGACCACGCCTATATTTCCAATTTTACCGTCTACCGATAAGGTGATATTGCCCGCTTCAGCCCCAATATGCCCGGCGTTACAAACACCGACGCCGTGCTCAGTTCCGCGCATTTTGATGGTGTTAGCGTACATACCGCCAAGTGCAGAGACATCCAACGCAAATGCCGGGTCATCATCCGTTTGGCTATTATCGGTTTTGATGATGGTTTGACCGTCTGCACCGACAGTGTTTTTCCCCGTCGTGATGGCTAAATCTTTTGCATGCAATTTGGCGTTAATGTTCACCGAGCGCCCAATCAGCGCGGTATAGTTGGTTCCGTTGCTGTTATAGCCTTTACCAACAACATTGATGTTGCCCTTATCAACGTCAAAGCCTTTCACTTTACCGTTTTCAATCAGGGTTTTACCCGCTGACAATAAAGCTTTATCCGCGTTGATAAACCCGCAGCCATTACAAGTGATCCCCGCAGGGTTAGCAATGATGACGTCCGCACGCTTTCCTGCCACTTCAATGAAACCATTAAGTTGGCTTGGATTACGGCTGTTTACTTCATTCAGAATGATGGACGCCTCGCCTTTTGCCAGCCATTCGTTACCTTGAACCAACCCGCCTAATTGTGTATTGGTGGTACTGCGGCTGTTATTGAGGATCGCCCCTTTTTGGTCCACATCAAATTGGCTATATTGGTTACGCGATACCCCATCACGATTGGGTGCTTGGATATTGACCTGCGGCAAGCCGTTTTGGGTATTTAGAATCGTCGGCTGTTGATTTCCTGGCGCACTGCCATCAGCTTTAATCTCCGAAGCTTGTGCGTGGAAATTCACCATCCCCAGAGATAGCCATAAGGTCACAGCGACAGGTTTTACAGCCCAACGAATACGACAATGGCTTTCATCGGCGACTGAATGAACTGTTTGGCATACTGGTCCCGCATGATGGCTACGCGTAATGTCTGCAACTACCATCACCATCTGGCGCGCCGCATTAAAAATTAAACGATAAAATAATTTGTTCATCGTAATAGACCTCAATAATTCCAATTAACAGAAAAAGCCAATGTCGCCGGATCCGTTTTGAACCCGTCAGGTTTTGAGAACGGGGTACCCACGGATAAGTCATAACTCAGGTTGGCAGGCGAAATTGCGCCGCGTAACCCCAGTACACCGCCTGCTAATATGGTGCCTAAGCTGTCACGCGCACCGTGACCACCAATTTGCCCATAATCCGCGCCTAAATAGAGTTCTTGTTCAGGCACTGGGGTTACCCATGACAACGTGTTTCTCAGCGTCCATCCGCGGTTGGCACTGAGTGTTCGTTCACCATCAAAACCACGTACCGTCCAGCGGTTACCAATGCTGAATTGGTCTTGTGGAGTCAGTGGCGTGTCACTGATTTGGCGTAGATATTGTGTGTCAAAGCGCAGGGATTGCTCTGCGATTTTAAATGGCACGCTAGCAGAGGCTGAGAATTGGATAATTTCAGCAAGTGCAGTCGTATAATCGGATGAATTGGGATCGTTAGTTTCTTCAAATGCCGGCATCGCACCAAACCAACGGGTTCCTTTTTGATAACTTGCCCCCGCCGTTAAGGTTGATTGCCCCACATACTGACGGTGATTTAGTCCCACTTTCCATGCGGTTGTACGGCGCTTTTGCCCTTCTATTTCGGTATCGCGGACAAAGTTGCGAGTCTCTCGCATAAACAGGTCATAGGATGCCGTGGTTTTTGCTGTGGCATCGCGATACAGCACATTACTCAGCTGGAAATTAAGGCTCTTGCTCTTACCGCGGTATTTAATGTCCCCATTCAACCCAGCGATAGATTGGGTGTATTCATAATCACTTCCCGTCGCCGCAAATTGCCAATAACCAAACGGAACCGAATAATGGGCACTGTAGTTAGTGGTGTTTTTGCTGTCTGTGAAGCTCAAATCACGGGTGGCTGTCACATACAACAAGTCACTGAGTGACGTTGGGTTATCCAGTGCCAACATCACACCCGATTGGTATTTTCCGGTACTTTTAGTCCCCGTGTTATCCACCCATGCGCCTGCATGCCAAAAGCGGGATTGTTGGCGATTAATCACGATTTGGGTCTCACCCGGGCCATCCCCCGGTACCATTTCCATAGAGGCTTGCACCGTCGGTAATCGTTGCAGATTTTCAAGTCCTTGTTCGATATCCCGCAAATCCACTAAGTTTCCTTCACGTGCAGGCATGGCGGTGTACAAGGTACTGTATTTGGATGAGCCATCCTTAAACACCATTTTTTGAACATGTCCCGGCATCACCACCAACTTAAGGGTACCCGTTGATAAGTCTTGTTCAGGAACAAGAACACGGCTGGTGATCCACCCATGACCAATCAGGCGATTCTGTATATCAGTGACCAACAGGTTGATCCCTTCAACACCAAGGCAATGACCCACACCTTGATCGGCTAAGCGCTGAACAGGTACCCAGTGAGGCAATCCCTCTTGTCCAGTGATGGATACCTGCTGAATGACGAAACACGGAGCTTCCGGTGGAAATTGCAGTTGCGTTTGGGTTATTGGAGCCGACAGGCTCACATCAGGGGCTTTAGCCTCAAACTGTTGCTGCTGAGCCTGCTGCTGTTGATTCTGATGGTTAAATAAGTTGTCTGTATTGTCTGGTTTTAACAATGAAGCTGTAGCTTGTGTAGGAAAACAGAATGGAAAAAACACTAATCCAACAAATATTGAGCGCGTCTTAATCATTAATTTTTTTACATCCATGTCGAGTTTATTAAAAAACGACAAAACTTTATATTAATCCTTACAAATGGCAATAAGCTAAATTCACATTTTTTGTTAAAGGAATCAGAAAAAAGGAAACTTAAATGCGGAATTTGGAGAAACTGAATTTAAAGTTTATTTTCAATTAGTTAGAATGCAACCCAATGGAAGTCACTGTTTTAAAATCCATTTTCGGGATATAAAAAACCGATTGCCTATCGTCTTGTTAAACTAATTTAATAAATTATAAATTTTATTTAAAATATAAGAAAAATTACGCAGTTTTATCTAATAAAAGCGTGCGTATCTCAGAATATTCTCAAGAAGGTACGGATGGTAGATATCAATCTTTCAACGTTTTCTCCATTTGCATTTTTAACCAAAATGCTTGTTGGCATAAACTAAAAAACTCTTTTCTTTGAGGAAAAACGGAACGACCAGCAGAATCAATCACCTGCCAGATAATCCAGCGTTCAGGACATTGGCTATCATTATTTGGAATAGAAAGCTCGATTTCTTCAGTGCATTGAAGAATAACAGCATCATGAAAACGCCACCGCCGAATAACTTGCATAACTTCTGATTGAACATCTTGCTGGAGTTGCTCAAAAATAACTTCGCAAGTAGCCGGTTTCTCTAGGGTGTTTAATATGTACTTCGCTAGCATAGTTTACTATTGCTCATAAAATTCTAATGGCTTTTTTATACCTAAAAAAACAAGTATAAACACCCAACATTCCAAAGCATGCAAAATAATTAGATATCAATTACAAAGTCTAAATAAAATCTAAAGAATACCGTTAATCCTATATCCTCTATTGCGCTTAAATTGTACGTTGCTTTATCAGTTCAAAAATGAAAGGTTTGTTATGTTTAAAAAATTACTTTTATCCCTTATTTTAAGCGGTACGGTTGTTTCTGGCGCTATGGCTAACGCAACCTGTTTGCCTATAACTAATCAAAGTTTAACGAAAAGCGGTTTGCCAACCCCTAAAAATAGTACCTCTTTTGCAAATTATACCGAGGTCACTAATAGCGTTTTCAGTGCCATAGCTAAAGATATGACCTCAGAAGAGAGAAATGACGTTGTGTGCACCAAAGATGCCTTCAGTTATTCTATTTATATGTCTAATGAGCAGAAAATTGCGAAGATTTGTGAAACAAAGAGCGGCTGTGACGATTTAAAAACCATTTTCCTTGTTATTGCGAATATTGATATTAATGAAGGAACTGAAGCCAAATTAAAAGCAGCAATGGCAAAAGCAGGGATTACAGAAGCCAACATTAGAGATGCCCCAGAAAAACTCGAGCGTTTTATTAGCCAATATGAAACACAATTTACCAAGCATTTCGGTGACTTAGACTAAGATTGCCTTTCAAGAATTTCTTTTTGCAAAAATATTGCCTGTGTGTAAATTCATAGGTAATGTTCTTGCAATACTCCCCTCAACAGAGAGATTCTCGATGTTACACCAACATTCCAACTCATGCTTGAATCTGAATCTGGATTCAAGCAATCATAAAAACATCGATTCGTTTGTCACTCCGCCATTCTCTTACCACGTCATTAGTGCTTATAACAATGCTTTAACTGAGTATCCTTGCATTTTATCTGAATGTGTTGATTTACAAGTTCTCAACTTATCTTGTAATCAATTAACCCATATTCCGACTTCATTGCAAAAACTGACTCAGCTGAAAATGCTCGATCTTGGGCACAATCAAATAACGCAAATACCGGATGTTATTGGTGAGTTGACTCATTTACAGTTTCTGTATCTGAGTGATAATGGCTTCGAAGAATTGCCCGATTCATTGAAAAAATTGAAAAATTTACGCTACTTCAATGCGACTGATAATAAGCTCAACCAACTTCCTGATTGCTTATCGCACCTCATTAATTTGCAGGAACTACGCCTATACAATAATCAAATTACAGATATTTCAGGTAAATTAAGTGGGTTAACTCAAGTGAGTGAAGTTCATTTAATGAATAATGCAATTCAGGAAATTCCTGATGATATCTTTTATTTAAAAAAGATCAGAATACTTGATCTGAATAACAACCAAATTCGTCATATCTCTCCCAATATAGCCCAACTGAAGAATATCACCACGCTCAATCTACGGTTTAATTCACTCACTCAGCTCCCTGACGCGATTGGTGAATTAGCCTCTTTACAGTATTTAGATTTGCGTGCTAACTGCCTCAGCAGCCTGCCAGATTGCCTACTTAACTTACCTCAGCTCGAAAAGCTGGATTTGCGATGGAATAATTTTTTGGTTAAGCCTCGTATTATTGACCAATTACAGGACCAAGGCTGCACTGTGTTTATTTAGTTTTCATCTGCTATTTATACAAAAAGCCCTCATAAATGAGGGCTTTTTCATCTTCACATCAGCAATATACGATGCTCTGATTAGAAGCGATATAAGCTGAAAGGTTTAGCATTGATAACCGGTTCTTTACCTAACAGTAAGTCCGCAGTGATTTCTGCTGAAACTGGGCTTTCAGTCATCCCCCAGCCAGTTGCTGTATTGATAACCAGACCTGGATATTCCTTAACTTCAGAAATAATTGGGTTTTCATCAGGTGCGATAGCCATTGCTCCACTCCATTGGTCAACTAATTTAGAGTCTTTAAATGCAGGGAACTCAGTTTTCAGTTTTTCCAGAGAAGCATTCAATTCTGGCAGATCCGGTAAAGCGGTCATGTCTCGGTTTTTCTCAAACGGAGACACTTCATCTAACTTCCAGCTCGTATCTTGTGTAAACGAGTTAATCAGTTGTTCATTTAATGAAATGTGTACTGGGAAGTCAGGCATCGCTAACAGTGGCAGATACTTATAGCCATAAGTGAAGGATTCTTTAACCACAGGCGCCACGATCACACGAGGAGACGTTGCATAAGTACCATCTGCTTGCTCACGGAAGAAAATATTCCCTGGAAGAGCGACGTTCCCACCCGGTGCATTTGGTGCTGCGCTGATCAATTGCTGTGATTGATAAGCCGGTAATGTTGGAACATCTACGCCAAGATTTTGCATGAACAGACGAGACCAAACACCGCCAGCAACAACAACCTGAGACGTTTTGATCGCACCTTTTTCAGTCACAACATCAGAGATAACGCCAGCATGAGTTTCTAAACCGCGCGCTGCACAGTTGGTATAAATTTTAATACCAATTTTCTTCGCGTACTCAGCCATCACGAATGCAGTGACTTCAGCATCGAAACTACCGGAATCTTCTTCGAAACCAGCAATTTTCCAGTCAGACTTCGCCCCACGAAGACGCTGATTTAGCTCGCTACCTTCAATGATTCTAGTTTTGAATGGAATATCTGAACCCACATTTTTACTTCTTTCGTCAATCCAGCTTCTTACGTGAACCAGATCTTCTTCATCCAGAGGAACTTCTACACGACCTTGAGTACGGTAAGTGGTATCAACCCCCACTTTTGCATTCATTTCGCGCCAGCGATGTTTACCTAAATGGTGCAATAAGAAGGTTTCATCTGGCATTTTATAGGTGATAGCCTGACCATAGAAGCGTGAAGATTGCTCTCCCGCAATATTACCTTTTTCGACGATAACAACAGATAAGCCACGCTCAGCAAGGTTGATTGCTGTCATTACACCTAAAATACCTGCACCAATAACAACCACATCAGATTGTTGTGGCAACGCACCTTCTGTACCTTCTACAAAGCCAAAACGTGGTTTTCCTGGAACAAATCTCCCTTCGCGAGTCAACATCGGTGTTAAAATTCCAGCACCTGCAGCCACAGCGACTACAGAACCACCGATAATAAATTTTCTTCTAGTTATTGCCATTTCGACATGATTCCTTATACACGACCAATATTACTAATAAAAAACTATTCTATTTTATATTATTTGTTAATCATTCGTAAACTGATAGTAAATAGTGTTTATTATATTCACAACTCCATTTTTTTATCTTTAAAACTGCATAAAAACAATTATAAATATTATTTGTTAATTTTGACCTTTTAAAAATAATCCAATTTAATCATGCAATTAATCCAGCAGTACTGTGATATATTTAACCTTTTGATTTAAAATAATAATACATAAAAAATCATCTTTTTTAGATTATTATTCATTAGCAATTAATGCTTATTGTTATGAATTAGTCTAATTTAGAGATCAATATTATTGGTTAGTGCCTAGAAACCTCTAAATCTTGGCATTAAATACCTCTATTAGGCGTGAGAAATGACATATGGGTAGGCTATATACTGCAGAATCAGAATTGAATTCCGTGCATGATGATCACGAAACAAAAACGTTAGAGGTGGAGTATTCACAAAAAGGTAGCTATCAATATAGCAATGTTTCCTTTCACATTTACCAAGGCTTAATGGTTGCTGAAAATAAGCCACATTATTTAGAATGTTATGTAATGAAAAAATACGCTTTTATTAGGATTTATTATTAGCCATTGTTGATCGCCATATATTGTTTATCACCATAAAGAGACCACCATCGTTATAACATTCTCACCATTACCGCATTATGAAGCACCATTCCCCTGACAGTCACTTTCTGCCGCTTAATGACTTCAAATTGGTTGATTTTAAAAAACATTTCAGCGGATAAGCTCACATGAGCCCATAATTTATTAATCCTCTTAAATTGGGCTACGTTGATAATCTGATGAATCAGTGCAGTGCCAATGCCACAACAAGGCTGAGCAACAAAAAAATGGTCAATATACCCATCATCTTGAAGGTCCGCATAGCCAACAATCTCATTCCCCCTATAAGCAACAAATGGCATTAATAAATCCATTTTATTTTGCCATTCCTCAGCCTTGAACATTTTTGGTGCCCAAGCATCAAGTTGTTCCTTCGTATAGTAAGAAGCGGCTATAGAATGAATGGAGGTATAAAATATTTTATGCAGTTCTGCTGCATCGCTGGGTTTGTAGGGTTTTATATCTATTTTCATATCAATAATAATGGATAAGATTGAATTTAAGTTTTATGGCCTAAGCTTGAACATCAGTGTCGTCGATTCCAAATTGCCGTTAACTGATAATGCAAACTGAGGTATCTCACCACTGACCTGCCATCCTAAAGAGCGATATAAATTGACCGTCATGCCCTTAGTCACCGTATCCAGTGTGAGAAGTGTTAACCCTGATTCCCACGCAATTTGTTCAACTCTACTCATCAATTGTTTTGCAAAACCGTTGCCTCTATAGCGAGGTAACACGAGTAATTTGCAAATTTCACCTCGGTGCTTACCATTTAATTTAGAGCATAAATCTAATCCTACAGTAGCGACAACTTGATTATTCACTTCCACCGTCACGAGCTTAAAAGCATGTGTTGTTAATGCACCATTAACGCCAATCCAATAATTTTTCATGTCATCAATCTGTGTCTCTGCATGGGTATACCCCACGCTCGCACCACCAAGAACACATTCATATAATAAGCGAGTCAATTCATCTATTTTGCTTTCATTTATTTTATCGTTATAGCATTGAATAATCATATTGGTACCTGCGGCTATAGATGACGTCATATTTTGTATATAGAAAAACACATTTCACACAATACCAAGTGGCTATTGATATTCTCGATTTAACATATCAATTTAGTCATGTTGGATTTGACTTAAGATCTCCCTAAAATGAATAACCAACGGGCGTAAATTTGCCTTATGCCACACAGCCCAAATCTGAGTCGTCATATTCATCCAAGGCACCTCTCGTACAATAGCCCCTTTCGGTAAATTATACCGCAAACCATTTTGTATCAATGTGACGCCAAGACCCGCAGCGACGAGACCTAATGCAGTTAACGGTTCTTCTGCCTCTAACCGAATATCCGGTCGAAACCCAGCTTTCACACAAGCAGCAACAAAATCATCCCTCGAATGTGAATTATCGTTGTTGTGTAAGACGGAAATCCACTGCTGGGAGGTGAGGTCTTCAGGGGTGATCTCCGCTTTTTCAGCAAGAGGATGATGATGAGGTATCGCAACGAGCATATGATCATTGAGTACTTGAAAATATTCTAACTCACTCTCTTTACCTTCAGGCGGTGTATCAACCATTGCAAAATCAAGGCTGCGTTGACGTAGCCCTTCTAATTGGCGTTCTGGAGTTTGACTATAAAGCGCAATATGCACATCAGGGCGCGAATCCCTCAACACACTCAGAGAACTAGGTAGAACGCCTGAATGCATGGCATTTTCAATGTAACCCACACATAGCCCACCATCTTCTCCTCGACCTAAGCGACGACCTAAAGATTCTAGGCGATTGGCGTGAGTGAGAAGTGAACGAGCTTCCGTTAAAAACGTTTGTCCATCAGACGTTAAACGGATCCGTTGCTGACTTCTTTCAAAAAGCATTAAGCCAAGTCTTTCTTCTAATTGAGAAATTTGGCGGCTTAATGGGGATTGGGAGATATGCAGACGCTCCGCTGCACGCCCAACATGTTCCTCTTCTGCTACAACAACGAAGTAGTTGAGTTGGCGCAGGTCAATCATAGTTGATTCCTTTAATGTCTCAAGTTAGATAAATTATGTCCTATCATGTCAGAACAAATCAACCTAATATTTCTACCACGACAGGATGGCACGCTGTCCTGAAATATTATGTTGCTGATAACAATCTAATTTATTAAGGAATAACAATATGAGTATTAAAAAACTACTGCCTAGCCAAATTGGTTTCGGTGGTGCACCACTCGGTAACATGTTCAGAGCTATCCCTGATGATGAAGCACTGGCAGCGGTACATGAAGCATGGAATTTAGGTATTCGTTATTTCGATACTGCACCACTGTATGGTTCCGGTTTATCTGAGATCCGCATGGGGGAAGCACTATCTCAATATTCACGAGATGATTATGTGTTGAGCACCAAAGTGGGTCGCATCATGCTAGATGAGATGGAAGATCCAGCAAAACGTGATTTCGGGGAAAAAGACGGTATTTTCGAACATGGTTTGAAAAACAAAATTCTGAATGACTACTCTGAAGATGCAACGTTGCGCTCTATAGAAGATAGTCTGAAACGTTTAAAAACAGACCGTATTGACATCGTCTGGATCCATGACCCTTCACAAGATTTCTACGGAGATAGCTGGTTAGAACATTTTAATACAGCACGTACAGGCGCTTTCCGAGCGTTGACTCGTTTGCGCGAAGAAGGTGTGATTAAAGCTTGGGGCTTAGGGGTTAACCGCGTCGAGCCTTGTGAGTTAACGCTGGGTCTAGATGAGCCAAAACCAGATGCATTCTTATTAGCGGGTCGTTATAGCTTATTAGATCACAGTCGTGCACTTCAACGACTGATGCCCGAAGCATTAGAACACAACGTTGATATCGTTGTTGGTGGTCCATACAGCTCCGGTGTATTGGTCGGCGGCGAGCATTTTGAATATCAAAAAGCCTCTCCTGCTATTCATCAGCAAGTGGCGAAAATTTATCAAATTGCTCAGCAATTTAATGTTGATGTTAAAGCTGCCGCATTGCAATTTTCATTAGCTAACCCAGCCGTTGCTGCTGTGATTCCAGGCTCAAGCCGTCCAGGTCGTATGGCGGATGATTTAGCCGCATTAGCCACTAAAATCCCAGCTGAATTCTGGTTGGAAATGCAGCGCCAAGGTTTGATTGCCGCGAACGCACCGTTACCCATTCGTTAATTGCGCAACAATGAGTAAGTACGCATAACCTACTCATCTTTAAGGATTGATATGAAATTAGATTTGAATAATCGCGTCGCTATTGTTAGCGGCTCAACATCGGGTATTGGTCTTGGTATTGCGCGTGGCTTAGCAAAAACAGGTGCAACGGTCGTGATCATCGGGCGTAGCCAGAGCAGTGTCACTAATGCCATGAACTCTATTAAAGATGGCGTACCTGAAGCAAAATTACGTTCGGTGATCGCTGACTTAGGGACAGAAGAAGGCGCTAAGGTGTTATTTAACCAAGAGCCGACTGCCGATATCTTAATTAATAATTTGGGTATTTTTAACAGCAATGACTTTTTTACTGTTCCAGATACTGAATGGTTAGATTTTTACAATATTAATGTACTTTCTGGTGTGCGCTTGTCACGTCACTACGCACAACACATGGCTTCACAAGGTTGGGGGCGTATCATTTTTGTTTCCTCTGAATCGGGTGTTGCAATACCGAGTGACATGATCAATTACGGTGTGACGAAAAGCGCTAACCTCGCAGTATCGCATGGTCTCGCTAAGCGCCTTGCTGGAACAGGTGTGACGGTGAATGCAATCCTACCAGGACCAACCTTTACCGATGGATTAAAAGAGATGCTAACGGATGCTATGGCGAAATCTGGATTATCGGCTCGAGAACAAGCGGATGAGTTTGTCAGAAGCGCACGTCCAAGCTCCATAATCCAAAGAGCCGCAGATGTTGATGAAGTGGCTAATCTTGCTGTGTATTTAGCATCCCCCCTTTCATCTGCAACAACCGGCGCCGCATTGCGTGTCGATGGTGGTGTTGTAGATACACTTGCAATGTAACGAATTTTAAAATCAAAGGAAATTATTATGGCTAATACAACGGTTTCTATCGAAATTCCTGCTTCGCCTGAACAAGTTTGGCAATTAATGGGAGGCTTTGATTCGCTTCCTGATTGGCTTCCGTTTATACCTAAAAGTGTGATGAGTGAAGGCGCTCGCGTGAGAAGCTTAACCACTTCAGACGGTGGTACTGTCATTGAGCGGTTAGAAGCGTTTGACCACACAGGTAAAAATTATAGTTATTCGATTATTCAAGCGCCCTTCCCTGTCATTAATTATTTATCGAATATCAGTGTGCATGAAACTGAAAATAAACATGTATCTCATGTTGAATGGACTGGACGTTTTACACCCGTGAATGTCAGTGATGAAGAAGCAGTAAAATTATTTACGGGTATTTATCAAGATGGTTTAGAAGCATTAAAATCAAATTTTTAATTTATTTAATCTGTCTATATTTAATAATAATAACGATTATTCTCTTTTTAAGAAAAGAGTATTGCGAAGTTAACGCTATTAAATAACAACAAAAAGAATACACTGTACTCATCGCCTAAATCATTAGGTCAATTAAATTAAAGGATATTATTCAATGAAAACATTAAAAATGTTAGCAGCCGCTATGACTTTGTCTATTTTTTCATTCGGCGCTTTTGCTCAATCAGTCACCGCAACGAGTGATACACTTTCCTCTGCTGAAGCTATTATTGCGCAAAAAGCGCAAGAAGCAGGTGCTTCGGGTTATAAAATCACAAGCGCAAGAATGGGAAATTATGCAACAGTCAGCGCAGTATTAATTAAATAAAAATACGATTACAATAAAAGCCCTGTAAAGGGCTTTTTATTAAATAAAAACTTATTTCAACTCTGTAATAACACCTTCCATTACAAAGAACTGACCATTCATCATCGTATAATAAGCGTATGACTTACCGAGTAAAAAATTATCACAATGCACAACAGTTGAATTGTCGCTTTCTTGCCAAGAAATCAAAAAATTATCTCCATCTACTGCTTTGGCAGTATATGGGACATGCATTATAGAACCTTTTAAATCACCATTTAAAAACTCAATAGTCACGGTTTTACCGTCAGTCGTATAGGTGTTTTTCACTTGCAATCCGTTATCCATTTCAATTTCAAATGACTTACCCAAGAAATAATATTTTTCTGTCATCACTAACCTCATTAAAAATAAAACAGCTGTTATTTTTAATATAGTATGTTACTAATGTATGATTGTTCTTTTATTTGCAATAGTCTTTTCTTTATAAAGAAACAATAGACAATGACATATCAATTATAATAAAAAACTCCCAAACATGTACCACGCCGCTACCTTTGCTTTTATCGCAAAATATTATTGTCATTATTCATATTTACTTCAGATGTCATATCCAGAAAATAATCACATCTAAACTCTATTTCTTATTTAAGGTTAATTATGAATACTCATCAATTTATAAATGAATCATTTTCTATTGGTATCGAATTACCCCTTGATAATGATTGGTCTTCAACAGGACAAATAAAACGTCAACAAGAAAATCGACCTTTTGGCGTACCGGATATGAAAGAACATGCATCTAGGATCAAGTTGGCGGATAAGTTAGGTTATCGTGCAGCTTGGGTACGAGATGTCCCTTTCTATGACCCTAACTTTGGTGATGCTGCTCAGGTATTTGAGCCATTTTCCTATCTGGGTTACCTCGCAGGGATCACTGAAAACATCTTACTTGGCACCGCCGCGATTGTTCTGCCTTTACGCCAACCTTGGCTAGTTAGAAAATCAGCAGCAACACTACAAACATTAAGTCATGAGCGCTTATTACTGGGTGTCGCGAGTGGAGATAGACCGATTGAGTATCCCCTTTTTGATGTCAACTACCCTGATAGAGGTAAATTATTCCGCCAACATGTTGATATTCTAACTGGCAAAAAAGACGCACAGTTACCCACTGGCGTACAAATTTTACCGGAACATCAGCCTATCCCATTATTTGTCGCGGGACTTGCTCAGCAATCGCCGGAATGGATTGGACAACATATGCAAGGTTGGCTTGCCTACCCAGGAACCCCAATTGATCACACCGAAAGGGTTAAACTATGGCGCAATGTTGCGGGGAGTAAGCCGTATGTCAGCTTTATTCATCTTGATTTTATTGATGATATAAACGCGCCAATCCAACGCCACCGTTTTGGTGTAAAAACAGGTCGAAATGGATTGATCAAAGAGTTAACCGCCATGAAAGCCGCAGGTGTTAACCACATTGGTTTACAATTTCGCCGTAATGAGCGCCCAATAGAAGAAACATTAGAAGACATTAGTCTGTCTGTCTTGCCAGAATTTCACCAATAGTCACCATAAAATGAGGGACGATACGCCATTTTATCTCCCTCTTTCAATGAGTCACATTTAAACACCGCTAACAATCCTTCCATTGATTATTGCGATTTTAATAGAAATCATTTGCTGATTTGGATAATTAACCCCTTAATTTTTTGTGACATACTTAACGAAATTTAGTCATATATTTCTAACTTATTATCGAGACAATAATGAAAATTAATCTTCCTCTATTTGCCCTTGCGCTCGGTGCATTCGGTATCGGCACGACAGAGTTTTCCCCAATGGGACTACTGCCTGTTATCGCAAATAGCACTGGAGTTTCTATCCCTGTAGCAGGGATGCTCATTACCGCTTATGCCGTTGGTGTGATGGTGGGCGCCCCAGTCATGACATTACTGTTATCTCATCAGGCAAGAAGAAAAGCGCTAATTATTTTAATGTCTATATTTACGCTTGGAAACGTCTTATCTGCGCTTGCACCCAATTATGAATTTTTATTGCTGTCACGAATTTTAACCAGTTTAAATCATGGTGCATTTTTCGGGTTAGGGGCCGTCGTTGCTGCAAGCGTTGTTCCTGTAGAAAAACAATCAAGTGCAATTGCCACGATGTTTATGGGATTAACTATCGCGAATATTGGGGGAGTTCCCGCTGCGACATGGATAGGGAATACGATAGGTTGGCGTTCGTCATTTTTAATCACCGCCGGTTTAGGGGTCATCACGATGATTTTCCTATGGATATCACTTCCTAAAGGCAATGCTGGCGTGCGTCCTAATGTTAAACAAGAGCTATCTGTGTTGATGCGTCCACAAGTGTTACTTGCACTCTTAACAACCGCATTAGGCGCTGGTGCCATGTTCACATTGTACACCTACATAGCCCCAGTACTTGAGTATCTTGCAGATGCGAGTACAGGCGTGATGACGGTCATGTTAGTTCTGATTGGTGTCGGTTTCTCAATTGGGAACTATTTAGGTGGGAAATTCTCAGATCGTTCTGTCGATGGGACGTTAAAAGGATTTTTACTATTACTTGCCGCCATCATGTTACTAATGCCATTTATAGCACAAAACTCAATAGGTGCTGCGTTCGCTATGGTCATATGGGGAGCCGCTACCTTTGGTGTTGTCCCGCCATTACAAATGCGAGTGATGCGTGTGGCAAGTGAAGCTCCAGGGTTAGCCTCTTCCGTGAATATTGGTGCATTCAACCTTGGAAATGCCATTGGTGCCGTTGCGGGAGGCGCTGTGATTTCGGGCGGATTATCTTATGCCTATGTTCCGGTCATGGGGGCAATTATTGCAGCCTTAGCATTAATTATCGTTTTGATAAATGCACATCAGCAAAAAACACAAACGAACTAATTCGCCTATCACAATTAGCCCTTCCGTAATGAGGGGCTAATTTTCTAATATTCCAACTTGAACATACTGGGTATCTACAAAGACTTGGGCGCACGCTAGAACGCGAATCCCACCCCAGATGCCCTTCGCCTCAAAATGCAGTGATGAATCGTGATTATTCGACTTTTCGCAAAAGTGTATTGTAGTGAGTGATGTTTATCTTACATCTGCAATTGATTATATTTTTGTCATGTAGTGATGAATTAATCACGTTTTAAGACAGATTAACAAGAGATAAATACGGGAGCAGAATCATGTTATTTGAGCATTATAACTTACGTGGCTTACCATTAAAAAACCGCATTGTTATGCCACCAATGACTCGTTCACGAGCCGGTAAAGACGATATCGCCACTGAAATGATGGCTGAATATTATGCTCAGCGTGCCAGTGCTGGGCTAATCATTAGCGAAGGTACTCAAATTAGTCGCCAAGGGCAAGGCTATGCTTGGACGCCAGGTATCTACACGCAAGCACAGATTGCTGGTTGGAAAAAAGTCACCGATGCCGTTCATCAAGCGGACGGTAAAATCTTCGCACAGCTTTGGCACGTTGGGCGCGTTTCCCACACCATTTTACAACCTGATAATGCCGCCCCTGTTTCCTCATCCGCTATTCAAGCTAAAGGGGTTAAAGTCTTTGTGGATACTGAAGGTCGTGGACCTGAAGATGGCGTTGGAGAGATGGTTCAACACTCCATGCCTCGCGCCCTTGAAACAGCAGAAATTGCAGGCATTGTTCAAGACTATGTTCAAGCTGCTCGTAATGCAATCGAAGCCGGTTTTGATGGTATCGAATTACACGCTGCGAATGGTTATTTAATCAATCAGTTTATTGATTCACGAGAAAATCAACGCGATGACGAATACGGTGGTTCATTGCAAAACAGATTGCGTTTTCTGCGTGAAGTGGCACAAGGCGTCTCCGATGCTATTGGTAGTGAAAAAGTGGGCGTTCGTTTAGCACCATTGACCACGCTGATGGGCTCTGAAGATGCGACACCAGAAGCAACTTATCTTGCCGCTGCCGCCGTCTTAAATGAGATAGGTGTTGCCTACATTCATATCGCCGAAGCCGATTGGGAAGATGCGCCAGTGATGCCAATGGCCTTTAAAGAAGCATTGCGTATTGTTTTCCACGGCACAATGATTTACTCAGGGCAATATACTGTAGAGCGTGCAGAGCAAGCATTAGCATCAGGTTCAGCTGATTTGATAGGGTTTGGGCGTCCATTTATTGCCAATCCAGATTTACCTTATCGATTAGAACATAACCTTCCGCTGAATGAACCAATAAGAGAATTGTTCTTTGGTGGTGGTGCTGCGGGTTATATCGATTACCCGACAGCCAAATAAGTGACTCACAATAGCCTCTGTTCATCAAACAGGGGCTTTTTATTATTTCCAATATAAATCAGAATATTATGATAAAAAGCATAGAATACGATAGCTGGCAATATGATGCCTCTCAGCATTCCGTTATCCAACGTACCTCGATAACAAGAGAATTAGCGGATAATGAGATCTTAATACAAAATGCTGCAGCAGGCATAAACCCCGTTGACTACAAATTTATCCAGAGTAACCCTCTCAACTGGGCTTCGGGGCATATCCCAGGCGTTGATGGAGCCGGTATTATTGTGTCTGTTGGACATAATGTAGCGCCTGAGCTGATTAGCTGCCGAGTTTGCTACCATGCCCCTTTGTTAAAACCCGGTAGTTTTGCCCAATATACCATCCTCAATTCCAATAGTGTGATGATGATACCGGAAGAAATGTCATTTTCATTAGCGGCAGCGGTGCCATGCCCATTACTCACGGCCTGGCAATCCGCTGAAAAAGTTCCCGTGAATAGCGGAGAAAGCGTATTAGTTTCAGGGCTTGGTGCGGTTAATCAATTTCTGGTGCAGATCCTGCGACAACGAGGTTTCCTTGTCGATGTTATCTCTGCGAGTGCCACACAAGACACCGCGGCAAAACTCGGAATTAACCAAATATTTAAGCAACATTCGAAGGTTGATAAAACCTATTTTGCTATCTTTGATGCCACGGGTCCCGAATATGCTTCTTTATTAGTTCCGCACCTCAAAGCGAATGGACATATTGTGTCTATATTAGGTCGAATTGAATCGCCTGTTGATCCTGCATTTACAACCGCCATTTCTTATCACGAAGTTGCCCTGGCAGCCATTCATCAGTTTGGCGAACCACTTGCAATAACACAATTAATGCTGGCAGGAGAAGCATTAATCAAACAAATAATGACGGGCGACTTAATATGTCCTATTCCCGATACGTTTTCATCAGAGCAACTTCCTCAAGCGCTATTACACAGTGAAAACGCTCACATTAAAACGGTAGTGACCTTTTAATACCTTGTCGTTTTACTTTCTATTGTTTTACTTGTTGTTAGATTCGATAAAACAACGCATCCAACGTACACCATCAAACGTATACGTTGGTTTTTTCGACAAGCACACCCTCACTGTATTATCATCCCTCTCGAAATACGCATTTTTTATTGATCATATGAGCTGGCACGCGTTAAGCACCTCAGATCTGAAAGGAACTTTGAATGAAGGCTACATCTGACGAAGCACATGTATTTATTGAAGTCGTTGAACAAAAAAGTTTCACAAAAGCCGCGGATAAGCTAAATATCGCCAACTCTGCGGTCAGCCGAACGGTCAAAAAGCTGGAAGAGAAATTGGGCGTCAATTTACTCAAACGAACAACTCGACAAATTGATCTTACTGCGGAAGGTGAACTGTATTTTCAACGAATGAAAAATGTGTTGCAGGAAATGCAAACCATTGAGGATGAACTCCTTGATACACAAAGCTCGCCAAAAGGATTATTGCGTATTGATGCAGCAACGCCAGTCACTTTGCATCTCCTTATTCCGTTTGTTGCTATTTTTCGGCAGCAATATCCCAACATTGAATTATCACTCGTCTCTTCTGAGACATTTGTTAATTTGATTGAACGTAAAGTGGATATTGCAATCAGGGCTGGACAGTTAGCAGACTCAAGTTTGCGTGCCCGCCCCTTATTTAATAGTTACCGTAAAATAGTGGCCTCACCCCGATATATTGAAACAGCCGAAAAAATCACGTCTGTAGCCGATTTACGCCACCATACTTGCCTAACATTTACAGAGCCAACGTCACTCAATACTTGGCCAGTTAACACCGAAAATGGGCTATTAATTGATGTTGCTGATGGAATATCATCAAACAGTGGCGAAACATTATTGCAATTGTGTGTTAATGGCGAAGGAATTGCCTGTTTGTCTGACTTTATGGTGAACGAAGGGATTAAACGTGGAGAATTGATTGAATTATTGCCTGATGAGATTCTGCCTATTCCATTGCCATTTCATGCTGTCTATTACAGCGATAAGGTTGTCAGCCAACGAACTCGCGCTTTTATTGACTGCCTGACGACCTATTTAGACCAGATTGGAAAGCCATGATTATGGCTTTCCAACGGGAATAATCGTTAATCCCACTTAGGCGCTAAGCCTTCAGGGCTCACGAGACGATCATTGCAATCCAGTTTTGCAATTGCATCACGATCTTCTTGGTCAAGCTGTAATTCTATGGCTTTTAGGTTACTGATTAAATTTTCACGCTTGGTTGATGATGGGATCACAGAGTAACCTTCACCCATCGCCCATGACAGAATGACCTGAGCGGGAGTTGCGTTATGTTTTTGAGCAATAGACTGGATAACGTCATCTTTTAATGCCTTGCCGTAAGCCAGTGTCATATAAGATGTAATATGGATACCTAATTCTTTTGCTCGCTCAACCACTTTGCGGTTTTGCAGATAAGGTGATAATTCGATTTGGTTGGTGGCAATATTTTCCGCACCAACAACTGCGACCGCTTCTTCCATCAATGGAATGGTAAAGTTTGATACACCAATTTCACGAGTTAAACCTTGTTTTTTCGCTTCTAATAACGCAAGCATAAACTCTTCAACAGAAACCGCATCATTTGGAGATGGCCAGTGGACCAATGTTAAATCGACATAATCTGTCTGTAAGTCGCTCAGGCTTTTTTTCAGGCTTGGAATCAGATTATCTTTGCTTAAATTCTCAATCCAAATTTTGGTTGTAATATAGAGTTTATCGCGTGCAATACCACTTTCAGCAATTGCCTGCCCAACAGCAGCTTCGTTTTCATAGATTTGAGCCGTATCAACCGCACGATACCCAACATCTAATGCATTTTTTACTGACGCAATCACAACATCATCTTTTAAACGAAACGTACCAACACCCATCATAGGAACAGTCATTGTGTTATCTCTCTTAAGTTTATTCATATTAACTATCAGAACTAATCATGTTCTTGATAACTTGATGTTAAAAAGAATAGGACATTAGGACTATTTTAAAAATAGTCATTCGCTCAATAATCTTTTGCTTAAAAGTCAATAATGAAGCTAACCAGTTGATTTATATATCAACATAACCGTAAACAGAAAAACACCCTGCAAATTAATCTCGAGGAACAGGAAATCATGCCGGCAATCTATAACATTGATAATAAATAATTATCATAGCTATGTTGAGTTTAATTTGTTTTACTGCAAGTTAATGTAATATAGCACTAGCGCGTTTCTTGACTATCTCAATTTATTCGCCGTTATTATTTTGTTTTTTCAATGAAGAGTTACAATAACAACTTGAAAATCAAATGAAAAATAAAAAACTTGTTATTTTACTGTTCACTTAAGGGGCATGACTAATGAATTTATTATCTTCTAGACAATTACTTTTGCTTTGTATCATTTTTACAAGTAGTGCTTATAGTGATGAAAACTTAAATTCAGGTTACGCAAAACTGCTCGCGCTTTCGTTAACCGATGACATTAGTGCTTCCCAACTGAATTCTGACGGATTTAACTATGAAAAATATTCTTTACCCTATGAATTCAAAAACCTTTATGTAAAAGATGATTATTCCTTTTCTATGCAATTAAAAGGTAATTACCTCAAAGTTAAATCTTCTCTCGTCAATGTGGATTCTGTCGGTAGCCTACGTGCTCGGTGGGATATTTTTAGTATCTCGGCAGCACCCAAAGTTACCTACCAAATAAATGAAAGATTTAGCGTAGAAAACGAGCTTGAATTCGGTTATGCAAATATGAGTAATAAATCCTCATTTCATGGTAGTCAGCAAATGAGAGAAATATTACGTGATGAAGGTCTATTAGATTGGGATCTCAACTCATTTCACGTAACACCTAAAGTTGGACTAAAAAACACCAATAAACTGGACAATAATGATGAAATAAATATATACGGACATTTGGCATATATGTTTGCGAACGGTTTTAAAAATGAAAAACAACTTAACGTCAATAGCAGTACAGGTACATGGTCTATTGGTGGTGAATACGTCATGACTGACCTAATCCACTTAAATGGCAGGAATTTCAGTCTAGTCTTATCGAATGACATCGGTGGGTTCTATGGAAATAACTATAGAGAGCTATCATTCGGCTTTATTAATAATACTTCGCTAGCATTAGAAACTCCCATGAATATTTATGGCAGCAAAGTAAAAGTACAAGCTGGAATCGGCTATTTATCAAGCGATAATGCTCATGGGATAGCATTAACACTCGGCATTAGATAAGTGCTCAATTTCCATAATATGGCTTAAGCCGTGCAATATGACACGATGCTTGATTCAGTGATAAAACAAAAACAGTGCTAGAGGGTCATTTTATCAAGAACAACCGCAGTGCTGTAAAATATCAATACTATGAAATTGGAATCAAAAATACTGTTTGATAATCATAAAGAATATAGTATTCATATTTTTAGCTATTTATGATTAATTCTAAATTGGCGATTATTAAACCGACGATCTAAGTTTTTTTCAATTAACGAAATACTATTATTTTCGGTATCTTCTCTCATTGATTCAATATCACCATTATCTTGTATTTTATTTTTTTTCAGTAAATACTCGATTTTCGTGCTCTGATATCCGCCACTCATATCGAGTGTTTGAGCGAGTACTGAGGCGCTAGTAAGCAATGCTATCACGATAAATAGTTTTGAAAATAACCGTTTTTTCATCATATTCTCCTTAAATTAGAATCTAGTTTTAACCTATTCAACTGTCAAAAAGTAGTGCATTAAGGTAATGATTTGGAAAAAATTGTATATTTATAGGATTTTCTTCAATTAAAAACTATTTATTTATTAACAGGTTAAATTAAAGTGATGATTGCTAAATAGGGTATTGATAATCCATACTCAAAAAATTGTGAGTGACGACTTTACTCATAAGAATAATTAAGCATGATTAATACCAAAATCATGAAAGGGCTGGCATTCAGTATTGACTATTTAAAGTAAGCCATCGTACAAGGTGAAAGTTCACTCTTTGAGCCTTGTACAATCACTTAAATTTATATTTTCGCTACTGCATAACAAATAAACTCGCCACATTAACATCCATCATATCAGGCTATTGATGCTTACTTGTTTTTCCCTTCGATTCTTCAACTAAAGGGTTGTGCTCTAGCTCTTTGGCAAGAAAGTAATTTAAGAACGTTCTAATCACAGCGATAATTGCCAGCTTAATGAGACTATCTAAATCAGGATCAACGGTCGTGAGTAAAATATCCGCTGCAAGTTGAAATTCTAAAGCCATTGCCAGCCAGTTACCGAAATAAAAACGAGCAACTCTGCCATTCTTAACTGTAATTAGAATATACAGTGTTTTCACCAGCCCTATAGCAACGCACGTTGCTGATATTGCCTCAAGAAAAAGCTGTAAATAATTAACACTTGAGATTAACAGCTCACGTAACACAATCAGATCTGGCATTACATCCCCCTAAAAATGTATTTTGACGCACTGATACAATACGCATTCACTTAGCCAATAAGCGTATAACTCTGGATACATTCAAGTTTATCTTTCATCTACCTACTTGAAACTCAAGCTCTATTTAACCAGGCTAGTCATCAGAATAAAGCGGTTATAACGAGACACATTCGGCATAGAAACATGGCGAGGATCTTCCAGATAAGCTGGATTAAACAAAAAAAATTTAGCACATTATGAATGTACTCATGGGCGATCTTAACTGATTAACTCGCCCACATTAAACCTGAAATAGATTATAAATAATAACGGTTAATCACCACATTGGATCGCATTCAAAATCACTAAACGTTTTCTTGTGGTTTTTAGGTGAAGATGTGAATTTGCCTACTGGTTTGTTATTTACGTATACTTCAAATGTTGATGTTTTTTTTATCGCATCAGTAAAACTCACCCATGCATTGGCACCATTCCTCGTCGTTGTGTTTTCAGGTATGTAGTATGCTTCATCATCAATTAGAAATGATATATCCCCAGTTAACTGTTGACCATCATGATAAACTGACACTCCGTTATCAAATCCCTCTCCCGCGCCAACATTGCATGCAATGATGACGGCATCATTAGATTCGTTGGTGAGGCTGTATTCGGAATAGCCTTGGGCAAAGCTACTTGACCATATATTAGGCACTGCCCATGACGCTGTTGAAAACCCCAAGATTACCCCAGCTATTAATATTTTTTTCATGTATTTCTCCAATTTTTTTTTAAGTATACTTTATCGGAATGACTCTTATTCTTAGAGAAATCACATATTTAAACAATAATTCTCCTAATGAGGTACTCACCAATACTTAATTTATATACAAAAACGGTGCAATAGGTTTTAGACGTGTAGAAAAATATCAGTAGACGTTGAGATAATAGGATTTTATTGACGAATTTGAATTTACTTGGGATTGGAATATTTTGGAGGACGTTACTAGAAGTGAAGATGGCGGAGGAGGAGAGATTCGAACTCTCGGATGGTTTCCCATCGGCGGTTTTCAAGACCGCTGCCTTCAGCCGCTCGGCCACCCCTCCGCAATGACGAGCACTATAATCATCTGCGCTTTCAATGTAAACCCCTAATTTGTTCGTTCGCTTTAAAAATAAGCGCACATGAGTTCAATGGATGAAATTATCAACATTTTTTCCTAACCTCGCAGGGTTTACTTGGGTTATTGCTGTTTTTTTGCTAAATTTGCGGTCTACTTTTGTTTGGATAGAAATTAAGTATGTTGGTTTTTAATAATCAAGAAATTGAAACAGATGCACAAGGCTACCTACTTGATAGCCAACAATGGAGTGAAGATCTTATTCCTTTGCTAGCTGAGCAAGAAGAGATTGAAATCACTGATGAGCATCTCGAAATTATCCGTTTCGTTCGCGCATTCTATTTAGAATTTAATACCTCACCCGCGATCCGAATGCTGGTTAAAGCCGTTTCTCAGCAGTTTGGCGAAGAAAAAGGTAACAGCCGCTACTTATATCGACTGTTTCCAAAAGGACCTGCCAAGCAAGCAACAAAACTTGCAGGTCTTCCTAAACCAGTAAAATGTATTTAATCACTAATAGCGGACCGAAAAATCCGCTATTGGATCTGTATGCCAGTTTTCACTAAAATAATGATCAATTTTCGCACCTGGCGGACCGCCGGCTTTTAACCATTCGTCTACAAATTGAATGTCCTGCTCGGAACCATAAATAGCCAGTTTCACGCTACCATCATCCCGATTATAAACGAATCCTTTTATCCCATTCTGATTCGCCCAATGATACGTTTGGTAACGAAACCCAACACCTTGAACTCGTCCATAAATATAGAAATAACGACCTGTTGCTGCCATATAAGCCTCCGATGTCATGACTTAATTAATTAAAACCCTCTGGCACAGTTGTTTTTTATTCATTCAGCAGATAATCTGATTATTGAGGCACTGCTTTTCGTTATGACTTCAAAGACAGTGTATTGCGTTATAAGTAATTGTCCAAACATTGGCTTGAAAACGCACAGCACTGCCCACATGTAGTTTACAGTACAAGCAAGGCTTTTAAGGAGGTCGCTATGATGATCACCAGTAAATATGGCATCGGGCAACAAGTCAGACATAAACTTCTCGGCTACCTCGGGGTAGTTGTTGATGTTGATCCTGAATACTCACTCGAACAACCACATGATGATGACATTGCATCCAACAGTACATTACGCGATCTGCCTTGGTATCATGTTGTCATGGAAGATGACAATGGGGAAGCGGTTCATACTTATCTAGCAGAAGCACAAATTACTTATGAGATGACTGATGACCATCCGGAACAACCATCTATGGATGAGTTAGCAGAATCTATAAGATCCCAATTGCAAGCTCCGCGTCTACGTAACTGATCATGAACGCAATCCAGTAAAGCAGCCCACCAGCTGCTTTATTTTTTTACGTCCCTTTTTCTACAACGCCAACACTTATTTTTCTAAACCTAGCGCAGGAATATCTTGTTTTGGGCATCTATCCATGACAAATTGCAGCCCAGCATCCGTCGCGATTTTTTTCGCTTCTTCGCTAATCACCCCTTTTTGTAGCCATAAAACTTTGGCTTTAATGGCTACTGCTTCATGAGCAACACCGACAGCAGCTTCTGAGTTTCTAAAAACATCAACCATATCAACAGACAGGGGGATATCTTTCAGCTGAGCATAAACTTGTTGTCCCAATAATATTTGCCCAGCTAACTTAGGGCTAACAGGAATAACCTGATACCCTTGGTGAAGAAGATACTCCATGACCTCATAACTTGGACGGTCTGTACGATCACTTGCACCAACAAGAGCGATTGTCTTTACACCCTTTAAAATTTCAGCAATTTCTTGATCTCTCATCAAAATATCTCCTAAACCAGTAAACTATTCATATACATTATGATATATGTTGTACCTGTTTGTTCACTCAATTTTTAAGATGCGTGACACTTATCTTGTTTAAGGGAAACTCATGGAATCCACCACTCGTAAAATCTCAGCTTCAAAGAACATTGCTTTAGTTGCCCATGACCACTGCAAATCATCGCTGCTCGGTTGGGTAAGCAAAAATAAAGTAAAATTAAGTTCACATAAATTATTTGCGACTGGCACTACCGGAAGTTTAGTGAGTAAAGAAACGGGCTTACCTGTTACTGGCATGTTGAGTGGTCCAATGGGCGGGGACCAACAGATTGGTTCAATGATTGCAGAGCAGAAAATCGACCTACTCATTTTCTTTTGGGACCCACTCAATGCGGTACCTCATGATCCTGATGTAAAAGCGCTTTTGCGTCTCGCTACTGTGTGGAATATTCCAGTTGCAACGAATCCAGCGACCGCTGATTTTCTGATCACGTCTCCTTACTTTGACGAGGAAATTGATATTGTGATCCCTGACTATCAAAGTTATTTAAATAAACGCACCAGTTAATCTGCAAAGAACATAAAAAAAACCTGCGCTATTCATCTCATAACGCAGGTTTTTTAGCATCACGCTTATGGTTTTTTCTGGCGAGGAACGCCCATCTGCCGCAACTCCCCAACAAATTCTGAAGGGTTATCTGGATTATAGAGCAGCCATACCTGCTGTTTCGCACGCGTGAGTGCAACATAAAATAATCGACGCTCTTCAGCATGCTCGAATTGTTCAGGCTGAGGAAGTAGCGCATCCTCAATGATTGACTCTCTTGCCGGCGCGGGAAACCCTTCTTTTCCCCCATTTAGACCACAAATAATAACATGGTCTGCTTGCTGACCTTTTGACGCATGCATCGTCATAAATTGAATATTAAGCTTCGGCCAACGAGTGGCGGCTTTATTCAAAATCTCAGGCTTTAAATAATGATAACGCGCTAAAATTAGGATGTTTTCATCCTCTAAAACATAGCCGCTCATTTTATCCAGCAAGCGTTCCAATGCATCTTCATACAATAGAACAACTGATTTTTTATTACCTTTAATTAAGCTATTCAGAGGTTTATCTAGCTGACTAGGATTCTGTAAAACAAAACGATTAGCTATATCGCCTATACGCTCATTAAATCGATATGTTGTATCTAATGCGCATAAATCTCCGTCACCAAAATGCGTTTTAAATGCAGTTGTTAGACCCAATTCAGCACCACTAAAGCGATAAATAGCCTGCCAATCATCCCCAACCGCAAATAAACATGTCTGTTTATTCTGCTGACGTAATGCCTGCAATAACCTAGCACGCAGTGGCGAAATGTCTTGAAATTCATCCACCAAAATATGCTTCCAAGGACTTATAAAGCGCCCTTTTTCAATGATATTGACAGCTTGATGAATCAACCCTGAGAAATCAATCGCGCCCTCATCTTTTAATGCGTTTTTCCATACTTTTAATAGTGGTGCCATCAATCGAATGCGCTTTTGGAATCGATCTCGAATTTCTTCTGGTGTATTTTCAACCATCTCTTTTTGGCTGCCGCCATGCGAGCGAATTAAACTTAACCATCGCTCTAATCGAATCACGACTTTACGACTAATTTTTTCATCATTCCAATATTCACCATCTGGAATATCCCAAAGGAGCTCGTCAGAAAGCCACTCTCGCCACCCTTTTGCCTGCGCCTTTTTACTCGAGCATTGTTCACGCCACTCCGTTAATAAAAGTGACTGACGTTTTTCAGCGTTGGATTCTAATTCACTAATCACTGGTGACTTATTGCTACCCTCTCGGATAATCTGCAATGCAAGAGCATGGAATGTCTTCGCCTCAATCTCTTGCTGCTGTAACCGAGATTGAATACGCTCATTCATTTCTGCAGCGGCTTTACGTCCAAACGCCAATAGCAATATCTGCTCAGGCTTCGCGAGCTCTCTTAATAACAGCCATCCCGCCCTTGCGACTAATACAGATGTTTTTCCGCTTCCCGCTCCAGCTAACACTAAAACATTATCCTCACCATTAATGACAGATAAAGATTGAGAATAATTTAATGGAGAAGATTCTATATTTTGGAAAAAATCGTGATAACGACTTAAAACTGACTGGCACCAATTTTGATTATTTAGATTTCGGCACTGCTCACTATCATGTAGCCATTGGCAGCACAATTGATATTGTGTCGCACAATTTTCAAATAAGGGGATTCGCGCTAATGGTAAAGGAAGCGATGAAAATTGCTGAGTGATTTTTTCCTTAATGGCGTGAAGGCTACGTAAGCTTAACCAAGCATCTTGTTGAGTTTGTTGTAAAATTGACTGAGCTAATGACGTCAAGACTTGAGCGCTAACCTCACTCATTTCTACGCTCCATTGCTGCCATTTTTCATTTAAAAAATGGTAGAAACGCTGAGTTTGTTTCCACTCCGTGCCATGTAAGCGAACAACTTGCTCCTCTAAAATCTCAAACTCTAACTCTCCCCAAACGATCCCTCGTTTGCAGCGAATATCAATTAATTCATTGAATGGAATAAGATATTGATGGTTTTCACCACTAACTTCAATGCCTGCATTAAGTAAGCGAACCCGATTATAGGGATGCTGAGCCAGGCGCTGTCCAATCTGTGTCGATTTCAGTTCCATACGTTCTGCACCTGTGTAAATCATTCGTGAAGATAATCAAAGCATAATTGCTAATAGTTTTTTATTCTACGTAAACACGTTATTCTATGTAGATAAGGATTTGTCTTACCACTGAGGTATTTTGTGCTAACGCTGCTAACCAGTTATCGCCGTGTGCTATATAACAGCCATATTTTATATTATATCCGAATCTTAATTGCGCTGACAGGCACAACCTTGGTCCCATGGATTTTAGGCTTAGAGCCAAAAGTGACAATCCCCTTAACATTGGGTGTTGTTGCTGCCGCACTGACCGACTTAGATGACAGATTGGTGGGCAGAATAAAAAATTTAATTATTACTTTACTCTGTTTTTTAATTGCCTCCGTCTCTATTGAGCTACTTTTTCCCTACCCAGTATTATTCTTTTTTGGGTTAGCTATCTCAACCTGCGGGTTTATTTTGCTTGGGGCCTTAGGACAACGTTATGCTACCATCGCTTTTGGCGCCCTACTTATCGCAATTTACACCATGCTTGGTGTCCCTATTTTTGATACTTGGTACATACAGCCTGCACTTTTATTAACGGGGGCAATTTGGTACAACATTCTCACGCTAATCGGGCATATCCTTTTCCCTGTACGCCCACTGCAAGATGCCATTTCACAATGTTATCAGCAACTTGCCGCCTATCTCGACGCAAAAGCCAACTTGTTTGACCCTGATCTCGAAGATGATTATCAGCAATCAATCTATGACTTAGCACTCGTTAACAGCACGTTAGTCAGCACGATGAATCAAGCAAAGATAGCCTTGCTCAGCAGATTGAAAGGTGACCGAGGACAGCGAGGTACGCGCAATACATTGCAGTATTACTTCGTTGCCCAAGATATTCATGAACGAGCAAGTTCGTCTCACATTCAATATCAACATCTTAGCCGCCGCTTACGCCACTGCGATATTTTATTTCGCTTTCAGCGCCTGTTAACCATGCAAGCGCGAGCTTGCCAACAAGTGGCTCAATCTGTGATATGGCGTAAACAATATCAGCACAACCCTCATTTTGAACGAACATTCGCCTATATTGAAAGCTCCTTGCATCTGTTACAACAACAGTCGCCTGAATTACACGAGATTAAAGCATTACGAAATTTACTGAAAAACCTGAAAGGTATTGATGTTCAATTGAAAAGCTTGAGTTTGAATCAAGCTACAGGGCAACAAAATAATAAGCAAATTGAACAGTTAGCAGATGAGTCAATTTCAGGTCTTCGCGATATATTTACGCGCTTCAAACACCATTTGACGCCTAAATCTGCCCTCTTTCGTCATGCGGTCAGAATGTCTGTTTTGCTCTGCACTGGCTACCTGATTATTCAACTATTTGATTTAGAAAGAGGCTATTGGATCCTACTGACCAGCTTATTTGTTTGCCAACCCAACTATAATGCCACTAAGCGCCGCCTTGCACTGCGAATTATTGGTACCCTATTAGGGATTGCGATTGGCTTACCACTACTTAATATCGTGCCATCTATTGAAGGGCAGCTCGCCTTAGTCGTGGTCACTGGATTGCTATTTTTCATGTTCCGTAGCAGCCAATACGCTCAAGCCACACTATTTATTACATTACTTGTGCTTTTTTGCTTCAATTTACTGGGTGAAGGGTTTGAGGTCGCCTTGCCTCGAATCATCGATACCTTAATTGGTTGCTTCATTGCACTGCTTGCCGTTAGTTTCATTTGGCCTGACTGGAAGTTTCGACAATTACCCCAAGTGATTCAAAAAACGATGGATAGTAACTGCCGTTACTTAGACGCTATTTTACAACAGTATTATCAAGGCAAAGATAATAGTTTGGAGTACCGTATTGCGAGGCGAGATGCTCACAACTCTGATGCAGAGTTTGCCTCCGTTGTCTCAAATATGGCTTCTGATCCTAAGTCATACCAAATTACACAAGAACAGGCATTCCGTTTATTGTGTCTGAACCATACATTACTGGGTTATATTTCAGCGCTCGGTGCCCACCGAGAAAAAATGCAAAACGATGCAAACTTAACATTATTAAACGATGCGATTTGCTACATCGAATCATCCATTCAAGTCACATCGTTAGATCCAGCAATTATTGATGAAAAATCAGAGCGATTAAGAGTCAGTTTACTCCAACGCATTGACCACGCCTCCAGTGATGACGATGAAAAAACAGTTTTAATCATGGAGCAAACTAAGTTACTGATCGAATTAATTCCTGAGATAAAATCAATGATTAAACAAATCAGTTTGTCATAAAATAAACTGATGAGCGGGCATTAAAACTAACCAGTAGTCAATGCCCGCAATTATCTTCATAGGTAAACTGAAAATCAGTTCACGCTGTTAAACCAGTTAATCAACTCTTGCCGGGTTTGAGAAGGTAATACTTCACTGTGACAACCTTCGATTGCCGCAGCCAATCCAATCAATTGCTTGACACTTGGTCTTTGCTTACCGTGCTGTTTTAACTTCAAAAAACACGCTTTAGCGCCAATCAATGCCAGCTCCTCGGCATGGAAAATGCCAATTTTACCTAATGCTCTTTCCATTGCCATATTCATATTAGGCAAATCTTTAATACGAACAGCCGCCGATTCTTTTTGTTGGTTTTCCTCTATCGCCGAACGGTAAGCAAGCTCGATAATATGACTCAATATTGATGAATCACACCAAACATCTTCAGGGAGTCGATAATATCGCATCTCTAAAGGTATACCCCTTTTACTGTAGACCAACCGTTCGAATCCCACAGATTCAAAGTAACTGCGAGAAAACAGACACCCTCGTACATAAAACTGGTCATCCAATACCAATCCAACAAGTGCACTATCAATACACAAACAATATCCACCAAAATGGTTCTTCTTTTTTAGTACCCCAAATTTGCTCAAAATTTGTTGCAAAAGGGAACTTCTTTCGTTTTGTAATGACACTTTTTCATCTCCTTATGAATAAAAAAAGTACTATCGTCCTTGAAGCCTAAACAATTAAAAACAATTGTTTTTACATATAATTATGTTTAATCGATTTTAAAGTTTCAGTTAAAAATGCCAAGTAGAACTCACATAAAAACCGAAAAGTTGCGAAGCGCTTTGTAAAAATAGCCTTGATATTGTATAAATATACAGTTACTGTATGCCTATACAGCATTGTAGCGAGGTGAATTATGAGCATCTATTCTTGGAACAACACAGCAGAACATTCTCTTAATCGTTTTACTAATGATAACTTCACACGTGATCACCTTACAGATAGTAACGTGACTAGTGCTAGTTCAACGATGAATAGTGTAAATGGCGCTATGCAACAAGGTATGGTGAGTGAGCTAGTTTATAATGAACAGCACCCAGTCATGGATTACATATTGCTACCAATGCTACGCCAGTTTGGTATTCAATCACGCTGGTTATTATGGTTGAGTCCTGAGAAAAAACTGAGTAAACATTGGGTGGAACAAGCGGGACTTCCTGCAAATAAAATTATGCAACTCAACCAAGTTGACTCAATTACAACTATTGATGCAATGGAAAAAGCATTGAGAAGCGGTAATTACAGTGTCGTATTAGGATGGTTACCAGAAATAAGTGAGCAAGATTTTATTCTTTTACAAAATGCCGCTGAAGTAGGTCATTCTATGGGATTCATTATGAGACCAGAAAAAACATATAATACAATTCAGATGACCACTAGACATCAAAACCTTTTAAAGATTCACTCCAATAAGATTCATTGATCAATAATAAGATTTTTCTTACTAAATTTTAAGTTGAGTAATATCGTTATTAAATAAAACACTAAAATACATTAAAAACAATAGGATAGATTAATTAGCGATAAAATGTACAATATATTTATCTCTCTGATTTCAGGGATAAAAAAAGACTTTTTTTAACCTTTATTGCTTACCATACTTGTATCTTTTGGAGTTCGTTGTAGACTTTAGCCTGTTAAGCGTATGACATTATTTTTTTACTTTTCGTAAATTTTTGTGGATAATGTCAGCTGAACCTAGCAAGTAAATTGAACCAATGGCAAATAATAAGGCTCACGAAGCCAAGCCAATATTGGATGATAACGAGGCGTAAAAATGAAAAAGACAGCTATCGCGGTAGCAGTGGCAGTAGCAGCATTCGCAACTGTTGCACAAGCAGCTCCAAAAGATAACACTTGGTATACTGGTGGTAAATTAGGTTGGTCTCACTACGAGCACGCTAAATTTACTTTTGAAGATGCTGCAGGAGATGAAACTTCTGTTGGTACCGGTAAAAAAACTCGTGACCAATTAGGTGCGGGTCTGTACGCAGGTTACCAATACAACCAGTACATGGGCTTCGAAATGGGCTATGACTGGTTTGGTAAAATGAAGTACAAAGGTGACAACGCAGGTAGCGTTTCTTCTATGGGCGTTTCTCTGACTACCAAACTGAGCTATCCAGTAATGGAAGACTTAGACGTTTATACTCGTCTGGGTGGTATGGTTTACCGTACAGAAGCTAAAGTTAACGGCGTTGGTAAAGAAACTGACACTGGCGTTTCTCCAGTTTACGCACTGGGTCTTGAGTATGCTATCACTCCAGAATTAGCTACTCGTTTAGACTACCAGTGGGTTAGCCGCATGGGTGACAAAGACAACATCGGTGTTAGCCCAGACAACGGCATGCTGAGCGTTGGTCTTGCATACCGTTTCGGTCAAGAAGCAGCTCCAGTTGTTGCTCCAGCAGTAGTTGCTGAGCCAGCAGCTCCAGTTGTTGAAAACAAACGCTTCACTCTGCGTTCAGACGTTCTGTTTAACTTCAACAAAGCGACTCTGAAACCAGAAGGTCAGCAAGCTCTGAACGAACTGTACAACGAACTGAGCAACATCGACCCAACTCAAGGTCGCGTGCTGGTAGTTGGTTTCACAGACCGTATCGGTTCACAAAACTACAACCTGCCACTGTCACAAAAACGTGCTCAGTCAGTAGTAGATTACTTAGTTGCTAAAGGCGTTCCTGCAAGCGCAATCGCTGCAGAAGGTCGTGGTAAAGAAGATCCAGTAACTGGTAACAAATGTGACGCAGTTAAAGGCCGTGCAGCTCTGATCGAGTGTTTAGCGCCAGACCGTCGTGTTGAAATCGAAATCCAAGGTACAACTGAAGTTGTAACTCAACCAGGCGCTTAATTTATAGCCCTAGTTTAAATTTCGAAATGAATATAAAAAACCCCAATTTATTGGGGTTTTTTTTATCGTCTAAATGAGGAAGTCATGAAAAATTCAATTTGTAGATAGATATCCTATTCTAAGCTAGCCTATTCTATATTCGATCAACGACACACATCGATAAGATCACTATTCTTTCTCTGACTTACCTAAGATCGCTTGAAGATCATGCTTCAATAAGCTCATCTGATTTTCATACTTATCTTTATGCTCTGCATCTTCAATTAACTGGATAATCGTTTCTGACAACGTTTTATTTCGATTAACGGCTAAATTTGATAACCGTTGCCAAACCGAATAATTTAAATCAATGGATTTCTTTCGAGTATGTGGATGCTCAGCATTAAAATGACGTTTACGGCGAGCACGAATACTCTGCTTCATTCGGTTATCTAATTGCGGAGACATATGGTCAGCAATCCATTTCAATACATCAACAGGTGTATTTTCTAGCTTTAGCAGCAACTCAATGGCTTCTTGTTCCGCACTTCTCTCTATATAGCGGGTAATCGGCTCCCCACTTCTCGCTTTATTGACCAGATATTCCCATTTCCAGCCACATTCAAGATTTTCAAGCTGCTGATATTTCATATTTTTTCCCGAAGAAAATCGTACCTATCATTATATTAGCAATATTATAAGAAAAATGCTCAAGCTGGATTCCATTTAATCGATTATCCCTTGATTAACACAAAGAAAATAACAGTAAATAAAAAAATAGTGTACAATTCGCATCCACACGTTAACAAACCACTAAAATCGCATGTCCACTTTTGAACACATACTTCTTATCTATGGGATTGGAGGAGTATGTTCAGCGTTATTCGCCCTGCTAGTAACCAAAGATCCTAGTTTTTGTATGAGACTCTTGAGCGCACTCTTAATTGGCTTAACATGGCCGCTGAGTTTACCTGTTGCTCTCATGTTTTCTTTATTCTAAATCGATATTTCGACAAATATTGCTGCAAGATTAGCGCTCAGAGGCTAATATAACAATCTTGAGTCAAAAATAGCTTAAGGTAATGAATTAGCCTGAAATTGTATATAAAACAGACAGCACAGAAATAAACTCAGGCACATGCGTCCTGCTTATTGGCAGGCATTTATTGATAACCATACTAATAGCAGATAATTATAGTGATCAGTCAAGAATTAACATGGCAAGGCCTAACTCCTAACTTATCGTCTTTTCAGACAAAATTTGTCTCTTCAGCGACGTTGACCCCATCAACACTGTCTGATATTCAACCAAGATTATTCGATGGGATGCAGCATTTCATTCGCGAATATGCTCAAACACGGTTTATGTTCATTAAATCTGACGAAAGTGAAGAGTATCTAAAACTATTTACTGATTCGATCACGCCATTATTGAATGAAACTCAATTTATTAATGGGGATTATCAGCTATCTGAAGATAAACAACGATATCAATGGAAAACTGACTCAACGGGACGTTTTTCAACACAAGAGAACATTGCCTACCGTCACTGGATTGAGCCAGAACAACTGTTCGGTTATGTCACTCCAAACCAAAATTTGGTACCGGGTTTGCTGCACCAAATTAATGGTGGCGTATTAATCATTTCAGCAACCGCACTGGTGACTCAGCCATTAATGTGGACTCGCTTAAAAAATATGGTTACCCGTCGCCAATTAGAATGGCTACCACACAGTGAAAATCAAACTCTACCCATAGAAATTGAGCCTCATCCTCTTGAGCTCAAAGTCATCGTCGTTGGTGATAGACTGATACTAGAAGAGTTTGAATTTGCCGCACCTGAGCTATTTGATTGCGCAATATACGCAGAGTATGAGCCGCTGATGTTCTTTGAGGATGAAGAACAATTAAGCTTATGGATGAATTTCATTAAGTTTATTATCAATAGCAATCAACTTCCTGAAATTGCTGTGGACGGCTGGTCCGAATTTATTTTACAAGCCACTCGTTGTTGCGAAGATAAGTATAACTTACCTCTCGATATTAATTGGTTAACACGTCAATTAACCAATGCAGCTAATTACGCCAACGAAGGTCATTTAACCGCAGAGTCATTTTCCCAAGCAGAAGAAAACCGTGTATGGCGTCATGCCTTCCTTGTAGAACGTAACCAAGATGACATTTTGCAAGAACAAGTTTTAATCAAAACGGAAGGTGAAGTTGTAGGTCAAATTAATGGACTCTCTGTTTTACAATACCCTGGTTATCCAGATGCTATTGGTGAACCGTCCAGAATTACTTGTGTAGCACATCTTGGCGATGGGGAATTTACGGATGTCGAGCGTAAAGCAGAGCTAGGTGGCAATATCCATGCAAAAGGCATGATGATCATGCAAGCCTACCTAAACTATGAATTAAAATTAGAGCAACCTCAGCCATTTTCTGCTTCTATTGTATTTGAGCAGTCATATGGCGAAGTTGATGGCGATAGTGCATCCTTGGCAGAGCTTTGCGCCTTGATTAGCGCATTGTCATTACAGCCTATCGATCAGCAAATTGCCGTCACGGGCGCCGTTGACCAATTTGGCTATGTGCAACCTATTGGCGGTGTTAACCAAAAGATTGAAGGATTTTTTGATATCTGTGATAAGCGAGAATTAACAGGTAATCAAGGTGTCATTATCCCAATGTCTAATGTGCGTCATCTGTGCTTAAAAGATGAAGTCGTCCAAGCGGTTAAAGAAGAAAAATTCCACATTTGGCCTGTCGAACACGTTGCTCAAGCCATTAGTCTTTTGACCAAGCAACCCTACTTTGAACAGCAAGTGGAAGGTGAAAATGTACACCTGTTAGCTTTAATTCAAGAACGCATAAATCAAGCCAATTCACCAGATAAGTCAAGATTACCTTGGTTTTTGAAGTGGATGAGCTAAGTAAAGATTGCGTAAATATTAGCTGATCGGAGTTGTTCAGCGTACAAGTGTAAGCTATTCTGTAAACCTATACATAATAAAGGCAATCTGAAGATCATGGTTGATAAACGCGAATCCTATACGAAAGAAGATTTAGAGGCTTCTGGAAGAGGCGAATTATTTGGGGAAAATGGTCCTCCACTACCATCAGGTAATATGTTGATGATGGATCGAATCATCAAAATGACCGAAGATGGCGGTACATTCAATAAAGGCTACGTTGAAGCTGAGCTGGATATCAATCCAGACTTATGGTTCTTTGGTTGTCACTTTACGAATGACCCAGTTATGCCGGGTTGTTTAGGTCTTGATGCCATGTGGCAACTGGTTGGTTTTTACCTTGGCTGGTTAGGCGGTGAAGGCAAAGGTCGTGCTTTAGGTGTTGGTGAAGTGAAATTTACTGGACAAGTACTACCGACAGCAAAAAAAGTCACTTACCGTATCAATTTTAAACGAGTGATCAACCGTAAATTGATTATGGGATTAGCTGATGGTGAAGTGCTGGTAGATGGCAAACTCATTTATGCCGCTACAGACCTAAAAGTCGGCTTATTTAAGGATACAAGCGCGTTCTAATCAAACCTTGCCCTTAAACGCAAACCTCCGCAAATGCGGAGGTTTATAATTTTTAAGGAATTGTATTAAATTATGCGTGAAATAAATTTTCGCAAATTAATCTAATTATCCTCGTGAATGACCCATTAAACGGCAACTGCCGCCCTGTCCTCCATCGCTTGACGCCAACCACCTAGCCAATGCGAACGGGCATCTACTGCCTGATAAGGACATAACTCTTTGGAACGCCCGGTTAAACCTGCTTGATAACCTCTTGATAACGCTCTTTCTAAACGGTCTCTCTTCTGTCTTTTCATGCCTTACTTCCCTCATCATTTAAATGGAAAAGAAAACAGCATCTATTTTTGTTAATAGATACACTATACAAATAGCGCCCACCCATAAGAAATGCAAGTAAAGAATTTCATATTATTGTCATAATTATGATAAATGTGACCTACATTTAGAGATAATCACAAGCTACTGATATTCAAACAATTAAAAATCAAATTGTTATTTATCAATGGAATACGAGATTCAATGTCGGTTATTTTTATTTGTAAAGTAACAAAAAAATGCACTACGTTTTACTGTAGTGCATTCATTTCACGGTAAAATAGTATTCAAATTATGGCTTATTGATCTCTTGAGCTATATCCACTGCCACTTTCTGCCAACCATTCGCCAGTGTTCTGACTAATTCAGGATAACCATCTTCTTGCTGCTCTAATTGAATGTCAAAGTTACGGCGAATGACGTTGTCACCTCGCATCAGCGTCCAAAAACCCTGAACTAAGACTTTTCCATCATAACGACCATTGAACGCTGTCAACGTAATATCTAGCGTCTCAGGTGAGCTTTGCAATGGCTGTAATGAGATAAACCTATCAGGCAACGTTGAAGAGAGCTCACGCACCATCGATTGCCCTAATTGCTGTTCTAGCGGACTTGCCCATAAATGCGCGCTGGCATTTGAGTAAGCCACATCTGATGTTTGATAAGTGATCCCATTCGATGTCAGTACATCTGCCAACGTAATGCGTTGGAGCCAGACCTGACCTTTACCCATCACTGTTGCTGATTGCACTTCTGGCGCTTTCATCGGTAATTGATAGTACACTTTATCTGGGCTACTGCTACAAGCCGCCAGTAGAAAAACACCTATTGCTAATAGATATTTCATTATTTTTTCACTCCTTTAGGCACTACGTCCTTAGTCGGCTCAGCTTCAAACACTAATGCATTGCTCTTATTATTCAGCGTACGCAATAGCGGTTGGACTTCACGAAGTACCTGATCTAAACGCTGCATATCATCAACCATCTTGTTATAGGCTGGGGAGCCCGGCTGGAAACCCTGCATTGTTTTGTTAATCTCTTTCAGTGATTTTTGCATATCTGTCGGCAGGCTTTGGAATTCTTTACTCGACATCAGCTTATTCAGTTGCGTGAACATCACATTCGCTTCTTGAACCAATTTTTGACCTTCAGCTAAGGTCTGAGTGGTTTGTTTCAACATAGGCTCAATTGGCATATTGTTGATTTTATCAAGTACCGCAATCACTTTTTGTTGGATCTGCGCTAAGCCACCACTGTGCGTTGGAATAATTTTATAACCTGCAATCACATAAGGACCTTTATATTCAGGCACATCCGGAATAAAGTCGAGGTCAATATATAAAGCCCCCGTTAATAAATTACCGGATTTTAATGAAGCTCTTAGCCCATTTTTCATCGCCAGATTCAATTCATTTTTCAGGTTAAAGTCTTTACCGACATCTTTAGAAAAACGCTCTGGTTCGATATGGATCAGCACTGGAATACGGAAATTATTATCCAAAGACTGGTCTAGTCCCGCTGTATAAAATGGCACCTGCGCCACAGTCCCTAAACGAATCCCACGGAATTCTACTGGGGCTCCAGGCTGTAATCCACGGACAGAGTCTGAGAAAAACAGTACAAAGTCTTGGTATGTGGTATATAACGAGTCCTGGATACTTGATTGAGTATCAAATAGTTTGAACTGTGCATTCTCTTTCACAGCTTCCCCAGGAACCCACCCTTCTGGCACATCAAAACTCACACCGCCAGTCAACAATGTCGCGACTGAGCCCATTGATACATGTACCCCTTGGGAAGACATATCAAACGCAATACCGCTGTCTTTCCAGAAACGCACATTACTGCTGACTAGCTTGTCATAAGGTGCATTGATAAACAGTTGGTAACGCATATCACGTTGGTCCATATCGAAATTACTCGTTTCGACAGATCCGACGCGATACCCGCGGAATAAAACGGGATCCCCTGCATTAAGCTGTCCCGCTTTATCACTGGTTAAAATAATTCGCTTACCTTTAGCATCAGGGGACGCCAAAGGTGGCGTATCTAATAGTGTAAATTCGAAATGCTCTTTTGCCGCTAGACCAGGTTGCAGTTCGATATAAGCCCCTGACAGCAGAGTGCCTAACCCAGTCACACCATCACGACCAATGGTTGGCTTAACAATCCAAAAGGCAGAATCTGAGCGTAGTAAATCTTCCATATCTGGGTTTAAACGCGCTTTGATGATCACTCGACTAAAATTAGAATCCAAAGTGACGCTTTCAACGACCCCAATATCTACACTACGACTTTTAATTTTAGTTTTACCCGCTTCAACCCCTTCAGCGCTGTAAGTGATTAACGTCACTTCTGGGCCTTGATGACTAAAATGGTAAAACATGATCCAAGCACCGATGAGTAAAGTTACAATCGGGATCACCCAAACCGGTGACCAGCTTTTTAACTTACTCACTTTAGCGTTGGCCTGTGGTGTTTCTTGCTCTGTCACCCTGCGGCTCCTTCTTGTTCAACAGCCTTAACTGCATCTCTCTTGTTACAACGATCCCATGTTAAACGAGGATCAAATGTCATTGCGGCAAACATCGTTAAAATCACTACCACGCCAAAGAAAATAACTCCCTGTGCGGGGACGATGTTCATTAATTGCCCCATTTGAACCAATGCAGTCAAAATGGTAATCACAAACACGTCAATCATTGACCAGCGGCCAACGTACTCCACCAGCTCATAAATAAAATGCATTCTATGTGGATCACGGTTTCCAAAACCTTGAGAGTCAAGACATAGCCATGCTATGCCAATCATTTTCAGAGTAGGAACCATAATACTGGCAATAAAAATAATCATAGCAACGGGGAACGAACCATCTTCCCAAAGAAGAATGACACCATCCATGATCGTAGACGGTAGCCCACTACCTAACGCATTAGTGGTCATCACTGGCAAAACGTTTGCAGGAATATAAAGCATAATTGATGTTAACAGTAACGCTAGCGTCCACTGTAAACTCTGCTTTTTACGTACACTGCCATAAGAGTGGCAACGTGGGCATTCATGTTGTTCTGCTGGCAAAATCGCCGTACAAACTAAACACAAGCGTACATTTTGGCTAATTCCTGTTTGCCCAACAATCAAAGGCTTATTTATCTTAGGAGCGTCTTCAATTTTGTTCCATAACCAATGACGATCCAAACATTGGAATGCACGCACTTGCATCATACAGAACGCACAATAAGGAAGAAAACTCATCCCAATGCCAATTTCACCATACGCAATCAATTTCACGAAACTCACTAGCACTCCAGCGAGAAAAATTTCCGCCATACACCACGATTTCATCTGAAAAAGAATTCGAGTAATCAGTATTTTAATTGATTTATGAAGGTGAACCCGCAGCCCAAGTAGGATGATTGTTACCATACAAAATGCAGGAATGATCAGAGAAAAGAGGAGAAAAAACAGCGCTAAGCCGCTGTAACGCGTCCCCATAATAATCTCGATGATTTGAAACATGGAGATTTCATTTTCAATGCCTGCCGCACTCATTTTTACAAATGGGAAAAGACAGGCAATAGTCAGCATAATCAATGCACTAAATGCATATGCTGCGGGTTGCCTGTAAGGATAACGCCATTTGGATATGAGTGTTGTTTCACAACGCGGACATGTGGCTTTACTACCTTGTTCCAATTCAGGAACAGCAACCATCATGTCGCACTGTGGACAGAGCACATGTTCATGGGGCTCATGAGAACACAAAGTGTTTTCTCTCCTTTTGATTTAAACCGTCATATCAACCGTTTTTCAACAGCTCTAGCTCCTGCCAACGATCAAACGCTTGTTCTAACTCTTGTTCTTTAGCGGCAAGTGCAGTTAGTGTGCTTTCAGTCACATCATGTGGCTGATTAAAGAAATCTGCATCGCCAATTTTTGCTTGAAGAACTTCAATTTCCCCTTCAAGTTGCTCTAATTTTGCTGGTAATTGCTCTAACTCACGTAATAAATTATAGCTAAGTTTATTCACACGTTTAGGGGCTTCTTTTGGTTTAGCCTCTTTTTCTGGCGCAGCTACTTTACTGGTTTGCTCCGATTTCAGACGTACCGTTTGTGCTCTTTGCTGCTGAGCATCTTTATAGCCACCTACAAAGCGGTTAATTTCGCCATTACCTTCGAAAATCCAGCACTCTGTTACGCTGTTATCCACGAATTCTCTATCATGGCTAACTAATAAAACGGTACCTTGATACCCATCCACCAGCTCTTCCAGTAACTCCAATGTTTCAACATCAAGGTCGTTGGTTGGTTCATCAAGGATCAGCAAGTTACTTGGCTTTAAGAATAAACGTGCTAATAATAAGCGGTTACGCTCACCACCGGATAACGCTCTTACAGGCGTCATCGCACGTTTTGGCGGGAACATAAAGTCTTGCAGGTAACCTAATACATGACGAGGTTTACCATTAACCATGACCTCTTGCTTACCTTCCGCAAGGTTATCCATCACGGTTTTATCTGGGTCAAGTGCTGCACGGTGCTGGTCAAAATAGGCAACTTCAAGTTTAGTCCCACAGTGAACGCGTCCACTATCTGCTTGCAAATCACCCAGCATTAAACGTAACAGTGTGGTTTTACCACAACCGTTAGGTCCCACCAATGCAATTTTATCGCCACGCATCACTTGCGCAGAAAAATCCTTCACTAAAACTTTATTATCAACTTGATAATTAACGTTTTCTAACTCAAATACAATTTTACCGGAACGCGCAGCTTCGCCCACTTGCATACGAGCAGTGCCCATCACTTCACGACGCTCTGAACGTTCCACGCGCAATGCTTTCAGCGCGCGAACACGCCCTTCGTTACGAGTACGGCGCGCTTTGATCCCTTGGCGGATCCACGCTTCTTCCTGCGCTAATTTGCGATCGAATTCCGCGTTTTGCATCTCTTCAACACGTAGCGCTTCTTCTTTATTGATTAGATAATCATCATAATTACCTGGCCAAGAAGCGAGCTGACCACGGTCTAAATCGATAATACGGGTTGCCATATTACGAATGAAAGAACGGTCATGGGAAATAAAGACAATGCTGCCTTGGAAATCTTTCAAAAAGGTTTCTAACCACAAAATAGTTTCAATATCCAAGTGGTTTGTCGGCTCATCTAAAAACAGTACGCGCGGGTTACTTACTAGTGCGCGCCCTAATGCTGCTTTACGTAACCAACCACCGGATAGTGAAGATAACTCTGCATCAGCTGGTAATCCCAGTTTTTTCAGAACATCATTAATGCGCGAGTCTAGTAACCAGAGGTTTAAGTTATCCAGAACCTCTTGTAACTCCGCGAGTTTATTTAAATTTTTCTCGCTTGGGTCAGACTCCACCAGCTTAGCAACATGGTGATAATCTTTTAAATATTGCGCTTGTTCGGCTACGCCTTCAGCCACAAAGTCAAAAATTGTGCCCTCTACGTTACGCGGAGGATCTTGCTGTAAGCGTGCAACAATTAAATCTTGTTCATAAGTGAGTGAGCCATCATCAAGCGGTTGCTCTTTCGTCAATACACGCATCAGGGTCGATTTTCCTGCCCCGTTTCGTCCAACAAGGCAGACGCGTTCATTGTCTTCGATATGAATTTCAGTGTTGTCTAACAGCGGCGCATCACTAAACGCGAGATATGCGCCCGATAAATTAATTAAAGCCATTAATTCTATTCCTTACTCTGCGTGGCTAATCAACCAGCAGTTGTGAATTTGACGGTTACGTGCGAAATCTTCTGACAGTGTCTTAGCAGTAATTTCTTGTGCTTTTAAGCCAAGCTCAGTCAGTGCTTCAAGATCCATTTTGAATCCACGCTTATTGTTCGAGAACATCACTGTTCCACCACGACGCAGCATGCGTTTCAGATGTGTAATCAGCTGCACATGGTCACGTTGAACATCAAATGTCCCATCCATACGTTTTGAGTTTGAGAACGTCGGTGGGTCGATGAAAATTAAGTCAAATTGCTCATCGGCATTAGCTAACCAGTTTAAGCAATCTGCTTGCATTAAGCGGTGTTGACGACCGGTAAGTTGGTTTGCTTGTAAGTTTTTCTCTGCCCATTCTAAATAGGTACGAGACATGTCAACAGACGTGGTGCTCTTAGCGCCACCCAGACCCGCATGAACAGTCGCAGTGCCGGTATAACAAAATAGATTTAAGAAATCCTTACCACGGCTCATTTCACCTAACATGCGGCGGGCAATACGGTGGTCGAGGAATAACCCTGTATCTAGGTAGTCAGTTAAATTCACTAACAATTTAGCGTTATATTCCTGCACTAAGAAGAAATCATCTTTTTGCGCTAATTTTTCGTACTGCTGTTTACCTTTTTGACGCTGACGGGTTTTCAATACTAATTGATTTGAGGTCAACCCAAGAACGTTCATCGTCGCGGTGATCACATCAAATAAGCGCTGACGCGCTTTGCGCTCATCAACAGTTTTTGGTGGTGCATATTCTTGGACGACAACTTTCTCACCGTAGATATCCACTGCCACATTGTATTCCGGTAAATCTGCATCATACAAACGGTAGCAATCCACGCCCTGCTGTTTCGCCCATTTTGCCAGTTTTTTCTGATTCTTACGCAAGCGGTTAGCAAAATCAGGAGAAATCTCAGCCACCGTTTCTGACGGAGTTTCTGCTAATTGGTAGTTTTTCTGTACACAGTCCAATGGGCCATTTTTGGCTTTAAATTCACGTTCAGAACGTAATTGTAAGCAGCTTAATAATTCAGGAGATGCGCTGAAAATAGATAAACGCCAACCAGGGAAACGTGCTTTAACCACCCGCCCGAATTGGCTATGTAATGCGATTAATGCTGGCTCACTTTCCAAACGTTCGCCGTATGGCGGGTTGCTAATAATAGTGCCCTTGATATCGGTTTTGACTGGGTTTTCCAATGCAGCGGCATCACCATGATTAAAGGTGATCAAATCTTGTAACCCTGCTCGACGGGCATTCGCTCGCGCCATATCCAGCACACGTTTATCGATATCAAAACCATAAAAACGTGAAGTCGTGTCTTTTAAACCTTGACGAAAACGAACTTGCGCTTCAGTGACCACTTCACGCCATAATTCAGGATTGTGCTTCAACCATGCATTAAATCCCCAATGCTGACGGTATAAACCTGGCGCTCTATCTGCAGCAATCATTGCCGCTTCAATTAATAATGTACCCGAACCACACATTGGGTCGACCATTGGGGTATTTTTCTGCCAACCGGAACGACTAATAATAGCGGCGGCTAACGTCTCTTTTAATGGGGCTTGTCCGGCTAAATCACGATAGCCACGAATATGCAGTGAATCGCCACTCAAGTCGAGTGCAACACTCGCGCGTTCTTTGTTCAGATAAACGTTAATGCGAATATCGGCTTCTTGGCGAGCCACATCAGGGCGTTGGTCCAACTTACGCACAAAGCTGTCAACGATGGCATCTTTTACTTTTAATGCACCGTATTGGCTATTACGGATTTCTTCGTTGGTTCCCGTGAAATGCACTACAAATGTATCATTCACATCGAAGATTTCAGACCAATCAATCGCTTGAACACCCAGATATAAATCAAGATCACTATAGACATCAAAATCATTCAGCGGTAATAAAATACGAGATGCCAGTCGACTCCATAGCAGACTTTGATACATCACACGGTCATCAGCCTGAAAATAGACGCCCCCTTGTGCCACTTTGCACTGGCTAGCGCCTAGCGCTTCCAATTCAGTTTTCAGTAGTTCTTCCAGGCCTCGAGCTGTGCTGGCAAACAGAAAATTCATAGTATTTATTACCGATTTCGATGAAAAATTGTTGCGCATTATAGCTAATCTCATGCACTTGTCATAAAGTTGCTGCACAACAATTATAGGATTAAAAAATGATTACGCTTTCGCGCCTGTATACACACCCAGTCAAGTCAATGAGGGGCATTCGTCTATCTCATGGTTACGCTGATATCAGCGGATTGACGTTTGATCGTAACTTTATGGTCACCACATTAGAAGGTAAGTTTATCACTGCGCGTAAATATCCGCAGATGTTATTATTTACCCCGGCTATGCTCAATAATGGGCTTTATCTCAAAGCACCTAATGGTGAAAGCGCCACCGTATTGTATCAGGACTTTAATGAGAAACAGAGTCCTACAGAAGTTTGGGGCAATCATTTTCATGCACTTATTGCACCCGATGAGATAAATAGTTGGTTAAGCAGCTTTTTTGACGAGCCTGTCCAATTGAGATGGTTAAGTCCTGAATTATCTCGCCGAGTCAAAAAACACCATGATGTTCCTTTATCTTTCGCGGATGGCTACCCATTTTTATTAATTAATGAAGCTTCTGTACAAGAGCTACAACGTCGCTGCCCCGCTAGCGTGAAACTTGAACAATTTCGCGGTAATTTGATCATCACTGGCGCCAAACCATTCGAAGAAGACAGTTGGAAGCGCATTCAAATTGGCGATGTCATTTTTACATTAGATAAACCCTGTAGCCGTTGCATTTTGACCACCGTCAGTCCAGAAAAAGGGATTAAACATCCTCATGCAGAGCCACTTGCTACGCTGCAAACCTTTCGAATGGATGACTCTGGCGATGTCGATTTTGGGCAAAATGCCTTGATTGAAAATACAGGAATTATCCGTGTTGGTGACACACTTACAATTTTAGACACTAAGTCACCAAAACAGTATCCATTACGTGATAGAGAAACGCCGGTAGCTCCTACTACTAAGCCAGCCCTAAAAGCAGTAAGTTTAGTGTTTGAAGAGACTGAATATGCAGGAAATACTGAGCATGTGATTCTTGAACAACTTGAATCTCATGGGCTTTCTATCCCTTATTCATGCCGTGCGGGCATTTGTGGTCGTTGCCAAATATCGCTCATTGAAGGAGAGGTAATACCGTTGAAGCAAAGCGCTATTAAAGAAAACGGGGATATTTTAGCGTGTAGCTGTATTCCAAAAACGGCACTTAAACTTGCCTTCAAGCAAGCCAACTAAATAAAAGCAAAACCTCAACTAAGAAAATAATTTTTTAGTTGAGGCTCTTAATTAAAGATAAATTCTTCTCATATTATTCAGCCATATTTATCGTATGAATTTTATCATGCGTACTTTTCTCATTTTATTTATTCAGTATGAAAAGGTTTATTTCGCATAAAAAACAATCAAAATACGAATATGATCATAACCGATCAATTAGATGACATTTCCATATAATAAACGCTTAGTCCGAGATTGATAATGCATCATGCGATCATTCATGATCTTAATTGGATCGCAAAATCTCAAAGTACGATCCGGTAATTCTAATGATGGCTCCGCTAATAAACATAAGCTTGCCGATTCACCTGCTTCCGCAATAATAAAGGTTGAATAAATATGACTATTCTCTAAGCACACTTGAATTAGCTGACCACGAACTGGCGTACTCATAAAATGGAAACTCGAGAAATACCAGCTTTTCGGCATTTGTGGTTTTAAAAAGCGGTAAGCAACTAAGCTGTTTAAGACTAACTCAGCCCTTTCTTCATAGCTAATATTTAATCTCTTCGCTTGTTCATCAAATAAATAAAATTCTGCGGCATCCTCAATACTAAAAGGCATTTCGTTATATGCAGAAACAGTCAACATTTTAGCTGGAAAACAAGACCGAAATATCATGCCGTTGGCGAGATCTAACATCACTCTGTCATGGTCACGATCAAAAAACCAACGCCAATGATCATCAGGTTTAATATTCATAAACGATCCTTTAGCGATGTCATAAGCAAATAAGCTTTGTTTGGATCCTTAATAAGGATCCCTTTAAACATATCTCAATTATACCCTAAAGCTTAAAAGATAAAGATACACGACAGACTGATCAATATGAGTAAACTTCAATGTCGACTTTTTAATAGCGAATTAATCAGATAAATGAAAACTATATGACGCACAACTACACGTATAACTTGTCATTTAATGGGTATAATTTATGTTCAAACTTAATATAGGATAAAAGGGGGAATAAATAAACCCCCTTGTATAATTAATCACCATTTTTTAGATGTGATTAACAATATCCTTTATTAATTTTGGTCCGTGGTAAATAAAACCAGAATAAATTTGTACTAATGATGCCCCTGCTTCCATTTTTTCTCTAGCCGCAGTTAATGAATCAATTCCACCCACACCAATAATTGGTAATTTCCCATTTAATTCACGAGAAATAAGTTTAATCACTTGGGTACTTTTTAATTGTACTGGACGACCACTTAATCCACCCGCTTCATTACAATGATTCAAACCTTGGACTAAAGAACGATCTAATGTGGTGTTTGTCGCAATAACACCATCAATATTATGTCTTACTAAACTATCGGCGACTTGCACAATCTCTTCTTCTGTTAAATCCGGTGCAATTTTAACGGCAACTGGAACATATTTTTGATGGATTGCCTGCAATGCCAATTGTTTTTCTTTAATACCACTTAATAAATCATCCAGCGCTTCCCCATATTGTAATGTTCGTAAACCTGGGGTGTTAGGAGATGAAATATTGATAGCGATATACCCTGCGTGGGCATACACCTTGTCCATGCAAATTAAATAATCGTCTTTACCTTGTTCAACTGGGGTATCTTTATTCTTACCGATATTGATGCCGATAACCCCACCGTATGTTGATTTTTTGACATTCTCAACGAGGTTATCAACGCCTTTGTTGTTGAAACCCATGCGGTTAATGATCCCTTCCGCTTCAACAACTCTGAATAATCTTGGCTTGTCATTACCCTCTTGAGGGCGCGGCGTAACGGTACCAATTTCAACAAACCCAAATCCCATTGCACCAAACGCATCAATGCACTCGCCATTCTTATCGAGTCCGGCGGCTAAGCCCAATGGATTTTTAAAGGAGAGTCCCATACAGGTCACGGGTTTGGTTGCAATAGACTGACGGAGAAGGAATTGAAGCGGAGAGTGGTTTAAACGCTGAAGCTGACGAAACGTTAATTCATGGGCCTTTTCAGGGTCGAGCTGAAACAGTGCCTTTCGGGCAAGGTGATATAACATAGCTATTAACCTACTTTCTGTCTAAGTACGATTGAATACGCATTCTCTACACGACACACTCAAACTCAGCGCGTGCAAAAATACCCCCAAACCTGTTTTACCAATAGGGTTTGTGAGTATAGAAGTGAGATCGGCTTGATAAAACGGCACATATGCTACCCTAACAAGGGGGTAATAATCCATGAAAATATCACTAAAAGTGCTAATTGTTTTGATCTTCTACCATAAAAAAGCCCTTAGACTCGAAAATCTAAGGGCTTACATCACAGTCGATTCAATATATTAGTTTTCGAGAGCTTTCGTTATCTTCTCGAAAAGATCGCCAGAAAGATTTTCTAACCCTTTCAGTTTTTCCAGAACCTCACGCATTAATCCTTGGCGCTTCGCATCATAGCGCTTAAAGCGGATTAATGGTTCGATCAGCCGCGATGCGACTTGCGGATTACGGGTATTCAGATCCACCAGAATTTCATACAAGAATTGATAACCGCTGCTATCTTCTGCATGGAAATTCACTGGGTTACCCGCTGTAAATGAACCCACTAATGCACGCACACGGTTCGGGTTAGTCATGCTAAATGAGCGATGATTTAATAATTCACGGACTTTTGCCAGTGTGTTTTTAGCTGGATTGGTACCTTGCAGCGTAAACCATTTGTCCATCACCAAGCCATCATGGTGCCAACGATCGTCAAAATCTGCCATAAGCGTTGCATGACATGGCAAGCCCGCTTCGTTTGCAGCGGTTAATGCCGCGAGTGAATCCGTCATATTATCCGCACTGCGGTATTGCGCTTCTACCAGCTTATTCGCCAAATCACGGTCGTCCGCTGCCGCTAAATATTGCAAGCAAGTATTACGCAGTGAACGCAGCGCGATATCGCCATGGTCCACACGATATTCATCAATATGAATAGAACGATACACCGTTAAGAATTCATCATGCATTTCATTCGCTAGCGTTGAGTGGATAAAATCAATCGCGTTATGGATTGCCACAGGATCAATAACGGTAAATAACTCTGCAATTTCATTTTCTGAAGGCAGCGTTAAAATTAATGCCGCTAATGCTGGATCAATATTCTCGCTGAGCAATACAGCGCGAAATGCATCCACAACATGCACAGGCAGAACCAGCGCTTCCCCTTTATGCAGTTTTTCTACATTAATTTTGGCGTAGTTATTAATCAGTTGCTGCGCCGCATCCCAGCGAGAAAATTCATTGCTCGCATGCTGCATTAAAAATGCTAATTGTGCATCCGTGTATGGATAATCCAATTTTACCGGCGCAGAAAACTCACGTAATAAAGAAGGCACTGGACGAGAAGTCACATTATCAAACACAAAGCTTTGTGATTCTTGCGTAATATTCAAGACTGAATTTACTAAGCTACCATCGCGCTTAAGCGGGATCACCGCACCATCTTCCCCATAAAGCTCAATATCCAGTGGAATATGCAATGGATGTTTTTCTGCTTGGTCGGCCGTTGGTGGCGTCATTTGGCTAACGTGTAGCGTATATTGTTGCTTCTCTTGAGAATATTCATCGCGCACAGTCAGAACTGGCGTTCCTGATTGACTATACCAGCGACGGAACAGGGATAAATCCACATTCGATGCGTCTTCCATTGCCTGCACGAAATCATCACACGTTGCTGCGCTGCCATCATGGCGATGAACATACAACTGGATCCCTGCTTGGAACATCTCTTCTCCAAGCAAAGTGTGGATCATGCGGATGACTTCAGATCCTTTTTCATACACTGTCAGCGTATAAAAGTTGTTCATTTCGATCACTTTTTCAGGGCGGATCGGGTGAGCCATCGGGCTTGCATCTTCCGCAAACTGCGCCGCACGCATCACTTTGACATTATTGATACGGTTAACTGAACGTGAGCCTAAATCAGAGCTAAATTCCTGATCACGGAAAACCGTCAGCCCTTCTTTCAAACTTAATTGGAACCAATCACGGCAAGTAATACGGTTACCCGTCCAGTTATGGAAATATTCGTGACCAATCACAGATTCAATATTCAGGTAATCTTTATCGGTGGCGGTTTCGCTTTTTGCTAAAACGTACTTCGAGTTAAATACGTTCAGACCTTTATTTTCCATTGCGCCCATGTTGAAGAAATCAACGGCAACAATCATGTAAATATCAAGGTCATACTCTAAACCAAAACGTTCTTCATCCCATTTCATCGCATTTTGCAGGGATTTCATTGCCCAAGGCGCGCGGTCTAAGTTGCCTTTGTCCACAAACAATTCTAATGCCACTTTACGACCAGTACGTGTCACAAACTCATCGCGTAAAACATCAAAATCCCCTGCGACCAATGCAAATAAGTAACTTGGTTTCGGGAATGGGTCTTCCCATTTTACCCAATGGCGACCATCATCCAGTTCACCTTCCGCGATACGGTTACCGTTAGAAAGTAAATAAGGATAGCGGGATTTGTCTGCTGTAATTTTGGTGGTGTAACGCGCTAAAACATCAGGGCGATCTTGGTAATAAGTAATGTGGCGGAAACCTTCAGCCTCGCACTGAGTACACAAAGCTTCACCAGAAACATATAAGCCTTCTAATGCACTATTTTTTTCAGGGCTAATTTCATTAACAATACTTAGCGTAAACGTTTCTGGTAACGATTCAATCACCAGTTTACCGGACTCTTCTTTATAATTTGTCCACGCTTTTCCATCCACTTCAAGGCTAATGAGTTTAAGATCTTCACCAAATAATTCTAAGGTGGAAGATTGTGGATTAAGGCGTTTTACCTTGCTAATGGCGGTCACTGTGGTTTTGGCGGGATCAAGGTCAAAATCAAGAGATATTTCTGTAATCGTATAATCAGGTGCTTGATAATCTTGACGATATTTCGCTTGTCTTAACTGAGTCATAGGTAACCTTTTTCTTCGTTATATCCGTGTCATAGTCTCTTGTTACTACATACAATACTATAAGATGAACTAATGTGAATCGACTTAAGAAACATTTTCATCACAAATTACGATGTTTTTCTGTTATTACCTATCAAATCTATGTATCTAGTATCCAACTTTGTTGGCGAACGGTTTGCCTGTTGGTGCTATAGATCTATCAAATCTAAATTTACATGTTAGTATCATTCGGTGATTATTGTTTTGGGTATGTTACCGAACAGTAAATGAAGATCTGTTGATAAAAAAATCACGTTGAGCACATTTAACTCAACCGTTAATTAGGTGAATTAAAGTTGAATTATCGCCCAACAACATACAGATAGAATAAAACTTCTATCTTTTGTTAAAGCGGGTATACTTTTTCAACTTTAACGATTTAGCTATTAGTCAGCTCCGCGAGGAACTCTGCGCGCATGAATTTAGACGTAACACCGATTATTACATCACTGCTGGATACCGATGCTTATAAGCTCCACATGCAGCAAGCCGTTTTTCACCGCTACAACCAAGTTCCCGTTGTCGCTGAATTTCGTTGCCGTAGCAGTGATATTTTAGGTGCCTATGCCAATGAGATTGAACAACAGATCCAACTGATGGCACAGCTTTCTCTTTCTGATGATGAGCATCAGTACTTGCGTACTCTGCCTTTTTTCACCGAAGATTACCTCTCGTGGCTAAAAACATTTCGCTTTAATCCACAGCAAGTCGCCGTAAGTACCGCTGAAGATGGTCAACTAGCGATACGTATTAGCGGTCCATGGCGTGAAGTGATTATGTGGGAAGTACCGCTACTCGCCCTTGTTAGCGAAATTGTCCAGCGCGATAGACACCCGAACATCACACCTCATGATGCGGTAACCCAACTGCGTAAATTGCTGGAATTGTTTTACCGGGAAGCTAACGAACGCCAATTGAATCTATCCGGATTTAAACTGATGGATTTCGGAACACGCCGCCGCTTTTCCTATGATGTGCAAGCCGCTATCGTGGGCATGCTCAAGCAAGAGTTTCCTTATTTAGTGGGTACCAGTAACTATAAATTAGCTCGTGAATTAGGCTTAATGCCTGTCGGCACACAAGCCCATGAATGGTTCCAAGCCCATCAACAAATTAGTCCTGAGCTAGCGAATAGCCAGCGTGAAGCCTTGCAAAGTTGGCTAGATGAATACCCTAATCATTTAGGGATCGCTTTGACGGATTGCATCACCATGGATGCGTTTTTACGTGACTTTGACCGCGAGTTTGCGAACCGCTATCAAGGTCTGCGTCATGATTCCGGTGACCCTATTGAATGGGGAGAGAAAGCCATTGCCCATTATCAGAAATTGGGCATTGACCCGCTCAGTAAAACGCTGGTGTTCTCTGATAATTTAGACTTACAAAAAGCCTTAGAGCTGTATCATTATTTCCATAAACGCGTGAATTTAGTGTTCGGTATTGGTACAAGACTGACGTGCAATATTCCAAATGTTGTGCCGATGAATATCGTGATTAAGCTGGTGGAATGTAATGGTAAACCTGTCGCTAAATTATCTGATAGCCCAGGAAAAACGATTTGTGAAGATGATGAATTTGTTAATCAGCTGCGCAAAGCCTTTGACCTTCCTAAAATGGAAAAAGCCTGCTAAAACCAAATTAATAACCCGATAGCGATTTTTTACTTGTTTCCTGCCAAATGGCAAGTAACATAGCAGATTACCCCTGAAATATGGGATTTCGGAAAAGATGTCGGGTTAATGGTTTTTCATATGACGGTTTTTCTTCTTATATCGCGTTTCTTTGTAAACCCATAAGCAGCAAATCCCAAACAACACAAACTCGTCATCTCATATCGTTAATATTATTTAAAAGAGAGTAATTTTTATGATCGTTGCGCCTGTAGTCGATGTACTGCAAGGCCGTGTGGCGGTGGGCTCAGAAGTCACCGTTCAAGGCTGGGTACGTACAAGGAGAGATTCAAAAGCTGGTTTTTCTTTCCTCGCCGTTTATGACGGTTCATGCTTTAACCCATTACAGGCTATCATCAATAATAATTTATCTAATTATAATGACGAAGTCCTGCATTTAACCACTGGCTGCTCTGTGGAAGTCACTGGTGTCGTGACCGAATCTCAAGGTCAAGGTCAATCTTTTGAATTGCAAGCAACGGCAATCAAAGTCGTTGGTTGGGTTGAAGATCCTGACACTTACCCAATGGCAGCAAAACGCCACAGTGTTGAGTTTTTACGTGAAGCTGCGCATTTGCGTCCACGCACTAACTTAATCGGTGCTGTTGCACGTGTTCGCCATACTTTAGCCCAAGCCCTGCATCGCTTCTTCGATGAACAAGGTTTCTTCTGGGTATCTACCCCGCTGATCACCGCATCCGATACCGAAGGTGCGGGTGAAATGTTCCGTGTTTCCACACTGGACTACAACAACCTGCCGCGTAATGACAAAGGTGAGGTTGACTTCAGCGAAGATTTCTTTGGTCGCGAAGCGTTCTTAACAGTTTCTGGTCAGCTAAACGGTGAAGCTTATGCGACAGCATTAAGCAAAATCTACACCTTTGGTCCAACTTTCCGTGCAGAAAACTCTAACACTAGCCGCCACTTGGCTGAATTCTGGATGTTAGAGCCTGAAGTGGCATTTGCTAACTTAGATGACATCGCGGGTCTTGCAGAAAAAATGCTGAAATACGCATTCAAAGCGGCATTGACTGAGCGTCGTGATGACCTTGAATTCTTTGCAGAGCGCGTAGACAAAGACGTGATTAACCGTCTGGAACGTTTTGTGAATTCTGATTTTGCGCAAGTCGACTATACCGATGCAATCAAAATTCTCGAAACCTGTGGTCAGAAATTCGAAAACCCAGTTTACTGGGGTGTCGATATGTCTTCTGAACATGAACGTTACTTAGCTGAGCAACACTTTAAAGCACCTGTTGTTGTGAAAAACTACCCGAAAGATATTAAAGCTTTCTATATGCGCCTTAACGAAGACGGTAAAACCGTTGCCGCAATGGATGTATTAGCGCCGGGTATTGGTGAAATCATCGGTGGTTCTCAGCGTGAAGAACGTCTAGATAGACTGGATGCACGTTTAGAAGAAATGGGCATGAATAAAGAAGATTACTGGTGGTACCGTGATCTGCGCCGTTATGGCACTGTGCCGCATTCAGGTTTCGGTCTTGGTTTTGAACGCCTGATTGCTTATGTAACCGGTGTCAGTAACGTACGTGAAGTCATTCCGTTCCCACGTACGCCAAGAAACGCAGCATTCTAATATCAAACGCCCGTTATCAGGCTTTATATGATTATCAATATCGGGTCACTCTGCTGACCCGATATTTTATCTCAGTACAAATGATTTTCACCTCAATGATAGCCGTCTGCAATTGAGCGGCTGATTTGAGACCAGTGTCACAATTTTTCTTTTATTGCCCTATTTTTTGCTTTTTTATTAACGATTCTTATTCCGACTAAGAATAATCTGCTTTAGGTACTCTACCATTCTTATTTGTTTGTGCATTTTTCCCTCATCAATGAATGACATCGTTCGAAAAAAGTTCAATTTGTCTTTCAAAAAAGTTCCCTCTTTTTTGTAAAATTTTTTCAACTGGTAGGATGAGTGGTTATTTTTTGCTCTATTTTTTACATTTTGAAACACCTTGTTACCATTTGTTTCAGAATCTTCGTTTTTGTAGCATTTTGGGGGTAGATAAATTTATCTACCAATGGAACACTGGACGCCGACTAAAGACGACACTAATCTCTCATAAATAGTTCCAATTAATTTTGCGAATTGTTTTTGGCAGTGGCAGGTGTCCGAATAACACCAATGAGGGTAATAATAATGATGAAACGCAATATTCTTGCAATGGTTATCCCAGCTCTGTTAGCTGCTGGTGCAGCAAACGCAGCTGAAGTCTACAACAAAGACGGCAACAAATTAGACGTTTACGGTAAAGTAGACGTACGTCATTACTTCGCTAACTCAGAAAGCGGCGAAGATGGCGACGATTCACGCGTTCGTTTAGGTGTTAAAGGTGATACTCAAATCACTGATCAACTGACTGGTTTTGGTCGTTTCGAGTGGGAAACTAAGACTAACAAAACCGAAAACAACAACGATAACAAAAACCGTTTAGCTTACGCGGGTCTGAAATTCAAAGATTTCGGTTCTGTAGACTATGGTCGTAACTACGGTGTTATCTATGACACGAACGCATGGACCGACGTATTCCCACTTTGGGGTGGCGATACAATGGCTCAAACTGACACGTTCATGACTTCACGTAACCGTAACCTGTTAACTTACCGTAACAACAACATGTTCGGTTATGTTGATGGTCTGAGCTTTGCTCTGCAATATCAAGGCAAAAACACTGATTCTAACAAATCAGGTGCTTCTGCACAGGACGAACACGGTGACTGGTCTAACGGTTACAAAGACAACGGTGACGGCTACGGTTTCTCTACCGCTTACGATTTAGGTTGGGGCGTGACTCTGGGTGGTGGTTACTCTAACTCTGCTCGTACTGAAGCTCAAAAATACGAAGGTTCTACTGCTCACGGTGACCGTGCTCAAGCATGGAACGTTGGTGGTAAATTCGACGCTAACAATGTTTACTTAGCAGCTATGTACGGTGAAACTCTGAACACCACTCACTTCGGTTCAGCTCACGAAATCGCTAACAAAACTCAAAACGTTGAATTAGTGGCTCAGTACCTGTTTGACTTCGGTCTGAAACCATCTTTAGGTTATAACCAATCTAAAGGTAAAGACATCGAAGGTTACGGTAACGAAGATCTGGTTAAATACATCTCTGTAGGTTCTTACTACTACTTCAACAAAAACATGTCTGCAGTTGTTGATTACAAAATCAACCTGCTGAAAGACAATGACTTTACTGAAGCTAAAAGCATCATGACTGACAACGTAGTTGGTCTGGGCTTAGTTTACCAATTCTAATTATCCGTTAACGAATAATCTGAAAGCAGTAAATCATGTTTTTGCAAGGCAGCGCTTCGGCGCTGCTTTTTTTATTCTCAGAACTTCGTTCCCTATTCCTATCCCCATCGCTAAGTTCCTTCTCGGGTTTTCCTTTCAAGTTAGTCGCCCTCTTGGGCAATATCTTAACTATCGAATACGCTAAAAATTCAATTAATTAGATAAAGTCACTGGTTTATACTCAATTTTTGGTCAAATTTGATGTAATGGCTATCTAGCTCACAAGATCACACCAATTTTTGGTAAAACAATTGGCAAAAACTTGTTACCAAGTTACTCTGGTGACTCGACATTTTCCGTTATACCTCTTTTTCAGCTAAACCACAGAGTTTTGGAATCGACAATATGTTTGAGAAAATCATTTCTGCCCCAGCAGACCCTATCCTTGGTCTTGCTGATAGTTTCCGTGCTGATCCTCGCGATAATAAAATCAACCTCGGTATCGGTGTCTACAAAGACGAATCGGGTAAAACCCCAGTTCTGGACACAGTCAAAAAAGCAGAAAAATTTCTGCTAGAAAACGAAAATACAAAAAACTATCTCGCGATTAGTGGAATGCCGGAGTTTGGTCGTGTCACTCAAACACTGCTGTTTGGTGACAACCATGAAATCATTACGTCACAACGAGCGCGTACAGCACAAGCGCCAGGAGGCACGGGCGCCCTGCGTATTGCAGCCGATTTCATTGCCAAACAAACCAACGCAAAACGTGTTTGGATCAGCAACCCAACGTGGCCTAACCATAAAAATATTTTCGAAGCTGCGGGCTTAGAAGTGCTGACCTATAACTACTATGATGCGGCAACCCACGGTATGGATTTTGACGGTATGCTTAACAGCCTGTCATCCGCGGTTGCAGGTGATGTGATTGTTCTCCACGGCTGCTGCCATAACCCAACGGGTATCGACCCAACAGCAGAACAATGGACTCAGCTAGCATCTCTGTGTGCAGAAAAAGGCTTATTACCTGTATTTGACTTCGCTTACCAAGGCTTTGCAAAAGGCTTAGATGAAGATGCGGAAGGTTTACGTATTTTCACCAAAAACAACCCTGAAATGATTGTTGCTAGCTCATTCTCGAAAAACTTTGGTCTGTACAATGAGCGTGTCGGAGCTTGCACCATCATCGCAAAAGATAGCGATAACGCAGAACGTGCATTTAGCCAAGCAAAAGCTGTGATCCGCGCTAACTACTCAAACCCTCCAGCCCATGGCGCGGCAGTCGTGACCACTATCCTATCTGATGAAACATTAAAAGCAGAATGGATCCAAGAACTGACAGCGATGCGTGAACGTATTAAACGTATGCGTCAACTGTTAGTGAAAACATTGGACGAGAAAGGCGCTAAACAGGACTTCAGCTTCATTATCAACCAAAATGGTATGTTTTCCTTCAGTGGGCTAACTAAAGAGCAGGTAGAGCGTTTACGGAGCGAATTTGGCATCTATGCTGTTAGCTCTGGTCGTATTAACGTCGCAGGCTTAACACTGGAAAACATGGTGCCACTGTGTGATGCCATCGTGAAAGTTCTATAAGTATTTATTCAAACAACCAAATACTTCACAAAAACAGCCAGTAACTTAACTGGCTGTTTTGTTTATACCAAAGGAATTACTTCAAATGACTCAGGAAACGCTCTGTCATTTGGACGCCTCCCCAGTTATTTCTGACATTATCATTACCAATATTAGGGTCAGTACTTCCCTCATAAGCAATACGTTGCTCCGCCAACAACTGTATCAAGCGATCAAGAGTTGATTCCTCATTATGTTTTGATAATTGTTTGTAATCATTCAAAAAGTTCACCTGCATCACACTGGTCATTGAGGCAGTATGATTATTGTGTTGCATAGTCACTTTTCTTCCACTCTTTGATTGATATACCGTTTCTGCAAGCGTTGCTGAAAGTTCTTTGTAGCTTATTTCAGTAGACGAAAAATCAACTAATACCACTTGATTACACCCTTCGAGATCATGGATAGTGACATCCCCTTGCCCATGACCACTCACAATATAGATATCATCCCCTTTATCACCCGCTAAATGGTCCTTTCCATCTAAAGATATTAATACATCCTGCCTCATACCTTGTGCCAATAAGATATCATCGCCTTGACCACCATAAAGGATATTTTCGCCACCTGTTGTTATCAACTTATCATTCCCACTCCCACCTTTAATCACACGACCATGTTGTGACATATCCATCACCTCATCATTACCAGCGAGCATATCAATAAGCCAATGCTCTCTCGCATCATTCTCGGATAATACAATTCCATCATTTCCCAAGGTTTGTTTTAATGGTTTAGGAACGCCATTTAACATATCAGCAAGCTCATTAACTGGCTTCCAAATAGCTAGCTGCCCTGAATGTTTTGCTTTATCGAGTTTTTCAGATAAGTAGTAAGACAACGAAGTCATACTGACCGTCGTCGATGAAATAGAGTTACTATCGAGTTGGTTATAATGATGAATATTAAAGCGAGCCCCGCTATCCTGCGTTGACTGCTTAATCTTAAGAATTTTACCTGATGATGAAACATAGACCTGATAGTCGGGCTCGACTTCTTCTATAGCTTGCTGTTTAAAATTAACTAAATGGATATGGTTATTACCAAGATTATCTTCAATATAAGCGGCACCGGAGTGATTGCCATCAATAATATAATGGTCATCTCCCCCTTCGCCCATCAAAGTATCGTTTCCTTCACCTGATAACAGTAAATCATCCCCCTCACCACCACTAATAAAGTTATTTCCTGTTCCGCCATATAAGACATTATTTCCCGCTGTGGCTTTAATATTATCATCACCTTCTCCACCTAATAGTACATAGCTAGTTAAGCTCTTATTGATAATGGTATCGTCACCATTTTGACCATCAATAACATGTTTTTCTGATATATAACCCGTAGGTAAAAGAATTTGATCGTCACGATCGCTACTGCTGATAACTGGATTGACTGGGGAAATATGATTTTTCTGTAGATCCACGTTAAATACATTACTATATTTATCTTGGATTAAAATCACCTCAGAAAGATTATCTCCCACATTTGTAAAATGAATAGTGCGTTTTTTCTGTCCGAATTTATCAAAATTACTTAATTTTCCAGAATCCATCGATAGGGCAAAACCATTCTCGGTAGGTAATAATAAAATCACCTTATCATGAGTTGTAAAACTATCTTTTACCTTCGCGAAATCAAATGTAATTTCACCATATTCATCTTTTTCTGTAAGAATTTGATAGATATCAACCCCACGAGTGACTTCAATATAATTCCCTAATTTAACCAGAGGCAAAAAGTTATTTTCATCATTACCACGATATGTTAATTGTTCAGCACGACCTATTGGTGAAAACCATCCCCATTCAGGTGCTACATGTTTTCGGTGCTTATTTATTGTAATGATATTAGCCGTTTCATCTATTTCGACTGATTTGCTTTCTGTTGTCGCGACTTGGTCAGCTTCTTGAATATAACTGAGGCTGAAATATTGCTCTGGCTCTTTTTGACCAATCTGCGTCGTCATCATCCAGCCATCTCGAGTTTGTACTCGATACACATGGTGAGGTTTTTTTAAATCGCTGCTTGGATCAATAACATTCTCTAACTGAATTAAAACTGAACTTTTTATATTGGTAAAATCATGTCCATCCTCAGTGCTACTTGGTAATTTGATGGTCAGAATTAAATCATTACCGTTTAATTCAACCTGTTTTATTTCATCTAAAGAATATTCTATGCTCACATGACTTTGTGAACGACTCGATTCTTTGATAGCCACCTTAGCCTGATATTCTTTACTATTTTTCTTATAGATAGGATTTAGATAACGCTTAGTTTTGACGGTTCTTTCTTTCCATTCCCAATACTGCTCTGAGATGTAGAGATCGTTAATATGCTGCATCCATTCAAAACGGCGAATATGATAACTATCATTGCCATCGCCTCCCACAGCATCACCTTGGGTTAAAATAAGCTTATCATCACCACCATATCCGACTAATAAATCTTTACCTAATCCACCATCAAGGACATTATCCTTATCATCTCCACGTAAACTATCATTGGTATTTCCTCTGATGATAATATTTTCTATATTTTGTAAATGAGCAACAGAAATAAATGGATGGTTTCCTTCTTGCTTATAATGCAGTGTATTTTTTTCTAAATTAACATAAGCATGATGAGCATCAGGTAATAGATCAATAATCAGCGTATCCTTCCCTCCTTGACCATCAAGATACTTAGTTGGCATTGTGTTATTACGTGACATTAATCCGCTTAAATTATTATCTTGCAGATAAAACAGATCATCTTTATCTCCCCCTGCAAAATATTTTTCGCCAGATAAAACCTGAAATGCATTTTTTCGTGCTTTTGCACCAATAATCACATCATTACCGTTAGCTGTATTCCAGCTCGTTCCTCTACTATGAGGATTATCCAAATATAATGCGATCTTTTGGATATCACTCTCCAAATTTTCACTAACCTTCCGCTCATTTTCGCTAAACACCCGCTGTCCTAACACACCAAATTCAGTTTTCTTTGAATAAAAATTAATTTGTGAGGCGCTAGAATGTGATAACTGATAATGTATTGGTAAGGTCAAAAGGTCTTCTGAAATTTTATGGCGAGATTTAAATTCTTCAAATAACGGATTTTTATATTCTGAATTTAAAGAATAACTATCGTGCGTAGCTTTTGTTCCTGTTTGTTTAATATCAACTATCTCTTTAGCTTCTTTTTTAGGCTTGAAATCTTTACGAGTCGATAACCCCATTCTTTTATACACATAATTTAAATTTCTAAACCATGCACTTTTTCTAATGATTTTATTGTCTAAAATAAAATCAATTTCGTTTGCAGTAAAAGAAGGTGCACCTTTTTTCAAAAATCGGGACCCATAATTTCCTGGTCCTAGACGTCGACGTCCTAATGTTCCAAGAAAATAGTTTCCGTGTCCATCGACTAAATAGTATTTTTGCTCCTCGTCATATACAGGACTTTCAATAATACCGAAATGATGATCAAAGCCAGCCGCTAAAATATTACTCTCAAATAATGCAAGATCCATTTCCCAATTTTGTTTTTTAAATGCATTGATATACAACTGGGTATTCATCTCTTGTTGCGTGCGTAAAGTAGGCTCTAAACCTAAAGCCCCTCGAATCCCTTCTTCTAATTCCCGATCCCAATCAATATCAATGACCTCTTTAATATTCTCGACTGCGCGAATACCATTGTAAATCCATCCTCCTACAAGCAAAATTCCACCAACAAATAATCCAACAACAGGAATAGTTGAAGCCCCTACTAATACAGCAACCACGGTCACACCATTAATGACAGCACTCGCAATTGATAAAGCCGCATTGACAATAAGATCTTGGCGTTGCTTAGGATCGGATACTTCACTGAGTTTAGATAAACAATCGTAGGCTTGGTAGATATCAATTCCCATCCCGACTAAGTTAAAGATAACAACGGTTCCTGCGGCAAGCCTTGTGCGAATAAGGGACGTCACCCCTTTTGCAGAAGAGATATTTAACAACATCGGTTGTATAATCATATCTCCGTAATTAAAAAAAGCGGATGCGCAAAGTAAATAAAATTGTTTTTCTAGCTCCTTAACCTCTTCTTCTGTAATATCTGGTTTATCGAGCTTATTCAAAATAGCATATGCGCTAATCATACTTTGAATAACACCAGCAGCCCCCATTCCTTGACCAAACTTATTTGCAATACGTTGGAATAATGGAAGTTTAGTTCCAGCTTGGCGAACTTTTAATAAAGTCGAAGATGGAATAGTTTCTTGCTGTACATCACTATTACTCGCGAGATACTTAAACTGTTTTTTCAGCACTGCAGAGTCACTAAAACTAGCTTGGTGATCAACTAATTGATATATATCTACTGAATTTAGCTGCTCATGAAATATTTTAGTAAAAATAACATCGTCTTTTCCACCTTCCATTAAGGAAAAATACATTGCTAACTTTTCAGGAGAAAAACGAATTTTTTTATGCAGATTATTTGAGGCAATGTCCGATAAAGTGATGGGTTTCCCCTCTATCGTTGCCCCTAATTGCTGTAATTTAGCGAAAGCGATTTTTTCACCATTCATAGTTACCCAGCTATTTTTGGGTAAATTGAATTCAACTTGCTCAATAATAGATTTACGTTGACTCTGCAGAGAGGATAATCCTATTTTTAAGCTCGGTGACTCCAAATCAATTGATTGAATGCTTCCTCTAAAGTCACCATTCTCCATTTTTTGGAAGCCTGCCGACTTTCCTCTATTGATAGACCGTCCATCGGAAAGTTGGATGTCCTCATTAAAATACTGTTTAAGTTGCTGTTGAAATTGCTGTTGTGCCAACTGAAGAGAATTATTTCTAATGCTAAATTGCATCCCTTGAGGGTCAAATAGGCAAATTTCGTATGCTCCATTACGACTAACGTGAGTTACTGTGTAAGTTGTTAATTCTCCTTGTAAAAAAATGAGTCTATTCGGCGTATCAACCACCACCGAAAATAAATCTACGACTGATTGGTCAGAAATAGAGATACTGTTATTCTTGATTAGCGCATCAATATCCTGAGTATATTTTTGCATTTTTTCCAGCAAAGTATTCTCTGCTGAAGTAAGTGTTTTTTGGTCTGCTATTAACTCGATTTGAACCTTTCGCTCAAGAAAATCACGTGCTAAATCACTATTGGTGAGATAATATTCAATGCCATATATACGACCTAATTCTTGGTCTATCCCAGTAGACTCACCATTTTTCGATATAATACCATGATTAATCAAACCAATATTTTTTCCTTGGTTTAATTGTTGGTGATATTGTTGCAATCGTTGAGCTTGATAATTTTCATATGTTTTAAATGCTTCAGTAAAAGAGACGTTTTTAAAGATTCCACTATCACCTTCAAAGTTTTTAACACTGAGTTCACTAAATCCTTTTAAATTCTCACTTAACAAAATGAAATTGTTATTATCAGTCACTAAAGATAAAACTTTACCTTTATCTATGCCATCACCGGCAGGAAATAACTGTTTAAGTAATTTTTGAGAATTTTCACTTAAATTATTTAGTATTGAGAAATCGCTTTTTATTGCCACTAATAAAGTGTGGATGCTATCTGCTTGTTGCCGATAACTCGTCTCTACCGCTGTCTCTATCAATTGATTTATTGATGCCGTATTGAGTTCATATCCACGGTTTAATGCTTCATTTAACTTTGAATTTACGAGAGGATCTTGTAATACAATAATTAATTTTTTAACATCAACAAACCCTTCGTTATCCGAAAAGTAATTTAACAAATAAGGGTGTTGCACCAAATCGATATCTTGAATAGCAATTTCTTTTAAGGCTATTTTTTCCAATAACGAAATAAGCTGCTGGTTAGGCTGACTTGCTAGTACAGTAGGAGAAACATTACTGTCTACTGTTGTGGGTTTATTCGGAGCTTCATAGATAAATTTAGATTTAACTTCACGATTGATACCTTGTACTTTAAGCTCCTCAGATAAACCGCTAATAAACATCTTATGCTCACCTGCTTCCGTTATCATTGCTGGCCCCACAGAATGAAATAGGATATTTTCAGGACTTATTAGTGGATATTGTTTTTTGAGTGCTGATAACTCGATAGATAATGCATTTGTGGGCCTTCGTACTGTTTCTGCATCGCCAATCATTACCCAATGCGTTATTTTTTGTTTTTCCACTAAAGACATTAAATGTTCTTTACCATATTCCAAAATATGTTTTTTACTATCAACATCCATTTGAAAAATTAATGTATTTTGAGGATTTCTCGCGGCTAAACTTTCTGATTGTAATAAACCTTTTTTATCTCCCGTCAGCCTAATAATAACGGTTAACTCTCCTGAATTCTTAATTGTATTTGCTAATGCTTTTTTTTGAATATTCTGGCTATTAACCATCTTCCAAATGGGAATATCTATAATACCGAGTTCATTTAGTCGCGTAGAGAAAGTAGTATAAAAATCACTGGGTAAAAGACTGTTATTATTTTTAAGCTCCTGAACAAATAGTCTATAGGCATCCTGATTGTAAGCAATTTTTTTGAGTAAATTATTATCAATAGTACGAGTATCAGGATCCCTAAACATATACATAGGGTCGGGTTCAATATAATCATTTAGTTGAGCGAGTGATAGCTCACCACGACGAAGCTCATTAATAAAATATAATGTGCTAGAGTTATTATTAATCCTGACTTGATCACTACCTGAATGGTACTGATAGACAAATTTGTAACCTTGAGTGTTTACTGTATCTTTTTCAAAGTCAACCGGATAAATAACCTTAGACCCTAAATACATATTTCCGATTTGTCGATTATAAGCAACGACAGGAGCGCGCACATTATTCTCAGCAAGTAAGCTAGTCGCTTTTAGTGCAAAGTTTTCATTAACACCTCCTCGACCTAAATCACACCCAAGCATGACAAGCTTATCCGGCATTGTATTTTTTAAGATTTTTTTGCGTAAATACACTAATGCTTCAACATATTGCTGTGCATTTTTCTCCATATAAAGAGTTGGCTGATGATGACCATAATATTTTCCATGACCAATTGTTATCCAACGTACTTTTCCTACATTAATTCTATTGAGATCTCCATGTAAGATTTTATATTGCTTCGAACCCATATCATACTGAATAACCATAGAGTCTTCAGGGTGTTTAGAAAATGCATAAGCTGTTGCTTTAGCTGAATCTTGATCACCACCATTTTGGATAATAACATTGTAGGTATATTCAGTAGGTTTTACCTGTCTATGAGTTTCCGCATCATTGGCTTTGTTTTGACGATATATCAACATCGGATCTAGCCAAGTGTCTAGGTTGCCCGTATTTGGTAAATTGGTTTCTGGTAATCGGCTACTATTATGATTTTTTTGCATATTTAAATAAACATCACCAAAATCTGTATCTAACTGCGCAACAGTTTTTTCTGTGATCGGTTCATTATTAATAATACTTTTTTTCCGTATTATTTCTGCTCGCCCTTCAATAAAGCTGACTGATATTTTACGTTTAGGCTCGAAGTATTGACCATTATCTCCTTCACTCCATTTTTTATTTAATGGGGCTCTATAACCCTGATTTATTAATAACTGCTGAAAATTAGAAAGCTGTTCAACGTTATCAACAATGATTGCTCCTTGAGAGTTCATATGAAAATAAGTATCGATGGATTCTGTCGTACCTATTAAGTTATTTTTTCCTTTTAATCGATCTGGCAATAAAAAGGTAATAGGGAAATTTTCGCTCATTATACTCGCAGGGTTTGCGTCATCAGCTCCATGATGGATCAATTCCATCCCCTCAGCCAGACCAAGTTTTTTATTTAATTTATTTTTTATTTCTTTTATTTTTTTATTGGTAATGCCATTATCTTTTCCTTCTTTTTTATTATATTCTATTTCATCATTATACAATTTTTTTTGGGCTGAAGTTAGTTCATCATAGTTTACGCTAGCCTTCCACTCATCCCATGTCAACATCGGTGTTACTTTGACATAATGCTCTAAGTCTGACATAGGAAAAATAATACTAAAAAGATCATAATCTGCGGTTACTGCTTTTCCTGTTTTAGGGTCACCCATAACATAAAATGGCTCTATTTTATTATTTTCTAGATGATATACACTCCATATATCGATATTATCTTTAATACTTTTTTTTAGAAAAAATACTTTTTCAATACCATCAAAAGAAGCTCTTATCTCTTTATATCCGTCGTGTTCTGCTGTATCTGAAAAATAAATTGTTTTATATCGTATAAGCTCTTCAACTCTTTCTTGGGTAATTTCTAATATAACAGCAATAGCTTTGCCTTCATTAATAGCTTCCTGAGAGTAGACATTATATTTTTTGCTATTTTCTCTCCCTGATTTTTTTGCAAATTGCTGATACATAGGAATAAAACCAGTGTGTGGTCCCCAGTCTGAGCTTTTCGATTTAATAGCTAACCCTTTACTGCTATATTCTCCCGTTCCTATAATGCTTGTTGATTTAGGATCTATAGGACGAATACCTATAATAATATTCTCTTCATTGGCAACTTGAGCGATTAGATTCTGATGTATTTCTGAAATACCTGAAACAGGAAAATCGATTTCTTTATTTAAAGGCGTGAGATGTAAGTTAATACTAGTATAATCTTTACTAATACTACCAGACGTATTATCTTGTTTCGCTGATGTGGGCGGCTCATTCAGGCTAATTGTTTTTTTAGTCTCTTCTTTATTTCTATTTTGAATAGAATCATCTTTAGATAAATTTGAATCTATATTTAGCTTTCCCATATATCCCTCTTTATAAATAAAAATTTAATATTTAAATTAGATTTAAAATCAATTTAAAGTATCAAATTTTTAAAATATAGCTAGATTCAAGAAATATAATTAGGACATAGTTTTAAATTATATCAATTGCATATAAAAAACCCCTAATAAAGGGGTTTTTTAATGGCATTCTGAGTCATCAATTCAGTATATTATCCACCCTGTAAGAATGGGTTACTGATTCGCTCATATCCTAATGTCGACATCGGACCATGTCCCGGAATAAAGTGATAATCATCACCAAGCGGCAGTAGTTTGTTCTTGATCGATGCAATCAGGTCTTGATGATTACCGCGAGGGAAATCACTCCGCCCCACACCGCCTTTAAACAATACATCCCCCATGGAGATAAGTTTATCTGCGTGGTTCACAAATACAATGTGACCTGGCGTATGACCAGGGCAATGCAGTACATCAAACTTGATGTCTCCACACGTGATGCTATCCCCTTCCTCTAACCAATGGTCTGGCGTAAAGTCAGGACAATCACCGATATAAAACATGGCATTTTGTTCGGCAAGGCTTTCAATCCAGAAAGCATCTTCCTTTTGTGGACCATAAATCGGTACACCAAAGTGTTTAGCAAGAGGGGCTGAAGCGCCAATATGGTCAGAATGACCATGGGTAAGTAAAATTTTCGTTAATGTTAATCCACGACTCTCAATAGCAGAAATCAGCTTTTCAGCCTCACCGCCCGGATCAACAATCACTGCCTTCATTGAATTTTCATCCCAGATCACCTGACAATTCTGCATGAACGGGGTTACTGGGATAATCGTATATTTCATCGAACAATCACTCCATAATCTGTGTCACCTATGCACAGATTACCATGTTCTGACGGGTCCTGTATCAATATGAATGAAATTGCTTTTCGGATAATAGCCCACACCGCCCGCACCCATTTTTAATGCGGCTTTACGGACATTACTTAGCTGTAAACCTTCAATATGAAAATCCATTGCCTGACCACGGGTATGGTAGCTTTGTTTTGCTACACCAGAGCTCTTACGACGCAATTCATTATTGGTTTGTAATGAACGATAGCCAGAGATCAATTGAACCGGCTTATTAGTGCCCATCATCATTTGCAGCAAATAAATTTGGTCAAATAATTTAGGATCAATCGTTTTGACTTTATCACAGCGGTAATCACGGAAAAGGTGATTCAAACGAGCCAATTCAGACTTATTATAACGGCGACCATCGAAAAACTCGGTCTTTAAAAACTCCCCCGTATTTAAGTTTTGAAAACGTAAAATTCTAGGGCGAGGTGTACTCATTGCAGCAAGTACATGATTTGGTAATAGTCCCAGACCGATTGCGGCGGCACCAATTCCCAACCACTTTCTGCGGTTTTGATCAATCATATCCATAGGTGATAACTCAGGTATTAATTATTCAGTAAATATACATTTTGACTTCATCAGTCTAGCAAAGGATATTTCGCTTTAATGTATAATTATGTAAAGAATTGCGTAAATTAAGGAAAATCCATCACTTTTATGCAAAAAGGTGAGTGAAATCACTTAGCCTCATCCGATTAGGACAATTCTAATGCCCCACCAGAAGTTATATGTGAACACAATTCATTCAATATATAAATATATTAAAACGGAATTGTTAGGAAGATTTAGGAATTAATGCAATGAATAGCATCGAAGAGCCTAAGCTCTCCGATGAATAATGGCTATTTTAAAATTGTTTTAATTGCAGGTAGATATTTTTCCGCATTATCAATGCTACCATCATATTGATAAATATCTGCTCGGTATTGCGGCTGCTGATCTTTATCAACCCATGCAGTTTGATAGTAAAGATACACAGGAATACGGTCTGGAATATTCACATAACGCGTTGAGCCTTCTTTTAATGCCCCATCAATACGTGTCTGAGCCCAGCCTGCATCACCTAATAAAATAGTGGCTAGTTCACTCGCTTTATTGACACGAACGCAACCAGAGCTAATTGCCCGCGCATTTTTGTTAAACAAACTATGGTTTGGCGTATCATGCAAATAAATCGCATCTGAACTTGGCATATTAAATTTATAGCGCCCCAAGGAGTTACTTGAGCCCGGCGCTTGTCGAATATGATAAGGGAAATTCGCTGGCGTAATATTTTCCCAGTCTATTGTATAAGGGTCGATTTCATAAGCATCTTGCCCCCATCCTGAATAAACCGTATAGCCTTTACGACTAAAATAGCTCGGGTCCATTTTTCCTTTCGGGGCAATATCTTTACGCGCCAAGCTTGTTGGTACACTCCATGGTGGGTTAATCACCACATTATTCAATGCACTGCTCATGATTGGCGTTTTACGATCGGCTCGACCGACAATGACCTTTGAATCCAAAATGATGTCATTATTCAGATAAAAATCTAATGTGTACGCAGGGATATTCACCAAGATTCCTGTACCGCTACTTTCAGGCACAATGCGTAAACGCTGAATATTCAATGCCATCAGCCCTGCTTTCTGTTTTGGCTGCATATTAAGCCAAACGCGCGTACCTTTACCAATCACACCATCGGCTTCTAACCCATATTGAAGCTGAAATTTTTTCACTGCTTCAACTAAATCATCGCTATACACTCGTGCATTGGCAGTGACTTTATTGATCTCTTCGGGTGGAGCGGATGCATCGACGGTTTCGCTCACAGCTGAAGCCTCTAATAGCCCATCGCGCACTAAAATCTCACGGAGCGTGATCACATCATCGCTAGCTTGACCCGGTTTTAATGTTTTTGTGCTTGTTATTTCTAACGTATCTTCCGGCAATGCTAACTGTTTTAGCATCTCTTTACGCATCGGTTGATACATAGCATGTTTCGGTGCTTGAGCTTTCACCCATTCACCTAAACGATGTTCAGAGGCAGCATCTAACCACGGTTTTATTTGCGGCGTGGTTGGTGCAATAATTTTGTATGGACGGCTGGTATATAACCAATACTGACCACTGGATTCAACAGACGATAAATATTGCAAATAACCTAACATAGCGTCGGATAAAATGGCGTCACGCCCCATTTCGCTCAGCTGGCTATTTTCCAATGACACTAACCATTCGCTAAATTGAGGTTGGAAACCTGCTAAGGCAAGCTCGGCTAATTGTTGTTGAAACTGGCTAATTGCCGTTTCATCTTGCCATAACAATTGCATTTGCCTGTCGGCATAAATTTTCGCCAACTGGTCCGCAAACACCAGTTTAGTTTCTGATGGTAAAGATGCGTTTAGGGTTGCCAAGCTTTCTTTTGGCGTAATCTTATTGACCTCTTCAGTGATCACTGATTGAGGCTGTTGGGTTTCTATATTATTTTGCTGCGTATTTTCTGCTGCGGAAAATGCAGGGAACTGCATCGCCATCAGCCCACATAATACTGAGATTTGCAGAGCTTTCACTCTTCTCTTTGCCATACATCCACCTTAAGTTACTACATGGATAACATTATTTTTTTATTATAGTGATACTATTTGATTATATTTAACTCTGAGAAGAATGTTATAGGAATTGACTAATTTTGTCTTTATTGATGAAAAAAGTTATTGCAGAAGGCTAGTAAGATAAACAGTTTAAAAAAACCACATGAGAAATAGAATTGTTTTCGTTTATAACAACTTACTAAATGATATAACATATCAAATATTGACACCCATTTATTCTCTAAACAAAATTAAATTTAATATAAGTTATATTAAATGGTGGTTAAGCGTCGTCAACAAATAGGCTTTAATTTTGTTAGTTAAAGGCGCATAAACACCTTTAACTAACTTTCTAAAGAATATTAATATTCTGAATTAATCACAACTTCTTCACCAAAACGACCTGCTTTTGGTAAAGGTTGATAAGAAGAGTTAGCTGCACGCAAAATACGAATACCACGAATGTCTAATTCATGTGCCGCAGCAATATCCGCATCTGCATCACCATAGTAGATGGTTAATTTATGGTCACGCATCCAGCTTACTTTATTATTTTTACCTGGCTCATCGCCGGCAAAAATGACTGGATTCATTTTATCCGCAGGAATTCTTAAACCTTCCTGCACATATTGAGTTACAGTTTCAGTTTTAGTCTGTGTACGACCTGTAATAAAGTAAACTTTATCACCACGCTCTAAGTGCATTTTAACTAAATCGATGCCCACTTGTTTTGGCATACTGAATTTGTCCCACTCATTATTCATTTTTTCCCAAAATTGAGGGTTTTTCAGATAGCTAAAATCATTTGGGGAGAATTCAAGTTTTCCACGGTAGAAACCAGGGCTTGAGAATAAAACGGTATCATCAATATCAAAGCCTACCGCCATTGGCGCTTTGCCTTCTAAACTCTGTTTAATTTGTTCAACAGAGACCCAATGAACCGGTTGTTGTGCAGCTAACTCCGCAACAGTAACCCCTGGACTGACGGTTTCTGGCATTGGAATCTTAGCTTGAGAAGTCGCTGTAAAGCTCAGTGCCAATGCAATTGCACTTAACGTTAGGGTAATTTTCTTCATGTTCGATCCTTATAATAATTCATTTTCGTGACTAACCACTCACGCCCTGTAATGATAAAAGTTTTTATTACATAAAAATGAGATTCAAATCTCATTGCAACCATCTATTAATGAGTTAAAGGGAAATGAAGATAATAAAAATAAATAATCGAATAGGAAGTGATAGTGTCAGTTCCCCCTTATCTAGTTATAGAGTAGCTCATCACCAAGTGTTTATTAACCACCATAGTTAACAGGCAGTACCAATCAAGACGCTACACGCCATGCTGAGTCACTACAATAAAAAAGCCTATTGGGGGTCTAGGCTCTCACTAATATATAAACTAAATTAGTTAGGTTCTTTTTCTGCTAAATAACGAAGGATAGCGGCGATATTTTTTAAGTTGTAACGCACTAAAATTTCGTTTCCCTTGGCTTTAAGTAAAGCGTCATAATCATCTTCCAACTGTCCTACATCTAACTTAGGTTCATTATAAACATCATACAGAGCATCTGAAGGAACATTCCAATAAAAATCCGAATCCAGTTTGACACTCTCTATGCCATTCTTTTTCATCTCTTCAAAAATTAAGCTTATTGCATTTTCAAGTACATTGAGATTTATATTCATAAAAAACATCTATTAGAAATATCGTTCGATATAATAAAGTTTGGATGTGCCACTTGCACTCTAATATCTAAAATATTCTATCCTTGGTAGTCCTCATATTCCCAAAAACTAAGTCGGCTTAATTTTAGTGATGGTTTTGACCAATCAGGATCATCACATAGCCTAATTGTTGTTCTAGCTGAGTTAATATTTCGTCATAGTCGTATTCTGCAACAATTATCATTCCCTTTCCAAATGCGACCTTCCTGCCTATGTCTGTCGGCTCTACGTCACAGCATTCTGTATAAGTATTGGGCGTTGACGATAATAGCCACCTTATCCCGCCGCACCGCCTAAATCGCTTCCTGTTCGTCAGACCTGCATTTTGTTTTCATCTTTCTTCAGATTTTACCTTGCGACGAACACCCTTGCCGTACAGCTAACACTTCCCCTTATCGGGTGTGTAGAGGACTTTCGCCTACAAGTGGTCTATTTTCCACCACAGCGAACAAACAGCGCCATGCTCGGTGCACTATAAAAAAGAGCATATAAGGACTAAGCTCTTCAATTGAAACTTAAATTACTTCACATAAAAAATTGATAAATAAAAACGTTCAAAATGAGAATAATTCAGTACTATTTTTTACTCTTAAGCGTATCACGCGCTTCAACTAAAATAGATATCAAGTCATCTAATGGCATCTTTGCAATAAAATTATTTGATGAATCAGAACCAAACAATTCAATTTCTAAATTTTCCGTTCCTTTATCTTGATTTATTTCAGCGATCCTTTGCCATCCTAATTGCACTTCTAATGTCAAATTTTCATATTCCATAGGACTTGAAAAAAATAATTCTAACTTTTTTTCTTTCATTTTTTTACCTTTGGGTCTAATACTGTATTAAATGAACCATCTGCATTATAACGAATACCTTTTCCATTAGGTAAACGATATTCAAATGCACCACCAGATAAATTATTTTTCATTCGCTGTGGATCTCTCAGTACACTTTTTATGAATTGCTCTGCCACAGCATTTTTCTGTGTTGGATTACCGGCTAATGGATCAAATATACCATTAGGTCTTCCTGCATGCTTTTCCCACGCTCGTGCTGCCGCTGATAGACCTTGATTATTAATAGGCTTATTAGCAGATAAAATCAAATAATCTTCTGTAAATATAGTCTGCTCGGGATTATTTCTAAACTTTTCTTCATCTTGAGGTCTCCAGCCATTAGGCGCCCCCGAACTAGTACCACCTAATTCAACTTTATCTGAATTCGAAAGATCTTTTCCAAGATTAGGATTTTTAGCTGCTTTATCTAAATCAGATGCACAAGCAAATCCAAAGGTACATTCAAACGTTTCTGCTAATTTATCGCCAGCAGCCTTAAATTTATTTTCAAGTGCCTGACCAAGATTGCTATTATTTTGTGATTCAAAATCAGAGTTATCTCCATTCGGTAATACAGGAGCTACTCTAACTGGGAGAGAAAAAACACTGCTATGTGCAATTTCTATTCTACTCAGGTTATTTTCATTTACCTTAATTGCATGAGTCAGATTACTATGTGCTTGCTGAATTTGAAGTAAATTCTCTCTTGCTGAGGTATCAAAGAAATCTCCCTTATTATCCCTAGAATCATCAACCTCCAAAATATCGTATTCTGGACCCTATTCAAAAAAAGACTTTCATCTATTAACGCATGGTAATAAGCCTCTAAGTCACCACGATTATCCATATTGTTCCAACCAAAACTACTGTTCCATTCATCCCAACCATAATTCTCTATAGGAGGTAAAGGCGAAGTTGTAACAATCATAGTATCTGTATAAAGCATAATTAACGTCCTTGTTGTTATTTAAAAACAGCAAAGAAATTAAATTTAAAAATTTTTATAGTCAACTAAGTATGAATATTGAAATTATAATGACTAACTTTTTTATAGGATTAAGAAAAAATTACAGTCATTATCGTAGTAAATAAAAAACCGACACAGTTTCCCATGTCGGTTTTTTATCTAAAAACAAAAATAAATTATTGAGGTAATGCTTGAGGGGCTGGATTATCCTGACCAAAACCTTTTAACCCAACGACGTGAACGTGTTCCGTATTACCGGTCACTTTACGTACCAATTTATATGTCGTTCCTTTCTCTGGGCTGATGTTTTCCGGCGCAGCAATAATTAGCTGCATTTCCAGTCGGTCACATAACTCAAACAAGGTCGCGATAGATTTTGCATCCAAACGCGCCGCTTCATCCAAGAACAGTAGGCGGCATGGAATGATATCTTTCGCACGCAGCCTGCGAGCCTCTTCTTCCCAGCTCTGGACAACCATCACTAGGATAGACATCCCCGTACCAATCGCTTCACCGGTTGATAACGCCCCACTTTCTGCTTTTAACCAACCATCGGAGCCACGGTTAACTTCAACCTCTAACTCTAAGTAGTTACGGTAATCTAACAGTTCTTCACCAATGGTTTGCGGCAAACGCTGCCCCATATCCATCTGTGGGTTCAGGCGTTGATACAGTTTCGCCATCGCTTCAGAGAAGGTTAAACGTTGACTAGTAAACAAGTCTTGGTGCAGTTCGCTCTCTTCTGACAACACGCTCAACAATAAGGCGTGGCTTTCGCGAATATTCACATTCAGTCTAACCCCTTTAACCTGACCAAATGCCACCGCTTGTAAACCTTGGTTTAACATGCGAATACGGTTTTGCTCACGCTGGATAGTTTTACGAATGATGTTCGCCACACTCTTCGAGCTAATTGCCAGTTTTTGCTCACGGGCAGTTAACTCTTCCGTCAGACGCGCTAACTCAATTTCCATCTGCTCAATCGCATCGATTGGATCATCGGTACGAATAATATCTTGGCGAATACGCTCACGCAGATGTTGGTAAACCGCAATAAAGAACTGAATTTTACGTTCAGGATGCTTAGGATCTTCGGACATACGCAGTACATCACGCAAATGCTCGTTATCCGCCACCGCTAAACGCAGCGCTCCTAACGCCTTATCCGACATCGAACGTAGACTATCACCATCGGTATAAGCCAATTCGCGACGATGTAGACGGCGTTCAACGCCATTATCTTTCACCAAGCGCATGACTGCACACCAGCCCGCTTTCGCCATCACGACTTGCTCACGGATTTGGTAATAGTCTTTTTCCAGCTTACGCAGGCGTTTTTGCAGGTTATCCATTTCCGCTTCACATAACGTCAGTTGTTTTTCTAACTGGTTAATGCGGCTACGGTTTGCCATAACGGATTGATGTAATTCATCACGGCGAATACTCGCTCGCTCTTGCGCATCAGGATCAGCTTTCACGCCCATTTCCTGCATTTCCGCTTCGAGCTCTTTCAGCATCTCTTGCTTAGTATCAAATGAACTGCGCAGTGAGGCTAAAACTTGATGATATTGGGTGCTTTGTGCTTGTTGCTGACGCAATTGCTCACGAGCACGGGTTCTGTCTGCCTCAGCATGTTCTAAACGTTGACGCAATTTTTCATTCAAATCTGCATTTTCGTTGACCATCCCCGTCGAATCACTGTAACTAAAGTGAGCGCGGCGCTGCGCCACTTCGACTAACGCAAAGGCTTGTTGCTTCGCATTTTGCTGAGTATGTTTCGCCAATTCATAATCTTTACGCAGCTGATCATGTTGTTCAGGATCGCTGAGTAACACCGTCACAATCGGCTCCAATTTAGCCAGATTATTACCGTGTTTATTGATGAAATGCGCGGCTTCTTCTGCCTCTGAAAGCTCTTCACGGATTTCTTCGACGCGATCGACCAGCGTTTCATCCATTAACAGATTTACTTGTGGCAATAAGCGGTTTAATGCCAGTAAGTTTTCTTTGCCTTGAGCAAACTGTTGACGTTGCTGCTGAGTTTGCTCTTCAAACTGATTTAAGCGACGTTCTAATTCCGTACGTTTCTGATTTAATGTCCGAATTTCCGCTTCAGGATCGGCTTCAAACGCCACTGAAATATGTTGCCCAATGAAACGGCTAAACGCCTGATGGGCTCGCTGAATTTTTTGCACATCAAACGATAAAGTGGCATAACGCTCAGCCAACTCATCACGCTCCGCGCTCAGCGACTCTAAATGGCTTTCACGGGCAGCACGACCAAACAGGGGTAATTCTGGGTAACGAGAATAACGCCACTGACGTTCCGATGAACGCACCAGTACCGCATTTTCAAATTCTTGAGCGTCAAAAACACTGTCATCGAAAGAAGAAGGGTCCCCTTCGATGAAATACACATCGTCAGGACAATCTTGTAAGTTTTCTAACTGCTCACGCACAATGGCAAGGTCTTGTACCACAATACCGTGACGAGCCGGACCATACAGTGCCGAGAAATACGCAGCGTCTTCGATGGTAATATCATCATAAATTTCCGATAACAGTACCCCGTTGAAACGCTCCGCCAGTGCCAACATACGTCCATCTTCGGCACCACTTGGTTGGCTCAATCGCTCAATTTGTTTGTCCAGATCACGACGTTGAGCTGCTACTTCATCACGCTCAACGGTAATTTCGCGTTCTTGCTCAAGAAGCTGTTGCATGAACTCAGTGACTTCAGTGCTATTTTCGAAGCTTTCACCGGATTGTTCATTCAGCTGAGTTAACGCCTCTTGCGCCATAATCCATGCAGGGGCTTTCGCGGAAAGCTGGCTAATACGCTGGCGAATTTGTTCCAGCTCTTGACGCATTTGCATGCGTTTTTCACCGCTTTCATTGACGCCGGTGCTAAGTTCTTCTTGGAGAATTTCAAGCTCTGCCATCAACGCATCAAGTTCATCTGGCTCGACGCTTTGACCATAGCGCTTACAGAATTCACTCAGTAATTTTTCCGCATTACGCTGGCTGTCTAAACGTTGTTGTAGCTCAGATAATTGCATACGTAGCGGCTGCACACGCTCCGCTAAATGCTGTTGCGATGACCAGTCACGTAATAATGTGCGAGCGTGCTGATAAGCATCGCCACGGCTCACATCACCAAGCATCGCTTTCACTAACTGATAGGCTTGTTCAAACTGACTATGAGCGGCATCTGCTACACTCATTTTTTGCTCTAATGCTAATAGCGCTTCTGTCGCTTGCTGCTCTTTAGCTTCAAAGGTTTCTAACCATTCATCGACGTTTTCAATCGAAAGATCAGGTAACTGACACAACTCACGAGCACGGTTCAACGCATGCAGTGCTTGTTGATATTGGATAGCGCGAGTTTGCTGTACATCCAATGCTTGTTGGTAATCCGCCAGCTGGTTTTTCAGTTCATCGACTTCTATCTCTGCGGCTTGAGCACGAGCATCGAGCTCTTCATGCTTTTCAGTTGCTTCAGCAACGACTTCACTTTGCTCTTCAAGACGATAAGTTAATTCTTCAATATCTGCTTGATAACGATCGATTTTTTCTTGATGACGCAAAGCCGCTTGTACCAGATTTAAATGGTCACTGGCGGCTTGGTAGTCTGCTTCAATTTCTGTAGAAGCTTCATTCTGCTCATTCAATTCACGCGCCATTTCCACACTACGAACCTGTTCAATTCGTAGCTGCTTACGGCTGCTATACAGCTCGTTACGCGCAGCTAATGCTACATCTAAGTGAATTCGGCGTTCGTTTGAATGGCGCATATAGTCCGCAGACACATAGTCTGTGGCTTCACTAATCAAATGTTTAAATAAATCACGGTCAGATTGGGTAACGCGGATCGCTTCCAACGTTAAGCGGTTTTCACGTAATGCGGCTTCCATATCTTGGAAAGCTTTACGTACTCCGCTGTTTTCCGGTAATAAATAATCACGAAGTGAGCGAGTAATGGCGCTGGAAATACCACCGTAAAGAGAGGCCTCAATTAAACGATAATATTTACTACGATCGCCCGCGGAACGTAGGCGTTTTGGCAGCACACCCAATTCAAATAAAACAGAGTGATAATCCGTGATGGAGTTAAATTGCTTAAACTGGATGCCTTCTTGTTTTTCTACGCGCTCTTTCACGTCATTCAACGGAATAACTTTTGCTTGGCGCCCTTCAAACACTTCCGTTAACACTTCGGTTGGTACGGTCGCTAGCGGCACACCTTGAATCATAAACGGTTTGATATCGACTTTCTTATCACGTCCCGCGACTTGCTGTAAGCGAACACCGACCATAACCCGTTGGTGTTTAGAGTTTAAAACATCGAGTACCGCATAGCAGACACCTGGACGCAGTTTTCCGTGTAATCCTTTATCACGAGAGCCTGAGGTCGCCCCTGCTTCGGTAGTATTACGAAAATGCAGTAAGGTTAAATCAGGGATCATTGCGGTAATAAAAGCCGCCATGGTCGTGGATTTACCAGCACCATTTCCCCCTGATAGCGTGGTAACGAGTTCATCAAGGTCAAATGTACGAGCAAAAAAGCCGTTCCAGTTCACCAGCGTCAGTGAGCGAAATTTTCCGCGTTCAATCATTCTTGTTCATCCTCTTCACTGTCAGCCAGATCATGACTCTCATCCGTGTCTTCTTCATCACTGTCTCTTAGTGATAATTCCCCTTCAAGGGAAACCGCTTCACCATCACGGATCATGCGTAATTGTGCTTCCTGTGGGTTATCACCACTGCGCACGTCTGCACCAAAGCGGAATACCGACTCATTAATAATAAATTTACTGGAGTCATTTTGCAGGAAGTAGACCATACCTAAACGACGTAAACGGTTTAAGGACGTTCTCAGTTTTTCCTGCAATTTTTGTTTATCAAGGTCTGACCCCGTAGAACGTTGATTAACAAATTTCAATAATTTGCTTTCGTCGGCCAACGACAATAACTCTTCAAACAGCTCTTGAGAGGTAAAGATACCTTGATTAGTCAAACGTTCAGGGCTCAAATAGAGATAACACAGAATTTTACCTACCATCATGTCTAATTCAGACAAAACAGAACGAGGTATTAAAGTGCTTGAACGTGGGCGTAAGTAGAAGAAACCTTCTGGCGCTCGGATCAGCTCAACATTATAGCGAGCATAAAATTGTTCTAATGATTCCTGAAAATCCATTAAAAATGCGTGGTTATCGAGGTCATCAATACTGATGTGGCGACCCGCACGCAACTGGCTGTCAAGCTCAGGAAAAATAGGATTAGCTAGTGCTTGAGCCAGTTTTACTGGCATAAATTGTTCAATATTTGTCGATGACATGTGCCTGTACCTTGGCTCCGTGATCATTAATAGCACGCCATTCTGCCGGTAATCCCGCCAGATCAGCCTCTGCGATACCTAGTTTTACAGCTTGATCGATAATAATACGCGCAACGTCAAAATGGCGTTTTTGCGGGTATTGCTTCAAGTAATTCTGTAATACGTGACCGACATCCAGCGGTTTGTTATCCGTTTTATAAAACGCAAGTTGCGCTTCAATTAACGCCGCAAGTTGGTCATTCAGTTCACTAAACTCTTCAAATTCCAGTTCAGGAGGCAATTCTCCCATCACCTCTTGGTCATGAAGAGCCAACTCCTCGTCACGCATATCAAAAAGCCTGTCCGCATTGGCATAGGTGAGTGCCCAAGGTCTATCGAGGTACTGCTGTACAGATTGACGTAAACGTTGAGAAAATATGCGGTTTTTATCCATATCAATCGCTGTACGGATAAATTTGTGAACATGCCGGTCATATCCAATCCATAAATCGATGGATTGCTGTCCCCAGCTGACAATACGGTCTAATTTATTTTGTAAATCAAAGATAAGCCTATCAACCATTTCTGAAAACTGTGGCGCACTCATATTCGCTTCTTGAATACGCAATAAATTCGCCTGTAATTTGTCACCCGCAGCTTCTAAGGTATCTTGTAATTCTCTGAGTGTGCCAGACGTTTCAGATAATAACTGTTCACAGTTCGCAATCGCGGCTTGCCAGTCTTGGTTTAATAACGCAGCAATATCGTCTTTAACACTGTTTTGTTGCTCATCCATAATTCGCTGTGACAAATCAATACTGTCAAAAATTTCAGCGACTGAATACTTTAATGGCGCGAAAACATGACGGTGCCAGTAAAATTCATCACCACCTTCCTCCGCTGATTCCGCTGCACGCTGTAGCTCTCCCGCTACAATCGATAACTGCATCGACAATCTTAACGTCGAGAACTCACGTTGACGAATATAGTAGTCACTGATGCCAATGCCGAGTGGCGTTAGGCGGTAAATTGCGTTGCCTTCGACAACATCGCTGGCAAAGCGGTTAAATATTTTTTGGCGAACCATGTCGTTGATGGCGTTATTCGCTCTCACTGCCAGTGATTCCGTGGTCTGCTCGAAGCCTTTACACACTTCGCGAAACGCATCCACCAGCTCCCCTTCACTCATTTCACCATTAACCCGCTCGCTGTTAAGCACAGCAACTGCTAGCAAAAATGCTAAGCGTTCTGGCGGAAGGGAAATCGCAAAGTCATTTTTTCGTGCCCAAGACACGAGTTCAGGGACGGTCTGGGAAAAATCACTCATAAATCGTCCTTTTGGGTTTGTTTGCGTGCCATGACATGTATATATCGTCCCATACTGATATAGGGTTCTTCACGACAATATTGTTGTTCAAGCGCCAATAACGCTGGAAAATCTTTTTGTTGTAATTGTCTACTTTGCAAATAATCATGGAACACTCTGACGCCACTTTTACCTAGAATGTCCATCCCGCAACCAATGAGCCACTCATCAACCTGTTGAGGGAAAAGCGGATTTTGTGGCGATAACGAGCGTTTACGGCGACGTTGAATGTGAGGAGTTGCGAGATGAAAATTACCTAAAATTGCATTACGCATCACCAAGCCATTTGCATTATAGAACATGACAGAAAATATGCCTTCTGGTCTGATTATATCCGCCAGTTGCTCTAATGCATATTTTTGATCGCTAATCCATTCAAGTACTGCGTGGAATAAAACAAAATCAACAGGTTCATCAAGGTGTTGAGCAATGTCTTGTACGGCGCAATGAATGAAGCTGATATTCTCGCTAATTCCTTGCTCATCAGCAAGCACCGATGCCCGTTCTAACATTTCTTCGGATAAATCGCAAAGAATAACCTGATGCCCCATCGCCGCTAATTTTCTGGAAAAGTGACCTTCGCCCCCACCCGCATCTAATATACGTAATGAACGACCTTGAAAATGCGTTTCCAGTAACTGGTTAAGATCTTGCCAAACCACCGCTTCACGAATTTTTCCTTTTGTCGTGCCATAAATATTTTTTGCAAATTTATCGACAATATCATCAAAGTTGCGGTCTGCCATCTGCTTTCCAATTACCTATCATGAGTTATTTATAGCGTATCAAAACCAAGAATTATAACAGATAATCAAGCTGTTTTTGCATAGTACTTTATTTTGTATCCGATTTATTTTACATGGCATTTTATTGCTGATGCGGCTACATTTGACCCTATTCCCTTACAATATTTTCATGACAGGCTTTCTATGCTATTTCTGCTAAAAAAATATGTTGGCTCACTGTTGATGCCCTTACCTTTGCTGCTGATATTAGGCGCAATCGGGCTAATTTTATTGTGGTTTACTCGCTGGCAAAAAAGTGGAAAATCCTTGGTCACCATCAGCTTATTCGTTATTGCATTACTCGGATTGCAGCCTATTTCGGACAAGCTACTGGCACCCGTTGAAGGTCCTTATAATAAACGCTATGAACTCATCACGACCAATCCACCGCAGGATATAAAATACATTGTTGTTTTAGGCGGTGGATTTACCTACAACCCAGACTGGAGTCCAAGCTCGAATTTACTGAGTAATAGTTTGCCTCGTGTCACTGAAGGAGTACGGCTTTATTTACAGCATCCTGGTAGTAAATTAATTTTTACTGGTGGAAAAGCGAGTAGTCCTATTAGCAGCGCTGAAGTCGCCTCCATGGTCGCTCAATCTTTAGGCGTTCCCACGGCAGATACCATTCCATTGATGGAACCGAAAGATACACAAGAAGAAGCCTATGAAGTGGAAAAAATCATTGGAAAGCAGCCATTTCTACTAGTAACGTCTGCTAATCATTTGCCTAGAGCCTTAAAAATGTTTACAGGACGTGGTATGCAGCCTTATCCCGCGCCTGCTAACCAATTAGTTATCACCAGCGATCTGAATCCATGGGAACGTTATATTCCTTCGGCGTATTATTTTAGTCATAGTGAACGCGCATGGTATGAGCTACTGGGCTCCATTTGGTGGCATTTGAAGCCCGACAACACTCAGCCACTCGATGAAAATCAAACTGATTAAAATACAAAGGGGGAACTCATTGAGCTCCCCCTTCTACTAAATAAGCCATGCTCTCCTATTGAAATTATGGCTGAAATTCTTGTCTAACTAATTCTAGGTCTTCTGGGGTATCCACGCCAGCTCCCGGTGCTTTTTCTGCAACCGCAACATGAATTTTTTCGCCATACCACAGTACTCGAAGTTGTTCTAACATTTCGATTTTTTCGAGTGGGCTTGCATCCCAAGCAATATAGCGACGAATAAACCCAGCACGATAGGCGTAGATACCAATATGGCGTAAGAAAGTATCGCCAATGGTCTCTTTACTTTTCGCGAATTGGTCTCTATCCCAAGGGATGGTGGCACGAGAAAAATAAAGTGCATAGCCATCTTTATCCATCACCACTTTCACCGCATTCGGATTAAACGCTTCTTGTGCACTGTGGATAGGCACTGCCAGCGTTCCCATATTAGCTTGGCTACCTTGCAAATTTTGAGCAACTTGGCGAATAATTTCAGGTGGGATCAGTGGCTCATCACCTTGTACATTGACAATAATTTCATCATCAGAGAAACCATAAGTGTCAATCACTTCAGCTAGCCGCTCAGTACCCGACTGGTGATCAGGATTAGTCATGCAAGCTTCACCACCCGCCGCAATCACTGCGGCAGCAACATCAGTATGATCCGTAGCAATAATCACTCGGCTCGCGCCTGACTTAATCGCTTGCTCCATGACACGAACAACCATCGGTTTACCGTGAATATCTGCTAAAGGCTTACCCGGTAATCGTGTTGAAGCATAACGTGCAGGAATAATGACGGTAAACATAGGGTTACTGTCCTTCGTCTAAAGCCACTTTACGCGCTTCATTTTCAAGTAGTACAGGAATACCATCACGAACTGGAAAGGCGAGATGATCAAATTTGCAGATTAATTCGAGGTTTTCTTTGTTGTAACTGAGTTTGCCGTGACAGGATGGGCAAGCAACAATTTCAAGTAAACGGTGATCCATGTTTTCTCCCAAATGGATTTAAACTCACTTGGCGTCAGGATATCACATGCAGGTATCACCGTTAACTCTATTCTTGCTTATTAAGATCTCCTGCAAGAGAATGAGAGGATAGCGCAGGAGAAATATTTCTGTTAAAAATTCAATTAGTAAGCGATAACGTCTCTTGCCGTTATGCCATCTGAATTGCGAGTAACAGAGAACTCGACGTTTTGGCCTTCAAATAATGATTTGATTTTTTTATTCGCAAGTGATTTGGTTGTCACGAAAATATCATCACCACCATTACGAGGTGAAATAAAACCGTAACCTTCTTTTGCATCAAACCATTTAACTCGACCCATATGTAATTGAAAATTCATATTGAAACTCCTTCTTGTTCTGAGAACAATTTTTTATATTTGTATCATTACTCTCTACTCGTTATTCCATTTATCTTGCTGAATGATTCAAAGCGATCGGTTCATTCCGATCTATTCATGCCGATCTATTAACATAATTAAGAGTAATTAACTTAACCAATTTATGCATCAAATGTTTATGCATATCTTATAACGACCCAAGTGTAGGTATCAGGCACCATACATTTACCGTGAACTTAACAGTCTATTTTGACATTATGATGACAACACGAAATAGCGGTGTAAGCAGTGTATTACGGGGATAAGTGACTAACTCAAGAACGGGTCGTAAAATTAAAGCTAGCAAATAATCCACTTATTAATGTATTGCAACTTGGTACATAATAAGTAGATCTGCATCACATTGCGGGTATTATTATCTGAAATTAATCCTAAAAGCAAGTGGTTTTATTTCAGATAAGTGATTTTATTTCACTTAAGATTCGTTTTTCGCCTGTTTTATCAATATTCGCTTCTACTGGAAGATACCACCAATTGGATTGTGCAAAGGTTTGGCATTTTACAGCGTCCTTTTCTGTCATCAGTAAATTTTGGTTTTCATCCACTAAATCTGCCAATTGTTGTTGACTATAAGCTTGATGATCAGAAAAAGCTTGAGTATTCGCTAATATTAACCCTTTACTTTCTAGAGAGGAGAAAAATCGAGGTGGATGACCTATTCCTGCCATTGCGACCACATTTTTAAGTTCTGTCACTTGGCGCTTTTCTCCCGTGACCAAATTAACGGCAATATCACCTTCAAGAGACATAAGCGTTTCATTTAAATCAGGGTGTCCACCATTAACGATCAAGGCATTAGCTGTCTTTAATCGTCCAGCACGCTCACGCATAGGTCCTGCGGGCAGCCACCAACCATTACCAAAACGACGTTGCCCATCGATGACGACAATTTCATAGTCGCGCTGTAGTGCATAATGCTGTAAACCATCGTCAGTAATAATGATATCTAACTGAAAATTATCGAGTAATGCTTTAATTGCATCACTGCGTTTCGGTGCCACTGCCACAGGAACATGAGTGCGGTGATAAATAAGAACAGGCTCATCCCCAGCAACGGCGGTCGTCGTGTTTTGATTAAGAACTAAGGGATAATAATCAGACTTTCCGCCATATCCACGCGAAACAACCCCAACACGCACGCCTTGTTTGCTCAGTGACTCAACCAACCAAATTACAACAGGGGTTTTTCCATTTCCCCCTGCGGTTAAATTCCCCACAACCACAACAGGTACAGGGGATTTCCATGAACGAAATAGTCCGGTTTTATAACCAAGATGGCGAACTAACGTTATCAATCCATACAGAAAAGATAATGGAAGTAGTAAAATATAAAGCCATGATTTACCGGACCAAATGCGTTCAATCATTCTTAAATTGGATCCTATGCAATTGCGCGTATGCGCCATTTTTCGCTAATAACGTTGCATGGTCACCACGCTCAATGATATGCCCATCTTGTACAACCAAGATTTGATCCGCATTTTCAATCGTAGATAAGCGGTGAGCAATAACCAATGATGTTCTATTTTTTTGTAATTCATCCAATGCAGCTTGAATTGCTCGCTCAGATTCAGTGTCCAAAGCGGATGTTGCTTCATCAAGAATCAAGATTGGTGCATCACGCAATAACGCACGAGCAATCGCAATACGCTGGCGTTGACCACCGGAAAGCATCACTCCATTCTCGCCAATCATGGTATCTAGGCCATTATCCAGCTTTTTGATAAAGTCCATGGCATATGCCATTTCAGCTGCTTTTTCAATTTCTGCTCGGCTGTATCGTCCATCGGTGGCATAGGCAATATTATTTGCCACAGTATCATTGAATAAATAAACGTGCTGAGATACTAAAGCGACCTGGCTACGCAAAGACTGCAAAGTGTAATCTCGAATATCATGACCATCGATACGAATACTGCCCTTATCAATGTCATAAAAGCGAGTAATTAAGTTAGCAATAGTCGATTTACCCGATCCTGAACGCCCTACCAAAGCCACTGATTTACCCGCAGGTAATGTGAAAGAAACATCCTCTAAAGCAGGATGCTCTTTGGTTTGATATGTAAAAGTAACAGAATCGAATTCAATATCGCCCTTCACATCGCTCAGAACTTTTGTTCCTTCATCTTTTTCTTTTTCAGTATCTAAAATCGCAAATAACGTTTGGCATGCAGCCATTCCACGTTGGAATTGTGCATTCACGTTAGTCAGTGATTTTAGTGGGCGCATTAACGCAAACATAGATGAGAAAACCACACCGATTGTACCTGGTGATAATTGATCTTTAATCTCAGGAAAGCTCGCCGCATATAAAACAAAAGCCAATGCAAAAGAAGCAATCATCTGAACAATAGGGTCAGAGATAGCTGAGGCGCTAACCATCTTCATGTTTTGGCGGCGCATATTATTGCTAACCTTATTAAAACGTTCTGTTTCAACTTTTTGACCACCAAAAATGAGTACTTCTTTGTGCCCTTTTAACATCTGCTCAGCACTAGTAGTCACATGCCCCATACCGGTTTGCATGTTTTTACTGATTTTGCGAAAACGTTTAGAAACAACACGAATGGTTATAGAGACAATTGGCGCAATAGCAATCAAAATCAGCGATAACTGCCAGCTGTTATAAAACATGATCCCAAATAACGCGATAATATAAGTGCCTTCGCGAATAATGGTAATGAGCGCACCAGATGCAGAGGAGGCAACTTGCTCTGAATCATATGTAATACGCGATAACAGAGTTCCCGTTGATTGCTGGTCAAAATAGCTTACTGGCATTCCCATCATGTGACCAAATAATTTTTGGCGCATGCTCATGACGACTTTTCCTGAAACCCAAGAAACGCAGTAGGTGGAGACATAACTTGAAGACCCACGCACGACCATCAATCCTAGAATCGCGAGAGGTAGCCACTTTAACGTGTCATTATCCGCTTTACCAAAACCATCATCCAATAATGGCTTAAGTAAAGAAATCATAAACGCATCACCTGCCGCGTTAATGATAAGCGCAATTGCGGCAACAACTAACCCAATTTTAAAAGGCGCAATGGTTGGCCATAGGCGCTTAAATGTTTGTTTTGTCGATAGGTCTTGATCATTCATTCTTTTATTACCAGACTTAATGTAAGCGCACTATTCTACTAGGGAAATTAGCGATCACCAAACCACAGATGATACCAACGGGGATTAATTTCCTTTCTGTAACGTGATATTTTCATTTTTTCTTTTTTAAAACATATTGTTATCTGACCTTCCTCAGCTGTATTTAGCCATTGAATATTATGTTTAGCATAGCGCAAATACACTTTGTCTGATGGAATTTTCCACGGGCTATAGCGTGCTGAAGAGACTAATGCGAGAGTTGGCTGTACTTTTCGAATAAATAAAGGCGTTGAAGATGTGCTACTTCCGTGATGAGGAACAAATAAAATATCCGCTTTGAGAGAATACTTATCTTGCATCACTAAGCTTTTCTCACCTTCTTTCTCTAAATCTCCGGTCAGTAATAATTTCCGATAGCCATCACTGACTTGTATTACGCAAGAGTCATTATTATGTGATGTCTCCGAGAGTTTCTTTGGCCACAAAATATCAAATCGGAGCTTACCCCACTGCCAATTTTGCCCTTGGTAGCATGGAAGGTGACGCGGCTGCCCGAAACTGCTACGTAAACTTACCCATGGATATTGCTTAATTAAATCGGATACACCACCAGTGTGATCAAGATGATTGTGGCTTAATATTGCATGAATAGGAATGACTTGGTGATGTTTCAAAAATGGAATGATCTGCTGTTTCGCATTACTTCCCTTATTCCAACGATTACCAGTATCATATAAAACCCCTTGTTGATTTTGCACCATAATAGCAGCGAGTCCATGCCCAATATCCAACAGAATGAGACACCAATCATGCTCTTGATGCTGATTTTTACTTTGTGTGAAAAAGAGCATCACTATGAAGCAAATTAATAGCCCAAGGTAATTTCGATACCAACCGAATAAAAGAATGAAAGCAAAAGACCCGCAAAAAAGTACGATATAAATTGAAATTGCATTAATTTCCACCCAAAAGCTATTTAAGTAAACAAGGGGCTCTAATCCAATTTCAATAACTTTATCGATAAATCTAAATGCAATATTATGCCAAGCATTGATAGGAAACAGTAATATACCAAAGACAATTGGAACAACACCCCATGTGATTAACGGAACAAACCATAAGTTAGCAAATAGGCTCATCACGTTAATCCCTTTAAATAACAATACTTGGATCGGAATTAATAAAATCAATAGCCCAATTTGCAAATGAATGAGCGGAACCACTCTCCTGAATAGTGGGTGACGATTAAATACTAATGGTATAGGAAAAATACGGAACCAATATAGAATAGCTAATACAGCAAAACTGGATAACCAAAAGCTATCAGAAAGAATAGCAAGCGGGTCAAACCATAGAATACTTGCAATACTCCAAATGGCCCATTGCCATGAAAAGCAATAAAATGACTGCTTACGAACATAGAGCCATAACAATAATGCAAATATTGCTCGAGTTGCCGGAATCGCAAAATTAGAAAGCCAAGCATATAGCAAGGCAAAGAGCATCCCTGATAATAATGGTAAATTTTCACCTATCCATCTTATAGGTAAAAAAAATTGTAATAATCGAGCACATAGATAGCCAATTAAATAAGCCATACCAATATGTAACCCTGAAATCGCAATTAGATGGGTTAGCCCCGTAGATTGAAGTAATTGAATGTGCTCAATAGAAATTAATCCTCTTTCCCCAAACATTAATGCGTAAATAATCCCTTGATTTTTTTGAGCTAAAATTTTTTCTTTGAATTGGTCAATAATGTTTTGCCGTAAAGAACACTGCACACTCACTTGTTCCACATGCTTAGTTTTTAATGTTCCAATCATTCTTTGCGCTATAAAATATCGCTGCCTGTCAAACCCTCCCTCATTCAATGAGGCATGAACAGGGTTTAATTTTCCTGTTACTCGCCATTGTTGCCCTACACACCTATTTTCATGTCCATTCTGTTTGAAATTCCATGATGCATATAAGGATGGAAAAATCCGTCTTCCGTCAACTCTATCTATTTTTACGCGTTTTATTGGGTCATCCTGAGTAAGTGGGATACTGACTATTGTGATATCCCACTGTCGATAGTCACTACTTAAAAAATCGATTTTTTGTGTTATCTCAAGTCCGTGCCAACAAGCCCAAAGAAAGCTCATTCCTATCAAAAACAAAAATCGAGAAAATTTATTTTTCCAAATAAAAACAATAGTAATCAATAAAATAGAACCGATTACTAAATAGTAATTTGAGTCAGGTAATTTAGATAGAAAAAGTAACGGTAGCGTACCGATAATCAACGCAGTCGCCGCTTCGGTATAAGAGAGTGTACTTGGGAGGTTACGACTGAATAGTCCTATCTGCATTTAATCTACCAAACTGTTATTTTCATGTAGGTAAGTTAAAGACATAAATAAGAGTAAAAAAGCCCAGACGATAGAAAGCTTCAAGCACGCATCCAGAATTAAATGTAATACGGTATATAGAAAAAGATTAATTGCGGAGCGCTTTGCAAAAAGTATTAGCGAAATGATTTATTAAAATCGAAATCAGTGGGGAAATATGAAAAGTACGGGCATAAAAAAACAGCGCTATATAAATATAGGCGCTGTTTTATAGTAATAATTAAGATTTATAGTCGATTATTGACCATAAATATTTACACGGTCACGCAACTCTTTACCCGGTTTGAAGTGGGGAACGTATTTACCTTCCAGTTCCACTTTGTCACCAGTTTTTGGATTACGGCCAACACGTGGAGCACGGTAGTGAAGAGAAAAACTGCCGAATCCACGGACTTCAATACGCTCGCCTTCAGCTAACGTATCAGCCATATGCTCAAGTATTTCCTTTACAGCTTCCTCAACGGTTTTCGCTGAAAGATGAGACTGCTGGCTAGCCAGTCTTTCAATTAATTCAGACTTGGTCATAGTACCTCCCTAAACTACCGATACAAAGGGGTAACCGAAGTTACCCCCACTTAATTATTCGCCTTTAGCTGCTTTGAAAGCTTCAGCCATTGCATTGTTGCCGAATGCAGTATCTTCTTGCTTGTTCACAGCTGCGACAGCATCTTTCTCATCAGCTTCGTCTTTAGCACGAACAGACAGGTTGATTACACGGTTTTTACGGTCAACACCAGTGTATTTAGCTTCAACATCATCACCAACGTTCAGAACCAGAGTTGCATCTTCAACACGGTCACGTGAAGCTTCTGATGCACGCAGGTAACCTTCAACGCCCAGAGTCAGCTCTACAGTTGCACCTTTAGCATCAACTGCGATTACTTTACCAGTAACGATTGCGCCTTTCTTGGTTGCTGCCAGGTAGTTGTTGAATGGATCTTCAGCTAACTGTTTAACGCCCAGAGAGATACGCTCACGCTCTGCGTCGACTTGCAGAACAACAGCTGCGATTTCGTCGCCTTTTTTGTAGTCACGAACTGCTTCTTCGCCTGCAACGTTCCAGGAGATGTCAGACAGGTGAACCAGGCCATCGATGCCGCCGTCCAGACCGATGAAGATACCGAAGTCAGTGATTGACTTGATTTTACCTTCAACACGGTCACCTTTGTTGTGAGTCTCTGCAAATTGCTGCCATGGGTTAGATTTGCATTGTTTCAGGCCTAAAGAGATACGACGACGTTCTTCATCGATATCCAGAACCATAACTTCAACAACATCACCAACGTTAACAACTTTAGATGGGTGGATGTTTTTGTTAGTCCAATCCATTTCTGAAACGTGAACCAGACCTTCAACGCCTTCTTCGATTTCTACGAAGCAACCATAGTCAGTCAGGTTAGTAACGCGACCAGTCAGTTTAGTACCTTCTGGGTAACGTTTAGCGATTGCGACCCAAGGATCTTCGCCCAGTTGTTTCAGACCCAGAGAAACACGAGTGCGCTCACGGTCAAATTTCAGAACTTTAACATTGATTTCATCACCAACGTTGACGATTTCGCTTGGGTGTTTAACACGTTTCCAAGCCATGTCAGTGATGTGCAGCAGGCCGTCAACACCGCCCAGATCAACGAATGCACCGTAGTCAGTAAGGTTCTTAACGATACCTTTAACTTCCATGCCTTCTTGCAGGTTTTCCAGCAGTTGATCGCGCTCAGCGCTGCTTTCAGATTCAATTACAGCACGACGAGAAACAACAACGTTGTTGCGTTTCTGATCCAGCTTGATTACTTTGAACTCAAGCTCTTTGCCTTCCAAGTGAGTAGTATCACGAACTGGACGTACATCTACCAGTGAACCTGGTAAGAACGCACGAATACCGTTCAGTTCTACAGTGAAACCACCTTTAACTTTACCGTTGATAACACCAGTTACAGTTTCAGCTTCTTCGTAAGCTTTTTCCAGCATCAGCCATGCTTCATGACGTTTCGCTTTCTCACGAGACAGGATAGTTTCACCGAAACCATCTTCTACTGCATCCAGAGCTACATCGATTTCGTCGCCAACTTGGATTTCCAGCTCACCCTGAGCATTTTTGAACTGTTCTACTGGGATAGCAGATTCTGATTTAAGACCTGCGTCTACCAGTACTACGTCTTTATCGATAGCAACTACTGTACCGCGTACAATAGAACCTGGACGAGTTTCAATATTCTGCAGGGATTCTTCAAAGAGTTGAGCAAAAGATTCAGTCATATTAATGATCTTCAAGTGTCTTATATTAACGTCCACATAGCATCCCGCCAAATGGGGTTGTTTCACATACTCCACAACATTCCTTGTCGCAAAGTTTTAACCATGCTAGAAAATGACCAGCATGGAGGTAATTGAGTATATTATCTAATTATAAGCTAAAATAAAGCCTATTATCACGATAATTGTAGAATTTTTTTCGCGTAGGTTCGTGCTTTTTCAATAACTTCCTCAATAGACATACTTGTGGAATCCAGCACTAATGCATCTTTCGCGGCAATGAGCGGCGCTACCGGACGGTTACGATCTCGATAATCGCGCTCTTGAATTTCGGTTAAAAGTCGCTCGAAATTAACATCAAACCCCTTCTCCTGCAACTGCTTCATCCGGCGGTGAGCTCGTTCTTCTGCTGAAGCATCCAGAAAAATTTTCACTGGCGCATCAGGAAAAACAACGGTTCCCATATCTCTGCCATCCGCAATTAAGCCAGGCATCATTCTAAAGGCTCGCTGACGTCTTAATAGAGCCTCACGAACACGCGGAAAAGTCGCTGCTTGTGATGCTGTGTTCCCAACGGTTTCTTGTCTAATTTCATTAGACACATCTTCACCTTCGAGAATGACTTTCAATCGATTTTCTTCAGGTACAAAACGGACATCTAAATTTGCAGCTAAAGGTACTAACGCATCTTCGGATTGAATATCAACATGGTGATGCAGAGCCGCTAATGCTAACACGCGGTAAATTGCACCAGAGTCTAAGAGTTGCCATCCAAATTCATTTGCTAATGCTTGGCAAAGGGTTCCTTTACCCGCTCCGCTTGGTCCATCAACGGTGATTACAGGGGCAATAGCCACCATAAAAAATCTCCTTTTCTGCAAATAGCCTAAGCTACCCGCAATTAAAATCTGTGGGGATATTATACCTACTCAACGATTTTGTGAAATATACAGGTGGACTTGTCAGGAATAAAAATAGGTAAAGATAAGAAAAAAGCAAAATAAAAATTGGTTGATAACTCATTGATGCTTATCAACCAATCTCATTACGCTAGTGGCTTAATCGCGCAAGTTGCTGGAAATAATCTGGGAATGTTTTTGCGGTACATCCCGGATCTAAAATCGTCACAGGGGTATTTGAAAGTGCAACCAGTGAGAAGCACATTGCAATACGATGATCGTTGTAGGTTTCAATTTCAGCGTGTTTCAGCTGCTTCGGTGGCGTCACACGAATAAAATCGTGTCCTTCCTCCACTTCCGCCCCCACTTTACGTAGCTCAGTTGCCATTGCATATAAGCGATCAGTTTCCTTTACTCGCCAATTATAGATATTACGAATCACCGTCTCACCTTTTGCAAATAAAGCGACCGTTCCGATAGTCATCGCTGCATCGGGAATAGCGTTCATATCCATATCAATACCGTTCAGAGTTCCACGTTCACATTCAACGTAATCATCCCCCCAGCGGATAATTGCTCCCATTTTTTCCAAAACGTTAGCAAACTTTGTATCGCCCTGTAGGCTGTTACGACCAATGCCAGTAACTCGAACTACACCGCCTTTGATAGCTGCCGCTGCAAGGAAATAGGAAGCAGAAGATGCATCACCTTCAACAAGGTACTCCCCTGGAGATAAATATTGTTGCTGACCTTTAATCACAAATTTTTGGTATTGGTGATTTTCCACATCCACACCGAATGTTTTCATTAATGCCAGTGTGATGTCGATATACGGTTTCGATACTAAATCACCCGCAATAGAGATCACCGTATCTTGAGCCGCTAAAGGTGCAGCCATCAGTAATGCCGTTAAAAATTGACTAGAAACTGAACCATCTACCGAAATATGTCCACCAACAAAGCCCCCTTTTAAGCGCATTGGCGGATAATTCTCTTGTTCAAGATAATCGATTTCAGCACCGCCTTCTCTTAAGGCATCCACTAAGTGACCAATTGGTCGCTCTTTCATACGCGGCTCACCAGTCAAAATAATATTATTTGGACATAATGAAAGTGCCGCCGTTAAAGGACGCATGGCCGTTCCTGCATTGCCTAAAAAGATTTCTAACTCACCCTTATGCGATAAACAGCCATCAATACCTTCAACTTCGCAGCGTGTTTTATCCGCTGATAATTGATATTTAACGCCAAGTAAGCTTAATGCATTCAGCATATGGCGAATATCATCACTGTCTAATAAGTTAGTCAGTACCGTAGTGCCTTTCGCCATAGCGGCTAAAAGAAGCGCGCGGTTGGAGACACTTTTTGACCCCGGCAGATTAATGGTGCCACTAATTGAAGAGATAGGTTGTAATGTCAGGGATTGCATAAAAAGTGATTTCTCCGATGTCGTTTGCTACTTTTTTATCATTATTTAAATTAATAAGCCGGAATGTTCTTCCTAAACAAACCGGCTCAAATAGAACTGAATAAATTATGCGTGGTGACGTTCAAAGTCCGCCATAAAATCAACGAGTGCTTGAACACCGGCTAGAGGCATCGCATTGTAAATTGAAGCCCGCATTCCGCCTGAAACCTTATGACCTTTCAGTGATAACAATCCTTGATCTTTCGCACCTTCAATAAAAGTTGCATCTAATGCAGGGTTTTGCATTTGAAATGGTACGTTCATCCAAGAGCGATTTTCAACTGCTACACGGTTAATATAAAATTCACTATCATCGATTGCGTTATACAACAACTGTGATTTTTCATAGTTGCGTTTTGCCATCTCTTGCAATCCACCTTGCTCTTTTAGCCATTTGAAAACCATACCAGCTAAATACCATGCAAAGGTTGGAGGTGTATTAAACATAGACTCATGTTTTGCCAATACGGTGTAATCGAATACGGATGGCGTTTGAGGCGAGGCTTTGCCTAATAAATCTTCGCGAATGATAACTAAGGTTAAACCGGCGGGTCCAATATTCTTCTGAGCACCAGCATAAATAACGCCATATCGACTGACATCAATTGGCTTGGATAAAATGGCAGAAGAGTAGTCTGCAACAATAATTTTATCCGCAGGGAAATCCGGCTCTTCATGGATAGCCAAACCACCAATAGTTTCATTTGGGCAATAGTGAACATACGCAGCATCTTTGCTTAACGGCCATTCACTCATTGGTTTAATACTCACAACCCCATTGTTTTCTTGAACAACGTCAATCACATTCGGTGTGCAATATTTTGTTGCTTCTTTAGCCGCGGATTCGGACCAATAGCCACTAACAATATAGTCAGCCGTCGTTTTATCGCCTAATAAGTTCATTGGTAGTGTCGCAAAATGGGCACGGGCACCGCCATGACAGAATAAAACTTTATAATTGTCAGGGATATTTAATAAGTCGCGTAAATCTTGTTCAGCTTCTTTTGCCACTTCAATAAAATCTTTTCCGCGATGGCTAACTTCCATCACAGAAACCCCTAGACCTTTCCAGTTACAAAACTCTTGCTCCGCGCGGCGCATGACTTCAACAGGTAACATTGCTGGACCTGCGCTGAAATTATAAACCTGACTCATTGACCTTACCTACCTTCAATATTGTTAGTTAACATCACCCAGATTCTTAAAGTTGTATCATTCCATGCCACTAGCTGCAACGGTTATTACGTCTCAATGGCAAAAACAAAAAGTGAGATTTAGTGAGTCAGAAAAGAAAACAATTTTGTTAATAGCGTCACAGAATCAGCTACCACAATTTTATGAAGTGATGCGCGCTAAAAAAGGGATAAAATCCTGAATATGCTATTTTTCACTATCGAGTGATTTAGTCATGATAAGCGGGCGAAAAGCGCCCGCTTGTAAGGTAGGAGTTAGCTAATCACTTTACTCACGATTTCGATCGCTTCTTTCTCGATTAAATGAAGGTGCTCTTCACCACGGAAACTTTCACAATAAATTTTGTAGGCTTCTTCAGTGCCAGATGGACGTGCTGCAAACCAGCCGTAATCGGTCATAATTTTTAGTCCACCGATTGAAGCACCATTTCCGGGCGCCGCAGTCAAACGCTGCGTAATCTGATCCCCCGCTAACGTATCTGCTGACACCATTTCTGGGGACAATTTACTCAGCTTAGCTTTCTGCTCGTGGGTTGCTTTTGCTTGAATGCGGCTGTAGATTGGCGCACCAAATTTTTCAGCGAGTTTATTGTAACGCTGCTGGGGATTTTCTCCGGTTACTGCTGTGATTTCTGCGGCAAGTAAGCATAAGATAATCCCGTCTTTATCTGTCGACCACGGAGTACCGTCAAACTTCAAGAATGAAGCGCCTGCACTTTCTTCACCACCAAACCCAAGGCTGCCATTAAATAACCCATCGACAAACCATTTAAAACCAACGGGCACTTCAATCAATTCGCGCCCCATATCATTGACAACACGATCAATCATGGCACTGGAGACTAAGGTTTTGCCAACAGCAACATCTTTTCCCCATTGAGGGCGATTTTGAAATAGGTAATCAATCGCAACTGCAAGATAATGGTTAGGATTCATTAACCCGCTCGGGGTAACAATACCATGACGGTCATAATCAGGATCGTTCGCAAAGGCTAAATCAAATTTTTCTTTCATGCCAAGCAAACCCGCCATCGCCCAACGGGATGAACAGTCCATGCGGATCACTCCATCGTGATCTAACGGCATAAAACGGAAGGTTTGATCAAGCTGGTCATTCACTATTTCAATATCCAGTTGATAATACTCCGCAATTTTTTTCCAGTATTCAATACCCGAGCCACCTAGCGGATCGACGCCAATTTTTAATCCTGACTTTTGGATAGCTTTCATATCAATAACATCGCCTAATGCGTGAACATACGGCATCACTAAATCTTGCTCAGACACAAAACCGCTTTCCATTGCATCAGCAAAATCTAACCGCTTCACGTCATCAAGATCGGTCGCCAGCAACTGATTCGCGCGTTTTTCAATAACGGAAGTTAAATCTGTATCCGCAGGACCACCGTTGGCAGGATTATATTTAATTCCGCCATCTTCCGGTGGGTTATGGGAAGGAGTGATAACAATGCCATCAGCGACATCTTTATGTGTTTGGTTATAGCTTAAAATAGCGTGGGAGATAGCTGGCGTTGGAGTAAAACCATTATTTTCTTGAACAATAACATGAACTTGGTTCGCTGCTAACACTTCAATCACAGTAATAAATGCAGCTTCTGACAGCGCATGGGTATCTTTCCCCACGTAACAAGGTCCTGTTACACCTTGCTGCTTGCGCAAATCGGCAATGCCTTGAGCAATCGCCAGAATGTGATTTTCATTAAAGTTATTACGTAGCGAACTACCGCGATGACCGGATGTCCCAAATTTGACTGCCTGAGAAGACACCTCAGGATCCGGTTGCTGGGTATAATATTGAGCCGTTAACTGAGCAACGTTAATCAAATCACTTTGAAATGGAAGCTGCCCTGCTCGTTCATGAATTGCCACTTGTTATCTCCCAAAGCACTGATGCTTAGCGTGAAACACCAGTGACTTCACAATGTTTAGATAGTATTACCAACTTTTTCGATGACATTCGCAGGGAAGTTCATCTCTTGCATAATCGCATCAATCATACTGCGCTTGCGATTGGTGTTGGTATTGGTGATCACCCAATACGGTGTGCCCGGTATATGACGAGGTTTTGACTGCTTGCCCGCAGCCAATAAAGTTTGCTCATCACCAGCAAAGTAAACACGGGTACGACCATGCATTGACTCTGTTGCGCGCTCAAAGCTCTTCGCATCTAAGCTATACAACGTTGAAAGAATTAGCATAAAGCGATCGATCGCTTTGTTTTTTTCCGTCATAGGCATCAGAGAGTAATAATTCTCTGATCACTCTAACTGGATTCTGTGCAACCACCTTAGTATTCATCACCGGCGCATCTTGCGGCGCTAATGGTGTTAAATTCACTTCTTTTGCTGCGGGTACTGGCTGCTGCGCAGATTTGAAATTTAGCATACGGCGTAAAATATCCGATGCACTTTCACCGATATGCTGTGTGTGACTTGCAATATAGCGGTAAAGCTCTTCATCAACTTCTATCGTTTTCATTTTTTCCCAGTACTTTCTTAATCTAAAATTCGCGCCAGATTATAAGCCAGATTTAAAAAAAACAAAACAATTAAAATTTCAATAACTTAAAACAAACAATGAGTTAAGTTTTACGATATTTCAGTAAGTTATCTTGTTTACTATTGCACAAATTTGGTTTTTCCTCATCACCATGCCATGATAAGCCCCTCATCCGGCAAACAACATTAATCCTAGTTCAAATATGACCGAATTACTTAATTATACAATCCATAAACCTGAAAACCCGATCACCACCACCCCCGTTGTTTTGATCCATGGGCTCTTTGGTGATCTGAATAATTTAGGGGTTTTAGGTCGCGACTTACAAAACTATTTCGATACCATTCAAATTGATGTACGCAATCATGGTGATTCTTTTCGTTCCAATGAAATGGAATACCGAGATATGGCTGAAGATGTGATCACTCTGGTTAAATCCCTTGGTTATCACAGTACCATTTTGATAGGTCACTCCATGGGCGGTAAGATTGCCATGGCGGCCAGCGAGATAGCACCTGATTTTATTGAAAAAATCGTGGCAATTGACATTGCCCCAGTCGCTTATCAAGTCCGCCGTCATGATGAAATCATTGCCGCGTTAGAAGCGACAACGCAAGCGCAAGTCAAAACACGCCAGGATGCCAGTAACATTATGCGCCAATTTATCCCTGAAGACGGCGTGATTCAATTTTTACTGAAATCCTTTAAGCAAGGCGAATGGAAATTCAACCTTCCCGCCCTCAAAGCCAACTATGAAAAAATTATTGGTTGGAAAACAGTGCCTGCGTGGAATAAACCGGTATTGCTCATTCCCGGTGGAAAGTCTCCTTATGTACAAGCTGAATATCGTGAAGACATTGCTGGGCAGTTTCCTCAAGCAAAGGCATGGGTAGTCGCAGATGCGGGTCATTGGGTACATGCTGAAAAACCAGAACATGTACTACGCGCTATTCACCGCTTTTTAGGTATTCCTGATTAACCCCTAATCCTTTGCAGTACTGCCCCCGATATTTAATTTTTAAATATCGGGGGCAAAGGTATATCCTCAATATATTCATATTCAAATAATAAGACGAACTTCAATACACTTGTAATTATGATGACGGTATTATCCATCTCGATTAAATAACTAAATTCTCGAAATTGATACATAAGCATTATTAAAATTACAGGATGATAAAAATACACAATGGAAAGTGTTAAAACACAATCAACGTTATATTTTATTAGCATAATTGCAAAGCTTTCTGGTGAAATCGACCATGACGAATTCAAGCAAGCCACAAAAGATATTCATCATATTGAAAATTACATTAAAGTAATAAAAGATAAATATCAGATTAAATGTAAAAATAAATATCAGCGTGATAAAAAAATAAAGAAACTCCCTTCACCCGCTATTTTATATGATAATAATGGGCATGCATTCCTTCTGGCTAATCATAATCAAGAACAGGTGCTGATTCAGCGTATTGGTCAATCCTCGCCTGAAATATGGAGCCATGAAGAACTCCAAAATAACTGGAGTGGAGATTGGCTTCACGTCAAAGTCAAACAAGGAAAATTCGATATTTCATGGTTCCAAACAGAATTCATGAAGTACCGTAGTATTATTGCATGGGTACTGGTTTTTTCCTTTATTCTACAAATTTTGGCTTTAGCTTCGCCTATTGTCATGCAAGTAATTATGGATAAAGTCCTTATTCATAATAGTTTATCCACCTTGGATGTTTTAATTTTCGGTTTAATTGTTGCTGCTATCATCGAAGTTATATTAAAAGGTCTAAGAGAGTATATTTATAACCATACCGTCAATCGTATTGATATGACGCTAGGATTAAAACTCGTTAATCATTTATTGCATCTGCCTATTTCGTTTTTTAAAAATAGACAAATCGGTGCGATTGTCACTCGAGTAAAAGAATTAGAAACCATTCGAGAATTTTTAACGAGTAGCTTTTTCACACTGTGCGTTGATGTACTATTTTTATTTGTCTTCGTCTATGTGATGAACCTGCTATCCACCACACTTACCTTACTTTTCTTATGTTCAATCCCCTGCTATTTGCTGGTCGCATGGTGGCTGACACCAAAGATTGAAGCGGCAGCTCAGCAGCAGTTTGCAAATATTGCTATCAATACCTCATTTTTAACGGAAAGTGTGAATGGGATAGAGACAGCCAAAAGCTTATCCATTGAACCGAGCTTTACCCGTCGTTGGGATACACAAACTGCCGATATGAGCCAAACCAACTTTGTCTCTGGGCAAATCAGTTCTCGCTCAGAGCACATCGTCATGGTGATTGAAAAAGTCACCAGTGCCCTTGTTCTATGGGTGGGTGCGTCCGAAGTTCTCGCGTTGCAATTGACTATTGGGCAATTTATTGCTTTTCACATGATGGTCAACCACGCAAACCAACCGCTGGTGAAACTGGTGAAATTATGGGGAGACTATATTCGAACCAAAGTCGCAATAGAAAAACTGTCGCAAATAATCAACCTTCCGATAGAGCAAAGTAAAAAAGGCAATGACGTTCAACTCATTGGCAATATTCAACTACACAACATTAGCTTCCGTTATCAGCCTAATATGCCTTCTATCCTCGATAACTTTAATCTTTCGATTAAAGCAGGCGAAACCATCGGTATCGTGGGTACCTCAGGTTCAGGGAAAAGCACATTAGCTCGGTTAATATTGCGTTTATATACTCCAGAACAAGGGGCAATTTACCTTGATGGCACACCAATTTCAGCTATCGAGCTTTCATCGTTAAGGAAACAAATTGGTATTGTTTTACAAGAAAATTTTCTATTCAACCAATCTGTCTTCAATAATATTGCACAAACGAACCCCAATGCATCAATGGATCAAGTGGTGAATGCCGCAAAAATGGCGGGAGCGCATGATTTTATTCTCAAATTACCCATGGGATATGACACCGTTTTAGCTGAAGGTGGATCATCACTTTCAGGGGGACAACGCCAACGTATCGCCATCGCAAGAACCCTTTTAGCTGACCCTAAAATCATCATTTTCGATGAGGCCACCAGCGCATTAGATGACGAATCCCAAGCTATTATTCAAGAAAATATGCAAGAAATAGCCAAAGGGCGCACTGTTATTACGATTGCCCATCGCCTTTCCACAATCCGTAATCACCAACGCATTATCGTGATGCAACAGGGACAAATTGTTGAGCAAGGCAGCCACCAACAATTAATCGAAAATAATAAATTTTATAGACATTTATGGACGCTTCAGCAGTCTCTTAAATAATGACATGGATGTTAATCATGAAACGAAAATCAAACACTACCCGCTATAACAGCTTTTTACCTGCTCATTTATCTATTTTAAAAACACCGCCCTCTTATTTGGCTTTTACAATGGCCATCAGCATTAGCGTCGGTATTTTTATTGCAATTGCATGGTCATATTTTGGCAAATTGGACGTTCAAGCCACTACTCAGGGAAAACTGATTGTCTCGGGAAGAACACAAACTATCCAAGCTTTTGAATTAAGCCGCTTACAACAAATCCACGTTGAAGATGGACAGCAAGTTAAACAAGGCGATCCATTACTCAGCGTCAAAGTCCTGGGTGTTGACCAAGATATTGTTAGCCTTCACTACCAGAAAAACTTTCATGCTAGTGAGGAAATGATCCACCATGCCTTACTCAATCAACAGCAAATCGAGACATCACCACGATACCCTCAGCTTTCATTAACGGAACAAGTCCAAGCAAAACTTAGCTACCAAACCATTAAAAAAGAGTATGAAACATTACTGAACGAGATAGCTAACGAAGTTCAACTTAATCGCGTGAATTACCAAGCAAGAGAACGTGAATTAAAAGATATCAATATATTGATGCATAACATTAAAAAACGACTTGATGCACACACAGCTCTGAATCAAAAACAATTGATCAGCCAAAAAGAGTTTCTAGAGCAAGAACGTGAGTTATTACTCGCTAGAAAAGAGAAAACCGCCAAACAATCTGAACTCTCCATATTGAATAGCCAACACCATGCTTTACGCGAAAAGCAAGATAGGATTAATGCGCAAAAACACCAAGAATGGTATGAGAAATATCAGCAAGCTAAATTCAAATTTGTATCCCTTGAGCAAGAGCTCATTAAAAACCAAGAAAGAAACCAACTAGAAATTATTCGTGCCCCCGTTGACGGAACAGTACAACAAATTGCTATTTATACTCTCGGTGCGGTTTTACAACCAGCACAGCAATTAATGGTTATCGTTCCTAATAATCATGTACAACTCGCGGAAGTCAAAATTCTGAATAAAGATATTGGCTTTATTCAAGAAGGCTTAAAAGCTGATGTAAAAATTGATGCATTCCCTTATACACGCTACGGCACCATTGAAGGTGAACTGCTATCTATTTCCCGTGATAGTACTCAAGATGAAAACTTAGGCTTAGTGTATTTGGCTCAAATTGGTTTAAGCAGTAAACAACTATTAGTTGAAGGAGAACACATTGAATTAACGCCGGGTTTATCTATTGTTGCCGAAATAAAAACCGATAAACGTCGACTCATTGATTACCTGCTTAGCCCAATTAATGAATATACCTCCACTGCGATGAGAGAGAAGTAATCCATGGAACAGCGCAATAATAATGGCTTGGAAACCTTAGTCTGGATAGCGAATCACTTTCAAAAAAATATCACTCAAGGGCAATTAATGCATGCTATTGGTATGCAGGGTGATTCACCAACAGATTTAGAACTCAGAGAATGTGCACAAATTATTGGTTATGAAACACAGCATGTGTCCTTGACTCAACAACAAATGCAAAATATTCCATTACCAGCCTTAATATTAATCAACCAACGTTGGCATATTATTACTCAAAACTCACCACTCACCGTCATCACGCCACAAGGTGATAGCGTAGAACCGTGGGATAATTCTGTTGATGTTCATTACTCCGTGATTCTAATTAAAGAACAATTGGAGACAGAAAAAAAAAGGGCATTTGGTATTAACTGGTTTATTCCCTCTATTATTCGCCAGCGTTTTAAACTCAAAAATGTCTTTATCCTAGCGGCAATTGTGCAACTATTTGCATTAATCAGCCCGCTACTATTTCAAAATCTGATTGATAAAGTGCTGGTTGGACGAAGCCTACCTAATTTGCACATTCTTGCGCTTGGCATACTCGCCATTGCAATTGCAGAGCCTATTTATAGCTTTATTCGTAATAAAATCTTCAGCCATACCAGCACACAAATTAGTGCAGAGTTATCCGGTAAACTCTATCGCCATTTAATGGCGTTACCGCTTAATTATTTTAAGTTAAGGCCAACAGGAAAAATTATTGCTCGTGTCCGTGAATTAGCGCATATCCGTCAATTTTTGACTGGTTCAACACTTATGCTGTTCATTGACTTTATTTTTGTGATCCTGTTTGTCGCCGTCTTATTTTCGTATAGTGACATCATGACTTGGACTCTCGTTGGTTCTATGGGCGTCTTTTTTATTTTATGGATGATTTTAGGTCCCATTATTCGTCAACAGACAGAAAAATCTTACCAAGCTGATGAAAATGGCCTTACGTTTTTAACTGAATCCATTACGGGGATTGAAACCCTAAAAACTACCGCAACAGAGAAATATTTTTTTAGACGCTGGCAGAAATTACTCAGTCAACAATTGATTCAAGGCTTTAAAGTATCCATGCGCAGCGTGGTTGCAACGCAATTGATGACATTAGTGAGTAAAATTACTACTGCAATTTTACTGTGGATTGGCGTGAACGAGGTGTTAGCAGGTAACATTACTCCAGGGGAGCTCGTCGCCTTTAATATGCTTAGCGCCCATGTAACTCAACCCATTTTGCGCTTTGCTCAAATTTGGCAAGATTTTCAACATACGATCATTTCCCTTCGTCGCGTCGGTGACATTCTTGATAAACCTATTGAAAATGAGCGCCAAGGCATTGCTAGCTCCGCCGCTATTCAAGGCGAGATTCAGTTTCAAAACATCCGGTTTCGTTACCAACCAGAAACCCCTGAAGTCCTTAATAATCTCTGTTTATCCATCAAGGCGGGAGAATTTATTGGTATCACGGGTCCTTCTGGCTCGGGGAAAAGCACGCTAACAAAACTATTACAGCGATTATATGTTCCTCAACATGGGCAAGTTATTGTGGATGGAATGGATTTAGCCGTTGCCGATACAGTGGCATTGCGTCGTCGAATGAGTGTCGTGCTACAAGAAAGCACATTGTTTGTCGGAACAATTGCAGAAAATATTCGTTTAAGTTACCCACAAGCAAATGAGCAACAATTAATTCATGCAGCAAAACTTGCAGGTGCGTATGAATTTATTATGTCATTGCCTAATAATTTTAATTATCATTTATCTGAAAAAGGGTTAAATCTTTCAGGTGGGCAGCGTCAGCGCATTGCGTTAGCTCGAGCATTAATTACTGAGCCCGATATTTTAATTCTTGATGAGGCTACATCCGCATTAGATTACGAATCGGAATCTGCCATCATGCAAAACATGCCATTAATTTCACAAGGTAGAACGGTAATTAGCATCGCCCACCGTCTCAATACCATCATGAACGCCGATAAAATTTACGTGATTTGCAATGGGGAAGTGACTGAAACGGAAACCCATGAAAACCTTCTTAAATTGAATGGCATTTATGCAAATTTATGGCAGCAGCAGACTCGTTGACCTGAACAAAAAAGCATCTCCCCCTCGTTGGGGGATGCTTTTTTCTTAAAAGTGCTTTTTTTTTAATCTATTAGATGAATTAGCTGGGTATGCACCTATGGTACTAGGGATTCAGCTAGGGTATCATTGCGCGCTGAAATACTGGCACACCCCTTCCGTTAGCAATAGTAGATATGGCAAAAGAACAAACTGATCGCACGACACTGGATTTGTTCGCAGAAGAACGCAGGCCTGGGCGACCAAAAACTAGCCCGTTGTCGCGGGATGAACAATTAAGAATTAACAAACGAAATCAGCTCAAACGGGATAAAGTCAAAGGACTGCGTCGAGTTGAGCTGAAATTAAATGAAGACGCTGTCGCAGTCTTAAACCAATTAGCTGAAGAGAAAAATATAAGCCGAAGTGAGCTAATTGAAGAAATTTTGATGGCTCAACTTGAGCAGGTTAGTGAGATAATTGACCACTAGCTGTGTCTGAATGAATCACACAAATTTGACAGACTAACACCGTTTTTTTCGCCAAAATAAGGCGCAAATTTTACCTATTTTCGTTCTATTTTTAATTCTAGTAGAATCAATAAGTTAAACTCTCTGCTAGAAAAACAAGAGGTTAATCAATTTATGGCAGTTATAGGCATTTTCTTCGGAAGTGACACAGGTAACACAGAAAATATTGCCAAAATGATCCAAGAAAGATTAGGCAAAGATGTTGCAGAAGTTCACGATATTGCTAAGTGCAGCAAAGAAGATATCGAAGCATTTGATATCCTACTTCTCGGCATCCCGACGTGGTATTACGGTGAAGCTCAATGTGATTGGGATGATTTTTTCCCAACATTAGAAGAAATTGATTTTGACGGTAAACTTGTCGCGCTGTTTGGTTGTGGAGACCAAGAAGACTACGCAGAATATTTCTGTGATGCGATGGGTACCATCCGTGACATCATTGAGCCCCGCGGCGCAGTCATTGTGGGACACTGGCCAACAGAAGGCTACCACTTTGAAGCCTCTAAAGGCATGGCTGATGATACTCACTTTATCGGTCTTGCTATCGATGAAGATCGTCAACCAGAGCTTACCGAAGAGCGTGTTAATGCTTGGGTTAAACAGATCTCTGAAGAGATGTCGCTGGCTGAAATCCTTGGCTAATAATGACATTGATTGTCAATTAAAAGCGAGCACTGTTAGATATGATGGCTCATTCGTCCACCACATCAAGGGACTCGCTTTTAAGCTCGAATCAAAATAATGAGACAATGCATGGTTTCTATTTTTATTTTCCATGCCTATAATTGTAAATCAGTTTAGAAGACAACTGGATTTTTGTTAAAAACGTCTCATTATTGTTAAATTTATGATTTAAAATACAGGACAAGCCCGCATGACAGACAATAATAAAGCATTGAAAAATGCAGGACTCAAAGTCACTCTTCCAAGATTGAAGATTTTGGAAGTACTTCAGGAGCCTGAGTGCCATCACGTCAGTGCGGAAGATCTCTACAAGAAGCTGATTGATATTGGTGAAGAAATCGGGTTAGCAACTGTCTATCGCGTATTAAACCAATTTGATGATGCTGGTATTGTGACACGTCACAATTTCGAAGGTGGAAAATCCGTATTTGAATTAACTCAGCAACATCACCATGACCACCTAATTTGTTTAGATTGTGGCAAGGTTATCGAATTTACAGACGAATCAATCGAAAAACGCCAGCATGATATCGCTGCACGTCACGGTATTAAACTGTCTAACCACAGTTTATATCTGTATGGTCACTGCGCTGAAGGTAATTGTCGCGAAAATACTGAAGCACACGAAGCAAAATAATCACATTATCAATCGCTTCTTTCTTTTAAAGGAAGCGATTTAATTAAGACGTGATTTAATGCTGAGAATACCCACTTAATGTTCATTGTGGGTATTTTTATTTAACCCATCTTAACATCTCCCTATTTCCATTCTATATCTGAAAAATAACGACTATTTTTTAAAAACTCATGCCTTTATTTCTTCAGATAAAACTAAAATCATCCTCTATTCTTTAATTTGTTATGTGTTATTTTAATTTATACTGATGCTTAAATTTATGTGTAAGAGATTAAAAGATGAAAAAAGCCTATCTGTTTTTGAACATAAGTTTTTTCTTCTGGTTTCTTACTTTGATAGCGTGGTTTTTTAGATATACCGTTGTGGCATCTCTTGCCTTTATATCTTCAATCATTTGTTTGGTTCTATACTTCAATTTCAAAAAGGTTAGTCACATGTTCAATAAAAAACAAAACAAACCAGAGCCCACTCCCACTATCAATAAAGAAGAAATCATTCAACAGATCGCTGAGGAAAAAATGCAAGTATCATCACCGACGGTCAGTGAAGAAAAAACCAATACTATCATTGCCAAAGATGTCGTATTTGAAGGCAATGTGACCTCCAATGAGCAAGTGCATATTTATGGTACTGTGATTGGTAATATTACTGGCAAAAATAACACCGTAAAAATTATGCAAAATGGGCATGTTACCGGCAATATTACGAGTAATGAATTGTGGGTAAACGGTAAAGTTGAAGGGGAATGTATTTCGGAAACCATCAGCATTGATACCAATGGCGAAATTTATGGGACTATCCGCTATTCGAATTTATCCATCAAAAAAGGCGGAATATTTTCTGGGCTTGCTGAAGTTAAATCTGCCACACAATCGACAGGAAACGTAACTGCATTTAAAGAAAAAAATAAGCAAGAAAAATCCGATCCTCAAACGCCCGAAGTCGGTGCTTTATAATTAATTTTGTTAAATATATGATACATAAATACTCGATAATAAACTTTATTACCTATCTTATAGGAATTTATTATCGAGTTATTTTGATTATTTAAATGTGATTATCAATCAAGAAACACATTCTAGATGTAGTTATAAAAACATAATCAAGGCGACATTTCTGCCGCCTATTCTTAGAGAATTAATATTGCTCAAACATTTCTTGAATCTTTTTCGGATCTTTTGTTTGAGTCAGTGCTAATTGTAATAATACGCGTGATTTTTGTGGATTTAATCTTTCGGAAGCCACAAAGCCATATTCATTGTCATTCACTTCGGCATTACGTGTTGTATAGCCTGTTGGAACTCGGCTAGAGCGCACAACAACCACATCTTCTTTTGCCGCATTCGCGAGTGCATCAAAAATGGTCTTATACATATTGCCGTTACCTACCCCTGCACTGACGATACCTTTAACTCCTTCTTCACGTAGCGCTTTTACTGGTGCAGCCGAAGCATTTGCATAGTTATAAACGATACCGACTTCCGGCAATTTATCTAATTTACTCACATCAAAAACAGGCTTGTCACCGCGAGGCTGAGCAGCTTGGTAGTAAGTCACTTTACCATCATGAATATAACCTTCAGCTCCCGCATTCACCGCGTCGAATGCTTGAACTTCCGTTGTACTCATTTTCATCACATTACGACCCTGAATCACTTTGTCATTCATTGCCATCAGCACGCCTCGCTCCCCTGCTGATTTGTCAGATGCCAGTACCACGGCATTGTACAAATTCAATGGACCGTCGGCCCCCAAGGCAGTAGAAGGACGCATCGCACCAACCATTACAATGGGTTTTTTACATGCTGTAGTCAAATCGAGGAAAAAGGCAGTCTCTTCCATGGTGTCAGTACCATGAGTGATGACAAAACCATCGGTTTTATTACAATCTTGGTTGATTTTTTTAGCGAGAGTTAGCCACACTTGATCATTCATATCTTGAGAACCGATGTTCACAAGCTGCTCACCACTAAGATTGGCAATTTTTTTAGTTTCTGGTACCGCATTAAGTAAAGAATCAATCCCCACCTTACCCGCTTGATAGCTCGAGCCAGTTGCTGATTCTCCCCCACCAGCGATCGTCCCGCCTGTTGCCAACACAGTAATATTCGGTTGTGCAAATGCAGATGCAGCAAACAATGAAACCAATGTGGCTAACAGTGCTTTATTACGGTTTTTCATCCTATTTTCCTTTAACTAAAATTGACGAACATGATATTAAAAATAAACTCACGTTATTATGTGGATTTAATCCGAGAGTTTTGTGATCCGCTTAGTCATTTTAGTAAATTCTAATTTTTTGCCTGTTTTCTGTCTTGAATAAAAAACAGGAACTCAGCATAAAAAGCGTGAGCAATCTGGGAAAAATCCGTATCATAGTCGCTATCTGAAACAAGCCATTTACAAGTGACTGACAATGAGCCAAACATTTATTCCCGGCAAAGATGCCGCACTCGAAGTCTCCATTGAAGCATTCCAAACTAAACTGAAAAATCTAGGATTCGATATCGAAGAGGCCTCTTGGCTAAATCCCGTACCGAACGTTTGGTCCGTTCATATCCGTGATAAGGAATGCCCACTGTGCTTTACCAATGGTAAAGGCGCCAGTAAAAAAGCGGCATTAGCTTCTGCACTTGGCGAGTATTTTGAACGTTTATCCACAAACTATTTCTTTGCGGATTTTTATCTGGGTAAATCTATCGCTGAAGGGGACTTCGTCCATTATCCTAATGAGAAATGGTTCCCGCTCACCGAGGACGACAGCCTACCAGAAGGTTTATTAGATGAGCGCTTAGTTGCGTTTTACGATCCTGATAATGCACTCGCTGGCAGCCAACTTATCGACCTGCAATCTGGCAATGAAGAACGTGGTATCTGCGCCCTTCCATTTACACGCCAATCAGATAATCGTACCGTCTATATTCCGATGAATATCGTGGGCAACCTGTATGTATCCAATGGGATGTCCGCAGGAAACACCGCAAATGAAGCGCGAGTTCAAGGGTTATCCGAAGTGTTCGAACGCTTTGTGAAAAACAAAATTATTGCTGAAAGCATTAGCTTACCGACAATTCCTGCCGAAGTGATGGCTCGCTATCCAGGTGTCGTTGCAGCGATTGAAACGTTAGAAAATGAAGGTTTCCCTATCTTCAGCTACGATGCATCTTTAGGTGGGGAATTCCCTGTTATCTGTGTTGTGTTATTTAACCCACAAAACGGAACGTGTTTTGCCTCTTTCGGTGCACACCCTGATTTTGGTGTTGCATTAGAGCGTACCGTAACTGAATTGCTGCAAGGCCGTGGTCTGAAAGACTTAGATGTCTTTAACGCCCCAACCTTTGACGATGAAGAAGTGGGTGAACACACGAACTTAGAAACTCACTTTATCGATTCTAGCGGTTTAATTAGCTGGGATACGTTTAAAGATGATGCGGATTATCCATTCGTAGATTGGAGCTTTAAAGGGACCACGACCGAAGAGTTCGCCACATTAATGGCCATCTTCAATAAGCTTGATGCGGAAGTTTATATTGCGGACTATAGCCATTTAGGCGTATACGCATGCCGTATTTTGGTACCAGGCATGTCCGATATCTATCCTGTCGAAGATTTGCACATTGCTAACAATGCGATGGGGGCTTACCTGCGTGACACCATCATGGCGCTGCCAGATAGCCAATGGGAAAAAGAAGATTACCTCGCTTTAATTGAACAGTTAGATGATGACGGCTTAGATGACTTTACCCGCGTACGCGAGCTGTTAGGTTTAGCCGTTGGCAAAGATAATGGCTGGAGTAACCTGCGCATCGGTGAATTGAAATCAATGCTGGCGCTAGCAGGAGGTGATCTTGAACAAGCACTGGCTTGGGTAGAATGGACACAAGACTTCAACAGTTCAGTATTCACGCCTGAACGTGCCAACTACTATCGTTGCTTGCACACCTTACTGCTGCTTTCTCAAGAAGAAGAGAGAAAACCTACTCAATATTATCAAGCATTTGTTCGTATGTATGGGCAAGAAGCGGTGGATGCAGCATCCGCAGCAATCGCCGGTGAATCGTGTTTCTATGGATTATGGTCAATAGATGCAGAATTAAAAGCATTACCGGCTCATCAAGGACTACTCGCTGCTTACGAAAAGCTGCAAAGAGCCAAGCGCGCTAACGCGTAATTGACGACAATAAGATAAAGGCCTTCGGGCTTTTATCTTTACTTAAGCAATATTTAATTTCAATCACATAATAATTATCGACATTCGTTAACAATCATCTGTAACATTTTACTTCTGAAGACCGTTTTTCGTGGTTTTATAAAAATTTTTTATAAAATTTAAAAAATATTTTTTACAATTAAATCATAATGTTACCTTTGATTTTGACGATTTTCGACCTGTTTTACCCCCGTTCTCTTAACACTTCATGATCCACATCAAATTTATCACCACACCCGTTTGTTACTATAATTGCGTGCTATAATTAATCAACTTTGTAAGAGAGTGTTGGTATGAAAGCTGACAACCCTTTTAATTTATTACCCCCTGCTGTAATGGCTCAAGTCGCTAATGATGTGGGCGTTTATAAAGTCAACAAACACCCCGCCATGACTTACTTGTCAGCATTCACCGCTGGTATCTTTATCTCTATCGCTTTTGTGTTCTATATCACAGCTACTACGGGTACCGCGAGTGCGCCTTATGGCTTCACCAAACTGATTGGGGGCATCTGCTTCTCTCTTGGATTAATGTTGGTAGTAGTCTGTGGAGCCGACTTATTTACATCCACTGTTTTAACCGTTGTTGCTAAAGCCACAGGAAAAATCTCTTGGGGTCAAATGCTCCTCAACTGGTTCCACGTTTATATTGGCAACTTAGTCGGCGCACTGTTTTTTGTCGCGGTTATTTGGTTTGCAGGGCAATATGTTGCCGCAAACGGTCAATGGGGTTTGAACGTACTACAAACCGCCAACTACAAACTACACCACACTTTTGTGGAAGCTGTCTTCCTTGGTATTTTAGCTAACTTAATGGTTTGCTTAGCTGTTTGGATGAGTTATGCCGGTCGTAGCCTAACCGATAAATTTGTCGCCTTGATTCTGCCTGTTGCGATGTTCGTCGCCAGCGGTTTTGAGCACAGTATCGCAAATATGTTTATGATCCCTATGGGTATCATGATTAAAGAATTCGCCTCTGTTGAATTTTGGACTCAAATCAACATGGCACCTGAGCAATTCGCTAACCTAACGGTTGGGAACTTTATCAGTGACAATTTAATACCAGTGACTATCGGAAATATTATTGGCGGCGCAGTGTTAGTCGGCCTAGTTTACTGGTTAATGCATCTGCGTAATAACGAAAAACATTAATCGAGATTTGTTAATATAATTGTTATTACACGTACACAAAGATTTATTAAGATCCCTCAAAGATCCATTGTTAAAAGGTAAAAGTATCATGTCCGAATTAAATGAAAAATTCGCTTTAGCATGGCAAGGTTTTAGCCAAGGTGACTGGCAGAATAACGTCAACGTCCGTGACTTTATTCAGAAAAACTATACTCCGTATGAAGGTGATGAATCTTTCTTAGCAGGCTCAACTCCAGCAACTGATAAGCTGTGGGAAAAAGTCATGGAAGGGATCAAAATCGAAAACCGCACTCACGCGCCAGTTGATTTTGATACAGACCTTGCATCAACAATCACTTCCCATGATGCTGGTTATATTAACAAAGAATTAGAAACTATCGTTGGTCTACAAACTGACGCACCTCTGAAACGTGGTCTTATCCCGTTCGGTGGTATCAAAATGGTTGAAGGTTCATGTAAAGCTTATGATCGTACTTTAGATCCTAGCCTGAAAAAAATCTTCACTGAATACCGTAAAACTCACAACCAAGGTGTTTTCGATGTTTATACTCCAGACATCTTAAAATGCCGTAAATCCGGTATCTTAACCGGTTTACCAGATGCCTATGGTCGTGGTCGTATCATCGGTGACTACCGTCGTGTTGCTCTGTACGGTATTGATTTCCTGATGAAAGACAAATTCAACCAATTCACTTCTCTGCAAGAAAGATTAGAGAAAGGTGAAGACCTGCAAATGACTATCCAATTGCGCGAAGAAATTGCGGAGCAACATCGTGCACTGGGTCAAATCAAAGAGATGGCAGCTAAATATGGCTACGACATCTCTGGTCCTGCAACTAACGCACAAGAAGCAGTTCAATGGACTTACTTCGGTTACTTAGCGGCTGTTAAATCTCAAAACGGTGCGGCAATGTCATTTGGTCGTGTATCTACGTTCTTAGACGTGTACATCCAACGTGACTTAGATGCAGGTAAAATCACAGAAGAACAAGCGCAAGAACTGATTGACCACTTAGTCATGAAACTGCGTATGGTTCGTTTCTTACGTACACCTGAATACGATGAGCTGTTCTCTGGTGACCCAATTTGGGCAACAGAATCACTGGCAGGTATGGGTCTTGATGGCCGTACTATGGTGACTAAAAACACCTTCCGTTTCCTGAACACACTGTATACCATGGGCCCATCTCCAGAGCCTAACATGACTATCCTGTGGTCAGAAAAACTGCCAATGAACTTCAAAAAGTTCGCAGCAAAAGTCTCTATCGACACCTCTTCTGTACAGTATGAAAACGACGATTTAATGCGTCCTGACTTCAACAATGATGACTACGCAATCGCATGTTGCGTAAGCCCAATGATTGTTGGTAAACAAATGCAGTTCTTCGGCGCTCGTGCAAACTTAGCGAAAACAATGCTGTACACCATCAATGGTGGTGTGGACGAAAAACTGAAAATGCAAGTGGGTCCTAAACACTCACCTATCATGGATGAAGTTCTCGACTTCGATACCGTGATGGACAAAATGGACCACTTCATGGACTGGTTAGCAACTCAGTACGTTACTGCACTGAACTGCATCCACTTCATGCATGATAAATACAGCTATGAAGCAGCACTGATGGCGCTTCATGACCGTGATGTTTACCGTACAATGGCATGTGGTATCGCAGGTCTGTCTGTTGCTGCTGACTCACTGTCTGCAATCAAGTACGCAAAAGTTAAACCAATTCGTGATGAAGACGGTATCGCTATCGACTTCGAAATCGAAGGTGAATATCCACAATTTGGTAACAATGACCCACGTGTTGATGATATCGCTTGTGACTTAGTAGAACGTTTCATGAAGAAAATTCAGAAACTGCCTACTTACCGTAACGCGGTTCCAACTCAGTCTGTTCTGACCATTACTTCTAACGTTGTGTATGGTAAGAAAACAGGTAACACCCCAGATGGTCGTCGCGCTGGTGCACCATTCGGACCAGGTGCTAACCCAATGCACGGTCGTGACCAAAAAGGTGCGGTAGCATCTCTGACTTCTGTTGCTAAACTGCCATTTGCTTACGCAAAAGATGGTATCTCTTATACCTTCTCTATCGTGCCAAATGCGTTAGGTAAAGATGACGAAGTTCGTAAAACTAACTTAGCGGGTCTGATGGATGGTTACTTCCATCATGAATCTTCTATCGAAGGCGGTCAGCACTTAAACGTGAACGTGATGAACCGTGAAATGCTGTTAGATGCGATGGAAAACCCAGAGAAATATCCACAACTGACTATCCGTGTATCAGGATATGCAGTGCGCTTTAACTCTCTGACTAAAGAACAGCAGCAAGACGTTATTACTCGTACTTTCACCAGTACTCTGTAATACTGCGCTAAGATTCTATAACGTAAAATAAATAAAAGGCCCCTCCCATTGGGGCCTTTCTATCTTAGTCAAAGATAAGAGATTATAATTCTACATTCTGTGAGTTCCTGCTATGTCAACAACGCAAAAGACTATTCCAACGACTGAAATTTCGACCACCTCGCCACCCGCGACGTTTGGACGAATTCACTCTTTTGAATCCTGTGGTACCGTCGACGGTCCAGGGATCCGCTTTATCGTTTTCTTCCAAGGCTGCCTAATGCGCTGCCTGTATTGCCATAACCGTGATACTTGGGATACCCATACAGGCAACATGGTTACCGTTGATGAGTTAATGAAAGAAGCGGTCACTTACCGCCATTTTATGAACGCAACCGGCGGTGGTGTCACGGCATCAGGTGGTGAAGCTATTTTACAGGCTGATTTTGTCCGTGATTGGTTCCGTGCCTGCAAAAAAGAGAACATTCATACATGCTTAGACACTAACGGGTTTGTTCGTCGCTATGACCCTGTCATTGATGAGCTAATGGATGTCACTGATCTTGTCATGCTTGACTTAAAACAGCTTGATGATGAGATCCACCAAAAACTCGTTGGCGTTTCCAATCATCGCACTTTAGAGTTTGCTCGCTACCTCGCTAAGCGCAATCAAAAAACATGGATCCGCTATGTCGTCGTCCCAGGCTGGAGTGACGATGACCACTCTGTCCATATGCTCGGTGAGTTTGTCAAAGATATGGATAATATCGAAAAAATTGAATTACTCCCTTACCATGAGCTGGGCAAACACAAATGGGAAACCATGGGTGAAGAGTACAAACTTGATGGCGTGAGACCACCGTCAAAAGAGGTAATGGAAAGAGTAAAAAGTATCCTCGAAAGCTACGGCAAAAAAGTCATGTACTAATTTCTTCATAGGCTCCCTTCTGGGAGCCTATTTCATATAATCTCTTCGCATCCGACCTCTCTTCTCGTTACCAGATTACTCTGCTTTGAACAGGCACGGTTTTTAGGCATAATCCGCACGTTAAATTTAATTTATTAATAGCAACATAACTCTATAATAAATATTGCTAATTCATCACTACTAAATAGGTCACTCACTATGAACAATGAACACGATAATGTTGATAACGACATTTCGCCTATGACACCACCCGAGCCCATCGATAGCTTTGTATTTACACCAGAACCTAATGCCGTTCAAGCAGGTGAAGGGGTTGAGTGGATCAGCCAAGCATGGGCACTGGTCAAGGAAAAATTAGGGATGTGGATCCTCATTAACATCGTCTTTTTCCTGATTATTTTTGCCATGGCTTTCTTGCCACTCGTTAGCATGTTCGTCAGCTTTGTTACGCCTGTTTTTGTGGGTGGGATTATTGCCATTTGCGAAAATCAGCGCAAAACCGGTGAAGCGGATATTGGCTTACTTTTCTCTGGATTCCAAAAGAAATTTGGTGAACTGTTTGCTGTCGGCGCCATTAACTTCGCCGCAAATATGGTAGGCATGTTAATTGCGTTCCTCATCGCAGGTTCCGCAATCTTTAGTTTAGTGATGCAAGCCGATCAATATGATGGAATTTCTGATGCTGCATTTTTCGCATCAACGGGGTCATTCGTCTTCGCTGGAATTGTCATGGCATTAGCCAGCTTATTTGGTACCGCATTGACGTGGTTTGCCCCTGCGTTAATCATGAACCATGACTTTAAAATTGGTACTTCTATTTCCGCCAGCTTACAAGCCGTCAAGAAAAACCTATTGCCTGGTTTCCTATTCTTCCTGATTGCCATGGTACTGATGTTTGTCTCTATCATTCCTTTTGGATTAGGTCTGTTTATTTCTATGCCAATTATGTATGCGACATACTACAGCACATACCGCAGTATCTTTTTTACCGAGACTAAACAGTCACAAACCAGCTCATTGATTATGTAATCACAGCTGAGATATCGTGCTCATTTGCTTTGTTGATGGTTTGCAATTTAAAACGACTCAAATCCCCCATTGAGAAACATTTGGGGGATTTTTTATGTGCAAATAAAAAAGGCTGAGCCCAGTTTAAAACTAGACTCAGCCTTTAACGCCTAATATATCAATTAACCGATATATTCTAAGCCATTCATATACGGACGTAATACCTCAGGCACTTCAATACGACCATCCGCTTGCTGGTAATTTTCCAGCACAGCAACCAGAGTACGACCTACCGCTAAACCAGAACCATTCAATGTATGAACCAGTTGGGTTTTCTTATCACTCTTACCACGGAAACGTGCTTGCATACGACGGGCTTGGAAATCCCACATATTTGAGCAAGAAGAGATTTCACGATACGTATTTTGCGCTGGTAACCAGACTTCTAAGTCGTAAGTTTTGCGAGAACCGAAACCAATGTCACCAGTACACAGTAATACTTTACGGTACGGTAAGTTCAATAATTGCAGAACTTTCTCAGCGTGCCCCGTTAACTCTTCCAATGCTGCCATTGATTTTTCTGGATGCACAATTTGCACTAATTCGACTTTATCAAACTGGTGCATACGGATCAGACCGCGCGTATCACGACCATAAGATCCTGCTTCTGAACGGAAGCATGGGGTATGAGCCGTCATTTTCAGAGGAAGCGCGTCTTCATCTAAAATTTCATCACGCACTAAGTTAGTCACAGGCACTTCCGCCGTTGGGATCAACGCATAAGTGCTGCTATCCGCTTCTTCTTCCAATGGTTTAGTGTGGAATAAGTCTTCACCAAATTTAGGTAACTGACCTGTACCATACAGAGTGGCATGGTTGACTAAATAAGGTACATACAGCTCTTGGTAGCCATGTTTTTCTGTGTGCAAGTCCAGCATAAACTGAGCTAATGCACGATGCATACGTGCAATTTGACCTTTCATCACAACAAAACGTGCGCCAGTCAGTTTCACCGCAGCAGGGAAATCTAAACCACCAGCCAGTTCGCCTAAGCTCACATGATCTTTGACTTCAAAATCATATTGGCGCGGTTCACCCCAACGAGAAACTTCCAAGTTTTCTGAATCATCTTTACCATCTGGTACTTCATCATCAGGAATATTCGGGATACTTAATGCAATATCACGGATTTCTTGTTGCAGTTTATCTAACTCTGCTTTAGCAGCATCCAATTTTTCGCCTAATTGGTTCACTTCCAGACGTAATGGCTCAATATCTTCACCACGCGCTTTAGCTGCACCAATAGTTTTCGATCGCGAGTTACGGTCTGCTTGCAGGGTTTCAGTTTCAACTTGTAAAACTTTGCGGCGTTCTTCTAATTCACGCAGCTTTTCCACATCAAGGGTAAAACCCCTGCGAGCCAGTTTTGTAGCAACCGCGTCTAGCTCCGTACGCAGTAAATTTGGATCGAGCATGCTTATCCTGTGATTTTGTTAGTCAATTGTGAGAACGAATATAACGCGCTCCGGCGTTATATTTAAATTATTTTATTGCGTTATAACCTTATCGCATTGACCCGCTTAGCGATAGCGTTTTGTTGCGCTATTTTGATCTTGTTGGGCTAACCAGTCGAGTTTTTCGGCAATTTTGCCTTCTAACCCACGCGCGGTTGGATAATAGTATTGCGTCGCTTTCATCGGCTCAGGGAAATAGTTTTCACCCGCCGCATACGCGTTAGGCTCATCATGAGCATAACGATACTCTTTGCCAACCCCTAACTCTTTCATTAACTTAGTGGGGGCATTTCTTAAGTGCTCAGGAACATCATAATCTGGCTGCATCTGAGCATCTTTAATCGCTGCTTTATACGCGGTATACACGGCGTTACTTTTCGGGGCACATGCAAGATATACAATGGCTTGAGCAATCGCACGCTCACCTTCTGCAGACCCTACACGGGTAAAACAATCCCACGCTGAAATAGCGACCTGCATTGCACGAGGATCTGCATTTCCGATATCTTCTGACGCGATTGCTAATAAGCGGCGAGCAACATAGAGTGGGTCACCACCCGCCGTGATAATGCGGGCATACCAATAAAGAGCGGCATCAGGCGCAGAGCCACGAACAGATTTATGAAGTGCTGAAATCAAGTCATAGTAACGGTCGCCTTTATTATCAAAACGAGCCGCTCGTTCGCCACTGACTTCTTTGAGTAACTCCGCCGTTAAAATACGCTGACCTTGATTATCAGCCTCAGCCATATCCGCCATCATTTCTAGCAGATTTAACGAACGTCGCGCATCCCCATTGACTAAGTCAGCAATCATTTTTCTTGTGCTATCGGGGAGAATAATATTTTGCCCGCCTAATCCGCGAACGCTATCCCCGAGAGCTTGAAGTAACACCTCTTCAATTTCGCTACTTTCTAATGATTTTAATAAATAGACTCTCGCACGAGAAAGCAGTGCTGAATTAAGCTCGAATGAAGGGTTTTCCGTTGTCGCGCCAATGAAGGTGATCGTCCCGTCTTCAATGTGGGGTAAAAAAGCATCTTGCTGGCTTTTGTTAAACCGATGAACTTCATCCACAAACAGAATAGTTCTGCGCCCTGCACTAAGATTCTGGCGCGCTTTTTCGATAGACTCACGGATCTCTTTGATCCCCGAAGTCACTGCCGAGATGCGCTCGATATCTGCTTGTGCATAGTGACCAATAACTTCAGCCAATGTGGTTTTACCCGTTCCCGGAGGTCCCCACAAGATCATCGAGTGTAAATGACCTGCCCTAATCGCTCTTGGTAACGGTTTACCTTCGGCAAGTAAATGCTTTTGACCTATATATTGCTCAAGGGTTTCTGGCCGCATACGTGCAGCCAGTGGTTGAAATTCATTTTGTGAAAAATCGAGAGACAAGTTACCCACGAGATCCTCTTTACCCCCTAGAGATTAGTGAGCGCGAGAACGCTGGTCATCCAAAGTGACCCCTTTCGGTACCGTAAATTTAAATTTACTTGGATCAACTGGCCCATTTTTTTGCTGTTTTAGTTGATATGCGCTCGTTTGGCCATCTTGCTCAACCGCAGCAAATTTTTCAATCGTACCTTGTGGGTTAACGGTAATAGAGAAACTTTTTAGCGTGCCATTAGTTTGTTTTGGCTTTAAATCAAACGTATTACCCTGTTGAACGATCGAGTACTGTTTCCAATCTTGAGGATTATTACGCGTTAATAGTAAAAATGGCGTATCTTGCGTTGCATCTGCCAAATTCGTTACTGTGACTTGTTCGACAAACGGGTTATAAAACCAGAGGTTCTTGCCGTCTGACACCAACACACTTTCATCTGGCGAAGTCATATTCCAGTTAAATAGGTTAGGACGTTCAATCCATAAGTCACCAACACCTTCTTGGATCAAATCACCTTCTGGACTAGTGACTTTTTGTGAGAAGCTTGCTTGGAAGCTATTCACCTTACTCAGGCGGTCTTGAAGGTCTTGACTCGCATCTGCCAATACTTGACCTACGTTTAAACTCAGGGCTAATGCACCTAATAACATCATTTTTTTCATCGAGAAAAGACCTTTAAATTAATACCTCAAGCGGCGTATGTCTTTATACACCCCTTGAATTAAACCAGCAATTAGCACATGAAATATTAATATCCCATTGATGGCGGAGCTAATACCTCTCGGTTACCATTATGTCCAGGTTCACTCACAATTCCTTGATCTTCCATTTGCTCAACAATTCGAGCGGCACGGTTGTAACCGATACGGAATTGACGTTGCACACCAGAGATAGAGACTCTTTGTTTTTCAACAACAAATTCAACTGCTTGATCAAATAATGGGTCAAGATCTTCATCGCCATTATCTGAACTGCCGCCCCCTTCGCTGTCATCGCTGCACGTCGTAATACTGTCGATATATTGCGGTTTGCCACGCGCTTTCCAGTCATTAACGACAGCATGAACTTCTTGGTCACGCACAAATGCGCCATGAACACGTACAGGAATTGATGAGTTAGGTGGCAGGTAAAGCATATCCCCCATACCCAATAATGATTCCGCGCCACCTTGATCAAGAATAGTTCTAGAGTCGATTTTACTGGATACCGTAAAGGCTATACGGGTTGGAATATTGGCTTTAATTAACCCTGTAATGATGTCAACGGATGGGCGCTGTGTTGCTAATACTAGGTGGATACCCGCAGCTCGCGCTTTTTGCGCTAAGCGAGCAATAAGCTCTTCCACTTTTTTCCCTGCGGTCATCATTAAGTCAGCAAATTCATCAACCATCACCACAATATACGGTTCTTTTTTCAGCATTGGATGTTCTACATCCATGCTGTCACCCGGTTTCCAGAACGGATCAGGAATTGGTCGATTCATCTCTGCCGCAGCTTTGATTTTATCGTTATAGCCAGCAAGGTTACGCACACCCAATGCAGACATGAGTTTATAACGGCGCTCCATCTCGTTAACACACCAACGCAGTGCATTGGCGGCATCCTTCATATCTGTCACGACTTCGGTTAATAAATGTGGGATCCCTTCATAAATAGAGAGCTCTAACATTTTCGGGTCAATCATAATAAAGCGAACATCTTCAGGTTTAGCTTTATATAAAATACTGAGGATCATAGCGTTGACCCCCACAGATTTACCTGACCCTGTGGTACCTGCGACTAATAAATGAGGCATTTTTGCCAAGTCAGCAACAACCGGCTCGCCTTCAATGTCTTTTCCTAGAACTATCGTCAATGGTGATGGATTTTTTCTAAAATCATCACAATCTAAGACTTCACTTAAGTACACCGTTTGACGTTTTTCATTCGGTAATTCGAGACCCACATAAGGTTTGCCCGGAATCACTTCAACGACACGTACTGCTGTCGTCGATAACGAGCGAGCAAGGTCTCTTGATAACGTTGAAATGCGAGCGGCTTTCACGCCGGGTGCTAAATCTAACTCAAAACGCGTTATAACAGGACCAGGAGAGAATCCGACGACTTCTGCTTTGACGCGGTAATCATTTAAGCGAGCTTCAATCAGCCTTGCTGTTTGCTCCAATTTGAACATATCCACAGGCTCTTCTTGCTCTGGTGGACTTGCCAATAAATCAAGAGATGGCATTGGCGTTGTTGGTTTTGGTAATGGTTGATCATTACGTACCAAGAATGGATGGAACAAGCTATCTTGTTGCGGCTGTTGCGGCTGTTGCGGCTGTTGCGGCTGTTGCGGCTGTTGCGGCTGTTGCGGCTGTTGCGGCTGTTGCGGCTGTTGCGGCTGCGCAATAGTGTGTGGCTGCACAGCAGAATGAGCAACAACTTCATTGATAGGATTAACTGGCGTAGATGGCGTTTGCACAGGTGGTTCAGCCACCGATGGCATAAATAACGGCACGGCTGGCTCATCATCAACTAAATCATCAACGGGTGAGAAACGCTCAAATGCTGACAATGGCGTACTTAAATCAATCCTAGGCTCTAAGTCATCCACATCATTATCTAAATCATGCTCATCATCGGCATGAGCCGTAAAACGGTGGATATCTGAAGGCTGAGTTTGTTCTGTTGGTACAACAGGTTCAAAAGCAGGTGTAAACGCTGGCGCAGAAGCCCAACGATGCTCAATTTCAGGCTGAGTAAACGTGCTAACCGGCGGCGTTACTTGCTCTAAAGGAGCCTCAACCGCAGATTGGTCAACCTGAAATGCCGCGTCAAAATCTTGCATATCCGTTTCTGGTTCACCATAGCGCTGACGCTGTTGTTCCAAAAACTGGACGCGCAGCAACCTTTCTTGCTCCAGCTCATCATCCGTTTTAACGTTTTCTTCCGGCTCTTGTTCCGCGGACCATTGTTGATAAACCTGTTCGCGCTGTGATGCCTCTTCTTGGCGACGCTGTAATTCTGCATCCCGTTGAGATGGAATGCGGATACCATACAGCTCACGACGTGTTGGCAAACGAACTGGATTTGGGCGCGGTAATTCTGGCTCCAGATTCTTTTTCACTTGTGCATGGCGATCCATCGCAGCGATTGAAATACCTGCCGCGGTTAGCGCAGCAGGATCAGCAATACGGTTGGTCACTGAAGGTTCACTGATATCAGGACTTCCCACTTCTATTGTGGGTTCTACGGGTGAAAATGCTGTCGTTGTTGGTGCAACTGACTTTGGCGCCTGTGGTTCAGGAGCAAAAATAGGCTCTGGCGTAAATGCAGGTGGTTGAGTAAATGCTGGCTCAGACGTAAATGTAGGCTCAGGTGTGTACTCAGGCTCTTGCGAAATCACAGGTGAAGAAGAATATGCCTGTGTCGGCGGCACTTGCGGCTGATATTCATCAGGAACTTCAAAATGATAAGTTTGCGGTTCTTCCGTTGCCGAGAAATTGGGTAAATTCTCGTTTTCCGTCGGTTTCGCCACAAATACAGGCTCAGCTATTGATGCGGTTGGCTGTACAGGTTCAATCTCTTGCTGCAACACAATAGTCGGTTGCGAATCAACGACAATTTGTGGTTCAGCAGCAGCCGGTATATCTTCAGAGACTAGCTCCGATACCGTCGGTGCTGAGAAAAGCACATCATCAGCATCATATTGCTGCGCTTCATCATGCGCTTGATGCTCAGCGATTTGAGCTCGCTGTAATGCCTCTTCGGTTTCTTCAACCTCATAATCGTGGTCATCTAGATCATCACCACGCGCTCGATTTGTCAGTAATGTAATTGGAAGTAGTATCCCTGCCCCAATTTTTTCCGCGATCGTAAGCCAAGACCATCCAGTGAAAAGAGTAAAACTGATAGCCCAGAGAAACAGCAAAGCTAAAGTGGCGCCTAACGAATTAAACCACGGCATAATGGCATTACTAAAGACACTACCAATCACCCCACCTGAAGCGAAGTTTGGTAAATCATCAAAATTGAGGGCAGCTAAACCACAGGATGACAAGATCAGCGCTAACCCGCCAATCAAGCGTAAAGAAAGTGAGAAAAAGTCAATATAACGACGCTGACTTTCATAATGATAAATTGCCCAACACCCGAGTAACAATAACGGAGGAATCGCAAATGCAAGAATACCAAATGCAGAAAAGAGGATATCCGCACTCCATGAGCCAATGCTTCCCCCTAAATTTTTGACGGGAGCATCCCAGTTAGTTTGTGACCAACTTGGGTCTGAAGGGTTAAAGCTCCATAACGCGACCATAAGAAAAATCGCGCAGAGGCAGATGACCAACAAAATCACCTCTAATAGCCGTCTGCCGCTACTCAGCTTTTTAAATTTGATGTACTTATCTTCGGTATATTCTTGGCTCATTATTGTTTCTTTACTGACTGATGTTCTTGCTTAATACGTGATTATTCTATGATTATTCTAACACTAATCCCCTAAACGTGCCTGCTTTAAGGAGATTAAGACAAATTATCACACCATAGAGACCATAAGATTCAGTATTTCATCTTACGAATGAGGTTTCAAACTCTATTTAAGGTCAAAATTCTTAATTGTTTATAGCTTTAAAATCAATAAATTGAAATGAAAATTTCTGACTAAATTTGAGGTCTCTTGAGTACAGCAGACAAGATCGTGTTTAAAAAAGAATCATTAAGGGGACAGAGAGAAAAGTGAGTGTTCCTAAAACGGAACAACGCTGAGTAAACTCAGCGTTGAAACAGCAGTGCGACAACAATGCAGATTGCTGTGCAGGAATGATGAATACAAAGTACGATTAGCGAGTTTTAATCACTAAACGGTTGCTTTGTTTCACTTCTTCCATAACTACGTAGGTACGAGTATCGTTTACACCCGGAAGGCGTAATAAGGTTTCACCTAGCAGTTTACGATATGCGGACATATCTGGCACACGCGTTTTCAACAGATAGTCAAAGTCACCAGAAACAAGGTGACATTCTTGAATTTCTTCAAGTTTTTGAACTGCTGTGTTGAATTGTTCAAAGACATCAGGAGCCCCACGGTTTAACGTGATTTCAACGAAAACCAGCAGTGATGCATCTAAATAGTGTGGGTTTAACAGCGCGGTATAGCCAGAAATGAACCCTTGTCTTTCAAGACGACGAACACGCTCTAAACATGGTGTTGGAGATAAACCAACGCGCTTAGATAGTTCAACGTTAGAGATACGCCCGTCTTTTTGCAATTCGTTCAGTATATTCCTGTCAATCCGGTCAAGGTCTTTGCCAGGACGCTTTTTATTGTCAATCATCTCTTATCTCTCTTTCTCTAATTGTTATTTTCATATCTTATAAAACGGCCCCATCTATACGTCAGTCTTCCTAAGAGGACTAGCGGGCGTGGAACCTATTCTATTCGTCATAACTGAAGTTCTCGTAAACCGAATAATTGTTTACAATCGTCGCGACATTGCCTGAATGTGTGACGTAAAGTTAATTTTCCAGTAAGAACAAAAATGCGCCATTTCCATTGACCTGCTAGATAATTAACTCTTAGATAGATGTTTTCGCAAATGCGCAGCCGATTGTCAAAGTAAATGAATAAAAATCAGTACAAGATTTCGGTTTTTTTTTCAGTAAAACGTTTCGCAGACCTAATTCAAGATAATTCCTAAAATTACCATTTCGTGATTAAAGCACTTTCCCTTCTATTTTTTAACTCTTAATTGGTACTACCTATCAGAAAAATTTGTTCTGTCCATATGAATGAACAGTTAAATCACTTTTGTTACCCCCCTATTTCTCCTACAATCGTGTCTATGCTTTTTCGAGACTAAAAGAGGAATTCATGAGCACAACCACACATCGCAAGTTAATCATTTTAGGTTCAGGTCCTGCCGGTTATACCGCAGCCGTTTACGCAGCTCGCGCAAATTTACACCCTGCACTGATTACTGGGGTGGAAAAAGGCGGTCAATTAACCACAACTACCGAAGTTGAAAACTGGCCGGGTGATCCTGAAGGCTTAACAGGTCCAGGACTCATGGAGCGCATGCATGCCCATGCAGAAAAATTCGAAACTGAAATCATCAACGACCACATTACAAAAGTAGACTTCCAACAGCGTCCTTTCCGTTTGTTCGGTGGTGAGGCTGAATACACCTGTGATGCATTAATCATCGCAACGGGTGCATCGGCTCGTTATATTGGCTTACCATCTGAAGAAGCATTTAAAGGTCGCGGTGTTTCCGCTTGTGCAACCTGCGATGGTTTCTTCTATCGTAACCAAAAAGTCGCCGTAGTTGGCGGTGGTAATACTGCGGTTGAAGAAGCGCTATATCTTTCTAATATCGCGTCTGAAGTGCATTTAATTCACCGTCGTGACAGCTTCAGAGCAGAAAAAATCCTAGTCAACCGACTGATGGATAAAGTCGAAAATGGTAATATCGTTCTGCACACTGACAATACTCTAGATGAAGTCCTGGGTGATGACATGGGCGTGACTGGCGTTCGTTTACGTTGCACCAAAACAGATAAAACAGAGGATATTGAGGTAATGGGTGCCTTTATTGCTATTGGTCATAGCCCAAACACCGCGATTTTCGATGGTCAGTTAGCCTTAAATAATGGGTATATAAAAGTGCAATCCGGTACTAACGGTAACGCGACCCAAACGTCTGTTGAAGGGATCTTTGCCGCGGGCGATGTCATGGACCACATCTATCGTCAAGCCATTACATCTGCGGGAACTGGTTGCATGGCAGCATTAGATGCAGAGCGCTATCTTGATGGATTAGCCGATAAGAAATAATTTTCTAACCCAGCCTTAATTTAAGCCTCATTCTGTCCGTTCATCGAAACGAAATAGAATGGGGCTTTTTATTTATCCATTTCACAAAAATAAGCATCGCACCGCTAAGTGAATTAGGAGCAAGTTTATGTTGTTCTTTTGGCTCCCTATCTATACTCAGCTTCATCATCTTATTCACTAAGGAATTGACATGGAGCCACAAACGCAAAAAGAATCAGTTAGTAAATTGGCATATCTGATTGTTATTTTGTTATCGGTTATTCAAGGGATTATCATCACTGGTACGCTAGATTACTCCATTCGTACCAATGTTGAATTAGATCCTATATGGATCTATTTGCCTATGGTATTCGCCATTTTTGTGCCTTCTGTGATCAGTTTTCTTATTACAAATGCCAAACAACCTGCTTTTTATCTGAATATCATCCTGACCATCATTCTTATCGGTTGGATTAATACTTGGCAGAACTTAGAAACAGGGTCTTCATCCAGTAGTGAACCCTTCCTCGCGGTGAGCACGCTAACCGTCCTGATTTTCTTTTTGCTACCATGGATGCAAAATCGCCAAGCCACGGGTAGATGGAAAGCTCATTACAGCTGCTTAGTCGGGCACTATTTCCGCAATACGCTATTTGGCTTTTTTGCCTGTGCTATTGGTGGCTTATTAGCGTTTATTGTTAAACAAGCCAGTTTCTTATTCGGCATTGTTAATCTGACGACACTCAGTCATTTCCTTAACAATGATTACATCCTTTGGATCGCTTTTTTACTTGGCTTCAATATCAGCGTGCTGTTTTTTGCGCTCTAAATTAGTGATGCAGCTGAACAATATCGCCAAGTATTTTTCACAATTTTTCCTACCACTGCTTAGCCTTATTGCAGTCATATTCTTAGTTGGCCTTGCCATTTCACTCTTTACGGGGGTGCACTATACCGCTTCAGAACTTGGCTCTGGAACCATGCTTTGCTTTGTTATTTTAAATGTCATTTTTATTAATGCCCTTTATGGTGATGGCTCAACGCAATTTCAATTTAAAGCTATCATCAATGGGTTTGTATTAATTAGCATCGTTCTGCTCAACGTATTCTCTGCACTTTCTCTGTATGGCATCTTAGTTCGAGTCAACCAATATAGTTGGAGTGTCAGCCGATTGTACGCCTTTGCAATTGCATTATTTTTGGCAATCCTGATTTTGGCGTACAGCATTACAGTCATGATAAAACGACGCCACTGGGCAAACGCTCTAGGCTCGATTAATAAGGTTGCTATTCTTGGTTTAATCGCCACTATTTTAGTGATTAATAGTCCTATTGGTGATTTCCAGCGGATCACGGTTAATAGCATTATGGCGGCGGTTGAAAAAGGCAAAATTAAAATTAATTACGATTTATCGTATGACCTAGAAAAACTCGGGGAGCGAGGAAAAGCCGCTTTAGCACAACTAGAACAAAACCCAGAAACGAAAGCTCAACTTAAAGTTGGTGCTTACTCCGATACACCAAAACCTTTTAAAGAAGTACTCATTATCGCAAAAGGTAGTCAGCCACTTCCCCAGAGTTGGTTTGATATGGAAGATGGAATTCGAGATTCCTGGAACTGCACAAGTTATTACCGTAATTACGAATGTCTTGGATTCATGGCGGATGTGAACAGCGATGGGGCTGATGAAGTGGTTATGTGCTATTCCATGCCAGAATCCCTCGACTATGAATGCACCATCTGGCAAGCCCAAGCAAACACATGGAATCTAGTGGATACACAAAAGCAAGTCTTTGATGATACCGCTGATAAAAAAGCCGCATGGGATAACTTACTCAATAACCAATTTAAGCTACAACCTAAAACATGGTTAGAAATTGTTCCTGAATAACTGGCTGACTTCCTCTCGCGATTTCAATCTAAAATGTAGGTGGCTTAACAATTATAAATTATGCCACCTTATTTTTTGGTCATAATAACGGTAACATCCTCTGCTCGCTCGAATTTAATTATATGACAATCAATATGATTTACCTTTATAAAACATATTGATAACAAAAATTATTCTATTCAAATATCTAACTTTTATTATGTAACATCTCCAATGGAAGCTGTTATGATAGGTAAAAATTCGGTTAGATTTGATGACAAAGTCAACTATCTTAACTGCACTCAATAACATGAAAACTACACCTGCTAACTAAATCATTATGGATAAATCAAGACAGACTGAATTGGTGCGTTGGTTAAAACAACACAGCGCTCCTGCCAAGCGTTGGCTCCGAATTTCTATGCTCTTAGGCGTAGTCAGTGGTTTATTAATTATTGCGCAAGCTTGGTTAATCGCAGTGATTTTACAAGCCTTGCTGATGGACCACATTCCTCGAGAGCAACTGCTCACCGACTTTACTTTATTGATTAGTGTCTTTATTTTACGAGGCATTGTTCACTATCTGCGCGAACGAGCGGGTTACCATTGTGGGCAAGTCGTTAGGCAGCAAGTCCGTAGTATGGTGTTAGATAAACTACAAGAATTAGGTCCCGTGTGGGTGAAAGGCAAACCTGCTGGCAGCTGGGCAACCATCATTCTTGAGCAAATTGAAGATATGCAAGATTACTACTCTCGCTATCTTCCTCAAATGTATCTCGCCACCATCATCCCAATCATGATCCTGATTGCCATATTCCCATTTAACTGGGCTGCGGCATTAATTTTATTTGCTACTGCACCATTAATTCCTATTTTCATGGCATTAGTTGGGCTAGGCGCTGCAGATGCTAACCGTCGAAACTTCTTAGCATTGAGCCGTTTGAGTGGTAGCTTCCTTGACCGATTACGAGGATTGGATACTCTTCGTCTATTTTTCCGTGGCAAAGCGGAAGTGACTCAAATTCGTGAATCCACCGAAGATTTTCGCTCTCGGACGATGGAAGTGCTCCGCATGGCGTTTTTATCGTCAGGTGTCTTAGAGTTTTTTGCCTCTATTTCCATTGCCGTCGTTGCCGTTTACTTTGGTTTTTCCTACCTCGGGGAATTGAGCTTCGGTAGCTATGGTCTGCCCGTTACCCTATTTGCAGGTTTCCTTGCTTTAATTTTATCCCCTGAGTTCTTCCAGCCTCTGCGCGACTTAGGGACTTACTACCACGCTAAAGCTCAAGCTGTGGGCGCCGCTGAATCACTTGTAACCCTACTCGAAAGCCAAGCTGATGAAAAATCACCTCAAGGCAACAAGGTCATTGATAATCAACCGATTCGCATTGAAGCCAAACAGCTGGAAATTCTCTCCCACGATGGCGCTATCCTTGCGGGTCCTCTTGATTTTACGGTTGAGCCACAACAACGCATCGCATTAGTTGGGCAAAGTGGTGCGGGTAAAAGCTCCTTATTAAACTTATTACTCGGTTTCCTTCCTTACCGTGGCTCTATCACCATTAATGGTCATGAACTCAATCAGCTATGCTCTGATGAATGGAGAGCGTTGGTCGGCTGGGTAGGACAAAACCCACATTTGCCAGAACAGACGTTGAAAGAAAACATTTGTTTGGGTAAACCTGATGCAACAGAGGCGGAAATTCAATCTGCGATTGAAAAAGCGTATGTTGCAGAATTTCTGCCAAACTTACCTGATGGATTAAACACGCGTTTAGGTGATTTTGCTGCGCGCCTTTCTGTTGGTCAGGCCCAGCGTGTGGCCGTCGCTCGCGTACTATTAAAGCCGTCACGTTTATTGCTATTAGATGAACCCGCTGCGAGCTTAGATGCCCATAGCGAGCAGCGTGTCATGGAAACATTAAACCAACTCTCCGAGCAGCAAACGACGCTCTTAGTGACCCATTTACTCGAAGAAACGATGGATTACGACCAAATTTGGGTAATGGCAAATGGACAAATTATTCAACGTGGTAATTACCAACAACTGAGCCAGTCTGAAGGTGCCTTTGCCCAGTTGCTTGCTCACCGCCAAGAGGAGCTTTAAAAATGAAAGTATTACTGCCCTTCTTAGCCCTCTATCGCCGCCATTGGTTTTTGATTTCATTAGGGATCATTCTGGCAATTGTCACTCTACTTGCAAGTATTGGGCTGCTTACCCTATCAGGATGGTTCTTAGCGGGTGCTGCTATCGTGGGTGCTCCGGGGATCTATTTCTTTAACTATATGTTGCCAGCCGCAGGTGTCCGTGGTGCTGCCATTTTTCGTACCGCAGGACGCTATGCCGAGCGCTTAGTTAGCCACGATGCCACTTTTAAGGTCTTAGCCCATCTACGCGTTTTCGCTTTCAGTAAAGTGCTACCGCTGTCTCCTGGTGGGATCAGCCGTTTCCGCCAAGGGGATTTATTAAATCGATTGGTTGCCGATGTGGAGACTTTAGACCATCTTTACTTGCGTGTTCTGTCTCCAATAGTTAGCGCCTTCTTTGTGACATTTGTGCTAATCATCGGTCTGAGCTTCCTTGACCCTCGCCTTGCATGGACTCTAGGCGGCGTAATGTTGTTTTTACTGTTCACGATGCCGATTGTTTTTTATCGTGCGGGTAAACCTATTGGGCACGAACTCACCGAACTCCGTGGTAATTACCGCACCGTTTTAACTTCTGCATTACAAGGACAAGCCGAATTAGCCTTGTTTGGTGCCACTCAACGTTTTCGCCAAAACTTATCTAACATCGAAAATTCATGGCAAGCGCGTCAACAACAACAAGCTGCACTCACGGGGCTATCTCAAGCAATTATTCTCTGTGCATCAGGACTAACAGCAACCTTGCTATTATGGATGGCTGCTGAGCATGTGGGGGGAAATACACAACCGGGTGCGTTGATTGCTTTATTCGTTTTCTGTGCATTGGCTGCATTTGAAGCCTTAGGTCCTGTGGCTGTGGCATTCCAACACATGGGACAAGTCATCGCGTCAGCGACTCGAGTGTCCCAATTAATGCATGCGAAGCCAGAAGTGAGCTTTGTTAATCAAAGTCACGAGCTGAAGTCTCTTGAAAGTTTAATGATTGATAATGTGACCTTTACGTATCCAGAGCAACCTTTTGCGGTTATCAAAAAAGTCTCATTATTCGTCAAGCAAGGTCAACATATTGCGTTATTAGGAAAAACCGGCTGTGGAAAATCGACCCTACTTCAATTACTCACTCGTGCTTGGGATGTCGACAGTGGTGTGATTACGATTAACGGTCAGCCAATTCAAGAATACAGTGAAGAAGCGCTGCGTGGAGCAATGTCTGTTGTACCTCAGCGTGTCCATGTGTTCAGTGATACCTTACGCAACAACTTACTGCTGGCGAATGAACAAGCCTCTGACGAACAACTTTGTGATGTTTTAACCCAAGTCGGCTTAGATAACTTATTGGATACCCAATTAAAATTAAATGCTTGGATGGGTGAAGGTGGTCGTCAATTATCAGGAGGAGAGCAGCGCCGCTTAGGTATCGCTCGTGCACTTTTACATAATGCGCCACTGGTATTAATGGATGAGCCTACCGAAGGGCTAGATGCTCATACTGAGCAACAAATTCTCAGTTTACTCAAACAAAAATGTGCAGATAAAACCCTGATAGTTATCACCCATCGTCTGCAAGGTTTAGAGCAAATGGATACTATCTGTGTGATGGATAATGGCGAAATCATTGAACAAGGCTCCCACCAGCAACTGTTAGCTGAGCAAGGTCGCTATTATCAATTCCATCAGCGTCATTTGGTTCAGCAAACTCGCTGAGGTGTACCATGTACCAGTTAGATGACGACTCTTATCTGTTCCCTCCCGTGTCTGAAGCGATGCGGGAACCTAATGGATTATTAGCGATTGGCGGAGATTTATCATCCCGCCGATTACAATCTGCGTATTATGATGGTATTTTTCCCTGGTTTAACCCTGGAGAAGTACCATTATGGTGGTCTCCTGATCCTCGAGCTGTTTTGATGGTGGGTGATCTGCATATCAGCCGCTCCATGATCAAAACATTAAAAAAATCCCCTTATCGCATTACCATAAATCATGCATTTAAAAATGTGATTGAAGCTTGTGCAGTACGTCAAGAAGGGACTTGGATACTGCCTTCCGTACAGGCTGGCTATCTCGCTTTACATCAAGAGGGTTTAGCGCACTCTATTGAGGCATGGCATGGCGAGAAATTGGTTGGAGGCTTATACGGCGTGAACATGGGACACCTGTTTTGTGGGGAATCCATGTTCAGTAAAATGAATGATGCATCCAAATGTGCTTTTATTACATTCTATTTTCATTTTTTGCGCTATAATGGGCAACTTTTTGATTGTCAGGTACTTAACCACCACACCGCCTCACTGGGTGCAACGGAGATCTCCCGCAGGGATTTCCTTCATATTCTTTACCGGTGGCGTGATCTGCGAATTGACCCAGCATGCTGGTTACCACAGTCAATTGATTTACCACAATCATTTGAAAAATCACCACTTTTTAAGAAATAAAAAGTGACAATACAGTAATTTTATCCCCAACTGTGCGAAAGAAAGATCGCTTTAAAATGCGACACTTCTTTACTTAGTGTGGGTTTTTGGGCATTATCTTGCCCGTAAAAAATCACGGTTATTAGACTTAGAGGATTAGATGGCCAAAGAAGATAATATTGAAATGCAGGGAACGGTTTTGGATACCCTGCCAAATACAATGTTCCGCGTTGAACTGGAAAATGGTCACGTCGTGACTGCACACATCTCTGGTAAAATGCGTAAAAACTACATCCGCATTCTGACAGGCGACAAGGTAACTGTAGAGTTAACTCCTTATGACCTGAGCAAAGGTCGTATCATTTTCCGTAGCCGCTGATTTTCGATTTTCAGGCAAGACCTGACAAGACCACAGGTGCCCAAGACACCTGTGGTACTAGCTATTGTCAGATTACAGCATCCTCTGGAGAGGCCTTGTGTACGCTACTGAAGCTGTATGTCAGTGTGTGACTATTTTCATCAAGCCCGATACTCACCGAGCCACCATTCGTTAACGAACCAAATAACAGTTCATTCGCTAATGGTTTCTTCAGGTTATCCTGAATGACACGCGCCATAGGTCGGGCACCCATTGTTTTGTCATACCCTTTTTCACATAACCAACGGCGAGCTGCTTGGCTAACCTCAATCGAAACGCCCTTCTCATCAAGCTGAGCTTGCAGCTCGACAATGAACTTATCAACCACCTGTGTGATGATATCCATCGACAGTGAATTAAACCAAATGATGCCATCAAGACGGTTACGGAACTCCGGTGAAAATGTCTTTTTGATTTCTGACATTGCATCCGTACTATTGTCTTGCTCTGCAAAGCCAATCGAACGACGCTGAGTTTCTTGTACTCCTGCGTTTGTTGTCATCACAACAATCACATTGCGGAAATCCGCTTTACGACCGTTATTATCAGTTAACGTACCGTGATCCATCACTTGCAGAAGGATATTGAACACATCGGGGTGCGCTTTTTCAATTTCATCCAATAACACCACGGAATGTGGGTGCTTGATAACCGCATCGGTTAACAAACCGCCTTGGTCAAAGCCTACATACCCTGGAGGTGCACCAATCAACCGACTAACCGTATGGCGTTCCATGTACTCGGACATATCAAAGCGCAATAGTTTCACATCCAATGCTTTCGCTAATTGGACCGTCACCTCGGTTTTACCCACCCCTGTTGGTCCTGCAAATAAGAAGGAGCCTACGGGTTTATGCTCTAGCCCTAAACCAGCGCGATTCATCTTAATCGCTTCAGAAAGCGCTTCAATCGCATTGTCTTGCCCGAAAACTAACATTTTCAAGCGAGAGTCTAAGGTTCTTAAGCGGTCTTTGTCGCTGGATGAAACCGTTTTTTCTGGAATACGCGCAATACGTGCCACCACGGTTTCAATTTCAGGTACACCAATCGTTTTCTTCCGCTTACTTGGAGCAACTAAACGAGTTCTTGCACCTGCTTCATCAATGACATCAATTGCTTTATCTGGCAGATGGCGGTCAGTAATGTATTTCACAGACAAGTCCACCGCTGCTTGAATCGCTTTTGCGGTGTAACGAACATCATGATGGGACTCATATTTTGGCTTCAAGCCATTAATAATACGTACAGTCTCTTCAGGGGATGGCTCCACAATATCAATTTTTTGGAAACGGCGAGCTAATGCCCTATCTTTCTCAAAAATATTACTGAACTCTTGATATGTGGTGGAACCAATCACTCGAATACGCCCACTCGATAAAAGTGGCTTAATCAAGTTTGCGGCATCGACTTGCCCACCCGATGCGGCTCCCGCCCCAATAATGGTGTGAATTTCATCGATAAACAGGATGCTTTTCGGATCTTTTTCCAGCATTTTTAGCAACGCTTTGAAACGTTTCTCAAAGTCGCCACGATATTTTGTTCCTGCTAGCAACGAACCAATGTCCAAGGAATAAATAGTGCAATCCTTCATCACTTCAGGGACATCGTTTTGTTCAATGCGCCATGCTAAGCCTTCTGCAATCGCTGTTTTACCCACGCCGGATTCCCCAACTAATAATGGGTTATTCTTACGGCGACGGCATAGTACTTGAATAGTACGCTCTAATTCAGCTTGACGTCCCACCAGCGGGTCAATATTCCCTTTCTTAGCCTGCTGGTTAAGATTCGTGGTGAAGTTGTCCATATGGTCTTCTGAGACTGGCTGCTCTTCGCTTGACGGAGCATTGTTAGAAGCATCCTCTTCTGAGGAGGATGAATCCTCACCTTTGATGGTTCCGTGGGAAATGTAATTAACCACATCAAGGCGGCTAACATCATGCTTACGTAATAGATAGGCGGCTTGTGATTCTTGTTCACTAAAAATCGCCACCAGCACATTAGCGCCAGTCACTTCATTACGCCCTGATGATTGAACATGAAAAACAGCACGTTGCAGCACGCGCTGGAAACTCAATGTCGGCTGAGTATCTCGTGTATCATTTTCAGGTAATAACGGTGTAGTTTGGGCAATAAAATGTTCAAGCTCTTGTCTAAGGGCAACCAAATCAACCTTACAAGCCTCTAATGCTTCACGCGCAGAGATATTACTCAACAACGCCAGCAATAGGTGCTCCACAGTCATAAATTCATGGCGATTGTCTTTCGCTCTGGTAAAAGCGACATTTAGACTAAGCTCCAGTTCTTGATTGAGCATAAGCACCTCCCAAAATTGATATTAAGACTCTTCAGACTTTCTCTATAGTACACAATAAAGGATATTCATGTTCCCTTGCAAAAGCATTGACTTGAGCGGCTTTCGTTTCTGCAATTTCAGCAGTATAAACACCGCAAACACCTTTACCTTGAAAATGCACATCTAACATTATCTGTGTAGCGCGTTCTTCATCAAAAGAAAAGTATTTTTGTAACACTTCAACAACAAAATCCATCGGCGTGTAATCATCATTATTTAACAAAACCTTATACATTGATGGTGGTTGCAGCGCCTTTTCAACTTCATCTTTAAAAATTGTGTCAGTTTTAAATGTGCCCAGAAAATCACTCATTACTTTCTTGCTCAGTCGTGTTGCTCAGTGTGGAAATTCAATTTAAGCATAGCCTTTATTATCAATGATATCTATCCGTTAAATAGCACTTCAATAAAGCTAGGTCATTAAAAATATTTTGTCTTCATTTTGATACTAAATACTCAATTTACGTCAGTGTACCATGGGCTGATAGCAGACTTGTAGATCCTAAATTTTGTGATCCATATCAAATAATTTAAAAATTCACGAAAAACGCTCATCGGATTATTTTCAGTTTACTCAAAAAGCCAAAATCCGACTCTTGACCAAATATCCCTATCCAATACAGTATGAAATGCGAGCGATAAACCTCGTATTTATACCTAGTTTGCATGTGTATTTTATTCATGCGCTTAATAATAACCTAACCAATTGATTAATAATAATTTAAATGGCATTTAGCCTTGGTTTTATGTCATTTTCAACTATCATTTAACCTCTTGATTTAACGATATTCCTTAAATAGTTTTGGGGAAGCCATTTTCTCAGTCATAAGATAAATTTTACCTTATTTCTTGACCTCCATTAATATTTTACTGTATATAATCACAGTTATAGTTTTTCTGTTTTTATATACAGCGTTTTATATAAGGAGAATATACTATGGTTACGATTAAAGTTCGCTTCGCTGCAAGTATGAAAGGCAAGTTACCCATGGGGACTTTCGATGCATTGAGAAATGAAATCACAAAAAGATTGAGTCCAAAATACCCCGATTTAAACATCGATATCAACTGGGGATCTCAAGCTAATGTGTCTATTGGTGGTCTTGGAAAGAACGAAAAGAAAACCTACATCGAAGAAACACTGGAAGAAATATGGAATGATGGGGATTGGATGCCTGAAATGAAAGAAACTGAGGAAGTGGAGTATTTCGATAAATGATCAGATTGCGCCAACCACTCGAGCTGGCGCTATTTAGTCTATATTTATTTTAATTACAGAACAGGTTTCGATATTTACTTGTTTACAGCATAGCTGCCTAGAGTCAAAGTCCCTTGACCAATTGCAAAGCCAACTATCTAGCTCATCAAGCGAATATTCTTTAGTTGCCAAGCCCCGAGCCATTTCAACTACTTCATCTTCCGGGGCTGTTAGTTCATAACCATTGAGCAACAAAAAGACATACCCAGCCATCATGGCTGTTCGCTTGTTGGCATTGGCAAAAGGATGATTTTGAATCAGACTTTCAATTAACACAGAAGCAAGAACAAACATGTCATCTGTTTGCTCGTAATATTTCACTTGGCTTGGTCTTGATTGGGATGAACTAAGGTTATTGAAGTTCAATACTTTGATAGGCTCATTGGGAGTTTGCAACTCTATCAATGTTCTATTGATGTTTATTAGATCATCAATAGATAGATAGTTAATCCCTTCGACAAACTCCCCTGTGATGTTGATCACTCACTATACCTTAGCTAACTTTTCCATGGCTTTTTCATAGCGAGTGAAACCAAAGTCAAAAGCATTCTTGACTTGATTATCATGATTTCCTTGCTCGCTCATGGCAGCTCTTGGTGCTGCAATTTTACTTTTGTCACGAGCAGGTATATTCAAGCGATTAGGCTTTTGCAGTGCGTGACCCATATTAACCTCGTTATAAACCAATGAGTTATAATTTACATCTAGGTATACGATGCGTATTACCTCTGATTATAATGTAAGTTAAGCTACATTAAGTCAACAGTTTTGCTTGTATTTTACATTGACGCTCGTATAATTCGCGCCCAGCAAGATTGGCACCACCTAAAAATAACTACGCCACTCGAAAGTTTCTAATTTCATCGAGATTAGACAATTATTCGAGCTTATCTTTCATCGCACGCTGGCGTTGGTAAATTTCATCATTACGCTCGACTTGTGCTTGTGCCATTGCCCCCACCAGTGCGTCGAATTCCGGCATTGATAACACAACCTGTTGATTATCTGCATCCCCCATGCCATCACGTCACGAAAAAGACCTGATTTCGAAGCCGTCACTAACGGGTAAAGACGCGCCAATGAATCAGCACCAGCATTCCATGTATGACCTCCTCACTCAAACGTAAATGACTGTGACTCCTGTTCTGCACGCCATGCGACAATTTCCTGTCGTTTGGCAGCTTTTGCTGCCGCTTCGGTGTATTATTTAGTCTGCGCAGCAACTTCCTCTAAACACTTAACCACATCCGGCTTTAAATCCACCCCATTTCATACCAACAAAAATCATTTAACGTCCCCTAAATCGCACTTTCATCAGCAACAATTTCCACACATACTCTTCACTCTGTCGTGGAGGTTTTAAATACACATTATACGCATCTTTTTGCGTAACGAATTCATAACCCCCTTCCGCATCTGTTGTAATAATCGCAGCCGTATGCATAACCACATCAGATGAATTGACTTGAGCCCTTAACGTTATCTGACTCCCAACCAATGGCGCTCGCCGCATTCACTAATGCGCCAGAAATTAATACCGTCATATAACCTCAATAACAAAAAACCACCCGAAGGTGGTATTAAAATTATCCGTAACATACTAAATCAATAGATATTCAGACAAATAGATTTAACCATCATTGCTACTGATTTATCGGATTAATGAGTGTTGAGCCTTCTTTATATATTTCAGCCCTCTCTGTATTTGAGAAGATCAGTATCATATTTCTATCTGTAGTTCTCGATAAAACGATTGTATATGCACACTACTATGCATCCTCCTCTCCTTTGGCTGGAATGGGAATACTATAACTATTGACTGTTAACCTGCTAAATAGGCATGAATGAAGAGGAATTATGTTTACAAACAATAATCATCGCGGGATGAATGGTAGTCTTGCAACCGTTTTTATGATACGTGATATATCTAATCGTCACCTTCGCATCTTTAACTGCCGCTTTGAGTGTGACATACAACGAACAAATCAGCCTTCGATCTTTTTCTGTCGCAATTACCGTAGTTTGAGGCGAGTATTTAATGCCATTGATGATAACTTCTACACGAGTAGAGTGAATCGCGCCGGGCACAGATCCCTCCGAGGTGAATTGCATCGTTGGCATCAATAAATCAACCTCATAAGGCATTCCTCCTTTATAAATGACAGAGGTTTCTATGATTTGGTCATAACGCTTACCATGGATCTCACTCTTAGATACTTCCTTATAAATTGTTGCCGTTGCATTATCACCAACAAGCTTATCAACATAAACTGTTCCCCTAAATTCACCATCTCTCGCGTAAATTTTTCCTCTAAATATTCCATCATTAAATTCAGGGGTACCATTTTTATTAATTTGCCATCCTGATTTACCCGAAACGAAGTTATTCGACTGAATCACATTCCCTATTTTGGCATTGCTAATCGATGCATCGGCGATGAAGGATTCACGCATGAAAATCTGCCCATTTTTCATGAACATCAAGGGTTCCATTCGCCCTCGTGTTGGGTTAAAAAAGGCAAAATTATTTGCATTAAACCCAATAAACGATTCGATTTGTCCCCCTTTCACTTCCGCGCTCACCATCATGCTTGCCGCGTTATATTTTTTCCCATCAACCATAATTGTGATGTTTGTACTGTGCATCGCGTACCCGGCATTTTGTTTAAATTCCGCCTGCATCTTGGAGTTAATCAGCGCACCTTGATTATCCAATTTCGCCTGAACTTGCTTCTGTGATTCACTGAAAGACCTGTCTAAATTCGTCACCGCTTTATCAAGCCGAACAACGCCTGCGTTTACCCCATTAATTGATGCGGTCACTTGTGCGTATTTTTCTGCCCACGATTTTCGTTCATCCGCAAACCCACGCTCTAACGTTTTAAGTTGAGATTGTGCCTGTTCATGGTTTACCGTAACCTCTTTCTTTACTTCTTTAATTGCCGCACTATTGACTAATACCGACTCATTTAACCAATCCAGCTCTTGAGAGAGCTGTTTCCCAGCGTCTGTCGACATAAAATGCTCGTTCAAATCCGGCAAGATGGTATTCACATCAAACTCAGATTCTCCTCGCACCCATGACGTCCACTCGGATTCATTACCCGATTTATCAACAAGCCTTGCCCGAAAATAAAATGTAACACCGGCAGCTAACCCCGCCAACTCATGGGAATGCGAGGGATAAGGCACATCAGCCAACAACAAGGGATCATTACCATCATGGTTTTTACAATACTGGATTTCCGTTTTTAACGTGTCTCCCGTATTTTTATCAAACCCCCAGTCCAGCTTAATCCCGAAGACCAGCGGAGAAGCGTTGAAATTCACAGGCTTCGGCGGATTACCCACTTTTCCGGTCAGTGTCGTTTCGGGCGCATTTGCCCACACACTGGAAATTTCAGACGCATTAATTGCACGGACCCGCACTTGATATCGACCGGAATAAATCCCGTCAACGTCAAACCCCAGAGATGATGTCCTTGGTGCATTAACCCAATTCCCGTTGTCACGACGCCATTGAGCCTCATAGGCAATCGCACTTTCAGCAGCGTCCCAACTGACACTGAGAGTGGTAAACGCCATGCCTTGATCAACCCTAGAATAAGATGAGATTTTTACGTTTTTCGGTGCTAGCTGAACACTTGGAGGAATAACTGTAATAGGACGCTCATCAATTCGCGCACCGGAATCAATGTGCTCATAGTTGTCAGGATTATGAATAGCACCGCTAATGGTGTACGTGTTATCGCCATTGTCGGTAATATTAATCACTCGGTACAACTGTACAGCCAAATCATTCGAATCCACCACCCACACTGCGTCTTTTTGCAGTGTTTGAGAATAACCTACCGAAACCGTCACCACCTTTTTATTCACCGCCGTCACGGTACGTGCCTCTGACTTTCCATCCGGTAGGTTGATGATTAAACGGTCGCCAGCTTTCAGTGATGTTTCTCTATCAAGTGTGATATTTCTCCCATTAACAGCAGAAATACGCCCGCCCGTATCTCGCCCTGCCAAGTTTGAATCAGCTACGGCAATGATATGACCCGGAGAGGGGATCGCCCCTTCTAACCCTGTAGCAAAAGTGATCATGCGGTCATTGGCATTAGTCAATAATGCCCAGCGACCACGACGATTTGCTTCACTTCGACGAGTACATCCAATCGCAGAGAGTTCTGTTTTGCGCACGCCATAACGATGCTGGAGCTTTAAATCCGCAACCGCTTCGATATCATCTTTGCTGTGGTTATCCGTATCCGTAAATGAGATCAGTGCTTGGGTGTAACGATTCTGGATACTACCCCCCGAATAGGACGGTTTTCCCCCAACAATATTGGCATTAGTAAACGTACGAAAGATTGGTGCAGGCATATCAGCAATCGCATTGACTTTATTGTCCGCCCAAAAGGTCATTCCACGAAAAATAGCCGCAACATCGCGTAATACGGTATACGCTGCCTCTTGTGATTGAATATATACATCACATAAAAAACGAGGCTCTTTACCGTCACCTCCTCGCCCATCAGGCACCAATTCATCACAATACTGTGCGATTTTGTACAAATCCCACTTTTCAATCTGATGGGCTTTAATTCTGTCACCACAGCCATAGCGATTGTTCAGGACTAAATCATAAAACACCCAAGCCGGGTTATTGGTCGCCGCCAGCTTAAACGTTCCATCCCAAACACCTGCGTACGTTCGGTTTACGGGGTCATAATTTGTCGGCACTTTAATGAATAACCCCCCTGTCGGGCGAACACTAATTTTAGGGATACGGTTGTTAAATTGGCGGGCATTAAATGTCACAAACAAAAGAGCGGTATTAGGATACCGTAGCTTGGCGTCAATCACCTCAGTGACCGCAGCAATCGAGACTTTATCGGCAATACGAGCAGTATTCTGATTTTTGGTGAGTCGCCGAACGCGTAATTGCCAGCCGGTCGTGGCTGAGGGTAAATCGACACGATGGGTGCGCTGATACTCACTGGTCGTTTTTCCATCAAATGCAGATTTAACGAGCTCGTGATACCCAGCACCATCAGTAGATAAATCAATCGCATACTCAATACGATATCCCGTTGTATCACCATTATCATGTTGACGCATTAACTGAGGCACCGAAAAGCGAAGGCGAATCGCGGATAACTGAGTATTATTAATGGTTCTAATGTATGGCTGATCGTCTTTCAGCTCCATGCCGACGGCAATATCATTATCGACCGAGGGAATGCCTTTGATGTACTCTTGCTGTTCGCTGCCGGGACGAAACTCCCATGTCACGCCTTCGAAGTTTTTTGTTCCATCGGCATTACCAATCGGTGTCCCATCCAAAAAAATACGCGTATCATCCAAGCCGCCAGCAATCTCGCCCTCAGATATCGCTAACAGAATTTTGGCTGTCGATTCAGAAAGTAAATTATCTTTTGCTTCTACGGGCGTATGACCGCCCCCACCGCCACCTTTTGCACCGTATATCGTTTCCATATTTCACCCATAAAAAAGCGGCAATTAAGCCGCTCGTGTTCACGTATTCGTTTTGCTATTTCTGATCTTCGGTATAGATCCCCGCAGAGATAATGGCACCGCCGACTTCGCGGCGCTCTAGCCCATATAACAACGGGACGGGATTACCTTGTGACGTCGTATTCACCACGCCACCAAACGCATAAGAGGGTTTATTATCCGCATCTTGCCGCATGGATAAGCCTTGAGGCTGAGGCGAGAGCATTTGCACCACACCACCGAGTGCCATGGCAGCACCACTCATCGCCAATGCCCCTCCCCATGCCCCCACAGCGGTAAATGCGACAGAGAGACCTCCCGATAAAAATGCGGCAGCACCAATTAGCGCAACACCCAGTATGGTCTGGAAAAAACCGCCACGTTTGCTCCCTTTAATCACGGGGACAATACGAATATCTTCGCTAGTATCAAGATACAGCTCATCCTCCTTGATGTTCCGCTTACCTTTGAACACCGCAAATTCCAACCCTTTAAGATGGGCATTCGCGAGAAACTGCTCAAACCCATCATAAAGCACGGATAACGCTTTAATGGCTTCACGGGGGGAATCAATAGCAAGCCGATGTTCACGTCCAAATTGGGTACCTAAAACACCATAGAGCTGTATTGTTTTTAAACTCATGCCAACTCCTTACGTCTGACTATTTTCACGGTTCTATCGCGCCAATAATCACTGTAGGGGACAAGGCAACTCAGTTGTCCGTACAAATGATGAAGCAGCATACCATTCACTATCACCCCTGCATGGTTCGGAACGTCGGCTTGCACTTGCATAATGACCATATCGCCTTCCTTTAAATCACCGGCAAACTCGACAAAGCCCGCTTGCTGCCAGTTATCCATATACAAGTTTTCCCCCGCTTCCCACCAGTGTCTCTCGACGCTGTAATTAGTCAGCTCAATCCCGTGCATCTGTCGGTAATAATCCATAATGAGCGACCAACAATCTGCGTGACCAAGCACAAACGGACGACCTTCTAATTCACGTTCTGCGCGAGGCTGGATGATGCGAATGTCACCTTCTGGCCATGATGCTATTACCCATGGTAACCCCGTCGCATCACACTGCAGCTTATCAACTTCACTCGGTTGAGACGTCACCCCATCCCCGCAATGACTATGCACAATCGCTATTGGCTCGCCCCAATCTTCAGCGTTCGCATAATCTTCAGGGGAAAGTTCAAAGTGTTCTGTGGGATTATCGGAGAGGTTACGGCAAGGGAAGTATTTTTTGACTCGGCTTTTTTGGCAGATAACACCACAAGCCTCTTTGGGATATTCCGCTTTGACATGCTGAAATATCGCCTCCGTTAATTTCTTTGTGATCATCGTATTAATCCCGCTGCTGGGAATCCTCCAAAATCCAAAGGCTCATTTTCACCAAAGCGTTTTTTGCAATCACTAATAAGTCCACCGCACTTATCTAATGCGGGATCATCAACTGGCTCACCGCGTTCATTAAAGTAATTATTGCCGGTATAGTTACAGCCTCGTCCGCTTCGATAATCGCCTTTCATACACCAGAAACAGAGATTGTGAATTTGGCGACCGGGGATCATAACCCCTTGCAAATCGAACGGACTCGATAACTCAAATTCAACTGTTTCTCCCGCGACTTCGCTCATTTTTCTGTCGATGAAATAAACCTGTTTGAAAAATTCTTCAGGGTTAGCAGTAGGATTTCCCTCTGAAAAATTCTTAGCATCTAGATAGTGCGCGAAGGTTTCATAAATCGTCACTTTCACCAGTGCCATATCATCGAATTGCAAGCACAACGAGGATATCAGCCCCTCGATATTCGCCACTCTTAGTCGGGGTCTGGCTGGACTACCATCACTGTTTTTAGCCATGCCCTCGATTTCATAAGCCCATGCGCCATATTCATGCCCTTGCCACCAAATGGACTTTGGCTTGATGCCTCCCCCCGCGGTATCAATATCTTCTGAGGTGTGCAGTAAGTTATAAGCATGAAAGCGAAGAATAGGCGCATCAAACTCACTACCGTCCACTTCAATTAATTGAACCTTATTCCCTGGTTCTAATTTTTGAATGTCAGATGTTATGTTCATGCACTAAATGCCTCAATAAATGTGGTCGTGACTGCATACTGATTACCGCCTAATGCTTTCACTTTGTATTGTTCACAACGAAAAAAACCGATTGAGCGAAGGGGAGGCTTCCAAAGAAAAAATTTATGTCCCCCATGACGATCAAAAAAGGCAACAATCTGTTCGATCATTGCCTCTCCACCAACAAATTCCAGTTGCCAACTATCAGAGCGGTGATTTAACCCATCACCTGCTGTTTGTGTGTATCCATCACCGAACTGGGCTTTTTTAACTCTGAATGTTGTCTCACTTTGTGCATTGATACGCGGACACCAAGTGAATGTTTCTATCATATTAGCGCTCTCTTCGATACATCATCATCCATAGTGGCGTGCCTTCTCTTGAGGCTTGCTCATTAATTACCTGAACAATTTCATTTTTTAATTGCAACCTTGCACCATTCGCATCGCCGGAGGACTCTCGCTCAGGTTTACCGTCACTCGTGATATAAATGTCACCAATGCCAATATTGATGGCTTGATGGCGCATAACGGATGCAGGTGTGTTTTGTGCTTTCTCTAAGCCGAGAACACGAACCCCTAACGAACCATCAACACTTCGAGTCAGTGGCATAATCGCTTCGGGACCCGCTTCCCCCATTAAGCCCGCCCCTTTTGCAAAAGCAAAATAGGTAGGCGTGCTCACTATCTGATTGCTATAACGACTGAGGCTCGGAGAGTCATAAACGCCCCCTTTCGCATTGGCAACCGCCCCGCTCAGAAATTTACCCACACTGCCTATCACCCCGCCTGCACTTGACAGGGATTCAAAACTGCGCACCATCGCAGCATGAACCAAGATTTTTTGAATGGATTTAAGCACATCCACCGACCACTCACGCCAACTGGCTTTGTTGTCGTTTAGCATCTCGGTGATGTTATTCACCATTCCCCCCATCGCATTCTGCACGGCGGATGCTGCCTGCACAGCATAATCTCCGCTCTCTGCGACCCAATCCTCCAGACCTCGAGAAACACCACTACGCCAATCTGATTGCACCGCCTTAAGATTCTGGTATTTCAAGTCCAGTGCTTCAAGTTCACGATGATAGGCTTCTGTTGCAGCATCTTTCTTATCCGACTTTTCAAAAACACGCTCAATCTGTTGGCGCTCATCGTAATAACTGCGATTGAGGCTCCCCATACTTCGAGTTTCATCAATCTGTTTGGCATCATCATGGAACTTTTTAGCCCCGTCTCGCATGGCTTTTAGCGCATCATCCATTTCGCGCTGTTTTCTCACCGCCTCATCCGCTTTTTGCGTCCACTCCGCCAGCGCAACTGAAGACGCACGGATCGCCTTACGCTGCTCATCCGTCCATTTCGTTCCCGCTTCATGTGCCGCCGCATACAACTCAGCAGCTTTCTCCCCTTGAGTCGCGCGAACTTTCTGCACCTCAGTCGCTATACTCAAATCCGCCATTTTACGTGCATACTGTTCTGAGCGTCTTTCAGCTTCGCGTTGTGCGTTGTTGTACGCATTTTGCGCATCCTTCCCAGCTTTTATCGCCTGATTCTGTTTTTCCTGATTACGGTAGATGACAACCTGATTATCAATATATTTCTGACGAGCCTCTTGATGAGCCATATCCTTCGTCAGTCCCATGTCATCCGCGGCAAATTCTGCCTGACGGATAACCTTTGCCTCCCCGGTTAGCACCGATAATGCTTTATCCCGTTCAGATTTTTGTAGAAAATCCTGTTGTTTGTCACTCAAGGGCGCAGCGGGGATGCGCATCGGACTGCTCACCAACGTCTGGCGATTACTCAGAATTTGGTTACCGATAGACATTATCCGGTTAAATTCAGAATGCTCAGCATTCATCATCAACAAGCTTCGGCGCATATTTGCCTGTGCCAGCGTCTGTTGACGTATCAGAAAATCACGTTGACTTTCAACTGCTTTTAACGCTGCCTGAATTTCTTCCGATTTCTGCGTCAGTGCATTGAGCCTACTTTGCTCCACAAAAAGTGAACCCTGTGCAGCCGCAAGGGATTTGACGACTTCCTCCTGACTCGTCAGGTGGTTAATCAGATAACCATTGATACTGGGACCCGGTGAAGCCAAAATCTGCTGATACCCGTTTATCGCTGATTTTATTGCCTCGACTTTCTGGCGCTGCTCATCAATCAATTGATTCTGTGCAACTAAAGATGCTTTGGTTTTACCCACATTATCTGAGGTTTCCGGCAAGGTCATTTTATTGAGATTAGCTCGAACCTGCTCGATCGCAGCGGCATATTCAAGCGCCGATTGTCTCGCTTGTTCCTGCTTTTGGTACATTGCATACCATGCACCCGCCCCCAACATCACCAATCCAGGAATACCACCAACTAAACCAAGCGCACCACCAAGAAGACGGGAGCCAATTGCGGTCACATTGTTTAAGTTTTTCTGGGCAGTATTTCGCGCAGTGATATTACGAGCAACTAAAGCCTGAGTCCTGGCAAGACGCTTCTCTGCGGCGGCTTGTGCCTCTGTCCCTTTTGCTGCCATCAGCGCTTTTTGAGCGCGATACTCTGCGGCGCGTGCTCGAGCCACTGCAATCTGAGCGCCTTGTACCTGAGCCTGAGCCAGTGCAATCTCACTTTTTGCCGCATTTGCCACCCCGATGGCAGATCTGACAGCACTGGCAGTCAATCCACCGAAATACCGCGCCAGCCCGACACCCACCAAAGCACCCGCAACAGTGGCGATATTGTTGATATTATCTGCAATACCATTTAATGCGCCGGTTAACGCGCTCGTTGCTCCAGATGCCTCATTCGCACCACCAACCCACGCCATAAAGGCATTTTCAATTTTCTGCGAAGCGCCGCTGACCGTCTGCGGTAATTGCTCAAACTCCTTTCTAAGCTGTTCGGTGTTGGTTAAGATTGGCACAATCTTATCCATGGTGAGCTTGCCGCTCTGTGACATTTCGCGCAAACCACCAATGGTAGTCCCCATTCCATCAGCCAGCAATTTCGCCAGTCTTCCGCCGTTCTCCATCACCGCGTTAAACTCTTCACCGCGCAGAACACCGGATCCGAGAGCCTGACTTAACTGTGTGATCACGGAGCTGGCTTCTTCAGTACTGGCGCCCGACAACTTCAGCGAGGTGGCTATCGTTTCCGTGACGTTCGCCACATCCTCGGAAGCATAGCCCGCATCTCTCATCGACTGGGCAATACGCGCATATAAATTGGCGTTTGCCGCCAGCGATGTCCCTGTGCGCTGACTCAAAGACATCAGCGCTTGCTGAGCGCGACTAAAATCTTCTGCCGACACAGAGGCTAACTTTAAACGACCACTCAATTGACTCCACGTATCGGCATAATGAATCAACTGAGAGGTGGCAAAAGCGCCTGCCATTGCCCCCATCACCCCGGTAGCAGTCGATTTGATGGATGCCAGATCGCGATTCAGTTCACGAATTGCACTTTTCGCTTCCCGTGATGCCGCCGCACTCCGGCGCCCTCCCTGCTCCAACGCCCGGTAATAGTTTTCGCCCATCCGTGATGCACGAGCTATCTCAGCCTGAAACGAGGATGAATTTGCCGATATTTTAATAATTAGTTCACGAAGCTTTGCCATTAAATGCCCCCGTTATCGCCTTACAATCCACCTTCTGATATCGACTGCAAAAATTCCTCCAAACTGTCATCTGCAACTCTCTCGTCCCGAGCACCCCATCTCAACATTGCATCATGCAGGCTGAGTTTCCCCCCTTGAGCACCGTACAAAGACGAAACGATATGCGCCGTTTGTATGTCTCCGCGGATATCCCCAATCGGACTAAGACGATCAAAAGCCATCCACATGATCAGTTCATCGGCGCTCATCGTCCTTGTCAGTTCATCCACTGTGCGCCCCATCCGGAGCGCCAGTGTCATCAGGAAAAACATTTCCGGCTGCGCTACTTTTTTTCTGCTTCATCCGGCGTGGTCATCAGATCTAGCGCCTGTTTCAGCAAACGAGCATGAACAGGACCATAAATCCCCATCAAAATATCGATATCTTCATCAGCGAAGACGCGCTCCTTGTCTTCATCAAGGAGGATATCTGAAAACATCACCACATCCGCACGTAAATTGCGCTGAGCCTGTTCCGCTTCAGAGTATTTACCTTCACTTTCTGGCTCTGAATTCATGAGCTCACGCCACTTTAGCCACGCCGCTGAAGAAGGTTCACGTAAAATAACTTGCACCCCATCCCATTCAGGCACCCCCACCCGTTTAGAACGGAACGCATTTTTTGGACTGAGCGCTAACTGTCTTAATATTGAACTTGCCATCGATTACGCCCCTTTTCCTCGTCCAGCGACTGAAGGGGTCTTAATCGGAACCGGTTTACCTTTCACGCGTAGTGTAAATGAGGCAGAAACCACGCCACTGGTTGCAACACTCCAACTGTTTTGACGAACTTCCGCCAAAAAGGCATAACCATTACCGGAAGGAAACTCCACTTTAAACGCATGGATAGCGTCATTGTCATAAGCCGTTCGCAGCGCTTCTTGCCCCTCATCCGGAGACCAATGCCCGGAAATGGTGATTTCCCCCGGAGATGCCAATCCATTCGTCATTTCCTGCTCTGTTGAGCATAGTGTCGTCACATCAATATCGGATTTTTGACCACCGGTATAACTGATTTCTTTTGCCGCACACGCAAGTGGTAAAAACTCCGCAGAGGTTGGGTTGGCTTCCGTTGCAGGGAGCTTAGAAATGCTAATTTTCGTTCCCTGTGTTTTTTCATATTTACTCGACATCGTTATTTTCCTATCAGTATAAAAAAAGCTGCCGAAGCAGCTTATGGGAAAGGGAAGGGATTATTGCCAAACTTGGCACTCTATGGTGGCTCGATACAATGACGTATCGGGTTCATAATCTTGCTTTCGCACGATATTCACAGGTGCTAACACCTGAATGGCTAGCAACGCTTTCGCACGTATATCACGCGCCATGTCGGGTGTTTTTGCATAAACGTCGATCTGGATCTGCGTCATGGTGCTCGCTTGCCCACTCAACACATCCTCATCAATATCGTAAAAAGAAAAGATTAACCACGGCGGCGTGATCGCTGGCTCCTCTTGCGGCGCTACATAAGGAAAGACCTGAGAAGGTAATACCGGTGACAAAAGGTGAAATAAATCGGACTCTGTCATCAACGTAATACCTCATCAATAGCTTGATTCAATTTACTGATCGCAAAATTAGCCGCCTCATCCGCTTTAGCATCAAATGCTGGTCTGATAAACGGTTTAGGCGCCATTTTAGATGTACCGTATTCCAAAAAACGCCAATAAAAGGCATTTCGAGGATCGCTCGCTTTCAAAGTAGTATCACTGTTATTGCCGGCTTGATTCGAACCTCGAACATACACACCCGCGGATACTGTCCCCTGCTGGCGATTGCGTTGAGTCATCGAGACAATATTTTTTGCCAACTTACCAGTTCGTTTCGGTGCTTTGGCTCTCGCTTCATCTCGCAACATTCCCGCCGCCTCAGAGACCGCTTGTCGTAAGACTTTGTGATTTTCCGCTTGGCTGAGTAAATCTAAATCCTGAGAGATATTCAAAAGCTCGCCAAAATCAAGATGCATATCAACCATCTTTCACCCCGTATTTACACAACAATTCAAGCCGGGTAAATTTCACATCGGGAATTACCGCCTGAATTCCATAAATTCGCCCGCGATAAACCATCCGACAAGCTGGATGAATATCAGCTCGGTAACGCATCCACACGCGAACCGTCACCTCAGACATCTCCGCCCCTGAAGACATCAATTCTCGACCACTGATTGAATTGACCTCAGCCCATGTTTCGCAAATTGGCATCCATGTTTTTTCTCGAGTCCCGGAGCTCAACGGTTTCGTCACGGGTCTTTCTATTCTGACTCGATGCCGCAATCGACCTATATCCATTTTTTCTCCTACAGATTGATAAACCGATAAGGCTCAAGCAGCGCCTTGAAGCCAGGAGGGAGGGATGAAGACTCGCGATTTTCATAAAAATGACCGACGACTAGCATGATCGCTAACTCAATATCATCTGAAATGAGCAAGCCATCCGGATCTGACTCAGGAATGGTGTCCTCATACAGTTTCCGATTAATGTAATTTTCCACTCGCTTTTTGGCTGCCAATAAATAGGTCTCCAATAGATCATCTTCAACAACATGATCTTCATCGATCCGACATTGAATTTTTAATTTTTCTAGTGTTGGCAATGGCATGATTTCACCTAACTGCCTGCGCCCCTATCTAGATCGCAGGCACAAAAAAACCGCAATTAAGCGGCGCTTGATTCAAGGCAATGACATCTTATTTAGCGGCAGCTTTACCCACCAAAGCTTTAATGGCAGAGGTATCTTCAAGCACGCAGTCAAAACGGTGAAACGCCAAGAATGCCGTTTGATCAAAATCGGCAAAACGCTCAACTAAACGGCGTAATGTCATATAGGTCACACGGCGCACGATAAAGCGATCAAAGTCACCACAGTAAATAAACTTATTCCCCGCCCCCATGTCAGCAATGGCTTGGTCAATAGTGTACTGCATACCTAAAATCGTAGATGGCGCAACACCAATAATTTCAGGTAACCAAAGCGGACGCCCCTGCGCATCTACTAACTCAGTAATCACTTTAAGTGTGCTGTCGTTAAACGCTAAACGAAATTTACTCCCGTTACGATAAGCTGGATCAATAGAATGCTTAAGCGCATTAATATCTTTCCACCCGAAAGACGCAGCTGCATCAACCGTGCCAGTCACCGATGCTTCAAGCCCTTTTGGCTGTAACGGTGTACCTTTTCCTGTACCTTTTACTAGGTATTTTGCCTCACCACGCCCAATGCGTTGAGCAATGCGTCCCGCGAGATAAGCCTGCATATCGATGCCACTATCTTGAAGTAGCTCATTCGAAACTCGGATCATTTTTGAAGAAAGTTTTTTAGCACCCAATGTTGCCGAACCAAACTCCACATCTTCTTCGGTTGTCTGGGTGTTTTCACCTAACAGCTCACCTTCCTCCATAGTGCCGTCCGATGTTGACCAGATAATATCTTGACCGTTGGAGGTATTGAGGATCCGAGCGATATTGGCAATACCACCATAAGCTTTCATCTGCTCAACTACCTTGTTAAGCATCTGTGTTGGTACGGTAAATCCCCCTTTTTCATCTGGCGTAACACCTTGTGCTCGGGCTTCTTGATTCAATTCACGCAATGCTTGGCGCTCTTCCGCTGTTAACTCGCTAGCACCACAACGCAAGAATCGGTCAAATGCAGCATTACGACGTTCTGCCTGTGTTTTATCTGAGTCGCCTGTCGGCTGATTGCGCTGCTCTTGCGCTTTATCGTCAACAAACGCTTGATCTAAAGAGCGGAGTTGCTCTTCACGTTCAATCTGCGCATCCAATTTTTCAAGTTCAGTTTTTGCTTTATTCCATTCAGTACGCTGCTCATCCGTCATCATACCGTCACCCACATTTTCGTGGATAGCGCGCATCTCTGTCGCAATGGTGTTACGTTTTTGTTTTAATTCATGAAGCTTCATCGTCATAGTATTACCTTATGCATTGAGTAAAGTTAAAACGCGCTCACGCGCTAATTTTTGATTAATGGCTTTCTGCAAGTCGCCGCTGTCTCTCGCCTCTTTCCATGCATTCATTGAACGTATAGCTGCGCCAGCTTCCTGATAGGCGGGATAAGTCACCGGACTCACATCGAATAAACGAGAAAATCTGTGAATTTCACGAATAATCACCCCATCATCATCCTGATACCAATCTTCGCCATCTCGAGCGACACGAAAGGAAAAAGAACTCTGATTAATATCCCCACGTTGCATAGGAGCCAATACCAAATCGCGGATCGTTTGGGTATCAGGTACGGTAATGTCGTAAACCAAACCGCGCTCATTCACACTTAATGACAAAGTCCCCGCCGCTGTTCTGCCCAAAATATAATTAGGATCATGGTTAAACAGCCCTCGAACATCATCATTCAGTACGTCATCAAATGCGCCCGGCTTAATAATTTCTTTAAATCCACACATCAACTCGGAACGAGAATCAAAAACAGAACCTAACCCGATTATATGGGAGGCGCTCCCCTCATCTCTGGACTCTGCTCTCACTTCCCCGATATAGCAGCGAGTTTCTTGGTTACTGCTCACTAGTATCTCCTTTGAGTTTTTTTGTTTGACTCCCCACAGGCTGAGTCGCATTCACACTGACTAACATTTCATCCAGCCCATCAACTGGGTTCATATCTTCGAAAGCGCGCACTTCATTTCGACTCATCCAACCATCAGTAATAGCAAAATGATAAAAATCAGCGCGCTCTTTAGCGGTACCTCGCAATAAGCCCGCCAAATTAAAACGCGCGTAAAATCCTGCCGCCCTTTCTTGTCTTGTGAATAAGCGCCGATTCAGCTCCTGCTCCCAATTCACTACCCACGGCATGATGGTATGGCGTACAAATTGAATGGATTGTTCTGAGATATTTGAATACGTCGCTTTTTCAAGATCATTAATCATGTGCGCAGGCAGATTAAATATGCCCGCAATCATCGAGCGGTTCAGCTTTAGCATATCAATGAGCTGAGCATCGACAGGGGAAACTGTTAGCGCCTTGTAGTCGAGATCAGCAGGGATAAGCATGGTTTTATTCTCCTGACTACGGAGTGCGGCGCTTGCCTTTTGCCACATATCTTTTATACGCGCCCAACCGTCTTTATTTAGATCACCTTTAACAGACAAAATTCCTGCTGGTCTAGCGTTACCACCAAAGAAAGAGCTGGTGTATTTTTGCCCACTCATCCCCATACCAATCGTTTCAGCATGCTGAGCAATCGGGCTTAACCCCATCCGTTGATTATTTCCCAAAGCACGAATGTGGATCATGTCATCAGGGCTGATAGCAAAATTACCGCAATCATTGTAAACGCCGTAGGTATAACGCCCCCCCGCATTCAATAGAGTGGTTTCCCACGGCATACACGCCTCAAGACTAACCACTTCACCTTTACGATTACGCACAACCTGCGTGTAACCATTCCCCCACCCTAAAATGTGTCTATGCTTGGTTTCACGCCACTTGTAACTGGTTTGCCAGTTATTCGGTTCATCGTGAATCAAATAAAATAAGGGGTGATCTCGTGCTATCTCAACTGTATTGCCAGACTTTCGCATGACATGCAGGGGCATTTGGGCAATTGAAGAAGAAAGAACATAAATACACGCGTATACTGCCGCTAATTTCATCGATGTTTCAGGGCTAACATGCACATCTGCCGTAAAAACCCCCTCGGTATCAATCGAGTCGGCGGTAATTGGCGTTGAGGGATTTTCTATACTCGTCGGTTTATCATGACGAAATAACGCATTCAAAATCACATCACCTCCTCATCGCCGCAAATAATGCATAAATGACCCACACAGAACCACCAAGTATTAATGTATTCGGCAGTCCGTATTTAAGATAACAACCCGCCATCACCGCACAAAATCCCGCTAATGCAGTAATATCAATAAAGAGATTTTTCATAGGAATAGTAAGTCTTCGTCTGGATCTATGGATGCGAGAAAATCACTTTCTTCGTGAAGCATGGCTCGACCAATAGCCATAATTAATGCCACAGCTCCATCAATTTTGTTTTCGTTTTGCTCTTTGATAGGTCTTACCACATCGTCATTACCGGGTAAGAATTTGCCAACAACATTACCGATACACCATGTCATGATAGGATTGCCATCATGATGAAAACGCCCTGAAGCAATTGCAGCCTCAAGCTCTTTCATGGGATCAGACATATTTGTGTAGTTTTGCACGATGGTGATAGGGTTTAATCCCTCATCAGCCAGTTGATGAGATAAATTTGTCGCCCCGTGAGGATCAATAGGGCTTTCATCAATCGGATTACTCAAATTATCAGCTTTTGCATCCTCCAATATAACGCGATAATCAATTTCAGCCCCATCCGTTAATGTTAAGTGCTTCGTTTCAACCCATTTTTTAAAGCGTTCAGCCGTTCGTTGATTTTCAATATCTGCACCAAAAACAGCATCGTAAGGCACATAAAAACTCGGAGAAATGCAGTAATAATGCCGTTTTCCCTCAATATCTCGTGTAAACAATTTAACGCGGGAATTCATATCCAGCTTTCTCGCCAGGTCGAGCGCCTGAACGCAGGATTGCCCTTCAAACATCTCTATCGTGAGTGTTTTGTCTTCACATTCACGCCAACTGAGCATATTGAAATAGGCCGAACGCGCGGAAACCCAAATATTCAAATGTTTCGTCTTAAATATACTGGCAAGTCTTGGGTTGTTTTTAGCGCGATTTTGCTGACTCATTAAAAAATCGCTGTAAACAGAAATCCCCATATTCGGATTCGCTTTCTTTAGTACCTCGGGATCTGCCCAATCATCCCCATCATCAATGGTATAAATCACCCCAAATAATTCATCGTTCGGTACAGTACCATTGAGCATTTCAATGACTTCTCGTCGCTTGTCATAACAAGGACCTTCAATGTTATATCCCGCCGTCGTAATTGCCCACATTAACGGCTGACGCCTAGCTCCCATCCCGGTAAGCATGGTTGTGTAAAGTGAATCCGTATCATGTTCATGGTACTCATCCACAATGGCACAGTGAGGAGATTGACCGTCCCCGGGATTACCAATTAATGGTTCAAATCGAGCACCGTCTTCTGGGCGATTCATATTTTTCGCATTGACTTCAATACCAAATGCTTCAATTAACAAAGGAGTACGCTTACACATTAACTTCGCAGGTCGAAAGACTTCCCACGCCTGCTTTTCCGTCGTCGCACCAGAATACACTTCAGCACCAAATTCGTTATCACAAGTGAAACAATACAACGCAACACCTGCCGAAATGGCTGATTTGCCATTTTTACGCGGAATTTCCGTATACACTTCCCTAAAACGTCGAAGCTTTGTTCCTTTATGCACCCACCCAAACGCGCTGCACACAATAAAAAGTTGCCAAGGCTCCAACGTAATAGGCATCCGCTTAAATGCCCATTCCCCTTTTGTATGAGGTAATAATTGAATAAACTTAGCGGCTTTTTCGGCTAAATCTTTATCAAAGCGATAACGGAATTTTGTGTTTTTTTCTTGTGCAATATCGTTAATATGTCGCTGACAAGCATCTCTAACATATTGGCATGCGGTGATCTTGCCACGCACCACATCACGCGCATATTGGTTAGCCGCATTGACATTGGGGTAAGATTTACGACTCATGAAGTAATAATTCTCATAAATGGGTTATCGTGTTTCGTCTGTCCAGCCGCGCCAATAAGCCGCTGCCGACTGCTCGGATCTAAACCCAGCATGGCGCCCGTGCGGTCCATTTCACTTTCTTGATCTTTTTTTGTGGTTAAATCTGGGTTTTTAATCGGTCCACCTGTTGCACCCGTTAAGCGAGTACCATCTCGCATGATGGCGATCACAGCATGACGCCAGAGATGATAAGCAACACACCAACGTTCAAGAACAGCCAAATCGGTAATACACAAAAGACCTTGCCCACAAAGTTCTTTTATTGTGAGCTCCCACATCACCACGGCAAGTTCTAGCTTGTTTTCAATAAACCACTCGGGAGGTGCAACTCCTTTTAATGGAGTAAATACGGGTTCATCTTTGTTTAATGCCCGTTTCCCCGGATTGCCGGCTAATTCTTTTCTGGCAGTAGGCTTCGGGCGACGACCAGATTTACCCGGCGTGCCAGCCATAAAAAAACCTCCAATAATTCGGATTCAGTTCAAAAAAAGGTGATTTATCGAGCTAATTTTAATTTTATTTTTCGCGGGTATAAAAATTCGATTGAAGCGGCGGTACTTTAGGGCGAAAGTGGTAGGGATTTGACCCGCCCCTCCCCCTTGTGAGTTGTCGCTCATATAGCGGCTATCTTCTGGTTCGTTCGCTTGCAGTCTTACGTTTATGACACGACCAACACAATGCTTGCAGATTGCTATCGTTATCGGTACCGCCATGCGCTTTGGGTTTAATATGGTCTACCGTCTTGGCATCTACAGCTCGACCAGACCTTAAGCACTCTTGGCATAGATGCTTATCACGATGCAAAACACGAGCACGTATTTTGTCCCACTTGACCCCATAACCACGCTCATGACGGCTCTTACCTTGCTGGTGGTTTTCCCAGCCTGTATTCATGTGATCTTGGCAATAGCCACTGCGATCGGTTGTTGTTTTACGACAGCCGCACTTACGGCAAGCTCGTGCTATACGTGGGGGCATAAGCAACCTCAAATAAAAAATAACCAGCTATTTGTTTAGTGTTTTTTGTTTATCCACCCTGCAACTAAAAAACAAAGCAACAGCAGATATCACTAGGATACTTGCAATAAACAGCCGAAAAGAGGATCCATTAAGAGCTATTGAATTTTTTTCTCCAAAAATTTATATTAGCAAGCGTAATGAGATTATTTTTTCATACATAGCCTTTCATTACCCGCAGGTATCTGCGGCTTTTTTTATTCTTCAGGAACACTTTTATCCAACTCTTCACGAAATTGAACTGGTTTATCGAATCCTTGTGCTGACATAGCATTTCTCCATTAAGAAGCCCCACGATTACAAGGCTTGTTATTGTTAAACTACCCGTACTGCTTTCTTATGGACTACTTGATTGACTTGCCCATCTTGATAAACCATTCATGTATGGTGTGAACTGATGAAGAAAGTCAGCCAAATCCAATAACCAATCAGGAAACCAATTACGAACAGCTACGCGGCACTCACCATGAACATCTCCGACATAGATTGGCACAATCCCCATGAATAAAGCGTAATGGTCGTAATCCTGCTTCATCTGTTCCCTCGTCAAGTGATTGAATATCGCCATTAAATGCCACCTTCAGTTAATCAAAAACATCAAAACAATCGATTGAATAAAAAATATCTCATTGATTTATCATCAAAAAATTATTTTCCTTCATATTCCCTATGTGAAATATTGAAAAATATCAGCTGATAAATTTAAATTTAGGACGTTAATGGGAACTCTTGTTAGCTTAGTAGCTCATGTATGTTGTCACACCTTCGTTTGTTGACTGCCCCCTCATTGGACACTTGAGGGGTTTTTTTTATCTATTTGCAACTCTTTGACTAGATGTTCAGCGAGTTTTTTTGAGAATGCTTTGGCGTATCGACTACCAATATCACCGTCGTCATACTCAGCGGGATCGTACGCCTTCAGAAATGCTTCAATTTTTACCGCTAATACTTATTCACTCATCGTAAACACTCCGTTCTAATGTAATTCTGCAAATACAAAGTTTGCTTTTCGTTCTCTGTCATCATTTCTCTGAGACGCCAATAATCTTGTTCAACTGATTCACTAAGTCGTGCGGAGGCTTCATTGCTTCCGCTTTCGGCTGTATTCGCTTTGGGCTTTGGACAGTCAGCTTTGACGTACACGCGCTTAGCGCCATTGCGAACATCATTACGCAACTTATCAATTTCAGCTTTTGCATTTGTGAGTTCCGTTGTGTGTTTGGTGTCGAGTTCGTGAAGGGAGTTAATGCGTTTTTCGTAGTCTACGTTGATAGCAATTTGCTCATCACGTTGCTTTGTTAGGGTTTTATTATCATCTTCGAGCTTGTAAATTTTTCCTGCTTGCGAATCGATAACCACTAGCAATAGAAACACCAAAATAGCCGACCCGCCATAAATTAGCCATTTGTTCATATCACGACTCTTTCACTGATAAGGCTGCGTCACCAATCGGTAACGGTCGGTTGTCAATCGCCACACCTTTCGGATAGCAATACCCCGTTACTCGGGATGTCTCAAACGCTTTGATATTGACAGCATCGGATTGATTACCGCCCAATACCAGTAATGAGCCTGATTCTGTCTTGCCAACAACGAAACCGACATGACCACCTCCAGTACGAGAGAAAGTAACAATGCAACCGTATTTAGGTTCGGATAGCTTCACTCCATAATTCAGGTATGAACGAGAGAAGTCTGAACGCGTGGAACGAATACCCGCACGCTCTAACATTGCATTCACGAAACCAGCACACCATGGCACCTTATCATCCGTTCCCACTAAACCGGACAACTTACTATCTCGCCAGTACTGGTCAATGCGAGGATTCGATGCTGCACCTTTAATTTCGCGTTGACCGATTTCTTTTCTCGCTTCAACAAGCCATTTAGGTTCATTCATCTGACACCTTCCTTAAAAAACGCCTCTCTAATGCGCTAACCACAGCTGCACCAGACCACCCAGCTAAACCTGCTGCTCCACCAGCAATTTCAGCTTGCCAAACATAGTAACTTGCAGCCAATAACACCATTGAGCCCGCAAACATAGAAACAACGACCTGGGCAATAAAAAGCCCAAACCTAAATGGCTCACCTTTCAGTACTTTATTGGCATAGCTTGCAGTACCACCAAAAAATGTCATTACGCCAACCAAGATAACGGTTAGCCAATTTATATTATTAGGTTCTTTATATGGCATGCGCATATCCACCCTCAAAGGAGTGTTCCGTAATTAAAGTTAATAGAAAGCCGCACACAATCCCTGAATATCAATGAAGTGTATGATTAGAATTCTGTGGCAGCGTATACGAAAAAAGCCGCACTAGGCGACTTGTTGAATAAGGTGACTGATATAGCTCAGTCTGGCTGTCTTGCGCTAACAAGACTCTATGGCTACTGGATAAATTGAACTATCCGGAAATTCCGAGAGAGTTGAAATAGAAGGGCATAACGTGGCTATCGCAAGATTGGATAGACGGTTAAGGTGCTCACCCGCAATGTCGGCATTTCTGCTAATGAAAGTTTTCCATTACGATTAATTGCAGCTTATTAAGATTTGACTTAAATCACATAAATATCATTCAGATATGGACAATTTTTTTTGTGATAATTAAATTTACACCCGATATAGTTTTGCATTTTAAACACATTCTCGCTTGTACTATTAGTTGTACCTCCAGCTGGTTTTGAACAACCGGCTTTTTTTGTCCTATTGTGCATGAACACACATGTCACTCTGACCAAACGTAACAGCAAGTCTTATGTGAATTTCAGGCATAAAAAAACCCCGACTGGCGAGGTTTCATTCTATAAGTTAGGTGACAACGTATTCGCTCTTATCACAATATCAATAATTTTGCGTACGCGTTAGTATTTTAATACAATACTTAAACTAAATTTCACAAATGGACCCTACTATGAATTTTTCTTACTCAAAAGAAGATGGATATACTAAAAAATGTTTAGTTAGAGCTTTCAAAGTAAACACATCTAGTACAGATGTGCTTTTCGACCAAATATCTAATTCAGATAAATTTAAAGTTGATAAAGTAATAAAAATAAGTAAAGAAAAACACCTAAAACTTAAAGAGTTTTCAACTAAAAAAGATATTCATTACATGCACTTTGCTTTATATAACCCAAAAGAGCAAGTATCTATAACGCCACCAAAAAAGAATGCTAGCGACTTACTTGAAGTTGAGAACTTAGATAGCCTTCACGCTTTTTTCCTAATTAAAGATAATCATATTGCTTCATTAATGCAGATATCTACCAACTGGTGTGAAAATAAAATTGCTACTATTTTTGAGCAATTTGGCATAACTATCACCCCAACCCCTGTATTAGAGAAAAAAGTAATAGAAAAAATTAAAGAGCAAAAATTTAGAGCTTTGCATATAGATATCGCTGTAGAACAATCTGACTTTGTCAAAGCTCCGTCAATGTTCGCCTCAATATTCAAAAAAGAACCAAAAACTAGAACAAAAGGAATTTCGGGACATCTAAAAATTGATGCCTCTGGAAATGCGGAAATAGCTCAATCTATAGAAAAAAATCCTGCAAAATGGATTGCTGATTTATCATCAGATTTTTATATTGAGACCAAAAAAGGTGAAAGAATCTATGGGGATGACATGAAGCTGACAAAAACCTATTTTGCGGTACCTTATGGTTCTAAATCTATAAATGCAAAATATGCCAAAGAAATTCTAGAGGATTTTGTTGAAAAAGAGCTATAATCAAAGAGACAAAGGGGGCTAACATGTTCAACGAACTTAATATAAAGGGAATACTTGCAACATCATTGAATGTTTTAGCCTCAGCAGCATTTTCATACTTTCTTACTTATAGTTTGACCAATAACAATGATGCATTAAATCTAGTCGCTAACGTATTTTCTATTCTCTCTGGATTTTTGCTGTTAGTGATAACTATGTCTGGTGAAAATTCAACAATCATGAACGGTCTTTCACTACTTGATGCGGCTAATCAAGAAAGGCGTTTTCTAATGCGCTTTACTAAGTATTATATGTTATTTTTGCTTTATATATTGACACTTGCCTTAATTTTTATTTTTTATTTGCTATCTAAAGACACTCAAAATAAAAATGAGTATTTTTTGTTTTTAAAATCATTTATTGGATATTCCATTTCTTTTTTAACATGCTTTTCATTTATTCAATCAACATTTATTCCATTGAAAATAAAAGCATTATTTGAAGAGAAAAAAGAGTTGAGCAAAAAATAAGCCGCAATTGCGGCTTTTATAATCTCAAACTAAAATAAAACATAAACAACCATTTATAAATCCCATAGCTGATTGAAGTTCTTTTCTTATTGTACCATCAGCACATTTCCTCTTTTTAGCTATAGAACGTAACGAAATCCCAACAACAAAATGGGCGATAATTAATTCGTACTCTTTAGGTTGATACTTTTTTAAGCAAGAAATACAGCTGTCTAAAAGTATGCCTTCATCATCATCACATTGAAGGCGAGATTTCCTTGTATTTGGCAATAGTCCTTTAAATCCCGCTGCTATAGGTTGCCAATCAACACCGCTATTTTCTGATGCAGCCCATGCTCCCCAAAGCTCCAATCTTGTTTGAATATCTCTCATGCAATAATCTCCGCCACGTTCCGCATAACGTACTAACCGAACACACCCTGACTGATAGACTGATTTAAAAATTTAAATAACAACATTAACTGACAGCCATTCTCTTGTTCCCACCCCTTCGGATCTTTGTGTAACTCGCTGTGGTGAACTCGACATAGTGGAATAGTAAATAAGTCATGCGCTTTTGTTCCCATACCACCCAATCCGTAACCTATAATGTGATGAGCGTCATCTGCTGTTGATCCACAAACACAGCAAGGCTGTGATTTAACCCATTTCAGATAATCTTCACTTGTCCAGCGTCGAGACTTTGGTTTTTTCATAAAACTTGCTGGTGGCTCAGGATCTACGGTTAAATTTAATACAGCTTTTGATACCCGTTCATCCTTAAACTCGTCGCTGAAGTATTGTGATGGGAGAGATAACCGCCCTGATGCCAGTTCCCTCAATTCATCTGGTACAGGCATCAACAACATTCGTTCCATAAATTCATTTGAATAATGCCCAGGCTTAAACATTACAATACCAATCTCCGGAACACGGATCGGCGTTAATAGCCAAAAATCTGTCATACAACATTACCTATCGGTCTTATCGTTATCTCAAAGCGTCCACCTTTCACAACATCACACCAAGCAATATCCGCATGTTTGACTTGATCATCGTCTTTCCAAATGTTCGCGTGTGTCAGTGCGTCAAATGGGGCTTTCAAATAATTATCAATGTCTCTTCTGTGGCTTGTTGGTGGGAACATTTTTACCGTCACTGAAACAATTCCAGTTATGGCGTCTGATCTCCTCGGTAATTGCTGATAGATCGCTGCTATCGCACTCGCCCGATATCGACGCCCCTTTTCACTGATTAACGTTTTACCTTTAAGGTTTCGCCAGTACGTATTAACGCTTGGAGGAAAGGGCAGTGTTAAGCTTACAGATCCAGACATAGTTGCCCCCCACCAGAAACTATGGAGAATGCCCTGCCGTTTGCATTTAAATACTTGCCCCAATGAGCTTTACGGATGATTTCAGCTTGTTCGATAGTAAAGCTCGCCTCACGCAAGCCACCTTTATGACGTCGAACCATAAAGCCTTTCGCATATAGCGGTTGGCAAATAGGGCAATAGTCGACAGTATCCATAAACCCTGCTGAACCGCAGAAAAAGATATTGCTTTGCCATGTCGCACACTCTCGGCACATTGGTGCATCACAGGTGTGATGTTTTCTTAGTGTTATTATGCTGCCGTTTTCATCCTCTTCGGCATCAAAACCAAGAACAAAATCACATAAAAGCGTTGCCTTACCGCCGCAAAACATGCACTTGTTACTAGCCATTCGATACCACCATATTCCAAATCTTTACTGCTTCGGGCTTATCATTTATCGCTGGACCTTTCTTCCCACAGCCATGGCAATAAACATAAAACCAAGTCCGATACTCCAGTGTTTCAATGTGGAGATCCTCACTCCCACACTTACACTGATAAATTTCAGGAAGCTGGTCTTTCATGCGCGAACTCCCGCTAACAGTTTGTCCAAATGCATCAATAGCGAGCTACCAAGTCCATCAACACAGGCTTTTTTAACAACTATCATTTCGCCCAAAGAATCCTGCTTTTTCTTTTTAGATACCTCTACTGAATGATTGGCTACTGACTGAACTTTTGTTTTTTTCGCCACATACTTATCTAATTTTTTTCTATCACACTCTGATTTAGCCTTTTTTAATTTCGTCACAGCATAAGGCGTTACTCGATAGTGATTAGCAATGGCACCTTTACTATTACGATTGAATTTACCGATGAACTTTACACACCCAAGCTCGGACATAACCTCTAACAATCTAGGTGCTGAATGTGGACTAATAGCGCATCCACTTACCAACATTTTGACGGTGAAATTATCGTAACCACGCATTGCCTTAATTAAATCAATCCCTTGTCGGTACATATAATCTGTCATGCTGCAACTCCTAAAATCGAATAACCAATCTCCATTAATCGTTTTTTAGATACATGTGTTGTCACTCTCTTTGGCTCAGTAAACGGTCTCCAAATAAGGAACATCGACCCCTTATTATTTCCCCGCTTTTCTTTGCCTGTCGTCGGATCTACAAAGTTAATACGCCCATCAATGACAACTCGTATTTCATCAACGCTCTTTAATGCCAGTGAAAACCATGACGTAGATTTATCTTCTGGGACTAACATCACGATCGGCTGATTCTGTTCTAGGTATTGCTCCGCGGCTTTCTCAACCCAAGGCTTGATATTGCTGTAAGGCGGGTTACACCAAATGGCTCCTTTGCTAAACCACTCCTGCTTTAGTGCGTCTTGTTCTTGCGTGAAAAAATCAACACATAACGCATTCTGCTTACTCGCTGCAACATCCAGCCAAAAACCAAATTCTGCTGTCATCGCCTCAAATAGCCACTGAGGTGTTTGATAACAATCTTTGTCTGCTGGAGCTGTATGACTCGCATAAACTGCCATTAGATATCACCTCGCTGCTGGTGGTATTCAAAACACAACCGAATTCGCTTATAACGAATATCAACACCTAAAGATGCCGTAGCTAAATGCATTCCTCGCCTGCGGAGCAATACCAGTAATTTTCGATCCCTTTTGCAACGCTTTCTAAGCTTGCCAATTAGCCACCAACGGCGTAGTTGATGCCACACAGCAACTAAACCCAAAACATCTACACCGTAAATTTCTTTAGACTCGCAGTGCATCATACCGCCGTCTCCCTTGCTGCTTGTTCTGTTGCTCGTTGCCAAATACTTACCCATGCCTTGCGTCCAACAAAATCACTCATACGACGTATGCCAGACTTACCCGCTAGCTCTGCCGCAATTTCTTCGATGCGATTTCGAGGTTTAGAATGGGATCCAATGATGCGAGTGAATGCTTCGTCACGCTGAACTGTGTCGATTCTTACTGTGACTTCACCTGGCTTTCGCCATTTGCCATCAATTCGCACAGGTCTGCCTTGCTGATGCCATTTTTTTGAGCATTGGCAATAACTCTCAAATTTTTCTTCACCAAATACCGTTAACGGTCGGAGGTTATGAGCGTATTCAGGATCATTCAGCCATTTAGCTGTCAGGTAGTCAGAGACTTGATTTAGCTCATCCACCGTATACCCTTCAGCTAACCGAGCCTTGATATACCCCATAGTGGTCTTCTTGCCCTGATAGCTTGAATTCGTCACTTTATTGAAATGGTCTAAAACCATTTTCGCGTCGTCTGGCTCAGCATGAGCCTGACAAGAAGAGTTACTCTCTGTTGTAATCTCTGTAGTATTCTCTGTAGTACTCTCTGTAAGATCAGACCAATTTGACCCGTTCGATGAGGTCATTTTGACCCGTTCAGAACGTTTCATTTTGCGCTTATCGATAAGGTCATTTTGACCTGTTCGAATGGCTTTCGGTGACCTGCTCGATGAGGTCAATTTGACCTCATCGGATAACAACGTATGCTCGTAATTTATCGAGTAATAATTTGTGCGGTCATGGTTGTGTTTATTGATTTGATCAATACTTAACACGCCCAATTTCTTTAAATTAGTAAATGCACGCTTGATTGTTGATTCCGAGAGATACGGAAATTGTTCTCGCCATTCCTCAATGGTGTTATATATCCAGCGACGACCTTTATACTCTATTCCTGATGCCGTTTCAGATAACCAGTATTGAACCTGCTGAAGCAATAAAGCTTCACTCAAACCTAAACGCACAGCCAGCTCTGGAATAACAATTTGGGGGCGAGTTTTCAGTAATAATAAACAGCTCATTACTTCACCCTTGTGAACTCTGACTTGAACTTATACAAAGGTGCGAAACACTCATGCTCATAACCGTCACGCAAGAATATGACCCATTGCTTGACTCGGTCATAACGAATGACTCGAACATGGCGACCGCGCTTATCCAAATAAATACGATTGAGATTATTGACGTCTTCATTGGACACGTTCCCCTCTCCCGTAAGTAGAGTTGAAGTCATCTACTAACCAGCGCATAAACTGGTAGTTGGTTTCTTGATAACCGTTTGGTACTTTAATCTCATAGACGAAACGGTTTCCGCACATTAACGCTCGTACTTGCGGACGACTCGTTAAATTTGCTAAGCTACTCATGCTAATTACTCCACAAATGTTTTTAGCGACCCCGACGCCTCGGACCGCATATCTGGGGCGTCAACCTTTCTAGCTATACTCATCATTTCCCAACCCCATATACCGTTTCTAGTGAGTTAACAAAACCAAGCTCATAGGCATTAACTTTCCCCTGTTTGCGTCTGATTGCAGTGATTTCATCAAGAGTTAACTTCCCATCAGAAATGCATTCCTCGATAAAAATATTTAAATCACCCTGCATCGCATTTAATTTCATGCGGATATCAAATAACTCAACCTTATCAAGTTGCTCTGCTTCAACTTTCGGTGCAGGTACCATCCCATGACGATTCATGTGGTACTCCACCAGCAACTTAGTGCCTGATAGCTCTTCCATTGCTTCAAGCTCATCGTTTTCAAAAAAGCGACAACCGTTTTTTTCATACAACTTATTGTTGAAAGTGGTTTCAGAAATGCCCAAAGCGCCAGCCATTGCAGAACGCCCACCGGGAAATACCTTGCACATTTCTTTCACGACTTCTTTTAGTGTTTGTTTGCTCATAATTAAAATTCCTATTAAAACCAAAGCCACTGACAGAGTGTTTTGCGTGGAGTGGTGTAATGCTTATTAGGATTATTTCGATGAAACCTCTTAGCCTTAAGTGTATGTAGCTTCATCCAGCGCTTACGCTTTGCTAAAATGCGAGGGCTAATATATGAACCCAAAATAATCCCTAACGGGATCATAACTAAAGATATCAATAACATACCGATAATGGATGATTTAAAATGTTCGATGTCCTCTTGAGTAATCTCGTCTTGTTCTTCAAGTCCAGCTTCAGCTTTATTACTTTCTTTTGGGCTGTATTTTCTTTTTTCTTGGGTACTTGGCTCGGTCATTACCTCGCTAGAGCTAGAGATAAACGCAAAGAATTCAACACTATTGCTGACCCTTTGTTTTTGAAATTGGATAAATTCCTCGAAGACTGCAGTGGAGGAATAAGGGATATGCCTAATATCAATAAAGATGAATTTCGAGCTCTCCGCCTTCACCTGACCAAAAGAAAGTGTGTAAATTACAATGCAGCTGTAGATGACTTTTTTCAGGCTCTTAAAGCAAATGAACTTTACGAAGATGATTGGATTTTTCCCATACTCAAAGATCCTGACAATATGATTCCGAAGATTAATAATCTTCTGCGTTTTATAAAGCACCGTTAATTTATTTACGCTGTACATATCTACAATTCCGTTGTTTTCTTAGTAGTTAACTCTGTTAGTTGGTTTTGTTATTGTTTGCCTGTTCCAATTAATTCATAAAGGTCTGGCCTTATTTCATGAGGTAAGACTGCATTGTTGGTAGCTTTCACAATAGACATAACCAATCTTGCATCTACACCGCCACCATGAAGCCATCGCCAAACCGTCGGCTGGCTCACGCCACACAGGTCAGCTAATTTTTTTTGCCCCCCAGCAATATCAATTGCTTTTTGAATTGCTTTGTTTTTCATTTTTTAACCCTTTTAGTATTGTCGTGAGATAAATAATAGCAATGAGTATTAATTTATACAATAGCAATGGGAATTTGATTTTTAATACGCATGACTATAAATTCGCATTCATGAAAACGACACTGTCTGAACGCCTCCAAGAGGCTATGAAATATAGGGGTAACATGACGCAAGGTGCTTTAGCTGAAGCATCGGGTGTTGCTCAGCCCACAATCTGGCGCTTAGTGAATGGAAAAGCTAAAGGATCGGTAAAATTAGTTGATATAGCTAATGCTCTTGGCGTGAATGTTGATTGGCTGGCAAATGGCATCGGCGAAATGGAAGGCCCTAATAGCGAACAAAAGTTTAGACTAGATAAATCTCTTAACATTTCAGTTTGGGATGAGTCTGGCGAAACTGATGATTTCGTCATATCCCCTATGGGTAAGCCATTACCATCTTATCGTGCGTATGTACTGAGCCGTAATACTGGGTGCGCTGAGGCACCGAACGGAAGTATTGCTATCGTAGATACTGAGATAACACCAGGAACGGGGGATCTGGTGATAGCACAGGTTAACAATTCTATTTCTGTATATAAATTTTTAGATGGTGGTAGTCACGGCTTCCTATCAGTTGATGATAACAGAGTGCCATTAATTGAGTTATCCTCTGCACAATTTATCGGTGTTGTCGTCTTTCTTGTTCGTGATTTCAGAAGGTAGCTTGTTTTTTCTTTTTGACTAACAAGCACCTCTCTATACTCACCAGCTCCATTCCTCACCAAAACTATCACCATCGTCTCATTCCTCTCGAATATAACATTATAGCTTTTGGTTACTTACTGTATATTTATACAGTAAATTGTTTTATACTTTATATTCTCAGGTAAAATTTGCAAGAATTATTCTATGTTAATTCTAATACCCTTTCGTATTTTTTTGAAAATGAAAAAATAACCTCTTAGATTTCATTACCATACACATCACACCAAAATATACGCAATATACCTATTGCTATATTTAATACTCGTTGCTATATTTACCTTATCAATACAAACGACTAGGTGGGTACAATGCAAACCAATTCAAATGAACCAATCGTAACCTTTAGTGTGCCAATGTCGCAGGAAGATGCACAAGCATGGATTCTGCAAAAGGCTGCTGAATTCAATACGCTGGAGTCGCTTAAGGCTAAACAAGCTCAGTTAGAACAAGATAAAGTCGAACTGCAGCGCAAAATTGAAAGGCTCGATGATGAGATTTTCGAGCAGACCGAACGCTGTAAAGTCACTATTAGTGCTTAGTTGATTTAACTTTGTGGAGTAATTAGTGGAATGCTTATTTTAACCCGTCGTGCCGGTGAAACCGTTGTTATTGGTGATGATGTCAAAGTCACTGTTTTGGGAATCAAAGGATGCCAAGTGCGGATTGGTATCGAAGCACCAAAAGATACAAGTATTCACCGCGAAGAAATTTATCTTCGGATCCAAGCTGAAAATAATAATGCCGTTGCTAGTTAGTAGTTTTTGGCGGTGCCATGCCGCCTCTTTTTCTAAATATAAATAAGACCATTGGCGTCAGTCCATACGGGTAAATATGTACTTAATTACTGTCAGTGGTCTTATTTATATTTGTGGAGTTAATTATTATGCGGAGATTAGCAAATGAAACGTTTTCCAATTAGCAGTGTAGTTGTATTTAAGGCTGAATTACCAAATGCTGAAGCGCTAGAAAATCATTTAAAAGAATTACCTTTTGTTGATATTCTTGAGTCGCACTCTTTTAGCTATGGCTTTATTCCAAATAAAGTAACTGGTGAATTAGTCACACCAATTGAAGGTGGTTATATCATCAATTTCCGTATTGATGAAAAGATACTACCTAAAGCGGCTATCGCGTTCGAAATAAACAAACGCATTGAAAAACTGAAAGAACAAGGCATTACCGATTATCTTGTGCCTGAAATAAAGCGTATGGCTATAGATGAACTTCTAAAAATCGCATTAACAAAGACAAAAGTTATTACAGCGCTATACCATGTTTCCAAAGGCTTCCTCTTCATATCAACAACAAGAAAGCCAGATTATCAAGCACTGGTGGGTAGCTTAGTTAAAGTTTGTGGCACCGTAAAAACTGAAACATTTAACATCGATGATGCAAAAAACGGTATTACAACACGACTATCAAACCACATTGATAATTTATCGCCTGAAGAGTGTTTTGGTCATGACCTTCATCCCGGTAATTTCATTTTGCTACAACGTAAAGTTGATAAAAAACTTGAAACTGTAAAATACGATGCTGAACTTAATTTAATTCGTGAGCAAGTTAAAGATTCATTAGACAATCATTTCAAAGTAAGTCTAATTGAATTAAGCACCTTTGATTTAATTTTCAAACTTACAGATAACTTTGACTTTAAGAGCATCAAGCCACTAGCAAAAATTGAATGCGATGGTGATAAAGCATATCGATACCGACATACCAATGCTGTATTTATGTTTCACATGGTTAATACCATTGAGCTATTAATTGAATTATTAAAATATAAAGAAAAAACAGAATAGCTATTTAGCCAATACCAAGGAATTTAATTCTCTTTATTAAGAGACGGACTCTTATTATCTAAATTGTGTGTGGAGTATTAATTATGTCTAAAGAACTAACATTAAGTGAATTATTAACTCAGCGTTGTGTTGAGTTTGCAAATAGCGAACAAGCAGTAGAAATTATTGATAAGGGTATAGCTAACTTATTTAACAATGTTGTTGATGATGCTTTTCGTTCTTACGGCGACTTTGGAAAAGCATTTAAAAAGGCAATGGAAAGCGCCCTACCCACTAGCATAGAAGATATGGTTGATTTGAAAAAATACAACACGCTCGTTACTGAAAAAATGCGTAACTCTTGGGAGAAATCAGGAATCGAAACAGACTTACAGGAAAAGGTTGCCGCTTTAGTAAAAGATTTTGTTAGTGAGGAAGAATGCCCTAAATACATTAAAGCTTCCGATTTATGGGAGGCGTTTATTGAAGGTAATGCTAGCAACGCAATTGAAAATGGGTGGGATTCTCCACAGGTATTTTTTGATGATGAACGTGATGGATCTATTTTTGTTAGCTTGCACCCAGATGAGGCCACATCTTCATATAACTCAATAAGAGAAAGCGAATGTGATTATAGATTCTTTCTGAGTAGCGTCCGAGAAGATGGCTATGGAAGCGAATTATTTTTACATGAAGGTCATCAAGTATATGAGCTGTTTGGGGGTAAAGTTAAAGGTAATACTTTAGGCAAAAGAATAATTAACCCATATTCCCGTTTTGATAAATTAATCTTGAACCTCTATTACGGTGGTAGCTTATTAGTTTGGGATGAGTCACCAGAAGATATTTGCTACTGCAATGATTATTAATAACGAGGGGGTTAATCATGTCTAACGAAATTAAATTTGATGCAGATATATTACTCGAATCAGTTAACGCCCATGGTGCTGATGGTCATGTTTACAATGACACAAAAAAACGCGTCTTTAATGGCGCTCAAATACATACATCACCAGTAGTTAATATCGATACTTATCTTGCTGATGGATATATCCAGACAGTTAATTCAGTTTACAGAATTGTTGTATGAGGTAATCAATATGAAAACTCTACACGGGCGCTGTATTCAGCGCTGGAAACTACGATTTAAAGATGTTTGCGATTCAAAAGTTTCATCTTATTTCAGAAAGCGCGACTTAATGGGGTTTTGTCGTGAATCGGGCGTTATTACTGCCGATATGATGATTCAAAATATGGCTGAAGATAATGCTGCCGCAGATTTTCAAGGAGGTAAGTGTGGTTGGTCGCCTGAATGCTCAAAGTTCTTTGACGAGAACCGAGAAAAATACATGACCGAAGCACGTTTGTTTCTCAATGAAGAAGCTACTAACGACGAAATAGACGATTTAATCGAAGAAGAAATTTCAAACTGGAGTTAAAGCTCAGTGTCGGGATATAAAAAAAACCGCCATCTAGGGGTTATTAGATGGCGGTAAAGATTGCTTAGGTATTTCTACTTTCTCTATAAAAGCAATTTAATCATAGTTCATAACATGGATTTAACAAAAAAGTTAGATAAAAAATGCCGACGCATGGGGCATCGGCAATATGCTCAAAAGAAACTATTTAAAGGACGCTCCATTTTAAATGAGCTAAATAGAGATTACATCTAATCCACTCGAAATATAAGTGAATTTTCAGTGAAATATTTTACTCGATAGGATTAGCGTAATAGCGTAATAAATGAATATGAAATTAAAAAAAATGCCGACACATCGGTATCGGCAATAAAATAATGCGAGCTAATGTACTTCTCCAAATAATAAGCACTTAGAATATACACCTGAATTAACTGATACTTAACTCAATTTTAAGTGAAATTTTTTGCTCGATAGGATTAAATTTAAACAGTGAAGAGAAATAAATATGAAGGTTGAGCAATCACAAGTTACTAAGCTAGTAATAACAAATGTGAATAATCATGACCCTATTCATGTTTACCTTGAAGACTATGGCGATAATCGTAGAGGTCGTGTGACTATCAGTGAATTTAGTAAGTCATGGTCATGCTATTGGGGCGGTATGGGTATGTCTCTTACTGAATTTTTATTATGGATCACAAACCAATATTGGATTGGTTATTTGGACTCAAGCCTAGACAAGGAAATTGACGCTGATAATGAAGAAAATATCGCGTTTGTTAAGAAAGAAATAATGAAGTGTCGAAAAAAAAGAATACTAACTGAAAGTGACGCTCGCACCATGTTTGATGATCTCGAATGGATTGAAGATATTAAAGATGATGTTATTAATTGCACTTTTAGTAATAAATATAATGGGTTATTTGGTAATGATCCGTGGAGTGCTCCATGGCCTAAGCAGGAAAATAGCGATTATTGGAGGATGGAGTCACGTTTAAACGCTGTTCGTGAAGCACTCAAGCAAATGAAGGTGGAACATGACAATCATTAAACACCCGCTTATTCGCTACCATGGCGGCAAGTATCGACTTGCCCCTTGGGTGATTAGTCACTTTCCAGATCATCGTTGTTATGTTGAGCCATTTGGCGGGGCTGCCTCAGTTCTTTTGCGTAAATCTCGCTCGGAAGCTGAAGTTTATAACGATTTGGATGATGAAATAGTAAATCTGTTTCGCGTTCTGCGTGATAAAGATCAGGCTGAAAAACTTATCGATGCTTGTCTATTAACGCCCTACTCACGAACTGAATTTAATTGTGCTTATGAAATTTCTGATTGCTCTATTGAACGAGCACGTAAAACGATTGTTCGCGCCACTATGGGCTTTGGTAGCGCCGGTGCAACGAAAGGTAAAACCGGTTTTAGATTAGACACTAAACGTAATTCAGCGACAGCACAAAAGATATGGACACGTGCACCGGAAAACCTGCTCGCTGTTGTTGATAGATTACAAGGGGTATTAATTGAAAATCGTGATGCCATTCAGTGCATGAAAGACCATGATACCAGCAGTACCTTGCATTTTATTGACCCACCCTATTTACATGAAACAAGGAGTATGAGAAGCGAAACATATCGGTATGAAATGGATGAATGGGGCCACCAGCAATTAATCACTGTCGCTGTCCAGCTTCAAGGGAAAGTTATTATCTGTGGTTATGACAACGATCTATATAACAGCCAACTCTCGAGCTGGCGAAAAGAAGTAAAGACAACAGCAGCAAACGGGCATGCTGGTTCAGTAAAGCGTACCGAGTGTTTGTGGTTGAATTATTAGTCTGCATGCGGGCAGATATGTGGAGGTAATTATGTCTAGAATGGTATCTCTAGAAGCATGGGCAAAACTGGAATTCGGTGATGATGCGCCCAGCAAGCAAGTGTTATTGAAGTATGCGAAAGCGAACATGATGGTACCACCAGCCTTAAAAGTTGGTAAGAAATGGATGGTAGATCGTGATTCCCGCTGGGTGGGTATTGTTTCAAAACCTCAATTACCGAATTGCTCAAACGATAAACTTCAAAGGATATTATCTGATGGCAGCTAGACCCCGCGCTCATAAAATCACTATTCCAAATTTGTATCGGAAATTAGATAAACGAAACGGAAAGGTTTATTGGCAATATAAACACCCGTTAACAGGTAGGTTTCATAGCCTCGGCACGGACGCCGAGGAAGCCGAGCAAGTAGCCGCTCAAGCAAATGTGGTTATAGCTGAACAGCAAACAAAACAAATACTCAGTATCAATGACAGGCTTTCAAATATTAAAAATAAGAAAATTGGCATTAGCGTGTCCAATTGGATTGATAAATATTTAGAAATACAGCAAGAACGAATGGACCAAGGAGAGTTAAAGCTAAACTCATATAAGCAAAAAATTAAGCCGCTAAATCTATTTAAGCAACACTGCGGGATGATGTCCTTAAAAGATATAACTGCGCTTGAAGTCGTTAAAATAACAGACGAAGTAAAGGCGCTCGGGCATAACCGAATGGCTCAAGTAGTCAGATCCGTGATTGTTGATGTGTTTAAAGAGGCTCAGCATGTTGGCCATGTTCCACCAGGATATAACCCTGCTCTTGCAACCAAGAAACCTAGAAGCAAAGTGAAGCGAGAGCGCTTATCGCTGGATGAATGGAAGGCTATCTATCAGCAAGCAGCTATGCACCCTCATTACTTACAGCATGGGATGCTATTAGCTCTAATTACAGGGCAGCGCCTTGGTGATATCACAAAAATGAAATTCTCGGATGTTTGGGATGGAATGTTGCACATTGAGCAAGAAAAAACAGGGACGAAAATTGCCATCCCATTAACGCTGAAGTGTGATGCTATAGAAATGACGCTTGGTGATGTGATCTCCATGTGTAGGGATCTTGTTGTTAGCCCTTACCTACTTCACCATCGCCATTCTATTGCTAGGGGTAAAAAAGGCGGGGCAATATCAAATACCTCATTAACGACCGCGTTTAAAAATGCACGTAATAAATGTGGAATTACTTGGTCGAAAGGTGCTGAACCAACCTTTCATGAACAGCGTTCTCTTTCTGAAAGGATATATCGAGAACAAGGATTGGATACTCAAAGATTGTTAGGTCACAGGTCGAAAGTAATGACTGATAATTACAACGATGATCGCGGTAAAGAGTGGAAAATTGTCGTAATTTAAAGACTCAAATTTTTAAATGTTTTGGGGAGTATTTTTGGTGGGGTTTTGGGGAAGAAAATAATTGCTTATAAAACAAACAGAAACACCATAACACTCCTTATGCGTTTAATCATAATAAGAAAATCGATATTTTAATAAATCAATATATACAATAAGTTAAAAACAGATAAAAAATATTATCGAAATAAAACATTAATTTAATTTACGTGTAATGAAAAAACTCTTCTGGTATACATATGCATTTTATGCATGTATATAAACAGTAAGTAGCAAACTGAAAGGACAGAAATATGAATACAGGTACGGTGAAGTGGTTCAATAATGCGAAAGGTTTTGGTTTTATCTGCCCAACAGATGGCGGAGATGATGTATTTGCACATTACTCCACAATCCAAATGGACGGTTACCGAACACTGAAAGCGGGCCAGAAGGTTAACTATAGTGTTGGTGCTGGTCCTAAAGGCTCTCATGCTGACGTCATTATCCCAATTACTGAAAGCGGTGAAGAGAAAGCAGAATAAATTAGGGTAATAGAGCACAGTTAATTATTTTTAAGGGGTAAATAATTAACTGTGGCTATTTAAATTAAAACAGTTCCAAATTAAGAAAGCATGCAATAAATATTATTGTTCTTCCGTGGCTTGTAGATGGCGCATATCTCCATACAGTTCAGTTAATAACTGATATTGCTCTTCGTCATAAAAAGCGCACTTGCCTTCACCGAATTCTTTTGCCACTTCAATCATAAATTTTACGGTCGTTGCAATATCCACTTCATGACTCGCCCCCGTTGAACAACCCGGTACAACAGTTTCCGTACAAATTGCAACACCAACAACAGGTACTGTCGTCGAAACCGCTGGCTGCATGATACTGTTTAAATGATGAAGCCCATTACCATAAGGAGTGATATCTTGGATTGCTAGTGGGAAAGTGACCGCATTCTGTCCACTACTCCACTCCATTAAACGCAGCAAATCCTCAGAAACAGGCAGGATATATCCTGATTTAACCGTAGGTGATAGTGCGTACCCTTTATGGTTAATCAGGCGATTTCCTTTAGTCGTATCCACCGATAAAATCGCATCTGCTTCAGGAATGCTTTCGTGGAGATTCATCGTCACATCTTCCAACGGGGAATCCATAAAATCGACTGGAGTATGTGGACGAGTAGGTGCATTTGGGCAGATATGCGTGGTAATGATCACATCGCCTAATAACGTGTCACCTCGCTGCTGCATTTGCGCCAGTTTTAATCCTGTTGTGATGGCGGCGATTGCACCATCAGCATCAGAGACAACGCCAATGCGTGAAGGTCTTGCACCGAGTCCACCTAAACGCCCAATAATGCCGAGGGTTGGCGCATTTTTACCTTGAGACTTACCTTGTTGACCGGGGATCGTAATTCTGACGAAATCACTTTGACCTTTTTGATCGACGACAGTCGTTGAAATGACTTGAACCTCGGGGAAATCTTGAAACAACTGAACGACATCATGCCCACTTACATTCGCACAATCGAGTAGCTCATAAACGCACAAAGTTTGCTTTAGAGTCATTGTACTTCCTTTAATTCTAATTATTTTTTTCGAGTTTTAGAGCGAACGAGCACCAAAAGGGCACCCGTTCGCTCTGAATACCCCTTAACTAAAGACAAAGGGTATATTTCCTGATGAAGGCGTATTCACGCACTTTGAATGGTATTTAATTATTATTTACTGCGACTACTCATTACTGCTTACTGAACTTTTACGACTATTTTTACTGCTTTATATCACAAGGCTTTTGACTACTTGGCACTACGCTCTAGCCAATAAGGATCGCCTACCATGCAACCTAGATAAGACGCCTTACGGCAAAGGTCTTGAGACAGCTGTGTCATTATCTCATCGGTCATTTGCGACTCTGGAAGACTTAAACACAACGCATACAATGTATTTTGTGAAGGGTCGTACACCGTACTGGATACGGAAGCGACACCTGCAACTGACTCATTGACTGAAAACTCCCAACCGCGTTGTGTAATCGCGTCAATACGCTCTTTTAAACGGGACCGTGTGTCTTCAGGTTCTAAATTAATTAAGTTTGTCCGTTCATTGACGGGTAATCGTGCTAATAACGCACGTCCAGTTGAGGTTCCGCCAATCGGTAAACGAGTTCCTGGCTGCGTAATGACTTGCAGCATACTGTTACCAAATCGTGCATGTACGACACGCACTTTATCTTCGTCTAATGCGGAAACATAACTGGTAAACCCAGTATCTTTCGTCAAACTGTCTAATACTTCCAACGCCATATCGATTAAATGGTTCATGCCTCGAGCCCGATGGGCAATTTCCATAATCAATAACCCTGGACGATAAATCGGTGCGTTATTTTTCTTTTCGAGCAACCCCAGTTCTGCCATCTGCTTTAACAGACGTGAAGCAGAACTTTTAGGCATGGACAACTCATTTACCAATGTAGTCACCGTGAGCTCATCACCTGAACGTAAAAATAGGCGAAACACATCGACAACACTTGTTAAAATACTCATACCTGCATTTCCTGCGCCAGTAAGCCATAATTTAGAGGCTTTCTGTCTCTTAAATAAGGCACATTTAATCGCGTATGTGCTTGAAGGCGAAAATCAATTTCACCGACTAATAGCGCTTCACTTTCACAAGATGCCTCGCATAGCACTTGCCCTCGTGGACCGACAATTTTACTACCACCAAACAGGTGTAAATCTTCTTCATGTCCCCAGCGATTAACCGCCAGAAGATGAGTCCCATTTTCTAATGCACGACATGCCGTATTGATATCCCACATATCTCGGTCTTGAATACACCACGCTGAAGGCGCAATCAATAACTCCGCACCTTGTAACGTGAGGATCCGAGCGACTTCAGGGAATCCCATGTCATAACAAATCATCACACCTATCTTACCGATGGGTGTCTCAAACACGGGGAAGCTATCCCCGCTTTTGAACCATTGTTTTTCAATACCAAACGCATGAACTTTACGAAATACACCACTGATATTTTCACAGCCTGGATTCCATACACCCACCGCGTTGTAAACTTCACCAAGACGCTCACCGCGCTCAGCAAACCCTGACACAATCGTAATATCTAAGCGGGAAGCCAACTGGCTAAATAGGCAGTCAGTTTCACTGCCTTCAAAATCGCTTAAATCCCATAATTTTGTGGATAATAGATCGCCCCGATAACCCGTTGTCGCCAACTCTGGGAAACAGATTAATTTAGCGCCTTGAGATGCCGCCTGCTCGCACAGTTGCGCCATACGCTGCAAATTACCTGTTTTATTTCCGAGCTCAGAATTAAATTGAGCCAAAGCCACTTTTACTCGGTTATCGGTCATCTATCTGCCCTCAATCTAAATGAGAAACTTGGCGGAAATGGGTTCCTTTCTCGCCTCGGAATGCGGCTAATAGTCGCATACCAATCCAATAAGCCACCGCACCAACCAGCAAAGAGTTCAATGCTGGAACACCAATATCTGCATTAAATGGACCCAGAGCAGACGTTCCCCAACCCACGATAACAGCACAACACCACGCAACTAATGTTACTGGGTTATATGCTTCACAGCGTGTCGGTAAAATGCCTTGTTCCCGGGTAATATCCAGTTCTTTTCTGTCACGTTTTAAAAGGTAGTAATCTACAACCATAATGCCCGCGACAGGCGGAATCGAAATACCGAGATAAATTAAGAAGCTAATAAAGTTATCTAAGATGCCTAACATAGAAGCAACAGTACCAAAAATACCAATTACCCATGTTAAATAACGGCGATCAAAGCGCTTATTAAAGATGGCGTTCAACAATGTTGAAAAGCCCAGTGACGAAGAATAAAGATTGATATCATTCATTTTAATTGTTGAGAAGATAACAATCGATGCACCTAGCAATCCAGTCAACGCCATCATCAAATCAAAAACTTGGCTTGTACGTAATGCTAAAGCCATTAAAACTGCAATCATGTTGACGAAAAGCTCGCCACAGAACGTACCAATTAAGGTCATCCAGAACACATCTTTCGGCTTATGCATAAAGCGGCTGATGTCTGGTGTTGTCACAGCAGAGATGATAAATCCACCAGCAACCATGGTAATTGCCGCTGGCATAGTCATTAACGGTCCGGCAGGTTCAGTGGCATTGATTAACGAACCAATATCCTGTCCTGATAATAAATTATAAGTTGCCCAACCGAGTGCGAATAAAAAGAGCGGTGTTGAAATATTCGCGGTAATAGATAAAAAGCGATATCCATATACCGTAATAATTGTCACCGCAATACCTGTAATAAGCGACCAGGTCCCTGGTGTTAGCACGTTAGTCGCTTTATACATACCATCAGCGAAGAAACCATTTTGGACGCCGAACCAACCCATTAAGGAGATAGCAATCGCTCCTCCAATTAATGCAGATCCTAGCTTTCCAAAACCAGCCCACCGAGACAGTAGACTGATTGACATTCCTTCGCGACAAGCAGCTGCTCCAAGCCCCCAGCTGACGACCTGTAAAATTACAGAGCCGAGCATCGTTGCCCAAAACGCCTGCCAAAACGTTAATCCATACCCAAGAGCTGCACCTAGCATCACTTGCGAAACGCAAGCGAGTGAACCGATACGGAGGATCAACACTTCATAAAACGGTCGACGAGCACTTTGCGGTACCCGCGCCAGAGAATAATCTTCACCTGCTTTATTTGCCATTTTTCATGCCTGCTGTGTATGAGTCTTTACTTGTGATTTATTGGCTTTTCGCTAAAGTTCCATTTAATGGAACTAGGTTTCATTTATTCTACAAGACGAATGATATCCACGATCAGTACCAAACCGCAAGTAGAATTTACCTTTTTGATAGCTTTTTTATTATCGGTTATTTAAATAAGAGGAGATATAGGAGGAGATAAAAACAAAATAAGCTGTAAATTAATGGGTTAAAAACTCCACATTTGATTAGAGAAATTTCATAAAAAGAGTTATCCCCAATAGATAATTCTAATTTCGACACGCCAATTTAGAGTAGTTTCTCTTTTCATTGCGCTTAATCTCACAAAATATTCGACCTAAACAGCCATTTTCCAATTTTTTCATTCAAAAAATTGCTTATATCATGAGAAAAAAGTTGCTGATATTTTCTCAGCAACTTTTTACATCACCGCCAATTAAAAAATCACTCTCTCGCTAATGCATCAATTGGGTTCAATTTGGCCGCGTTTTTGGCGGGTAGGAAACCAAAAATAACCCCAATTGCAGTGGAGCAGGCAAATGCACTGATTAGCGCGATAGGATCAAATTCAAATGTCCAACCTGGTAGCGCCATTTGGGCAATTAAGCTCACGCCATAAGATAACCCAATCCCCATTAAGCCACCGATAAGGCACACTAATACCGCTTCAATTAAAAATTGCTGCATAACATCCGAAGTTCGTGCTCCTACCGCCATCCGAATCCCAATTTCACGGGTTCTTTCCGTTACGGATACCAACATAATGTTCATCACACCAATACCCCCGACCACTAAAGAAATTACGGCGACGAGGGTTAAAAAGAGCTGCATCGTTTGTGTGGTTTTTTCAGCCGTTTTAACCAATGTATCAATGTTATAAGTAAAAATATCCTTCTTACCATGACGCAGCGTAAGCAAACGCACCAGTTGTTGCTCAGCCACTTTGGCATCAACACCTTCATTTACTCTCACCACAATGCTGTCATAGTAAGAACGGTTAATGAGCTTACTGTTAATGGTGGTATCTGGTAAAAATACCTCTAAACTTTTACTGGAGCCAAAAATTGACTTTTGCTCCCCCAATACTCCGATAATCGTAGCGGGCATATTGCCAATAAGTAATGTTTCACCCACCACATTCTGTTTGTTCGGGAAAAAACGTCGTTTCGTATTTCTATCAATGACAACTACAGGCGCACGCCGAGTTAGCATATCCTGAGTGAATCCCATCCCTTCAGAAAAATGGCTTCCATAAACTTGGAAATAATCGGTTCCTACCCCAGACACCCGAGCAACCGCATCCAAATTACCTTTACGTAACCGCGCGGATGTTTCAATAGAGCCAGTCACTGACTGTACATAAGGCTGCTGAGCAATTGCTGAAATGTCCGAGGCTTTCAATACTTGGCGGTTTTCAGGGTCATCACTACCAAAATCTTTGCCGGGATACACCGAGATCGTATTGGTCCCAATCGATTTAATATCATTCAATACCATCCCTTTAGCCGCATCACCAATCACCATAATGGAGACCACCGATGCAATACCAATCACAATCCCCAACATGGTCAGTAAGGTGCGCATTTTATTCACGACCATCGCTCGCCATGCCATCAGCAGCGCTTCACTGAATCGGCTAACCCACTGACCTAATGGATTTTTCCGTATGACGGCTTTGGCTGGAAATTCAGCGACTTTTACCGCAAGTGCACCAGAATCATTAATGATTTCGCCATCTTTGATTTCAACAATCCGTTCTGCTTGTTGCGCTACTTTTGGGTCATGGGTGACGATAATCACCGTGTGTCCTTGGGCACAAAGATCTTTTAAAATCTTCATCACCTCTTCCCCTGAATGGCTATCTAGCGCCCCAGTAGGCTCATCCGCTAAAATAACCTGACCACCATTCATGAGTGCCCGAGCAATACTGACTCGCTGCTGTTGCCCTCCAGACAGCTGGCTAGGACGATAATTGACGCGCTCCCCTAAGCCTAAACGTTGCAGCAATTTTTCTGCTCGTTCCTGTCGTTGCGCCTTACCAGCTCCCGCATAAATAGCAGGAATTTCAACGTTCTGCTCTGCACTCAAATGGCTTAACAAATGATAGCGTTGAAAAATAAAACCAAAATGTTCACGACGTAATTGCGCCAGCTGATCATTATCTAACTCTGCGATATTTTGCCCTGCAACATAGTACTCGCCTGAGGATGGTTTATCTAAACACCCAAGGATATTCATCAACGTCGATTTTCCTGAGCCTGATGCTCCGATAATCGCCACCATCTCCCCTGAATGTATTTTCAGCGAAACCTTTTTTAGTACCGTGATTTCCTGCTCACCCGCAGGGTATCGCCGTGTAATGTTATGCAGCTCAAGTAAGGTTGCCATGATTACAATTCCGTATCACTACTGCGATTAGTGATGACTTTATCCCCTTCTTGCAGCCCTTTAATAATCTCAACGGAGACATCATTGCGGCTACCAATTTCAACGGTTCTCTTTTGTGGTACACCGCCATTCAACACCTCCACTTCATAAACCTGTGGAGAAACTTCATTTCCTAAAGCGAGCAACGGAAGCAATAACACATTTTTATGAGATTCAAGTTCAATCACCACTTGCGCAGTCATTTGCAACTTTAATAAATGCTGGGGATTTGGTACTTCAAAGCGCGCGTAGTAAAAAATCGCATCATTGATTTTTTCAGGCGTAGGAAGGATATCTTTCAGTTTTCCCGCAAATTTTTTATCTGGTGCACCCAACACGGTAAAAGACGCACTTTGCCCTGGTTCAAGATAGATAACATCGGCTTCAGACACTTCAGCTTTTACCAACATTGTATCCAGATCCGCCAACGTCAAAATCGTCGGTGCTTCTTGAGCTGCAATCACAGTTTGCCCCTGCAACGTTTTGATAAACGTCACAATGCCATCCATCGGTGCAGTAATTTGGGTATACTTCAAATTGGTTTTTGCCGTATCTAAAGAGGCGCGATTGCGTTTAATTTGTGACTGATACGTGGCAACTTTGGCTTTATTCACCTCGACGTCAGTCCTGGCTTTATCCAGTTCTTGGCGAGACACCGCTTGCACTTTTGATAAGCTTAAATGACGCTGATAGGTCACTTGCGCCAATTTTAATTCGGCTTGAGCCAGTGCCAAATTCGACTCTAATTCATGAATGGTTTCTTGGGATTCGGTGACCTCGTTTTGCGCCTTTTGTGGATCAATCACCGCCAGCAGGTCGCCTTTTTTGACCGTATCGCCTTCTTTTACATATAACGCTTGTAATTGACCACTGACTTGCGCACCAACATCAACTTTCCGCACAGCATCTAACTTCCCTGTTGCGAGAACCTGCTTATCTAAATCACCACGGGTTACATCAACCGTTTGGTAACTTTCTGGTTTCTGATTACCAAGAAAATACCACGCAATCATGCTCCCCATAAGCAAGGCTAAAATACCATAAATCCATTTTTTTCTTGATGTTGCCTTCATTACTCACGTTCCTATTTTCAATAAGAGGGCCGCCCCTCCCTTGAAAATAAGATAGCTGAATAATTATCTATCTTCACTAAACAGATTTAAGATTAACTGCAATTTATATCAATACGCCTTACCACGCGCGAGCCATGCAACGCGAGAGAACATGTTTCTTAACACTAATGGCACTGCGTCTGGACCCAATTCAGCTGCACGATTCACTGTCGCAAGTGCTAAGTCAGGCTTCGAGGTTCGAGCAATCGCTTTTAAGATAACCCGACGGGTTGAAACCCTTGCATTTTCAGGGATTTCCGCAATTTCATGGTACAAGCCTTGAAACCCTTCACGATAGAGAAAATGCTCCATATCGGGTGCAGGTAACATCGTTAAACGGTCTCGGTCTGAAGAATTAATTTTATTCGCGTAATGGGTGGCAGTTGCGGCATATTTCCTTCCTGCCTCATCCCCATCCGTTAATACATGCCACTCAATCCCCATTTTATTGGCAAATTTTAATAATGGTTTCAAACCACTCTGCGCAAAAGCAATGACTTTAATGCCTTCCGTTTCGAAGAAATAATTACACTGCCTCGCAAATTCACTCATTAACCAAATCTCTGTTTCACCTTCGACCAATAACCAACAACGGGCAAATAATGCAGATGGTCGATTAAAACGAATATGGAATGATATTTTGCGTAGCTCTTCCGCACTTAAATCTTGGGGGCTAAGACGATATGCCGATACCTTATTGGTATCACGCACAAGGCGACATAAACTGTCAATTGGCGCCTGAGAAAGTAAATCGCCAGAGTTGGTCGTTGTAATCCGCTGCAATGAGAATAAGCTAAATAGCCCCCAAGCAATAGATAACATAATAGGATGTAGCCGCGTCTCAGGGTCTTCCACAATAATAATTGGGCGAGCATGTTTATCGAGCTCGATATTCCCTTTAGATTGCAATAATGATGAAAACATCCCTAAGATAATTAGGCGAATATTACGTTGATTAGGTTTTGCAATCAGCCGGTTAATATTATCCAATGCTTGCCAGCCGCGTTTCCGAGGTTCTAAGCTAATGATTGAATTATCCGCTTTCACCATATGACCGCTTTTTCCTGAAAAATAATGGCTCAGCAATTGCTGCATTGCGTCCACACCATCTTCAAGGTCATTATCACTTAATCGTTCAGGGTTATTCACCAACGCCATGGTTAGCTCTTTAATCTGGTGATTAAAGTTTTCACGAAAATGGTTATCCCCACCCTGGATCGTATTCGGATTAATGGTGTTTAAAAAGCGGGCATCTCGTAAGCGGATCGCGGGATATAAACGAATAATTTCCTTAATGTACTTTCCGACATTATCAAGAGATAGCTTGTTCCCTCCTGAATTTAGGAAACACTTATCCACTACAACACTATTATCGTCTTTTAATTCGGCGCTCACTCGGTACAAAATATGTTTTAGATCGTCCCCATTATCAACCCAGACAGAGGCTAGATTTTGAAAACGATAAGACTGATGTCGACCTGGGCGGCTTTCACAGAACTTTAGGACTATCTGCAAAGTACGAAAACGCGTTTCATCATCCCCTGTTGGATGGTGAAAATCATTAGCATTAAACTGGTATTCACGATGATCGGGAGAGAGCAAAATATCCAAGGCATCAAGTAGACTCGATTTACCCCACGAGTTTTCACCAATCAAGACAGTATTATTGTTAAGCTCTAAAGAAAGCCGGTTGATCCCTCTAAATCCATATATTTCCACACGTTCCAGATACATATCTCTCCCCTTACTGTCAAAACTGAGTTCGATTGTAACATCTCAACCATTCAGGAATCCGTGAAACAACCTGAACTATCACAAATAAAAGCTTACTTATTTAGCTAACTAATTACTAGACGAGTCAAAATAGTACAAAAAAACACGTTACGATACATGTTCCTGTATTGAGCTTATTTAATTGGTGATATAGGATGTTTATGCTTTATTTTCCAGCATTTTTCTCCTATTTTTAGTTAGTCAGCCATTGAAAAATATCTGTCACCTACATGATATTTAGCATCACAGGCTAAATTTATTACTGTTTCGATAGCAATACCCCTGAAAGTTTAAATATAATCTTTTGTTTATATTGATATAATTTATGTGTAGTTAATGAAATAAAAAGGGCACCGACATGTATTCTGGCTTGCTGATTATTCTTTTACCTCTGGTTCTTGGTTACTTGATACCTATAAAAAATAAAAATGTTCTTCATCGAGTTCATCAATCTTTAAACTCGATGGTGTACGTGATTTTATTTTTAATGGGTATTACCCTCGCGTTGCTTGAAAACCTCAGTGCCCATTTAGTGTCCATTTTAGTTTATGCCCTAACCTTCTTCGGCTGCATTTTTGGCTTAAATGCACTCTCATTAATCCTTCTCGATAAACTTGATCCGTGGAAAGTCCCGCAACACAAGCAAGAAAAACCCCCTTCTCGCATCAAAATGGTCTTTGAATCCTTGCAACTGTGCGGTGTATTACTGGTGGGTTTTCTGGTGGGCTTAACGGGGTTTAAATTTCTACATTATGCGGATAAAGGTAGCCAAGTCGCCCTCATGTTGCTGCTCTTACTCGTCGGGGTTCAACTGCGTAATAGCGGAATGCATATTCGACAAATTTTAATCAACCGCCGAGGAACAACTATCGCCTTAGTCATGGGGGTCAGCGCCCTTATAGGTGGCGCAGCCGCCGCCTTTTTCCTTGGACTTCCTATCAAAATGGGGTTGGCGATTGCCTCTGGATTTGGTTGGTATTCCCTCACAGGGATCTTAATTACCGATGCCTATGGTCCTGTTATGGGCAGCGCTGCATTCTTTAATGACTTATTGCGCGAATTAACGGCGATTATGCTGATCCCGCTGATCATTAACCGCTATCGCTCAACCGCTTTAGGTATCTGCGGCTCAACATCGATGGACTTTACTTTACCGGTATTGCAACGCAGTGGCGGTGTTTCAATTGTCCCTGCCGCCATCGTTCATGGGTTCGTTTTAAGTCTTATTACGCCAATTCTTATGGCATTCTTTACATAAGTAGAATTTCAGTCACAATAGCCGTTAATTTAGGTATCACAGGAAATTAACATGACGGGAAAACCACGAGTTTTAGTACTAGGCGCCAGCGGCTATATTGGGCAAAATTTAATTCCTAAATTATTGGAAGAAGGTCATCAAGTCACTGCGGCTGCCCGACGTGTAGACTGGATGCTATCCCAAGGTTGGTCCGATACTCGTTGTATCTATGTGGATTTACATCAACCCGAAACCCTAAAAAATATCATGGATGAAGTGGATATTGTCTACTTCCTCGTTCACAGTATGGCAGATCAAGCTAACCTCGTTGAGCGTGAACGTGAGGCAGCTCGTAATGTGCAAACCGCATTACAGAACTCCAACGTTAAACAGGTGATATACCTCAGTGCCCTGCAACACGGTCATACTTATTCACCGCACTTAATTGCAAGGCGCTTAACGGGAGAAATCCTGCGTGAAAGTGGAATTCCCGTGACTGAAATTCGCGCATCCATTATTGTTGGGTCCGGTTCCGCTGCCTTCGAAATAATGCGTGATATGGTGTATAACCTCGCCATTTTAACACCACCTCGCTGGGTTCGTTCGAAGTCATCCCCTATCGCCCTTGAAAATATCCTATACTACCTGACTCAATTGGCTCAGCTACCTGTGACTGAAAGCCGAGTTTTGGATGCTGGTGGTCCTGAATACATAAGCTATCAGGAGCTCTTCAAACGATTTATTAAAGTCTCCGGAAAACGCCGTTTATTAATTCCAATTCCTATTCCTGTCAGCATGATTTCCGTACACTTTATCAGCCTGATCACATCGGTGCCCCCATCTATCGCAAAAGAGCTGATCCAAGGTTTGCAACATGACTTACCTGCAGATGACAAACTCATTCGAGAGCTGATCCCACAGACACTGATTTCATTTGATGATGCTGTCAGAACAACGCTAGCAGAAGAAGCCAGTGCTATCGATAACTCGGATTGGGGCTACGACCCTGAAGTGAGAAAACGCTGGCGACCAGGTTACGGTTACTACCCTAAACAAGCCGGCTTCACCTTCAGCACAACCGCATCCACTGAGTCACTTTGGCATACCGTCCAACAAATTGGCGGAAAGGAAGGCTATTTTTACGCCAACATCCTTTGGAAAACCCGCGCCATGATGGATGATATGATGCTGAATAAAGTTAAATATGGCAGACCTGATCGTGAAACCTTACAAGTTGGTGATGAAGTTGATGGCTGGCGAGTCATTAATATGGAGCCAAACAAGCAACTAAGCTTGCTTTTTGGTATGAAAGCGCCAGGTTTAGGCCGGTTAACTTTCACCATTCATGATAGTGGAAACCTACGCTCAATTGATGTTCGTGCATGGTGGCACCCTGCGGGCTTCTGTGGGTTACTCTATTGGTTTGCAATGATGCCAGCGCATTTGTTCATCTTTAAAGGCATGGCTAAGCGTATTAGTGAATTAGCGGTTCAACGGGACAAACAGCTTGTGACAGAGCAGATAGCGGAACATCGCTCCAATAAGCCAGAATAAATTTAGCGTAAAAACCAAATTTTTATGCATAAAACATTGCATAAATATGCTCACAGGATTAATATCGCTGATAGTTAATTTAGATATTATTGGTAAGCATGAGCATTCAATTAAAAAACATAAACTGTTTCTACGGCAACCATCAGGCACTCTTTGATATTAACTTAGAGTGTACTGCTGGTGAGACAATGGTATTACTTGGGCCCAGTGGTGCAGGCAAGAGTTCTTTACTGCGTGTACTGAATCTTTTAGAGATGCCGCGTTCAGGTCAGCTAAATATTGCCAACCATCACTTTGATTTTTCCACTGCACCTGATGCGAAAGCGATTCGTGATCTGCGCCAAAATGTGGGAATGGTTTTCCAGCAATATAATTTATGGCCTCACTTAAGTGTCATGGATAACCTGATCGAAGCGCCGTGCCGTGTCTTGAAATTGACCAAGCAACAAGCTCAAGATAAGGCGGCTAAACTGTTAGAGCGTTTACGTTTATCTCAATTTGCCAATCGCTACCCACTGCATTTATCGGGCGGTCAACAACAACGTGTCGCGATTGCTCGCGCCCTAATGATGGAACCTCAAGTTCTATTATTTGATGAGCCAACCGCCGCGCTTGACCCAGAAATCACCGCCCAAGTGGTAGACATTATTCGTGAACTTTCAGCAACAGGGATCACACAAGTTATCGTGACCCATGAAGTTGAAATTGCCCGTAAAACTGCGAGCCGTGTGGTCTATATGGAAAACGGTCATATTGTAGAGCAAGGAGATGCTAGCCACTTTACTTCTCCTCAAACTGCAGCATTTGCAAATTATCTGTCCCACTAATAGATATAGGATTAAGCAATGAAAAAATTATTATTAGCTACATTATTAGGCGCTGTAACCCTATCTGCGACTGCGGCGGAAAAAGAGACGATCCGTTTTGCAACCGAAGCCACTTATGCCCCGTTTGAAATGTTTGATAAAAACAACCAAATCGTTGGTTTTGATGTGGATCTGGCAAATGCAATGTGTGCAAAAATGAATGCAACATGCACATTCACACACCAATCTTTTGATAGCTTAATCCCAAGCCTGAAATTCCGTCGTTTTGAAGCGTTAATGGCGGGCATCGATATTACCCCTGAACGTCAACAACAAGTGGATTTTACTGAAACTTACTACCCTAACTCAGCCGAGTTTATCGCGGTAAAAGATAAAATTACGGCAGTTGACCAGCTAAAAGGCAAAAAAATTGGGGTACAAAACGGGACCACACACCAAAAATATATTATGGAACAACATAAAGACATGACTGTTGTTCCCTATGATAACTACCAATCTGCGATTTTAGATCTGCAAAATGGTCGTATTAACGCTGTGTTCGGTGACACCGCAGTTGCTGATGAGTGGTTAAAAGCGAAAGGCAATGAAAACTTAGCGCCAGTCGGCGATAAAGTGACAGACCCACAATACTTCGGCATCGGCTTAGGTATCGCCGTTCGTAAAGGTAACAAAGAATTGTTAGATAAGATGAACAAAGCCTTATCTGAAGTTAAAGCAGATGGCACATACGATGCTATCCATAAAAAATGGTTTCAACAGTAGTCGATATAATTAATGAATGACTTTCTCTTTTTAGCAAGTGCCGCCGGTATTACCGTCGGCCTTGCCGTTTCAGCCCTGATTCTTGGATTAGTTCTCGCGATGCTATTTACTGCGTGGGAATCCGTTCGATTCAAACCACTCGCCTTTTTAGGGACATGCTGGGTCACACTGATACGTGGTTTGCCCGAATTGCTGGTGGTGCTGTTTGTCTATTTTGGAACGCTCCAGCTAATCAATTTGTTAGGGGATGGTATCGCCATTAACTTGGGTTTCTGGCAAGGTACTTTCCAAATTGATCCGAGCATTTTCTTTGCTGATAGCGGCGAGTTTGATTACACTCCATTTTTCTGTGGTGTCATTGCCCTTGCGCTGTTATACGCCTCTTACGCCTCACAAACCCTACGAGGTGCATTAAAAGCTGTACCTTATGGTCAATGGGAAGCCGGATTGGCACTTGGATTAAGCAAAAGAACCATTTTCTTTCGCTATATCATGCCGCAGATGTGGCGCCATGCCTTACCAGGCTTAGGCAATCAATGGTTGGTGTTACTCAAAGATACCGCGTTAGTCTCCTTAATTAGCGTTAATGACTTAATGCTACAGACTAAAACTATTGTAAACCGCACCCATGAGCCATTTACTTGGTACGCCATTGTGGGACTGATTTACCTCGCTATCACGCTATTAAGCCAGTTGGTACTCAAACGCATTGAACTGCGCACCACCCGTTTTGAACGGAGTGATGCGAAATGATTGATTTAATTCTGCAAATTTTACCGGGATTACCAACCAGCTTGTCACTGACCTTCAGTGCGTTGTTCGTTGCTTTCATTTTAGCTATCTTCTTTACGCTAATCTTATCCCTCAAAACGCCCGTCGTTTCACAAGCGGTTAAGGTCTATATCACCTTATTCACCGGAACGCCGTTATTAGTCCAATTCTTCTTGATTTATAATGGTCCAAGCCAGTTTAAATCCCTGCAAGATTATCCTATGTTGTGGGAGTTTATTTCGACCCCATGGATATGTGCAATGGTTGCGCTGGCATTGAATAGTGCTGCGTATTCCACATTGCTATTCCACGGTGCGGTAAAAGCGATTCCGTCGGGTCAATGGCAGTCTTGCCAAGCATTAGGGATGAATAAACTGCAAACCATGCGAATTATTCTCCCATATGCATTTAAACGTTCACTCTCATCCTATTCCAACGAAGTGGTATTGATTTTCAAAAGTACTTCTCTCGCCAGTACCATTACGATGCTAGATATTATGGGCTACAGTAGCCAAGTATTTGGTCAGACATGGGATGTGATGGCATTTGTCGCTGCGGGAATTATTTACCTCGTCGTGAATGCTATTCTGACGTTAATTATGCGTCTGATTGAGCGCAAAGCACTGGCATTTGAGCAGCGTAACTAGCCTTATTATTACCCATTGTTATTAAAAGCTTGTCCATTATTATTAAAAGCTTGGCTAATCGCCGAGCTTTTTTATATCTACGATATATGTTTAGCTAGTTAACTAAAACCTAATTGATTTTTGAAAGCAGATGTCTTTTTGTATCAGTAGTATCGATTTTTTACGTAATACTAATTAAATGAGATTTTACTGATGCCTACACCAACTAAGTACTCCATTCCATTAGAGCAAGATACGATATTAAGTTACATTGTAAATACTATTCCCAATCGATTTGAAAATAGGCTGGTTAAAACATCTAATGTATCCCTCGCAGAAATCGGCATTTGCCAAGGTATTAGTAACAGTTTTTTAATGTATGAAAATAATAATCTTGGCACTCATTACATAAGAGCCATAAGTGATTCATTCAATTCAATATCGAGCAATGAACTCCCTAAAAATACGTTAGAAAAATACATTTTAAATTCAAAGAAAAAATTCGATCTAACTATTTTAGAGACTTTATTCTCTATTGGGATTAATAATCAAATAGACTATGAATATGCTTTAGAGTTAAATAATTTATCCAAGCAAGTTAACCGTCTGGAGATAAGTGATAATCTTAATAAAGAAAGCAACATTAACTATCTAAAAAAATTATTGAAATCAATAAATTTCGAAGAGATATTAAATAATAAATTTACTTTCCTTAAAGAAAAAGAAAACAATAAACACTTCGATTTTTTCATGAAAGATTTAATGAACAGTAAAGATAGCTCATTAGAAAGCATCAATATTCCAATTAAAAAAATAGATCAAATAAAAGTAAAGCTTAGAAATGAAATACCACTAACTAAAAATAATGCAATGTACATTTTAAAGGCTTACTTCCATCATGAAAGTGCTAAAATCAATGCAATTATTTCTGATAGAAAAATTCGTGCTGGGTTAATCAATGACAACACCTATACTTTAGGACATAAAATAAACACACATGATAAGCACGCATTAAAAACACACAGTGAAATAAAACAAGATATTGAGGAATCATTGCTCAACAAGGGCTATTATTATAGTTCCGTCGCAACAAAAACACATGCAATGGCCATATCTGCTAAAATAAATGGCAATGAAAAAATATATAAATTTTTTCAGCCAACTTATGGTTTACTAGAAACTAAAGACAAACATGTTTTTTATAATCATCTATTTTCAATTATCGATGATTATAATATTAAGGGGAAAGTCTTACAAACCACGGCAAAACAAGGTTTATTAGATGTCTCATCAATAGAAAGAAAAATAGATTATAAAAACACATTGAAATTACCAGAGTTTAAAGATATCGACATTCAAAATCACATAAAGAGTGAACTAATAAGGGACAATGTAAAAATAGATTTAAATAATGAGTACAAGTTAAAGTTAAAAAGCCATGACCCAATCACCAATATAACTAAAGCGACAATTTATGGTCACTATAAAAAATGGAATATTTCGTCTAATGAATCGGATATAAAAAAAATGGTTGACTCTATAGCAGAAAAATTGCCATTGATAAAAAATAAAAAAGGTAGTGTTTATATTAACAATAATGGTGATATTTACTCTCAGAAACTAAAGCTTAGCCTAAAAAATGTCTTAAAAAATACTTTTAAATTTAGCTAATACTTTCGATATATAGATAGGGGAGTCCCCCTATCTGTGAGAATAATCACTTGCGCTTCAATAAGCTCAGTACTTCATAGTGTGCAGTATGTGGGAACATATCAAACAATTGTACTTTACATACTTGATAGCCCGATAATAACGCAAAATCTTGTGCCATGGTTTGAGCATTGCAGCTGGAATAGAGAATATACTCAGGATGCATATCCGATAAATAAGTGCATAAATTCTTACCAATACCACGACGTGGAGGGTTCACAAGAACTAAGTCAGGAATATCGTCACGGCTAGTGGCAAAATTAGTGGAATCTAATGCTTGAAACTCAACATGCTGTAAACCTAGCTCTTGAGCAGATTGGCGAGCACACTCAATCGCTGGTGCACTGATTTCAATGCCCGTTAATTTTGTTGTCTTATCCGCGCAATGCAAACCAAATCCACCTACACCACAAAACAGATCCCATAAGCTAGTGATATTCAGTGCTTTCACCCACTCGCGAGCAGTTTGATATAGCTGAGATGCCACAATCGGATTCGTTTGGAAAAAACTTTGTGGTCGAATAAATAGAGGAACTTGGTTAAATTCATCCCGCAGCACATGCTGCTGCGTGAACATAATTTCCTGTTCACCCTCTAAAATAGCCATATGAATAGGTTGAATATTGGCGGTGATCACTGCCAATTGTGGCAATTTTTCTTGTAACCAAGGCAATGCGTTCTGTAACTGTGCAATTTTTTTATCGGAGCGTAAAACAAAGCGCAGCATGAATTGCTTGGTATGCCAGCTTTGAGTCAGCAAAATATATTTTAACTCACCGCGCTTACGCTCAATGTTATAAGGCGTTAGACCGGCTCTAGCAATAAAAGGAATAAGCTGCGCAAAAACTTGAGAAAACTCGGCCGGATATAACGGGCACTCCGTCAAACTGACAGCAACACCATCACGATTAACAATCCCCAAAATGGGCTTTTCAACGCTGCCGCTCACGACCATTTTGGCTTTATTGCGAAATGCTTCAGCCGGTCCCGTTATAGGAGTTAAAAATAAGGACGAATCAAGAGAAGGCAATAACGATTGCAAATGGTTTTGTTTGCGGGAAATTTGCTGTTCTGGCGATAATTCGAGCCATTGACAGGAGAGGCATTCTCCTGCCAAATATTTTTCACAGTGCATAGGATATTTAGTGAATAATTACAGACGGTTTATCGTCGGAATCAGATTCTACCTCATCATCTTCCACTTCGGCTTCTTCAAACTCATCGTGGTTAGCATACAGCAGATTATTACTGAAGATTTCAAAGACAATACTGGAAATTTGCTCTTCCGCTTCTTGAATAAAATGACTAAATTGGCGGTATGTCATACCCGCACCTAACGAAAATGATTGGCTGACGACTAATTTAGGCAGGTTTTCATTATTAATTTCGAGAAAAACCTTCGCAGTTAACGAGCTGGCATTAATTTGGCTAATATTCGCGACCAATGTAATAATCGCTGTTGGCTTAAGTTCCGCCAGTGCTGATAACACGAGGACATTATTAATAATGTCTAGTTTCGCATCAAATATTCCATCAATGTTTTGCATATGCGGAAGATGCAGCGCAGCACAAGAATCACACTCGAAATAAGAGGTTTTGAGTTGGTCGAGCCACTCACGTAATTGTGAGATATCTGGGTAACAAATGGAGTCCATGATCAATAACCTTCTTCAACTCAAAATAACGGCACAACAAAAATAACACTATTCATTCTAACAAATAGAAAGCGGATAATTTTCACACATCATCAGTCTAAACACCAGTAAAACCATGCTCAGTTCTACTTTTCGTCTGGTTTATCATCATCTATTGGATCATTTTTAGACTGCCGACGATCACGGCTTGCGCTGCCCGATTTATTATCAATGCCTAAAAAAGTAAGTCCATGCACTGCGCGCCAAATAATGTTGATCATCGCAGGGATCAGGCACCCCATCCCAACCAGTATCATTGAGATGATCGCACCTGAACTCGCCAGCCAATCTGGGAGAGTAATATAGTTATTTGTGGCAAGTAATACAGTGACTAATAATATGATTCCAATACCTTCTAGGAAAAGCACAGGCTTTGGCATATCCGCTAATGAGCGCATCGTTCCCTTCGTTTCTTTCGTGGGTTTTTGCTGTTGTTCCATGATGTTTTCCTTCATTTTATTGCCTTGCACTGACAGTATTGTTACAACGATTAGCGAATTATATATGCTGCCTATAGCTATGAAAGGAAAATTCAACTTTTATTTCTAAGCTGATGTTGGCATAGTATTGAGCATTATTATTTCGTATCTGATTAGTCATTAGAATCTGAGTTCTAAATTTAAGGAGATATTATGTACACTGTTATTTTTGGTCGCCCTGGCTGCCCATACTGTGTTCGCGCTAAAGAACTTGCAGAAAAACTGAAAAATGAACGTGACGACTTCGACTATCGCTATGTTGATATCCAAGCAGAAGGTATCTCTAAAGAAGACTTATCTAAAACTGTGGGTAAAACTGTTGAAACCGTGCCTCAAATTTTCATCGATGAGAAACACATCGGTGGCTGCACTGATTTCGAAGCATATGCTAAAGAAAATCTGAGCCTGTACAAATAATCAATATTACAACGCTCTTTCTTTTATAAAGCCTCAAATGAGATTCCTCTTTTGGGGCTTTACTTTTTCTTTTTGTGCTATGAAAAAATATTTTCATCAAAAATTGCACATTTTCCGATCATAGTGAGAACTTTCCTCTTTTCTCGTAGTCTTAATGAGTGCCACTGCTTTTCTTTGATGTCCCCATATTGAGGAGCCCGATAGCCATTTGATTCTTTCATGCTATCGGGTTTTTTGTGCCCAGCGCTTTTACATTTCCCCTGATAAATCACTGTTATTGAGCAAATATTGATTGAGTTAATGTTTAACAAAAAGTAAATTTGTCACCTTGAGTAGCAAGGTCTAGGGCAATCTAGAGTTATCCCCATTCCATTGCTATGTCCTATCTTCTTGAGAACACATGTCCGAGGTACTTTGATCGTGCTGGAACAATTAAATCTGGATCTTTTTAATCTGATCAACGCAACGCCTGAGTCCGCCAGTGGTACTATTGCGTTAGCCACGGTGATCGCCAAACGCTTGATCCTTATTTTCCCGCTATTTACTGTTGCGTGTTGGTTTTGGGGCGCGCAGTCAAGTATGACTCGCCAACGTGCCTTTGCCTGTAAAACGGCTTACGCCATTGTCATTGGCTTAGTAATTTCTTGGTTGATTGGTTATTTTGCACCACATGAGCGTCCTTTCGTGATGGGCATTGGCTCTAATTTCTTAGATCACGACGCAACTCCGTCTTTTCCAAGTAACCATGGAACTATTGTCTTCACGTTTGTTTTTGCTTTCTTATTTTGGCTAAGAACATGGGTTGGCTTCGTGTTTATGGTTCCTGCCATCGTTATTGCATGGTCTCGAATTTATCTTGGTGTTCACTGGCCGTTAGACATGATCGGTGCATTTATCTTAGGTGCTATTTCTTGCGGTTTATCTCAGCTGATTTGGGCTGGAGGCGGCAGTGTTATTCAGCAACCACTCACTCGTCTTTACCACCTCGTATTTGGTTCTCTCATTCGTAAAGGATGGATGCAACCTTAATTGGTGATTTAAAGTACTGACCTATTATCAGTGTCAGTACTTTCCCCTTCATTTTCTCCATCATTAAATATTGAGCTAAATCAAAGTTTGTTTTCATTTATTTTTAGCGATAATAACTTTATTTGAATTTATCAAATAAATATTAAAACAATTAATTAACAAATATTTTGTAACTATTTCTTATTATTTTTTGCGACAAAAAATAAGTATTCTATTTCCCATCTTAAATCCCCTAAAATAATTAACATATTTCGCAAGAACATTAATTAACCAAAAAAATTAATCACGTTATTAATTAATTAACGTAAAGGAATAAATTCCTTTTATATCAATATGTTAAAATAAACCCCAGCTAGGTATTTCTCTAAAGAATAAAGCGGTTTTTTCATCCGTATTTTCAAGTCATTGATCATCTGATTGACGTTAAATTTTTTATTAACATGATAACGGTTTTAATGTTTTGTATTTTTATATAAATAAATTTGTCGAATAATCATTTTATGAACATTGCCGAAAATCCATGAAAACTAGCACTAAGTTAAATTTCATTAACAATTTTACAAAATTCACTGTGACCTGATAAACATGGGGGATATTTCTCTTTTGAGATAATGATCACGGCATTTTGTTCTGCTAAAATGTAGATTCACACACTCAAAATCCACCTTTAAAAATTACTTATAAAATTACAAAACTGATTGAAAATGAATTTCATATTCATCTGAGTTTTATTTCCAATCAGATTGTTACGTATTAAACCATTATTCATGGCTAGACAGTGTATTAACCGATTGTTTATTGGATGAACATTTATGGAACAGTCGATTAATCGTACAAAAAGATTAAGAGCCTAGTGATATAGGCACCCAATTTTTATTTTTACTTTTATTTTCGGAGACTATTATGGATACAACAAAAGTTGGTTCCATCAACAAAACAGCCTCGCAAACAGGGAATGCTACCGCTTGGCGCAAAACAGACACCGTATGGATGCTTGGTCTTTACGGTACTGCAATTGGTGCTGGCGTTTTATTTTTACCTATCAACGCAGGTATGAGTGGTCTGCTACCCGTCTTACTGATGTTGGTACTTGCTTTCCCAATGACATTTTTCGCTCACCGTGGTTTAACTCGTTTCGTCCTGTCTGGCTCGAAAAAAGACGGTGATATTACTGAAGTTGTAGAAGAACATTTTGGTCGTACAGCAGGTAACTGGATTACCCTGCTCTATTTCTTTGCAATTTATCCTATTCTGTTAGTTTATGGTGTTTCTATCACTAACAACGTCAACAAATTCCTGACTGAACTTTTAGGTGTTGGCGCTCCACCACGTTGGTTGCTGGCACTGATTTTAGTCGGTGGCGTCATGGCAATCGTGGCATTCGGTGAAAAATACATCGTTAAAGTCATGAGTATGCTGGTATTCCCATTCATCGCTGTACTGGTTGCATTCTCACTGTACATGGTTCCACACTGGAGCTCCGATGCTCTGAGTACTTTATCGTTAGATAGCGTGGCTGAAGCGGCTAAAGCATCCGGCGGACAAAGCATTTGGATCACTATTTGGCTAACAATTCCAGTGATGGTGTTCGCGTTTAACCACTCACCAATCATCTCTGCATTCTCAGTGGCAAAACGTGAAGAATATGATGAAGCCGCAGAAAAGAAATGTTCACGCATTTTGGCTTCTGCCCACATCCTGATGGTTCTGACTGTGATGTTCTTCGTCATCAGCTGTGTATTCACGCTATCATCAGCAGATCTTGCTGCTGCTAAAGCGCAAAACATCAGTATCCTTGACTATCTGTCTGGTTACTTTGATCAGCCGTTCATCAAGTATGCTGCCGCTATCATCGCCTTTATCGCTATCATCAAATCATTCTTAGGTCACTACCTAGGTGCTCGTGAAGGTTTCAATGGTTTAGTTGAGCGTGCATATCGTGCAAAAGGTAAAACTGTTGATATCAAGAAATTAAACCGTGGTACTGCGCTGTTCATGCTGGTAACAACGTGGTTAGTCGCAACGCTGAACCCAGGTGTACTGGATATTATTGAAAGTTTAGGTGGTCCAGTCATCGCAATCCTGCTGTTCTTGATGCCAATGTATGCAATCAGTAAAGTCCCAGCAATGCGTAAATATTCCGGTAAACTCAGCAACATTTTCGTGGTTATCATGGGTCTAGTCGCAATCTCCGCTGCAACTTACAAGTTATTCTTCTAATTAAAAAAATTAGCAAATAATTAAGTAAATCTAAGCCCTCAATTAACCTATATCAATCTGGTTAATTGAGGGATCTTCTATAATCATCTTACTGACAACAAATACCCTGTAATTGGCAGTTTGATGGGGATCCTTCAATATAGGAAGACAGAATATGATTAGCGTATTCGACATTTTTAAAATCGGTATCGGACCATCCAGCTCACACACTGTCGGCCCTATGAAAGCCGGTAAGCAGTTTGTCGATGACCTCATCCAGCAAAATCTTCTCACTAAAACCACACGTATTTCCGTCGATGTTTATGGTTCTTTATCGTTGACAGGTAAAGGCCACGCCACTGATATGGCGATTATTATGGGTTTAGCGGGTAATCTGCCCGATACGATTGATATTGATGCTATCCCAGCATTTATGCGCAATGTTGAGCAAACAGGCAAACTGTTGCTGGCAAATGGTCAACATGAAGTTGATTTCCCAACTGAAGGTGGGATGAATTTCCATTCAACCAACCTACCATTACATGAAAACGGAATGACCATTACTGCGTTTGATGGTGATCACGTTCTGTATACCAAAAATTATTATTCTATTGGCGGTGGATTTATCGTCGATGAAGAGCATTTCGGTCAAGAAACTGAAAATGCAGTCCAAGTTCCCTATCCTTATAAATATGCAGCTGATTTACAGAAACATTGCAAAGAGACTGGCTTATCGTTATCGGCTTTAGTCATGCAAAATGAGTTAGCCCTGCACAGTAAAGAAGAGATTTCTGAATACCTCGCTGCAGTGTGGGATGTCATGAAGTCGGGTATTGAACGTGGTGTGAGTACCGAAGGTTTATTACCCGGTCCATTACGTGTTCCTCGCCGTGCTGCCGCACTACGTCGCCAGCTAGTCACTTCAGATAACAACAATATCGACCCAATGGCAGTCATTGACTGGATCAACATGTACGCGCTTGCCGTCAATGAAGAGAACGCGGCAGGTGGTCGAGTTGTTACTGCGCCGACAAACGGTGCTTGTGGGATCATTCCTGCCGTTTTAGCCTACTACGATAAGTTTATTCGCCCAGTTAATGAAAACTCGTATACCCGCTATTTCTTAGTGTCCGGCGTCATTGGTACATTATATAAAATGAATGCCTCCATCTCTGGCGCTGAAGTCGGTTGCCAAGGTGAAGTGGGTGTTGCTTGCTCTATGGCGGCGGCAGGATTAGCGGAGCTAATGGGGGGCAGCCCAGAGCAAGTGTGTGTTGCCGCTGAAATCGCCATGGAACATAACTTAGGCTTAACCTGTGACCCAGTCGGTGGGCAAGTGCAAGTACCGTGTATTGAACGTAACGCCATTGCCTCTGTTAAGGCTGTTAATGCCGCACGTATGGCATTACGCCGTGTGAGTGCGCCAAGCGTATGTCTCGATAAAGTGATCGAAACCATGTATGAAACAGGCAAAGATATCAATGCTAAGTATCGTGAAACATCACAAGGCGGTCTGGCTATAAAGCTAGCTCACTGTGAATAATCCTTCACCATACATACAAAAAGGACCTGCAATTGCAGGCCCTTTGTTATTTATAAAGACGTGACTACCAAACTTGATAGGGTGTTTTTGTTTCTACCAGTATGCCCAACAGCCCGACTGCTCCATTGACTGAATCATTCGTATTTTGAGCTATCGTTTCTAAGGTTTGCGCCAAATCACTCATACTTTCAGCTAATTTGTTCCCAATTAACTCATCCTCAATGGCTAAACCACCGACCACAACAGAATTGCTAATACTATCTCCACCACGAACTGAGCCAGAATTGGTGCCTGAGTTAAGTGCCGTTCCAGCGGAAATAGCAGGCGATGGTGTCGTCGTCTTCTCTACAGATTTCAACGAAAACTCTACTCTAGAAGAGCTTTTAGTAGGATCATTTAGCATTTCCTCACCTTGTGTAGCTAAAGCACCAATTTCAGATAACATTGGTTTTAATTGCTTGAAAGTCTCCATATCCGTTTTGACCGATAACTGATAAAGACGATATGTTTCTTCCAATTCAGAATAAGATTGGCGACCATGTTGTAAACGGTCTGCTAATTGTTTTTTCTCTACCTCTAATAAGTCAATTTTATCTTTTAAATTAGATACTTTAGAGCTGCATTCAGACTCTTTTCGCACTTTCTCATCTAAGATACCTGTCAGGTAAACAAGATCATTATTCAAACGTGTAATTCGGGCATTTAAACCTTCATTGTTTTCATTAACCCGCAACAGCTTTTCATTCAACTCAGTGAGTTTTTTATTTTTTTCATCAATTTTGCATTGAAGTTCGGTAATTTTTTCTTCTTGTTTTTTATTTCTATCTTGCTGTGTTTTTAAGCGTTCTTCTAATTTATTTTTGTCTCCATTTGCTTGCTCCAATTTAGCTTCGAGACTTTGAATTTCTTTTTTCCCTTGATCAACAAGTGCTTTCAAACGGTCAATTTCACCACGTTGAATCTGCATATCTGAATGCAATTGTTCAACATTCTGTTTGGCTTTTGAGAGCTCATTATTCAGCTGCGCTTTTTCTTGTTCATGATTAATTAGGCGTTGATTCGCTTCCTTTAATTTATTTTGATCTTCCTGAGATTGACGTTTCTGATCCGCTAATTCTTGCTGTTGTTGTTGTAATTCTTGTTTTTGGGATTCAATGTCTTTCTGCAATTGCAGTAATTCATTATTTTTACGGATAATTTCCTTATTCGCATCCGCTAATTGCTTTTGCATACCTTGATATTTTTCAATACCACTTTGTAATTCCCTAATCGCATTACCCCCTTTAATGAAAGAGTTTTCACTGTTAGTCGAGCCTAATCTGTTCAGTGCAGAACCACCATTTAACTCATTATTGTTTAAACCAAAGTTTGTACTATGACCGCCTTCAACTCCCCCATTGTTCAGCCCTTCATTGTTACCATCCCCCCCTTTAATAATATGGCTATTTGTATGGTGGTTAACCGTGTGACCGCCATTGACTGAACCGCCCCCCTTACCAGAATCCGTTGCATTACCTGACTTTATAACTCCTGTATTTTCACCACAGTTATCCGCTTGACCACCATTAACACTGTTCTCACCGATTCCTTTGGTATTTTTTTGTTGAAACAGTTGTTGCATTCTTTCGTCCATGGAAATGCCCATTGATACGTTCTCCGTTAAAATAGATTAGATAAAATGATTTAAAAATAAGTATATCGAATGAAAAATAAAACCAATAATAATTTAACTTATTAATTTTCAAACGATTTAATAATTATTAAATTAAATAGAATCTATTTCAATTGAAGTTAATCTGTAAATTTAATTAATATTAAAACAAAAAGGCCTCATTCATGAGGCCTTAATTGATTTGCTAAATAACGAGTTACTTCTTATCCAAAAATTGCATTCCACCAACCCGTAATCGTCTTCATGACATAATCCCAAATTCGCCCAAAGAAACCCGCTTCTTCAACCGCTTGCTTAGCGACTAATGGGTGTTGCTCGATAACTTCATCATTTAAAATAAAGTTAATTGTGCCGACTTTCTGGTTTAACGCTAATGGCGCCTCTAGGGAATCATTATCCAGCTTGATATCCACTTTTAAATTCTGTAGCTGACCTTTTGGAATCGTCACTGCTACATCGTTTTCCACGCCTAAAGGCACTTCTGAAATATCACCAAACCATACACGCTGTTTTTGTAGTACGGCATCACCTTTAATTGGCGTCACCGTTTCAAAAAATCGAAAACCCCAAGTGAGTAGCTTTTCACTTTCAGCAAAACGAACACGGTCACTCGGTGCCCCTAATACCACGGAAATTAGACGCATAGGACCATCCGTTGCTGATGCCACTAAATTATGACCAGCCCCACTAGTATGCCCTGTTTTCACGCCATCGACTTTGAGATTCTGGCTCCACAATAAACGGTTGCGGTTAGGCTGACGGATATTATTGAAGGTAAATTCTTTTTCTTTGTGTAGTACATACTCATCAGGTACATCACGGATCAGCGCTTGCGCTAATACTGCCATATCTCTAGCAGTACTGTACTGCCCATCAGAATCTAAGCCGTGTACTGTTTTAAAATGCGTATTTGTTAAGCCAATTTTTTGAACGTAGCCATTCATCAAGTCAACAAAAGATTCTTGGCTTCCTGCAACATGCTCAGCAAGGGCAATACTGGCATCATTCCCAGATTGGATAACCACACCTTTGTTTAAATCTAATACCGAAACACGATCCTTCGGCTTCAAAAACATCAAGGATGACCCTTTTAAAATCGGATTCCCCGTCGCCCATGCAGCCTCACTAACGGTCACCATATCCTGCGGTGTAATTTTCCCCGCCTTCACGGCCTGCCCAACGACATAGCTCGTCATAATTTTGGTCAAGCTCGCAGGGTCTAAACGTTCATCAGGGTTACTGGAAGCTAAAATTTTGCCGCTGTTATAATCCATCAATACAAACGCTTTTGCGTCAACTTGTGGAGCAACTGGTGTCTGAGCCGCATAAACACTCGCGCTCATCACAACGAATAGACTTAATCCAATACCAGTCCCTCGTACGGTCGAGGACAACGTGTTTTTATTCATTGGTTACTCCTTTACTATTCCAACTCAAATCATTCATCACAATCAAAACCATCATTAGGCGTTCACTAGAAACCAAAAATGCAGTCAAATTCATCGAGATACTGCAAAATATTACTTCACTAAAACACTCTCTATACCCTAAACAAAATAGACAACAATGACCACCAGCAATGAGTAAATAATAAAGTTCCTCAATTCATCAATTTCATCTATCTTAGTTAGGTCAAATCTAAATATTCGGTCAAAAACATAATATGGGAGATTCCAATGTTAACTGTCTGGGGACGTACTAACTCTTCAAACGTCAAAAAAGTACTGTGGTGCCTGAAAGAGCTGAATATTCCTTATAATCAAAAAGATGTTGGTGGACCATTCGGTGGTGTCGATACACCTGAATATAAAAAAATGAATCCAAACAGCACAATTCCAACTTTACAGGATGAAAGGTTTACCCTGTGGGAATCCAATGCAATTTTACGTTACCTTACGGAAAAATATGATCACTCTCACCTATTGTTAGCCGCTGATCTACAAGAAAAAGCTGCTGCCGATAAATGGATGGACTGGAGCGGCGCCAATCTGTTTGATCATATCAAACAAATGATGAACAAAATTGTTCGTGTCCCTGAGGCCGACAGAGACCCAGTTCAAGCCAAAATCATTTATCAAAATATCGAAAAGCTTTTGGCAATTGCTGATGAGGCACTTAGCACTCAAGCCTATTTTAGTGGGGATAAATTTGGAATTGCAGATATCGCTATTGCGCCACTGTTCTACCCATGGCATGAGATTGTTACTGAACGCCCTGCATTTCCTCATTTAGAACGTTGGTATCAAACACTGACCCAACGTCCAGCCTTCCAAGAAATTGTCATGTTACCTATCAAATAACCGTTTACCGTGGTGCCAAAATAAGCGCCACGGCTTAGCCTTAGCTCATCGGCATATATAATGGATGCGTGAATTGATACTCATAACCCAGCTCATGACAAATTCGTTGTCCATCAATTGTTTTACCTGCCATTTCATCCTCTTCTAACACAAACTTTGGCGGCGTTAAATTCAGAGACTCAGCGGCTTCAGTATAAAACTGCTGGCGAGTTGGGTGCTCGGGCGCACATAAATTATAAACATGCCCACCTTCTGATCGCTGAATTAATAACAAAATCGCTGCAATAACATCGTCTTGATGCACCATATTAACTGGCTGATTAGCGCCCTTGACTTGCTCTTTTCCTGCAAGGAATCTCCCTGCATGCCGATTCTCCCCGACCAGACCCGCTAGTCGCAGTACATCTACACGAATATTCGGTAACCCATGAAGCCACTGTTCAACAGCAATTAACGCTTTAGCGGAGGCTGTTTCACCCAATAAAGGCGCATCTTCCGTAATAACCCCCTCAACCTCACCATAGACAGATGTGGATGACGTAAAAATAACTCGAGGAACCCGATAGCTTATTGCGCTGTCCACTAATTGCTCAATGGCCACAATATACCCTGAAAGGCTAACTTTCGATGGCGGCAGTAAAATCACCAATACCTCGGTTCCTTCCATTAACTGGTCCAAATCATCGACATCACAGCGTAATTCTGGGGTTAACTGCAATTGATAACAATCAATACCTACCCCACGAGCCGCTTCAACACCATCGATACTCGTTTTTGTTCCTGCCACATTCATTCCGTGAGCCATCAAGCGATTTGCTAGAGGTACACCTAACCAACCTAAACCAATAATGGTGATTTTTTTCATGTTACTGTCCCGCTACTGAGAAAGTGATTACATCATTGCCCATAGATTAGCTGAAAATCATTTAACTTCCGAAGCTATTTTCCAAGAGATTAATCACTATAAAAAACCACTAACTAATTATTATGCGTTATTTTGAAAAAAAGGGTTGCATTCATAGTATGAAATCGGATAGCTTGATTAGTATTGAATGTTTAAGCAATTATCCAAATAACTAAACGGAAGCTATTATGACCTGTATTTCACGCAACCATCATCACCACCATCATCCTGATTAGTCTTTCGGGCGATGTGTGCTGGAAGACGATCAACGACTCTTCCGGTGGCTGAAATGCAAATTGAGAGAACCCTCGGAAGATAATCTTCCGAGGGTTTTTTTATTATTAATCAAAAAGATATTTTTGGGATGTGGAGTAGAATTATGTTGGACAAATCACGTTTACGTATCGCAATACAAAAGTCAGGACGTTTAAGCGAAGAATCAAGAGAGCTCCTTGCTCGCTGCGGCATTAAAATCAATTTACAACAGCAGCGATTGATTGCTTATGCAGAAAATATGCCTATTGATTTACTTCGTGTGCGCGATGACGATATTCCAGGGCTGGTCATGGATGGTGTTGTTGACCTCGGTATCATCGGTGAAAACGTATTAGAAGAAGAAGTATTAAGCCGCCAAGCGCGTGGCGAAAAACCGCAATTTACCACCTTACGTCGCCTTGATTTTGGTGGCTGCCGCCTCTCTCTAGCTGCGCCATTAGACTTCAATTATACCGGGGCAGAATGCTTGAATGGTTCCCGTGTCGCCACCTCTTACCCGTACCTACTAAAACGCTATTTTGATGAAAAAGGCGTGACATTTAAATCTTGCTTACTGAACGGTTCTGTAGAAGTCGCGCCACGCGCTGGTTTAGCCGATGCCATTTGTGACCTCGTTTCTACAGGCGCAACCCTTGAAGCAAACGGCTTAAAAGAAGTGGAAGTCATCTACCGCTCAAAAGCCTGTTTAATCCAGCGTGATGGCGAAATGTCAGCCGATAAGCAACAGTTAATTGACCGCATGATGACGCGTATTCAAGGCGTTATCCAAGCCCGCGAATCAAAATACATTATGTTGCATGCTCCGGGTGAAAAACTCGAAGAAATCATCGCACTGTTACCGGGTGCTGAGCGACCAACAATTCTGCCATTAGCTGGCGACCAAAGCCGCGTTGCAATGCACATGGTCAGTTCAGAAACCCTATTCTGGGAAACCATGGAAAAACTGAAATCCTTGGGCGCAAGTTCAATCCTTGTTTTACCAATTGAAAAAATGATGGAGTAAATCGCCATGGAACTGGGATTCAATCAACCAATTCGCTGGTCAGACTGCCTTGAAGAACAGCAAGAAATATTACTGATGCGCCCTGCTATTGCCGCCTCTGGCAACATTAGCGCCGCTGTCAGCCAAATTATTGATCAAGTGCGCACTGGGGGCGATGCTGCGCTTATCGCTCTGAGCCAACGTTTTGATAAAACAGAGATTAGCTCTGTTCGTGTTTCACAAGAAGCCGTTGATGAAGCCCAAGCTCGCCTTGGCGATAACATAAAAGCGGCAATGAATACAGCGATTGGTAACATTCGTCGCTTCCACGAAGCTCAAAAACCCACGCCGATCACCGTTGAAACCCAAGCGGGAGTCGTTTGTCAACAAGTCACCCGCCCGATTGATTCCGTTGGGCTGTATATCCCGGGCGGTTCTGCACCATTACTGTCTACCGTCATGATGCTAGGAACCCCTGCGAATATTGCGGGTTGCCGCAAGATTATTCTCTGTTCACCACCGCCGATTGCAGATGAAATTTTATATGCTGCGAAGCTGTGTGGGATTACAGATATCTTCCAAGTTGGAGGAGCACAAGCTATTGCCGCGATGGCATTTGGTACCAAAAGCATTCCTAGCGTTGATAAAATTTTTGGTCCGGGAAATGCCTATGTCACCGAAGCTAAACGCCAAGTTAGTCAAAGCTATCAAGGTGCAGCGATTGATATGCCTGCGGGTCCTTCCGAAGTATTAGTGATTGCTGACAGCCAAGCCAACCCTGCGTTTACCGCCTCTGACTTATTATCCCAAGCGGAGCATGGGCCTGATTCTCAAGTGATTTTACTGACAGATAGTGCTGATTTTGCTCAGCGTGTCATTGAAGAAACAGAGAAGCAACTTGCGGTGTTATTCCGTGCATCCATTGCCCGTGAAGCACTTAGCGCAAGCCGCGTCATTATCGCCGATTCTATCGAACAATGCGTGGAAATCAGTAACCGCTATGGACCTGAACACTTGATTTTACAAACCCGCAATGCGGACGAACTCGTGGAATCTATCACCAGCGCAGGCTCCGTATTTGTTGGCGATTGGTCCCCAGAATCGGCGGGAGATTATGCGTCTGGCACCAATCACGTATTGCCAACTTATGGTTATACATCAACCTATTCAAGCCTTGGTTTAGCCGATTTTATGAAGAGAATGACAGTACAAAAACTCTCGGCTCAAGGATTGTTAGGATTAGCAAACACCATAGAAACATTAGCGCAAGCTGAACAGCTTACCGCTCACAAAAACGCCGTTACCCTACGTGTCACCGAACTAAAAAAACAAAATCAGGAGTGAAACATGAGCCAGACGTTTAATGCCGCCAGCCTTGCGCGTGAAAATGTAAAAGTGATGACCCCATATATGTCAGCTCGCCGTCTTGGCGGGAATGGCGATGTGTGGCTGAACGCAAATGAATACCCAACAGCACCGGATTACCAATTTATTGAGCGTAACCTCAACCGTTATCCAGAAGCCCAACCCGCGGGTGTCATCAATAATTACGCAGCTTACGCCGGATTATCCCCAGAGCAAGTCTTAGTTTGTCGCGGGGCGGACGAATCTATTGAATTACTGATACGCGCATTTTGCGAGCCTGGTAAAGACGCTGTCATGTTCTGCCCTCCTACTTACGGAATGTACAGTGTCAGTGCAGAAACGTTTGGTGTAGAACAGAAAAAAATTCTGACACTTCCTGACTGGTCATTAAATGTTGCCGCTATCCGTGAAAATTTATCCAATACCAAACTGATTTATATTTGCAGCCCGAATAACCCGACCGGCAATATCATCGATAATCAAGCCCTGCTCGACGTATTAGAGATGACTGCTGGACAGGCATTGGTTGTGGTTGATGAAGCTTATATTGAATTCTGCCCTGAATTTAGTGTTGTCAGTTGGCTGGCGAAATACCCGAATTTAGTAATTTTAAGAACCTTATCAAAAGCCTTTGCTTTGGCGGGGCTACGCTGTGGGTTTACCTTGGCATCCGCCGAAGTGATTGAAGTCTTGCTAAAAGTCATTGCACCTTACCCTCTTTCGACCCCTGTCGCACTCATTGCAGAGAAGGCATTAGATGCAGATGGCATCACAACCATGAAAAAGCGTGTATTGGAAATCCGTGATAATCGCATTGCACTTTCTGAAGCACTGCGTGAGTTACCGCTCGTTGAAACGGTTTACCCAAGTGAAACCAACTATATTCTGGTGCGTTTTACCGATGGCGCGAAAGTTTTTAAAGCGCTGTGGGATCAAGGCATTATCCTACGCGATCAAAGCAAACAACCCGGTCTGGTCAACTGCTTACGCATCACGATTGGTACTGAAATCGAAAATGTCCGTGTTATTGAAGCTATCAAAGCACTTTGCTAATTAGGAAATAGTCATGAGCCAGAAAATTCTTTTTATCGACCGTGATGGAACATTAATTACCGAGCCACCGACAGATTTCCAAGTGGATAGTCTCAGTAAATTAGCCTTTGAAAACAATGTTATTCCTAGCCTTTTAGCGTTACAAAAAGCCAACTATCGCTTAGTGATGATTACTAATCAAGATGGCTTAGGTACAGCAAGCTTTCCGACTGAAGATTTCGATCCGCCCCACAATTTAATGATGCAAGTATTTGAATCTCAAGGTATCCGCTTTGATGATGTGTTAATTTGCCCACATTTGCCTGCGGATAATTGTGCATGCCGTAAACCAAAAACTAAGTTGGTAGAAAATTACCTGAAAGACGGCGTATTAGATATTGAAAACAGTTATGTCATTGGTGACCGCGAAACCGACATACAACTTGCCCAAAATATGGGAATTAAAGGGCTACGTTACAGCGCCAACGAACTTGATTGGAATGCTATCGCCAATCAACTCACTAAGCGTAACCGCTACGCGCTAGTTGAACGCGTCACGAAAGAAACCAATATCCAAGTAGAGGTGTGGTTAGACCAAGAAGGTGGTAGCAAAATCAGCACAGGTGTTGGCTTCTTTGATCATATGCTGGATCAAATCGCGACCCATGGCGGTTTCCGCTTACGCATTGAGGTTAATGGCGACCTATTTATTGATGACCACCACACTGTCGAAGACACGGGGTTAGCCTTAGGTGAGGCGTTACGTGTCGCTCTGGGTGATAAACGCGGAATTGCACGTTTCGGTTTTGTTCTGCCAATGGACGAGTGTCAAGCACGCTGTGCGCTGGACATTTCAGGTCGACCACACTTGGAATATAAAGCGGAGTTTAAATATCAGCGCGTTGGCGACCTTAGCACTGAGATGATTGAGCACTTCTTTAGTTCATTATCCTATGCAATGGGCTGTACATTGCACCTAAAAACCAAAGGAAAAAACGATCACCACAAAGCAGAAAGCCTATTTAAAGTGTTTGGTCGTACATTACGCCAAGCAATTCGTGTTGAAGGGGACACCCTACCAAGTTCGAAAGGAGTTCTGTAATGAAGGTTGTAATCCTTGATACGGGCTGTGCAAACTTAGCCTCTGTCTCCTATGCCATTAAACGCTTAGGCTACGAACCAACCGTCAGCCGTGATACCAACACCATTTTACAAGCTGACAAAGTATTTTTACCTGGTGTAGGCACTGCCAGCGCTGCGATGGAAAAGCTCGCTGAGCGTGAACTTATCCCTTTAATTAAAGCACTGACTCAGCCTGTTTTAGGTATCTGTTTAGGTATGCAATTACTGGGCAATATCAGCGAAGAAGGTCAAACAGAAATTCCACTGTTAGGGTTAATTGACAGCCCCGTACGTAAAATGGATGCGAACGGGTTACCGGTCCCCCACAGTGGTTGGAATCAAGTGAAAGCACTCGCGGGCAATCCCCTATTTAAAGGGATCAGCGACGATGCCTATTTTTATTTTGTGCACAGCTATTCAATGCCTATTTCCGCCAACACCATCGCGCAAACACAATATGGCAACCTGTTTAGTAGTGCTGTGAATAAAGATAATTTCTATGGCGTGCAGTTCCACCCAGAACGTTCGGGTGCCGCGGGTGCTCGCTTGATCCAAAACTTTTTGGAGATGTAAACCATGATCATACCTGCTTTAGATTTAATTGATGGCACTGTGGTGCGTTTACATCAAGGAGATTACGCCAAACAAACTGATTATGGCACAGACCCACTACCACGCTTACAAGACTATGAAAAACAAGGCGCTAAGTTACTTCACTTAGTCGATTTAACTGGTGCAAAAGACCCACAACAACGCCAAATTCCTCTGCTGAAAAAACTACTGGCAGGTGTCAGTGTTCCTGTCCAAGTTGGCGGTGGTATTCGTACCGAGGATGATGTCAAAGCACTACTCGATGCTGGAGCGACTCGTGTTGTCATTGGTTCCACTGCGGTCACCAAACCTGAGCTCGTGAAAACTTGGTTTCAACGTTATGGTGGCGACGCTATCGTATTAGCATTAGATGTGCGCATTAATGCGCAAGGCATCAAAGAAATTGCCATTAGCGGCTGGCAAGAAAACTCCAATTTATCCCTTGAACAAGCCATTGAAATATATCGCCCTTATGGCTTGAAACATGTTCTTTGTACCGATATCTCCAAAGATGGCACCCTATCAGGCTCGAATGTGAATTTGTACCGTGAAATTAGCGAAAAATTTCCCGATATTGAAATTCAAGCCTCTGGTGGAATTGGTAATTTAGATGATATCGCCGCCTTGCCAGCCTCTGGTGCTGCGGGTGTTATTGTTGGACGCGCATTATTAGAAGGTAAGTTTACCGTAACGGAGGCAATTGAATGTTGGCAAAACGCATAATTCCTTGTTTGGATGTCCGTGACGGACAAGTCGTTAAAGGTGTGCAATTTCGCAACCACGAAATCATTGGTGATATCGTTCCTCTTGCACAACGTTATGCCCAAGAAGGGGCCGATGAACTGGTTTTTTACGATATTACTGCATCTTCAGATGGTCGTGTTGTTGATAAAAGCTGGGTCGCCAAAGTAGCCGAAGTGATTGATATTCCCTTCTGCGTGGCGGGTGGAATTAAAAGCGTGGAAGATGCTGCTCAGATCCTCTCTTTTGGCGCAGACAAACTTTCAATCAACTCCCCTGCATTGTCTGATCCAACTCTAATTAGCCGTTTGGCTGATCGCTTTGGTGTTCAGTGCATCGTGGTTGGAATCGATACATGGTTTGACGCAGAAACAAACGAATATTTAGTTTATCAATTCACAGGGGATGAAAAACGCACCACCCAAACTCGCTGGAAAACCCTTGATTGGGTGAAAGAAGTTCAGCAGCGCGGCGCCGGAGAAATTGTGCTCAATATGATGAACCAAGACGGTGTACGACAAGGTTACGATCTGGTACAACTGAAAAAAGTTCGTGAAGTGTGCCAAGTTCCACTGATCGCCTCCGGCGGTGCAGGGGAAAAAATCCACTTCCTAGACGCCTTTACTGACGCTGGCGTCGATGGCGCTTTAGCCGCTTCGGTGTTCCACAAGCAGATTATTAACATCGGTGACTTAAAGCAGTACTTAGCAGAAAATGGAGTTCAAATAAGAGTATGTTAACCACAGAACAATGTAATCAGCTTGCATGGCAAAAAGTCGATAACCTAATGCCCGTCATCGTTCAGCACGCTATTTCTGGTGATGTTCTCATGTTGGGTTATATGAACCAAGAAGCGCTGAAAGTGACTTTAGAGAGCCGTAAAGTCACCTTTTTCTCTCGCACCAAACAGCGCTTGTGGACTAAAGGTGAGACTTCCAACAACTTCCTAAATTTAGTCGATATTGTCGCTGACTGCGATAACGATACTTTGCTTGCCATGGCGCTGCCTGATGGCCCAACCTGCCATAACGGTACCACCAGCTGCTTTGCACCAGCTCAAAGCGAATGGGGCTTTTTATATGAATTAGAAACCTTACTAAAAGAGCGTAAAAATGCCTCGCCAGAAAGTTCATATACTGCCCGTCTGTATGCTAGCGGCACCAAGCGTATTGCACAAAAAGTGGGTGAAGAAGGCGTTGAAACCGCACTCGCTGCCACGGTGAATGACCGCGAAGAATTAACCAACGAAGCCGCCGATTTGATGTACCACTTAATGGTGCTATTGCAAGATCAAAACCTCGATTTGACCGCCATTATCAAGCGTTTAAAAGAACGCCATCAGTAACTGGCTTAAGGGTAACTATTTTATGATAGCTGCCCTTACTTTCTTCTCTCGTCATTGTTTCTCTCTCTGAACTTGCTATCATTCCCCTCATTTGATGTGGACTTTTGAAGGAGCTCATTGTGTCTGACAATGACGTTTTTACACAGTTAACCCAATTACTGAATAGCCAAAATGCAAAATATCGCGTGATGGAGCACCCAACGGCGGGAAAATCTGAAGAAGTGGCAAAAATCCGCGGCACACAGCTAGGTCAAGGCGCCAAAGGGTTAGTCTGCCATGTAAAAGGAAATGGCGTACGTCAGCATGTTTTAGCCATCCTACCTGCGGATCAACAAGCCGACTTGAGTAAAATTGCCAAAGCAATTGGTGGAACCCGCGCATCATTAGCGAGCCCAAAAGAGGTTGATGAACTTACCCATTGTGTTTTTGGTGCCATCCCTCCTTTTAGCTTCCATCCTTCGTTAAAGCTTATTGCTGACCCTTATCTGTTTGTGCGCTTTGATGAACTCGCCTTTAATGCAGGAAGCTTAGAACGTTCAATTATTCTTAATACCCAAGATTACCAGCGTATCGCGTCACCCACTTTAGTCGAGTTTATTCGCACAAATCATGAGCTTGATATAGCATAAATAAAATAACACCTTTGCTACCTAATTAACGCACTCGTTTTATGGTAATAAAAAAACTAATATAGTCACAAAATGATGGGTAATTAAACTGAAAAAGGGTTATCCACGGATAACCCTCTATAATTGAAAAATCCGGTGTTTCAACACCATAACCCATTACTGAGTTTGGTCATAGTGTTCACTAGCGTCTTTTAATGCCAGGAAACCCGAACTGCAAATAAATCTTTTTAATGCCTCGAATTTATCTTCACTCCATTCATATATCTTCAGCGCTAATAATTGTTCTATCACGTCAGAAGAAAAACGAGTTTTAATAGGCTGCGCAGGGTTCCCTCCCACAATGGTATAAGGCGGAACATCTTTAGTCACGACGCTATTGGTCGCAATCACCGCTCCCTCACCTATTTTGACTCCCGGCATAATAAATGCCCGCATGCCAATCCAAACGCCATCTTCAATTATTGTATCGCCTTTACCAACATAAGCCGCTTCAATATGCTCAAGAAAAGGATACAGGCAGAACCAATCCAATCGATGAGTATGATTACCGCCCATCAAAATCACAGTTTCCGCCCCAATACACACATAATCGCCAATATATAATTGGTCTACATGCCAAGCTAACTGCCAATCTCGGCTCTGTTCATCGCCTTGTAAATAACGAACCACCGATTGTTCGAAACCGTCATCCCAACAGTCACTATAGTAACTGTGCCGACCTTTAATATGGATGTTAGGGTTTTGAACAACTTCATGTAATAGCTGAGTCTTCGACCAATGTTTCTTTTTCATGGTAAATAACCTTTAAATCAGTATTTAATTACCATAGAACGCATTCTATGGTGATGTAATTGCGTTCACACTACATCACCGCTAACCGATCCTCGGCTGCTTTAATAATGGATTATTAACCATATCGATTACTCAATTTTCTCTATTATGGCAGCGCGTTTTATACTGGTTTTTCTTGCAATTAATCCGAAAATACATCCCGCTAGCATCACTAGAGCAAGGGACAATTTCGGTGCTATCGGTAACGCAATTGCACATAACCCTAATACAGCGCCACCCGCCATTTGCACAAATCCCACGAGGGCTGATGCCGCCCCAGCTTCATTGCCAAATGGCTCTAACGCATAGCTTGTCGCCGTACCCATCATAAAGGCAAGCCCTGTACACGCGCAGGCAACCGGCAACATATACACTAACCAATGGGTTTGCATTTCAGGTGAAAGCACCATCAAACCGAATAATAAGCCGATGCAACCAAGTGCCATCATGACACTACCGATTGATAAACAGGCTGGACGTCCCATTTTGCGAATACAATAGTTCGCAATATAGCTTGCCAGCATGATCCAAAAACCGTTAACGCCAAAAACAATCGAGAACTCAAGTGGTGTTAATTGGGCATCCCCCATTAATACGCTAGGAGCTAAAGAGACATACGTCAGTGCCATGCCCATTGCGCCGGCATTTACCAATGCAAAAATCAAAAAATGCTCACTCGTCAGAATGCGAAAATAACTCTTAAACTGGAGCTTTTTGACCTGTTTTAAGCTGACAGGACGCGTCTCTGGGAGAAAAAATAAAATTAGCAGGAAAATCGCTACAGCATAAATCGCCAAGAACCAAAATGGCGCTCGCCATCCCCATGCTTCCGCCAGTAATCCCCCTAACAATGGCGCCAATGCAGGTACAATATTCAGCGTTCCATTTAAAAATCCAAATGCTCTCGCGGCTTCTGTGCCATTCATACGGTCACGGACACAACTAAATGCCACTACAGAGGTGCAGCACACAGCCACTCCTTGTAACAGCCGAGAAGCAATAAATAACCCTGCCGTCGTTGAGAATGCGGCCACAATGGATCCAGCTAGATAAATAGCTAACCCAATGATAGCGATAGGCTTACGACCAAATCTATCGACTAATGGTCCAGAAATTAGCTGTCCAATCCCTAAGACTAAAATAAATAATCCGATGGTCGATTGGATTATAGACTCGCTACTCCCTAAATCTTTAGCGATAGCTGGAATAGTCGGTAAATACAGATCTATCCCAAGAGGTCCTAATAGGACTAAAAGTAATAATAAAGCGAGAAATTTATGCATATGACCGATTCTGAGCAGGTGAGTTATCGATAACGATTTCGAAAATGGCTATCGATAATATCAGAATTTCTGTATAGATATCGAATCTTATCGATACTTGGTAATTGCATGAACCACTTCGGTGCCTCTTATCGGCTGTAAATCATCATTATCAATCAAGACACGAATATCTCTTGGTAATAACTTTTCATTCAATAAACGGTTCACGGTACGCTGGTTATCTACTCGATAAATGGTATATCGAATTAATTGAGTGGAGCCTAAATTATCAAAATAATAATATTCATCCCCTTTTTTCCATACCTGACCAAATCTACGATGATCTAAATCACCCACCTTTTCCCATGGTGAGTTATTCGTTTCATTGAAACGATATATTTTTGTACTCCGTGAAATTAACCCCGGATTTTTATTGGTTCCCCAAATCTCGGAATCCTGTAGATAATACGTTTGGTTATTATGAGTGAACACTAAAGGTGCAATTTCTTTTAATTCACCGTCAATAAATGGATTCGCTCCCGCGCGAACAATAATTTCTTTTTCTCTATGATAGAAAAATACGCCATCTCTCGACAAAAACAGGGCTTGATTCACATGCTGACTATGACGGCTTATTAGCTGATAAGGCGCGTGTTGCTCAGGAAATAAAATATCATTCATCGCCACATTGCCAGATTGCGGATCAATCAAATAACCTTCTTGAAATAACCCGTCCAATATCAAGCTGTATAAACCAGAATGACTCTTTATTGGCAATTTATATTGGTCATAATAGACATTAAGATTATCCCGATAAAAATGAAGGCTATCCCTCACGGAATCATCATCCTGAAGGGAGCCAATATCCTGTAGGGTCGCAGGATCCGCATCTGGCATATATTCCCCTTGATAAAAAATGCGCTGTCCGTCAGTTGCCAAATAACGTGACAATAATGATTGATATGGCGTCGATGATGCAGGAAGTGGTTTCATCGGGTAAATATAAGTTTGCGGTTTATCCCCTAAATCCCAACCATATAACCAAGACTGAAATAATTCATCCATTGTTGAAAGCTCATAATTCCTTACTGAGCCCATTGAGCAATATACGGTCTGATTTCCATCCGTAAAATAGTTATTTCCCAGCGATTTTACGCTGTTAGGATTAAATGCAGGGATTGCCAAGTTCCCACAATAGGCATGATTTTTATCTATCGCAAACTGGTGCTCATAATAAGTACCTTCCGGTAATAATTTAAAACTCGCAGGATCGGCATCCTTCATCAGATAAAAGCCATTGCTCGGTACACTCGCATAAACTTTATCATGATAAATAACGTAAATACTGTAACCGACTTTTTCACCCTTACTGTCGATTTCATGATACGGCTCGTCGTTCATCGATAATACCATTCCTGAAATAAGCGCTATCGAAACGAGAAGAGTGACACCGACTACCATTGAACTTATCGTTTTGGATTTCATGCTGTGAAATACCTATTTTGTTTTTTTAATCTATTTTTGTCTGGGTATTCAACGGGAAAAGCGTGAGGAAAGAAATACTCGAAGTCTGAAAGTGTATAAAAAGCTAAAAATAAAAAAGGCGCTCAATTGAGCACCTTTTTTCACTTATGGAAGATAGCCTAACGGTTTATCTTTATTCCATCCACTCAGTGTGGGTAGAATTAGTGCACATAAAAACACAAAAAGAAGATATATCAATAAGATACATTTAATTAATTTTTTATAAATAGCTTTTTTTTGACTTTTTTTTGTTCATTTTGGTATATTTTTTTTACGTCAGCACCCCTATAGCACCCCTGAAATTTGGAGTGAAAATGGCATATTACAGTATTGAAAAACGCCCTAAAGCAGATGGAACTATGAAATACAGATGTACGGTTGGCGTAAAAGAAGGAGGGAAATATGTTTATAGAGAAAATAAAACTTTCAGTAAAGTTGCAGCTGCAAAATCTTGGGGAGTGAGGCGTGTAGCAGAAATTGAACAAAAAGGGTTACCAAAAATATGCACTCCCTCAACCATAACTGTAGGTGATTTAATTCAAATGTACTTAGATGAACCGGGTCTCGGAGGTAAAGCTGGCACAACAAAAAAATACGTTATCACCTCACTATTAAAATCCACATTGGCAAACATCTCACTCGCCAAACTTTCAGTTAATGATGTGATTGAGCATTGTAAGTTGAGAAGAGCATCAGGAACAGGACCCAATACAGTAAGCCAAGATGTAAGCTATCTTACGGTAGTATTGAACTCCGCAAAATCTATATTTGATATAGATTACACAAACAATCCAGGTCGAGATTCTAAGCCAATCCTCAATCAAATGGGGTTAATAGCCAAGTCAAATGTGAGAAGTCGACGCCCAACAAAGGATGAAATATTGATGTTAATGGAGGGATTGAAAAAACGAGAAAATCAAAAACAATGCCGAATACCCTACCGAGATATTTTCACGTTTTCAATGTTATCTTGCATGAGAATAGGAGAAGTGTGTAGGATTCTATGGTCAGATGTAGATTATACTAATAAGTCTGTGATTGTAAGAGATAGAAAGGATCCTCGAAAAAAATCGGGAAACCACATGCTCGTTCCTTTACTAGGTGAAGCATGGGGAATACTGACAAGGCAAGATAAAGTGAGTGACAGGGTATTTCCTTATAACTCTCAATCGGTATCTAAGGGCGTTCACAAAGTCAGAGACGCTTTAGGTATAAAAGATTTAAGATATCATGACTTGCGTAGAGAGGGGGCAAGTAGGTATTTCGAAGCTGGATTATCAATAGAAGAAGTAGCTCAAGTGACGGGTCATAAATCATTGACTACTTTGTGGCGTGTTTATACTGAATTATTTCCAGAAACTCTTCATGAGAAATACAATAGATTAACGAGCTAATATTTCCCTTAAATATTTAATGTGATGGAAAGCTGCTTTTTACAGTGGCTTTTACATCCATAGTAAGAATAACTCCCCACTAGAAAGTTTCGAATGTCATCAAGCTCATCCAATTCTTCAAGCTTATCTTTCATCACGCGCTGACGTTGGTAAATATCATTCACTCGGTTAGCCTTAATATTATCTCTGTATTAATGGACGGAGCTTTACTGTAGTACAGATAACACCTATCATTATATAACTATCAGTCAACCTTACAAAAATGTAATTATTCTGTAATATTATTGTTCACAAGAATAACCTATACTAATCGCATAGGTATTATTTATATTTCCATTTACTATCTGGCAAATAATGAACTGGAGAATTTAATGTTTAAAATTAAAAATGTAATTACTTTATTATGTTTTTTCTCTTCCTCTTTAGCATATTCAGATGTCAATATGTATGGACCAGGTGGTCCTCATACTGCATTAAAGGAAGCAGCTTCGTTATATCAAAAGCAAACCTGAGTAAAAGTAAATGTTAATTACGGACCACAAGCAAGCTGGAATAACATAGCAAAAAAAAATGCTGATATTATTTTTGGTGCATCAGAACAATCATCCCTTGCAATTATTAGAGATCATAACGAAAAATTTAATGAAAAAGATACAACACCTTTATATCTACGAAAAAGTATTATTCTCGTTAAAAAAGGAAATCCTAAAAATATTCAATCAATTGAAGATTTAACACAGAACGGTATCGGTATTATCGTTAATGATGGTGGAGGTAGAAGTAATACGTCAGGAACTGGTGTTTGGGAAGACATCGCAGGAAGAACGGGGAATATAAATACAGTCAAAAATATTCGTAAAAATATTATATCATTTGCTCCTAATAGTGGCTCAGCTAGAAAAGAATTTGAAACAAACCCGAATGCAGATGCTTGGATCACATGGCTAGATTGGGCTATCAGTAATCCAGACATAGGTGATATCGTTCATATTTCCCCATCCAATACAATATGGAGAGATATGAATATTACCGTTAGAAAAAATGCTCCAGATGAAGTTAATAACTTCGCAACTTGGCTGCAATCAGGGAATGCAGATAAAATTTTTTATAAGTATGGATGGATCAAAAATAATTAATTTCTAATATATACTGTTAGCTAAAAGGCGTCTCCTATATTACGGACAAACGCCTTTTAACTTCTAAATTTACTGGATAAACCATAAATTATTACATCATGAAGTAACTATATTTATACCGTTACAATGAAAGCTTATGTAGATAACTCGACAAATATAGTTAACGTATTCTTCATTGAAAAATCAGTGTCATTAGCTAATAAACATACAACACATTGAATTCCCCACATTTAAATATAGATGATCAATCGATATAAAATTACACCATATCGCACACAAACAAACGGTAAAAATAAGATTTAAAATCTATTTAAATAACAAC
>NZ_ABXW01000015.1 GCF_000173415.1 Providencia alcalifaciens DSM 30120 | reverse complement strand
CGGGATGGAGCAGCATGGTAGCTCGTCGGGCTCATAACCCGAAGGTCGTTGGTTCAAATCCAGCTCCCGCAACCATTTCTCTTAGTCAAACATATCTTGCAGCAACAATATCAGATATCGTTATCGTAATTTCTCATCGATTTATCTAGATTTTCAAGGTATACTAAGAGCACGGTAAACCCATGCACTATGGGTCCAGTTACAAAAGCCCCGAATTTCGGGGTTTTTTGTTATTTGACAATCGAATTAACTGGGCTTTATGCCCTTTTTTTATGTCTGGGGGTGGGCTTGTCCACATTAGAGCAAAAATTAACAGAGATGGTTTCGGCACCAGTGGAAGCACTAGGCTTTGAGTTTGTAGGCTTAGAATTTGTTCGCGGGCGTACGTCGACACTGCGTATTTTCATTGATAGTGAAGAAGGCATCACTGTTGATGACTGTGCTGATGTCAGCCATCAAGTGAGTGCAGTATTGGATGTCGAAGATCCAATTTCTGTGATTTATAACCTTGAGATATCGTCACCGGGTATGGAACGTCCACTGTTCACCATCGCTCATTATGAGCGTTTTATGGGTGAAGAAGTGGCTCTGTCACTGCGTATAGCGATGCAGAACCGTCGTAGATGGCAAGGAATTATCAAAGCCGTTGATGGTGAAATGATTACGGTTACTGTAGATGGTAAGGATGAGGTGTTCGCCCTCGGCAACATCCAGAAAGCTAACTTAGTACCACACTTTTAATTAAGTTCAATGAGGCAACTAGGATGAACAAAGAAATTCTGGCTGTTGTTGAAGCGGTTTCTAACGAAAAATCCCTCCCTCGTGAAAAAATCTTCGAGGCTCTGGAAACTGCGCTGGCGACAGCAACGAAAAAGAAATATGAGCAAGAGATTGATGTTCGCGTAGAAATCGATCGTAAATCGGGTGATTTCGATACGTTTCGTCGTTGGGTGATTGTTGAGGAAGTCACAATGCCAACGCGTGAAATTACACTGGAAGCTGCACAATTTGAAGATCCTGCATTGCAGCTAGGTGAATACGTCGAAGACCAAATCGAATCAGTTGTATTTGACCGTATTACCACGCAAACCGCTAAGCAAGTTATCGTACAAAAAGTTCGTGAAGCTGAGCGTGCGATGGTGGTTGACCAATTCCGTGAGCAACAAGGTGAAATCATCACTGCTCAGGTTAAAAAAGTTAACCGTGAAAACATTACCTTAGATTTAGGTAATAATGCAGAAGCTGTGATCCTGCGCGAAGATATGCTACCACGCGAGAACTTCCGCCCTGGTGACCGTATCCGCGGAGTCCTGTATGATGTTCGCCCTGAAGCTCGTGGCGCACAGCTTTTTGTAACTCGTTCTCGTCCAGAGATGCTGGTTGAATTATTCCGCATCGAAGTACCAGAAATTGGCGAAGAAATCATTGAGATCAAAGCTGCGGCTCGTGATCCCGGTTCTCGTGCAAAAATCGCAGTAAAAACGAACGACAAGCGTATCGATCCAGTTGGAGCTTGTGTTGGTATGCGCGGTGCTCGAGTTCAAGCGGTTTCTAGTGAATTAGGCGGCGAGAGAATCGACATTGTGTTATGGGATGATAACCCAGCGCAATTCGTTATTAATGCTATGGCTCCGGCAGATGTGGCATCTATTGTGGTTGATGAAGACAACTGTACGATGGATGTTGCCGTTGAAAGCAGTAACTTAGCACAAGCAATTGGACGTAATGGACAAAACGTTCGCTTAGCGGCTCAGTTACTGAAAATCCACCGTGGTGATGACAAGTGGGAACTGAATGTCATGACAGCGGAAGAGCTGAATGCAAAACATCAGGCAGAAGCACACGCTTCTATTGAAACATTCACTAAGCATCTAGATATTGATGAAGAGTTTGCTACAACACTTGTTGAAGAAGGCTTCTCGACATTAGAAGAACTGGCTTACGTGCCTATTAAAGAACTTCTGGAAATTGACGGTCTTGATGAAGAAACCGTTGAAGTTCTACGTGAAAGAGCAAAAGCTGCCCTCACCACAATTGAACTAGCTCAAAAAGAGAGTTTGGGTGATAATCAGCCAGCAGAAGATTTGTTGAATCTTGATGGTATGGATCGTACTCTGGCCTATAATTTGGCTACTCACGGTATCTGTACACTGGAAGATCTTGCTGAGCAGGGCATCGACGACCTGATTGATATCGAAGGTCTGAATAATGAGAAAGCAGGTGAACTCATTATGGCAGCACGTAATATTTGCTGGTTCGGAAACGATGCGTAAACACTGTAGCAGGAAGGAACGGCATGACAGAAACTGTAAAATCACTGGCAACGGAAATTCAAACCACAGTTGAACGCCTGGTACAGCAATTTGCTGAAGCAGGGATCGCGAAAGGTGCGAATGACTCTGTTAGCCAGACTGAAAAAGAAACTTTACTGAACCACTTAAACCGTGAACAAGGCGGAGCAGCGGGTCAGCCAAGTAAATTAACACTGCAGCGTAAAACTCGTAGTACGCTGAGTGTTCCAGTCACCGGTGGCAAAAGCAAATCGGTAAATGTTGAAGTCCGCAAAAAACGCACTTATGTGAACCGCGACGCTGAAGAAGCGCAAGCGGAAGAGCAGGCGCAGCGTGAAGCGGAAGAGCAAGCACAGCGCGAAGCTGAGGAACTGGCAAAACGTGAAGTTGAAGCGAAACGTGCAGCGGAAGATGCTGCAAAACGTGACGCTGAAGCTAACGCAAAACGTGAAGCCGAAGAGAAAGCAAAACGTGAAGCAGCTGATAAAGCTACGCGCGAAGTAGCGGAAAGAGAAAAAGTGAAACAAAGCGAAAATCAAAAACCAAGCAAAGCGGCGACAGAAAGTAACGCTGACAAACAGCGTCTTGAAGCCGAAGCTGCCCAACTGAAACGCAAAGCGGAAGAAGAAACTCAACGTAAAGTTGAAGCTGATGCGCGTCGTGTTGCTGAAGAAGCCCGTAAAATGGCTGAAGAAAAAGCGGGAGACTGGAACTCAGAGAGTAAATCTGAAGAAGACAGCGACTATCATACAACGACATCTACTCACGCTCGTGCGGCAGAAGATGAAAGTGATGAGAAAGAAGAAGGTCGTCGTTCACGTAACCGTACCGCAAAAGCACCTCGTCAAAAGAAAGGTAATAAACTTTCTGAAAAAGCGGATCGCGAAGAAGAACGCGCAGCTGGTCGTTCAGGTCGCTCTAAAGGTAAGCAACGTAAAGGTAGCTCTTTACAACAAAGCTTCACCAAACCTGTTGCAGCAGTAAACCGTGATGTCGTTATCGGCGAAACTATCACTGTTGGCGAATTAGCGAACAAGATGGCGGTTAAAGGCTCTCAAGTCATCAAAACGATGATGAAAATGGGCGCAATGGCAACCATCAACCAAGTGATTGACCAAGAAACTGCACAATTAGTTGCAGAAGAAATGGGTCACAAAGTTATTTTGCGTCGTGAGAATGAGTTAGAAGAATCGGTAATGAATGACCGTGACACTGGCTCCGCAGTAAGAGAACCTCGCGCGCCAGTTGTTACTATCATGGGTCACGTTGACCACGGTAAAACCTCTTTACTGGATTACATTCGTTCAACGAAAGTAGCATCAGGTGAAGCAGGTGGTATTACTCAGCACATCGGTGCATACCACGTTCAAACTGACAAAGGTATGATCACCTTCTTAGACACCCCAGGTCACGCCGCGTTTACATCAATGCGTGCTCGTGGTGCTCAGGCAACGGATATCGTTGTTCTGGTTGTTGCTGCGGATGATGGTGTTATGCCTCAAACAATCGAAGCTATCCAGCATGCGAAAGCAGCGGGTGTGCCAATCGTTGTTGCGGTAAACAAAATGGATAAACCAGAAGCTGACCCAGATCGCGTCAGAAATGAGCTGTCTCAGTACGGCGTTATTTCTGAAGAGTGGGGCGGTGACACTCAGTTTATCGGTGTATCTGCGAAAGTCGGTACCGGTATCGATGAACTGTTAGATGCTATTTTACTGCAAGCTGAAGTTTTAGAACTGAAAGCAGTCTATGCAGGCATGGCAAGCGGTGTAGTTGTTGAATCTTACCTAGACAAAGGTCGTGGTCCAGTTGCTACAATCTTAGTTCAAGAAGGTACATTGAACAAAGGCGACATCGTGCTGTGTGGATTTGAATATGGTCGTATTCGTGCAATGCGCAACGAATTAGGTAAGGAAGTGCTGTCTGCGGGTCCTTCAATGCCAGTTGAGATTCTGGGTCTGTCCAGCGTTCCTTCTGCCGGTGATGAAGCTACCGTGGTTCGTGATGAGAAGAAAGCGCGTGAAGTTGCCCTGTATCGTCAAGGTAAATTCCGTGATGTGAAATTAGCTCGTCAGCAGAAATCTAAACTGGAAAACATGTTTGCTAACATGGAAGAAGGTAAAGTTTCTGAACTGAATATTGTACTGAAAACTGACGTTCAAGGTACCTGTGAAGCTATCACTGACTCTCTGATGAAACTGTCAACTGATGAAGTTAAAATTAAAATCATTGGTTCAGGCGTGGGTGGTATCACCGAAACTGACGCAACTCTGGCAGCGGCTTCTAATGCGATTATTCTTGGCTTTAACGTCCGTGCGGATGCATCTGCTCGTCGTATAGTTGAAAGCGAAAGTGTTGATTTACGTTACTACTCAGTTATCTATAGCCTGATTGATGAAATCAAACAAGCGATGAGTGGTATGTTGGCACCAGAATACAAACAGCAAATCATGGGGCTTGCAGAAGTCCGTGATGTATTTAAATCACCGAAATTTGGTGCAATTGCTGGTTGTATGGTTACTGAAGGTACCATCAAACGTAATAATCCAATTCGCGTTCTGCGTGATAACGTGGTTATCTACGAAGGTGAGCTGGAATCACTGCGCCGCTTTAAAGATGACGTTAGTGAAGTTCGTAACGGTATGGAATGTGGTATCGGTGTTAAGAACTACAACGATGTCCGTACCGGCGATATGATCGAAGTCTTTGAAATTATCGAAGTTAAGCGTTCAATCGACGGTTAATTTTGTGAGTACCCACGAGAGATTGTGGTGACAAAATAGTATTGATGAGGGGGCGATTGCCCCCTTTATTGTCAGGAGATATAACGATGGCAAAAGAATTCAGTCGTTCTCAGCGCGTAGCGCAAGAAATGCAAAAAGAAATTGCGATTATCTTGCAGCGTGAGATCAAAGATCCTCGTATTGGAATGGCAACCGTTTCTGGTGTTGAGCTGTCACGGGATCTGGCATACGGTAAAGTCTTTGTTACTTTCTTTAACTTTGCGAATGAAAAAAGTGAAGAAGAGATGGTGGCTGACGGTATCAAAGCCTTAAATGAAGCATCAGGTTTCATTCGTTCATTACTGGGGAAAGCGATGCGTTTACGTATTATTCCTGAATTAACGTTTGAATATGACAACTCATTGGTTGATGGTATGCGTATGTCTAACTTAGTCTCAAACGTGATCCGTAGTGACGAAGAACGTCGTGCTGGTACAGATAGTAAAGAGGAAAAATAATGGGGCGTCGTCGTAGCGGGCGCAATATTGACGGCGTTGTGCTGTTAGATAAGCCCACCGATATTTCCTCAAATGATGCGCTGCAAAAAGTGCGGCGCTTTTTCAACGCGAATAAAGCAGGGCATACGGGAGCACTTGACCCGTTAGCGACGGGTATGCTGCCGGTCTGTCTTGGTGAAGCGACGAAATTTTCACAATTTTTACTCGACTCAGATAAACGTTATCGGGTGATTGCGCGCCTTGGACAGCGAACGGACACTTCCGACTCCCATGGCGAAATTATCTGTGAGCGTGACATTACCTTTACCGCGAAGCAACTCGAAGAGGCTCTAGAGCATTTTCGTGGTGATACGCTGCAAGTTCCTTCCATGTATTCTGCGCTGAAACATCAAGGGCGCCCACTGTATGAATATGCGAGAAAAGGAATTACGGTAGAGCGTGAAGCGCGTCCTATCACGGTGTATGAACTTCAGTTTATTCGTTGGGATAACAATGAATTAGAACTGGAAATTCACTGCTCTAAAGGCACCTATATTCGTACTATCATTGACGATTTAGGGGAAATGCTTGGATGTGGTGCACATGTGACGTATCTGCGTCGTGTACAAGTGGCAAATTATCCTTACGATCGTATGGTCACTTTGGAGCAATTAGCTGCTTTACGGGCAAAAGTGGATGCGGGTGAAGGTTCGTTTGAATCCCTACTCGATTCCCTATTATTGCCAATGGATACCGCTGTGGTTCATTTTCCTGCGGTGAATATCACTGAAGAAACGGCTGCGTATTTTAAACAGGGTCAGCCTGTGCGTGGTGATGTCAAAGACCTTGCAGAAGGCGATATGATTCGTGTCACTTGCGGTTCAGAGCAGCGGTTTATCGGTATTGCTCTGATTAGTGAAGATGGACGTATTGCACCAAAGCGTTTGGTCGTTGAAAATGAACCGTCCGCATAATGGCGCTTATTGCTTTGCTGTCTTAAGCAGCGTAGAATGGCGGCGCTAAATCTTGAGATGCTAAATTAGAGATTGGCTCTCATCACTTAAATTTATATTATTTTGGAGTTTATTATGTCTCTAAGTACTGAAGCGAAAGCGAAAATCGTTGCTGAATTCGGCCGCGGTGAAAACGACACGGGTTCAAGCGAAGTTCAAATCGCTCTGTTAACTGCTCAAATCAACCATCTGCAAAGCCACTTTTCAGAGCACAAAAAAGATCACCACAGCCGTCGTGGTCTGCTGCGTATGGTTGCTCAGCGTCGTCGTTTACAAGCTTACCTGAAAGGTAAAGATATCGCACGTTACACAGCGCTGATCGAGCGTCTGGGTCTGCGTCGTTAATCTTGTCAGTTTCAGAGGAAAGGGGCCAAATGGCCCCTTTTCTTCTAAAAGTTAGTTGAAAGTTGAAGTAATACTCGAATTATACTTAACTAAAATGTTAAGCTATTATCGATAATTGACTGTTTTAATTAAAACCACTGAAAACTACATCCGATTCGCGCGGCTAATGAGAGGATTGATGATTGGAATATCAATCCTCTCATTAGTCGCGAGGCTGTAGTCAGAAAATAAACCATGCTACGTGAGAATCTCTCGTAGCCTTACAAAAAGGGTAATATTTTGTTAAATCCTATTGTTCGTAAGTTCCAGTATGGCCAGCATACCGTTACATTAGAAACCGGCATGATCGCACGCCAAGCAACGGCTGCGGTGATGGTAAACATGGATGACACCGCAGTATTCGTGACTGCTGTGGCACAGAAAAAAGTTAAAGAAGGGCAAGATTTCTTCCCTTTAACTGTTAACTACCAAGAGCGTACTTACGCAGCGGGTCGTATCCCAGGCAGTTTCTTCCGTCGTGAAGGTCGTCCTGGTGAAGGCGAAACCTTAGTTGCGCGTCTGATTGACCGTCCATTACGCCCTCTGTTCCCAGAAGGCTTCCTGAACGAAATCCAAATCATTGCTACCGTTGTATCTGTTAACCCACAAGTTAACCCTGACATCGTTGCGATGATCGGTGCATCTGCTGCACTGGCACTGTCTGGTGTTCCATTCAATGGTCCTATCGGTGCTGCACGTGTTGGTTTCATTAACGACCAATACGTTCTGAACCCAACTGCAGACGAATTAAAATCAAGCCGTCTGGATTTAGTGGTAGCAGGTACTGACAGCGCAGTATTAATGGTTGAGTCTGAAGCTGAACTGTTAAGCGAAGAACAAATGCTGGGTGCAGTTGTATTTGGTCATGACCAACAACAAGTTGTTATCCAGAATATCAACGAATTAGTGAAAGAAGCGGGCAAAGAGAAGTGGGATTGGCAGCCAGAGCCAGTTAACCAAGCTCTGCACGACCGTGTTGCTGCACTGGCTGAAAGCCGTATGGGCGATGCTTACCGTATCACTGAAAAACAAGAGCGTTATGCTCAAGTTGACCTGATCAAAGAAGAAGTGATTGGCGCGTTGGTTGCTGAAGACGAAAACGTTGATGTTTCTGAAGTGTCAGACATTCTTGCTCACTTAGAAAAACAAGTTGTTCGTAGCCGCGTAATCCGTGGTGAGCCGCGTATTGATGGTCGTGAAAAAGATATGGTTCGTGCATTAGACGTTCGTACTGGTGTTCTGCCACGTACTCACGGTTCTGCACTGTTCACCCGAGGTGAAACTCAGGCACTGGTTACTGCAACATTAGGTACAGAGCGTGATGCACAAGTTATCGACCAATTAATGGGCGAATACACTGACCGCTTCTTATTCCACTACAACTTCCCTCCATACTCTGTTGGTGAGACTGGTATGGTTGGTTCACCTAAACGTCGTGAAATTGGTCACGGTCGCTTAGCGAAACGTGGTGTGCTGGCAGTTATGCCTTCACAAGCAGAATTCCCGTACACTGTACGTGTGGTTTCTGAAATCACTGAATCTAACGGTTCTTCTTCAATGGCATCGGTATGTGGTGCATCTCTGGCTCTGATGGATGCTGGTGTGCCAATTAAAGCTGCTGTTGCGGGTATCGCAATGGGTCTGGTGAAAGAAGGTGACGATTTCGTTGTCCTGTCTGACATCTTAGGTGATGAAGACCACTTAGGTGATATGGACTTTAAAGTAGCGGGTAGCCGTGACGGTATCAGCGCACTGCAAATGGACATCAAAATCGAAGGTATCACTCGCGAAATCATGCAAGTTGCTCTGAACCAAGCTAAAGGTGCGCGCCTGCATATCCTTAGCACAATGGAACAAGCAATCAATAGCCCGCGTGAAGAGATCTCTGAATTTGCTCCACGTATTTACACCATTCGCATCAACCCAGACAAGATCAAAGATGTCATCGGTAAAGGTGGTTCTGTAATCCGTGCATTAACGGAAGAAACAGGTACAACGATCGAGATCGAAGATGATGGTACTGTGAAGATCGCTGCGACTGATGGTCTGAAAGCGAAAGAAGCGATTCGTCGTATTGAAGACATTACCGCAGAAGTTGAAGTGGGTCGTATTTACCAAGGTAAAGTGACTCGTATCGTTGATTTCGGTGCATTCGTTGCTATCGGTGGTGGTAAAGAAGGTCTGGTTCACATTTCTCAAATCGCTGACAAGCGTGTAGAGAAAGTGACTGATTACCTGCAAATGGGTCAAGAAGTTCCTGTTAAGGTGTTAGAAATCGACCGTCAAGGCCGTATTCGCCTGAGCATGAAAGAAGCTGTCGCTGGTGAAGAAGCTCCAGTACAGCAGGAATCAGCAGAATAAGCTGACCTAAAGTGTAGCGCCTGATAAACTTGGGCGCTATCAGCCTAAATTTGCTGACTAGTGGTAATGTAAGGGCGTAGTATGCAGAACTGTATTAACTTTCGTTTTTTAGATAGTCGCACCTTAGTTCGTGTGCTATCGGCGTTTATCTTTTTTATTATTATTGGATGTAGTAATAAAGATTGGCGTAAAAACGAGGTTTTCGCGGTTCCATTGCAGCCTTCATTGCAACAAGAAGTGATTCTGGCTCGTATGGAACAAATCCTTGCGAGCCGATCTTTAACCGATGATGAATACGCGCAGCTTTTATATGAGCGCGGAGTATTGTATGATAGTCTCGGTTTAAGGGCGCTGGCACGTAATGATTTTTCAACTGCGTTGTCAATCCGTCCGGATATTCCTGAAATCTTTAACTTTTTAGGAATATATTTTACGCAGGCTGGCAACTATGATGCCGCCTATGAAGCGTTTGATTCTGTTTTAGAGCTTGATCCAACTTACAATTTCGCGCGTATGAATCGTGGCATCGCATTATATTACGGTGGACGATACAAATTAGCGCAGGATGATCTGCTGGCGTATTATCAGATAGATCCAAATGATCCTTTTCGTACTCTGTGGCTTTATCTCGTAGAAAAAGACATAGACCCGCGTATGGCGCAAGACAATCTTGCAGCCCGCTACAATCAAGCGGAGAAAGGGCAATGGGGCTGGAATATCGTAGAATTCTATCTTGGCAATATCAATGAAACAACATTGATGGAGCGTTTGAAAGAGACATCTACGGATAACACTTCGCTCGCTGAGCATCTCAGTGAAACTAACTTCTATTTAGGTAAGCATTACCTAAGTCTGGGGGATAAGGATAGCGCGGCTGCGTTATTCAAACTGACGGTAGCTAACAACGCACACAGCTTTGTTGAGCACCGCTACGCATTGTTGGAATTGGCGCTGTTAGGCCAAGAACAAGACGACCTATTAGAATCGGGCCAGCAATAGCTGACGAACATTTCTCTATCAATTCTTAAACCATCATCCATCATGGGTGAGGGTTTATTTGTTCGTTTAATAACACAATTTGAGCCAGTTCACATTTTAAATGATAATGACCGAAATGATTTTCGCTCCGTTATGTAAACTGGCCGCCATTAAGTATGAGGCACCTTTACATGACGACTGAGACCGATATGTCTTTTGCTGATCTAGGTTTATCAGCATCTATTTTGAACGCACTAAGCGACCTGGGATACGAAAAACCATCTCCAATCCAGCAGCAATGTATTCCATTGTTATTGGATGGTAACGATGTATTAGGTATGGCACAAACTGGTAGTGGTAAAACCGCTGCATTCAGCTTGCCATTACTGCACAACATCGACGCTGATCTAAAAGCGCCACAAATTTTAGTTCTTGCACCAACTCGTGAGTTGGCAGTACAAGTTGCTGAAGCAATGAGCGATTTCTCTAAACATATGAACCGTGTAAACGTGGTTGCCCTGTACGGCGGTCAACGTTATGACGTTCAGCTTCGCGCATTACGCCAAGGACCACAAGTGGTCGTAGGAACTCCGGGTCGTCTGCTTGACCACCTGAAGCGCGGTACTTTAGACCTTTCTAACCTGAAAGGCTTAGTATTAGACGAAGCTGATGAAATGCTGCGTATGGGCTTCATTGAAGATGTTGAAAACATCATGAGCCAAATCCCAGCAGAACACCAAACTGCGCTGTTCTCGGCAACAATGCCAGAACCAATCCGTCGTATTACTCGTCGCTTTATGAAAGATCCTAAAGAGATCCGTATTCAGGCGAGCATTACTACCCGTCCAGACATCGCTCAAAGCTACTGGACTGTTTACGGTATGCGTAAAAATGAAGCGCTGGTGCGTTTCTTAGAAGCTGAAGATTTCGATGCAGCGATTATTTTCGTTCGTACGAAAAACGCAACGTTAGAAGTTGCAGAAACTCTTGAGCGTAATGGCTACAACAGTGCGGCACTGAATGGTGACATGAACCAAGCACTGCGTGAGCAAACATTAGAGCGTTTAAAAGACGGTCGTTTAGATATCCTGATCGCAACTGACGTTGCAGCACGTGGTCTGGATGTTGAGCGTATCAGCTTAGTCGTTAACTACGACATCCCAATGGATGCAGAATCCTACGTCCACCGTATCGGTCGTACTGGCCGTGCAGGTCGTGCGGGTCGCGCATTACTGTTTGTTGAAAACCGTGAGCGTCGCTTGCTGCGTAACGTTGAACGTACGATGAAGCTGACTATTCCTGAAGTTGAGCTGCCAGATGCAGATCTGTTAAGCCAACGTCGTCAGGCTAAATTTGCTGAACAAATTCAACAGCAATTAGAAAGCAGCGACTTAGATCAGTACCGTTCACTGTTAGCGAAAATGTCTCCATCGGAAGATGTTGATATGGAAACTTTAGCAGCAGCATTACTGAAAATGGCTCAAGGCGAACGCGCTCTGATCCTGCCACCAGATGCACCGCGTCGTCCACGTCGTGAATTCAACGACCGTGATGACCGTCGTGGTAATGACCGTCGTGACCGTAACAGCAACGGTAATGGTTTTGACCGTGCAGAACGCGGTGATCGTGGCGCTCGTCGTGAACGTCGTGATGTTGGCGATATGGAAATGTACCGTATCGAAGTGGGTCGTGATGACGGTGTTGAAGTTCGTCATATCGTTGGTGCGATTGCTAACGAAGCGGATATCAGCAGCCGTTACATTGGTAACATCAAATTGTACGGAACTCACTCTACAATTGAATTACCAAAAGGTATGCCAGCTGACGTGTTAACTCACTTAAGCCGTGCACGTATCCTGAACAAACCAACTCAAATGCAACTGATCGGTGATGCTCAGCCATTTGAACGCCGTGGTGGCGGTGAGCGTCGTGGTGGCCCACGTCGTGAAGGTGGTAGCGAAGGTGGCTTCGGTGCAGGTCGTCGCAATGACCGTGGTGGCGATCGTGATGGTCGTCGTGGCGGTGGAGACCGTGAAGGTTTCAGCGGCAACCGTCGTGGTGGAAATCGTGATGGTGCTAACCGTGGTGAGCGTGGTAACTCAGCGCCACGCCAAGAGGGTAACAATGCAGCGCCACGTCGTCGTAGCAGCAGCCATAACGCATAATAGTGCTATCCAGCCACGGAAATGTGGCTGAGATAAATACAAAAAACCCGCATTTTAAAATGCGGGTTTTTATTTTAAGGGAGGCATTTACAGCACCCTCCTTACTGTGGGGTATCAAATTCACATAAATCCTGATTTTTTTAGCTCTTTAACATTGAAATGACGGAGAGGGCTATCACCACTTAATATTTGGTCTAATTGTTTTATTTGTTGCATATACACCGGCTTCAATTCTGAAGAAATATAACGGTATCCACCTTTAAGATAGTCTCTAACAATTTCAATTTTGATATTTTTATCGAGTGAATTTAGGTTATCAGCCGTAAAAATTAAACCAAAATCAACAGGTACAATTTGATTATCTTCTGTTACCAAAAAGTTGTCGGGTTTAGCGTCAGCGATAAAAAAACCTTTTTCGTAGAGCTGTTTTATTCCCTCACTGGTTTCAATAGTAGTAGTTGGAAGCTTACCTTTAATAAATGGCATTTTAATGGCGTTATTGACAATAATGGCATTAGGAACAACATTATTCGATTTGCGATTATACAAGTTACACATATTAATTTCATGTTGGGCTGCGATAAGATCAAATGTTTTAAATTTTTTGACAACTGAATCACCACAACGGTAAATGCGTCCTCTTGCTCCAATTCCTATGGTTTTTTCATCATTGCCTTGATGTTTTTTTATTTGTATTAATGTTTGTGCATTTTCTTTCCAAACCTCCAGTGTTTGATAAATAGCACAACACTTTTTATTCGTGGTAATACTTGATATTTGAGTGATGAATTGAGATATAGCTTTTTTATTTACGGTTCTCGAAATTTGTTTATACCCAAGAATATGAGCGATATCTTGCTCATTGAGTTGAAACTGTGAATTTATAACTTTTTGCAGTTTATCGAGTGTTTTCGAGGACAACTTATTGTTACCGCTTTTCTTACTAATAGCACTCTGAAACGTATCGGTGCGTATATTTATTTTGTGGCTGGAAAATTGAACCATGTTCCTATCTCTTATATTTGTATAAAAATTACCTACTTCTGATTGCGCAATAAAAACATATATATTAGAGATTGTCTTTCATGAAGCGATATAATCAATGGTTATTAATGGCTTGTTTTACTGTAGAACATTGTGGATAGGTACTCCTCGACTATTTACAGCTCAATAAAGCTTTTGCTTGCCGCTGAGGCATGGGGAGAGTATCGCGACTGACGAGTACTTTTTTAATGCGGCGATTAAACGCCCCATAGACCATTTCTGTAAATAGGCGCTCTTCGACCAGACTGACACCCCCATCAATAATTTCAAGGGCTTGTACCAATACACGATGCCGAGAAGCGAAAGGGCGACGGACATTTAGTCCCATATCACACACCAATTGATACAGGACTGATTCAGCATTAAAAAAATCTCCGACGACCATTCGCTGGGTTGAAAACTCTCCGGTAGCACTATGCTCCTCGTGAGTCTCAAGGTTTTTCAACGTCATCGAATTTGTCCGAATTTGCAGGTAAAAATCAGCCATAACCTCTTCTCCTGTACGATTCGCTAAATCAATCCTAGTGCTTCTTTTAATGGTTTTAAATAACGGCGACTAACCGGAATATGCTCTCCTGAGCATAGCACTAATTCAGCTTGCCCATTATCGCCAAATAAAATTTCACTGAGCTGTGTCATATTGACTAAATATTGGCGATGACACCGAACTAACGGTGTGCGCATTTCCAAGGTCCGTAACGTTAATTCAGTGAATCCTTCTTGCCCTTGGGTACTCATAACATAGACACCACTCATACGTGAAGTAACGTATTGTACGTCCTCTAATTTCATTAGATAAATTCGGCTGTGTCCGGTACAAGGAATAAACTTGAGTGGCTCGTTATTATCCAGTAGTTCTAAGTTTTGTTTGTGCTTGCCTTGTCGTAAACGCGCTAGGGTTTTTGCTAGTCTTTCGGGTTCAAGAGGTTTGAGGAGGTAATCGAACGCGTGTTCTTCAAAGGCTTGAATCGCAAATTCATTAAATGCGGTCAGAAAGACGATATGTGGGCGCTCTTCAGGATCCAGCATACGTACCATTTCCAGCCCAGTCACGCGAGGCATTTGAATATCTAAAAACACCACATCAGGCTTTTTTTTGTGAATTAAACTAATGGCTTCTATCGCATTGGCACACTCGCCAATAATTTCGATATCGTCATGTTCCTCAAGTAAACAGCGCACGTTTTCGCGAGCTAGGGGTTCGTCATCAACGATCAATACATTCATAGCGTTATAATCATTTATTATGTGCAATGTTATTAGGTGGACATGTAAGGTAAGCGAATTTTCACGCGGGTGAATTTTTCTGGTTCATATTCCACGCCGATCCCATATTTTTCACCATATTTCAGGCGCAAGCGTTTGTCGACTAAGCCCATTCCTAAGCCATCAGATTGCCCGCTTGGTTGGTATAAACCGGCATTATCTTCGATTTCAATATAGACATGTTCACTGCGAATATAGCTGCGTATTGTAATGTATCCGGTATTTAATAACTGTGAAGTACCGTGTTTTATTGCATTTTCGACAATGGGTTGCAGCGTAAATGCCGGCAATTCTACCTGTTTGACTTCATCAGGGATGTCTAAATGGATCTGCAAATTTTCTTGGAAGCGGGCTTTTTCAATTTGCAGGTACGCATTGATGTGCTCAATCTCTTCCCCTAATGTCGCATTCTGCTCTGGACGTTTTAAGTTATTGCGAAAGAAGGTCGAAATATATTGCACTAGCTGACCTGCTTGCTGGCTATCTTTGCGGATCACGGCTTGTAATGTATTCAGTACATTGAACAAGAAGTGCGGGTTGACTTGGGCATGGAGTAGTTTGACCTCCGATTGCAGCAAGGATTGTTTGTTGCGTTCGTATTGCCCAGCCAAAATTTGTGCGGAAAATAAGCTGGCGATCCCTTCACCGAGGGTACGGTTAATGGAACTGAATAAGCTATTTTTGGCTTGGTATAATTTGATGGTTCCAATGACCCGCTGATTCTCACCTCGCAGGGGGATCACAAGGGTTGAGCCAAGTTTGCATGAAGGGCTTAACGAGCATTTATACGGGGTTTCATTACCATCGGCATAAACCACTTCATTATTATCGATAGCCTGCCGTGATTGGATGGATGAGATAGGTGTGCCGGGAATGTGGTGATCGGAGCCTAACCCGATAAAAGCGAGAATTTTTTCTCTATCCGTAATGGCGACCGCGCCAATATCTAACTCTTGGTAAATAATTTTTGCCACTTTCATACTGTTATCAGCATTGAAGCCTTTACGCAGAATCCCTTCGGTACACAGAGCAATTTTTAAGGCTTGAGCAGAGAATGCGGTGGTGTATTTCTCAACGATAGCGCGTCTGTCGAGCAAAATGCGGATAAACATCGCGGCACCAACGGTATTGGCAATAATCATCGGCGCAGCAATGTTTTTTACTAATTCATAGGCTTCATCGAAAGGGCGAGCAATGAGCAAAATAATCAGCATTTGGATGACTTCAGCGAAAAACGTCACGCAGCTGGCAGTCACAGGGTTAAAAATTTTATTAATTTCCCCCCGTTTCATATAGTGGCGATGCACCAGCCCACCAATTAAGCCTTCGATAATAGTAGAGATCATACAAGCGAAAGCGCTCATCCCACCCAAAGAGTACCGGTGGAGCCCACCAGTAAACCCGACAGCAAAACCTACCGCAGGGCCGCCTAACAATCCGCCAAGTACAGCACCAATAGCACGAGTATTAGCTATGGAGTCATTGATATGTAAACCAAAATAAGTACCGATGATGCAAAATACGGAAAAAATCAGGTAGCACATCACTTTATGAGGTAAGCGAATGGTCACCTTAAGAAGTGGGGTGACAAGTGGCGTGCGGCTGAGCGCCCAAGCGATGACGAGGTAGACGCACATTTGTTGTAAGAGGAGTAATATTAGATCGAATTCGTACATGCTCGTCATATTTCACATTATGGGGGTGTTGACTACGTTCAGCCCCTCTAGTCACATACTTGTGTATGCTCCTAGAGGTATCTTCTCTTGTCGCCTACCCACAATGCGAACTATTTAGAGCATGGCTCGTCATATTTCACATTATGGGGGTGTTGACTACGTTCAGCCCCTCTAGTCATATACTTGTGTATGCTCCTAGAGGTATCTTCTCTTGGTCGATTTAGCCATATACTTTTGGGGGGATATTGTATCTTATTGGGCTGGTTAAGTAATCGTCATTTAATAATTAGTAAAACATCATTATTTGACATAAAGCCAAAAGCCCCTCAGACTAAAAAAATGACCTCAGAAGCGTGATTTTGCGCACAAATTTATTAACGCTCGTGTGAGTTTGTTGTCATAATAAAAAAGTAGTTTCCTCCGTTATTATTCAAGGCCCACATAAATAATGAAAAAAAGAACCATCATACTGATCTTGCTTATGCTGATCTTAATTGCTGCTGCGGCACTTTTTCATTCCCATAATCAATTTTTATTATTGCAAGGGGAAGTGGATGCGCCTGAAGTTATCGTGACTTCAAAAGCCAAAGGTAGAGTCATGGAACGCCATGTAGAACGAGGGGACGATGTGAAAAAAGGGCAATTGCTCATCACACTTGAGAGCCCTGAGCTACAAGCTCAATATGCGGCATTAAAAGCAGCGAAAGATCAAGCTCAAGCGCAACTCGATCAATCCTTAAATGGTACTCGTGAAGAGACCCTACGAGACTTGCAAGCGGCATTAGCCCAAGCCAATTCCCAATACCAAAATGCAGCTCGCGAATTTACGCGTTTAAGTAATCTTTCTGGTAAAGGCTATGTTTCTGCGAATGAACTGGATACAGCCCGTAAAGCAAAAGAGGTGGCTTTCCAGCAAGTTCAAAGTGCAAAAGCGCGTTTGGAAGAGGGAAAAAATGGTGATCGTATTGAGCTACGTCAACAATATGAAGCTGCGGTAAATCAAGCCGAACAGAAACTGGCTGAGCTCCAAGTTCAACTGGATGACTTGCAAGTTAAAGCCCCTGTTGATGGCGAAGTGGGACCAATCCCTGCGGAAATAGGGGAGTTATTTAATGCGGGTAGCCCATTAATTTCACTGATTAGTCTTCCTCAAGCATACTTTGTGTATAACTTACGTGAAGACATTTTAGTGGGTGTGAAAAAAGGGGATAAAATCGAATTAACCGTACCAGCCTTAGGGGACAAAACGGTTGAAGCAGAAGTTCGCTACATTGCACCAAAAGGGGATTACGCGACCAAGCGTGCGACTCGAGCAACGGGTGACTTCGACTTAAAAACCTTTGAAGTTCGTCTTTATCCACAACAACCGATTGAAGGACTGCGACCGGGGATGAGTGTCTTGTGGCATTGGGATAAATAACAGGTGACGCCATGAAATTAAAATTCGCTTGGCATGGATTCGAACATGCCTTTAGCCGCGAAACTCAAATGGCGATCCGCAGCCCAGTCTTTCACTGGCTGAGCTGGCTATTTCCCTTGATGCTGTTCACGTTAGTCAGTGCTAACTTTTCAGAGGGGACCCTGATGGATGTCCCTGTTTCCGTGGTAGATAACAATAACAGCCCTATTTCGCGTCAGATCATTCGTGACCTTGATGCTGGTCCACATGCGGATGTGAAAGCGATTGATGGCAACCTCGTGACGTCTATCAAGCAGTTGGGTAGCGCGAAAGATTATGCCCTATTGTACATTCCTCATAATTTTGAAGAAGATATACTGCGTGGACGTCAACCTGAATTACGTATGTATTACAATGCATTATTCTATGCATCCGGCAGCTACGCGATTCAAGATTTTAGTGGGTTAGTCGCGGAGCTTAACGCAAAATACCGCCAAGAAATGGCGAAATCAATGGGGCAAGCTTTGCCGCCATTGGCACAGGTCACATTGTCTTACGATAGTTTATTTAACCCAAGTGGTAGCTATATTTATTACCAGCAATTTGCTGCTACCATTCATATGCTGCAATTATTTGTCGTGACCGCCACTATCTATACGATGTCGCGGGGAACCATCTTACAGAGTGTGAAGCCTTTCTCTATGGCGTTGCTGGGTAAAATGGCACCGTATACGCTATTTTTCACGACATTACTGATAGTGGAGCTAGCAGCGTTAGTCTCTATCTTTGATGCAAAAGTTGTTGGGAATCCGTTGTATATGATGCTGGTGGGCTTTTTCTATGTGATTGCAGCACAAAGCATCGGGTTACTGCTATTTAGTTTTACCTCCAGTGCCATTATGGCTTACAGCTTAATCGGGATGTTGGTGAGTATCGCGCTAGCCTTTTCGGGGATGGCAGTACCGGAACTTTCCATGGTGTTACCTGCACGAATCATTTCTAATGCAGAGCCGCTCACCCACACCTTAAATGCAATGTTTGATATATTCTTACGGGAAATTTCGTTTGAACGTATTGTCGAAGTTTGTCTGTTTTTGTTGATTTACCCGTTACTCACGGCATTTTTGATTCGTAAGCGTCTAGTCAAACGACTGGAAACCCAAGGAAGTATCGTATGATGACGGTCTATTTCGCGACGTTTAAAAAGGTGCTTTTAGGGATGCTGGAAAAGCCGATGTGGCTGTTGCTACTCGTGTCTTTATGCATCATGAGTTTGGTCTACGCGCGTCCTGTTCTGTGGGATTTACCGGTGGCGGTCATCGATATGGATCACTCTGGCGCGAGCCGTGAATTGATCCGCGATTTGGATGCCACACCCAAAGTGCAGCTACACAGCTATGATAATCTAGCGCAAGCTCGGCAGGATATGATTGCAAGGCAGCTATTTGCGATCGTGATTATTCCAACAGATTTTGAAAAGCATCTGTTGAGTGGGAAAAACATCACCGTACCTGTCTACGGCGATGCGACAAACCGTCTTGCCAGTGGGCAAATTCAGCAAGAATTATCGAAAGCCTATCAAACCTTACTGAGTGCGTATAATACCCAGTTATTGGAGAATGCGGGTTTCAGTCCCGAACAGGCTAAAGTGATTATTGCGCCGGTCAGAAGTGAAACGGAGGCATTGTTTAACCCCGGTATTAGTTTTGCCGCGATTATTTTCCCTGGCTTGTTAGTGATGCTGTTACAGCACTCCTTGCTGATTGCTTGTGTGCGGGTCAGCATCGCCATTCGTTCTACACCAAAAGGTAAGCCACCATTGGCTGTCTATCTGGGCGCTTTGTCTGCGCTGGTGCCAATCTGGTTGTTTCTTTCGACCGTATTCTTTGCACTGTGGCCGTGGATATTGGGTTATCGGCAAGAAGCACCACTGTACCAAATTTGGATGCTGACCTTCCCATTCTTACTCGCAGTCATTGGTTTAGGTAAGCTTGTGACAGAATGTCTACGCAGTGTTGAAATGATTTACCTGACATTGGCATTTATTACCACGCCGGTGTTTTATATGTCAGGAACAATTTGGCCGTTACAAGCAATGCCTGACTGGGTGCGAATGATAGCGTCTGCGCTGCCATCCACATGGGCGACGAATGCCATGGCAGGTATCAACCAAATGGGGCTACCGTTTAGCGATATCTTGATGGACATTGTGATGATGTTAATTCTTGGTGTGATTTACTCATTTATTGGGGTATTCATTGGCATGCTGCGAGATGGCGAACTACGCCACATTAGCCAGACTGTACATCGTTGGCGCAAACATCTTCATAAATAGTCAAAAAGAGGTTGGTTTCCAACCTCTTTTTTTATGCCATTATTCCTCGGCGAGGCTGAGGCTTAAATTGCACTCTTCAGGTGTTGAAACAGAGTATGTCCGTCCATTCGCATTGGTGGTGCCGTGATAGGCTTCACCGTTGCAGTCATTAATAATGATGTAGTTGACTGAAGAGAGGGGCAAATCATTTTCATCGGTTAAGAGGAAGCTCAGGTTGTAATCGTCTCCGCCGATTTGGGAATGAATATTGCCATTACTTTTGGCAGCGAGTCCTGCAATAACAAATGGACCTGTTTTATTCTCTTTGTCTAGTTTGCCAACCGCATTATCTTGGGTTCCTGCTACGATATGGGCATTTTCAGGCACTGCAATAATTTTCTTACCTTTAAATACCACACGATAATAGCCTGAGTCGGAATAACTGACGTCTTGATTTTTTTCGAGATCCGCTTTGGTGTATTCAAGGGACGTTGAGCATCCTGCTAAAAAGATTGTCATAACGAGTAGGGTGCGTTTTATCACGGGCATTTCCTTATAGGTCTGTGAGTTTGATTGCTTATCTAATCTACAGCAGTGCAATCAGATTCAAAGGAGATAACTCCGTATATCTTTGGGGCATATTCAGGTTATAGGCTTATTATTGAGGCTATACGGAATGGGAAGTCATTAGCCATTATATGAAAGCTAATTGACGGTGGGAATGAAGCCGCGTTGATCAGACCGCCCTCATTCCCATCAAGAGTATTATCCTGCTAGCGTCAATCCGGCAATATTACGCCAATAGCCATTGCAGCTTTGCTCTGGGATAGTCAGGGGGGATTGCCCGTGTTGATTAGCTTTAAACTGTTTAATCACATTAAGGGATTCAAGGTCTTCTGGGGAAACGCGCACAATGTCCACCAAATCTCGCATTGATGAAATATCGTTACCTAAGTTATAGCAGTAGCCACTCAGAGTTTGGATGCCGTTCAGTGTGAAAACTTGCTGCTGTTCTTGTGACAGCACTTTGCGCCCTTGAGGATAATTGATGCAGCAGGTTTCGCATTCATCTTTTTGGCGGTTTTCAGAGCGAGCCGTAAAACAGCGGGCAGAATAGGCAAGGGGCAGATGACCGTAGCTGAAAACCTCAATCTCAAATTTATCGCGAATACCAAGGTCTTCACATTGATTGAGCAGATTCACCAGCCAATCACGGGAGAGCTCAACAGGCATACACCAACGTACCATCCCTTGACGCAGCAAAATATTCAGGGAAGGGGCGTTATAGCAATTGAGCCCATGACCTGCCACAAATGGCAATTTACGCTCCGTTAGCATGTTGATGACGCCAAAATCGTGAGCTTCAATCATAAACTCACCATTATCAACTAACTTACTGATTTCTTTAAGTTCAGATGGCGCTTGTAGTAGAGCAAGCGTGCTGAGAATAATTTGTTTTCCACTTCCTGCGAGTTGCTTGGCAAGGTCAATCCAATCATTGGGTTTCATGTCTCGGCGCTTGCTGCACACGGTTTCCCCGAGATAGATAATGTCTGCTTCACTGTTTGCCGCATGCTGATAAAAATCATGTAAGGTTGATGTTGGCCAATAGTAAAGCACTGAGCCTAATGCATATTTCATTGTCTTACCCATTCTCTATGCTGGTGAATAATGCGCATCCGTTACTGCCATTTACGATGATAAGCGCCAAGGGTTGTTTGACTGCCTTCAGAAAGGTCACCAAGGGCTTTAAGCCATCTAGGATCGGTTACAAAACCCTCGGGATTGGTTTTATAACGGTTAATTGCCTGACGCCAAATTTTAGTGACTTGAGTTACATAGGCGGGGCTGCGTTGGCGTCCTTCAATTTTCACTGACGCAATATTGGCGCGCATTAGCTCTGGTAATAGCTCAATCGTGTTGAGGCTGGTGGGCTCTTCCAGAACATGGTATTTATGGTCATCCACTAAATAGCGCCCTTTACACAGCGTTGGGTAACCCGCATTTTCATTTTTCTGGTAGCTGTCGATCAGTACCTCATTTAAACGCGACTCCATACCCTTATCAGTGTGCTGCCAGCGAACAAAACGGGCGGGAGAGCAAGCTCCAACAGTATTAGGTGACTCCCCTGTGAGATAGGAAGAAAGGTAGCAGCGACCTTCAGCCATGATACACAGGCTGCCAAAAGCAAATACTTCTAAGGGAACTGGGCTGGTTTTGGCGAGTTGCTTCACTTGGTGAATCGACAGTACGCGAGGTAGCACCACGCGGTGAACTTGGAAATTGCGTTCATAGAAACGGATAGCTTCAGTATTCGTGGCGGATGCCTGTACAGAGACATGGCGTTCAATATGTGGGTATTTATTGGCGGCATATTCTAATATCGCAATGTCGGCGAGGATCAGTGCATCCGCGCCTAAATCAGCCGCTAAATCCACGGAGTTCTGCCAACGTTGATAGCCATCAGGGTGGGCAAACGTGTTAATTGCGATATGTAATTTACGTTTACGTTGATGAATATAACGTTCTGCTTCATGCAGATTTTTTTCTGTAAAATTCAATCCTGCAAAATGACGTGCGTTGGTATCATTTTTTAGACCGATGTACACCGCATCGGCACCATTATCAACGGCCGCTTTCAAGGCAGGTAAATTCCCAGCTGGGCAGAGTAATTCCATTCGCGTTGTCTCTGTATAAAAATTTAGCAATTGGTCATTCTAGTCAACAGGTCAGATTGAGGTTTTGATTTAGCGCAGAGAAGCTTGGAATGTTGCAGGCAAGATGATTATTTCGTGACTATTATAAAAGTGTAGGAATTATTGAAAATAAATATTGGCGAGATGGATAAAGATTGATATAGGATCGGTATCATCACGTTATTTTTTGGCAAAATATGTCCATATATCGGATAAATGGCGATATATCTCTGTATATCTTTATATCTACACATCAATGTTATCTATAATCGTCCACATTATAGGTATTAAAATTGCCCAAGCGGCTACTTATCCAGTAGCAATGCCCAATGGACAGATAATTGATACGGGAGTTAGCACTGTGTTTGGTAAAATTCGTTCTCAACTGATCACCCAAGGTCCTTCATTTTTGAAGTTTCCTTTGAAAGTGACCCCATTTGTCGTACAGCGTCAAATACTCGAACAACTATTAAGTTGGCAGTTTCGTGAGTCTGTCAAAGAAGGCGAACTCGATTTTCTGGAAGGGAAATGGCTGAAAGTTGAGGTTCGGGATTTAGAGCTGGTTTGGTTTATCAGCTTACAAGAGGGTCAGCTGGTGGTTCAAAAACAGGCTGAACCTGATGTGAGTGTCAGCGGCAATGCGAATGACCTCGTATTGATCGCGGCACGTAAAGAGGATCCAGATACGCTCTTTTTCCAGCGCCGCTTGGTCATTGAAGGGGATACTGAATTAGGTTTATACGTTAAAAACTTAATGGATGCCTTTGAACTTGAAAATATGCCAGCACCATTGCGTTTCGGCTTACTGCAACTCGCTGATGTGATTAAAACCGTACAAGACAATGAGGACGCAGAGCATAAAACGCCAGCGTTAACTTCATGCTAATCCGTGTAGAAATTCCGGTTGATGCCATGGGTATCGACACGCTATTGCGTGAAACGTTTCCCACTGAAGGGGAGGCTGATCTTGTTCAGCATCTTCGTGAAGATGGGCTATTAACCCTCGGTGTCGTAGCAACCAACGATGACGGTGAAGTGATTGGTTATGTTGGTTTTACACCTGTCGATGTCAATGGTGAAGATGTTCAATGGGTGGGACTCGCGCCATTAGCCGTCAAAAAAGAGTACCAAAGCCAAGGTATTGCGGAAAAACTGGTCTATGAGGGGTTAGATAGCCTCAACGAGTTTGGTTATGGTGCTGTTGTGGTATTAGGCGATGAAGGCTATTACGGACGTTTTGGTTTTGAACCCGCTTCAAATCATGATTTGCGTTGCCAATGGCCAAGCTTGCAAAAACACTTTTTAGTCTATGGACTCGAAAATGGCGCGATTGACCAACATAAAGGCGAAGTCACTTACTCATCGCACTTTGATAGCGTGTAAGCCGCTAAATAATGTTGTAAATCATCAGGCTGGTCAATGACCAGCCTTTCTTTTGCCTGTTTACTCAACTGTTTGACACGATATTCTAACCGAGACGCCTCAGCGCGATCCCCTGCTGTACAATGAAACACTAACGTTAAAGGGGCTTTGCCTTTTAACGCTTTAGCCCCTATCCCCGATTCATGTTGTTTAAATCGCCGCGGAACATCCGTAGTAATCCCACAATATAAGGCGTTATTTTTTTGCCGAATCAAGTAAAGCGACCAATTACGCGATGTCATTTCGTTTTTCTTGCGATTAAATTTAGCATTCTGTGCTGATTTATAAGGGAAATTCAGTTGGCTTGCAGCGAATTTTCTCGTGAACATTAATGTTTATAACATACTAAATTATAAATAAAAAATGATATAAAGCTGTCACAAATTTGCAACCTCAATATAGGTTTGCATTCAAAAAATTTGAATAACTATAGCAAAATTAGCTAATTTTCATCTCTAAATAAAGCGCATAGTATGATCCATATCACAGGGAAACACGAAAAACCCCTGTTAATTTCAAACATACAATGAGGAAGTTTACCATGAAAAAATCAACATTATTTGCTGCTGCTTTAGCTTTAGGTGCTGTATCATTTGGTTCAATGGCGGCTGAAGAAGTTAGACAATCTAGTGAGCCTGCTGCGGGTTATGTGACTGTAAGTGGTGCTGCTGGCGTCAATGACCTGACTGCACAATTAGCCAAAAAAGCTGATGAAGCTGGCGCAAAATCTTTCCGTGTGATTTCTGCAAGCGGTGAGAATGAGATGAGTGGTACAGCAGCAATCTACAAATAATTCTACTCGTCAGATTTACTCGTCATACTTCGAGCCGCAGCGTTGTTGGCTGCGTTCACTCCCACTAGTCAGATACTAGTGTATGCTCCTAGCGACTCGTTCGCTTGCCGCCTAGCTACAACTCGAATTATTTAGAGTAAAAGCGAGGAGGAGAGGAGGAACTAGAAGGGAAGTATGGTCGATTTTGAGCAGTAGCTTCGAGTGCTAGCATTGCTGATATAGAACCTTATGTTAGGTGCAACTCGAATGAGTAAGTTATAGTAGTGCGAACTAAGTACAGATAACGTTCAGAACAGCTTAAGCACGCCCAGCCATTTTTATGGGCGTGTTCTGAACGGTCTAACATGGACATTCGCAATGACACCCGAAAACACCTTACAACATATCCAGCGCTATATTGCTCGCCAACACGTTTTTTCCCTGTTTACCTCCTACCAAGATGATATTTGGGCTGCCAGTTGCTACTACGCGTTTGATCGCCAAAATATGCGTTTAATTTTCATGACATCCCCAGATTCGCAACATGGTCAGCTCATGCAAGCAAACCCTCGTGTCGCAGGAACGATCTCTGCACAAACTAAGCAAGTGGGCAAAATTCAAGGTGTTCAATTTGTTGGGGAAATTCGCCAATTTGACAGTGAAGAGGCTGATGCGCAGAAAGCATTTTATTGCCAGCGATTCCCTATTGCCATAGAGGCGAAGCTGCCGATGTGGCAGCTCCAGTTACAGACAGTGAAAATGGTGGATAACACATTAGGGTTTGGTACCAAACTCCATTGGTCGCAAGATATTTAACGTAGCCGATGAATGACTTGGTTGCTGCTACCGCGCCATAACAGCGCGGGGTCATACAGTTCCTGTTCAAATTTTCCATCAATCAGCGTATTCACAAAGCTGACGACTTTCTGCTGTTCCAGTGTTAGCTCATCAAGTTTATAGCCTGTCCACATCCAGATGTCTTTGTCTGGGCAGACGGCTTTCACTCGCTTCACCAACCGCAAGATGGCTGGCAAATTAGCGGGATGCAAAGGATCGCCTCCTGAGAGAGAAAGTCCTTGTCGGCGAATACGTGTATCCTGCAAGTCTTGGATAATTTGGTCTTCCATTTTTTGGGTAAAGGGAATGCCAGAGTCCACTCGCCACGTACTTTGGTTATAGCAGCCGCGGCATTGGTGGACACACCCTGCGACAAACAGTGTGCAGCGTGTACCGGGTCCATTAACCACATCCACAGGATAATATTGGTGATAATTCATACCATTTGTCCGAAGTTAACCTATGCGTTCATTAACCAAGCTGACCATTTCCTAAGTGTTTGATACGGCGCTTCACTTCTTCTTGTTTACCCGCATTAAATGGTCGTGCATCTGGGCTACCTAAATAGCCACATACGCGGCGGATCACCGAAACACGGTTAGTATCGTGGTTGCCGCAAGCTGGGCAGGTAAAGCCCTTGCTCGTACAAGAAAACTCCCCAGAAAAACCACAGTCATAGCATTCATCGATAGGGGTATTCGTCCCGTAGTAAGGAACATGCTGATAGCTGTAATCCCATACATCCTCAAGAGCTTTGAGGTTGTGCTGTAAATTCGGGTATTCGCCGTAACAGATAAAACCGCCGTTAGCGAGTGCTGGGTACGGCTGCTCAAAATCGATTTTATCGTAAGGATTTACCTGTTTTTCGACATCTAAGTGGAAGCTGTTGGTGTAGTAGCCTTTGTCTGTCACGCCATCCACGACGCCAAATTCGGCAGTATCTAAGCGGCAGAAACGGTCACACAGGTTTTCACTCGGCGTGCTGTATAAGCTGAAGCCATAGCCTGTCTGCTCTTTCCAGTCATCGGTAGCTTGGCGCAGACGGTTTACGATAGCCACGGCTTTTTCGCGTAATTGCTCACTGTCATACACATGGGTATCGATGCCAAATAGGGCATTGATAGTTTCGTGTAATCCAATATAGCCTAATGAGATAGAAGCACGCCCATGTTTGAAAATTTCGGCCACGCTATCATTGGCTTTTAAGCGAACGCCACAGGCGCCTTCCATGTATAAAATAGGTGCGACACGGGCTTTGACATTTTCTAAGCGGGCAATGCGAGTCATCAGCGCTTTTTTAGCGATAGCTAAACGCTCATCAAGTAGTGCCCAGAATGCATCTTCGTTACCTTGGGCTTCCAGCGCAATTCGCGGTAAGTTTAGGCTGATGACACCGAGGTTGTTGCGACCATCATGGATTTGTTTGCCATCTTCTTCATAGACGCCCAAGAAACTGCGACAGCCCATCGGTGTTTTAAAGGAGCCAGTGACATCTACCACTCGGTCGTAATTAAGAATGTCTGGATACATGCGCTTACTCGCACATTCCAAAGCTAGCTGTTTGATGTCGTAGTTAGGATCACCGTATTTGTGGTTCAATCCATCTTTGATGGCAAACACGAGTTTTGGGAAAACCGCGGTTTTACGATTTTTGCCTAGCCCTGCAATACGGTTTTTGAGGATTGACTGCTGAATGAGCCTAGCTTCATGGGAGGTTCCTAATCCAAAACCAAACGTGACAAATGGTGTTTGCCCGTTTGCGGTATGCAGTGTATTCACTTCATACTCTAAAGATTGGAAGGCATCGTAACACTCTTTTTCAGTACGGTTTTTTGCGTAAGCCTCGGCATCAGCAATTCCCCACTCTTTGGCGACTTTTAGGTGTTTTTCATGGCTGATAGCCACGTAAGGCGCCAAAATTTCATCAATTCGGTTGATAGTGGTACCGCCATAAATATGGCTAGCAACTTGAGCGATAATTTGTGCTGTAACGGCAGTGGCAGTCGAAATGGATTTTGGTGGCTCAATTTCAGCATTTCCCATCTTAAAGCCGTTGGTTAACATGCCATCAAGGTCGATAAGCATACAGTTAAACATCGGGAAGAAAGGGGCATAATCGAGGTCATGATAGTGAATTTCACCCTTTTCATGAGCAAGTACCACATCGCGTGGCAAAATATGCTGTTTGGCATAATGCTTAGCGACGATCCCGGCTAATAAATCACGCTGGGTTGGGATCACTTTACTGTCTTTATTCGCATTTTCATTGAGTAAAGATAGGTTACTTTGCTCAATTAATCCGCGGATTTCGTGAGTCAGTTGGCTGCGCTTTTCGCGTTCGCTATCTCTATCATGACGATACTCAATATAGGCACGTGCCAGATCTTTATAAGGTCCAGACATCAGCTGGTTTTCGACAGCATCTTGGATTTCGGCGATATCCACTTTTTCTCGATGACACAGTTGTTCAGAAACAACCGTAGCCACTTGCAGACAATAATCATCATCTTTGACATCTACCGCCGCGGCTGCACGTCGCACCGCTTCTTGAATGCGCGGGAGATCAAAATTGACCTGACAACCATCTCGTTTTATAACCACCGTTTTCACTGTCATACTCCTTATTAAATCCCTCACAGGACTGGCGATAGCGTCCATTATCTTTTATCAGTATGGGGCATCCCTGTGAAAGAAATGTGAATTTTTACTACATGTAGTGTCTAGTGAATTAATTAAAGCACAATATGTAGGATATTGCCTTTTTTTAGCTGACGGTAATTTGATTTAAAACAAGGAAAAAAATAATTTGTATGAATATCAAAAGTGCAGGCAGTAATTAAATTGTGCGTTCGATAATTTAGTGAGCCATAAGGTTAGGTGGCGGATATATCCAAGGGGCTATCGTGGCAAAACGTGACGAAGAGAAGAAAATCGCCTTGAGATACAGTGAATAACCTGAAAGTTGATAAGTATATTTAGAATGAAGCTAATAAAAAAAGCCTGCTGACAATGTGTTAGCAGGCTATCAGACTGACAATCTGAAACTGAATAAAACTATTTACGCACCGCGATAGCTTCGATTTCGATTTTCACATCTTTTGGCAAGCGAGCCACTTCAACACAAGAACGCGCTGGGAATGGCGCATTATGTTGTTTGAAAAATTCTTCATAAGTGGCATTAACGGTAGCGAAGTCATTTAAATCTTTCACAAAAACGGTCGTTTTTACGATATTGGCAACGCCCAAACCTGCTTTTTCTAAAATCGCTTTCACGTTCGCCAGTGATTGACGGGTTTGTGCTGCGATATCTTCAGGTACATTACCGGTTTTTGGATCAACAGGAATTTGACCTGAGGTCATAACCATACTGCCTAAATCGACGCCTTGAACGTAAGGACCAATAGCGGCTGGTGCATTTTCAGTGCTGATTTCGTATGACATAGTTTCTCCGTTTATCACGTAAAAAAGGGTTTGGACGCTATTATAGACACGGAACGGCATCCATACAAAGACGCAGTCTACGCCTAAATACCTTACTGATTATTGATCACGGCGTCTCTATCGAACTCTTTTTCACAGAATTTGCAGGTTAATGCCACATGTTTTGCTCGTTGTTTAATGCGGAAGCTGCTGGAAACTGGCTCATTATGGCTAATACAGTTGCTATTAGGGCACACCAGCACGCTGTCGATTTGTTCTGGTAATTTCAGGTCTAATTTTTCCACCACTTGATAATCTTCGATACGATTAACGGTAGCTTCTGGCGCATACATCGCCAATTGGTTGGCTTGTTCTGGGGTTAAAAAGGTATTTTCGATTTTGATAATGTCTTTTTTGCCCATATTGCTGGAGGGTAAATTCAGCCCAATAGTGATGCGCTCATCGGTTTTGGTGAGCTTAAACAGCTTTAGCAATTTGAATCCAATTTGAGCAGGGATATGGTCGATGACAGTGCCGCAACGGATGGCTTCAACTTGTAATTTATGGTCGTGTGTCATGGTGTTCTCCTCAGATTGCCAGTTCTTTATTTAATACCAGAGACAGCAGCGCTTGGCGCGCGTAGATTCCATTGCCTGCTTGCTGAAAATAATACGCGTAAGGAGTGCTATCGACATCCACGGTAATTTCATCAATGCGTGGTAGCGGGTGCAGCACTTTTAAATTGTCTTTAGCGTTGTGCAGGTCTTGGGCTCGCAGGATGAACTGAGCTTTGACATTGGCGTATTCTGATGGGTCTAAACGCTCTTTTTGAACGCGAGTCATATACAAAATATCCACTTCTGGAATGACATCATCAACATTGTTATGCAGGCTGTAAGTGGCCCCTTTTTCATCCAGAATATTCAGGATATGAGGTGGCATCGACAGCACTTCTGGGGAAATAAAGTAGAAGTGATTACCTTCAAACTTCGATAGCGCTTGAGTCAGTGAATGCACCGTTCTGCCATATTTCAGGTCACCGACCATCGCGATTTTCAGGTTCTCTAAGCGGCCTTGAGTTTCTTGGATAGTAAACAGGTCTAACAGGGTTTGCGTTGGATGCTGGTTAGAGCCATCGCCAGCGTTGATAATTGGGACAGAACCTGAGAACTGGCTAGCTAAACGCGCGGCACCTTCTTGTGGGTGGCGCATCACAATCGCATCAACATACTGGCTGATAACGGAAATGGTGTCTGCAAGAGTCTCGCCTTTCTTACCTAATGAGGTATTGGCGCTATCGGAGAAGCCGACGACAGATGCCCCTAAACGATGAATGGCGGTTTCGAATGACAGACGGGTACGCGTCGATGCTTCGAAGAAACAGCTGGCGATAACTTTATGCTTCAGAAACTCGGGTTGAGGTTGCTGCTTTAATGAAGCGGCCACTTTAAGAACTAATTCAAGGTCGGTTTTATCTAAATCGTTAATTGAGATTATGTCGCGGTGATATAACGGATTCGGCATCGTGATTCTCCTGTATCAGCAAGACTTGCTATCTAGTAGGCCAAAAAAAAGCCCCTCAATGAGGGGCTTTTTTATCAATACGGCGGGGAAAAACAGGCTGTCCTGACCGCGTGATGGCAGTGCGGTGTCGGTATTCTCTTTCAAAAATAGAGCAGCAGTGTTCATGGTTTCTCCCGGCAAATTGTGGCGCATTATACGCGTGTGACACAATGACGCAAGCGTTTGCGAACAGAAAAATGAAAAATTTTTACTTATAATCTTATCTTTGCCTTACCTTTGCCCCAATCTCTTTGCCACTCTCTCCAACTTCATCATTAATAACAGCGTGATAGCGACGAGGACGATAGTCAAGGCAGAGCCATCGGCGATATTTCCACGGTCGGTCAGGCTGAAAATGGACACTGGCAATGTCGCCCAACCTGGGGGATACAGCATCATGGTGGCACCCAGTTCGCCGAGGGACAAAGATAGGCTCAAGGCGACTGCGGAAATCATCCATGGCATCAACAGCGGTAGGGTGACATGGCACAAGCGATACCACGGAGAAGCCCCTAAACTGAATGCCACATTTTCAATATCAGCGGAAATGCGGGTTAACCCAGTGGAGACATTGCTGAAGGTGAACGCTGAAATCAGAACAAAATGAGCGGAAAAAACAATCCAGAACGTCCCATTCATTTGCAAATAGCCTTGGCTAAATGCCACTAAGATCCCTAAACCTATCGACACCGAAGGAATAGCACTCGGCAAATAGAACACAATACCCAGATATTTTTGTACTTTGGCACTATGGCGACGTAAGGCTAGGGCTGCCCACAGACCGCAAAACAGTGCAAACAGACTGGCGCAAAAGCCGATAATCAGGCTGGATAAAATGGCTTCCCATGCTGGACCCCGAAACGCATTCACAAAGTGTTCGAAGGTAAAGCCGGAGGGCAAAATACCATTCCATTGCTGGCTAAAGCTGGACATGAGAATCATCACTAATGGCAGCAAAAATAGGCAAGAAAATAGCGTGATGGCGATGGCGGTTGAAATGGCTCGCCCAGTTTTAGACCAAATTAACATGGTTATTTTTTCACTCCGAAACGGGTTGTTGCCATGCGATACAGGCTAAAGAGTCCCACAGACAGCAAAATATTAATTAACGCTATCATGCACGCGACGCTGTAGTCAGATTCCAAAATGGCTTTGCTGTAGACCATCATCGGCAAGGTATTTACTCCTTTTGCTCCGATAAACAGCACGATGCCAAATTCGTTGGTGGTCAGCAGTAAACACAGGCTGCCGCCTGCGAGTAATGCAGGAAGTGCCGCAGGAAAAATCACTTGGCTGATAACGCGGGCAGGGTGCGCCCCTAAAATACTGGCAGCTTCTAATTGGCTTTTATCGATTTGGCGCAGCGCTGCCATTAGCGGGCGCATCACGAGCGGAGTAAAGACGGTGATCTCCGCCAGAATCACGCCATTAATCGAGTATAAAAAGTCCACAGGAGGCAGTTCAAAATCAAACAGCGCCATTAATGTGCCATTGAGTAACCCCGCCGAACCATAAATAAAGGTAAACGCGAGGGTGATCAGAAATGTCGGCAGTGCGATAAAAGTATCAATGACTTGGGTAATAAAACGGCTTCCGGGAAACGGAATAAACACCAAAATCAGCGATAATACCGAGCCAAGTACTAAGCACCCGAGAGTGGCAAAAAAGGCAATTTGTAGCGTATTGAATAGCCCGCTAATAAACCGACGAGATTCAATTACTTGCCAGAACGTTTCTAAGCTTACGCCACCAGTGGGACTCTGAATGGCTTGCTCGCCAATCAACATCAGCGGGTAGAAAAATAACGTCGCTAGAACGAGCAGCGGTGGTGCTATCCAATAAAACGGTTTTAGGTTTATGGATGATGGCTTAGACAGGTGAATAACCGACATATTATTCCTCAATCAACACAGTATCAGAAGGAGAAAACCACAGCGTGAGTTTATCGCCTGCTTGCGGTAACGGGGATAAATGGGTAACAGCGACCGTGACATTCTCCCCTGCGACATCACACAATAAATGGGTAATATCCCCCTGCCAGCGGATAGATCGCAAAGTGGCGTGTAGCTGGTTTGAGGTATCTGCTCGCGGGGTGAGGCTAATATGCTGTGGGCGAATACAGATTAATTTGTGGCTGTTGTTCTGCATACCTTGAGTTTGTGCCTCAATGAGCGTACCGCCACAGCTCACACTGACTTGAGCAGGTACGGAGGAAAAGCCCAAAGCAGTCGCCGACAGAATATTGGCGCGTCCTAAAAACTCAGCAGCAAAGCGATTCGGTGGGCGATGGTACAGTGCATTTTTCTCCCCGTGAGCCACCAAGTAGCCATCTTTCATGATGCCAATCTTATCCCCCAGCGCGAGGGCTTCCGTTTGATCATGAGTGACGTACAAAATCGTGAGCTCAGGAAGTTCACGATGTAGTCTCGCAATTTCTTCCACCATATTATGGCGAATCTGAGCATCGAGAGCGGATAACGGCTCATCAAGCAAAAGCACTCTGGGTCGCACAGCAATCGCACGGGCGATAGCGACGCGTTGTTGCTGACCGCCAGATAACTGATGCGGGTAACGGGCGGCATAGTCGCTCATGCCGACAATGTTTAATGCTTCAGCCACTCGCTCTTTAATTAGTGCTTTAGGCTGCTTTTGAGCGCGCAGACCAAAGGCAACATTATCCTCGACTTTCATATGAGGAAAAAGGGCGTAGTTCTGCACTACCATGCCCAATCCGCGTTGATAAGGCGGAAGCTGGGTAATATCCGTATCACCCATTAAAATGCGTCCGCTATCCGGTTGTGCGAAACCTGCAATGGACCGTAACACGGTGGTTTTCCCGGAGCCTGAAGGTCCAATAAGTACCAATATTTCACCCGGCTCAATAGTTAAGGATAACGGTTTAAGCACCACATTGTTATGGTAAGAAACCCGCAGAGATTCCAGCACAATGCCGGAATGCTCAGTGCGCTGACTTGGAGTTTCTTTATTTCTTTTCATCAACATAACCCGCTCACTCACTTTCGGTGACTTTGTGCCAACGGCTGATATCATCCGAGAGGGATATTTCAACTTCATCCCAATTTGGTTGCCAAGTTTTCACACCCTTGAGGGTTTCGGTGGCTTTGTGGAATTGCGGATCGTTTGGTGTCAGGTCTGAGCGTACAGGCATTCCCCATGACAGTTCGCTAACGTGGCTTTGGGCTTGTTTGTCTAACAGAAAGTTAATCAGCTTTTTGCCATTTTCAGTTTCAGGACCGTTGTTTACTAAGCCAACCACATAAGGTAGAACCAGTGCGCTGCGTTCGCCTTTTTCATCGGCTGGCCAGAAGATTTTGACGTTTGGATTACGTTCCATTTGGGAAAGGTTCATCTGTAAATCGCCGTTTGCAACGTATAGCTCACCTTTATTGACTAATGCGGTGAGTTTTCCTGTTGAGGCAGATGGACCGACGTTATTAGCTTGCAGCTTCCCGAGGTAATTAAACCCTGCATCTTTGCCACCAAAGCTATGGAACACTTGCAGCATAACAGCGGTGCCATCACCTGCTTGCCCTGGTGTGGAGTATTGCAGCTTATTTTTAAAACGGGTATCAAGAAGTTCATTCCACGTTGCTGGTGGGTTTTTTAGCAGTTTGTCATTATAGATAAAGGTCAGGTAGTTATTGACAATGGGGGTGTAATACTCGGTTGAGTTAGGAATGCTTACCGCAGACTCTGGTGTGAATTTTGCCAGTAATTCGGTTTTGGCAGCGCGTTGGATAAACGGGGGGACGGTGACAAGCACGTCCGCTTGTGGGTTAGTACGCTCTTTGGCTAGGCGTTCAACGATGGCACCGGAACCCCCTTCGACGTACTGCACTTTAATCCCAGTTTGCTGGGTAAAGGCATCAAACTGAGACTGATACCAGCTGTTGTTGCCATCATGAAGACCATCTGCGGAGTAAACCGTGACGACAGGGGCGGCACAAACCGAGGTCGAACCTAGGGCTGCAAGAAGCAATACGGCAAGAGGGGTAGGCTTCATTTTACGTTTCATCTCCAGATCTCCAGTTAGTCGTTAAATTTATCTGGTATATACCAGTGTTTTTACGCTAACGGGTTTATGTGACAGAAAAATGAAATTGCTCGAGAAACCAAAAATTTATTTTTAAGAATGAAGATCAGAGAGTATCGACCTCGATACGCAGGCTATCATGACGCCAATATTCCACATCATAATCCAGAATACGCCCATATTGATCATAGTTTAAACGTTGCAGTAACAGTGCGGGGCGACCCACTGCAACGCCGAGTGCGCTGGCGGCTTGCGGTGGCATTGCTGTTGGATAAAAAGACAAATGCATACTGGTATAAATCAGCCCATATTGATGCTCATACACTTCGGTGAGACTGCCATTGAGATCGTGGCTTAATAACTCAGGAACACGAGCAGGAAGACAGTGATTTTCCGAGTAACAAACGGGGCGGTCATCTGCATAGCGTAGGCGAGTGAGCAGATAAATTTGTTCAAAAGGTTGTAATTGCAGCGGCACCATTGCCTCTACGGGGACAGTCACAACATTGCCTTCTAACAGCGTAGTTTTTGGTTGGCGACCTTGCTCTAAGCACAGTTTATGAAAATTAGTATTTTGCGTTGGGTCGAGCCATAAGCGCTCGGGCGTCACAAACCAGCCTCGGCGCTCAGAACGGTAAATTGCGCCACTGGATTCCAGTTGTGCCAAGCTTTCTCTGATAGTCACACGGGTGGTATTAAAAATGGCACAAAGCTCTCGCTCAGAGGGTAGTTTATCGCCACTTTTCAGCGCGCCGCTCTGAATTCTTGCTTGTAATTGCGCTTTGATGAGGAGGTACTGCGGCTGTTCATCCATCGATAATGTATCCGTTTTTCGTCGCAAAATTTTTTATCCATTATACACGCCAATATGAATTTTTTGTTGCAGGGCGTCTTTTCCTTTGACCTTCTTGTTCATCTGCCGTCATTATAATATTAATCTGGTATAGACCAATGGTGAATTTAAATGACAATGAATCAATATCTGCTGTTAACACCGGGACCTTTGACCACGTCGCAAACGGTAAAAGAGGCGATGCTATTTGATAGCTGCACATGGGACGATGACTATAACTTAGGCGTGGTGCAGCGTATTCGCCAACAGCTGGTGGAATTGGCGACAACCCAAGCGGGGTATACCAGTGTGTTACTCCAAGGAAGTGGCAGCTATGCAGTCGAAGCTGTACTGGGTTCAGTGCTAGAGCCTCAAGATAAAATCTTGATTGTGAGTAATGGCGCTTATGGTGCCCGAATGGCTGAAATGGCGCAATTAATGGGTATTTCCCATCATGTTTATGATTGTGGAGAAGTGGCGTTACCTGATGTGTCACAGATTGAGCAACTACTCCAACAAGATAGCCAAATTAGCCATATCGCTATGGTGCACTGCGAAACGACTACGGGTATTTTGAATCCAATTGAGGGAGTCGCTGAATTAGCTAAGCGGTATCAAAAACGCTATATCGTGGATGCGATGAGTAGTTTTGGGGGGATCCCATTGGATGTGGGGGCGCTGAATATTGATTTTCTGATCAGCTCGGCCAACAAGTGTATTCAAGGGGTGCCGGGGTTTGGGTTTGTGATAGCTCGTTCCAGCGAACTGGAAAAATGTGCGGGACGCTCGCGTTCGTTGTCCCTTGATCTGTATGCACAATGGCGCTGCATGGAACAATTTCATGGAAAATGGCGTTTTACTTCCCCTACGCACACTGTTTTGGCTTTTGCGCAAGCATTGAAGGAACTGGTGCAAGAAGGCGGCGTGAACGCTCGTTGCCAGCGTTATCAACAGAATCAGCACAAGCTGGTGGAAGGTATGCGCCAATTGGGCTTTCGCACATTATTAGATGATAGCCAACAATCGCCGATTATCACGGCATTTTATTCGCCAGATGCCGAAGATTATCAGTTCAACCAATTTTATCAGCAGCTCAAAGTACAAGGCTTTGTAATCTATCCGGGCAAAGTTTCGAAGAGCGATTGTTTCCGCATTGGTAATATTGGTGAAGTGTATCCGCATCATATCGATGCCTTATTGGTTGCGATAAAAAATGCGATGTATTGGGAAAAGAAGGATTAATGATGAACCGTATTGAAGCTGTTATTTTAGATTGGGCGGGAACGACGGTAGATTTCGGCTCATTCGCCCCCACTCAAATTTTTATTGAGGCGTTTAAATCCGCATTCGATATTGATATCACCTTGGCTCAAGCTCGTATCCCGATGGGGTTAGGTAAATGGCAGCATATTGAAGCGTTAGGAAAACTACCAGAGATTGATGCGATGTGGCAGGCAAGGTTTGGACGCTCAATGACCAGCGAAGATATCGATGCTATTTACCAAACTTTTATGCCGTTACAGATTGCTAAAGTGGTTGATTTTGCAGCGCCGATTGATGGGGTTGTTAGCACGATCACAACGCTGCGTGGGCAAGGAGTTAAAATTGGTTCCTGTTCAGGCTACCCAAGAGCAGTGATGGAAAAGTTGGTTCCAGCGGCGGCCACATTGGGGTATCAACCCGATTACTGGATTGCCAGTGATGATTTAGCAGCTGGCGGACGTCCAGGGCCGTGGATGGCGCTGCAAAATGTGATTGAACTGGCGGTCAATTCCGTCTCCCATTGTGTGAAAGTGGATGATGCCGTACCGGGAATTGAAGAGGGGCGCAATGCGGGAATGTGGAGCATTGGATTAGCGATTTCAGGTAATGAATTTGGTAAAACATGGGATGAATATCAAGGCATGAGCCAAGAAGATATTTCTCCATTACGTCAGCAAGCTGCGGACAAACTGTATGCGGCGGGCGCCCATTATGTGATTGATACCTTGTCCGATCTTCCTCGAGTGATTGACGAAATCAACGGCAGACTGGCAAACGGTGAGAAGCCATAAGTTTCAGGTTAGTTTGACCAAGTAGGGTCGCCTACTTGGTCGATGAATTTAGAGTATATTTATTGGTAATTCAGGGGCGAGCGTCGCCACCATCACCGCTTTAATGGTATGCAGGCGGTTTTCCGCTTGGTCGAAGACGATGCTGTAAGGGGATTCAAACACCTCTTCCGTCACTTCGAGTCCACCATAAAGATTAAACTCTTTGGCAAGCTGAGCGCCTAATGTAGTGTCTTCATTATGAAATGCCGGCAGGCAGTGTAAGAATTTCACGTCTGGGTTACCCGTCAGTTTGATCACGTCCATATTCACTTGGTACGGTTTCATTAAAGCAATGCGTTGCGCCCAGACTTCTTTAGGTTCTCCCATCGAAACCCACACATCGGTATACAGAAAATCTGCGTCTTTAACGCCTTCTGCCACGTTTTCCGTCAGAATGATTTTTCCGCCAGTGGTTTTAGCTATTTTCTGGCACTCTGCAACTAATTCAGCCTCTGGCCAGCAGCTTTTTGGTGCCACTAAACGCAGCTCCATGCCTGTTAATGCCGCTGCTTCTAACATTGAATTTCCCATGTTATTGCGTGCATCCCCGAGGTAGGCGAACTTGATGTCAGAAAGCGGTGTATTCGGTTTATGTTCTTGGATGGTGAGTAGGTCGGCTAATAACTGTGTGGGATGGAATTCGTTAGTTAATCCATTCCAGACAGGCACTCCCGCATGCTGAGCTAATGTTTCGACGGTGCTTTGTGCATAACCCCGATATTGCACGCCATCGTACATCCGACCCAATACTCTGGCGGTGTCTTTCATGGTCTCCTTGTGCCCGATTTGGCTACCGGATGGCCCAAGATAGGTAACTCTTGCCCCTTGGTCGAAAGCGCCGACTTCAAATGCGCAGCGCGTCCGTGTGGAATCTTTCTCGAAGATCAGCGCAAAATTCTTACCGGCTAATAAAGGTGGCTCTGTGCCAGATTTTTTGGCTAATTTTAGCCAAGCGGAGAGTTTTAATAATGCATGAATATCGTTAGAGGTGAAATCTAATAATCTTAAAAAATGCTTTCCGTGTAGGGGGTTCATAAATTACAGCCTTTTATAATTGAATTAATATTCAATTTATAGTCATAAAAATTCAAAATCAACCCCTCATGCAAAAGAAATTATTTTATTAGGTATGGTTTCACTCTTGACCCTATGGGAGAATGAGCCAGAGACTAATACCACGGAATAAGGGGTGTGGAGATGGTAGATAAAGCTGAATTTGATGCGCAGTACGAAGAAACTCGCCTGATCATTGAAGAGTTACTGGAAGATGGAAGTGATCCTGATGCGCTGTATGCAATTGAGCATCACTTTTCTGCAAACAATTTTGAATTGTTAGAAAAAGCGGCTGTTGAAGCATTCAAACTGGGCTATGAAGTCACTGATGCGGAAGAACTGGAAATTGAAACAGGTGAAACCCTGATGTGTTGCGATGTCATCAGTGAAAGTGCGCTAAATGCAGAACTGATCGACGCACAAGTTGAACAGTTAATGAAATTAGCCGAAAAAATGGGTGTGAACTACGATGGTTGGGGCACCTATTTTGAAGATCCAGACGCAGAATATGATGATGAAGACGGTGACGACGAAGGGGATGATGAGTCCGAAAATCGTGTTCACTAATTGATTCTTCAAATTTCAATCGGTGATAATCTCGCCAGATTGAAAAATAAAAAAGCACTGAACGAGAATATCGTCAGTGCTTTTTTGTTTTTATGTCATTCAGTTAATTCTTGTACCATATAGTGCCATCCATAAATATCCATATAGCGTAATGTGGTGCGAGACGTTTCATATTTCTCATCGGTATAACCACGGCGTAAATAAAGTTCTCTTGCCTTGGTATTCAAATCAGATACATACAAAGAAACTCGGGTGAGCTTAGGATCTGCGGCTACTTGGTTTTCAATGTGATCTAACACGCGATTACCAATTCCTATACCTCGTAACTTGTTATCGACACATAAGTAAGAAAGGTAGGCGGTATCTGGTCTTGGTTTGTGTACAAATAACTGGAAAATGCGTCGAATTTTCATAAAGCGAAAAAAACCTGCTTTACGCAGAATTTGTATTAATGGCACGGGGGTAGATGCTTGTTCTTGAATGCGTTTTACGCCGTAAGTGATGCCATAAACTGCGACTAGATTGTCATTTAATTTAACCTGAAAGTGCCTATCATAGGGGGCACTCAGACCGCGCTGCCAAAATAGAGATAACACCCCCTGACGCTGGGCTTCTGGCATATCGCTAATGGTTTTAAATTTAGAGGAAAAGGCTTCATAAAATAGCGTGTTAGCACTATCAATGCTTGCTTTTTCTAAAGGTTCAATGGCGAGCGGGTCGTGATTGATCATTAAGTTGACCATCATGAGTTCACCGAAGAAGGGCTGGCATGCTCAAGCGTAAATACCATTTCAGGGGAGTTCTCTTGAAAAGCATTCAACTGCCAGTCACCGTAAAGATAACGAACACGTAAACCGCAAAATTCAACGGCCTGAGCAATGTCGCTGAGTGTCGGAAAGGCAATATCCGATTCAGCACGGAATATCGGGCCATTCTCACCTTGTTGGTAGAATGTTTGATAGTGGACAATGCCATTCAGCTCAGCAACATCATTCCAAAGAGTGACTTCGCCAAATTCTTGGGTCGTGAGGGATTCACGAGATAATTCAGGCGTCCACTCTCTCCACTCTTCAACCGCTGGGTTGCGACTATCAAATACAATCGTGCCATCTGCAGTGAGATGTCGCTGCATGGCTTGCAATGCGGAAATTCGTTGTTCTTGAGTCAAAAAAACTTGAAAAGCGTGACCAGATAAAATGATCAAATCAAATTTCATGTCCAGATTGAGCTTTTCGGCAGTACTGTTCAGCCAACGAACGCGACTTGTTTTTTGTTGAGCAATATCCAACATCGCTTGCGCGGGATCGACACCGACCAAAGTAGTATGTGGATATTGCTCCGCAATGGCGGTGAGTAACGTGCCAGTACCGCAGCCTAAATCTAAAATATGCTGTGCAGAAGATGCATGGTTAAGGTAGACCGCATAATCTGCTATTGTCTAGATCATAGAAGCGGGCAAGCATCGGGTCTTCATAGAGTGCATCTTCATACAGTGACGTCATTGGCTGCGATATCTCTTTGATGTTGAATAATGAGGCGGTGAGAATTACAGGGTTTTCAGCATCCGAATTTCACAGTCGCTATGCCCTGTATTACCCAAAGGCTCGTCGATAAAGTCGAAACCTAATTTTTCATACAGTTTAATCGCAGCTTGAAGCTCACTAGTGGTTTCTAAATAGCAGCGGGTATAACCTTGCTGTTTAGCAAATTCCAATGACATCAGAACGATTTGCTTCGCTAAACCTTTTCCACGTAATACGGAAGAGAGGTACATTTTTTGTAATTCAGCGGTATGTTCATCACCACCGGCGACTTGTGAGATACCACCACCGCCAACAATCTTGCCATCCATTTCGACAACCCAATAAGCGCTACGAGGCTTACTGTACACTTCATACAGTGTGTCTAAAATAGGATCAGCAACCGCAAAACCTTTATCTGCGGTTAGCCCGTGTTCAGCGGACACTTCACGAATGACAGCGGCGATTTCTGGGTTATCTTGAGGTTGAATTAAACGAACTTGAACAGTTGAGGTTGTGCTTGTTGTCATAAGAACATCTCTTTTTATTTGTGTTATTTATATTTTTAATTGCACCATTTGCTGGTGCAATAATTATGATATTGAGCATGTGATAAAGCTTTTCAACACCCAGATATAAAAAAGCCCTAACTCATCAAAGACGAGTCAGGGCTAGAGATTTAAAGCTGAATGATTATAAAGAGGCGATGGTCACTTTTTGCGCTTCAATCTTCGCTTTCGCTTCGATATTTTCCGCTAAACGCGCACGCTCTTTCTCAACCACGGCAGCAGGCGCACGGCTCACAAATCCTTCGTTTGCCAACTTGCTTTCGATGGTATCAATTTCTTTTACCACTTTTTCCAGCTCTTTATCTAAACGAGCCAGCTCTGCGTCTTTATCAACCAGACCAGCCATTGGGATCAGCACTTCAGCGCCTGCGACTAATTTAGTCACAGAAACTGGGGCTTCTTCGCCTTCAGCTAGGACACGGATGCTCGCTAAACGCGCCATAGAACGGATAAAGTTTTCGTTTTCTGCAACGCGACGTGCGGCATCAGCTGACGCACCACGTAACATGACATCCAGTGGTTTACCCGGCGCAATGTTCATTTCTGCACGAATATTACGTACAGCAATGATCGCTTCTTTAATCCACTCTAAATCGCTCAGTGCTAGCTCATCCACTTTCGCCGCATCGAACTCTGGGAATGCTTGCAGCATGATGGTGTCAGCTTCAATACCTTTCACCACTTTCACGCGCTGCCAGATGGTTTCGGTGATAAATGGAATGATTGGGTGAGCCAGACGCAGTAAGCCTTCCAGTACTTCAATCAGGGTGAAGCGTGCCGCACGAACTTGGGCTTCATTACCTTTATGAACCGCAGGTTTAGACAGCTCTAAGTACCAGTCACAGAATTCATTCCATGTGAAATCATACAGAATGCCCGCGGCGATATCGTAACGGTGGGTATCTAACGCTTCACGGTACGCTTTTACGGTTTGGTTGAACTGCGCCATGATCCAGCGATCAGCCAATGAGAAGCTCATTTCGCCGCCGTTTTGTCCGCAATCTTGACCTTCAGTATTCATCAGAACAAAGCGGCTTGCATTCCATAATTTATTACAGAAGTTACGGTAGCCTGACAGACGCTTCATGTCCCAGTTGATATCGCGACCCGTCGATGCCAGTGCTGCTAAAGTAAAGCGCAGGGCATCAGTACCGTGAGCTTCGATACCGTCTGGATACTCTTTACGAGTACGCTTAGCAATTTTCTCAGCCAGTTGTGGCTGCATCATGTTGCCAGTACGTTTTTCCAGTAAGGCTTCCAATGAAATACCGTCGATCATATCCAGTGGGTCGATAACGTTCCCTTTAGATTTAGACATTTTCTGACCTTCTTCATCGCGGATCAGACCTGTCATATACACGGTTTTAAATGGAACTTGTGGCTCGCCATTTTCATCTTTGATGAAATGCATGGTCATCATGATCATACGGGCAATCCAGAAGAAAATAATATCGAATCCGCTGACTAATACATCTGTTGGATGGAAAGTTTTCAGCGCATCGGTATTTTCTGGCCAGCCTAAGGTTGAGAATGTCCACAGACCAGAAGAGAACCACGTATCTAATACGTCGTCATCTTGACGCAGTGCTACATCGGCACCTAAGTTGTTTTCGCGGCGAACTTCGTCTTCATCACGACCCACGTAAACATTGCCTTTGTCGTCATACCAAGCTGGAATACGGTGACCCCACCATAATTGACGAGAAATACACCAGTCTTGGATATCACGCATCCAAGAGAAATACATGTTTTCGTATTGGCGCGGAACGAATTGGATACGACCATCTTCAACGGCTTTGATAGCGTCTTTCGCTAAAGGCGCAGTACGTACGTACCATTGGTCAGTCAGCATTGGCTCGATAACCACGCCACCACGGTCACCGTAAGGTACGGTTAAATCGTGAGGTTTGACTTCAACCAGTAAACCTAATTGTTCAAATTCAGCGACGATAGCTTTACGTGCTGCGAAACGCTCCATGCCACGGTAGGCTTCTGGAATTTCGCTGCTGTAATCGGTGCAAGGGTTGCCGTTAGTGTCGAACACTTCCGCTTCGTTACGAACGTTACCATCTAAGTCCATCATGTTGATCATGGTCAGTTGGTGACGTTTACCCACTTCGTAGTCGTTGAAGTCATGGGCTGGGGTAATTTTCACACAGCCGGTACCTTTTTCCATATCGGCGTGTTCATCACCGACGATTGGAATGCGGCGATTGATGATTGGCAGGATAATTTCTTTGCCAATTAAATCCTTATAACGTGGATCTTCAGGGTTAACGGCCACACCGGTATCACCCAGCATGGTTTCTGGGCGCGTGGTCGCAACCACTAAATAGTCTTTCCCTTCAGCAGTTTTCGCGCCGTCAGCCAGCGGATAACGCAGGTGCCACATAGAACCTTTAACTTCGCGGTTTTCAACTTCCAGATCAGAAATTGCGGTGTGCAGTTTCGGATCCCAGTTAACCAGACGCTTGCCGCGATAGATTAAGTTTTCTTTGTACATACGAACGAAAGCTTCTTTAACGGCTTTAGATAAGCCTTCGTCCATGGTGAAGCGCTCGCGATCCCAGTCAACAGAGTCACCTAAACGGCGCATTTGTTGAGAGATAGTGCCGCCAGATTCCGCTTTCCATTCCCAGATTTTGTCGATGAACGCATCACGACCGTAGTCATGGCGGTTTTTACCTTCTTCAGCCGCAATTTTACGCTCAACCACCATTTGAGTTGCGATACCCGCGTGGTCAGTACCCGTCTGCCATAGGGTGTTTTTCCCTTGCATACGCTGGTAACGGATCATGGTATCCATAATGGTTTGTTGGAAGGCGTGACCCATGTGCAGGCTACCGGTGACGTTCGGCGGTGGGATCACGACGCAGAAACTGTCTTTTGAAGTATCACCGTTCGGACGGAAGTAACCGTTTTTTTCCCAGTGGGTATACAGGGACTGTTCGATTTCCGCTGGATTATAAGTTTTGTCGAGGGATGGCTCGATCATTGCGTTGTCTGGTTTCTTTTCCATTTTTATCTTTGTGTTCAGTAAGTTGGCGGCGTCGCCATGGTCAAATTGAAGCCGACGCTCCGGTAAGTTTTATACCGGTCACGCGCCAACTGTTTTAAAGTTTCATCGATAGGCACGAAGTCTATCACTTCATGGAAAGCCGTTGCAAAATCTGCGAATTGGCTTTGTAAATTAATCAGGATATCGCGAGGTGTATTGCCACGTTTATTCGGCCAGCAAATTTCAATTGGCGCACCATAGCGGGGACCTTCTCCTGCTAAATTGTGGGGTACAAATTGGTGAGGATCTCGCTGCCAAAGTGCCTCATCCATTTTTTCAGCTTGTTGCTGATTTTCGCAGGCAATCAGAATACGTTTTCCATTGCGCCACGCTTGTGCAGCAAGCTCACAAGCAAGCCATTCATGGGCTTCATATTCGGCTTGTGGGGAGGGCTGTTCAAGTAAGTAAAATGTACCTTTTTTCATATACCCGTCATACTTCAATTTGTAGGGGTGTTGGCTACGC
>NZ_ABXW01000016.1 GCF_000173415.1 Providencia alcalifaciens DSM 30120 | reverse complement strand
CGTTCGAAACGTGACTATTTTACACTGACTATTGTGACTTCACAAGTCGTCTAAAATAATGGTGCCGAGGACGGGACTTGAACCCGTACGCCCGTTTTGTAGGCACTACCACCTCAAGGTAGCGTGTATACCAATTTCACCACCTCGGCACTGAGGCGAGGTTACTAATTTATCAATCAATAACCTCAAATTTTTAACTTCTTACTACGTTACTGCTAGTTGGGACTACATTGATGAGAACACAATGCGGTCATCCGGAATCTTTCACACTTAACGAGGAATATCGCTCGTTGGTGTTGCTGGTGCTGCCGGAACGTCTGTTGGTTGCTCGACTTTTGCCGGTTCGCTAATGTTTTCCCACTTACTACCTGCACCAGTTCCATACTTGTTGGCAGTCATGTTGCCAAGAATTAAACTGATAACGAAAAACACAGCAGCCAAGATTCCAGTCATACGGGTCATGAAGTTACCTGAACCCGATGAACCAAACAGTGTTGCAGAAGCGCCCGCACCGAATGATGCACCCATGTCAGCACCTTTACCTTGCTGTAACATGACCAGACCAATCAGGCCGATAGCCGCGAGCAAGAAAACAACTAAAAGAGCTATATACATTTGAGTTACCTATTCAGTTACGGCGCATAGCCTATGCTATGACCCTTATACTGCACACCTACTCAAAACACTATTACGGAATTGAGCAGGTGCGAATACTAACCAAAGCTGAGCTGACAAGCAAGTCTATTTTGATTTCATTTGACTAATTGAAGAAAAAAACAGCAAACCATCGAAATATCATACTCAGCTTAGTAATTTCTCTCCCTTAGGTCAGTTTTTATCCGCGATAAGAGAGAATGTGCAACATTAACCGGCCGCTTTAACTGCATCGGCAATGCGGTTTGCCATTTCAGTGACAACGTCTTCGTTTTCACCTTCAACCATGACACGGATCAGAGGCTCAGTACCGGATTTTCTCAGTAACACACGCCCTTTACCCGCTAACTCTTTTTCAACTTGTTCATTCGCAGCAACAACCGCTTCACTTTGCAAAGGATCGTGTTTGCCTTTAAAGCGCACGTTAACAAGAATTTGAGGTAGAAGCTTCATACCGCTACACAGGTCATGTAAGCTCATGTGGTTACGAACCATTGCACTTAACACTTGAAGACCAGCGACAATACCGTCACCTGTGGTGGTTTTATCTAATAAAATCACATGACCGGAGTTTTCAGCCCCCATACGCCAGCCTTTTTCTTGTAATTTTTCGAGCACATAACGGTCTCCCACTTTTGCACGCTCAAACGGGATACCTAGCTGCTTCAGCGCTATTTCCAGACCCATGTTGCTCATTAGAGTACCGACAACACCACCTTTTAACTGACCTTGACGCAGCGCTTCACGAGCAATGATATACAGTATTTGGTCGCCATCGACTTTATTACCTTGATGGTCGACCATAATGATCCGGTCACCATCACCATCAAACGCTAAGCCCACATCTGCCTTTTCTGCAATCACACGCTCTTGTAACTTACGAACGTCAGTAGCACCACACTCTTCGTTGATGTTGATCCCATTAGGATCACAACCCATAGTGATGACTTGAGCACCTAACTCACTGAAAACGTTTGGTGCAATATGATAAGTGGCGCCGTTCGCACAATCTAAAACCACTTTAAGGCTGTTTAAGCTCTGTTCGTTAGGGAATGTCCCTTTACAGAATTCAATGTAACGCCCCGCCGCATCAACGATACGGTTCGCACGACCAAGTTCTGCTGATTCAACGCAAGTGATCGGTTTTTCCATTTCAGCTTCAATGGCTTCTTCAACTTCGTCAGGCAGTTTAGTTCCGTCAATAGAGAAGAACTTAATCCCGTTATCATAGTAAGGGTTATGAGAAGCTGAAATCACAATCCCCGCCTCTGCACGGAAAGTACGAGTTAAGTAAGCCACAGCTGGTGTTGGCATTGGGCCTGTAAATGATGCGGATAACCCTGCCGCAGCTAAACCAGCTTCTAATGAAGACTCCAACATATAGCCAGAAATACGCGTATCTTTACCAATGATAATTTTACGTGAACCGTGACGAGCCAGCACTTTACCTGCGGCCCAGCCTAATTTTAAAACAAAATCAGGAGTAATTGGGCTGTCGCCTACTTTTCCACGAATACCATCAGTACCAAAATATTTACGGTTACTCATACGCTAATTTTTCCTTTTCTGACAGAGTCATCTGAACGACTTGCATTGCTTGTACAGTCTCTTTCACATCATGAACTCGGATAATTTGTGCCCCTTGCATTGCCGCAATGGTGGCACAAGCTAAGCTGCCCGCAAGACGTTCTTGAGGTGGAACATTTAATAATTGTCCAATCATAGATTTCCGTGACAGTCCTGCCAAGAGCGGTAGTCCGAAATCATGAAATTGATCTAAATGCGCTAGTAGCTGGTAATTATGCGACAAGTTCTTGCCAAAACCAAAGCCTGGATCGAGGATTATTTGCTGTTTATCAATTCCCGCCGCCACACAGCGTTCAATTTCACCGGCAAGATAATCTTTAACGTCTTTGACAACATCCACATAATTTGGTGCATCTTGCATTGTTCTCGGCTGACCTTGCATATGCATAATACACACTGGTAGCCCCAGCCTTGCAGCCACTTCAAGGGAACCTGCTTCATGTAGTGAACGAATGTCATTAATAATATGCATACCTACTTTTGCGGCTTCATCCATAACTTGAGCTTTCGAAGTGTCGACAGAAATCCACACATCAAAACGCTTTGCAATAGCGTCTACCACGGGTACAACACGATCGAGCTCCTCACTAATCGAAACTTCAGCAGCACCTGGTCGAGTTGATTCGCCGCCGATATCAATAATTGTTGCACCGGCTTGGACCATTTTAGCAACATGGTCGAGGGCATCGTGATAACGATTATGAGTGCCACCATCTGAAAATGAGTCAGGAGTAACATTCAGAATCCCCATCACTTGAGGGGTTGATAAGTCAAGGAGGCGACCTCGGGCTTTAATATGCATGATTATTTTTCCTTAACGTAAAAAACCCCAGTAACCTGGGGTTTTTAATTATTCAACTTATCACGACAGCTTATTGTGGCTTGCTCTCGTTATTATCGGATGAATCGTTTTCATCTGATTTTTCAGTTGGCTCTTCTGGTTGAGTTTCAGCTGGCTTTGCTTCAGGTTTTGATGCGCTAGCCGCAGCACCAAATGAACCTGTAACATTGTTCACTTTTTTATCCTCATCCCAGCCTGCTGGCGCGCGTACTGGACGGCGATTCATCAGGTCATCAATCATTGGCATATCGATTGTTTCATATTTCAATAATGCATCTTTCATCGCATGCAGAATATCCATATTGTCGGTTAAGGTTTTATGTGCAACCTGATAACCACGGTCGATGATTGCTTTAATTTCTTCGTCAATGATGCGTGCAGTTTCATCAGAGTAAGTTGAGCTCTGCCCTGAACGGCCTAAGAATGCAGGACCCTCTTCTTCAGAATATAACACTGGACCTAACTTGTCAGAAAAGCCCCACTGAGTCACCATTTTTCTCGCAGTGCTGGTTGCTTGCTGAATATCACCTGATGCGCCAGTTGAGATTTTGTCATAACCGTAGATCAGTTCTTCTGCAATACGACCACCGTATGTACTTGCGATATTTCCTTCTAACTTCTGGCGGCTCGCACTGATTTGGTCGCCTTCAGGTAAGTAGAAAGTCACACCCAGAGCACGACCACGAGGAATAATTGTCACTTTATGCACAGGGTCATGCTCTGGCATTAAGTAACCAACGATTGCGTGTCCAGCTTCATGATAGGCTGTCGATTCTTTCTGCTCTTCAGTCATCATCAGTGAGCGGTGCTCAGCACCCAGCCATACTTTATCGCGTGCTCTTTCGAATTCAGCCATGGTAACAACACGTTTATTTTCACGCGCTGCAAACAATGCCGCTTCGTTCACTAAGTTTGCTAATTCCGCACCCGAGAAACCAGGGGTAGCACGAGCCAGAATCGTAGTATCAACTGCTGGATCGATTGGCACACGACGCATATGAACTTTTAAGATTTGCTCACGACCACGAACATCTGGCAAACCAACCACAACTTGACGGTCAAAACGACCTGGACGCAGTAATGCAGGATCCAGAACATCAGCACGGTTAGTTGCCGCGATCACGATAATACCTTCATTACCTTCGAAACCATCCATCTCAACCAGCATTTGGTTCAGTGTCTGTTCACGTTCATCGTGACCACCACCTAAGCCTGCGCCACGTTGACGACCAACAGCATCGATTTCATCGATAAAGATGATACAAGGAGCTGCTTTTTTCGCTTGTTCGAACATATCACGAACACGGGAAGCACCCACACCCACAAACATTTCCACGAAGTCAGAACCAGAAATGGTAAAGAATGGGACTTTTGCTTCACCCGCAATAGCTTTAGCGAGTAATGTTTTACCTGTACCCGGCGGTCCTACCATCAGGACACCTTTCGGAATTTTACCACCGAGTTTTTGGAAACGAGCTGGTTCACGTAGGAAATCTACGATCTCACCCACTTCCTCTTTCGCTTCATCACAGCCCGCAACATCAGCAAATGTTGTTTTGATCTGATCTTCTGTCAGCATACGAGCTTTGCTTTTACCGAATGACATCGCCCCTTTACCGCCGCCACCTTGCATTTGGCGCATAAAGAAGATCCAGACACCAATCAACAGCAGCATTGGGAACCAGGAAATGAAAATAGATGTCAGTAAGCTAGGCTCTTCTGGTGGTTCACCGACGACAGTAACATTCTTGTTTAACAAGGTGTCTAACAACTTCTCATCCTGCATAGGCAGATAAGTAGTGTAGCGGCTGTTATCCGCTTTTCTGACGTTCAATTCACGACCTGTGATACGAACTTCACGTACCTGATCCTGGGCTAACTCATTGATAAACGTTGAATAATCAACTCTGCGACTATTCGAATCGCTTGGGCCAAAACTCTGGAACAAGGACATCAGAACAACTGCGATGACTAACCAGAGAATTAGGTTTTTCGCCATGTCACTCAAGGGATTAACCTCACCTTACAACTGTGTTAACAAATAACGCTCAGGGTACTATAGTTTTAGTCCTGTCGCTACAATGTATACTTCACGCGATCGTGCCCGCGAAGATTCGGGTTTACGAACTTTAACCTTCGTAAACAGGGAGCGGATATCCCTAAGGTATTCGTCAAAGCCTTCTCCCTGAAATACTTTAACGATAAAACTTCCCCCAGGAGCCAATACCGCACGGCACATATCCAATGCTAATTCAACCAGATACATAGAGCGGGGAATATCCACTGCGGGTGTTCCGCTCATATTTGGGGCCATGTCAGACATAACCACTTGTACTTTTTTATCGCCCACTCGCTCTAACAAAGCAGCTAGCACGGCATCATCACGAAAATCCCCTTGAAGGAAATCCACGCCGACGATTGGATCCATTGGTAGTAAGTCACAAGCAATAATACGACCGTTGTGACCAATTTGACCAACAACGTATTGTGACCATCCACCAGGGGCAGCACCTAAATCAACAACGGTCATACCTGGTTTAAAAATCTTATCACTTTGCTGGATTTCATCCAGTTTAAACCATGCACGCGAGCGGAGCCCTTTCTTTTGTGCTTGCTGAACATATTTATCACTAAAATGTTCTTGCAACCAACGACTGGAGCTTGCTGAACGTTTTTTATTGGCCATTGCACTTTCCAACTATACTAATAGAAATACATTTCCCGACATTCTTCAAGTTACAGAGAGTTAGCTTCATTTTTTCTACCCAAGTCACATAAATAACGCTGTTTATTGGGAAAGTGTTAACGCGCTGCCAACCTGTTACTGGATTACTTTCGGGTAATCATTAGCTGCTTCATTACCATCAAACAAGATTAATAGATGGTGATAGTAATCAGATGGCGGTAGAATATGCCATTTTCAATACTAACCAAGCAAAAAATCGATGAATCTTAACAAAAAACAAATTCAACACCTAAAAAGTCTCGCTCATCACTTAAACCCAGTTGTTATGATTGGCAACAATGGTTTAACTGAGGGTGTTTTGGCTGAAATCGAAGTCTCATTAGCACACCATGAGCTTATCAAAGTCAAAATCGCTGGCGAAGATCGTGAAACTAAAAATTTGATCGCTGAAGCGATTGTTCGCGAAACTGGTGCAGCAAATGTTCAAGTTATCGGTAAAATTCTTGTTCTCTATCGTCCATCAGTAGAGCGCAAAATTAGTTTACCTAAATAATAACTACTCATTTATATAAAAATGCCATTGAACGCATGTTTTATATGACGAAAAAGGCCGCCAGCGGCCTTTTTCTCTAAATCAGTAAAATAATATAACCAATTCAGGGAAATAGGAATCAGATATACTCAACTTTAAGAATTTCGAATTCAACATCTCCGCCCGGTGTCTTAATTGTCACGACATCATCAACTTCTTTACCCACTAACCCACGTGCAATCGGTGAGTTCACTGAGATTAAGTTCACTTTAATGTCAGCTTCATCATCACCTACGATTCGATAGGTTAACTCTTCGTCAGTATCCACATTCAATACAGAAACCGTCGCACCAAAAATGACTCGACCATTATTTGCCATTTTTGTCACGTCAATCACTTGAGAATGAGAAAGTTTAGATTCAATCTCTTGAATACGGCCTTCACAAAAGCCTTGTTGCTCACGCGCAGCATGATATTCCGCGTTTTCTTTTAAATCGCCATGTTCGCGAGCTTCAGCAATCGAAGCAATAATTTCAGGGCGACGGACAGATTTCAGATACTCGAGCTCTTCTCTTAGCTTGTTAGCACCAAATACCGTCATTGGAATCTGTTTCATTTGATAAATACCTCTAATTCAATCCTATCTAAAAAAAAGTATCTTCCTGATTTTGTAACAACAGTACACCGAACACCAGGGTATGTAGGGGGTGTTCAACAACTTAGGGTGTCAATAACTCAATCAGACCAACTTAATGACTTATCTTATCATACTGTTCGCTATTTTAACTGAGAGTTAATAGCGGATCATCGTTTACTTTATTGGGCATTACACTTTAGTATGTGCACTATGTCTACCCTAATGCGTGAAATATATGTCGCTACTAACATCAACCAGAAAATTAATCTTCACTTTAGGGCTTGCCTTCATCACGTCGCAAGCTTCTGCTATCCCTATCGATGATTACAAGCAGTATCTCCCTGACGGCACTAACCTTGCTCTGGTTGCGCAAAAAGTAGGAAGTAATACCCCTCTTATCGATTATAACGCTCAACAGATGGCTCTGCCCGCCAGTACACAAAAAGTTGTTACTGCCCTTGCTGCATTATTACAACTTGGTCCTGACTACCGTTTTGTGACTAACTTTGAAACCAATGGAAAGTTGAATAACAATACATTATCTGGGGACTTGGTAATCCGTTTTAGTGGAGACCCAACCTTAACGCGCCAGCAAATTCGAAATATGGTCAATGCCTTGAAACAAATCGGCATACATAAAGTCGATGGTGATCTTATTGTCGATATTTCAGCTTTTGCTAGCCATGATAAAGCACCTGGCTGGGTATGGAACGACATGACACAGTGTTTTAGTGCTCCGCCGGCTGCCGCAATTATTGATCGAAACTGTTTTTCTGTTTCCCTTTACCCATCAGATAAAGCTGGGGAGATGGCATATATCAAAACAGCGAGTTTCTACCCCGTTAATATGTTTAGTGAAGTCAAAACCCTCGCTAAAGGCTCACCAGAAGCTCGTTACTGCGAGTTAGACGTTGTTCCTGGCGAATTAAATCGCTATACCTTAACAGGCTGCTTAACCCAACGTAGCGACCCCTTGCCACTCGCATTTGCTGTACAAAATGGTGCCAGTTACTCAGGTGCTATCGTCAAAAATGAACTACAGGTTGCAGGTATTGAGCTATCCGGAGCGGTTAAAAAACGAACTCAACCAACACCTCAGTCTCAAGTACTCGTCAAAACAGAATCCAAACCACTGCATGATCTATTAAAAATCATGCTGAAAAAATCAGATAACATGATTGCTGATACTGTTTTTAGAACCATTGGTCGGGATTATTATGGTGTACCGGGTACTTGGCGCTCAGGCTCTGATGCGGTTAGACAAGTTCTCAAACAAAAAGCAGGTATTGATTTGGGCAACACAGTAATGGTCGATGGTTCTGGTTTATCTCGCCATAACTTGATCACCCCTGCGACAATGATGCAAGTTTTGCAATTTATCGCGAAAAATGATCAGCAGCTCGATTACATTTCAATGCTGCCACTTGCTGGGCATGACGGGACATTACGTTATCGTGGTGGCTTGGATGAAGCTGGAGTCAATGGCAAAGTATCAGCGAAAACAGGCGCACTACAAGGCGTTTATAACCTCGCGGGCTTTATCACAACTGCGAGTGGCGAAAAAGTGGCATTTGTTCAGTTTATTTCTGCTTATGCAGTTCCACAAAGTCAATACAACAGCCGCCGGGTACCATTGGTTCGTTTTGAAAGCCGCCTTTATCGCGATCTCTATCAGAAGAACTGATCCTATCAAAGATCCTTTTAGGATCTAGATAATAAAAAAGGCACAACTTGCGAAGGTTGTGCCTTTTTATGTGACTTAAGAATGCTTATTTTTGATAAATGAATTCGACACCTTCGTCGTCATCTTCATCCCAATCATCATCCCAGTCGTCATCAAGATCTTCAGCACCAGAAAGCTGCTCTTTGTGGTAATCATCCCACATGAATTCAACTTTTTCTGGTTGGCTATTTTCATCTTCAACTGCCATATTACGCGGCTGAGTATTCATGAACTCCATGATATCCCAACACAGTGCTTTCACACCTTCGTGGTTCACCGCAGAAATCATATAATACTTATCTTCCCAGCCCATACCTTTGGCAATTTCGGCTGCACGTTTTGCAGACTCTTCTTCACCTAAGATATCCACTTTATTGAAGACTAACCAACGTGGTTTTTGTGCCAGTTTTTCGCTGTATTTCTCTAATTCACCCACGATGATCTTGGCATTTTCTACTGGATCCGATTCGTCAATTGGGCAAATATCAATAAGATGCAGTAATACACGACAGCGTTCTAAGTGCTTCAGGAATTGAATCCCCAGACCCGCACCTTCTGCCGCGCCTTCGATCAACCCAGGAATATCTGCAACTACAAAGCTTTGCTCGTTATCCATACGTACCACACCCAGGCTTGGGACCAAGGTAGTAAATGGATAATCTGCAACTTTTGGTTTTGCAGCTGATACGGAGCGAATAAAGGTGGATTTACCCGCATTCGGCATCCCCAGCATTCCTACGTCCGCAAGTAACATCAATTCTAATAAGATCTCACGCGTTTCACCTTTTGTTCCCATGGTACGCTGACGCGGTGCACGGTTAACAGAAGATTTGAAACGGGTGTTACCAAGCCCATGGAAACCGCCTTTAGCGACCATGTGGCGTTGATCGTGACGAGTCATGTCACAGAGTACTTCATTGGTGCCAAGATCGCGTACACGCGTTCCTACAGGGACTTTTACCGTGATGTCTTGACCACGTTTACCTGTACACTCACGGCTTTGACCATTTTGACCACGCTCTGCACGAAATGATTTTTCAAAACGATAGTCAATCAGCGTGTTAAGGTTTTCGTCTGCCTGTAAGTAGACATCTCCACCGTCACCACCGTCACCACCGTCAGGTCCACCTTTCGGGATATATTTTTCACGGCGGAAGCTGACACAACCATTGCCACCATCTCCTGCCACGACCAAAATTTTGGCTTCATCTACAAATTTCATAATTCTTTCTCCGTCTGCTGGCCATTATAGTGCCGAATGGCGGTATTACCCAGAGATGGCGTATTCTGAATATAAAAAGCCCCGCAAAAGGTTTTTGCAGGGCTTTAATTCAAAAATTAAAAGTCAGAAAACTTATTCAGCTTCGATGCTGATAAATTTACGATTGTTAGGACCTTTAACTTCAAATTTAACTTTACCGTCCGCTAATGCGAACAGAGTGTGGTCACGGCCACAACCAACGTTGTTACCTGCGTGGAACTTAGTACCACGTTGACGAACGATGATGCTACCTGCTAATACAGCTTCACCACCAAAACGTTTAACACCTAAACGTTTTGCTTCTGAGTCACGACCGTTACGAGTCGAACCACCAGCCTTTTTGTGTGCCATTAATCTGCTCTCCTAAATCTTAAGCGATGACAGTGATCTTAACATCAGTGAACCACTGACGGTGACCTTGCTGTTTACGGCTGTGTTTACGACGACGGAACTTAACGATTTTAACTTTATCGCCACGACCGTGTGCAACTACTTCCGCTTTCACTTTAACGCCTTCAACGATAGGAGCACCGATTTGGATCTCATCGCCATTAGCAACCATCAGAACGTGATCAAATTCAACAGTTTCACCTGTTGCGATGTCCAGCTTTTCTAGGCGGACAGTTTGACCTTCGCTAACTCGGTGTTGTTTACCACCACTTTGGAAAACCGCGTACATATTAACTCCGCTTTCCGCGTACTCGCTAAATATTTCAATTCCAGAGCACGCTATAAAATATTCACAATAGGGCGCGAATTCTACGCAAAAAAGCAGCAGAACACAAGCCTATAATGCAGTTAGATTACAAAAAATACGACTTTTTTATCAGTCATATCTTTTTCCAGCTGATTTATCAGGAATATCTTGAATTGTTACTTATTTAAACATTTTTTGCATTTCACCCGATAATCTTATTATTAATAGTGTTATGCTTACGTCATTACTGTGATATCGGTTTTCCCATTTTTGACTTAGGGAATTCCCCAAAAACTAATAATATGAATATATTACAATGAATTTAGAATCTATCGTTGAACTGACAGCCGAGGATATGTCAGCAGTAAATGAAGCGATCCTCAGCCAATTAAACTCAGACGTAGCATTAATCAATCAATTAGGTTATTACATCGTGAGTGGGGGCGGAAAAAGGATCCGTCCGATGATCGCGATCCTTGCGGGACGATCCCTTGGCTATTCTGAACACAAACATATCCAAGTCGCTGCATTAATCGAATTTATCCATACAGCCACTTTATTGCATGATGATGTGGTCGATGAATCGGATATGCGTCGCGGGAAACAGACAGCTAATGCGGTATTTGGTAATGCTGCAAGCGTATTAGTGGGCGACTTTATTTATACACGATCCTTCCAGATGATGACGGATCTGGATTCGATGCGTGTTCTAAAACTCATGTCTGAAGCCACCAACGTGATCGCAGAAGGTGAAGTTTTACAGCTGATGAACTGTAACGATCCTGATATTACTGAAGAGAGCTATATGCAGGTGATCTACAGTAAAACTGCGCGCCTATTTGAAGCGGCATCCCATGCCTCCGCTATTTTAGCTAATGCAACACCTGAGCAAGAGAAAGCATTGCAAGACTATGGTCGCTATATTGGTACGGCATTCCAATTAGTTGACGATCTTCTGGATTATGATGCTGATAATACTCAATTGGGTAAAAATACAGGTGATGATCTTGATGAAGGAAAACCAACGCTCCCACTATTACACGCAATGCAACATGGTAATGAAGAAGAGTCAGCTCTGATCAGGCAAGCTATTGAGCAAGGTAATGGGCGTCATCTGTTAGAAACCGTTCTTAGCACAATGAAACGCTGTGGCTCCTTAGAATACACATACCAACGTGCGCAAGAAGAGGCACAAAAAGCCATTGATGCTTTAAATGCGCTTGAAGACTCTGTTTATAAAGAAGCCTTGATTGGCTTAGCACATGTGGCAATTCAGCGTCATTCATAACCAGAGATAGAGCACGACACAAACAATTAAAAGGGTGAAAGTGATTTCACCCTTTTAATTTCCTACTCTTCTTCAGGCTCAATTTTAGCCAATAATGACGATAGCCCGTGACGAAGAATATATTTTACGAACGTTTTCCGCTCAGCTTCAGTCAATTGATAATAAGCTTCAGACCAAATTTGTAGCGCATCAATCCGCTGCACTTGATAAGGTGTCGATGGCTCGTGAAGTGAGAGTTGCCTTTGGATCTCATTTGGTAAACTTTCTACATAGTATTCAACGGCCTTCCCTTGAACACCTCTTTTTCGACGATTTTTCCAACCTTCCCTTCTTGCCATCAAGTTAATGCCTTGAGGTGAAGATGGAAGACCTTCTAACCCTGCTAATTCTTTCGCAGTGAACCACAATTTTTTCATAATATCACTTTTACGCTTAGCTTATATTTTGCAACCTGCTTTTGTCGCTATACCAAAGTTATTTTTCTAAAAATTTATTCGATTCAATACAGTATGTAATTTACATGTGATTATTTTGATTAATAAGATCAATTAACGCTAAAGCACCTTTACGCATAATGAAGGATAAAACTGCCACTCGCTCATCATGGGAAAGCTGGTTATACGCTTCCTGCCAAATATGTGCATGCTCATCACGTTTAACGTGATAAATCCTTGGAGCTTCATACATCACGGTTGGTTCTTCGAGATCAATGGGAATCGAACTAATATGGTATTCAAGTGCTTTACCTTGAATCCCCCTTCGCTTTCGACTCAACCAATTTTCTCTCCTTGCCATCGCATTTATTCCCTGAGTACTTGATGGAAGCCCCTGACGACCAACGAGTTCTTTTGCTGTTAACCATTCTTTAATCATTATCGACGCTCCTTGTCATTACGATGACGACTTCGATTAACTAAAAACTTTCCTTATTTTCTTAATCATTTCAATACCTACTTTTAATATTAAAAATAATTGTTACTAAGTTATATAGATATCGGTATTTTCTGTTTTATATCAATAGACTTATAGTATGGATTAAGAAATTCATTCTTTTTAAATAATTCAATACATTATTAAGAAATATAAATCTTCGCGATAAAGAGAATAAATATAAGAAATTATAAAAAACAGAGAGCTAACCACGATGAGTTATTTTTATTTTCAATGTGTTAGCTAAACTCACAATAATTATCTAAATCTTTCTACTATTTTCATAAAAATAACGACAGTTTCATAAAAATGAACTTTAAGAAAAAATTAGAAATTATTATTGGGAAATTCTGTTATTTTATTTCCAATAACAGAATAATTGTACTGAATGTACCACAATATTCTGTTAGATGTACCACTAACTCTACATGATTCTGAGTGAAAAAAGGATTAAAAAATGATGTTACGGAAATCAAACTGGCACCCAGCAGATATCATTGCGGCATTACGCAAACGTGGAACAACTCTTGCCGCTATTTCTCGTGAAGCGGGGCTTAGCTCATCAACTCTCGCAAATGCACTATCGCGACCTTGGCCAAAAGGTGAATGGATCATCGCAAACTTTTTAGGTATTCACCCATCCGAAATTTGGCCTAGCCGCTATTATGACCCCATGACGGGTGAACTCTTAGAAAGAAGGATTCGAGATAAACCAAGAAAAGTCACAGAAATAGAAGAAATAGAAAACAGGGAGCCAACAGAGGAAAACAGTTAAAATTCGTCTTCATTCCTATTCAGCGCTGAAAGATAAAATATATTATTTCTCTCATTAATAATGAACGGTATTACTCTATTACACCTTCGGGGGATTTCCCCTTATTTTGATAAGTGAAAACTTATAAAACATGAAAATAAAGGGCTGAATTGCATCAAACAATTCAGCCCTTATTTAAGCGTTAAATCTTAACTAGCATTAGCTGTTAATGAATTTTTCACCTAATTCGATATCTGCTTTCAGTACGCCTAACATCTCTTTCAGCGCTTTCTCTTCAAATGCACTTAACTTACCAATTGGTAAATGTTTTTCGATACCGTTTTTACCTAATACAACAGGTTGTGCGAAGAAGCGAGCGTGTTCACCTTCACCTTCTGTGTATACGCATTCAACCACGTTGCTTTCGCCTTGAAGACCACGGACCAGAGATAAGCCCAGACGAGCTGCTGCTTGACCCATAGATAATGTTGCTGACCCGCCACCTGCTTTAGCTTCAACCACTTCAGTGCCCGCGTTCTGAATACGCTTAGTCAGTGCAGCAATTTCTTCATCAGTGAAGCTAACACCTGGAATTTGAGACAGTAATGGCAGAATTGTCACACCTGAGTGCCCACCGATAACTGGCACTTCGATTTCGTGGGTTTTCTTGCCTTTTAATTCAGCAACAAACGTATTTGAACGGATGATGTCCAGTGTGGTTACACCAAACAGACGGTTTTTATCATATACGCCCGCTTTTTTCAGGACTTCAGCCGCGATAGCCACGGTAGTATTCACTGGGTTAGTAATAATACCAACCAGTGCTTTCGGGCAGGTGACCGCGATTTGTTGAACAAGGTTACGTACAATGCCTGCGTTCACATTAAACAGGTCAGAGCGATCCATTCCTGGCTTACGTGCAACACCCGCAGAAATTAATACAACATCTGCACCTTTCAGTGCTGGTGTAGCATCTTCACCCGCGAAACCAACAACTTTAACGTCTGTAGGGATGTGGCTTAAATCAGCGGCAACACCCGGAGTGACTGGCGCGATGTCGTAGAGGGAGAGTTCTGAACCTGCTGGGAGCTGGTTTTTGAGAAGAAGGGCGAGAGCCTGACCGATACCACCTGCTGCACCTAGGACTGCAACTTTCATTCTAAAACTCCTTAATTGTACTTTAAAATATATGAATTCATCTGACTACGCACTAAACACATTACTTATAAAAAACAATTCTTTAACAGTTAGAGAGAAGTGTTAACGCAAGATAAATCACCAACACAATAGGGCTATTCTAAACAAATTCCTTATCTGTTAATGAGATAACGGGCACTTTTTTAACAAATAGTTTTTATTGCTATTGCATTTAACATCAAATGTAATTTTACTTGATGCTTTATTAATCACCGATTAATAATTTAACATTTTTTTCACAGCAACTTATTGTTAAACCAAATTATTTTTAAACTAAATTTCAAACCAACAATTTAAGATAATCACGCGCTTCCTACCAGAAAAACCGTATCTTAAATCGCTCATTAAACCATCAAAACTCAATTATCTTGCATAAAAATGCACTTTTCCACATAATACAGCTCAGTTTAATACCAAAAAGATGGGTTAATTATGCGCACTATGTCGAAACAAGAAGACTTGGTAAAAGCCTTTAAAGCACTCCTTAAAGAGGAAAAGTTCAGCTCCCAAGCAGAAATTGTGATTGCGCTTCAAGAGCAAGGCTTCGAAAACATTAATCAATCTAAAATTTCCAGAATGTTAACGAAGTTTGGTGCTGTACGTACCCGCAACGCAAAAATGGAAATGGTGTATTGTTTACCTACCGAGCCAGGTGTCCCAACTGCTACTAGCCCATTGAAAAACTTAGTTTTAGATGTTGATTACAACCACTCTGTCGTTGTGATCCGTACCAGTCCAGGGGCAGCACAGCTCATCGCCCGACTGCTAGACTCCCTCGGCAAAGCTGAAGGTATCTTAGGCAGCATCGCTGGTGATGATACGATTTTCTCCACACCAACGAATGATTTTACGACTCGCGAACTGTACGAAGCCATTCAGATTCTCTTTGAACAAGAACTTTAGTCCTTTCCCGTCGCTTTATATATCTAAAAAGAGGGAACTGAGTTCCCTCTTTTCATTTTTGGCACTATAGTGACCCGTCTTCCACTGATTCTTATCGAGATAAACCTGTGTTATTTGAGATCTTAAGAAACATCGTTCACTACGGTTTCCATTTTTTAGTGCCTTTTTTATTTGGCTATTTATTTTGGCGAAAAAATTGGAAGCTTGCTGGATTATTAATGGTCTCAACGATGGTAATCGATCTCGACCATCTTCTTGCGGATCCTATTTTTGATCCTGATCGTTGCGGTGTGGGTTTCCATCCTATGCATACAATTTGGGCGGCAATCGCTTATGTTGTGCTGTTCTTTTTCCCATCTTGGAAATTAAAAGCTATTGCTGTCGGATGCCTGTTCCATCTATTTACTGATTCTGTAGATTGTTATTTAGGCAACGTGAAAAAAGAGATACAGGGTACGGTATTAAGCTGTTCAGGTCCCCCTACTTCAGCAAATACCGAAATTCTTCAGCAACTATAAAAAAGCCCCAACAAACTGTTAGGGCTTTTATGTGAAGTTTTGATATTACTCTTCCGGTTTTGCTTCCGCTTTACGCTTCAATCCAGCGAGTAGCTTTTCATGGATCCCACCAAACCCGCCATTACTCATGACTAAAATGTGATCGCCAGGTTGAGCTGTCTCAATCACCATGTTGGCGAGAGCATCAATATCAGCGTGCCAACGCGCTGGCTGCACACAATGCTCCGCAATTTCCGTTACCATCCACGGAATATTGGCGGGTTGGAATAAAAAGACCTCATCCGCACGACCTAAAGCTGGCGCGATATCATTCTTACTGATCCCCATTTTCATGGTATTTGAGCGAGGCTCCAGCACAGCAATAATACGTGAAGTACCACCAACTTTGCTACGTAATGCCTCTAACGTCGCTAAAATTGCCGTTGGATGGTGAGCAAAGTCATCATAAACACTAACCTCATTCTCAACACCGCGTAGCTCAAGACGGCGACGCGCATTAATAAATTTATCCAATGCTAAACAGGCTTCTTTCGCAGGAACCCCAACATGGTGAGCAGCTGCAATTGCCATCAAGCCATTTTGAATATTGTGATTACCCACTTGGGACCAGTTCACTTCACCCACTTTTTCTTGCTGGTAATACACGTCAAACTGGCTACCATCATGATTGAGTTTCACTGCATGCCATTCGCCGTTTTCTCCCACCAGCTCCTGTTCACTCCAGCACCCCATGTTCATGACTTGTTTGAGGTTACTATCATTACTAGGCATAAAGATTTTGCCACTACTAGGTACAATACGAACCAAATGATGGAATTGCTTTTGAATCGCTTCTAGATTTTCAAAAATATCCGCATGGTCAAACTCAAGGTTATTCAAAATCAGAGTTTTAGGGCTGTAATGAACAAACTTGGAACGTTTATCAAAGAATGCACAATCGTACTCATCCGCTTCAATGACAAAGAAAGGACTCTTACCAATTTGGGAAGAAACATCAAAGTTCCCCGGAACACCGCCAATCAGGAAGCCAGGTTCATAGCCACAATCTTGGAGGATCCACGCAAGCATCCCCGCGGTTGTTGTTTTACCGTGAGTACCTGCAACCGCTAATACCCAACGCTCAGGAAGAACATGATCATGGAGCCATTGAGGCCCTGAGGTATAAGGTAAACCGCGCTCTAATACCGCTTCAACACACGGATTTCCACGGGTCATCGCATTCCCAATCACCACCATATCGGGGATTGGCTCTAACTGAGCGGGATCAAATCCTTGAATTAGTTCAATGCCTTGTTTTTCAAGCAATGTACTCATCGGTGGGTAGACGTTTGCATCAGACCCAGTCACTTTGTGCCCTAAAGAACGAGCCAAAATGGCTAAGCTGCCCATAAAGGTTCCGCATATGCCTAAAATATGTATGTGCATTCTTTTCCATCCAATAGCATGAGGTTTGTCACTATTCTACTATTCTACTCATCAATCACCGGTTTATAAATGTATTAGCCTATTAATCTTTTCTTTATTTAGATAAACTCTCCGCCCGAGGGTACAATAAAGACCCGCAAATTTCTGTCAATTTTATTCAGGACCTTCGTCATGAAAACATTAGGCGAATTCATCGTCGAAAAGCAACAAGATTTTCCTCATGCAACAGGTGAGCTGACTGCATTACTGTCAGCGATTAAACTGGGCGCTAAAATTATCCATCGTGATATTAACAAAGCTGGACTCGTTGACATTCTCGGCACTAGTGGTGTGTCGAATGTCCAAGGTGAAGTTCAGATGAAGCTTGACCTGTATGCAAACGAAAAACTGAAAGCGGCTTTGAAAGCGCGCGGAGAAGTTGCCGGTATCGCCTCTGAAGAAGAAGATGAAATCGTCATTTTCGAAGGTGATCGTGCAGAAAACGCGAAATATGTTGTTTTAATGGACCCACTAGATGGTTCTTCGAACATCGATGTAAACGTTTCCGTTGGAACTATCTTCTCTATTTATCACCGTATTACTCCAATTGGTCAACCAGTTACAGAAGCTGACTTCTTACAACCTGGTAACCGCCAAGTTGCTGCGGGCTATGTAGTTTACGGTTCATCAACCATGTTGGTCTACACCACAGGTTTCGGTGTTCATGCTTTCACCTACGACCCATCATTAGGTGTATTCTGTCTGTCTCATGAAAAAGTCATGTTCCCAGCAGAAGGTAAAATGTATTCCATTAACGAAGGTAACTACATCAAGTTCCCTATGGGTGTGAAGAAATACATTAAATATTGCCAAGAGCAAGATGAAGCAACCCACCGCCCATATACCACTCGTTATATCGGCTCTTTAGTGGCAGACTTCCACCGTAACCTGCTCAAAGGTGGTATTTACATTTACCCAAGCACCGCAAGTCACCCTACGGGTAAACTGCGCCTTCTGTACGAATGCAATCCAATTTCATTCTTAGCGGAACAAGCTGGCGGTAAAGCAAGCGATGGTACTAACCGCGTGTTAGACATCGTCCCAACTAAATTGCACCAACGTGTGCCGTTCTTTGTGGGCACGAAAGCCATGGTTGAAAAAGCGGAATCCTTTATGCGTGAGTACCCTGACGCAGAATAATCAACATTCCGTTTGACCTGAAGGCGAGGCTCTCTCGCCTTTTTTGATCGAATTTCTCTCCAACTAGTGAGTTTTACCTCTCTTTGCGGCTATAATGTCCCCCACGTTATTTTAAGCACTCATAAGGATACATTTTAATGGGCCTGAACAATGTACCGGCAGGTAAAGAACTGCCTGAAGATATCTACGTAATTATCGAAATTCCAGCTAACGCTGATCCAATCAAATATGAAGTTGATAAAGAATCTGGCGCATTGTTTGTAGACCGTTTCATGTCTACTGCGATGTTCTATCCATGCAACTATGGTTACATCAACAATACTCTGTCTTTAGATGGTGACCCTGTTGACGTTTTAGTACCAACTCCATACCCATTACAACCAGGTTCAGTTATCCGCTGCCGTCCAGTTGGCGTGCTGAAAATGACTGACGAATCTGGTGAAGATGCAAAATTAGTTGCAGTACCACACACTAAACTGAGCAAAGAATACGACCACATCAAAGATGTGAACGATATTCCTGAGCTGCTGCGTGCACAAATCACTCACTTCTTTGAGCATTACAAAGATTTAGAAAAAGGTAAGTGGGTTAAAGTTGATGGTTGGGAGAATGCGGAAGCTGCTAAAGCCGAAATTATCGCTTCTTTCGAACGCGCTGCAAAAAAATAATTAATCCCTTCCGTGGATAGAAAAAGCACTGGTTTTTGCCAGTGCTTTTTTTTATCTCAATATTTGTCACGCAAGCTGGCTGTATTTCAAAAAAGAGAATTCAATACGATGAGCCACGCTTAGTGCATATGAAAAAACGCCGGTCACTGATACAGTGCCGGCGTTTTTTTTATTACGGATTCACTACGGATTACTCTTCTTCATTGCGCTTTAGCCAATCACCACTTTTGATGCGGGGAAGACCTTCAACTGAATGTTTATAGAGATAAATCCACGCATTACCATAAGGTGTCGGGATTAACTCGCGCTCGTAATCTTGCGAATTTTTCTTTAATTCGTCTAACTCAGTTAAGATAGAGGGATTAATGCGATAAACTTCGCATTCAATCGTGCCATTCCCTCGAACAACCGCTGGATAATATCCGAGGTCATACAGTTCATAGCCTTCTAGCTTATGCTCACCTAGCAGCTGAGCATAAGTCATCCAGTGATGATTCCCTTGCTTACGTCTTAAACTGCCATAAACAATGATACGCATATATTAAAACTCGAATTGGTAAAGCAGGTCTAAAGCCTGATTAACGCCAGAAATTGCTTCTAAATACAGTTTCGGCATGACTCTATAGCGTAAAGTGAGCGTCGCTAGAGAATCAAATATGCCAACTCCATACTTAACTTGCAAGTCGTTCGTAATTTTACCACTCACAACTACTTGCGAGCTATCACCTACGCCTTGCGTATCAACTGCTAAATCTGACACGCCAAATGTTTCACCAATTTTACCCACTAATTGACCACTTTGAGCAACGCCCAACCCAATCAACATTGAAGTCATTTGTGACCCATTCGCATCCCCGCTATCAAGCCCTTCTCCTCTTAACAGATAGGAAAGTGCTTCTTGCTGTGTTTTTGCGGGCTCAGAGAATATCTCAACTTTCGGCTTATCGGCAAGTCCTGTAACTTTGACCCCAGCAATAACATCATCGGCTGTATTATCTGGGTTACGAATTGCTTCTAAGTTTAAGAATGGCTGATCCGCAGGTCCAGAGAACTGAATTTGCCCTTTACGCACAATCAAATCTTGCCCGTAAGCGCGGAAACGCCCAGAAGGAATATCCACTTGGCCGTTTAAGCTTAACCCCTGCTTATTCTGAACAACTTTTAATAAGCCTGTTAGCTGAGCTTTCAAACCGAACGCATCCAGACGAACATCATGACCAATATTAATATTTAAATTCGTTTGGATTGGGATCGAGGGCTGTTTCGGGTTAATTGGCTTTAATTGATCATCTAACATGACGACATCAGAAGAAGCGCTAACTGCTGACTCAGGCAGTTCTTGTACAGTAATTCGTGCCCATGGAATGGTCACACTCCCATTTAATGTTAGCAACTTCGGTGAAGCCTCTAAAATGAGATCAGGTTGCACATCAATTTTGATCATCGGTGGCAGAGAAACACGTAAATTGTTCCCTCTTGCCAATATTTTTGCTCGCCACGCATCGATATTTCGCCAATCGGCATCACCATCAATATTGAGGTAACCTTCTGGGGTCTTAATCTGACCGACCATCACCGAACTGGTGCCATTAAAGTTAATCGCTAGTTGGCTATTTTGAATATCAAACGGAATCAAACCAGATTTAATTTCTAGGCCAGATAACGTGACATTACCGTTCATTAATGGATTATAAGCCGAGCCACCTACGCGTAAATTTGCATTCAAATTCCCATTTGCAATGTCTTTTTCACCCAGCAGTGGTTTGATTAAGCCCAACGTAATGGCATTGATTTCGATATTACCAGAAAGGAGACGCTTTCTTTCTAGGTCAGAAATTTGTACATTTCCTTTGAATTGCCCATTGTTAGCAATCTTCAATAACCAATTCAGATCCGCTCTACCATTTTTAAGACCAGCATTTAATGTCAGCGTATCAAACTCAATAGGTAAACGCGCACCATCAACAAACTGCACGACTTTGACGCCATCACCATTCAGGTCGACTTTCACCTGTGGCAGGCTACCATCTGCTTTCCAAACTGCGTTCGCTCGCCCAGTAAATACGCCTGTAGCCCGTGTATCACTAGGCATGAAAGGTTTGATCATCGCAAGATCAAAACGCTCTAATACAATATCTGCGCTACCGCTTTTACCGGCCTTAACCGGCTTAGGTACACACAAGCGCGCATTTGGATTTACCCAGCAATGGCTACCAATCAACACTTCTTGCGTGGTGTTGTTGTAGTTCAAGGACATTGCTTGATTAAGACGCCATTCTCCAACTTCAGTATCAAACAAAGTGTTACTTAAATTACCTTTCCAAACCTCAGTCTGGCGATCGAAGCTACCCGCGAGAGCAAGCTGCCCTGAAACCGGTTTTCCCGTTACATTCAATTTTAAGGTGTGCTGTTTTTCGCTACCTTTGGCATCGAGTGTCAGATTGCTAATCGCAAGATCCCCTTGATGCAATCCACGAACTATTACAGACAAGTCACCCTTAATTTGGTCTCCTGTTGCGACATTACCTTTAATCGTTGTGGTCTCCACGGTGAGATCTTGCCATCTCACATTGCGAGCCGTTAAATCTGCAAGTGCTTGTGGCGCCTGTAAATCACCGCGAAGTTTCAGATCCCCAATGATTACACCGCCTAATCCAGGTAGCAAACCATTGAGTGCTGGCGCATTTATCTTGGCATCGAGATTCCATTTATCCGCCAAGGAGCCTTTTACATTCACGCTGTTTTTACCCAGCATGAGGTTAAAATCTGGAATATCCCATTGCCCAGCCGCATTCCCTTTCGCGTTACCTCGAGCCTTTAAAATATGCGATTTAACATGACCATCTAAAGTAATTTCAGGAATTTCTAGTTGCCAACTTCCGCCATACATACTGCCTCTCGTGGCAACTTTTCCTTCAACTTTTGCAGGCCATTCTGGATATTGTTTTGCTGTATTGATACCCGATAACGTCAGTACCATATTCCAGCTGATGGCTTTACTCCAATCAGCAACACCAGAAAGGTCGGCATTACCTTGCAATGCGGATAAGCGCAGGCGTGTTAAATCAATTTTCTCTTCATTACCTTTTGCATCTAACAACAGTTTCGATGGTGGTAAATCTTTGCCTGTAATGGCTGAACGTAAAGAGAGATCATAACTGGAAGGACGACCATTCAAACGTAGGCGGGTATCATCAAGCTTATATTGGCTTTCCCCCACCAGCGGCCACGTTAATTTTTTACTTTCTAAGGTCAACTCAATTGGAAAATCAGCTTGTGCTAAATCAGTTTGAGCTTCTAATGTTGCGGTAATTGGACCATTTAGATTCAATGCCAGCATCAGCTCATCCATCAGCCCACCTTTAAGCGTTAAATCGACTTTTTGCCCATTTAAATCTTCAAAGCGGCTTTCACCAATCACAGACAATGCGACAGGCCATTTTTCTTGCAGTGAAATGGATCCTGAAACGGCAACATCCCCTTGAGGTGCATTTACTTTCAGCTGTTTCAATAAAACATTTTGCCCTGTGTTTTCTAACTGCAAATTCAGGCTGTTAATCGTAATGTCCGTATCGCCTTTCAACTGGAAATTAGAGGCATGGATCCCCTCAACGTTCAAATCAACAGGCAGGATAATTTCAGGAAGATCCGCTAATAACGGTTTAGAGAATAATGCCTTAAGCTGATCACCAAGTGATTGCTGCTCACCTTCAGGTACGACAGGTTCAGCAGGTTTGACTTCAGCAGCTGGTTCACTCGGAGGCAGGCTTATTGCTAAATTAATAATATCGGTCGGGGTGATTTCAATGGCTCTTTTTTGCCATGTAATCCCTGTCGCGAACTTGTCGAGGTCAATAATGGTACCATCTACATTAACATGGGTATCAACCAGTGCCAGTTGCATAAGACGAATCGTCAAAGGTGCGTTTAGCTCAGTTAAAGGCTCTGATGGTGGAGTCTCTTCCGAGGGAGGAAACTGGCTGGTATCTACATTGACCATCACACTTTCTGTTGATAAATCATCGATACAAACTTCACGGCTGGTCAGGCATTTCAAACGTAATGCTAGGTGGATCTTTTTCGCATCCACATCCACACCTGGCATCTGGTATTTTACACCTGAGAGCGTTAAATCATTAATATCACCCTCAATCGAACCGATAGTGAGCTCAGGCACAAAACGCGTGGCTGAATTCAATGCAAAATGCAAACCTGACTTTGTTCCTAATACCCAATATAGAGCGCTAACGACCAGAACTAACAATAATAAAAGGGTGATTGCAATCCATTTTAGCCACTTCATCCATTTCATAGTTCTGTCCCCAATCCGATGTAAAACTGAATTTTATTATTATCTGGATCGCCAATAGGCTTAGCTAAATCCAATTTAATCGGTCCAACTGGAGATACCCAACGGATACCAACACCTGCACCCGTTTTAAAATCACTGTTTTTAAAATCATCAACCGCTTCACCACTATCGATAAACGTGGCTCCCCACCAATTTCCGGTGAAGTTATATTGATATTCAACGGAACCGACGGCTAGCTTGGATGCCCCGGTTAACTTGCCACTGCTATCTTCTGGAGAAATCTTTTGATAGCCATAACCGCGAACACTACCGTCACCCCCTGCGAAGAAACGTAAGTCAGGTGGGACTTTGTCAAAGTTATTAGTTTCAATCCAACCCACATTACCGCGCACGATAAATCGATGCCCTTCCCAAGGCGTTCGAATCCACACATTTTTGGCTTGTAAAACGAGGAAGTCGATATCCGACCCCCAGATTTTATTCGAATAATCAATAGAATAACGTTGACTATCACCCCACGTTGGCATCACGCCGCCTTTCTGGCGAATTCGGCTCACGTTTGCGCCCGGATACAGCAACATGGTCGTATTGGTGACATCGGCTTGAGTAAAGTTACTGAGCATCCAGCGCATATTCACGCCATATTGCCATCCGCTTGAATAATCCCAGTTACGCGAAACGTTCAATGTCGTGGTGTTGGCTTGCGTATCATTTAAATCTGTACGTTTAAAGCCCCCTTGAACCGCATAATACTGTTCCAGAGGATTCGCTTTGAGTGGGATTTTATAGCTGGCATCAATAACTTGTTCTGGCTGTGACAGGCTAATATTCGATGTTAGGCTTTGCCCGCGAGAGTTAATCCACGGCTTATTCCATGTTGCTTTGACACGAGGACCAACATCCGTCGCATAGCCACCACCGAGCTCTATGAAGTTTTGAGCTCTAGGACTCATGATGCCTTCCATTGGTAATAAATCCGTGTGTTCCTCACGCGCTTTTTGAATATTCGGGGTCACTAGTGCAGAGCTAAACCATCCCGTAGAAGCCAACCGTTGGTTATACTCCGCAAGCTGTTCAGAAGTGTAATATTCCCCTTCTTTAAAAGGAGACAGATTTTTGAGGTAATCCTCGCGGATTTGAGAGCCTTCAAAGGTTAATTTACCAAAGCGATAGCGCTCACCACTGTTAAAATCAAAATCCCAATACGCGGCGTGATGATCAACAGAAATGCCTAGCTGACTTTTTTCCATCATGGCATCGAAATACCCTTTACGGATAGCTAAGCTGCTAAATTTACCTTTGAAGTCTTCATACTCACCATCATTTTGGATGATGCCATATTTAGGTGTATTTTTTTTAATCATACTGGCGTAATCAGGATCTGTTTTCGCCCCACCTTCGAGTACTACATTAACCCCTTGAAGAAGAATGGGTTCACCTGGCAACACCTTAGCGGTTAATATTGAACGAGCCGGTGGCGTTTTTTCTTCATAACTAAATTCCACCGTAGGATCATAATAACCCAGCGGTTTTAACCCTTCACGAATCGCTTTTTCTACTCGAGCACGAAAACGCCCATTTGCAACCACTTCATCTTGTGAAATATTAGAAAGTTGAATACGGACATTCTGATTGAGTTGCCCTTCAAGCCCTTCAATATTAAGGCGTAGGTTCGCAGCAAATGCTGCGGGTACCGCCGTTGTTAGGCATACTGCACAAAGGGTAAGATATTTCGACACGCCTGTTCCTAGGGTGATAGACAATTTGACTTATTACTCAGCAACGACTTATTTTGAGTAAAATAAGCCACTGATACAAGTTTTTATCCCAATTTTTACTTTATTTCTATACTGAGTGTATTTAGGAATCGTTATGACTTTTAATCAATTTCAGCCCGATAATGAATTTCAGGCACTGCCTGGTCGTCACACATCAATGGAAGTGTCACCTTATCATGCGGTGACCCATCATTCGATTGAGATTATTCCTAAGAATATGGAAATTGCTTATTTTGCAATGGGTTGCTTCTGGGGCGTAGAGCGATTATTTTGGCAACAAACGGGAATTTTCTCCACATCCGCAGGTTATAGTGGCGGCGTAACTCTGAACCCAACCTATGAAGAGGTGTGTACTGGACTAACAGGGCATACTGAAGTCGTACGGGTGGTTTTTGATCCGCAAATAATCAGTTTTGCACAATTGCTCGCACTATTCTGGGAAAACCACGATCCGGCACAAGGTATGCGCCAAGGTAATGATATTGGCACGCAATATCGTTCTGCTATTTATACAGTGTCAGATGAACAGTACCAACAAGCGGTACAAACTCGTGATGCGTATCAACACGCTATGGCTGAAAAGCAGGACCATCGCCCAATCACAACAGAAATTCGTCCACTTGATACATTCTATTTTGCGGAGGATTACCACCAGCAATATCTGTATAAAAATCCAAATGGTTATTGTGGGCTGGGAGGAATTGGCGTCTGCTTACCTGCCTAAATAATTTTATAATGACGAATATATAGCCAGATAAAATAGGCTAGTGCTATACTTAGCGCGATACCCACCGCGCTAAGGCGCTAATTAATATTGAAATGGAATACCCTTACATTGCCTTTAGGATTTCAATAAGTGACGATTCACTACCTAAAGGGTTGGATAATTTATGCTAAACAGTTTACTGATCGTTCTTTTACTATGTGCAATTAGCGCATTTTTTTCGCTGTCTGAAATTTCATTGGCAGCCTCTCGCCGCATTAAATTAAAATTAATGGCAGATGAAGGTAACGTTAACGCAGCTCGCGTTCTCAAACTCCAAGAAATGCCGGGCATGTTTTTTACCGTAGTGCAAATTGGTTTAAACGCCGTCGCAATTTTAGCCGGTATTGTTGGTGAGTCCGCATTCTCTCCTGCGCTGCAAGAGCTATTTATCAAATTCTTATCCCCTGTATGGGCACAGCAAGCTGCATCTATTCTGTCATTTACCATCGTTACCAGCTTATTTATTTTAGTCGCTGACTTAACACCAAAACGCATTGGCATGGTGAAGCCAGAAGCAATTGCGATACGTATTGTTAACCCAATGCGTTTCTGCCTAGTCGTTTTAAGCCCACTCGTGTGGTTCTTTAACGGCTTAGCTAACTTAATTTTCAAACTGTTTAAATTACCGATAGCACGTAACGAAGACATTACCTCTGATGATATCTTTGCTGTTGTAGAGGCTGGTGCCGTCGCTGGGGTTTTACGTAAGCAAGAACACGAGCTGATCGAAAACGTATTTGAGCTTGAGTCACGTACTGTGCCTTCCGCGATGACCCCGCGAGAAAGTATTATTTTCTTTGATAAAGATGAATCAGAAGAGAGCATCAAGCATAAAATTTCCACACAGCCACACTCGAAGTTTTTAGTTTGTGCTGGGGATATTGACCATGTGATTGGTTATGTAGATTCCAAAGAGCTACTTAACCGTGTACTGAATGGTCAAAGCCTGAGTTTACGTGAAGGCGTGCATATCCAAACCACATTAATGATTCCGGATACCTTATCACTGTCTGATACCTTAGAAGCCTTTAAAACCAGTGGCGTTGATTTTGCCGTCATTTTGAATGAATACGCCTTAGTGATGGGGATTATCACCATCAATGACGTGATGATCACCCTGATGGGCGACTTAATTGGTCCAGGTCAAGAAGAGCAAATTATTACCCGTGATGAAAACTCATGGTTAGTTGACGGAGGTACGCCGATTGAGGACGTGCAACGTATCTTGGATATCGACGAATTCCCAGATTTCAGCAACTATGAAACCATCGCTGGCTTTATGATGTATCGCTTAAGAAAAATGCCGAAGCGGACGGATTTTGTAAAATACGCAGGCTACAAATTTGAAGTGGTCGATATTGATAACTACAAGATTGACCAACTGCTAGTAACACGTATTACAAATACGCCATCAGCAGTTGTGATTCAGCCGGGGACTGAAAACAATAAAACGGCTAACGATACATCACACTCATCAGATAAACACTAGTCGCCAAGCCGTTTTTGTTACTTCTACTTTAGAACGAACACGCCACTGAATGTGGCGTTGTTATTCTACAGTGCTTGAAAATTATTAGCCGAACACTTAACTAGCTAATCTCTTTTCTAGCCCAACTCAGCTCGTAATAGCACCACTTGCTTGTTCACTTCATTCATTACATTGTAATGGTTTTTATCGCTCACTTTGGGTGGTAAAATTTTTCCATTATTGAATTCGAAAGCTCCAAAATCCTTAATGTAGAGCCTACCTCTGAATAATGTTTTCACATAAAGAGCAATTTTCGATGGGTTATAATGCTTAAAAATTTTCATTAGAACGAATCTCCATGTTGTTCTGACGATATCCCACTGCATACCGTTCAGTAATCATAGACTAGAAAATTTTTTTTGGTTCTAGAATTGCAATTTTATTCAAAATGCTGACATAACATGACATTGTCAATACTCTGTTAAATCCACCCAAAACCTCCTTTTTATGCTGAATTTTATCAGTTTGTTAATTTTTGCCTTACCACTCATCCGATGAGCTATGCTATAACTAGCAACACCTGAAATCCCCACCCTACACAACAACGACAATGATTTCTAAAGGTACTTTTTATGATCAAAAAACTGTTCTTATTAGCCTGCTTACTCGGTTTATCTTCAACAGGATTTGCCATTAACATTCAATTAAACCAACCCGTCCCTGCCGTGACCGTTACCGATAAAGGTGAGCTCCTGTTAGATAACGCAGGTAAGTTCGATTATCAGCCATGGAAGAGCCAACAACTTGCGGGCAAAGTCCGCACTATCCAACATATCGCTGGGCGCTCATCAGCCAAGGAGCTCAATGCCCCACTTATTGAAGCTATTAAGCAAGCTAAGTTCCCTCATGATAAATACCAAACCACCAGCATTATCAATACTGATGATGCCATGTTCGGTACAGGTGTTTTTGTCAAAAACAGCGTAGAAGACAGTAAAAAAGAGTTTCCTTACTCCCAATTCATAATAGACAGCGATGGCGTAGTGAAGAATGCATGGAGCCTTGCACCAGAAAGTTCTGCCATTATTATTCTCAACAAACAAGGTAATGTTTTATTTTATAAAGATGGCGCGCTCACTCCACAAGAAATTAATAAAGCGATTAGCGTGATTGTCGCAGAATTAAGAAAACAATAAGTGAACCGATAAGGTTTTGTGTATCATAGGCATGCGATATTTTTCTGTGCGCAAAAATGAGCCTGCGCACAGAAATTTCGTTTATCATGATCAAATTTCAGTGGATATTACCGCAAAATCACATCCCAATAAGATGTAAAAATAGTCGATTATTCCGCGGCAATTCTATGCAGCATTACGCATAAAACAAACAAAATTATTCATTCCAATGAATAGTTACACAGAATCCACCTTCAGTAACATTATTAAATGTCACATTAAGATGGTGCAGCTGAGCCACACGTTTAACAATTGATAAGCCTAAACCACTACCTGTTTTTTCTTGTCCCGGCGGTCGATAAAAACGTTCACCTAAACGAGCCAGCACTTCAGAAGATACCCCAGCACCATTATCTTTTACTTCTAAATAATGGCGATATAAGTTGATCTCCACCTTACCCGATGGCTTACCATAACGAATGGCATTATGAAGCAGATTTCTTAGCAATACGGACAGTAAAAGCGCTTGCCCCTTAAAAGGTGGCGGTGTTTCGACAATCGATACATCCAAAGTCACCTGATTTTGCTGCGCTTCCCGCTCACTCTCTTTTACCGCTTGCTCAATTAAGTCTGACCAGCTCACCTCCCCCACATCGTCCAACTGGTTAGACGATTCTAGGCGAGATAACGTCAATAGTTGATCGACCAGTCGAGTTGCTCGATCAATACCTTCCGAGAGATTCGCGACCGCATGCTGACGAATAGCCTCATCGCTTCCTGCAATTTGTACCACTTCCGTTTGTACTTTCAATGCAGCAAGCGGGCTACGTAACTCATGGGCAGCATCAGAGGTAAACTGCCGCTCACGCACAAACATTTGGTTTATTTTGGAAAATAATCCATTAAGGGAATCCAAGATTGGCTTAGCCTCACTGGGAATCGTCGGTACCATGACAGGGCTCAGCTCATCCGGCTTTCTTTGTCGTAACTGTTTTGCTACATCCCGCAGCGGTTTTAATGCTCGAGTGAGCAACCACAAAAAGACTATCAACATAATAGGTAATGCCACCAGCCACGGAATTAACTGGGAAAGCATAATACTGTTAGCCATACTTTGGCGATATTCCCATTCTTGCCCAACTGCAATAATATATTGATTATCTATAGATTTTAGCCAAACAAAACGCCACTCATCATCACTACCTTTCAGTGTGCCTTCACTGAATCCTTCACGAGTAAATTGGAACTCAATTTTGCGTCCATTATCTCCATCATTCAGGACCATCTCACCACTTGGTGTAAAAATCGCAAATGCCAGCGCGTCATCATCTTGGCTACCTCGATTTTTTCGTAATAATCGCTTAGTTTTACTCAACGATGCTTGGGGTAAATCGATATCCGTTGGTAGCACTGACAAGCGTTTTGCAAATACCATTTGTTGAGTATCAAATAATTCGTTAATGGTTTTATAGGTTTGATACCACGCAAGAGAGCTCGCAATTCCCCATGTCATGACGGCAAGGAGCAATAACATTAACGTCAATTTGAGTCTTAAACTGAATGTTTTCATTCTTCATCACCCAGTCGATAGCCAATACCATGAACTGTTTGAATAAATTTGCTGCCTAATTTACGCCGTAAATGGTGAATATGTACCTCAACTGAGTTGCTAGATACTTCCTCATCCCAGTTATATAACTTTTCTTCTATTGCACTACGGGACAGTACCTTTTTCGGGTTATGTAGAAACAGAGACAATAATGCCAGTTCTTTACCCTTTAACTGTACGGGTTTTCCTTGATAAGTCACGGTCATCGCTAAAGGGTCCATCTCCACATCGCCATGCACCAAGGTTGGAGAGAGCTGCCCACTGCGCCGACGAATCAGTGCTTGTAAACGAGCAGCAACCTCTGCCAATGCAAAAGGCTTACACAGATAATCATCTGCTCCCTGTTGTAGTCCATTCACCCGTTGTTCAAGCGCATCGCGAGCCGTTAAAATCAATACAGGTTCATCGCGCCCTTGCTTACGCCAAAATTTCAAAATATCCATACCATCGATATGAGGAAGAGAGAGATCCAGTACTACGGCATCATAAGGGGCATCAAACAAAGCTTGCTGACCTTGTTTACCATCCATAAACCAATCGAGGGTAAATCCCAATTGGGTTAAACCCACCTTTAATCCATCGCCAATAAGTCGATCATCTTCTATTAATAAAATACGCATAGTTAACCTCCACATCGAATATTGTTATATTTATCTTATTCAATTCACGATGACCAGTGGTGATTGCCCAAATTAAAAATATATTTAATTAATTTGAGTTCTTAAGATTCTGTTAAGATTTACTTGGTTAAATACATCCCATAGACCAAATTTCTGGTTACTCATGGAGAAACAAAAATGAAAAAATTACCTTTAATCACCTTAATCGCTGCACTTGCTACTGCCCCTGTTTTCGCTGCTACTGGTGGTTTTTCAGGTCCTGGTGAAATTGCCAACACCACCAACACCGACACCATGAAAACCCAAGATGGCGGATTTAATGGTCCTAATGCAAGTGAAACTACCGTCGCTAAAGCGCTTGAATTATCAGACAATAGCTGGGTTATTTTACGCGGAAACCTCGTCAAACAACTGGATAAAAAACATTACGAATTTACCGATGGCACTGGTACCATTACCGTCGAAATTAGCCAAAAACGCTTCAATGGTGTGAATGTAACACCGAAGGATAAAATCGAAATTCGTGGTGAAGTTGATAAAGATTGGAACTCAAAAGAAATTGATGTGAAACAGCTGCAAATCATTAAATAATTTACCCCCACAAAAAGCCAGCAAATAAACCTTGCTGGCTTTTTGCTATTTGATGCCTATTTCCCCTCTCTGTTTATAGTGCTAGATTATCTTTACCTTGTCTCTGCTTGCACTTATTTATGAAACAACCTCACGTTAGGAATATCAGCGAAAAATTACTGTCAGATAACTGGTATATACTTAAAAAATATACCTATGAACTACAGCGACACGATGGCACTTGGCAGAAGCAAGAGCGTGAAGTGTATGATCGTGGTGATGGCGCCGTGATCTTGCTATATAACAAAGCCAAAAATAGCATTATTCTGATCCGCCAATTCCGTATGCCGATGTACGTTTCCGGATATAAACAATTACTTATTGAAGCCGCAGCGGGATTACTGGAAGGGTCATCTCCAGAAGCCAGAATTATTGCTGAAGCAGAAGAAGAAACTGGCTATAAAATCGATAATCTCGAAAAAGTATTTGAAGCTTTTATGAGTCCCGGTTCAGTCACTGAAAAACTGCATTTTTATATTGCACAATACAGCGATAAAGATCGCCAAAGTGAAGGCGGTGGGCTGGCTGATGAAGGTGAGGATATTGAAGTCATGGAATGGTCATTTCCTGATGCACTTGCTGCCATCAAACATGGGGAGATCATGGATGGTAAAACTATCATGCTTATTCAACATCTTGCTTTAAGCGGAATTCTAAACCTAAAAAGTAATTAATCCGTAAAGGGTAAAAATATCCTTTTTACCCTGACTATTTTAGAGAGCACTATATAAACATCACTAAATGACTTCTTTACCCTTTATTTTTCTATTTTATTCATTTATTTTTTATACATTACAATTTATTACACTCTCCATTGTTGAGCATCACAACATGATAATAAAAAGAATAAAATAGAGTTTATTTAATCAAAAAAGTATTATCTTTTATCGCGTTGATTTTAATCAAAAATATATCAAACCAACTCATCCAAAAACAATCATCAAAAAAAAAATCAAAATAGTGTTTTTTCAATAACACTCTTCAACTTAAAAATATTAACTTTGACCTTATCATTAAAAAACTTTAGATTTGAAGACATCATATTTTCTAAATTTAACTATTTTTTCTCGTTAAGGTAAAAATCGAAACACTGAACATTATCTTAGTTATTACGCAATATTATTAGGAGCTAAATAAGATGATCCGTTGTATTCGTATGTGGACAGGTGAAGATGGTAATTCTCTATTTGAAGAAGGCACTGTTGAGCTTAATGGTGTCGCTCGTGGAGATGACCAAAGCCCTGTCATTGCCGTCAATGAGCTCACGTTTCGTGAAACAGTTTCGGGCGGCTCTTGGGACTGGCACAAAGACCCCGTTCCTCGTTATGTCATCACACTCACGGGCACATTAGAGTTCGAAACTAAAGATGGCTCAACATTTATTATTAAGCCAGGCGATATCTTGCTGGCTCAAGACAATACTGGAACAGGGCATAAATGGCGTCTGATTGGTGATGAACCTTGGAGACGCGCCTATGTGGTGTATCAAGAAGGCACCGATTTGTGTTTCACTCCCAATAAAAAATAGGTATTTCCATGACAAAACCCATTGCAGAAAATGTTGATATCGCGCTAATTGGCGCTGGGATCATGAGTGCAACACTCGGTACGTTTCTTAAAGAGTTGGAGCCTAATCTCACTCTTGCTGTATTCGAAAGACTGAATGACTGTGCGCAAGAAAGCTCTCATCCATGGAACAACGCAGGTACAGGTCATGCTGCAAACTGTGAAATGAACTATACGCCACCAAATCCTGACGGAACGGTTGATATCAGCAAAGCCCTTGAAGTAAATACCGAATTTGACCTGTCTCGCCAGCTGTGGTCCTACTTAGTCACCAAAGGAAAAATTAAAAATCCACGGGACTTTATCCACCCATGCCCGCACATGAGCTTTGTGTCTGGTGCAGACAACATTAAATTCCTACAGCAACGCTTCCGCCAGATGTCTGCCCATCACTGCTACCAAAATATGGAATACAGCGATGATCTAAAACAGATTGATGAGTGGGCGCCATTAGTCGTCGAAGGTCGTGATCCTAATGACAAAATTGCAGTCACTCGCGTTATCACAGGGGCAGATGTCGATTACGGCGCCTTAACCCATTTACTGATGGCACAATTGAGTGAACAGAGCGGTTTCTCTCTCCACTATAAACATGAAGTTATTGATGTAAAACAGACTCCTGATGGGCGCTGGAACGTAGAAGTGAAGAACCTTGTCACTCACGAAAAAACCATCACGTCCGCTAAATTCGTGTTTGTCGGTGCAGGTGGACGAGCTATTGAACTACTGCAAAAATCAGGCATTCCTGAAGGTAAAGGTTACGGCGGATTCCCTGTTAGCGGGATTTGGTTGCGTTGTGACGATGAAAAAATTGCCGCTCGCCACCACGCGAAAGTGTACGGTAAAGCAGACAAAGGCTCGCCACCGATGTCGGTTCCTCACTTAGATACCCGTATTATTGGTGGAAAGCGCTCACTACTGTTCGGACCTTATGCCGGTTTCTCTAGCAAGTTCTTAAAGCACGGCTCTTACTTAGATCTTTTCGATTCCATTCGACTGGACAATATCGAGCCAATGCTGGCTATCGCTAAAGACGATTGGTCACTTGCTGAATATTTAGTGGGACAAGTGTTGCAAACCTCTGCACACCAATTTGCTATGCTGCAAAAATTCTACCCTGATGCTCAACATGAAGATTGGAAAGAAGTGGTTGCAGGTCAGCGCGTACAGATCATTAAGCCAGATCCTGTGAAAAAAGGCGTATTGGAGTTCGGTACTGAGCTGATTACGAGTGCAGATAAATCGTTCACCGTATTAATGGGCGCATCACCTGGCGCATCAACCGCTGCCTTTATCGCCCTCAATGTCTTGAAAACTTGCTTCGCGGATCAGCTCTCCGCAGATGGCTGGGAAGCACGCCTGAAGAACATCATTCCAACTTATGGTATTGATTTAAAACAGGATGCTAAGGCATGCTTAGATATCCGAGCAGCAACCGCTAAAGTGCTACAGTTAGATAACTAAGTATCAAGTTTGTTCCATTAAGTCGGGTAGATTACACTGCCCGACTTTTTATTATCGGGTTATTTATCGGCATTCAAAACCTGGGTTTAGGAATGATTCCCTCGGCGAATAATCCAGCATATTCCCCTGCCAATCCACCACGCTCGCCCCAGCTCCTAATGCCACTGCATGTCCTGCGGCTGTATCCCAGATATTAGTCGGTCCAAAACGTGGATATAACTGAGCGCGACCTTCAGCGACTAAACAAAATTTCAGTGATGAACCAATCTCGACCGTACGGTGCTCCGGCAATTGAGATAAGTATGCTATCAATTGAGGATCTTGATGAGAACGACTGATAACAACCACTGGGGGGATCGTGGGTTTAACGTGAATACGCTGTACTTGTCCATTCTCTTCCTTCCACGCTTGTTCCCCTTCGGCGTAATACATCAGCCCTTTTGCCGGAGCAAAAACAACCCCCATGACAGGAATACCTTTTTCGATCAAAGCAATATTGACCGTGAAATCGCCATTACGATTAATAAACTCTTTTGTTCCATCAAGAGGGTCAATAAGCCAATAACGTTGCCAGTGGCGACGTACCGACCATTCAGGTGGATCCTCTTCAGAAAGCTGGGGAATATCCGGAGTCAAACGCAAAAGCCCCGCGTTGATAATTTGGTGAGCGGCAATATCCGCAGCCGTTACGGGAGAATCATCTTGCTTATGTTCAACTTGCAATGGTGCATGACCATTGTAGATATTCATGATGGCATCACCCGCTTCTCGGGCAAGGTTACATAGCTGCTGACGCATTTTATTTCCCCTTATGACATGACGTTATCAAGAGTAACAAGGGCTGAATACTTACGCTAATAAAAAAGCCTCATTAGCTATGCCAAAATAGCAAACTAATGAGGCTATTATTCTTTTCTGTAAGTCGGTCAGAAAATTATAAAATTTCCAGTAACTCAACTTCAAAAACGAGGGTGCTGAACGGAGGAATAGATGCACCAGCACCACGCTCACCGTAAGCTAATTCATGAGGAATGTATAATTCCCATTTAGATCCTACAGGCATCAGAGTCAGTGCTTCAATCCAACCAGGGATTACACCGCTCACTGGGAACTCTGCAGGTTGACCACGTTGTACGGAACTATCAAATACAGTACCGTCAATTAAACGACCAGTATAATGCACGCGAACACGATCAGAACGTGTAGGAATTGCACCTTCACCTTGGTTGATCACAGAAAATTGCAGACCAGATTCAGTGGTTGATACGCCATCTTTCTTTTGATTTTCATCTAAGAATTTTTGACCTTCTACTGCCAGCTCTTTTTGGCGCTCTTGGCGAACCGCGTCTGCACGCTCGTGCATCTCACGCAATGCTTTGTGCAGTGCTTCGACTGGCACTGAAGGCATATTACCTTCTAAAGAATCAGTCAGACCTGCTAAAATTGCGTCTGGAACTAAACCTTCCAGTCCTGATTCTAATAACTGCTGTCCAATTTGTAGACCAATGCCGTAGCTCGCTTGAGCTTCTACTGAATCAAAGTTTTGGTTTGCCATGAAAATACCCATTTCATTTTTTGAGAAAAACCAAGGATAACAGCCCATCTCTTATGGGTAAACCTAAACCCGATAACAGAAGAATAAAACTGCATAAATTATTCAGTGTTCTCCTAAATTAACCTTTAACTTGTTAAGTTACTCATAAATAGTGCTAGTATGCGTTAAAACGTCTGTGATTTATTATTCCTCAAATATAGGAGGGGTCATGCTGAGACTATCCACTTTTCATCGTTATGGGATTGCAATTTTAGCGCTCATTATTATCGCTGCCATTTTTTGGCCAGCTAGCGATAAGTCTAATACAGTGCAAAACAAGGATGACAACATACCAAACCAGCCTATTGTGATTCCTCCAGCTTCACAGTCTAATCCAATACCTGATACGGTTCTGTCACAACCAGAGCAATCGACAGCCACCTCTACCAATAATTCGCCATCACTGCCCAGTGAACCTGAAATTATTCAAGAACAGCCAGAAACAGCTCAATCTACACAACAAGCCCCGACAACTACACCGCCAGCAACACAGCCTTCACAACCAACAGCAACTCGACCTTCTGCCAATGAATGGCAAAATTATCGCGTACAAAAAGGAAAAACCTTAGCTCAGCTATTTCGTGATAATAATTTGCAGGCAAATGATGCGTTCATCATGGCAAAAGTTGAAGGTGCAGAGAAACCCCTTAGTAACTTACAACAAGGGCAAAAAGTTCGTTTAAAAGCGAATACAAAAGGTGAAGTTCAGCAGTTGGAGATCACCGCCGCCAATGGTCAAACGTACAGTTTTACGCGCTTAAGCGATGGAAGCTACTACCGAACACCTTAATTTATCTTTTAACGTCGGGAATTTTATACAATACCCCGACTTTTCTTTTATTTTCAGAATAAAAATTCAATGGAGACGTTATTTGATGACGTCTCTCACCATAAACTACGTATAATCACTGTTCTTTATTACACTTAATGGTTAAACAGGGAAAAGAACAGGAAAATCTATGCAGAAAAATAACAATACCTGCAAAAAAAAGCTGATAAAAATCATTGGCGCCATCATTTTACTTCTCCTTCTTGGAGTCATTGGTTACATTTCATGGATTAAATACCACGCCGATGGGCTGTGGAATATCATTAGCCAACAATGTATTGCTATCGATAACGCCGAACAACGTAATCCATCTTGTCTAAAGGTTGATTTAGACCAGCGCTATGTTCTGTTCAAAGATAAAAAAGGTCCAGTGCATAATTTGGTACTGCCAACCGATAAAATCAGTGGTATCGAATCCCCTTTATTACTTGAAGACAATAGCCCTGATTATTTTACGCTCGCTTGGAATGAGCGTGAGAGTGTTAGCCCTGTGGGCCAACCCGCTATTAGCGATGATAAACTCGCCTTAGCGATTAATTCACAATATGGGCGTTCCCAAGATCAACTTCATATCCATATTGCTTGCCTAAAACCGCAGGTTATTGAGCTAGTTAACCAACATGCGGATGCGATTAAATCTGAGTGGCATGTTTTTCCAGTGCAATTGGAAGGGCATGAATATTGGGCGAAAAAGTTAGATAAGCAAACAAGCCCTTTCAAGCAGTTAAATGAGTATGTGCAAGCGCACAACGACAGCATGGGGAACTATGGACTGGCGGTGACGGAGCTGAAAGATGGTTCGATGGTATTATTAGCGAATCGTATGGATGTTTGGCAATTTAATTTAGGCAGTACGGGGGAATTACTGGATTATCAGTGTTCGGTAAATCAGTAAGTTCTTCAAATTCTAGATATAAAAAAACACCGGATTACCGGTGTTTTTTTGTGCCACCGAATTAACGATGGCAACTATCATCATTATTGATTACTCAGCAACGATGATAACGTTCAGCTCTGCGAACACATCGCTGTGTAACTGGAAGTGAACTTCGTGGTCACCAGTAGTACGCAGAACGCCGTTTGGCAGGCGAACTTCGCTTTTCGCAACTTTAACGCCAGCCGCAGTGATTGCGTCAGCGATGTCACGAGTACCGATTGAACCGAACAGTTTACCTTCGTCACCAGCTTTAGAAGCCAGAGTAACAGAACCCAGAGCAGTAATAGCTGCTGCACGAGCCTGTGCTGCTGCCAGAACGTCAGCTAATTTAGCTTCCAGTTCAGCGCGGCGAGCTTCAAAGAATTCAACGTTTTTCTTAGTCGCAGGAACAGCTTTGCCCTGTGGTACTAAGAAGTTACGAGCGTAGCCCGATTTAACGTTAACTTGGTCACCCAGGCTACCTAGGTTAGCTACTTTATCAAGCAGAATAACTTGCATTACCTTATCCTCTATTAGTCGTTAATGGACTGTACCAATTACTGATGACGATCAGTGTATGGTAACAGAGACAGGTAGCGAGCGCGCTTGATAGCACGAGCGAGCTGGCGTTGATATTTTGCACGAGTACCGGTGATACGGCTTGGTACAATTTTACCACTTTCAGTGATATAGTTTTTCAGCGTTGCGATATCTTTATAGTCGATCTCTTGAACGCCTTCCGCTGTGAAACGGCAGAACTTGCGACGACGGAAATAACGTGCCATATGGCTAGTCTCCAGAATCTATCAAATCAATCTGCTCGGCATGTAAGACTAATTTACTGATTCCATTACGTCCCTGATGGGTACTAATGAAACCTGTAACAGTAATCAGACTGCCGACCGTTATACTGTGAGTATGGGTTTGTAAGGTTTGTCCGCTGGCAATGACGGGCATTCTGCACCATGCTTGCCGTGACATTCCTGCTTCCTGTTGTCCAGAACGATGTTCTAAAACAAACTGGCAATGAGGAATGCCGGACGGACTCACTTTTCGAATCAGCGCTTTACAGACTGTGCCTGTCAGCACCAGACGATTAGTGATCACCTGAGCAATTACTCTTCAGAATCCCCAGTTTCTTCTGCTTCTTCGTCTTGATAATCATCAGACATGTCACGACCACGACGTTCGTCTTTGGCTTTGACCATTGGAGAAGCTTCTGTTACTGCGTGTTTTAAGCGCATAACCATGCTGCGGATAACGGCATCGTTGAAGCGGAAGTTAGTTTCCAGCTCATCAATCGCTTCCTGTGGAGCTTCTACGTTCAGCAGAACATAGTGAGCTTTGTGCAGTTTGTTGATTGGGTAAGCCAGTTGACGACGGCCCCAGTCTTCCAGACGGTGAATCTGACCTTGTGCGTTAGTGATAACAGCACTGTAACGCTCGATCATGCCCGGAACCTGTTCGCTTTGGTCAGGATGGACCATAAAAACGATTTCGTAATGACGCATTAGTAGTTGCTCCTTACGGATTATTAGCCTCCTGTCTGGGTTAACCGCGGCCCGCGGAGGCAAGGAACTTGTTGAGTGCGGCTAAAAAATTGACGCGTAACTATACCCATCCCAGATAAAAAACTCAAGAGATGGGGACAAATTAAGCAAAAATTATTTTGTGATGCGTTGACGCACGGCTTCAAATAGGCACACGCCCGTTGCCACCGAAACGTTCAGGGAGGATACTGAACCCGCCATTGGAATGCTGATTAACTCATCGCAATGTTCACGGGTTAAGCGACGCATGCCTTCCCCTTCAGCGCCCATCACTAACGCAACTGAGCCCGTCAGTTTACTTTGATACAAGTTATGGTCAGCTTCACCAGCAGTACCCACAATCCACACGTTATATTCTTGCAACAAACGCAAAGTTCTTGCCAAGTTAGTCACGCGGATCAACGGAACATTTTCCGCTGCACCACACGCCACTTTCTTTGCAGTCGCATTCAGCTGAGCAGATTTGTCTTTCGGGACAATCACTGCATGAACGCCCGCAGCGTCTGCACTACGTAAACATGCGCCCAGATTATGGGGATCAGTAACACCATCGAGGATCAGCAAAAATGGCGATTCGGTGCTTTCCAGTAAATCCGGGAGATCCCCTTCCTGATACTGTTTTCCCGGTAAAACATTCGCAATGATCCCTTGGTGAACCGCACCTTCTGTTTGTGCGTCCATCCATTGGCGATTTGCTACTTGCACCACAATTCCCAACGCTTCGATTTCATGAACGATAGGCATCAGGCGGCGGTCTTCACGACCTTTTAAAATATAGACTTCTTTAATACGTTGCGGAGAACGCTCAAGCAGGGCTTTCACGGCGTGAATGCCATAAATAATTTCGCTCATAAATATCTTTTAGGTTGAGAACATTAAATTGGTTGAAAATCAAAAGGTGACGATCACCGCCACCTTTTATCATGAAACGCGCTTATCCCTCTTGTTTTTGGGATTTTTTAGCCACGCGTTTTGCTTTTAACTTGGCACTGATTTTTTTGGTTTTATCTGACGGCTTTTTGCTTTTAGCTTTACCGTTTCCTTTTCCATTTCCTTCAGGCTTTGCGTCTTTTTTGCCTTTCTTCTCTGAACGACGAAATGCAGAATCAGGTTCGAAGTTTTTCTCTTTGCTCACATCCCCTTTCCGACGAGCGGAACGTGTCGCATTTTTAACTTCTTTCTTCATCTTATCACGGGTGGTTTTACCCGGATTTTTTGCTTTGCGCGTCGTTGAGATTAACGCGAAATCAATCGTGCGCTCATCCATGTGAACTGCTTCTACGCGGATTTCAACTTCATCACCAAGGCGATAGGTTGTATTAGAAGACTCACCAATTAAGCGCTGTCCAACCGCATCGTAACGGTAATAATCGTTATCGAGGGTAGAAATATGCACTAAACCATCAATAAACAGGTCATTTAAACGAACAAAGAAACCAAAACCAGTAACGCTCGTGATCAAGCCAGTAAATACTTGACCCACTTGGTCTTGCATAAAGTCACATTTTAACCAATCTGCCACATCACGGGTAGCTTCATCTGCACGGCGCTCGGTCATTGAACAGTGCTCACCTAATTGGAGCATACTGTCCATATCGGAATGCCATCCCCCCGTTTCTGTCCAGCGCTTATCGCCATGACCATGCTCTTTTGCCAGTAAGTATTTAATACCACGGTGCAAAGTTAAGTCAGGATAACGACGGATTGGCGAGGTAAAGTGCGCATAGGATTTCAGACCTAAACCAAAGTGACCGCGGTTTTCTGGATCATAAATCGCTTGTTTCATTGAACGTAAAATCATGGTCTGTAACAGTTCATGATCAGGACGTTCAGCCACTTCGTTCATCACTTGAGCATAATCTTTTGGTTCAGGCTTCATCCCGCCAGGTAATGTTAAACCTAACTCGCTGAAGACAGAACGTAAGTTCATGACGCTTTCTTCTTTCGGACGATCATGCACTCGGTATAATGCAGGTTCTTCATTCTTCTCAACAAAGCGCGCCGCTGCAATATTCGCTAAAATCATGCACTCTTCAATTAATTTATGTGCATCATTACGCTCAACTGGCTCAATACGCTCAATGCGACGCTCGGCGTTGAAGATAAACTTAGCTTCCTCAGACTCAAATGAGATAGCACCACGCTCAATACGTGCCGCATCTAAGGCTTTGTATAATTGGTGCAAATGCTCAATATGCGGAACCAACGCTTTATAGTGCTCGCGTAACTCTTCGTCCCCTTGCAGTATTTTCCATACTTTTGTGTAAGTTAAACGCGCATGGGAGCTCATAACGGCTTCATAGAATTTGTACGACGACAATTTTCCTGATGCTGATACAGTCATTTCGCACACCATACAGAGGCGATCAACGTCTGGGTTCAGCGAGCATAATCCGTTAGACAGGACTTCCGGTAACATCGGAACAACTTGGGATGGGAAGTAAACGGAGTTACCACGGCTACGAGCTTCCGTATCCAAGGCTGTTTGTGGGCGTACATAATAACTCACATCCGCAATCGCTACCCATAAGCGCCAGCCACCACCTTTTTTCGGTGCGCAGTACACGGCATCATCAAAGTCACGAGCGTCTTCGCCATCGATAGTCACTAATGGCAAATCGCGCAGATCCACACGCCCTTTTTTCGCGGACTCGGGGACTGTCTCGCTGAAATCCGCAACCTGTTTTTCAACTTGTGGTGGCCAAGAGTGAGGAATTTCATGCGTGCGCAAGGCAATTTCCACCGCCATACCCGTCCCCATGGTTTCTCCGAGGACTTCAATCACATTACCAACAGCTTGAGAACGGCGTTGCGGTCTCGACACCAATTCAACCACAACCACGTTCCCCATACGGGCTCCGCAAGTTTGGTCTTTCGGAATCAAAATATCAAAGCTCAGACGGCTATCATCAGGGACGACAAACCCCATACCAGCTTCAATAAAATAGCGACCTACAATTTGGTTATTACGCGGTTCTAATACACGCACCACACGCACTTCGGTACGACCTTTACGGTCTTGCCCATAAGGCTGGGCTAAAATAACGTCGCCATGTAAGGCGCGTTTCATCTCGTCTTGAGATAAATAATAATCTTCTTTTTTGCCTTCAACACGTAAGAAACCATAACCATCACGGTGACCAATAACTTTACCTTTGAGTAGGTCAAGGCGTTCTGGCAGTGCATAACACTTACGACGAGTGAAAACTAACTGACCATCACGTTCCATCGCGCGTAAGCGACGACGCAATGCTTCCAATTCATCTTCGGTAGAGAGATTGAGTAACTGTGCAATTTCTTCACGATTTGCGGGAGCTGTTCGCTTAGATAAAAGATCTAAAATAAACTCTCTACTTGGAATTGGGGATTCATATTTTTCTGCTTCTCTTTCCTGAAAAGGATCGTTTGACATTGTTACCTCCATTGTCATCAGAGTGATAAATGACTGAGACATTAATCGAGCAATAATTGGTACAGCGGGCTATTGTCTTTCACCATATCCGCTAGCGTATATTGATCTAGTTCTTGTAAAAATTGTTGTATTGCCTTTTGCAGAGCGCCTTTAAGGCGACAAGCAGGCGTAATATGACAAAATTCTCCACTACAATTGACTAGAGTGAGTGGTTCTAATGCACGGACCACATCACCGATACGAATAGATTCTGCCGGTTGACCTAGCGCGATCCCGCCATTTTTACCACGGGTAGCTTTAACATAGCCAAGGTGACTCAGCTGATTAATAATTTTAACCATGTGATTACGAGAAACCCCATATACCTCAGTAACTTGAGTTATACTCGTCATCTGCCCTTTTTCTAGGGCGGCTAAATAGATTAGGGCACGTAACCCATAGTCAGTAAAACTTGTCAGCTGCACAATCACCTCAAAATTTTTGGCGCTACAAATATGTTGTGAAATACTTATCTGCCATTTTCGTTATATTTGTTTTCTGGCTACCATATAAAGTACATTTTTAACGATTTTCTACAGTATATCGCCTTAGTTTCAGTCTAGCCCATCCTTGCCCGTAAAGATGCTTACAATGGCACAGAATGTTCAACTTTATAGGTATTATGTGGAAATTTTAGCGTTTTATCAAAAGGGAATTTATCGGAAGGAAACATGGAATGCTAAAAAAACAGCGCCCTAGTGAGCGCTGTTCATGTGATTACTCAACGTCAAACGGATCACGCAGGATCATTGTTTCTGAACGGTCTGGACCCGTTGAAATAATATCAACTGGGATACCCGTCAGTTCTTCAATACGTTTGATGTAATCTAAAGCCGCTTGTGGCAATAACGCTCTTTCTTTAACACCAAAAGTCGTTTCGCTCCAACCAGGCATAGTTTCATACACTGGCTCTAAGCCTTCCCACTCATCAGCTGCTAAAGGTGTAGTTTCTAACACCGTACCATCTTTACGACGGTAACCTACGCAGATTTTCACTTCTTTTAAGCCGTCTAAAACATCCAGCTTAGTTAAGCAGAAACCTGACAGAGAGTTAATTTGTACCGCGCGGTTGATAGCCACGATGTCTAACCAACCAGTACGACGCTTACGACCAGTAGTTGCACCGAATTCTTGACCTTTCTCACGCAGGAACTCACCAGTTTCATCGAACAGCTCAGTTGGGAATGGACCCGCACCAACACGCGTTGAGTAAGCCTTGATGATACCCAGTACATAGTTCACATAACGTGGACCTAAGCCTGAACCCGTCGCAACACCACCAGCCGTTGTGTTTGATGAAGTTACATACGGATAAGTACCGTGGTCGATATCCAGCAGCGTACCTTGCGCACCTTCAAACATCACTAATTCATTCTTCTGATGTGCTTTATAGAGCAAATCAGAAACATCAATTACCATGCTAGTCAGCAGATCAGCAACAGACATGATGTAATCTAATGTTTGCTGGTAATCAACCGCAGGTTCTTTGTAATAGTTAACCAGTTGGAAGTTATGGTAATCGATAATTTCTTTTAATTTTACAGCGAAGGTTGCTTTATCGAATAAGTCGCCAACACGCAGACCACGACGAGCAACTTTATCTTCGTATGCAGGACCGATACCACGACCCGTTGTACCAATCGCTTTTGCGCCACGCGCTTTTTCACGCGCATTATCTAATGCGATGTGGTAAGGCAGGATCAGAGGGCATGCTTCAGAGATGCGTAAACGCTCACGAACAGGAACACCGCGATCTTCCAGTTCTTTCATCTCTTTCATTAAAGCATCAGGCGCAAGAACAACACCATTAGCAATAATACTGATGACATTTTCACGAAGAATACCGGATGGAATTAAGTGGAGAACGGTTTTTTCACCGTTTACAACAAGAGTATGGCCAGCATTATGGCCGCCCTGATAACGAACTACATATTTAGCACGCTCTGTCAGCAAGTCAACGATCTTGCCCTTCCCTTCGTCACCCCATTGGGTGCCCAGTACGACAACGTTCTTACCCATTTCGAAATACACTCGGTTGCTTAAAAATGAATTCTACCATCAAAAATGAACTGTTCCAGTGATATTTTGGCATTACAAAAATTTTTTTCTAGAAAGCAAGTAAAATGGTAGTTTTATTTCTGTCGTAGACTCAAAGTGAATTGCCTCAACCTGAGCAGCTAAAATTTTCCCTGAAAAATCCGCAACTTAAAACGACAGGCGAAAAAAAGCCCACCGAAGCGGGCTTTTCTTTATTAGATTAACAGTAATTTAAGTTCGTTGCACGTAACTTAAGTTGTTTATCATTTAATCCGTTGCACGTAGCTTAGTCGGTGCTTTCATAAAGCGGAAGAAGTCAGTGTCTGGGCTAAGCACCATCACGTCATCACCACTTTTGAAGCTTTGCTCATAAGCACGCAGGCTACGAATGAACGCATAGAACTCAGGATCTTGGTTGAATGCATCAGCAAACAGTTTTGTCGCCATTGCATCACCTTCACCTCGCAGGGTCAGTGCAGTACGCTCTGATTCTGCCAGTGTCTCTGTTACCGTCTTATCCGCTACAGCACGAATTTTAGTTGCTTCTTCTTGACCTTGTGAACGATGCTGACGTGCTACCGCTTCACGCTCTGCACGCATACGTGCATAGATGGCTTCAGAAACTTCATTTGGTAATTCAATACGCTTGATACGTACGTCGACAACTTCGATACCTAACGCCGCCATACTGTTCGCATTCACAACCAGTGGCTTCAGGTTAGTCTCTTTTTCAACGCGCGCCGCAGCATCTGCAATCGCTGCATCTGCTTCTTTAGTCGCTTCGTCGGTTGCCGTACCTTTGTTCAGTGCATCACGAACATCAACAGTTAAACGACCACGAGAATCAGTGATGATGTCTTTAACACTTAAACGACCAAACTCAGAACGTAAACGGTCACTGAACTTACGTTTCAACAGGGTTTCTGCTTGGAATGGGTTACCACCACCAGTCGCTACATAGTAACGGCTAAAGTCAGTGACACGCCATTTCAGGTATGAATCTACCATTAAGTCTTTGTTTTCACTTGTCAGGTAACGGTCAGCTTGGATTTCTAATGTCTGAATACGTGCATCTAACATTTTCACAGTTTCAATAAATGGAACTTTGAAATGCAGACCCGGCTCATAAACGATCGGTTTGTTTTCAGAATCACGCAGAACTTTACCAAAGCGTAAAACGATGCCACGCTCAGTTTGTGGAACAATAAAGATTGATGCGTAGGCAACTGCCAAAACAGCAATCACTATAAAAATAAACGACTTACGCATGATTATTGTCTCCCTACTCTAACTGCATCACCACGCACAGGGCTGTTTGGCTGTGCAGGTGCTGAACCCACGGATGATGAACCATTATTGGAGTTCGTCATTCTTGCCGATGATGGATTCGATTTTGACGCAGGTGCGACGTTACCATTGGTTCCACGCATGATCTGGTCCAGTGGCAGCACTAACATGCTGTTACTCTTATCGTTCGCAATGACTTTACGTGTATTACCTAATACGCGTTCCATCGTTTCGATGTACAAACGTTCACGGGTAATTTCAGGTGCTGCACGATATTCAGGTAACATTTTCGCAAAGCTTGCGACCTCACCCTCGGCTTTAAAGACGACGCTCGCCTTATAAGCTTCAGCTTCTTCGATCATACGCTGTGCGTTACCTTTCGCGAGAGGTAGAACTTCGTTTCGATAGGCATGCGCTTCACGAATCGTTTTTTGTTCTTCTTCCCTTGCGGAGATTACATCATCAAATGCCGCTTTTACATCTTCTGGCGGACGAGCCGCTTGGAAGTTGACGTCCAGCAGAGTAATACCCATTTTGTACGGTGCAATTGTCGCTTCAAGCTCTTTCTGTGTCACATCACGGATAAAGGCTCGATTCGTAGTCAATACTTGCTCCATGGCAGATTGACCAATAACACCACGCACAGCACTATCTAACGCTTGGCGCAGGCTGTTGTCAGGGTTCGTCACACTGAACAAGTATTGAGCTGGGTCAGTCACACGGTACTGAACGTTCATTTCAACGCGAATCACGTTTTCATCAGACGTTAGCATCATGCCGTTAGTTGCTTGCTCACGAACAGTTTCAACGTTCACAGGAACAACTTGGTCGATAAACGTTGGTTTCCAGTTCAGACCTGGTCCGACGATGCCACTATATTCACCAAAACGTAATACTACGCCACGGTCACTCTCTTTGATGGTATAGAAGCCAGAACCGGCCCATACCACGACAACCGCTGCAAGTGCTAAAATACCTAAACGACCGCTGATTGGTGATGACTGTTTATTATTGCCTTCACCACCACCTTTGTTCCCGCCGCCGCCAAGCTTGCTGCCTATTTTACGAAAGAGATCGTCGAGATCATAAGCCCCAGGTTTCCGACCACCTTTGTTCCCGCCAGAGTTGCTGCCTTTATTGCCGCTTCCCCACGGATCGCGGTCTTGTCCGTCATTACCGGGCTGATTCCACGCCATGTTTTAGCTCCATTCTTTATGATTGATTTTTAGGGCTAAGAGCGATATTTCTCATCGTTCATTTCACCAATTGGCGTCTTGAATCACACTGAGGATATTGGGCTCTTAATATCAATTCCATTGCCTAACTGTGTTGCGGTTAATTCAACCAATCGGCTGTTTTAACCTCATCTTTAAACAACATAGTTAGGTAATTGCTGCTCTTGTTTGCATAAACGTCGCCAATCCACCATTGGCATACGCACCTCAAGTCCAATAGTGCCGTCTTCTTCTTGCCATTCACGTTCGATGGATTGAAGTTGATAAAAACGGCTCCGTAAGCGACCTTCATTCGGTGGTAAACGCAATTCAACATGTGCGATCTCACCTGAAAGACGTTCCGTTAATGCTTGGAGCAACAAAGGGATACCTTCGCCTGTTTGCGCTGAAACCCAGACACGAACTGGCTTGTTATCCTCATCTCTGTCAATACGCGGGACAAAATCGTCGAGCATATCAACTTTGTTCATCACTAAAAGTGTTGGAATTTCATTTGCGTCTATTTCTTCCAATACACTGTTAACTGCTTGGATGTTTTCATCTAGACGAACATCAACTGCATCAATCACATGGAGCAATAAATTCGCTTCACGGGTTTCCTGCAGAGTCGCTTTAAAAGCGGCAACCAAGTCATGTGGAAGATGACGAATAAAACCCACTGTATCCGCTAAAACAACCGTTCCAACATCATCAACATCAATACGACGTAACGTTGGATCTAGCGTAGCGAATAGTTGGTCTGCAGCATAAACATCCGCTGACGTCATCCGGTTAAATAAACTGGATTTTCCTGCGTTAGTGTAACCAACCAAAGAAACGGTCGGGATATCCGCTTTGCTTCTTGATTGACGACCTTGTTCACGCTGTTTTTCGACACGCCCTAAACGAGATAAGATCTGTTTGATTTTATCCCTTAATAAACGACGGTCGGTTTCAAGCTGAGTTTCACCAGGACCGCGTAAGCCAATCCCGCCTTTTTGTCGCTCAAGGTGCGTCCATCCTCTCACTAAACGAGTGGATAAATGCCGTAATTGAGCTAATTCAACTTGAAGTTTACCTTCATGCGTACGCGCACGTTGTGCAAATATATCTAAAATTACCCCTGTACGATCCACGACCTTACATTGGCAAACCCGTTCGAGATTACGTTCTTGGGCAGGGCTAAGAGTATGGTTAAATAACACCACATCCGCGCCACTTGCTTCAACAGCTTCAGCGATTTCTTCAGCTTTCCCTTCCCCAACGAAGTATTTTGGGTGGGGAGCCTTACGGCTGCCAGTCACTATTTGTACAGGTTTTACCCCTGCAGAAGTCACTAGGGACTCAAATTCTGCCAAATTATCCACGTCTTTTTCTTGATCAAAAAAAACATGAACAAGTACAGCTAGTTCACCGCCTTCATACCTATCAAACAAGGTGCAACCTCTTTAGGCTAAACAATAATTGCAAAGGAAAGACATAGGTATAGTCTCCCTACCCATGCTTTCCTTGTTTTTAGCGTACAGTCTTACTCAGCTGATTCGCCATCTTGCCCAGCAGAAGCACCACCGTGGTAGTTGCCATTGCCTGCGCCAGCAGTACCAGTACCGCGATGATGAGAAACAGGGCGTGCTGGAACAACAGTAGAGATAGCATGTTTATAAACCATCTGACTCACTGTGTTTTTCAGCAAAATAACAAATTGGTCAAAAGATTCGATTTGACCCTGCAATTTAATACCATTAACGAGATAAATAGAGACCGGAACCCTTTCACTACGTAATGCGTTCAGGAACGGATCTTGCAAAGATTGCCCCTTAGCCATTCTATGTTTTCCTTATTTTGTTGTTTTTAAAATGAGAATCTTACGATTCCTAAAAATTACTACTCAAAAATTACGCTTAACGCTTTAATTGTACACAAAGAATAGCCCTATGCACTAATAACCTGTATAACGGTGTCAAGCGCTTGCTGAGGTTGCTCACTATCTAACCGATGAACATTATCCCAGCTTCTCAACCAAGTGATCTGCCGTTTAGCCAATTGGCGCGTCGCACAAATCCCTCGATAAACCATTTCATCATAATCTATCTCACCATCAAGATAAGACCACATTTGGCGATAACCTACACAACGAATGGAAGGTAAATCAACGTGAAGATCACCCCGTTGGTATAGCGCTTTAACTTCGTCTTCAAACCCTGCATCTAGCATTAAACGAAAACGCTGTTCGATACGCTCATGTAAAATTTTACGATCTTGTGGCTCAATAGCAAACTGAAACACATTATAAGGCAATTCCGTGCCCGCTGTTTGAGTCATTTCAGTCAAACTTTGTCCCGAAATGAGATATACCTCTAAAGCTCGGGATAATCTTTGTGGATCATTAGGATGGATACGTGCCGCAGAAACAGGATCAACGTCCGCTAAACGACGATGTACTTCAGCCCAACCGTGTTCTTGTGCTATTTGTTCGATTGTCTCACGAACCTCTGGTGAAGCAGAGGGCAGCGGCGATAAACCTTCTAATAAAGCTTTAAAATAAAGCATTGTTCCGCCAACTAATAATGGAATTTTACCTTGAGACGTAATTTCATCCATTACATTTAATGCGTCACGACGAAAATCTGCCGCAGAATAAGGCTGCGAAGGATCAAGAATATCAATTAAACGATGCGGAGCTTGGCTAAGTTCTTCTTTATTAGGCTTCGCCGTGCCAATATCCATTCCTCGATAAATCAGTGCCGAATCGACACTGATAATCTCCACAGGCAAATGCTTGCGTAATTCGATGGCTAATGCCGTTTTGCCTGAAGCCGTTGGCCCCATTAAGAAAATGGCATTGGGTCTTTTTTGAGTTACTAAATCACTCATTTGTTAGTGTAGCTACCACAGGTTGTAAATTAATTAATTGTAATAATGTTGGCGGTGGATTTTTTACCCACTGCGGACAAATCCGCTCAACATCAGCCAGCAGTTGAACTGCCTGAGCTAAACTCCAACTTTCTTCGGTTTTTGCCTGTGAAATCGCACTTGCGAGCCATTGTGCGATACTTTCATTTGGAATGCTTTCTTTTGTCGACAAAAACACAATTAAATCAGAAAAAAGCTGCGATAAATTTTGCGTTCTTAACGGTAACGATACCGTATGAATAGTCACTTTTCCATGAAATATCGAAGCATCGATACCAAATAGTGTCAATTGTTCCTTATAACGCTGCAAAACCTCTATTTCGTCACTTTTTAGTGACAATTTTAAGGGGATTAACAACGGCTGAGGCTTTAATCCGCCATTTTCTGGCATCAACTGAGCCAACTTTAATAAGTAGTTCGCTTCATTTAAGGATAACAGGATTATCCCTAATGAAGACTCAATTAATGCAAAGTTTTTTGCGTAAATTGTCAATACTTTACCGAATTGATAGTCATCCGCACTTTTCGCTACAAACTGGTGTTCTACTGGGCTGACATTCAATGGTTTTCTTTCTGGAAATAACGGTTTTTTATCTTCAGGTTCAACCGGAATGGACATTAAGCGCTGATACAGCTCTCCGGTGTTACGTTCATAACTTGGTGCAGGGTTATATGTTCCTATATTGCCCGAAGAAAAAGAACGGTTTTTGCCTATCATCGCCCCACTGTTTTTATCGCCGTAAGAAACTTGAGACTCTTGAGTATGAATATGTTGAGATTGCTGCGGTTTTTGTGTTGTCGTTGCCACTGGAGAAGCAAAATAGTTATCTCCAGCTGATGCTCGATTTTCAACTTCAACAGTCACTGACTCAACTCCGGGAAGTTCACTCTCAGTAAGTGCATTGAGCAATACGGTTCGTACCGCTTGGTAGATAAAATCGTGTACAAGTCTGGCTTGATGAAAGCGTACTTCATGCTTGGCAGGATGAACGTTGACATCAACTTGTTTGGGGTCAATCGTCAAGTACAGTACATAGGCAGGTTGCTGATTATCCTCTAAATGCCCTTCATAAGCTTGACGAATAGCATGGTTGATCAGCTTATCGCGCATCATGCGACCATTCACATAGCAATATTGAATATCATTGATGCCTGACGGGGACGTTGAAGGAGCAACGACCCATCCTTTGATGCCTAAATCACTGTGCTCCCAAGAAAGTGCAAGCGCGCCTTGCATAAACCCTGTGCCGCAGATGGCGCCTAAACGGCGCTCTTGCTGGTTAGCATCTTGCGCAGCTCGGTATTGTTTCACCAACTTGCCGTTATGAGACAGATTCATCGCAACATCAGGGCGGGAAAGTGCGATACGCCGCACAACCTCATCAATATGCCCAAACTCGGTTTTTTCTGTACGCATAAATTTGCGACGAGCAGGTGTATTGTAAAAGAGATCAAGCACTTCTACCGTCGTGCCATTAGGGTGTGCGGCAGGTTTCACCGTCACTTGCATGTCACGACCTTCTGCATAAGATTGCCATGCTTCACTCTGTTCCGCAGGCTTGGAGGTTAATGTCAGTCGAGAAACTGAGCTAATACTGGCAAGGGCTTCGCCACGAAAGCCCATGCTCATGATGGCTTCGAGATCATCCAATGTCGCAATTTTACTGGTAGCATGGCGTGCTAAAGCAAGAACCAACTCATCCTTGTTGATCCCGCAGCCATTATCCCGAATGCGGATCAGCTTTTCTCCCCCTCGCTCTATCTCGATGTCGATACGAGTCGCACCAGAATCAAGGCTATTTTCTACTAATTCCTTCACAACAGAGGCGGGTCTTTCGACCACCTCTCCAGCCGCTATTTGGTTTGCTAATTGAGGAGAAAGGATCTGGATTGCCATAACCTAATTCACTTATTTTGGCGCTGCTTGCAGCGGGTTGGCTAAAAAGTACTGACGTAGCCCTTGATGGATACCATCTGCCACTTTTTCCTGATAGTCATTCGATTTCAGTAACTGCTCTTCTGAAGTGTTACTAATAAACCCCGTTTCGACTAAGATTGATGGAATATCAGGGGAACGCAGTACCCCAAGGCTCGCATGTTCTGGTGTTTTCTTATGAATGTTACCAATTTTTCTTAGTTGCTGAATCACATGAACTGCTACATCGTAACCAACACGCTGGGAGTGCCCAAATTGTAAATCCAATACGGCTTGGCTGAGGTATGGATCCGCACCGCTCAATGCATCTCCTGCTCCACCTAAAAGCTCAGATTGTTTTTCACGTTGCTCTAACCAGCTACCTAATTCGCTGTTTGCACGGCGGTTTGATAACACCCATACAGAGGCGCCGCGAGCGCTACTGTTAGGTGCAGAGTCCGCGTGGATAGACACTAACATGTTGGCACCTTTTTTACGGGCAACATCCGAACGACCACTCACTGAAATAAAATAGTCACCGTCCCTTGTCATAACAGGTTTAAACATCGGGTCTGCATCCAATTTCTGGTACAGCTTACGCGCGACACTCAGGGTAACATCTTTTTCTTTATATCCATTTTTACCGATTGCCCCAGGGTCTTTCCCTCCATGACCCGCATCAATAGCAATCACGACCTGCTTGGTGCCTTTTGGCAAAGTTTTAGTCGGTGTTGTTGATACTGGAACCGCCGCAGGTGCTGTGGCTGGCGCATTCATTTTTAATGATTTTTCTTGCGCAGGCTGAGCAGGTTGCGAATTTCGTGTGGATGGCGTGACCGCAGACTGTGTTGGCATCACGGTATTATTAAATGAGCTTGATGCCTGTCCTTTACCTGTAGATAAAGTGAATATGACCTGATATTGACCTGAAACCTGCTGAACGGTCGCTTTCGTTTTCGCCGCTTGGGCAAGCTCAAGTACAATACGTTTGTGCTGGCTATCTGGCGCTTGGCTTGCACGTACTTGCTTCACTAAATCCCCTTTAGCGAGCTTTAATGGTAAGCCAATAATTTCACCACGTTGCTGGACATCTATCACTAAACGTTCTGGTGAATGCAGCGGAAAGTACGAATAATCAGGCTTTCCATCAACAAATGTTAATGTAACTTGAGCCTGTGAAGGGCTATTACTGACTTGAATATTAGACAGTGATGCAGCTTTGGCGGTCGATGTCACCAAAGCCAATACAAACATCATCAATAATAGGAAAAAAGAAAAAATACCCTTGGTAGTTATTCTGTTCATCGATGCATTCATCATGAGCTATATGTTCCTTAGAATACCGTTAACGCTTCCAATAATGACTCTCCGGTTGCCGAAAAAGCGACAACGCGAGCCTGACGCCCTTCATTTTGATACGTTAAATGGATCTCAAGATCCGCTTCAGGTAAGAAGCCTTTGCCTTGCTGTGGCCATTCAACCAAACAGACGGAGGTGTCAGAAAAATAGTCGCGAATCCCCATAAACTCAAGTTCTTCAGGATCGGCTAAACGATATAAATCAAAGTGAAAAACATGTCTATCCGCTAATTCATAAGGCTCAACTAATGTATAAGTTGGGCTTTTAACATGGCCTTTGTGACCCAACGCTTGCAAAAATCCACGGCTAAACGTTGTTTTCCCCGCGCCAAGATCCCCATAAAGGTTAATTATCGCGCCTTGTTTGCAAGCCATTGCAATCGTGCGCCCTAGTGCTACGGTTTGCTCTTCATTAGCAAGTTGTATTGTGCGTTCTTTCATAGTTGGTGCAGCCAATTATAATGATGAGATCTATTCAAGATTGATATTAACGCCTATTTTAACTCAAGCGGATCTATTTTTGTTATTTAACATTGTTGGAACATCGAGATCGGAAATATCCGACTAAGATCGCCCCCACAAGATCCGTTGATTTTGAGAAATCAAACGATCGTGTTAGAGTGCCTGCGAATCCACTTTTATCTAGATATTTCCCATGTCCACACGCCTCAATCTTGAACTTCTAGCCCAAAATATTAAGCAATGGGGCATCGATGCTGGCTTTCAACAAGTCGGTATTTGCGATACGGATCTTACCCTTGAGGAACCCAAGCTCCAAGCCTGGCTGGATAAACAATATCATGGCGACATGGAGTGGATGAATCGCCATGGCATGATGCGGGCAAGACCCCACGAATTACATCCCGGCACACTACGGGTCATCAGCGTCCGCATGAATTATCTCCCTGCGAAGGCGGCTTTTGCCAGCACACTTAACAACCCTGAGCTAGGCTACGTCAGTCGCTATGCTCTCGGTCGAGATTATCATAAGCTATTAAAAAAACGCTTAAAAGTGCTTGGAGATCAAATCTTAGACTATTGCCAACAGTTTGAATGTTCCGATGACATAAACTTTCGCCCGTTTGTTGATTCAGCCCCTATCCTTGAACGTCCATTAGCGGTTAAAGCGGGGTTAGGTTGGACTGGTAAGCACTCATTGGTACTTAATCAACATGCGGGATCTTGGTTTTTTCTTGGTGAGTTACTGATCAACCTGCCACTTCCTGTCGATCAACCCGTTGAAGAACAATGTGGGCGCTGCGTTGCTTGCATGACAACCTGCCCGACAGGTGCGATTGTTGAACCCTATACTGTCGATGCAAGACGCTGTATTTCCTATCTGACCATTGAATTAGATAGTGCAATTCCTGAGGAATTTCGCCCATTGATGGGTAATCGAATTTATGGCTGTGATGACTGTCAGCTCATCTGCCCATGGAATCGCTTTTCTCAGCTCACTGATGAAAGCGATTTTAGCCCAAGGGCTGCATTGCATACGCCAGAGCTATTAGATATTTTTTCATGGAGTGAAGAGAAATTTCTACGTATTACAGAAGGATCGGCAATCCGCCGCATTGGCTATATTAAATGGCTTCGAAATGTCAGTGTCGCTTTGGGTAACGCGCCCTATCAAGATAGTATTGTCCTCGCATTGCAAAATCGTCTTGGAATGAACCCAATGCTAGACGAACACTTCCAATGGTCTATTGAGCAGCAATTAAAGCGCCGAGAAGAAAATCAAGTCACAATTCAAACTTCGCAACAAAAACGTCTTGTTAGGGCAATTACTAAAGGTTTACCGCGAGACGCCTAAAAAAAGCCCACCCTTATATCCTAAGTAGTAAATTGTCAAACTGATGTGAATAAAATAAAAAAAGGCTTAGCCGACAATAGGTAAAGGATTTGCAAGTTGTGCTCAGCACATTTTGAACAAATATTTTTTTACTTTAATTTCAATGGATTAAAGTAAAAACGATGAATATTCATTTTGTGATAGTCAAAAGTTAACCAACACGCAACCTGTGGATAACTCTGTGTAGTAAAGTGTTTCCGTCTAGGATAGATTGAACCCAGACCCACTCAAATTGTGGATAACTTTCTCATGGAAAGAAATAATAAAAAACGCTGAATTTCACTTAACTAACTAAAGTAAAGTTGGTAAAAAATCAGGTTGAGAAGAAATTTTAGCTGAAATGGCAAAAATAGGATTTTTTACTATTCAGTAGAACGTTCGCCATTTTTAGTCGAAGTTCTTATAGAGTGCCCTATTGCTAAGGGGTGGCTATTCTATGGCGCTCTGCTTATGAATGCAAGCAAAAAACTCACTTGGATCCTAAAAAGATCATAAATAATAAAAGGATCTTGGATTCTCATGATAAAAATTGTTTGTGCGCAAAGAATAGACGCTGAAAGCCAAAATAAGTATTAATGCTTAGCTATAAAACTAAAAATCAGTGAAGTATATTGAGGAGATACTAAG
>NZ_ABXW01000017.1 GCF_000173415.1 Providencia alcalifaciens DSM 30120 | reverse complement strand
GAGTGCATTTATCATGCGCCTTGCAACACCTGTAGAATAACGACCAGAAAACAAAGTGTGAGCTATCAATTCATCCCTTAATCGCTCATTCACTGATTTCATGTTTCACCTACTATTGTCGGCTCTTGGTTGTTAAGCTCATCGACCACCATATCAATATCATCAGCGGGATCGATAACATCATATTTCTGTAAACTTCTCACCAAGTCAGACTTGCGTGTTGCACCAGATTGCCATGCAGCCACAATTTCACGGATCATCGAACTATCAGCAATGTGATTAACGAGGTCTTTGTTAATTTCAAAAGAAGTGTCTTTAGTATCTAAACCTAAGTATTCAGCGCACCACATTAACGCTTTGCTAAACGCATCTGAGACATTTGAGCAACAAATACTGAGAATAGAGGTTTGAGCACTTTGCTCCCCCACAGATTGAATAATCGTTTTGACTTTACTATCTGCAGAAACTAACTGAGCGCCTAAAGCCACCATGTAATCGCGCTTACTGTCCATAGCTTCTTTAGCCAACATATTTGGCTGAGCTTGAACGTATCCATAAGAACCTTTATCAGGCAATAAGATTGGTGAACGAGAGCCAACCATGACGCCTTTTTCTTGCAGCCAGTCGCGCCACTGCTCACTTAATCCACCAATGTAAGGCTGTACTTGCCCACAAAAAAACACTGAATCTTCGTAGTCTGCAGAATTTCGATAATGCCCTAGGTTGATTTTTGCTAGCCCTAACAATGGAGCTTCATCAATAGTGTGATCGTTATTCTGAGCGCCAATAAACGTAAATGGAATTTCATCCCAAGCACCACTACCTGCACGTTCAGGAATATATTCAGAGTGGATTTGATACACATTGCTGCCAGCTGGCTTGCGATATACTCTACAGATAAACTTGCCATCTTCTATCGCTAGTACTCGGTATTGAATGGTATCTTTAAATCCAAAACCATCCTCTTCCTCAACCATTTCACGAAGAACCACCAACGTTAATATGGTTCGACCGTTGATACGGTCTGCTCGCCAGTTAATGATATCCTCAGCTTGATATTGAAATATGTACGGGAGCATAGAGTCGCTGTTGTAATCAACATATAGCCCATGTCGTCCCACTTCCAATACCGATTCAAGAGAGGATTGAGCTAATTGGTAAATGCTTGAACCTGCGCCATCTGCATCATCTTTTAAACAAGACAGTTTTTCAGTAACCGCAACTAATGGGTCTTTCTTGAATGCCATCCCTATCATACCGTTACGAGTGTTACCTGTTATTGGGTAAAACACCGCACGGTCTTGATAGTCCTTATTACGTTTCTTTTTACGCTTGTTGTCTTGTTCTTCAAGTTCAGGAAGATAATTTTTTATGTCATCGCCACCCCGGCAAACAGCGCGAACTAACTCCCACTGAGGAGCAGCCGTTTTATACTCCGGTCGAGTAAAATCAACATTATTTATACTCATCAGAAGGTTGTTCCTAAGTTAATTTCGAATGCTGGTCGTTTAACGTTCCGTCTACTTACAGCAAAATATCTAAACCCATCAGCATCATGTGATGTGTAATCGTGAAGTGGTTTATCTTTCCAGCAACCTCGTTTGTCATCCCACTCTTTTCGATATGCTTCGAGATGAGCAATGCCTTCACCACATTTATGTTCGTCAAAGACACACAGAGGAAGAATTTCACGTACAGCCTCAATACCTTCATCAATAGAAAGCTTTGGCACTACGTCAAATTGAATCGAGTAAATTTGCCCGTCAATTTCATACCCTTCACGAGCTAGTTCTCTACGCGATTTCGCATCTGAACCAAATTCACGGTTATCAATATCATGAGGTCCATTATGACTCGCGTATGTGTAGCCTTTATCTTTCAGCACTTTCATATAATGTCTTAGACCTTCACCACTGTTTGAGTAATGGTCTATCACGTGGAATTCATTACCGACTTCACGAATAAACCAGATTGACGTTGAATCACCAACGCCGATATCCCAATACGTATGAACAGGTAAGTGAGAATTATCAGGAAGTGTGCCAATGCGTTTATTTTCGTACAGAAAGCGGAATTGCTTAGCATAGTAAGCACCTTCAACTGATTGCTGGAATGCCTCTGAGGGTATTGACGGGTATTCCCGCCTCATATCATCGCCAAGTGTTTTTTCTTTTGCGTAGTACCACGCTTTCTGATGCTCATCCAAGTGAATGCCATGCTTGCGGGATATCTCATCAAAATAATCAATTAATCGCTGCGGCAATTGCTCAACAGGATCAATCGCATACTCAGGATTCTTCCACCATGAAAAGAAAAAGAATTTCCAATCTAAGTTAGATAGAGTTTTACACTGAATTTGCGCTTTCTCGGCCGACTGACAATAATCATAAAAATAGCCCGCCCGCCCCTCAGCAGTGCTTTCAATTGTTGTAAAACAGTCACTTGATACAGCTTCAAACGCACCAGTAACTATCTCACGAGCTTTTTCAGGGTACTTTGCACATATCTTTCCGAACTCAGATACATGCAAGTATCGAAGAGTGCCACCACGAAATGACGTGCTGATATAAAGTGACCCGCCTTTACTAAAAACCAATTCACCAGCAGCATCATTACTCGCCGGATTTGCAGCTTTAATTTCTTCGGGTAGCTTTTCGTAGGCATACTTTATTTTTTCTCTGAATAACCGTTTGGCATCGTTCAGTGTATGAGCTATCAACGCACATTTAGCAGCTTCAAATAGCGCCGCATCTAATTGGATAATGCAAACCTCAGTCGTAAAACCAAGCTGACGAGCCTTTAGTATAATGTTTCGCGTATGCATCCCTTCAAAGTATTCAAGCTGCTCCGGCGTCATTTTAAATCGAACTGGCTTACCTTCTTTGTTGGTGATCCAGTACAAGTGATTCAGTCGCCAGAGCTTATCTCTTAATAATGCAAGATATTCTGGCTTCATGCTTATTCCTTCGATAGGTCGTCCATCAGTGACGATATAGAGTCGGATACTTTATTCTGCTGCGCGTCATCCAGCCCGTATGCCTGGCGCTCAAGTCCAATTAGGTTTTTAAGTGTCTCACTTAATGCTTTAGCAGATTTAACACGTTCGGGGAGGGAGATGATTGAATTGTAGAGTTCATTGAGTTTGTCTCGCCCATTGCTATCAGGCTCAAACATTAATTCACCTAGCTTCCTTAAAGCAGGTACATCCGTACATTCAGCAGATAGCTCATCAAATAAACTGTTGGTTAACTCCCTAGCCCTGCGAATATCACCCCTATGTTCCATACGAACATTGGCAATGACTTCAGCATTAGCTTCGATAAGTTGCCGCTCAGAAATAGCCTTCTCGGCGGCAACCAGAGTGGCAACCTCTCTTTTGGCAACCAAGTTTTCAGCCCTAGCCTTAACCTTTGCCTTTAAATCTCGTTCCCATCCTTCTTTCTTTGCCCGTTTACTTATCGCTTGATGGGTTATCTCATATTGAGAGGCTATTTCTCTTATAGACATTACGCCAGCTCGGTAAGCCGACTCAATAGCCTCCCAATCTGGTCTTTTGAACATTATTCACCCTCATGATAAATCAAAAAGCCAACACAAAAACAAGATTTGTATGATTTTACAAAAACCTTTAATTTGATTTAAATCAGAATAATAATAATTAAATTAATGTATTTTATATATTCATTGTTAATTTCATTGCCAAATACAATATTTAGTATTATTGCAATCTCCCTTATTGTGTTCGTTGCAATAAGGGATTTTTTATCTACACACTTATCTTTACATCTTAGTAGCCAATTATTTTGTCGATTGGTTTCACCAAAAACCTTGAAGTCTTTTAGCAAGAAAACAACTTGTCCTTCAAGTATGAATATTTCTTAAAGAATTTCTCATAACAAATTAAAAACTCACCATTTTGAGCTTTATTATTTACAATAAAAAACCCGCACTAGGCGGGTTGTCTATTACAGTAATTACATTTGTACTTGTTAATAAATTAATGTCGTAACAAGTAATTGACTTGTGATTCTATTGAAATATCAATACTCTTTGCCTGTCAAAACCATTAACACTAGCAAAGTTAAGGTATTCATCTAAAAGTTCTGGCGGCATAGTTGGTGTACGCGATAATACCCATAAGTAATCTTTATTAGGTCCCACAACTAGCGAATATTGATAGTTGTCATCAAGCTTAATAATGTTATAGCCGCCGTAAAAAGGACCGAAAAAAGACACTTTCAAGGCACCTACATCCGACGATTCAACAAAATAAGCTTTTCCTATACTCTCTTTCCACTTTTTCCCGTTTGAATCCCATCCTCTATTGACTACCTTTACACCACCATCATTGCGTAGAGAATAGCTTGCAGAAACTTTACTTAGCCCCTTTTCAAATCGATTATCTATTCTAGCCACTTCATACCATTCACCAAGATAGCGAGATAGCTCAAAATGTTTAATAGGGGTTATGTCAGATGGCACCTTAACACTACACCCATTAAGTAAAAGCATACTTACAAGCATAAAAACTGACTTTATCTGCATTACAACCTCACAGAAAATTTATCTATAAGATACTTTCGCATAAAAAAGAGTGTAGAGCGACTATAGTGATTTAATATTTCGTAACTATAGAGCCCTAGCATTTAAATAAAGTCATTGCCGCGCTAACCCGAATTACCCTAACCAGTGTGGTAAAGCGATTGATGATAATATTAAAAGAATACCGACTAAAAGGTATTGAAAAACATGAAGCATACGGATAAATAACTCTTTTAATATCATAGAGTGTACCCCTTATTGCTAATGTTATTTTATTATCAAAATGAATAGCACCACCTAAAATATAGCAGCTCTTTTTAATTTGTCAGATATCATATCTCACTAAAGCACTTATCTATTGCTTATAATCATCTATCACGTTACATATCGTTCCAATAAACAATCAAATTATTCTGCTATAATGAAAGACGACCTTTGTAGCTTATAACCTCACACAATGTAAGGAAGGAAGTATGATTAAAAAATTCAGTTTCCTCATATGCTCACTAGTTATCGTTATGAACTTGGCTGCCTGCAATACGACTAAAGGCGTAGGTAAAGATATAGAAGCCGGTGGAGAAGCAATACAAAGGGCTGCAGAGTAAAATCTTACTTTTACCCAACCCTTGAGGCTTAGATATAAATACAACCTCTTATGCCTCAATTTTCAAAAAATAAAATACCATGGCTAGCATTAATTGATAAAATCAAATATTTCACTTAAGACAGGTAATTAAACTTATCATAGTGTGTTTTTATTAACTGACTCTAACTTATAAGGGATATTACATATGAAAAGAAAAATAATTACAGCAATATTAATGACATTATTTATTCCAGTCATTGCGGGTGCTTCATGCGAAAGCGTTGTTGAAGAAATTACGCAAAAAATTATTAACAATGGTGTCCCAAGCGATAGCTTTACCATTACTGTCGTTTCAAGTGAAGAAGCAGCCTCACAACAAGGTACTGTTGTAGGTAACTGTTCTAATGAAACACAAAAAATTATTTATACAAAAAAATAATTCGCCCCAAAAGGGCTCGTCCGGAGCCCTTCCATTTTAATCGTAAAACATGGGCGTCTCAAATTATAGCTTAATAGAATTAGCTTAAAATCCTAACCAAAGTCACCCTTCTTGTGCTTGCTTCTGCATTATTCGCATTGATATCAATACAATTCTAGTTACCGCAAAAATATTCTGAAACCTCAAAAATACCTTTAAGACGGTCAAAATTGTAATATCTGATTGAGATTACTACCTTTTTCATGTAGTAGTCACTTATAGTTAATGTATAGTGGCGCTCTATTCATAAGCAGTTATTTTCTATTTTGCCCCGATATTTGGGGCTTTTGTTTTTGAGTTTTAAGTAATACTCGTTACTTAATGAAATTAATTTCTGAGTAGCTAACTTGCTTATAATAATAGATATTATTATGCTTGAACTCACTAAAACCCCGCAATTCCTTTCAAGTATTTCTTACCTTTAGGAAATTTACCTTCACCTTCTTGTTATCATCGAATCAATAATTCTTAATTTATAGCCATATATTACCGAGCTTTAATTCTAATTATAACTAACAGCTCAGTCACCTCTCAGGTAAAAAACAGCCTGTATAAATTAAAAACTGTTTCTATTCATTTTTCTTGTTTTTTATTGCTACCAAGTCGTTAACTTTCACTCATGGCGACCTAAGCCAAACTTGTTTGATTACAATGAGTTAATCAATCTAATATTAGTCATTTCTAATGCCAATCTGAAATATTTTGAAATAACTTGAAATAGATTGAAACATAGCGGATTTAAACTACACTTTTCATTCGATTTTATTCAAAAACTAACACTGTTATTTATTTTTCTGTGATGGATAGAAATGTACAGAATCAACATTGACTCAAAAAGCGGATATCTTATTGATTATAATCATGAAAAAAAGATATTAGAAATTAGTCACCATAAAGAAGGTGCTTACAGATATAAAAATGTGCCATATATTGAATATCAAAGATTAGTTGTAGCTAAAGATAAGAAACAACATATTGACCGATATATTATTGGGAAATATGTATTGATAAAAGACGTTTGATTATATAACTACTACTTTCCCTCAGCATTGAGGGAATTCTTATTTCTGTTAAGTTAAATATTTCTACCTTTCATCGCGAGTTATCCATACCCTCTAACTTAATTAAATAAAACTTATCTCAAGCATTCCATCAGAATGTAATTCTGCAAATACAACGTCTGTTGTTCGTTTTCCGTCATCATTTCTCTGAGACGCCAATAATCTTGTTCAGCTGCTTCACTAAGTCGTGCGGGATTTTCATTGCTTCCGCTCTCGGAGGTATTCGCTGCGGGTTTTGGACATTTGGCGTTGACGTACACGCGCTTAGTGCCATTACTAACATCATTGCGCAGCTTATCAATTTCAGCTTTTGCATTTGATAGATCCATTGTGTGAGTTTTGTCGAGTTCATGAAGTAAGTTAATGCGTTTTTGGTAATCCTCATTAATTTTGACCTGCTCTGTCAACTCAACGAGTAGTCCGGCATTTTTGGTATTTAACTCACCTATCCTCTCGTGTTGTTTCCACATTCCCCATATCGCTATCAATGCGACAATAAATAACAATATGCTGACTTTATTCATGGCGATTACCATAGAGACGTTTAAAAATTAACTTGCCGACCTTTGTAATGATCGATAGCTTTCTGGCAACGCTTTTCTAAACTTATCTTGTCAGTGCCACCACAAGTGTCGTCTCGAAGTGCGTATACGCCAATTGCCCAGTAGATGGGTAGACAGATAATAAAGGAGGATAAGCATAAGCAAACTCGCCAAGACACACTTTTTTTTCTACCTCTCGTCTCGTCATTAGCCCTTTCCACGCCTTCCCCCCTGCATATATCCAGCGTTTTAGTTCATGACATGCGCCAGCTTGGTCACCAGTATTAAGTTTTTTAAGTAATGTTGAGCGCGAGAAAGCACCTATTCCCACGTTATAAGTAAATGAATAAAGTGCCGCCCTGGTGTAATCAGGAATATTGATTTTAATTAAGGGGTTTACTGCTTTAGCGACGATTGCTAAGTCTTTTTCCAGTAACTCGTCACACTCGACTTTTGTATAGGTTTTCGTCGGAATAATGTCAGAACCTGTATGCCCATAACACACCGTAAGAACACCACCTACATCACGGTAGGGTTTGGGCTCATATCCCTCAAAATTAATCACCATTGCAACAGTTAATGCCATCAGCCCACCTGTCACAGCGGCTATTTTTATTTTATTTGGTATCTTTGCCACTGTTAGCCTCTCTTAATTTGAATTCTTTCCGTTTGTAGTACCAATTCACCAAGAAGGTAGCGACAGTACAGATAATCCCAATGAGCACCGCCCACTGGTCTAGTGATAACGCCCCAGCTGCAGTAGTGATAACTCCAAGAGCATAAGAAAAGGGGCTAGAGTATTTTTCGTGCATACGCATATCCACCCCTGCGGAGTGTTCCGATGTTTAGTTAATAGAAAGCCACCAGCAATAGCAGCTAGATTTAGATTAATGAATTTAATCAGTATTTGAGATAAGTTAGATATTCCGCCCAATGTGACTTACCGAAGGGATGGCTGATTAACTACGAATTTTCACAGATCGCTACCTTTTGCATGTCGGCGATCTGTTTTTCTAATGCTGTTACTCGTTCCTCTAGACCTAAATCACAACTAGTGACAATAACGCCTAAAAATTCACCTTCATTTTGATTACTCATAACTACCTCTCTTAAACGAAAAAAGGCCACGCAATGCGTAGCCCTTGGAATTTTTTGTTGTTGAATTACTACCTCTACTTAAAATGATAGTAACTAGTATTTATCCTTTTTTTCAAAAACGCTATTCTCAGCTTGCATATCAGTCATGCATTCAGGACAACTAACAACAGTGCTCGCAGTCATGCTTTCAACTTTCTGTATTGCACCATACTCACCAAAATAATAACCAACATAAGCAGCATTACTGTGTTGAATAAGTTGCGGGCATACTTTTTTATGCAATACGACTATTCCATCGCGATCACTTTTCGTTAAATAATAATCCATAACGGCCTGCTTTATTCATTTCCCCGTTATTTCAACCTAGCAAATAGGTAGCTTCGTATCAATGAATAGATCTAGCGCAGATAAATAATTGGAAGAATATATGGGTAGGTACTCAACATTCGCGTTATCCACAATAAAAAGGTAACTCCCAGCTTTGCGGGTAGATTTCAAGAGCGGCAGTACTACCACTTGAAGTTACCTGATCGTTATAGAGTTACACATTAAAACAATGTTAAAAATAATCATAAAATCTTCAAATATATCTCATGATATCTCCATACTTTTTTAGTGGTTATTTAGTAATCTAAAAAGGCAATCTAGCATCTATCCATTAATTATAATTATCAGGAGTCAGATTATGAAAGCTATATTCCCACTACTTCTATTAATCCCTATCATTGCGATTGCACAGCCAGGATCATGGAACAACTCAAACAATCCTCGGTGGCAAGATACAACTAATGAACGCCCATTTAATCAAAATAGAGCTAATATGCAGAATATGCGTAACATAAATCAAGGATCAGCCGTAAGAGGTCCTAGATTGTTAGACTGTTCTAATACTACCAACGTAGCCTTGTGTGAAAAACACAATGAAGCTCTAAAAATATGTGGTACAGAGAGGGGTCCAGTACACGCACAATGTATGCAAGATGAAATGTATGGACGAAGAAATCAATAACTTACTCATCAAGTATTTATTACATTACTTTATTTAGTACACAATAATCATTATGTAAAGGCATTATATTAGTTGTAGCCTAATCTAAATTTTCTAGTTTTAAATTGTTTATATTGCCACCCACTGGAGTGGCTTTTTTTTGCCAATAAAATCCCCGCATTGCGAGGTTTCATTCTATAAGTTCGGTTACAACGTATTCACTCTTATCACACTAGCATTGATTTTGCGTAGCGCACTAATACTTTTTTCACTATCTACCGTATTTTGTTTCCCCATAACTTCACTATGAGTGATGGTGACGACTAGATCATCAGATGTGCATTTGACACGATATTTTCTAACAAACTGGGGGGCAGTTTTTCCGTAAAAATACCTTTAACAAGACGCTGATCTTTCTGATGTACTTCAAAAGAGATTGAGCCATTAAGCTTTGGTGCCGTAACTTGGATTGTTTTCACTTGATGCCTCTCTTAAACGAAAAAAGGCTACACAATGGCAGCCCTTGGGATAATTTTTTAATAAAATAGAAAGTTACTGATAGAAAATCATCAATGTACAAACGCCCACAAATAAAGCAACCATACCGTGTAAACAGGTGGCTATCATTGCCCGTTCAGTATTTACATGGCTCTTTTTCCGGTTACCTAACCACTCACCCAAGGCAATTATGAAGCAAAAAAAACAATAAACCCCAGCACCAAAAATAATAAAAACCATCCACAACCCTCGGTCAAGTGCTGACCATCCTCCAGAGTTATTATGTGGGCTAACTTGATTGATGATTAAAGCAATGATAAATGCAATAAGACCGAACCAAAATGCATTTAGAATTCCTTTCCCTGCGACCTTATATTCTACTTTTTCCGTATCCATATATTTTCACTCTTATTGAAATTTAGCTTAAGTTTGGCACCGCTGTAATGCTAAAGTAAAAAACGGAAAACGGCTAATAGAAAAACGGTTGGAGGCATTATTCTAACGAATAATAAAATACAATCACTTAACTTAAATGGAATTTACCATGCTTGGTGGTCTTGTTCAGTTATTAACAGCTATCCCTATAATTGGGTTTGTGGTCTCATTCATAATTATTGTTTCATCCAGCCAAAGCAAAGGGACTTTCGGTATATCTATCGGTGTGATACTGGCATTTCGCTCACTTATGTTGCTCATGTGGACATCTAACCTACACTAATATTAAGCCCATCAGCCTTGGCATTCTCCACAATGAAAAGGTAAGTCCCAGCTTTGCGAGTCGATTTAAAGAGCGGCAGACCTACCATTTAAACGTTATAGAAAATAAATAAAACGTACAGACCGACTTTGTGGATTACTTTGTACTTCACTCTTAACCTTTGGTAGCATCAATAATTACCCTTTAAAAACAGGATAAAGAGTATGCGTAAAAACAAATCTATATTAGTATTTTTTATTATCGCCTTAGTAACAGGTTGTTCATCGAACACTAAGCCCCAATCTAAGTCTGACACTTGCGTGATAAAGATGGATACTCCCGAAGGTAACTTACCCGGTAAAATAGAGCAATCCAGTGGAAATGGTCCTGAATGTAAAGCGATTGAAAAAGCTATAGATAAAACTATCTAGCATATGAATTAGACAGAAGCTGGCAAATAGAGTTTTCATTATTGAGAATGCAAAAAACCCCGCAAATGCGAGGTTTTTAATAATAGCCAATCAAGTTACTAACATGCTTGCGCTTTCATAGCACTTTTGCAAAAAATGCATTTAGCGCCATGTGGATTATTTACTGAAATATCAAACTGTGACGTTCTATATTGAGATCCACTACAGCAAGGACATTTAAAGTACAGATAGACTTTTATAGTGTCTTTAAAGCGCCACCACGTTTGCCGCAGCTGGACCTTTTGCACCATTCTCTACTGAGAAGCTAACTTTTTGTCCTTCGTTCAGCGTTTTGAAGCTGTCGCTTTGAATTGCAGAGAAGTGTACGAACACATCTTTGCTACCATCAGCAGGAGAAATAAAGCCAAAGCCTTTAGATTCGTTAAACCATTTTACTAAACCAGTCATTGTATTAGACATATTGAATTCCTTTGAATTTTTAATTGTTGCCACATGGCGTATAGGTTTGATGTTTCTTGTTACTTATGGAACTAATTAGGAGGAATTCACTACGAATGGGTATCTATGGGATAACGCTAAACGGGGAACTTTCAAAACTTGCTTTCATAAATAGGTCTGTACTTCCAAACCAGTGATATTATTAAGCCACACAAATACAGGGATAGCAAATTTAATTTTCACTCTCACCGCAAAAGAGTTGATTTTGCTTAAGACACCACACATTCACCATCAATAACTTTTTCAAACAAATCATGTTGATAGTCAATTTCTTATCAACCCAATTATTTTTTGCAACAGTATTGATTTGATTAACTGAGGTTGTATATGAAAAAGCCTCACTAGGTGATTTATTTAAATATGGATGATTTCGTTCATCCCGACAGTTATACGCTAACATAGCTCTTAGGTTCAATATTCATATGACAGGACAATCCAATCATACGAATAACTTTGAAATTCTAGAGTGTTATTTTTAATATCATAACCCATATCGCAGTCTTAATGACTGAGGATATGGATGAAAGTACTTTTGATTATTCAAATAGTTATCAGGATATTCAGATAAATAGTGCGTTATTAATGTTAAGGGTGCCAATAAAGGCTGTGTTCCTTGTCGATACTCGAGGATTAACTTGCTTAATGCTTGTCTTTGGTTTGATGTTAGATAGCGTTTAAAATAACCTTGGATATGCATAAGTACATTAGTATGATTGCGCCTAGTTGCTTGGTGCTGTAATAAATTCATAAACTTATTTCGATACTCATCAAAATAAGAGTCGATTGAATCCCATTCATTGTTACTAGCAACAAAACGACCAAGTTCTCGATAAAGAGGTTGTGAATGAGCCAATAAAAGGAGCTTATATCGAGTATGAAAGTCGATTAATGAGTGACGATTGAAGGCGTTTTTCTTTAGTTCATTTAGCTCATAAAGAGCAAATACCCGTATAATGAAATTTTCGCGAATATGGGGATCACTTAACCTACCATCTTCCTCAACTGGTAACCAAGGCATAACTTTGAGTAATTGTTCAGTAAAAAGCCCCATTCCAGATTTTTTATTACCATTGCCAACAGAATCATACACTCGAACCCTTTCCAAGCCACAGCTAGGTGAGTTTTTACATACAATATAACCACTTAAATCTGAAAGCCTACTCAAATAGTCAGTCGAAAACTGAACCATTTCTTCAGTTAAATCGCCTTCCCGACCATCACTGAATTTGAGTCTAACGTTATTATCTTCAGATTTAACTAGCCTCAATGCGGGTCTAGGTGTTGGTAAGCCAATTGCCATCTCTGGGCATGCTTGTTGGTATTCGAAATAATCTGATAACTCATCTACAGCAAAATGAAAGCACTTATGACCACCATCAAATCTAACGCTATCACCCAATAAGCATGAGCTAATACCTACAGTGATTTTTTTACCTAATGTATTGCTCATATCACTAGAGGTAAGAAGATTAACCATCATTGCCACCTTATATGAAATCACTTATATACGAAATTGATTTATAATAATAATTGAATTCATATTAGTAACATTGCACTTTATTTACTAGCTTTATAAATCACTACTTCACACTCTAATAAAACAAACAAAAAAGCCCCACTGAAGTGAGGCTCATAAGCTGCTGACGTTGTTGTCATTCTTATCACAATATCAGCTATTTTACGATCGTAAAGTATTTTATTAAATCTTCTCTACATACCTATCTAACTCTAATTTTATATCTAACATCATCAACATTCCGTCAATAACACCCTCTGCTTTCTGAAGTTTTTTCCCTATGTGAGTATCTGAGCATTTATGTTCTCTAGCTAGCTGCATGAATGTTTTCCCAAATAAATAATAATCCAGTAGCAAGTCATGCATATGACGGTTCTTTTTATTTAATTGAGCCATACAGCTAGAGATAATCATTGCATCGTCGTCACAACATTGAAGTCGAGATTTAACCTTATTAGGTATTAAGCGACTAAAGCCTGCTGCTGTAGAATACCACTGAACTGACTCGACATTATTCGCAGCCCATGCGCCCCACATTTCTAGTACCTGTTGAATATTACGCATCCGTTACCTCGTATTAATTTGCGAGCTTTTGCCGTCGGATTCAGCGTTAATATGTTTAGCTATAGAAATGGCACTATCTGATTCTTTGGCGAGATTTGAAGTGCCTCTATCTCTTGTCTTGTACATAGTCATTAATCGCCCATTTATCACAGCATGATTTTCAGCATTAACATCGGTAGAGTATTTTTTTACTGTCGCGCGATAACATCCTAAGTACCTAGAAACCTTTGCCATATTTCCATATGTCCTAATAAGCAATTCAGGTATAGTCGTAATTTCAGCTTTCATAAATCCCCCATCTGGTAAGTGATCCCCTGCTGATACCAATCAGGCAATGTGAACTCAATCCGACCTATTACACCGCTAGCCCGTAGCGCCTGAATCCTTTTAAGCTCAATCTTCATGTGCTGATATAACTCATCCATTTGCCACGGTTTCAACTTCACTGAAGTACCGTCTAAACGAGCTACGCGGTCAATCGTCATTTCGCTGTAAGTGATAACAGCGTGAGCATTGAATTCGTGTGGGTCTTCGCCGAGTTTTCGATGGCAACCTACGCAGTGAGCGAAAGCATTAAAGGGATGGTATCGGGTTGATTTGTGTCGTCGTGATTTGAAATGTGAACAGTGGAGTTTTGAAGGTTCGTGTCTAAATTGTCTTCCGCAGTAGTCGCATTCATAATTTGCTCTTTCCCGGACCAACTGCGAAAACACAATATCGTGCTTGTCGCGTTTTAATGCCATTTATTTCTCCTGAATACCCCACTCAGCGACTACAATCACAACCATAGGGCTTTCGCTTAGTTCTATCGTCCTCATAGTATCTACTGCATGCGGTAATATAAATTTGCGCTTTAACATTCCAGCACACTTTCTGACCGCATCATTTGATTTATGAATAGCCCAGCATAATTTAAGGGTAGTAAGTGCGCTCATAAACACTTCAGCCTCATTTCTCATCTCTCTTGTTGCTCCTTAAGTTTCATATATTCCGAGTTATTGGGAATGATGATTGGGATGCCTTTCTCAATACACCATTGTTCATGCTTCTCCATCATTAGAAGCATCCGTGCTTTATCCATCTTGCGGGTTTTCTCACGCTCTCCGTTTTCATCACGACCTAACCAGAGACCGACAAAATATTCATGAGTTTCTTCATTAGTGATTGGCTTTGATAGAACGACTTCACCTGCCCCATTTTTAATATCAATGACAACGCCACGCGCACGTAGCCAATCGCCTGTGGTTTCTATCCACATGCGCCATGTTCTGTTCATTGGTATTGTTCTGAGGTCACGCCATTCAGTAATTCTGATTCGATATCGCTTACCGGTTTCTGTTAATTCTGAGAGGGTTTTGAATATGCCTTTGAGATTAGATTTGTGGAGACAGATGCCATCTGTCAATTAGCCTCCTATTTTACCCTTGCGAAAATTAGTTTTGAGGCGTAGCCTAATAACGTTAACTCGTTAATTAATCAGTTTTTACCTAGCTGCCATCGTATAATGGCTATTACCTCAGCCTTCCAAGCTGATGATGTGGGTTCGATTCCCACTGGCCGCTCCAATCGTCTTATCAGCCACTTTATCCCAATTAACTCTCAACTCCATTGCTAAGTTTAGCTATCAACTCATTTTGCCAAACCTTGATATAAGCTGTTCCACGAGGGAAGCATCTCAATAATTTTTTATTCAATTTACTTTGAATATTTAAGTAGTTCATCCCATTGAGCTTATGTCCTTTCTTTAATGACAGTACCTTACTATTAATATAACAATTGTTTTTTTCATCTAGCTTATGGTCTTTATGAAATAAAACACTCATTCTGTAATCTCTTAGCCGACAGCACTGTGATATTCAACATTCAAGTCATCAAGGCTAGCGTTACCTAAATTAGCCCAAAAGACAATCGTAGCCTCAGCATCCAACGCACACTCTGCTAACATTAGCTTTTCAAATGGCTTTCCATTCCATGTGCCGGTAATGTTGTATACCGCTTCGTCATTCATCTTAAAACTCCTTATGATTCTATGTGTTACTTGAGTCCATATTTGTTTTTCCAATCGGCAATGATTGATAACGCTTTGTCACGCTTAGTGGGTATCACTAAGCTTTCAAGTTGCAAAACTGGATCAGGGATTTTCTCACCTAATTTAATACGATTAGCCATAGTCTTAAGCTCAGACGCGCAAAGTTTTATAACCTCTGAATCCGATAAGTTTCGACTTCGCATTTCTGAGTAAATTTTAGTGACCATCCAGTAACAAGCGTTCGACTGCCAATTAAATCTACGCCAACCTCGCTCAGAGCAATACTTCTTGAACATGTCGTATAGTTCAGTTTCCGTGGGCAATCCGAGCTGAGTAAAGTCTTCCTGTTTGCACCACTTGATGAATTGACCGACTGCGGGGAAAAAAGGCGAATCACTTGCCCTCGCGTGTCTCATTCCGTTTTGAAGTTGCTCGCGGGTAGTAATTCCATTTTCAGCAAAGGCGGCAACCCACTGTCGCTTAGCCGCGAGCTCGTCACTTTCATTTTTAAATATGGTGTTTACTGCGGCAGGAAAGATTTGTTTCAGGTTTCGGAATAACACATCAACGAGTTGCTCAGCTTGTGGGTTTACTATTTTTTGCGGCGTACTGTCTTGAGCAATTTTAGCCAGTGCGCCTGCATCACGATTAGCAATTGCAGTTGCCAAATGAGATTTCATATAAATTCATTCTCCCATGCTTCACGAGTATTCCAGCTTTGTGTTGGCTCTTGCTCTACAACTCGTTTGTTTCGGTTTGGTTGCTGACTTTGAATGACTAAAGTCGCCCATTTCTTGCGAAGTTTTGCAGGAGATAACACAACGCTACACCAGAACGAATCGCGGTTAGCCCATTGGAATAATCGGCAAATATCTTTGTGTGAATACCCGTCTAATTGCCTCATCAAGCGAATATCATTAGCCCATGATGACCAGTTTGGCTCTTTGGATGTAGGACTGATTATCAACACTTGCGAGTAAATCCATTGTGCTGCCTTCAAGTCGTCAGCATTTCCCCACTTGTTACCTTTGGGGGAACAAACAACAGCATCAGCCTTCAAGGTTAAAATGTTATCCAGTGAGTGGTCAGAGGATTCGTTAGAATTCTCTGACGAAAAATTATTAATATTATTGTCTTTGGTAAGACTGTTTTTGGTGTTGGGTGATTTCGCCAAACTAGAAACCTTTTTTTGCCCAACTTTTTGGGCGATTTCGCCCAACTTTTTTTGTGGTGTTTTTGGGCGTTTTTTGGGCAGTCTTTCTAACTGCCATTGCTCAAGATTTACGTTGACACTTACCAGCTTAAATCCGCCGATTTTTCTGAGATTGATAATTTTTCTCTCAGCCAAAACCTTTAACGCATTACCGATATCAGAGTCATCTAACCCTGTCATTTCTGCTAGATAGGTGTTGGTTACCTTATCCTCTGATTTATTCCAGCCATATGTGCAATCAATCACAGCATCGAATACCTGATGCTCTCTTCCAGCCATTTTTAGCTTTGGCTTGAGCCTACTGATACTGGTAGCTAGACGCATATAGCCATTATCAAGACTAGCCACTTGCTCCCCCGATTTATCAGCCAATCGTCGCTTATTAGCAAAATCCACATGCCTAACAATACTCATAGCGACCTCCATATCGATTTGTGATGTAATTCATTTTCATATATAATTACCTTGCGAAATTAAATAATTAATGCGCCTCAGTTGCTCCAACAACTGGGGCGTTTTCTCGTGTAAGCAAGCGTGAAAGCTCGCCAATTTGCTTCCACAAAAAGCGATATTCCTCTTCACTAATTTTCTTTTCACCCGGCAAAACAAAATCAATTACCCCTGCCGCTGCTAATGTCTCACATAGCTCAGGTATCTTTTCGGTTCTACGAGTGATAGTTGAGTCATGAACGCCTAATGATTTAGCGATAACTGTTTGAGATGTTGTTCTGATAACTTGATAAGCGGTTGCCACCAAGTGATTGGATACAAATCGGTTAAACGATTTGCGTGAATTTGCGTTTTCCATAATTTATATTCCTTCATATATAGTTAGTCCGTTACCCACGATCCTGTGGGCGTTTTTATACTTGGTAAATCTGCCGCTTTATCAGCGGCTCCGTAGCAGCAAAAAACTGCGATTGTTAAAGAGCCGTAAATCTATGATGTTTTAGGTGGGAAAACATCATCTAGAGAGCATTTTGCACCAAGTTTTTGTAGCACTTCGACAATTACTCGACAATCATTCAGACTAGGTGTTCTGATGTTTGACTCGTAGTTTGCAATTCGCGATTGCCCCCACCCGATTGATGAAGCTAAAACAGCCTGAGAAATTCCTAGTTTTTTTCGCTGTTCTGCAATGTTATTCATTATAAATATCCTCCATGTCCACTTATTACATTACACACAATATGTGATTAGGTGTCAATCACATATTGTTTGAATACTTGAATCACATTTTGTGTTAAAAGATAGACATGAAAAAAATAAATGAAATTATCGGTGAAAGACTGAAGTCTATTCGGGAATCAAGAGGCTTAAGCCAAGCGCAACTTGCAAAGCTGTGCGGATATTCAGCAGCCTCTAGAATTGGAAATTATGAACTTGGGGAAAGAAAAATAAGTGCTGATGATGCATTGGTCATCAGCGAGGCGCTTGGTGTATCACCAGCAGAGTTAATGTTTGGTACCCAAAGTGATCAAGTTATTAGTAATTACGAATACCCATTGCTGACCAAAATTCAAGCAGGCGCATTTACCGAAAATAGCAACTCTTATACAGAGAAAGATGCTATTGCATGGATACCTACAGCCAAGAAAGCAAGTGAACGCGCTTTTTGGCTTGAAGTTGAAGGTCATTCAATGACAGCAGCACAAGGAGGTAAACCTAGCTTTCCTGAAGGAATGTTGATACTTATTGACCCAAAAGAGCCTGTGAATGTTGGTGATTTTTGTATCGCTAGGCTAAACGGTAACGAATTTACATTTAAAAAATTAATAAGAGAATCAGGACAAACATTCCTTGAACCTCTTAACCCGAAATTTGATTTAATCCCAATAAATGAAAACTGCGAAATCATAGGTAAAGTTATAAAGTGTCAATGGTCTGATGACACATTTTGAGGAGAAAGCATGGCATTCAATGATATTGAACTAGCAAATATTGAAAAGTGCATGGAATTTTTCTTAGAAAAACGCCGCCCAGCAGAACATCTCAGAGATGAGCTCGATTTACAGTATCGTATTGAAGATGACTCGGTCGTTATATTCGAGGTTAGACAGCTAACATGGAGTGACTCAAGAGTAGAAGAACCTGTAGCAAAAATAATACATAACAAAATCACAGGCTCTTGGTCACTACTATGGATGGATAAAGACAGTAACTGGCATCATTACGATGAAAAAATGTTAGGCAGCTTTTCAGATGCTATTAAGCTTGTAGAAGATGACTTGCAAGGTTACTTTTTCGGCTGACGACACACTTTAGTGTGTGCATTTGTTAAATATTAATGGATGACTAATAGTGGCAAAGTGTACTGATTATCAACCTAGCCAAGTAGAAGTTGACAATATCCTATACTGTGAAAAGTTCGTTGACTTCTCTGGTGTTAGCTGGACGGAAAAACCGCCCCCAAACAGACCACTTTTATGGCTTCAAATGAATATTTTGCCATTAGACAGCGATGGAATACCATTGCAAGGCTTAACTATTTTAATCCAATGGAAACCTGATCATGAGCCAAAGCAAGATGGCGATGAAATATTTCCAAAGATTAATATTGTAGCACTTTATAACAAGAAACGAATTTTTGCAGTTGATAGCTATCCATTTGATGGACATACAAATAGATATAAAGTAGATCATCCTGACTTTGTAAATTATATTTTAGGTGCCCACTACCATGTTTACTATGAAGAAGCTGGGCGCTATAGTGACGTAGGATTCCCAATTAAAGAAGCTATAAAATCAGATGATATCAGAGGGTTTTGGCAGTTTTTTTGCAAACATTTAAATATAAAATGCATAGGTGAACTCCCTATACCTTTAGAAGATATATCTGGACAAATAGGATTACCATTATGATGTGCTCAACAGTCATATCTAATCTTGGTTTTGAATGTCACCCTATAGGTGCTGAATTACTAAGAATCATTAGCCCATTCACTTTCTGTGATGATGGGGAGCATGTTGGCGCCTTCGTAAAAGAAATTAATGGTAAATATCTTGTAAGTGACCGATGCGACGCACTAATGAATATGGAAGCACGGGGCATTTCACTTACAAAAAAAAGAATTGATGAAATACGTAGCTTTATAAGCCATCAAGGCGCAGAACTTAACGACAGAGGTGAAATTGTTAGTTGGGCAACAGAAGAGACAGTTGGGTCAGCTACATCTAATGTAATCAGAGCTGGTATATTGGCCTCCACCTTATCTATTGATTGGCATCAATCGGTCAGAGTTGAAAAATTTGAAAGTGAAGTTATAGATTATTTATATCACTCCAGCTTAAAAGATAATATTTCATTGAAGTCTAATGTATTAGGAATGAGCGGGCATAACATAGTCATTCCAGTAACAGTTAATACAGAAGTACCAAAGTATCTTTTTACATCTAGCGTAAAACAAGGTGGAAGCTGGAATAGTGCATACTCTCTACTTGGTAAGCTAATTGATCTAAAAAATGCAAACGCCACATTAAATAATCGATATGTTGTTGTTGATAGCGAATCAATTGGTGCTCAAATGCAACAACTATCTCTTTTATTTAATGAAATAAGCCATGTATTACCTTTTGCCAAAAGAGATAAATGGATATCTAAGCTAGCCGCATAACTTTCACTGCCCAAGCCCTCCCCGCGAGGGCTTTTTTGTATATAGAACCCACAGCCATCTAAATGGATAACCATATGAAAAAAATCATGATTTTATCAGCTTTAATTTCGTTAACTGCCTGCTCTTCAGGAAAAAATGAAAATCCGCCAACACAAGTAGGAATGGCTAACCCTGCTTCAGTTTATTGTGCAAAATTAGGCGGAAAACTAGATATAGTTAACACCAACGATGGACAAGTCGGATATTGCACCCTCCCCTCTGGCGAAAAAATTGAAGAGTGGTCTTTGTACAGAAGAGATCACAAATAAACATAAGAGCCCTAAGGGACTTTTTTTATGCCTTCCCCCTACGAATGTGAATAAAATCACAAATCGTGTCTAAAAATAAAGTTTTTTTCATTTAAAATCATCACGTTAATATCTAAACCCATAATTGAACACAATTTGTGGTTGACATTTAAATCACGATTTGTGAATATTATGAGCATCAACGGAACACAGCTCGTTGATGTTCTTTAACAACGATGATAGTGAGCTGTGTATTAACTATCAGAATGGAGTCGCTGATAAAGCGGCAACCTTCTCAGAAGGTTTTTGTGAGAATAAGGTGTTCACTCACTCCAGAGAGCTCTGCCCAGACATGAGAAACCGCCCTGTAAAAACAGATATAATCAAGGATTTCAATCCTTATTCTCACCAAAACCAACTATTTGGAGGGCATATGGCAACTATTTATGTGAAAAAATCACGCAAACCTGAATTTTTGCGCGGATTATCTAGAAATAGACGTCACGCTAGACGAAAAGCTGAAGCTATTTCGAAAAAAAATATTGAAATGAAATTGGATTCAATATTTCCAACAAGAAAAAATGTAAAACCAATTAGCCGAGTTGAAAAAGCAATTTCAATTCGCAGTACTAAAGTTTATGACTCAGTAGATAATACCTGCTTACCCAACGCTAGTATTTACTCAGCCAAATATCGTAAATCAGGAACGTTATTAGAATCTGGCAAAGTAACGGCAAGAGCTTAAAAGCCCATTCAGTGAGTGAGCTATGGTGAGTAACTAGGAGGAAATGAAAGTATGTTTTAAAGAGTTTACATCACACGGTAGACAGGTTTTAGTAAAAAAAGCGCATAACCCTGATGAGTCAAAACTATCTGTTCGTTTCTGTTGGTTTGAAGAAAACTTTCAAGTTAAATTCGGAACTTCTTTTAAGTTCAATGACGTCTGCGAAGAAAGCTTTAATAAATCCAAACCCTTAGAGATAAGTACGTCGAAGTAATCAACCAAGAAGAGACCGACAAAGTTGTGGCGGCAATCATGCCAGAAATTTAATCATTCATCGAATAGCAATACTTACTCTAGCGTCTTTACGAGGGCGCTAGGTTGAATAATAGGAGGTATAGAATGGCTGGTAAAAAAGTACAGTTACATAGAGTAAAACTTTACGGTAAAAATTTTTATTTTCATGAGAATTCAATTTCTGGGTTCTGGGAAGATGATGAAGATAAAGAAGATATCAGATCAGCAATTATGCTAACTAGCGGTAGTGACTTAGTTTATCCCGTACCGCTATCTGAGCTACTAGAACAATTAAAAGAAATTATTGATTTTCAGCTACCTTAAAAGGTATCTAAGAACGCTTTCGATGGAGGTGGGTTTTCTTTACTCCATTGCTTCTTGGCGACTTCATAGCATTCAGGATATAGAACTTCAATCTCAGCCATTAGTTGCTCTGGTGTCTTGATTGAATTTTGTTTAGTGGCTAATGCTAGAGCCATATCAAAAGCAACCCTTTCTACAGGGTTATGTTCGGTAATAACATTTTTAGACATCAATTCAATCCTCTCTATCTCAGGGGAGGAATAAGTATATCCAATTTATTACTGGGAAGTAATAAACCTCAGCTGCCTGACGTGGTTAAAAGCAGGCAATTTGATATTTATTTTACTCAAAAAAAACACGCATAAGGAGGAAAAATGCCACACGCTAAAGCATCAGTAGATATTAATTTGAAACTCATTCTGTCTGATGAAATGCAACCAAAAGTAAAAGGTATGGCTGAAATATCCGTACCTGAAAATGAGCCAAATATTCAAATGCTATTGGATGAATTTGTGAAAAATCTAATCGGGAACACAGCGGTGAAAACTGCACTCAAAAAAGCCGCATTAAAAACATTAGTCAGAGACATTATCCATTAAAAAAGACTTACCTCTTTCATATTTAATCAAATAAATATCACCAACATCAGGGGACTTTCTATCGCTATCGCAAGATAAGTGAGGATTTCGCACATCCGGAGATAAGCATGAATATTGATAAATACAAACTTTGTTTAGCTCAATCACAAGCTGGAATTGCTCGTTATCTCAAGGATGAGAACGGATGGAGCGAAGCAAATGAAACATTAAAAACCGCATATGGAGTCAAGCATGAATGCAAAGCAGAAATACATAAAACAGCAAATATTCGCCCTACTGCGCGAGTCTGACATGACTGATAAACAAATAGACGAATTAGTTGCTGATTGGAAATTTAAGCAGCAATGCGAAAAGACAAATCGAATTCTTCGGCAAGTTAATTCTCGTGGAGCATACGCATTCACGTAAGGATGAGCCATGAGAATTCAAATATATAGCCCTGACCCTAAGTTTGATATTGGAGAAATGGCTATTGATATTTATAACGAGATTGACGGAGAGGAACTTCGGCAACTATCGGAATCAACCAAGGATAGGATTCTAAAGAAAATACAGGATGTATTGGAAGAGAGGCTTATTCAATGAACGAAGGTATTTATTACGACATTTCAAATGAAGACTATCACCATGGATTAGGTATTAGTAAGTCACAACTTGACCTGATAGATGAATCTCCGGCTGATTTTATATGGCATAGGGATGCGCCAGTAGATAACGAAAAAACAAAAGCTCTAGATTTTGGCACGGCTTTGCATTGCTTATTGCTAGAGCCTGATGAATTTCAAAAAAGATTTAGGATTGCACCAGAAGTAAATCGTAGAACCAATGCAGGGAAAGAGCAAGAAAAGGAATTTCTTGAAATGTGTGAAAAGGAAAATATCACACCAATTACCAATGAAGATAACAGGAAGTTATCACTCATGAAAGATAGCGCGATGGCTCACCCAATAGCTCGATGGTGCCTGGAGGCGAAAGGAATCGCTGAAAGCAGCATCTATTGGAAAGACAAGGATACGGACATTCTTTGTCGTTGTAGACCGGACAAGTTAATCGAAGAGCATCATTGGCTAGTTGATGTAAAAAGCACTGCCGACATACAAAAGTTTGAACGCTCTATGTATGAGTACCGATATCACGTGCAGGACTCTTTCTATTCGGATGGATATAAGTCACTAACGGGTGAAATGCCTGTTTTTGTTTTTCTTGCCGTAAGCACAGTCATTAATTGCGGGCGTTATCCAGTCAGAGTGTTCGTATTAGATGAACAAGCCAAATCCGTTGGTCGCATCACTTATAAACAAAACTTATTCACATATGCAGAATGCCTTAAAACTGACGAATGGGCAGGCATTCGCACGCTATCTCTGCCTAGCTGGGCTAAGGAATTAAAACATGAGCACACCACCGCTAGCTAAAACTGATTTACAGAAAACCCAAGGAACAGAAGTAAAAATAAAAACTAAATGAACAAAAACTTGTAGAGTTTATTAATCAGCCGGGAATGAAAGCACAATTAGCAGCAGCATTACCTAAACATATCACATCTGACCGCATGATTAGAATTGTCAGCACCGAGATTCGCAAAACTCCCTCTCTCGCAAATTGTGATATTCAAAGTTTTATTGGTGCTGTAGTTCAATGCTCACAATTAGGATTAGAGCCGGGTAATGCATTAGGTCATGCCTACCTTTTACCCTTCGGTAATGGTAAGTCAGATAACGGTAAATCAAATGTTCAGCTCATCATTGGCTACCGAGGAATGATTGATTTAGCAAGGCGTTCAGGTCAAATCATCAGTATATCAGCCAGAACAGTGCGCCAAGGCGATAACTTTCATTTTGAATATGGGTTAAATGAAAACTTAACTCATATACCCGAAGGAAATGAAGATTCACCAATTACCCATGTTTATGCTGTTGCTAGGTTAAAAGATGAAGGTGTTCAGTTCGAGGTTATGACCTATAACCAGATAGAAAAAGTTCGCGACTCAAGTAAAGCGGGTAAAAATGGACCATGGGTTACCCACTGGGAGGAGATGGCAAAGAAAACAGTCATTCGCCGACTTTTTAAATACTTACCTGTTTCCATCGAGATGCAAAAAGCCGTCATACTTGACGAAAAGGCTGAGGCAAATATAGAACAAGATCACTCTGCAATTTTTGAGGCTGAATTTGAAGAGGTAGATAGCAATGGCAATTAATCTATTCATCGTTACAGCTCACTTAGGGCAAGATTGCGAACAACGATGGACTCCTAATGGAAAAGCGGTTGTATCATTCAGTCTCCCTGTAAAGCAGGGTTACGGTGAACACGAGAAAGTATCGTGGGTTATCTGCAAGATGTTTGGCTCTAAAGCTGAAAAGCTACCTGAATACTTAACCAAGGGGACAAAGGTTACAGTAACTGGTGAGTTCGTCATGGAAGAATGGACAAGCCAGAGTAGTGAGAAGAAATCAGCACCAGTAATCATTGTTGATAAAATTGAGTTTGGCAATAATCAGGCAGGAAGCCAACAGCCAGCGCTACAACCTCAACAGCCACAGCAACAAGCTCCGCAGAATGACCCGCCTATGGGTTGGGATGACGAAATTCCCTTTGCCCCTATCGGGCTCCCCTATCCTAGCCACGCTATTTATATGATTTAACCAAATGATATAACCATGATTTCATCATATAGATTTTCTTTTTAAGACTGCTAGTATCTAATGCTCAAGTGCATTACATAAGAGGCAAAAAATGGCTACATGGGATATAACAAAAAGCGAAGTTACATGTAAAGGTTGCGGAACTAAATATTTAGAAACCAAACACCAATTACCAATGAGAGAAAAAGGGTCATACAACTGTCGTGTATGTGGAGAAGAGATAAACCGCTGGAATGGTGGAGTTGATTATTCATACACAAAAATAGACGAATAACAGTAACTCTATATACTTCCACCCTGCACTAGCAGGGTTTTTTATACCTAAAATTCAGAGTAACAATTCATGCCAATAATCGGATATGTATTACTGCTTGTAATGCATGGTTCTGCTGTGTCTGTATCTGAACAAATATACACATGCAAGAGTATGAGGGATGTAGTTAGGCTTAAAAGAGAGAATCAGCAATGTCATTATATTTTAAATTCATCTATAGAAAAATATGGAGACAACTATGAATACAAACCTTTCTGTAGAGTGCTTGCCAATATCTAAATACTGCGAGTTATTTGGTGAGAGCGCAGATGCAATCAACAAACGAGTTCAAAGGCGATTCTGGCAAGAGGGAGTTCATGTATTAAAGGTCGATGGTTCAAAAGAGCGTTGGATTGATATAAAGGAAGTCAACAAGTGGGTCAGAAAAAACAAGCAGGATACCTATTACCAAGAGGCGTAACCATCCGTCAAAATAAAACCAAAAATACGTTAGTTATTACATTCACTTATAAAGGGGTTCTGTGTAGGGAACCCTTATCCAGACTAACCGTAGATAATAAAAATATTAAATACGCAGAAAGGCTACTCGCTGAAATTCAAAATAATATCGAAAAAGGTACATTTAATTACTACAAGTATTTTCCTAACTCTAAAAAATCAAATTTCTTCGGAGATAATAACCGTGAAAAAAGAGTTATTGATTATTTAGAAGAATATCTTGTGATTTGTGAAACTAGAAATCTGTCACCATCGACTATCAAAGGCTATGAAAAGTGTAAAAATGCCTTATCAGATTTACACCAATTTCATGTTTCATCACTTACTCCTGCTATTCTTAAAAATTGGATACAGAAGCAAACGACAGTATTAAAAACTATCCGTAATCAACTCTCTTTCTTGCGCAGCTCGCTAGATGAAGCCATTACTGATGGGGTTATATCAATTAACCCTGTCAGCCTTGTATCGGCATCAAGATATCAATCAAAAAATAGTGGAGCTGAAAGCAGTTATATAGTCGACCCATTATCCCCTAAAGAAGTCTCCGCCCTACTCGCTGCAACAAAGTACGAACAATGGAAAAACTTATTTCAATTTGCCATTAATACTGGGTTAAGAAGCTCTGAATTATGTGCCTTGAGATGGAGTGATATAGATTTCATAGAAAACACTGCACACGTGCAATCCGCCAGCGTGGTAGGTGTCATTAAGAAAACCAAAACTAAAGCTGGTACCAGAAAAGTTGAATTAAATAGTGAGGCCATGAATGCTCTAAATGAACAAAAGCAATTCACGTTTATGAAAGACTGTGTAATTTTTGAAGATCCGAAAACAAATAAAGCTTGGGCTGGCGCTGATGCGATCAGAAAGAAAGCATGGGTACCAACATTGAAAAAAGCGGGTATTCGATATCGCAATCCTTATCAAACGAGACATACCTTTGCCACAAGACATATAAGCCAAGGAGCTAATCTGTTTTGGCTAGCTGGACAAATGGGGCATAAGGGGCCAGAGATGTTGTTTAGGCACTATGGAGGATATCTTAAGGAGTATGATGGGAGTAGTGTAAAAAATATCAACTCAATACATTTAGTTTAAAATATTAAAAAAACTTTATTTTATGATTAGTCTTTTCTTAAACGAGCTTAATAATATATTCATAAATAACATGATGAAAAAATCATAGGTAATTAATTTATCATTAAAAAATTAATTACCTCCCCCCTTAAATAATTCTAATTAAATATTATACTGCCTTTATTTAGCTTTGATTTAGTAATAAACATGTTATACATTATTATCACATTGACTAAAAATTAGCAGATATTAATTTTATGAAAAATTTGTCACGATATATCAAAAATATTAAATACCAGCATAGTACAAAAATTGCCAATTGGTTAGTCGAACTTTCAACGTACAAAGCTAAACGAATATTAAAGGAAAGCGAACCTATCGGAGTATTGGTCGATAATACTGTACTATCCCACGCAACAACACATAAAACGACATGGATTCATACAGGTCTTAAGACCATAATGTTAAAACTGGATATTTGGCTCGAACTCCAGTCTATTCATCAAAGGCTAAAACTCGTGAATATGATGACATTAGCTATCTCCCCAGCTTGTTTTCTCTCCAACGAGCAGGACTTCTAAATTTTTATTCATCTTCCGAATTATATAATGAACGATTTTATCAACCAGTCGGGCGATTTCAAGGGTGCGGATACTTAGATTCTAATTTTTTTGAAAACAGACCTCTCAAAATTATTGATCAAAATACTTTCCCTTGCCTTGGTCCTTCATGGATGGAACTTCCAAGTTCGCAAGAACAACTTATCCAACGACTAAAAAAGATGGAGATAGAAGATCCTCTATATGCTTCACTAGTTAAGGTCCTTGGAAGAAAAAATAGTCAAGATGCGTGGCATATACGAACTGCAGAAAAGTACGGACTTTACTGTTTTCTGACGATGGATTTCAAGTTAATTAAAACTCTAGAGGCACAACGGAAGTCTCCACGGATAATTTCCTTGAAAACATCGATCATGACTCCTGCAATGCTAGGAAAAAAATTACGCCTTTATCCAATGCCACCTAAAATTTTCAGTTATACCAATGTAACGCCAGCACATAGTAATGTTGCTGACATTGAGAAAAAATAGTTATAGTTCAGGAAAAATATAACAACTAACTTCTATTAAGAGCCCAGGAAAAATAGCCAATTGAATTTTTCTGGGAATACATAAAATATACGAGAAAATTCATGTCCATAACATTCAAAAATTTAGAACTCATATCTGTTTTGGGTGAATCCGCAGGATTTAAAACAGGCTTAACATTGAGTAAAGATGAAATTATTGATTTATTCTCAATCGATTCAAGCTTTAGAAGAAGTTTATCAGTTCCTGATGAAAAATATATAAGAATATACCCTGAAGAGATCGATGAGATGTTTGCACATATTTTATTCAAACTAGGAAGTGTGGAAACAGATGGATGTATTCCAAGCACAATTCGCCTTCACCATAAATATAAAAACGATTCAAATCTTTCAGTAATTTTTACAGAGATTATGAGATTATGGAATTTACATTTACAGCTAGCTATGGATAAAGCAATGAAAGAAGGTAGAGAAGAATTAGATCCAACCTCTTTCATAATTGAGTGTAAAAGAAAATTTGGACAAGTTGGCTTAAATATTAGTATGGAGTTTATTAATGGTAATATAGATGATATGCACCGGCGCATTAGCAAAATAAGAAGAGTTAACTGGAAAGATACTATAGCACTTAAAGAATTATTCGAGTCTGAATCCTTGGAAAGTGAATATGGTAACTTCATTGATCAAAGATTTATTGATTACCTCCAGAGGAACTCAGATAAATTAAACGAAATGCATTGGAGAAAATTTGAAGGACTTACTGCAGAGTATTTTACTCGTGAAGGATTTAATGTTGAACTTGGACCTGGACGTAACGATGGCGGTATAGATGTACGTGTTTGGAAAGATCACAAAAAAGCTGGAGAACCTCCACTTATTTTAATTCAATGTAAAAGATATAAAAATAAAATTGATCGTACCGTTGTAAAAGCTTTATGGGCAGATGTTGAATGGGAAAAAGCTGAGTCTGGACTTATAGTAACAACCTCAGGGATTTCCCCAGGTGGTCTTTCAGACTGCCAAGCACGTGGATATATGATTAAAGAGGCCAATAAAACAACTATATCCGAATGGCTGAATAAAATGAAGACACCTGGCAGTGGTATATTTATGGGAATATGATTAAGTTACTATTAATTAGCTTATCGCTGTGAGCTAATCATTTAGGACATCTAATCTAAAAAATACCTTGCCTCAAGAGATAATATTACACCTACACATTGACCTTCATGTGCACATCTAGTGCACATTATTGTCCCCTTCTAGAAATACCCTTTCAAAATCAATAAATTGAAAAACTTCGGATGCGGATTCAACTCCCGCCAGCCCACCAAATTTTAACTGTCAGTGATGTGACAACAACTTTAAAAACAGTAAGTTAGTAAAGTTGGACGGACAGCAACATGACTCAGAATGGACTTTGAAATGCACATTTAATGCACGTGCACTAGAAGAATAAAAAAGCTCACTCCGGTGGGCTTTTTTGTTATCTACCAAGCACTAAATTTGTAACACAGCCATCTTAATTATATTTAATCAATTGAGTATATAGGGTGTATTATGACAAACAAGATGTTCGGTAATTTCATAAAACAGATTCGTATCCAATAAAAATATCTCAACTTCAGAGGTAGCTAATAACTTAACTGGAGCTGAGTATATTCGATATGAAAATGGGGATATGTCTACCTACATCGATGATCTGCTTGTTATAGGGAGAATTTTAGATACTAATGTGAATTATCTGCTGGGTATATATGAGAAAAGCAGTTCCTTGTATGAAATGTAACCACAGAAAACCCAGCTTATCCTTATTATATTCAATAGGTTCTTTGCAAGCTTCATCCTTCACCTGTTCGAAAAAAACTCAATATTAACATTTAAGACTTTAAGTGCTGATACCAAAGTATCTCATAACTCCACGTTCCCCCCCAAAAAAATCAAAGTTATATAAAATCTCTAATTTTATTATGTACCACTAATAAATTAATATTATTTTTAATTAACCTTAATTTATAAATCCTCACTAACCTATACATTCAATGAGTTATATACTCTACGATTAAATAAGCTGTCATCTCTATGATTTCAATTCTGTTGAAATCATAGCCAACCTATTTTCATATATTATCAATAAAAGCCTACAAATTAATTTGAAATATTCGAATTGTAAACCTTATTAAACTTTGGATAGAATGTTTCCCTAGAATTTCAATTGTTAATCAATTGTATTAATTGATTGATGACCAAGTTAATTATTTTGGTATTTTTACCATCATACAATCAATTTTATATTCGAGGTCAATTAATGTAGCTTTATCAGATTCATCTGTACATTTCTACTCGCCTCTGGATAGCACATTATCCACCGAGGAATTTAAAACTTTAAATATAAACAAACTGGAATCTAATAACTCATCTTTCTATATGAATGTTGAAGGAATGCATGGCGATTTCCTTAATGTTACTGATTTTTCAGGAAAGAATAACATTGTAAATGTTGCTGGGAGCGGCAAAGAAAGTAGCGATGGATACCACTTGATCCATGCAGGGAATAGTACAAAGGATGCATTTAAACTCAACGGAGATAAGGTTGAACTTGGTTCATTTGTTTATACTCTGGAACAAAAAATGATAATTGGTATTTAAAGCAACATTCAGACCAATTATCTCAATCGGCTAAAAGTGCGTTATCGATCGCATCCTATGCCTCTACTATTTTCACTAATGAATATCATACTATCACTGATAGATTAAATAATAGTATGACCGATATAAATGGAAACCAGGTATGGGGAAGATATATTCATAACGAGTATAGAGTTGATAATGGAGTTAACAATCCCTACAAGTTAAAGCAAAATGGTTTTGAGTATGGTATAGGAAAAACTTTTGATATAAATACTGATAGTCTTAATACTGGTATTTCTTTTGGTATGACAAAAAATGAAATAAAAGAAAAATCAGGAAGTAAATCAGATGTTGATAGCTACTCATTAGGTCTGTATGCATCATATATAAAGGATAACGGTTTTTATTTAGATGCATTAGTCAAAGGAAATTACTTTGATAGTGAAAGTAGCGTCAGATTTAATATGAATAACATCGCGAATACAAGCTTTAAGCAAAAAGGTATTGGCTCTGCGTTTGAAATAGGAAAACAAACTAATTTTAATCATTCATTCATTACTCCTTACGCTAGAATTGAATATTTCTCTGCTAAAAATAATGAGTTAAAAATGACCAATGGAATGAAAGTAAAATTAGGAAATGATAAATCATTAAAAGCGGAAGCAGGTGTTAAAGCAGGTTACACATTCGATATTGGTGAAAAATCCACATTAACACCTTATATAAAAGCCTCATTTGAAAACGAATTCATTAATGATAATACTGTATTAATCAATGATACCGTAAAACTTAAAAATGATTATTCAGGAAGTATGGGCAACTACCGTGTTGGTCTAGATGCTCGTATTAACAAGAATACATCACTTTATACTGAAGTTAGTTATTCAAAAGGCTCAATGATTGAATCGCCTCTTAATATTAACGCCGGTGTTCGAGTGTTTTTTTAGTCCTTAATCATTATTTTCTCAGAAAGCCCAGTAATTAGGCTGGACTTTTCCTCTTTATTACTCCAACTTTTATTGATACCCTCTAGTTCTCTTATAGCGACTTCCCGCTAAATGCTGACTATGGGATTATATGCTGCCCGCAAAAATTGCCCAGCTAAGTTGAAGCAAGTAGGTCCACCGATTTCATCTAACTTTTCCATCTCTTCAGGTTATGTATCATCTCTCGTTACTGTCCCCCTCCCCCATTGAAGCTGCAGGAATACCGGGTAACGAATACACCAACGTAGCACGCCAGTCCACCTCCCGCCACCACGTCCAATACGTGAGATATTGCCAATAATCGCGGCGATTGCCATTATCGGCATCGCTGATTTAGGACCCAATATATTTACCAATATAGGGAGAAGGATTAAAGAAGATCTTGTACCAACGATTCCACTTAATGCACCCGTGAATATGGCAACGATTGTTATGCAGATATAAATTTCCATGATGTCTCTGATATCCGTCTCACCGCTCACGTATTTGTGGCCTCAAATACATGAGTAGTCGAATGGGAAAAATGGATGAAAGAAGCAGGCATAGAAGGTTTATATCCGCTGAGGTTTCAACGTTTTGAACATAACTATTTAAGTATGCAAGCTGTCATTGATGGTTTAGGTATTGGAATTGCAGAGCTTCCAACACTTTCGCATGATTTAAATAAAAAAAGACTTCAAGCACCTTTCCAAGTTCAGGTCACTGGCAGTCAATATGCAGCGCTGGCTGCACCTGATGTTGACAAGTCATTATCATTAACTTTGTCTTTGGAATGGCTTGAACAAGAAGCATTAAAGTAAAATGACTCCTGTTTAATGATTTTCTGTATTTTTAAAATAATGAAAAAGCCATCAATTGGAGTGTGTTAATACAATGCCCCAGCTTAGCGAGCTTTTGATGATAAATAGTCACCCATTTAAATTCAGAAATTCGCGGCAAAATTGGACGATGTTGTTCTCTTGTATCCCTACCCTGCCGCCGTTAATACAACAAAAACTTATTTTTTGATATTAAAAAGCATTATGAAAGCGGTGCACCAAGTTGTATCCTAACGTAAATAAAACAGCAGAAAGAGTATAAATCACATGAAATATCAAGATGTAACAAAATCCCCTAGTGAAAACTCTTATTTTCTCGTTTTTAATATAACGGATAAAGATAAGTATCGTGATGAGCTAGTGGAATTTTGTAATAATTTCTCAGGTCTTATTCGTAGTATGAGAACTCGCTTCCCCGCATTAGAAACGAGCTGTGTTATGGGGTTCGGCGCTCAAGCGTGGCAAACGCTTTTTCCTCAACTCTCTACTCCCAAAGAACTCAGCCCATTTAAAGAGATCAAAGGCAAAAACTTCACTGCCGTTTCTACCCCTGGTGATATCTTCTTCCATATTAGAGCGTTAAATGTCTCAGCCTGCTACGAATTAGCCTCTATTATCAGCCAAAATCTCGGTGATTTTGTAGAACATGTTGATGAAGTTCATGGGTTCCGCTATATGGATGGTCGTTCTATCATTGGATTTGTCGATGGTACTGAAAACCCTGAAATGGAAGATGAGCGTGTTGATTATGCGGTGATTGGTGAAGAGGATCCTAATTTTATCGGTGGAAGCTACGCCTTTGTCCAGAAATACATTCACGATATGACGGCGTGGCAAAATCTCACCACAGAAGAGCAAGAAAAGGTGATTGGTCGTCATAAGTTTAATGACGTCGAGCTATCCGATCAGCAGAAATTACCAAGCTCTCATAACGTTGTGACCAATATACAAGATGAGCATGGCGAAGATCTCAAAATCGTTCGTGCGAATATGCCATTTTCTAATCCTTCTAAAAATGAATATGGTACTTATTTCATCGGCTATGCACGATATTTTTCAACAACCCATCGCATGTTGAAAAATATGTTTAGTGGGGCAGATAATGGTGCAACGGATGAATTATTAAAATACAGCACCCCCATCACGGGAACGCTATTTTTCATTCCACCTCCTTCCATGTTAGATGATATTGAATAATTGATTTTACAGGATGCTAGGAACCAAGAAATTTATCTATTGGTTCCTTTTTGATTTATTACTCGGCATTTTTTCTCTGTGTTTTATTCATCATTATCGCAGTATTCTTAATGGCTATCTTTGACACTCTGATGTGCATGATGGCTGATATGCCCCCAGAATAAACTCTGGGGGTGCAAACGTTAAATAACTAGGCGAATAGATTATCAGTGGTGTTGCATTTCGTGAGCAATATCGTTTCCATTCATCGAATAGGGATAATAAGTCGGCCAATTATCTAACTGAGTCAATAACGCTTCCTGCGACTCATTCCCCATATAAAGATGGAAATGCCCCGCTTTTTCCGGTGCAATAATATGATCACTGAACTGGATAAATTTAGGAGCTTGGCTACTTTTATCTTTACACTCAAATAAGTAGCGAACCCCCTTCTTCCCCGAGGTGTAATTTAAAATCCGATAACCCGCATAATCATATTTACATTGAGTGACCTTATCGCCGCGATGAAACTCAATGATATTATTTTCAATACCAATCATATCCACATCGGTTTTATACCCTTTAGCATAATAAGCTCGGTACTCTTCGGCTGTTTTGTCCTTATTCTTTACTGCTTTTGCTTGCATAACAGGATCCAAAGTCCCATCAGCGAGATAAGGTTCAACAGATTGCCAAACACCATCCCAATCACTCAATTGACGATCTTGAACATCCTTGTCCGAAAAAATACCTTTTGCAGCTTGGCGTTGCGCTTCAGTCTGCGGTTTATCATTATGATGCCCATGTGCCATCACCACGCCACTGAATAAACTGGTTAACAAAACCAATGGAAGCATGTTTTTTGTCATCATACTGCCTCCAATGCCGCTTGAACACGCTGATTTGACTTACAAATTGAGTCGATAAAAATATCGCGACGAGTCATTTTACCATCCTGATAATCTGTTTTTTTCCATGCCAATGAGCATAATACGTGCATCATTTTTCCTCTCTTGTCTGAACAAAATTTCCGAAACGCTTATTAAAGCGAGCAACATTACCTTCCTGAGAATGATTTTTCTGCTTACCGGTATAGAACGGATGAGAGTGAGAGGAGACATCAAGAGTCACATAGGGATAATTTTGCCCTTCAAATTCAACGGTTCTCTCTGTTTTTATCGTTGACCCAACTTTGAAATACACATCAGCAGCAGTATCGTGAAAAATCACTGTCCGGTAATCCGGATGAATATTCGGCTTCATAGCCACCTCCACTTGTTATGTTATAATATAACATTAATATTTTTTTTCATCGTTGACTACTCTTTTTTAGCCTTAATATTTCTATGGTTTACCCGGCTTATTGGCTGATGATTAAAAATACCAAGCAGTACGATCGGAAAATCGAACGCATGCGATGAAGCAAATCCAAGTCAAAGTTGATGGCGAAAATTGCAGTCAATGAAAGCGTTTTATGATCAATAGCAATTCATTTGCATAAGAAGAGGATTAAGGTAAAAGCAATTCTAAACTTTCGATTTTGATCACGTTCGACACGTATCTATCACTCTGCCCGTAAAAATTCATAATTTAAAACATGATGTTAATCGTATATTTCCCATCAAGGATTCCAACTTGGCAGTATTTAATCCGATATAACCACTATTAAGTTACTATCTAGATAAAACAACCGTATTTTTGAATAAGTAAGGATAAACATCCATATTTAATCACGACGTTTACCTGAAAAATGATGTTACTCTCAGTGATTGTTTCATTAAATTTAATATATGAATGTAAAATTAGCTGAATGAGGTCTAAACCTTATAAATTTAAGAAATAAAATTAATCATTGTTTTTATTTCTTACTCGTCAATGCATTTGAGGTTTTATCTTTATTTAATTAGAATTTTTGCCTGTTGATGTTAAGCATTACTCAACTTCAAACTTATATGTCATGAAGGAAATAAAAATGACAGGAAAATATCCTATTGCCAAAATAGTGGGGAGCAGAATAAAAAAACTGAGAAAAGAGTATGGATTAACAGGAACAGAAATTGCAGCATATTTAAATGTGAGTCAACAACAGTTCTCTCGTTATGAACGTGGTATCAATAGAATTGATATAGACTCATTAGTCATGATTGCTGATTTTTTCAAAATAAGTATACATTACTTTTTTGAAGATATTTCCACAGTACAAATAAATAACTGGACGGTGAATACAGAGACGTATTTATAATTAATAAGCAATTGCATTAGACGTAGCAAGCCACAGCTTTTAAGGATCTCCTTATATTTATCCATCCTCTTTAATAATAATCTATGCTCATGTTTTCGGGCACTATAAATCATTAAAATTAATGAACACTTAAATTTCCATCAAATCACTGTGGTACCAATTTATATTGGTATCACGTAATTAACCAGCTAAGGCAAAGTCTTAGTTTATTAGAATCAGTACTATGTATATTAAGGATTTAAAAATGAAAAAGACATTATTAACCTCTTCAATTATCGCATTAACTTTAGGTGCGGCATCCACTGCATTTGCAGCAGATGTAGGAAGCGGTACTATTGAATTTAATGGCACAGTGAATACTGGTGCCTGTACAATTGCGCCATCTTCAGTAAATAAAGAAGTTCAATTAGGTTCAGTACCCGCAGTATCATTAAAAACTGCTGGCGCACAAGGTCCTAATGTAGACTTCACCTTAGAATTATCTGACTGTGTATTAGACCCAACAACAAGCGGAACAGATTTTTCTAAAGTAAAAGTCAGCTTCACGGGTCAAATGGATCCTGCTGGTAGCTTATGGGCAAGCACGGGTACTGCACAGAATGTTGGCGTATTATTCCAAAATGATGCAGGTCAAAGCATCAAGTCTGGCGATACTATTACCCAAAACATGGCTGCGGGAGCAAATACCATTAATTTATCTGCACGTATGCAAGCGTTAGGTCAAGCAACTTCGGGGTCAGTTAAATCAACCGTAGCTTACGTTTTAGATTACCAGTAATTTTTAAAATTAATATTATAAATCTTTATATTAAATTTTAATTAGTAATTAATTTACTGGGTATGCTATGCCTTATATTTATAGTATATCCAGTTTTATCTATTTTAAAAAAATCAATAAAAATAATATTTTTATAGCATACTCCGGTCAATAAAAAATGAACAAATTTAAACAAAACATAGTGACTAGTTTAATTTCTAGCTTATTTTTATATTCAAACTATGTTAATGCAGACTCTGTTCAATTTAATCAAGACGCTTTATCCATTTCTGGTAATACAGATATTGATTTAAGTTCATTTGAAAAAGGAGCCTCACAGGAAGGCGCTTATTTTTCTAACGTATCTATCAATGACCGAAGAATAAACTTTTTTGATAAAATCGATTTTATCAATAGAAATGGAATCGTACAGCCTTGTATATCACAAAAACTAGTCGAAGTTATCGGCTTAAAACAAGAGTTTATTAATAAGATACCTACGTGGGCAGAGGGTCAATGCTATGACTTGTCTGTTCAAGATGACAATATTACATCGCACTTTGATGATGAAAAGCAAGAGCTTGCATTATCAATACCACAAGCCTACTTTTTATATTCAGATGAAAACTGGGTTCCCCCTATGCAACGCGAAGTAGGAATTAATGCGCTTGTATTGGATTATAATATTGTTGAAAACTACATCAAATATAAAAATACTCAAAATACAAATAACTTAAGCTCATTTGGTACTATTGGCGCTAACGTTGGGCGTTGGAGAATCCGCAGTAATTATCAATTACAAAAAGATTTTAATGATAATAAGAATGATAATTTCAAATGGGTTCAAACGTATATTTTTACTGATTTACCGGACTTATCGGCTAAGTTTTTTGCCGGGAAATATTATACTGCCAGCCAAATTTTTGATTCTGTACGCTTCAACGGTGTCAGTATTTTTACTGATGATAATATGTTACCTACTGCTTTAAGAGGCTATGCCCCTAATGTAACAGGTACAGCAACGAGTAATGCAACCGTCGTCATTTCTCAGAATGGTCGTATATTAAGCCAAGTCAAAGTTGCGCCTGGACCTTTTTCAATTGATAACTTGAGCTCTGCTTTATCTGGAACGTTAGATGTAAAAATAACCGAAGAAGATGGGTCGGTGAGAGAATACCAAATATCATCAACAAATATCCCATTTTTAACCCGACCTGGCATGTTGCAATATAAATTAAATGCCGGTCAATTAGCCCCAATGGATGATAAAAATGTCAATAATAACTTTATCTCAACCGAATTTTCTTGGGGATTATTGAACAACTTATCCGCCTTTGGTGGACTATTTGCAACGTCAGATAACGAATACTATGCATATAATGCTGGTATAGGCTTAAATATGGAGTCTTTGGGAGCCATATCATTTGATGTTACGCAATCTAAAAATCATTTACATACGACGAATTCAGGCACTGGAGAAAGCTATAGAATCAACTATGCAAAGCGATTCTCAAATTCAAGTCGACTTGATTTAACGGGATATCAATTCTCAAATGAAGGGTTTATGTCCGTCAATAATTTCATTTATACAAAAGGTAATCCAACGAATCTTCATTTTCGTCAAAAAAATGTTTTTACGACCTCATTTACACAACAAATTCCTGATTTAAATTCAGATGTGAGTTTAAGCTATTCGAGAGAAAGTTATTGGAATGAATCCAAAAGTAATGACACGTTAAACTTGTCATTCAATAAAACGATTAAAAATGACTTTTTTGATAATGCACTTCTCTCATTATCTATTAGCGAAAGTAGCTATGTAGAAGGTAAACGCTCTAAACAAGCTTATCTTTCATTAAGTATTCCCTTTGGTGGCGAAAAAAATTCACGTTTACAATATTTTGGTTCTTACAATGACCGCGATAAAAAATACAGTAATAACGTTAGCTACCATACAAATATAGACAACAATAACGTCAGTTTAGGTGTGTCAACAAAAGACTTTTTTGATAATACAACATTAAATACGTCGATATATCGTGATACTCAATATGGTACAGCTCAAATGACGGGGTCATATGGTAATGATTATCACACCTTAAGTGGGTCATTAAATGGTTCATTAACTGTTACGAGCCAAGGTCCTGTGTTACATCGCAGAGTATATGATAATCAGGCAAGAATGGTTATTGATACTGATAACGCTAAAGATGTTTCTATCAATAAAGATGAGTCGATTACCAATAGATTTGGTTTAGCGGCAATTAGTAATGTGCCAACATACTACAAATCCACTCAATATATTGATCTGAATAGTATCCCTGACAATGTCAGTATTGATGATAGCGTGATTGAATCAACATTAACGGATGGCGCAGTTGGCTATGCAAAACTCAATACAGTTATTGGTGAAAAAGCGTTAATGACTATTCACTTTCCTGACGGGAAAACACCACCATTTGGAGCGTTAGTTTATGACTCAGCAAAAGATACTGTATTAGGGATGATTGCAGAAGACGGTCAAGTTTATTTGACTGGAATTCAATCGAATCAAAAATTAACTATTAAATGGAATGGCGGACAATCATGTCAATTAATGATTGAAAACCAAAACATCCAAAATATTCATAATGTAATTTGTAATAAAGAATAAATACCATGAGAAAATTTAAATTAATTATTAGTAGTCTATTATTAGCATGCACATGCGCGCATGCCTCAATCTCAGCCGATCGTACGCGGGTTATTTATGATGAAGCCAGTAAAGGTGTGAGTATTGTGGTTGAAAATACGGATAATAAAGATCCCTTTTTAGTGCAATCGTGGATTGAAAATGAAAATGGTCATAAGATTAATGAACCATTAATTGCATTACCACTATTACAGCGCATTGATCCTAAGCAAAAGAAACAAGTGAGAATCAGTGCATCGAAAAATAATCTCAACGCCGCGGAAGATAAAGAAACCTTATTCTATTTTAATATATTGGGAATTCCCCCGAAAAGTGAAATTGAAAATGCAGTTGAGATTGTTATTCAATCAAGATTTAAACTTTTTTATCGCCCAACAGGATTAAAAAAATATCCTGATAATAACTGGCAAAAAGAGTTAAAAGTTGAAAAAACAGGAAATTCATTAAAACTCACTAACCCAACGCCATATCATGTTGTTGTGATTAATATTAATGACAATTTAAGCAAAGTTGATAACTTCCAAGAAATTATCATTAAGCCAAATAGTAATTCGGTGTATTCATTACCCGATAACAAAACAAAATCACCGAAAATGGTCATAACGTACATTGATGATTATGGCACGCCAAAGCTATTAAATTACACCTGCCAAAGTACAACCTGTACATTGGTTAATGATAAATAGGAAGAAATGATGCCCCCCTATTTTAAGAAAGTTGTACCCATTATTTTATGTTGCTTTTCATTTTTGAGTTTTAATGCCTTTGGCGCAGTAACGAATTGTCAGGCCTTAAATGGTGAAGAATTCTTACAGGAAAATATTACCTTTGATATCAAAAGCAGCAGTACCACTATATCACCAGGAACCACATTAGCAACAGCATCATCTTCATTTATGTCTTTCACCTGTAATTTTACAGGTAGCGTAGCGGCGCCCAATCATGTTTATTTTAAAAATGTCCTCTCTGCGCAAACAAAAACGCTTTTAATTAACAGTGGAGTTACGGTGACTCAGCGAAGTGCAATTGGTGGAGGAATAACTGCCACCCTCACAGACTCAAATGTTCCAAGTATAGATTTAGGGCATTGGAGTCAACCGGCGGTAGGAACCACGGTAAATATAGGTATCATGTATAATTTTGTCGTCATAAAAGGGTCCAATGCCTTGAAACCCTTTGATACGGGCAATGTTCTATTGGGATATCATGAAGATTATCAAGGTAAATACCTTGGTGCTCCTGTTTATATACGTATCGTGGGTAATTTAACATTGCTTTGTCCGACACCCGCAGTCAGTGTAACCGCATCAAATGGCGGAAGTGTTAACTTTGGCACTATCTCACCAAAACAAATGAACGCAGGAGAAGCTGTGAGTCGCACATTTAATGTGGGTATGGCGGTATCTCAAGATTGTGAAACTGGGTTAAATGTTTCAGTGCGATTTGAACCTAACAATAATACGGTATTGGGGAACAAATACCTTGATATGGGAAACGGATTGCAAACTGTCATCAAAAGTAACGCAACAGAATTAGACTTTAATCAAAACTATGCGATTGGTGAAATTAAGCCTCAATCTCCTGTAAATGTACCTTACACTGCAACCTTAAGTCAGATTAGTGGACGTTCAATAACCTCTGGCCCCTTTTCGAAAACCATACGCGTTGTTGTTTCTTATTAGTCACCTTGACCACCTGTTATGATAAAAATGTCTATCACAGGTGGTCTGCATTCAAAAATATAACCTTAAATAGACAGTCACCATTTGACATTTTTTCGGCGTTGTTATACTAAATATCAAGCCCCCTCATAAGGAGTAACTTAGATGAAAAAGTTAACCTTAGTCCTCGTCGATGACCATCCAATTGTCCTATCGGGATTAAAAAAACATTATCCCAATCACTCCATTTTTCTATTGAAGGGGAATTTACGAATGATTCTGATCTGTTTGCTTTTTTAAAAAGCCACACGGTTGATGTGATTGTGACTGATTACATGATGCCCAATAACACACAATCTAGTGATGGACAAAATTATATCCAATTTCTACGTCGGAAGTACCCGAACATCGCATTAGTCGTATTAACAATGATATCTAACCCAATGATTATTCAGACTTTATATGATAACAATGTGAATGCTGTTGTCTCAAAAGAAGCGCCATTACCAGAATTAATCAAAGCAATCACTTTAGCCGGTCAAGGAAAGCAATATCGCCAACCTATTGTTGATTTAACGACAACAATGAAAAGCCGCAATGCCTCCACACTGGATGAAAGAGTGAAAACACTTTCGCCTCGTGAGTTAGAGGTATTGCGATTATTTGTCCAAGGTAAGCCGATTGTTGAAATCGCGAAACTGCTCAACAGAAGTGATAAGACGATTAGCCTACAAAAAAATGCTGCAATGCGTAAATTAAGAGTTGAAAATAACCAAGCACTGATTAGCTATTGCATTACGCACCATTTGTTTGATTAAGCTGATTTAGCCAATGGGTTAATTCATCACAAATCGCGGTATAGGACTCCGCTGTATTGGATTCTGTTAACTGTTCTTCTAGTACTTGAAGTTTACTGGCAAGGTCACGTTGTTTTACACTGACTAGTGCCCCTCGAATACGATGAGAAAGCTGCTTTACAACGTCGATATTATTATCATTGACGGCTTGGTAAAGGTCATGAATATCAGCCGTAAAATGTTGAATTATATTCGCCCTATCATTGCTATCGAGCGGATTAATCAACGCCATCGTGACGGCATCAGAAGTCATACCTGATGAATAGGTAGGGAAAAAACGATTAAATAATTTGACTAACGTTTCTAACTCAATAGGCTTCACTAGCCAAGTATCCATTCCTGCGGCTAAACAGCGCTCCTCTTCATCCTTTAAGCCATTGGCTGTCACGCCAATAATTGGACACGTTTCACCTTCACTACGCAACTGCTTGGTTAATTCATATCCATCGCGATAAGGCATATTAACGTCAGTTAATATAATATCGACAACTTGATTATCCCAAACCACTAAAGCTTCCTCACCATCACTTGCCATAAAGACTTCACAACCGAGTAATTCTAATTGTTCTTGAAGCGTAACTTGGTTAATCGGATTATCTTCTGCCACTAAAACGCGCAAAGAATATTCATTAGCATATGAAGGTGTTTGTAAGATTGGGCATGTTAATGGTAATGCTGAATTATCCTCATCTTTTAATAAGAAGAGCTGTTGATTAAATTCCGATAAACGGAAACTTGCATCATCACTTATCCATATCTTTCCATGCCAATCTTGAGGTAAAGAGAAATCCTGAATGAATATACTGACAGCAATGACCGATGATGTATCTGTTGGTAATTCCGCTTCGGTAAAATAAACTTTTGCTCCCCACCGAATTAACCAATTATAAATATTATTGGTTAATAATGGGTCGATTGTTCGTAGCCAGATATTCGCCCCTGTTAAACTCTTCCACTGAATATTGTTTTTATCGAATTCTAACGGTAAGGTAATTTGGAAAGAGCTACCTACCGTAAGATTACTGGTGACACTGATTTCTCCCCCCATAAGTTTTACCAACTCGGCACAGATAAATAAGCCTAAACCAGTACCACCATAGGTATGCTGCCCTGAGTGGGCTTGATAGAAAGGCTCAAACAGTTTTTCTTGCTGTTCTTGGCTGATCCCCACACCGGTATCATTGACAAATAATATTATATTGTTATTTGTGCCGTTCCTTAATTCAACCGTAACCTTTCCATTGTGGGTAAACTTAATAGCATTACTTAATAAGTTGCCAAATATTTGTTGTAGCCTTGCCGCATCACCAATTCTGACGGCATAAATATTGGGATCAATAATAGCAAATAGCAGCAACTTTTTCTGCTGAGCTAGCCCTTGATATAACTGAACGGTGTGTTGTATTAAATCGAGTAGATCAAACGATATATGTTGGATATGAATTTGGTTCGCTTCAATTTTACTGATATCAAGAATATCCCCAATAAGATGCATTAATAACTGAGATGTTGTCGACATCCTATCAATAAAGTGTTTTTGTTTTGGTGATAAAGCCGTGTTTTCTAATAATTCTAATGTCCCGATAATGCCATAAAGTGGCGTGCGTATCTCATGGCTCATCGTGGCTAAGAAATTAGACTTTGCTTGATTCGCTTCTTCCGCAAGGCGTTTAGCATGATTAAGCTGTTTTTCAGTTTCAGCTTGTATTGTGATATCAGTAAATGCGCATAAAATAACAGGACGTTGCTGATAATGAGTTGCAGTGCTAACAATATATAATACGTGTTCCCCTGATTTTAAAACAGTTGTCACTTTTTCCTGTTCAGAAATAACACGGCTCAGTAGTTCATTATATTCCATTGAATCGTGAGGAGAATCAGTATTGGGTATATTTAACCAATACTTAGCGAGCTCATTCGCAAAACGAAGATCTTGAGTTTCTGTATCAATAACACAGAGCCCTATCGGCGTTGTTGCAATCAATGTTTGATTAAACGCTTCGCTTTCGACGATAACTTGCTGAGAAAGTATTGCTGGCTGTAGAATTTTTCTATGGTACCACTTCTTATATCCCCAGCCACATAACAAACTAAAAAGTAGAGATATAACAAGACTAATCGGTAACCACATATTATCTTCGAAAAATGCAGCGTAACTAATTCTGTAATAACCTATCCAATCTGTATCTTTAAAGCTTAACTTCATGACTAAACCATTTTGAGTATAGAAAATACCTTCCGATGGCTCAGTAGGCACTGGAGAATCACCCAGTAATAAACCAAAGTCATCATGTAATAGCCAGAATTCATGCCTCAATGTTGGGTTCAATATTTTCTCTAGCACGCTGAGATGGTCTTTACTGACTAGAGAGACTGCATAAATATTTTTAGGGGAGAGATGGGCATTTTGCCATAAATTGGCATCAAAACCTGCGGGAACGATACCCAGCAAGTTATTTTTAAATTTATCTGCTTTTAACCAAATAACGGGCATTTCTTGTTCGTCGTATTGTATGTCAGCAAACTGTTTGTTTATTACTGGTAAATTATCTCTAATACTATCGGTTACTGCACGAAACAATTCAGGTGATATGGCTGTATTCCCCATTAGCGTGCCTACGGATGGGACACTAATACTGATATAGTCATGTTCATTAATAAAAAATACCGCCGCCGCGGGATAGTAAGAGCGCCCCCAAAATGTAGAGTAAAAATCAGCTAAATATGCGCCGAGTGAAAATAAGATACTCGGGACTCTAGAACACTCTAAATTGTTGCCACACGCTAACGTAAATGGCATTGCGACTATAGATTCTTTGCCTTCTAATAGCCTTAATGGCCAATCTCTCGGCAAAAACTGATCATTTATTGAATAGGTTCTACTTTCTAGCAGTTCTGATAAATCCTGATCTTGTTTATTTAATGCTTTTAAAAAAATTTCTTGTTCTATCAAATAGCCAATAAAAGATTTGAATTCAACTTCTAATCGTCTAGTTTCTTGGTGAACTATTTTATTAGCACTCCAAAATAATGTTGTGAGTAATACGAGTAAAAGAGGCAGAGTCACTGTTAATATACTATTAGTTCGCCCAGAACTGCGCGTTATACGAGAAAAAGCAGTGGGTAATTTATTTGGCATAGTACTATTCTCTGCTATGATAGGTCTAATCCAATATATTTATATTAATATAAGATAAGCCAACTAAACAGAAAAGTTTTAGCGTTAATACCTATACAATTGCTGATGTATAATAATCTTTTAAATCATCAAGTTCCCAGCCAAATCCATTTAAACCTGAAATATACATAGATAATTTAGGGTGACGCCCAATGATATAAAATAATCGGTGATAAAAATCAGGGAAGTTAACCTCAATAATTAATAAATATTTAAATAGTACATCAACAGTGAGAGCATTCTCACCACGCTCGTATCGAGATAATTGTTGTTGACTAATACCTAACTTTTTTGCAACACACTCCCCACTAACTCCCTTTTCTATGCGGTATTCCTGCATGCATTTTCCTATCAGTTGACTGATATAATATAATTTTTCTTTTTTCATGATAGATAACGACCTTAGTGTCATAAATTAAACCCACTTCCTAACCCTCAAATTATAGCTAGGTAGATAACCCTATAATATAAGGTATTCCTTATTCGAAAATGAATATTGCTAGCTTCACAATAGTGACGCAATCAAATAGATACATTAAATATTTTTATCTTTATGGTAGTAGCGTATTTCATACAATATTCATGTAGATTTAAGTTTACATCTAATTTTCAACTTTACATATTAGGTTATATTTTATTTAAATATTCATTAAGTACAATAACCTGCCATAAAAAATAATATTCTGTCTTTTTTAATTCTAAACACCACATTCTTATATATAAAAATTTATCATTTTTATTAAAAATAAAATAAGGCACTCAACCACACGCAAATAGCGAGTAACGATAAATACTATTTTTACGTTTATAGTTTATATTGTCCCCTAAAACATACCTATATGATTTTTAAGGTATTAAATACAACTTGGTAGGATAAGGTCAATTGATATAATTTCCGAGCCTTAATTTTATAATTTTTTTTGTATTAAAAATCAGTTATATACCCAATTTTTATTGAAAGAAATTTTTTACGAACATTATCGATTTGGTGAAATATTTTCACATTAAATGCTATTTTATTCTGTCTAGCATACTATTTAGCCATAAAAAACAAAATGAAAAACAAACCATTTATAATCATGCGGTTATATTTATTTATTTCGATATACTCTAGAACAAATAGCCTCTTGAAATAAATTAACACAACATTAACAAATATACATTTACCCCTTCGAAAAAAGTGTAAAACATTATTTACCCTCAATTTACTCTATTAACTCTCTATTCTAGAGCACAGTATTAAATGAAGAAATGTTAAAAATAAAATGTTAAGAAATGAATCTTTTTTAAGATGATTCTTAAGAGAAACAAATATATTACCTAGTAAAGATAAACTCAAAAAACACAAGTCAAATTAACGACCCCACTCACAAGGGAATGCCTTTAGAATCACACCCATTTATCCCCCCTATTTTATCATCATGAAATTTGTTCATGTTGGTAATGAAATTAAGTCGCTTTCTCTCCCTTCCTCACTCTGGCATAAATTAAACATATTAACTTACTGGCAACATAAGATTGATGAATGAGAAAACAGGCAACTTCTCGGCAATCAAGCAGTGAACGCCGTTTTCCTATTAGAGTTACAGCTAGGATGCAGAATACGATGAATACACACTTTACCTTTAACATTACACGCAGCCTTTTTGATGAAAACTATAATCCATCAGAAAATACGCGAATTACGACGAACTTTGCTAATTTAGCGCGAGGCAAAAACCGTCAAGAAAATTTACGTAACACACTGACGATGATCAACAACCGCTTCAACTCACTGGTCTTTTGGGATAACCCTACAAGCGACCGCTATGCTGTTGAACTGGAAATTATCTCTGTAGAAATGAACATCAAGGAGAAAGACAGCACTTTCCCAGTGATTGAAATTTTAAAAACTAACATTATCGATCAGAAAACTCAGCAGCGAATTGAAGGCATTGTCGGGAATAACTTTTCATCTTATGTGCGGGACTATGATTTTAGCGTGTTACTGCTGGAACATAATAAAGATAAAGCTGAGTTTAGCATTCCAAATAAATTTGGCTGCTTACATGGCAATATTTTCAAGTCTTTTATTCATTCCAATGAGTACAAAGCCAATTTTACTAAATCACCGGTGATCTGTTTGAGTGTCTCTAATAGAGAGACTTACCATCGTACAGGAAATCAGCACCCTATATTAGGCATTGAATATCAGCCAACTAATGCCTCTTTAACAGAGCAATACTTCGCCAAAATGGGCTTACAAGTCCGTTACTTTATGCCGAAAAATAGTGTTGCCCCTTTAGCTTTTTATTTTACGGGAGACTTGCTGAGCGACTACACCAACATTGAGTTAATCAGCACTATCAGCACAATGGAAACATTCCAAAAAATTTACCGTCCTGAAATTTATAATGCCAACGCGGTGGCGGGAGAATGCTATCAGCCAAGCCTGAATCAACAGGATTATTCATTAACCAAAATTGTCTATGACCGAGAAGAGCGCAGCCAACTCGCCATTGAGCAAGGGAAATTTACTGAAGAACACTTCATTAAACCCTATCAAAACATTCTGGAGAAATGGTCTGCACAGTATTCGGCTTAATAGAGCGCATCGATTTAGAAAATCAATTCGCTTTCACAAAATAACGCATAACTAAAAATAAAATAAAAGGTCACCTGTCATGAAAAGATTATTACCCACTTCAACTGCCGGTAGCTTACCTAAGCCATCTTGGTTAGCAGAACCAGAGAAACTCTGGTCGCCATGGAAATTGCATAACGAAGAACTTATCGCAGGCAAACAAGATGCGCTACGTTTATCACTCGATGACCAACTGCGCGCTGGGATCGATATCGTCAGTGATGGCGAACAAACTCGTCAACACTTTGTCACGACCTTTATTGAGCATTTGAGCGGTGTCGATTTTGAGAAGCGTCAGGTCGTTAAAATTCGCGACCGTTACGATGCCAGCGTACCGACCGTGGTCGGCGCAGTCGCTCGTCAAAAACCCGTATTTGTGGAAGATGCCAAGTATTTACGCCAATTAACCAACAAGCCGATAAAATGGGCATTACCCGGTCCAATGACCATGATTGATACACTCTATGACAATCACTATAAAAGTCGTGAAAAATTAGCGTGGGAATTTGCCAAAATTCTTAACCAAGAAGCGAGAGAGTTAGAAGCTGCGGGGGTCGATATTATCCAGTTTGATGAACCAGCATTTAACGTATTTTTTGATGAGGTAAACGACTGGGGAATTGCTGCGCTAGAAAGAGCCATTGAAGGGCTGAAATGTGAAACAGCGGTACATATCTGTTATGGATATGGTATCAAAGCCAATACCGATTGGAAAAAAACGCTAGGTTCAGAATGGCGACAATACGAAGAAGCTTTCCCAAAACTGCAAAGCTCAAACATCGATATTGTTTCTCTAGAATGCCACAACTCCAATGTACCAATGGATTTAATTGAACTGATCCGCGGAAAGAAAGTGATGGTCGGCGCCATTGATGTGGCAACAAATACCATAGAAACGCCAGAAGAAGTCGCCAATACCTTGCGAAAAGCCCTTCAATTTGTTGATGCAGATAAGCTGTACCCATCAACCAACTGTGGCATGGCGCCATTATCGCGCGACGTTGCTAGAGGTAAGCTCAATGCCTTAAGTGCGGGTGCTGAGATTATCCGAAAAGAGCTTGCTACAAAGTAAATTACCCATCATTTGGCGATCTCACCATCGCCAAATATCAAAACGCTTCCTCTTCATAACCACTCATTTTCTGTCTTGTCTTACTGAAATTTCAAGCAATTATTTCAACCACTCTCACAGAACTTACCGAACAATATTGTTAGCTATCTATTTTCAATCCTATACTTTTTTTGCTCAAAAAGTGACTAATAACTAAATAACTGGAAGGATATAACCCATGAAATTATCTCTACTAGGATGTTTATTTGCAGCTTCATTTTCTTTGCACGCTTATGCAGCAAGCGAGCCACCAATCCGATTAGTGATCCACGGGGGAGCCGGTACTATTACAAAAAACACTATCACTCCCGAACAAGAAAAAGAGTATCAAGAAAAGCTCACACAAGCGTTGGAAGCCGGCTATGCCGTACTCAACAAAGGAGGCAGCAGCCTCGATGCAGTTCAAGCATCGATCAATGTCATGGAAGATTCCCCACTGTTTAACGCAGGGAAAGGGGCGGTATTTACCCATGAGGGTAAAAATGAAATGGATGCTTCTATTATGGATGGTAGCAACCGCAAAGCAGGTGCTGTCGCGGGCGTCACCAATATCAAAAATCCGATTAATGCCGCTTATGCCGTCATGACCAAAAGCCCTCACGTCATGATGGTATCTAAAGGTGCAGAACAATTCGCGGCAGAACAAGGCCTTGAAATTGTTGATCCATCCTACTTTCGTACCGACTTCCGATGGGAACAGCTCCAAAAAGCAAAAGAAAAAGAGAAAGTGGTTCTCGATCACGATGGCAAAAATGCGGCTCTCTTTGTTGACCCGATGATGTATGACTATAAATATGGCACTGTTGGCGCGGTCGCACTCGATAAAAACGGCAATATTGCGGCAGGAACCTCCACGGGCGGCATGACTAACAAACGCTTTGGTCGCGTTGGTGACTCTCCAATTATTGGAGCGGGTAACTATGCAGACAATAACACTGTCGCGGTTTCCGCCACCGGCTCTGGTGAAATGTTTATCCGCACAGCCACCGCACATAACATTGCCGCTCAAGTCAAATACAACAAAACCCCGATTGACCAAGCAGCCCGTAATGCACTGGATGAAGTCAAAGAGCTCAACGGAAGTGGTGGCGTGATTGTGTTAGATAAATCAGGTAACTATGCCATGGAGTTTAACTCTGAAGGCATGTATCGCGGAACAATCGGTAATGATGGCAAACCGCAAGTCGCGATTTATAAAAACGATTAAGTTCCTCGCATTTAAATTCGCTACGTCATAAAAATACAAAAGCCCACCAATGTGGGCTTTATAACCTTGATTTACAACCTATTATTTATAAATTAATGTTATAGATCAATGTGTTATTAACTACGCCTATATAAACAACGGCTCTCAGCCTAATGACTTTTCAACTGCACCACTGGCCAAATACCCTTTATGGAACGCAGCTTGCCTTGGAGAGATACGCGCAACCGCCTCTGCTGAGCAAGAGGCATCCACCAGCACAAAACTGGCATCATCGCCTTTTGCTGGCCACACTTGCTGGCCCTTTTCATCCAACGGCAATACATTGCCCGTGGCGATGGCAAGGGAACGAGATAATGCCAACTCATCCGGACGCGTGTACAACTGCGCATATAAGTTGGCTTTTTCTAACATATCCCCGAGACCAAATGGCGACCAGTGATCAATCACACTGTCAGTCCCTGTCATCACAAACACACCATTTTTATTCAGCGTTTTTAATGGCATATGCAATGTCCCGATAGGCACGGTCGAGGCTATAGTGATCTGCTGCTCAGCCAAGCGTTTTGCCATCGCATCGGCATCTTCAGGATTTAACATAGCTAATGCAAAGGCATGACTAATTGTCACCTTGCCACGCAAGCTTCGGTTTTCATCCACCGTTTTTATCATATAGTTGATAGCGGCAAGTCCTGCTGGGCTTGTCTCATGCAGATGGATATCAATCCCTTTGTTATAATCCAGTGCAATCTGGAACATCGCATCAAGGGATTTTTCCATCGCCCCATCAACATTGGTCGGATCTAGCCCGCCCACATAGTGCGCCCCCGCTTGCATCGCTTCTCGCATCAAAGGGACTGATTTTGATAGCAGTAAACCATGTTGAGGGAAAGCCACAATTTCACAGGTGAGATCTTGCTGACGTTTATCCAACACCGTTTGCAGTGCTTCAAGGTTTTTTAATCCAGAAACAGGTTCAATATTGCAATGACTGCGCGCGATGGTCGAACCCTGGGATTGAATCAGATCGATCAATCCATGCGCTCGTTCCTGAGTGAAAGGCTGCAATTCAGGCAACATTTTCTGCTCTAACGTGATCATATCCATAATGGTTTTGCCTTCACGGGATTGCGGTGCTTGCCAAGGTCCGCCGTAGAAGGTTTTATCCAAATGGATATGCATATCTCGAAATGCAGGCAGCATCAATTTACCCTGTGCACTATAGGCATTCAACGCTGAGTTAGGATGCTGCTTGTTAGGTAAAACCGCCACGATTTTTCCATCATTAATCTCGATGGTTTGTAACGCAGTTTGCGTGCCAATAACCGTACTATCACGGAAGTTAAAGCCCGTTTCCAGTAATGCATCATCTAAATAATAATGCTTATCCTCAATACGAGAAACACCAGATTGCGGTACATTTTGTGGCGCTGCTCCCGCAGACATCGCTCCTAATAATGTACAAGCGGCTACCACTTTTGCACTCGTGGTCAGAAATTCTCTTCTGCCCGACAATTGTTCTACATCCATAGCAACTCCTTATCATCGATAATTCGACCTCATATCGTGAGGTCGAGTGAGACTCAGCCTTGAATAATGTGGGTTCCCGTCTCGCCACGTAACGCCGCAGGCAGCGCTTCAGGAGTCGTGATAATCACGCGCTTACCGCCATTAGCGATAAACGATAAACTGGCTTCGATTTTCGGTAGCATGCTCCCCGCAGGGAAATGTCCTTCTGCCATATAACGCTGCATATCCGTCGTGGAAGTTTCACCAAGCGCTTTTTGTTCCGGTTTGCCAAAGTGAATACACACTTTTTCAACGCCCGTGGTGATGATCAAAATATCGGCATTCAACTCTTTAGCCAACAATGTCGTCGATAAATCTTTATCAATCACGGCATCCACACTTTGATAACCGCCCCGTCCATTATTCACCACAGGGATACCACCACCACCCGCCGCCACAACCACATAATCATGTTCGGTCAATGTGCGAATGGCCGCAGATTCAATCACTCGCTTAGGTTCCGGGGATGCCACCACGCGGCGGTATCCACGTCCCGAATCCTCCACAAAATGCCAGTCTGGGTTCTCCTTTTGCAACAACTCAGCTTGCTCTTTGCTGAAAAACGCACCAATTGGCTTCGTCGGGGCAGCAAAGTTAGGGTCATTCTTATCCACTTCGACTTGAGTCACGACAGTTACCGCTTGGCGATGCTGCTGCTGAGCTAATACGTTAGTGAGTGCTTGCTGGACTAAATAGCCAATACCCCCTTGAGTATCTGCTACACAGTTAGCCAGAGGTGTTAACGGTAGGCCTTCCGTCACATGGGCAATCTCAGCGCGACGCAAATCCAACCCTACCTGCGGTCCATTACCGTGAGTCAGCACAATATTGTAATTACCTTTAAGCATATCGCTGATGTGCTGAGCCACTTCTTGAACTGCTTTTTCTTGAGCTTCAATGGATTGGCTGCTGTTATCTTTAATAATACTGTTGCCCCCGATGGCAACAACCACGAGTTCTTTCATGATTAACTATCCTGATACCGAAAATTTGGCAGAGAGTGGGCGTACTGAGTACACCCACTATAAAGATTGGCTTATTACGCTGATTTGCTAAGCTTTTCAGCTTTCTCAGCTTGTTGCTGCTCCACCGTTTGGCGACCATCTAAAAAATGTTTGATAACAAACAAAGCGGCCATCATGAGGTATGCGTAGACAAACATCAATGTTGATCCTGTCGCAATGCCCACTGCTGGAGAGTGAATGATACCGAAGAAGACCAAAACCGCACCGACTGCTGCTGCAATCGCACCACGTAATGGTTTATTTAAGATAGCGAAGATAGCAATACAGCCCCATAACATACTCGCCAGTGGTGCACCGTTACCTAAGTGAACAAGACCTTGATAATAAACACCTTTGTGTAATAAAACTTCCGTACCAATGGCACTTGCAGATGTCCCTGCAGCCCCCATCACGCTATTGACCATCGTCAATGCCCAGTTAGCTATCCATGGGAACAGACAGATGAAAATGACGGGTACTTCAATTTTCGGCGTTTCTCGAACAACTTGGTTTGCGGTCACGACCCCGATAAACACCAAGATAGGCACAATCGCAGTCATTGGGATCACCGCTAACATAAATGCCCCAATACCAAATAGCGGTACGATGAACATCGTGATACCGGATGCCAAGGTGTAACCGACACTCGCACCCATGGCTTTCCAGCCAGCATGTCCAACATAAACAGTGACTGGGAATGGGTTACCCAGTACCACACCCACCGTTGAAGATAAGCCGTTTGCTAACATCACCTTGCGTGTGTTGTACTCGTCACCTGCGGCATGAGCACTTTCAATATTTTCAAGATCGAAGATATAGTTAGCTAAACCTAATGGTACTGCGGATGCTAAGTAAGGCAGTGCATGAGGTAAACCTTGGAAGAAGCTATCCACATGAATACTTGGCGGGTTAAAGCCAAATGACGCCATGGATGCCGTAATCGCTTCAGGGCTTTGCAACCCAGAAACCCACGCCAAGACTGACCCCGCGATAAGCAGTAACAATCCGGTAGGAATACGTGCAAAAATAGGTTTTTTACCAAACCAGTTAATGAAAATTAACAGCAGGACAATAAAGGAAACCGTTGGTGCTTCGAAAGCTTGCAACATCGGGTTCATTGCCAGTAGCAGTAATCCAAGACCTGATAGGCAAGATAATAAGACGGTGCGAGGGATCATTTTACGGATGGTTTCACCCAAGAAAGATCCGCCCACTAAAATCATCGATTCAACAAAGCACCAAACCAACGCGATTTGCAGCGCAAATTCAGGATCTTTCGTGGTTTGATAAACCGGCATGATAACTAAAAAAGTGACCGTGAAGATAGAAGGTGCACTTGGACCTGATGGTAATGCTGTGACGTCAGTTCGCCCTGTTTGCTTAATCATTTGCTGACCAAAGTAAGCGTAGCTCACACTGGCAAGTAATACTGCAAAACCAAATGCAGGGGCAATACGACCATAAACAATTTCCGCTGGGATGCCGACAACAAAAATCAGTAAGCCCATCATGGTGAGTAGGTTCGTGAGGTTATTGGTCATCAAACCAAAATAAGCCGCCAAATCACCACGTTTCCATTTAATATTTAATAGACTCATATTCTTACTCCCATTCCCCTCACACCATAAGCAGCACGTTGTTGACGGTCTATCTCTTATGCCACTGAATAATTCAGGGAATGCGTTGCTTTATTTTTATCGCCCGACCGAAATCGGGCATTATTTTTTGCTTAGTTAATATTGAGCTAAATAACAACTAGGCATATTGTTTCGCGTAAGAAAGCATGGCTTTTTCGAAACAATCAAACGGAGGATGTACAATCCCTGCCCCAATCATTCCGATACCCGCATCTTTATGCGCGATAGCTGTGTTGATCACCGGTAGAATCCCGCTTGCCGCAACTTTCGTGATATCAATCGCTGTCGGGATGCCCATAAAGCCCAACAATGGAATCGTCACGTTCGGGTTTTCGCCAAGAGTGATTTCTCGCATTTGGCGAGAAAAATCGACCGCTTCCTCAACCGTTCCCCCGACTAGCGCTACGATAGCCGGTGCTGTTGCCATCGCAAATCCGCCAATACCGTACGTTTCCGTAATCGCTGAGTCACCAATATCCAGCCCCGAATCTTCCGGTTTATACCCTGCAAACATCGGACCGATAACTTGCTGTGAAGGTCCAGTAAACCACTGTCCTGGTAGCCCACTAATACGTAAGCCAAACTCATAACCATTACGAGCCATAGTCGTCACGACTGTGCTGTACTCGATACCGTGCGCTGCATCCATTGAAGCTTTACACATTGCCATCCATGTTGGACCTGAGAAATAATCGCTACTTGCAACGAAATCAAAGACTTCTTTTTGCTGAGCGACCGAGAAATTGGTTTGAATAATCCCCGTCGTCAATGCTTGGATCAACAAGGTTGTTCCCGCATTATTGCGGTTGTGACATTCATCACCCATGTGTAACGCTTGCGCTAGCATTAAACGTAAATCAATTTCACCGACGATTTTCATCGCATCGCGCAACATAGGTCCCAGAACATCACGCATCCAATTTAAGCGGTCAATTACACTTTGGTCATTGGCGCCCATACGTAAAATTTTTGCCATCTGTTCACTCAGGTTGGTGAACGCTCGGTTGCCATAGGTTTTGTTTTCAACGATATGCATAAACATCGATGCCGATGTCACACCCGCCATGGAACCCACACAATCATGCTCATGACATGGGGAGAAAATGATCTCGCCAGAAGCAGCTACACGTTCTGCATCCGCCAAATCTTTCGCAAGTCCTTCAAAAACGAGTGCGCCCGTCACTGCCCCTTTCATCGCGCCACACATATCCTGCCAAGCCACTGGAGGACCCGCATGTAGAATAGTGTTTTTCGTCATACCCGGAACCACATTAATCGCTTGGTCGTAGCCGATTAATACAGGCTGAGACTGAATAATGCGTTCAAGAGCTTGCGCATTCGCTGCGGCGATTTTTGCTTGTAACGTGGCATTACCTTCAATTTGGTCAAGCGCACGGATCACGGCTACGTTACCTTGACCTGGCGGCGTCCAATTCAATTGAGTTACCGGAACGTGCTGTTTTTTCAGATCATCACTGAACATTTCAATGCCAATATTAATTACGTTCAATGGTTGTTTAAATAATGAAGTCATTACGCTTTTTCCCCTTTCCAAACAAACTCACGTCCTAATAAACCTGTATTGGTGCTGCTACTCGCCCAGATCACGCCTGCATCAGTCAGCATCTTGACTTGAGCATCCATCGATGGCGTATCTTGGTCAGTGCCCAATACATAACCAAGGATCACCAGCTCACGACCATCCTGTTTTGCTATTGATTTGGCGGCTTTGATAGCCTCAATCATCACGCCAACCGGATCTTCGTGAGAACCAAAACCAAGAACAAAGTCCATCATGATCACGCCAACTTCCGGATCACGGGCTTCTTGCAGTAAACGTTCAATACGGTTTGTTGGGTCAATCATTGGGTGTGGCTTACCATTGGTAAAATCATCATCACCAAAGTCTAGGAAGGTATGAGCAACACTTTTGTTGATATCTTTTAAGCGATAGTCAGGGTTAGGTTGAATATTACTGTAAACATCATCGTATTTTTCTAACGCCGCAAACATCGCTTCATCACACAACGTTCCGCCGCAGAATAAACCACGAATGTATTTTTGTTCCGGTTTCAGTAACTCTCTCACTTCATCAATTAAAGGTAAATTGAGAGGATGGAGGTCTAAATCTTCTTTGCGAATACCCGTCAGCAACACGGCTTTCAGTGCCGCTTCTTTGGTACCTTGAGCAAATGTTAAGCCTGGTTTGTCATCCGGTAATGGCTGGCTACCTAAGAAACAAACCACCACTGGTTTATGGCATTTTTCTGCTTGTTCTAACACTTTCTTGGCAACCATAGGTGCTGGTGGCTTCGAAATGAGTACAATAACTTGGGTTTCATCATCTGCATCCAGCATTTTCAGTGCATCAATCATCATGATGCCGCCAATTTTTTCACTCAGATCACGACCACCCGTCCCGATTAACTGGGAAACACCAGCGCCAAATTCATGAATACGTACGCTGAGTTCTTGGCTTCCCGTCCCTGATGCGCCAATAATCCCGATGCTACCGCGACGCACATTGTTACCAAAACATAACGCGGTACCATTGATGATCGCCGTCCCACAGTCGGGTCCCATCATCAATAAACCTTTATGGCTAGCGAGCTGTTTTAGAGCCAGCTCATCTTCAATCGAGACATTATCGGAGAACAGCATCACGTTAAGATCATTTTCAAGTGCAATACGCGCTTCACGAGCCGCAAATTGCCCATTCACCGAGATAATGGCTAAGTTAGCCTCTGGAATATGCGTTTTTGCTGAATTAATAGTGGCGTACTTGGCTTCGTGCTGCCCGCCACCTTGGTTTTTCTTATTAAAAAGTTCCTCGATGGCAATAAGTGTTGCGTCATTTGCATCTTCACTCGGACCTTTAATTACTATCATTAAATCGCCGTTTTTTGCCTCTTCTAATTCTGGTGTTAATAAACCTAAGTTTCTTAAAACACCTTTATTCATTTCTGTTGCCATCGCCACGAATGCTTGTTCAACATTTTCCAGTTGGTTTGCCTTGGTGGAAATAGACATTAATGATACGGAATCAAAATAGGTATTCTTCTTTATGACAACTTTAGTCGACATGTGTTTCTCCGAAATAATGGGTCAGAAACAGCGCATCACGAATGCCAAATAGCATGTCGCAACCTGAACTGGACCCGATATTTAAAATCTCTAAAATTTTTGGATAAATATTTTCGTTTCGCCCATCCACTAAACACTGGATGAGTTGATGCATGTTTTCGCGGTAACCTTGATCTAGCGCTTTTTCTAACGTAATGGCACTGATGGGTGTTGTATTCCCTTTGCTGTGTAAAATTCCTTGATAAAAGCTGATATAGAAGGAATTCGCAGGGTGATTTTTCAACAACAAAAAGGCCATCAATCCGACTAAATAGTCATCCCCAGAAGGTGTTAGCCCAATCCCTAGACCAATAAACTGACTCACAATATTGGCTACTTCTGACAACTGTTTATTCATTAAGGCATTAATTAAACTAAACCGTAATTCATTTAATTTTTTGGATGATTCAAGATAGAAAAGATTATTCCCTTGATAATTAAAAAGAGAATGGGTTCTTTTATTTAAAATAGAATTTATTTCATTAAACTTGGATTCCAGAAAAAACAAATAATCCTTATCATTTATTTTCTCAGCAATAAAATGAATTATAGGTGGTTCCCATCGTGTACATAATAAAAATGAAATCGCATAATTCTCACCAATATGAATTTCATTATTTAAAATAAAAACTGAGTCACCTACATTTATTTTATAAGATAAAAAATCCTTATTAATTAATCGGCAGCTATTCGGTGCATTATCAATTTGAGAACTGAGCAGTGTATAAAGCTGATGATTAACCGAAAAATTAATTGCTTTATTAAATACCTGCTCTATGCATCCCGTTAATTGTGGCTGATGCAACAGATGAAGAAAATGCGCGTCAGCCGTTAGCCCATAAATGATTTGCCTCTGAGATTGATCGTTGTTCACAATCCCCCTTAGGGATGGCTATGCACCCGCTGCAATCAATAATTCAGCAATCTCGTGATAACCCTTTTCTTGTGCTAACTCTAATGGCTTTTTACCATATTTATCAGTCATGTGTGGATTAGCACCGTGCTCTAATAATAGTTTCACAATCTGCTGCTGCTTCTCACCACCGTCATTAAGTACGATGGCTTCAAGTAAAGGAGTCCAACCAACGAAGTTGGTATGATTGACATTAATCTCGGTGTGTTCCAATAGTTCACGGACAATCTCAACATGCCCTTTTTCACTCGCTGGCGTAATCCCTACACCACCAAAACGTGTTAACAGATCCAAATTAGGATTAGCCGGTAAAACTAAGCGTAATAATGTTAAATCATTATTCAGGCAGCTTAATAAAAATGGATTAAAACATGTTTGGTCTTGTTTATTGATATCTGCTCCAGCATTAATCAGAAAAGAAACGCACTCATAATGCTGATTTAAACTCGCATTCACAATCGCCGTTCGACCTTGGCGATTAGTGCTATTAATATCAACACCTTTTTCAAGGCAATTTTTCAAAATATCTAATTGACCTTGTTCCGCTGCTTTAAGAAAATCTTGAATGAGTGTACTTTCTGTCATAACGCTCTCCACACTTAGCTATTTTAAGTTTCCAGATAGCCAGTTTAAATATGAATTAAAGATTATTGAGAATGGTTAGAGCATAGCAATTGCCATTAATAAATAGAATCCATTTAAATTTAATTCATCAATCGGCCGTCTAATTATTGATTTAAATTCAACAATCAGCCATTTTTGTGCGGAAAAGCACCCTTTATCGACCTTTTATGATGTTTTTATGCTCATTTAACGTACAGTTTGACCAAATTATTTTGTTAATCGATTTGCCAATTTATTCTTTATTCAATTTTGTGACGCGCATCAAACCAAAGGTTTTCAAATTGTTAACATTGTGATTTTTATGTTTATTATCTAGATAAAATCGAATACCTTAATCACAATTAAATTCAATAATATTAAGCAGTTCGGATATAAACAGTCATTTAATAAGTGACTTTTTGTCGTGACATAAATTAAATACTATTGAAGCACTAAAGCAGATATGCCACCCTGTCTTTGCTTATCCAAAACAATCAATAAACAGTCTATTTTTTAAGCTCTTGAATTTTATTCACAGAAACAGCGATTTCGGTGAATTTTCGCACACGATGGAATAATCTACATGAACTCGATATTTACTGAAGAGAATTTATTGACCTATACCACCGCCGCTAAATTTGCCAGCTTCAGTAAAGCGGCTGAAGAACTCGGCATTACCACATCCGCGGTGAGTTACACGATAAAACGCATCGAAACCTACTTAGACGTCGCGCTATTTATTCGCGATACGCGCAATATTGAGTTAACCGAAGCAGGATACTATTTTTATCGCAAAGCGACTGATCTTCTGAATAACTTTCATTTGATTAAAAAAAGCATCGACTCTATTGAGCAAGGCATTGAAGCTCGCGTTCGTATCTGTATTAATCAGTTGATCTACACCCCTTACCATACGGCAAAATTACTGCAAATTTTAAAAAAACAGTTTGGTACTTGCCAAATTACAGTCACCACCGAAGTCTATAACGGGGTTTGGGATGCCATTATTAACAATCATGCCGATATTGCGATTGGTGCTCCGGGTACACTCATGGATGGTGGAGGTATTGATTATACGGAAATTGGCGCTATTCACTGGCAATTTGCCATCGCATCCAGCCACCCTTTAGCCTTAATGCCGGAACCCATCGCGGAAAGCCAATTACGTCTTTATCCAAACATCATGGTGGAAGATACCGCCCACACGATCAATAAACGTGTTGGCTGGTTGCTTCACGGACAAGAAGCTATTCAGGTACCTGATTTTAATACCAAGTGCCAATGCCAAATTTTAGGGGAAGGCATCGGTTTTTTACCCGACTATATGGTGAAGGAGCACGTTAAAAACGGTGTTTTAGTCACCAAACAAATTCAAAATCCAAGGCAGGATTCTCATATGCTACTAGCTACACAGCACTCCGCAACAGGGCTAGTCACACAATGGATTAGAAAAGAGTTTATGAAAAATGGTATTTTAGCTGAGCTTTATAGTGATTTGCTAAAACCCATCGCGAACTAATGTTGCTCCCCTGTACACAGACCATCTCTGATGAATCAAAGGTTTCAGCAACACGACGTGACGTAATGAATTCATTCAATTAATCCCCTGAATTGAGTTATTTGATTTTTAAATATCACGGTTTTTTGATTGGATTAAAGGAAATAATAGATTCGATAGACATGCTTGAAATGGCATCGTGTAAGCTCGCTCATCACCGTATTTGAATACTTGAAAAGTCAGGTGCACAAACTATGCTCGATAAACAATTTTTACAGCGCACAATTGCCCTTGCCGCGGATAATGTGGCAGAGGGTAGACGCCCCTTTGGTGCCATCATCTTGGAAGATGAAACACAGTCTGCCTTATATCGTACACGGTGGCAGCGACACCATTCATGAAAATAAAAAAATCACTTCCCGCGTCTTTTGGTTTGATCCTGACGATTGCCTTTGTCGGGATCAATCTGCGCCCATTTATGACGGGACCGGGTCCAGTCATCGACAATATCATTCAAACAACAGGAATGAGCTATCAGAGTGTTTCACTGTTAACACTGTTTCCTATGCTATTGATGGGGTTTGGTGCCTTGATAGTGCCTGCCTTAAATCAGAAATTAGGCGATAAGCTGGGTATTAGCCTCGCGATGTTATTTCTACTCGTCGGCTCTCTTTGTCGATTATTTGTTTCTGATGCGAATGCATTATTACTGACAGCATTCTTATGTGGTATAGGGGCTGCCTATATTCAAGCCGTTTTCCCGGGATTGATAAAATTTTCATTCCCACAAAAAATGGCAACAATGACGGGGCTATATTCCGCAACATTAATGGTAGGAGGCGCACTGGGTGCTCAATTGACACCACTGATTACACGCCTTTCTGGAAGCTGGCAGAGCGGACTTGCATGGCTCTCATTTCCAGCCTTACTCGCCTTGATTGCCATCATCGTGAATATCCGTTCGTCAAAAACGCCCCATACTACAACTCAGCTCAGTGTTTTTAATTATCTTAAGCAGCCTCGAGCATGGTTACTCATGGCGGGATTCGGCTTAGTGAATGCAGGTTACGCAACTGTAGTAACGTGGCTGGCGCCTTTCTTTCAACAACAAGGATTCAGTGCAACGGAAAGTGGTTCGCTGGTCGCTATTTTAACCATTTTCCAAGCCGCAGCCGCACTGATGATTCCGGTGTTGGCTTCTCATAATATTGATCGCCGTTTTTGGTTAACCGTCACACTGGTGAGCCAAGCCTGCGGATTTGCTGGATTAATTCTATTTCCTAACTCGTTACCATTACTTTGGGTCGGGCTTCTGGGGTGCGGGCTCGGTGGCTGCTTCGCCTTAACCATCATTGCCTCTTTAGACCATATCGCTCACCCTGCCAGTGCCGGTGTCCTTACCGCCTTAATGCAAGCGGGCGGGTTTATTATCGCAGCATTTGGACCTTTAATTGCCGCCTCATTGCAGCAATTTAGCCACAGTTTCACCCCAGTTTGGCTACTCCATTTTGTTTTAGTGATTGTTACATTACTGCTATTTTTACGCTTGAATCCCAAAGGATATCATCGGATTTTTAGTGTCAAATAACCCTAATAGATAAGGTGATGATCCTGCAATCATCGCCTTGTCTTATGCAACGGTTTCGTCCTGCGCCAACGCAGATTTTGGCAGTCCGAAAATTTTGTCAAATGCCCAATTAAAGAAGAAAGTATAAATTGGAATAAAAATAATCAGTGCAAAATCAAGAACTAATGCCTGCCAAAGCGATACTGATAACCACCACGCAATCAGTGGAATTAAAAATACCACCAGCGTCAACTGAAATAACACGGCATGGGCAAGACGGCGTCTAAAGGTTCTAATTCTGGATTTTTGTTTGGACTCCCAATATTCAAATGCCACATTGAAAACAAAATTCCAACTCACCGCTATCGTCGTAATCACTAATGCCAATGGCCCTGTCGTTCCCGCCGAATTACCGGAAAGCAATGCCAATCCCAACGATGAAATCATCCAACCAATCACTTCGTAGCTCGTAATAAAAACCACTTTACGTTTAATGCCCTGCATCTTTTATCTCGCCTTCTGTTTACTGAAAGCTGGTAAATTAAATCAACATTAATGATAATAAAAGTCAGCTACCATCAATAAAACTGAAAGGTGAGATATGCCATTTAACAGCGAAAACCTCATGATTTTTTTAACTGTACTTGATAAAGGCTCCTTTTCTGCTGCGGCAAGAGCACTACACCGAGTCCCTTCTGCCATCAGTATGGCCATTGCTAACCTTGAGGCTGAATTAGGTTTTTCACTGTTTGAGCGGCATACACGGGAGCCTAAACCCACTGAACAGGCCCTTTCTCTTGCCCCTTACGCGCGTAATATTGTTGATAATTTACGCCAGCTGAATGTGTTCACGCGAGAGCTAACACAAGGGGTAGAAAGTACACTGACGATTGGTGTTGCGGAAGGAATTAATCCCAATGTATTACTGGATGCATTACACACACTGAGCCAGCGCTATCCTTTGATGCATGTTGAACTGATTACCGCCCCTCAGGATGATATTTTGCCGTTATTGCACAGTAAGCGCCTCCAGTTAGCGATTGCTTTTGGCGGGTTATATATCAATGCCCAAGAGCAATTCCAATGTATTGGTTATGAGTCGCTCATTGCCACTATCAGTGCCAATCATCCCTCAATTGAGCATAATCGTGCGCTCTATATCGAAGATCTTGTGCAAACACGCCAAATCGTTGTCGCTAGCTCTCATCACCCAATTAGTGACTGCCGTTCCATTGTTTCCAGCCATTATTGGCGTACCGACAGTTTCACAATGGCATTGAGTTTGGTCAGAAAAGGAATGGGTTGGGGAAATTTACCCACGTCATTAGTTGAAACTGAGTTAAAAGCAGGTTCACTCAAACGTTTAGAATTTCAAAATACACCAAATGGATTAGCACTCCCCATTCATGTAGTGTGTTTAAAAGGTCAGGTACTCAAACGCGGCGCACAAGAGTGTATTGAGCTATTAAAAGCCAATATGTAGCAATACTTTTGAGTGATCTGAAGGTCAAGTTCAATCCATCATCAAAAAGCAAAATAACTGCCTATTTGAATCATAAATAGAGTACTCATTTACCATGTAACTCTTTTGTTGGTGGATTGTGAAAATCACTTGATATTAGCAATCTTTTTAAAGATAATAATTATCAATATCATTCTTATTACCAGTAAATTTTATGTGGTGAATAATATGACCAAGCCACTTTCTGAACTTATTGACGAAACCACAAAATCAAGCTCATTGGCAGATTACTCAGTCAAAAATGGGCTGATTGAAAGCCAAAAATTATTAGGTTCATCGGGCAAAATTGCCATTGAACATCGTGGTGAAATTTATCAGTTACGACAAACCCGTACGGGTAAATTAATTTTAACTAAGTAGTTTTTTCGTACTCACAACGCAGTTTGTTTCAAAAATACAATCTATCTCGCAAGCCACCTACGTCATGATACTAGGCAGCCAGCTTAACTCTATACATCAGGACACAGTTTCTTATGGTGTTTATTACGGGCTTTGCTGCTGTAAATCTGGATAACCTCAAGGCGCACTTTCGAACCCTATCATCGCTTATTGGGTTCAAATACCCCTTTTCACCTATTCCATTGAAAGCGTCACCGTCTCAAGACCCTATAAGCACGCCATAACGCTCTGATGATAAAACTATTCTTAATCCTGTATTTCACTCATCAAAGAGTTAATAATTTTTAGGGAGTATCACCTGTATGTCTCAAGTCTTACGTTTATCTGTGCTGGCAAGCGCCCTGTTGCCTCTGATGGCAACTGCACAGACTGAAAAAACACCCGCCAGCAATCACCATGATGTGATGACCGTGTATGCCACGGGTAACGAACGAGATAGTTTCAACACCCCTATGATGGTGACCGTCATTAAAAATGACTCACCAGAAACCAAAACAGCAACTAACGCTAATGATATTTTGCGTAAAGTTCCAGGAATTGCACTCACAGGGACTAGCCGAACTAATGGTCAAGATATCAGTATGCGAGGCTTTGACCGTCGTGGCATTTTGACGCTCGTTGATGGCATCCGCCAAGGTACCGATACCGGACATATTAACGGCACATTCCTTGACCCTGCGCTTATCAAGCAAGTGGAAATTATTCGTGGCCCATCTGCCTTACTGTATGGAAGCGGAGCCATGGGCGGCGTAATCGCATGGGAAACTGTGGATGCAAAAGATTTACTGCGTGAAGGGCAAAATCAAGGATTCCGTGTCTTTACGCAAGGCGCTACGGGAGATCACAGTTTTGGCTTTGGCGGCTCAACATTTGGGCGCACAGAGGATTTTGATGGATTATTCAGCTTTGTGACCAAAGAAGTCGGTGATACCCGTCTTGGTGGTGGCGAGAAGATGGACAATAAAGAAACTATTGCCAATATGCTGGGTAAAGGAACATGGCAGTTGGATGATTCGCAAACCCTTTCAGGACAAATTCGTTATTACAATAACGATGCTTACGAGCCAAAAGATCCGCAACAGCTCAGCGCCAGTAATGATAATAAAAAGGTGAATCGCACGACTCGCCAACGTGATCTTCAAGCAACTTATCAGATTAACCCAAATGATAACCCATGGCTTAACTTGAAAGTCACCCCTTACTATTCTGATGTGAATATCACCTCTAAAGGTAAGGAATCCAACTATGAAGGACGTAGCCAAAAAACCTACGGACTCAAACTGGATAATCGTTCCAATGTCTACGATTTACCATTAGCTGCGCATAACTTCACGTACGGTACCGAAGCTTATCGCCAAAAACAGACACCTTACGCCACAACCACGCAATTCCCTGATGCAGAAATCACATTTGCCTCCGGTTTTATTCAAGATGAAATCACCTTAAAAGATCTGCCTGTGTCCTTTATTTTGGGGACGCGTTATGACAACTATAAATCCACCGCAAAAGGCAACAAAGATGTCAACGCAGATCAATGGTCATCAAAAGCGGCTGTAAGTATTACGCCAACAGAATGGTCCATGCTATTTGCTTCCTATTCCGAGGCATTCCGTGCACCAACGATGATGGAGATGTATAACGATTCCCTCCATTTCAAAGGCGGCCCAATTTCCAACTATTGGCGTCCAAATCCCAATCTAAAACCTGAATCCACCCGTACTGCGGAATATGGTTTTGGCTTACGCTTTGATGATTTGCTCATGGCACGGGATAACCTGCGCTTTAAAGCGAGTTATTTTGATACTAAAGCCACGGATTATATTAATACTTACGTCCATCCAGACCGCGTTAATTGGGACAATAACTACACCACGTCCATCAATACTAAGCGCGCCAAAATTTGGGGAACCGATGTTTCACTGGACTATACCACTGACTACTTTGCATGGGGTCTTGCTTACAACCACACCGTTGGAATCAATGAACACACTGGCAATGCTATTGAGTCCATTAAACCAGACTCGCTGACCAGTAATCTTTCTATTCCTGTCGCAGACAGCGGCTTTTCTGTGGGTTGGTTAGGTGAGTTCACGACCCATACCGATTTCGATAAAACATCCAAGCTAAAACAACAAGCGGGCTATGCCGTTCATGATTTCTATTTAAATTATCAAGGTAATGGAAGTCTTAAAGGGTTAGATACCAGTGTCGTTTTAGGAAATGCCTTTGACAAAGAGTATTACTCCTCTCAGGGGATTCCCCAAGATGGTCGTAATGCTAAGCTGCTCGTCAGCTTCCAATGGTAATTCACACTACATAAAGGAGAAACCTGTGAATTCAGCACTTTTCGAACGTTATCAACAAGCCAAAGCAGATAATAAAGCTAAGTATGCGAGAGATCTCGCTGCTTATCTAAATGTTTCTGAAGGGGAATTACTGCATAGCCGCGTTGGGCGTGATAAGGCAAAACGCCTTATCATTGATGCGCCAACGTTATTAACTGCTTTGGAAGCTGTCGGTCCAGTCAAAGCCATTACGCGCAATGAATATGTGGTTCATGAGCAAGTTGGACGCTATGAAAACGCAAGATTTAGCCCTCATGGCGGTTTAATTCTTAACCCTGGCGCACTCGATTTGCGCATGTTTTTCTCGCATTGGGACAGTATTTTTGTTTTAACCGAAGACGCTAAGCATGGCGAACGCCACAGCATTCAATTCTTCGATAAACACGGTGATGCACTGCATAAAGTGTATACCACCAATGATACCGATATGGATGCATGGAATGCACTTATCGAAAAATACATGTCCACAGAAAACCCATTGTTAACTGTTGAAAAAGCACAGCCATATAACCCACAACCTATCAGCGATGAATTAAAACAACAGCTCGAGCAAGAGTGGCGCAATATGACGGATGTTCACCAATTCTTCATTTTACTAAAGAAAAATAACTTAAGCCGTCAGCAAGTCTTTAGTGCAGTCAGCGATGATTTAGCTTGGAAAGTGCCGAATGATTCATTCAATCAGTTAGTGAATACCGCTTTAGCAGATCAAAATGAAATCATGATTTTCGTGGGTAACCGTGGGTGTGTGCAAATTTTCACAGGGAAAATCAAACGTTTGATGCCTCATCAAACTGAAGGTTCTGATATCAAATGGTTGAATATTTTCAACCCAGATTTCACCCTACACATGATTGAAAATGGCGTCGCTGAATGTTGGGTTACGCGTAAACCAACGGAAGATGGTTTTGTGACAAGCCTCGAAGTGTTTGATGATCAAGGCAATCAAATCGCGCAAATGTACGGACAACGCACTGAAGGCACTCCAGAGCAAGAGCACTGGTGCCAGCAAGTTATGTCCCTGCCAAGAATCTAATATTAGGTATTTGTTATGAAACAATGGCTTCTAATGACCATCACTCTGGCAGCTTCTTTTGTTGCCAACGCTGCTGACCGTTTAGTGACACTCGGCGGTGATGTCACCGAAATTGTGTATGCACTCGGTGCACAAAATAATCTTGTTGGGCGCGATAGCAGTAGCTTACATCCAGAGCAAGCAACGAAGCTGCCTGATGTCGGGTATATGCGCATGTTAAATGCAGAAGGTGTACTCTCTCTACGCCCAACATTAGTGCTTGCCAGTGAACTTTCTCAACCTTCAATTGCATTAACCCAAATCGAAAAAAGTGGTGTTAAGGTAATTAAAGTAACAGGAAAGCCGAAATTAGAAGCCATTCCTGAAAAAATCACCACTATCGCGCAGGCGGTAGGATTACCCGAAAACGGGGAAAAGCTCGTCGAGAAATTTAATACTGAGCTCCTCGCGGTACCCACTAGCCCATTAAATAAAAAAGTGATTTTTCTGATGAGCCATGGCGGTGTACAACCGATGGCGGCTGGACAAAAAACCGCTGCCGATAGCATGATCACCGCGGTGGGTGCGCAAAATGCAATGAACAACTTCACCAGCTATCGTCCACTTTCCCAAGAAGGGCTTATTTATAGTCAACCCGATTTAGTCGTGGTCTCTGAGCAAGGGATAAAATCCCTTGGTGGTATTGATAAAGTTTGGGAATTACCGGGATTAGCACTCACTCCTGCTGGCAAAAATCGTGCAATTTTAGTGGTAGATGATACAGGGATGCTGAGCTTCAGCTTAAGCACACCTAAAGTCATGCAACAGCTGAGAGAGGCGTTAGAAAAAAGCCAATGAGTCGTTTTAAGCACCCTCTTGTTAAAATCTTTATGTTATTGGTAATACTGGGGGCAGTCACTGTGGCTGCCTCTACAGTAGGGGCGATAAATCTACCTCTAACAACCCTGTTATTCGAACCATCCACCGATCCAGATTGGCAAATTTGGCTCACTATTCGTTTACCCAGAGTGTTGCTTGCCATTTTAGTGGGTTTAGCGCTCGCGGTTTCGGGCGCAATGATGCAAGGGCTATTTCGTAACCCTCTCGCGGACCCCAGTCTTTTAGGGATCAGCAGCGGTGCGGCATTGTGCGTTGCTGCATTTATTATTTTGCCATTTTCATTACCCACATTAATGCTCAGTTACGGTCATCTGGGCGCAGCATTTGTCGGTAGTTTAGCGGTTTCCCTGATCATCTTTAGTCTCAATCGGATGTCTAATGGGAATTTGGCAAGACTCTTACTGGCAGGGATCGCCATCAATGCTCTGTGTATGTCATTGATTGGTGTACTCAGCTACATGAGTAATGACCAACAGCTACGCACATTTAGCTTGTGGATGATGGGGTCATTAGGCAATGTTAATTGGACATCACTCACCATTGCAGCCAGCGTCATTGTTCCCACCTGCTTATTCTGCCTATGGCAAGGTAGCGCCTTGAATATTTTACAATTAGGGGATGAGGACGCTCATTATTTGGGGCTGAATGTTGAACGCAGTAAATTTATTTTGTTATTCCTCAGCGCATTATTAATTGGCTGCGCCGTCGCAATGAGTGGTGTTATTGGTTTTGTTGGACTCGTCGTTCCCCATTTAATTCGTATGACGCTTGGACCTGACCATCGATGGTTAATTCCAGGTTCAGCCATTGTAGGCGCTTGCTTGCTATTAACTGCCGACACACTGGCTCGTACTTTAGCCATTCCCGCTGAAATTCCAGTTGGTTTATTAACCGGATTGATTGGCGGCCCTTACTTTTTATGGCTAATACTTCGCCAACCCGCAGGAAGGATCTAACTGATGCCCCCGTTACTCGAAGCCCACAACTTAAGTTATCGTATTAATAATCGAACACTCATCGACGATATCAGCCTATCCATACAGCAAAATCAAATGGTTGTTATTATCGGTCCTAATGGTGCAGGTAAATCTAGCCTGCTGAAATTATTGACTGGCTACACCCAGCCTACTCAAGGTCAATGCCATATCGAAGGTCGACTATTGTCCGATTGGGATCCTCAAGGGCTTGCAAAAAAACGCGCCGTGATGAAACAGCAAAGTCACTTACAATTTGCTTTCAGTGTTGAAGATGTTGTTGCAATGGGAAGGACACCTTATGGTTCAGAGCATAAACAACAAGCTATTGATATTGCGATGGCTCAGACCCACTGTACCTTACTACGCCATCAAGATTATCGTCAATTATCGGGTGGCGAGCAGCAACGCGTTCAGCTGGCTCGAGTATTAGCGCAATTATGGCAGCCTGAACCAACCCCAGCCTGTTTATTCCTCGATGAGCCGACTTCAGCCCTTGATTTGTACCACCAGCAACACAGTTTGCGGCTTTTGCATCAACTGACTCGCGAAAGACCACTAGGCGTTTGTTGCGTATTACATGACCTAAACCTGACAGCATTATATGCCGATAAGGTCTACCTCATTCATCAAGGGAAATTAGTGGTGGCAGGCACACCACAAGACGTGTTAACCACTGAGAATTTAACGCAATGGTATCAAGCGGATTTAGGGGTACAACCTCATCCTGAAACTGCGACCCCCCATGTGTATCTGCGCCATTAACGACAGAAGCCGCAAGCTATAACTTGCGGCCTTACTATCATAATAAATTAAAATATTTATTTGGCTTAGCCGGTGGCGGCAACTGTTTTGCATCAATCATATCAAGGGCATTACGTTCAAGCCCTGTACATAACGCATTCAATGGTAAGCTATTGTCTAGTACATCGAATGGATCTTCTAATTGCTCAGCTAATGCATCCCACGCCAAGAAGGTATAGGAAACGAACACTGAGACTAAAGGCGTCATATAATGTAAATCTCCCACCAATGCGAATGGCAGTAACGTACAAAAAAGATACACTGTGCGCTGTAAAATCAATGTATAAGCAAATGGGATTGGCGTATTAGAGATGCGTTCACACCCCCCTAATACCTCTGACAATCCGTTGACATCTTTATTGATGGATTGAAAAAGAACGTCACTAATCAGGTTATTATCCCGTAATTCCCCAACACTAAGACCAATGTGCATCAGGATTCGGCTGGTGGGATATGGGCTTTTAATCACATCTAAGAAAACATCGCGCGGTAACAACCGATATAAATCAACCTTTGGATTTGTTCGTCTGAGTTCGTGATTTAAACTCCAACTAAATGCAATAAGTAAATTAGCAAAGGTGCGGTGTGCTAATGGATCATTCGGTAATAATCCTTTGATGTTTCTTAATATATTACGTTGATTCGTTAAGATTGAGCCCCAGAGTGTCCTTGCTTCAACCAAACGGCTATAACAGGCATTATTTCGAAAGCCCAAAAAGATAGCGATAGCTATCCCTAATAAGCTAAATGGCGCTATTGTGAGATGTATTCCTAATTGCTCGTACCATTGATAGATTAAAATAGCGACAATGGACATCATGATATTAAGTGATAATCTGAAGGTAATTTTAGACAGCACGGAACCGTGCCAATCAAACAACCTAAAAAACCAGTGTTGATGCGGGCGAATGACCATAATTGAATAATAATTGAAAGAATAGTTATGTGTGATAATTATCACACAATTCATTTCAGCAATCTATATTTTGATATCATCAGAAATTTAACATTAAATTAACTAAAATTAACTTATTGGCAAAGTATTTAAATATCCTCAATATTTTTACTCTATTTACTATTCTTAATTACTTTAAGATTTCAGTCATTGACACTATATGATTAATAATTAATTTAAATATAGAATATGAAATAATTATTTAATTTTAAAATTAATCACCCCGAAACTTAAACAGTTGATATACTAAATTGAAATTTAATCATTTGATTTACCTTAAATTAAATTTAGTTTAAATATCATTCAATTACATTAAAACTAAGCAGAATCCTTAAGAAACTCTTAATAATAGCAATGTGATTGCTATTATCATTTAGTCATCATTTAAATAGTGGTTAATATAATCCAAACTATAAAAACATTAATAAAATACTAATTTATTAAGAATGGTTGCTTGTTTATGAAAAAAACAGAATATTTCCTAAAAAAAATTCGCACATTTATTATGAGTGATAAAAATTACCTAACGAGTAAATTTATCAAAAAATTAGGCTATTACCCCAATTTTAACTCACCGAAAAGTTTTAATGAAAAAGTGAATTTTCGAATGATTCACGACCGAAATCCACTTCATAGTCAATTCGCTGACAAGCTTGCCGTGCGCGAATATGTCACACAGACTATCGGACAAGAACATATCGTACCGATTCTTGCGACATATCAGCATGTGGATGAAATTGATTTAACCAAACTTCCGCAACGTTTCGTCTTAAAGTGCACTCACGACAGTGGTAGTAGCATTATTTGCACGGATAAATCCAAATTTGACTTACAAAAAGCCAAAGATAAGTTGTCGTTCCATTTAATGAAGAATCTCTATTACATTACTCGTGAACGCCATTATAAAAATATTCCTTCACAAATTATTTGCGAAGAATACATTGATTTATTTGAGCAGAAAACAAGAAAGCTAGTGCCTGAAACTTGTCGTATTCACTGTTTTTCAGGTAAACCCGTTTACGCTGAAATCGATTATACGGATGAGGACGGTACTGAATTTATCAATCTTTATGATACCGATTGGCAGCTACAACCAGTGAGTTTTGGCTACCCTCAAATGTTAGAGCCTATTAATGAACCAACTCAGTTTAGAGAGATGTTAAGGCTAGCCGAAATTTTGGTGACCCCATTTGATTATTGCCGAGCTGATTTTTTAATGGCTGAAAATAAGCTCTATTTTAGCGAGCTCACGTTTGCTCCCAATGCAGGACGCACCGTCATTACCCCGCTTTCTTGGGATTTTAAACTGGGCGAATTATGGGAACAAAAAATTACGACACCCAATATGCTTCACACATTCAAGCCAGAGCTAACACTCGCCAGCCTAAGTAAGAAAAAATAACCATAAAAAAACGCGCTACTGAGTCAAAATAGCGCGTTTTATTTTTCACTACCAAGTTCAATTAGTTAGCCAAGACGCTCGCTTTACGACGTAAACTTGCGATCAACATATAAATCGCAGTCACTAACAATACAATAAAGAAGAAATTGGTTAGCCCACTATGTTGCTCTAGTAATGTGCCAGCAGCAATCGGTCCCATCGCAGAACCCACACTGTAGCTAAATAACATCACTTGCGTTGCAGCGACAATAAAAGATGAGTCTAAATTATCACACGCTAATGTAATGGCGATGGGATATAAGGCAAATGAAGACATTCCCAGTAATGCTAATGCCACGATCATCACCACGTAATCTGTTGAGATATAAATCATTCCCATCGCAAATACGCCTAATAGTGACACCATCGCCAATAACAATGTTTTGCTCATCATCACCGACAACTTACTGATCACGGGCTGAATCAGCATCCCACCCAAAATGATCGATGCCATCAGTACCCCGACTTGGTCAGTTGTATAGTGATCATTTTTCAGAGACAGCGGCATTAATCCATAAATGGTGCCCATTACAATTCCAGAGACCATGCAGCCCATTATTGCGGGTTTACTTAAACGTGTAATTTGTTTCAATGAGAGCTTCTGGTGCAGCCCACATGCAGGTTGTCCTTGACGCACAAGTAATGGCGGTAAAATCGCGACAAGTAACAAACCTAATACAACAATAAATGGCACAACCCCTTGAGTCCCAATAACACCAATTGCGAGCTGACCCAACGTCGTGCCGCCATATAATGAGGTCATGTAAAAGCTTAATCGCTTCGCACGTTCTTTAGGGTTATCGCCAATCAATAACCACGATTCTACCACCACAAAAATTCCCGCCACCGCAATACCTGCGATTAAACGGTTAGGTAACCATGCTTCAATGGTTGGCGTCCATGGCAATAAAATAACGGTAACCGCCAGCATGACGAGAAAACCAATAAAAGAGAGACGGTGACCAATTTTTGCGATCACAGGTTCAATCATCATTGAACCAATCAATAAACCAATATAGTAGGCGCTCGCTAACCAGCCCGCATACTGAGTATCAATATCAAAGCTGCCCATCGATAGTGGGATTAAGCTCATCAGGTAACCAGATGCAATAGCAAACAGGGTTAAGCCTGCAACAGGTACAAAGGTATTGTCGCTTTTACGCATTAAAATGGTGGACTCTTTCACGTCCCACTCTCCAAAAATAAAATAAATACTCTGCGCTGCAAGACGTCGGTCATGACGATAGCAATATTCACAAAAATGAATATACCTTAGCGACTAGTGCAGTGATGAAATTAAATAGATGAGGCTAATTTGAGCGCAATATAGATCTTTCATCGAGGGAATGACAATGAGAAAAACTAATGATGACTAGTAAATTTATTTATGTGAGAAAAATCACGTTTTTTTATGCAGTAAAACCCCCTAAAAAATCGCCATAAAAACAAGCAAACCATTTATTATCAATATGATAAGATAATCCCCAAAAAAATCCCTATTGTTACTTTTTGAAACACAACTCCCTGCTTCAGTCCCATCTTTCAAAATATATTTATCGTTTTTTTTAAAAGAAATTTATTCAAAACTAATTTAGCTAATTAATTAGCCTCAAGTTTATCAATATACTTAATTAGTGGTATTCATTATTTATAAATTATTATCTTGCTTTAATAATTGTTTTCTAACTCCAAGTTGTCTCCTAACTAGTTCGCGCTGTAGCAAGGCGGCAAATGAACTAATCCCTAGGAGTATACACTAGTATGTGACTAGGGTTAGCGAGTGAAGCCAACACAGATAGAGCGTGAACTAGGACGAAGACGGCGCCACAAAGTAGTTCGGCTAATCCCTAAATACTCCGCCACCGCCTTACGATCGCCATTAAACCTTGCCATCACTTGCTCTAGCGACTCTGTTGTTTGTTGACTAATTGGGGGTGTAGACACGGCACGCCTTTCTGGAGATAGCATCATTAACATGTCTGGATTGATGCTTTTATCCGCATAGGCGCTACAATAGAGCGCAACCCGCTCCATTAGGTTACGTAGTTCCCTAACATTTCCTGGCCAAGAATAGGCAAGTAGAAAATCTCGACAACTGAGCAATTGCTGAACTCGAAAAGCAGGAAGTGGCAGTTGCAACCCTGCGAAAGCTAATTTTAATAATCGTTCTGAAAGCATGAAAATATCATCACCTCGTTCTGATAGTGCAGGGACTTTCATACGAAGCACACCTAAACGATAAAAGAGGTCACTTCGAAACCTTCCTTCTGCTACCCATTTATCCAGATCACAGTGGGTTGCACAGATCACGCGCACATTGATCTGCAAGGGGCGGTATCCCCCAACTCGCACCACTGAACGTTCTTCTAACACACGTAATAAGCGAGTTTGTAATGCGACTGGCATTTCTCCAATTTCATCAAGAAACAGCGTTCCGCCATTCGCTAGCTCAAATAAACCTGCTCGCCCGCCACGACGAGACCCCGTAAAGGCGCCCTCTTCATAGCCAAATAGCTCAGCTTCCAGTAATGTTTCAGGAATCGCACCGCAGTTAACGGCAACAAACGGCATTTGTTGCTTACTTCGTTTTTGTTGGTTAAATAAACTGAATTCATGATGAATGGCTTGTGCCACCATCTCTTTACCTGTCCCACTTTCCCCTTGAATGAGCACCGTCGCATCTGAACGAGCATATAACATAATCGTTTGGCGGACCCGCTCCATTGCGGGCGATAAACCGATAAGGTCATTAATCGTGTGCCTAACTTTTGCCATGTTGAGCTGCGGATAATTTGCTTGGTTAAGTACATGTCGATGAGACATTCGGCTAAGTTCAATGGCATCAGAAAAGGCTTGCCGAATAGTTTGTGTAGAATAGACGAAAATACCCGTCATCCCCATTTCTTCGGCAAGATCAGTGATAAGCCCGGCTCCCACCACAACATGGATCCCCATCGCTTTCAAAGACTTCAATTGTGCTCGAGCATCTTCTGCCGTCACATAGCTTCGCTGCTCAATCTGCAAACAAAAATTTTCTTGGAATTGTTCTAAGGCAGGCATAATTTTTTGATAACTAATGATCCCAATTTTATCGCTAATTTCTCGTGCTTTAGCGAGTGCTTGCATCACATCAAACCCATTAATGTTAACGATAATCACTGGGACAGAAATATGGCTTTTTAAGTAAGCCCCATTAGATCCAGCACTAATAATCGCATCACAATGCCCCTCTTTTAGACGGCGACGCACTTCTTCTACAGCTTGATCAAAGCCGATATTAAGTGCCGTAATATCGGCTTGCGCGCTAAATTCGGGGCTAATATCACGAAATAGCGTATAAAGGCGAGATACTGAGACGGTCCAAATAATCGGCTTTTCCATTTTTCTCCTCCGCAATACTGCGCTTTACGATGTTTCAATTTTGTTTCATGTAACAATATGGTGTTTCAATGAAATACACCAATTCATTCACTCAATAGTGACTCTTTCATCACATAAAAACAGATTATTTTTATCTAATTGATATATAACAATTAATAATATTTTTTGTATTTCAGGGCAGACTGGCACATCAATTGCTATCTCACTATAGTTATCAAAGATCATTTACACAGAATTAACAGATTATGAGGTGTTTATGTCTAGCCATTCCGCAGGTCAAAAATTTCGAGAGGCGATTAACCACGAGTCTCCACTTCAGTTAGTCGGCACAATCAATGCAAACCATGCACTGCTTGCCCAACAAGCGGGCTATAAAGCCATTTACTTATCAGGTGGGGGGGTTGCTGCGGGTTCTTTAGGTCTTCCTGACTTAGGTATCTCTACCCTTGACGATGTACTCATTGATATTCGTCGTATCACCGATGTGTGTGATTTACCGCTAATGGTGGATGCCGATATTGGTTTTGGTCCCTCCGCATTTAACGTCGCGCGTACCGTAAAATCCATGGCTAAAGCCGGAGCCGCAGGGCTGCATCTGGAAGACCAAGTAGGCGCTAAACGTTGCGGACATCGTCCGAATAAAGAGATTGTTTCTACACAAGAAATGGTTGACCGCATTAAGGCTGCTGTAGATGCCAGAGTGGATGAGAAATTTGTCATTATGGCACGCACTGATGCCCTCGCGGTTGAAGGACTCGAAGCCGCTCTAGAAAGAGCAAACGCCTACATCGAGGCAGGCGCAGATATGCTATTCCCTGAAGCCATCACCGAGTTAAGCATGTACCAACAATTTACTCGCCATACACAAGTCCCTGTATTGGCTAATTTAACCGAATTTGGTCAAACACCTCTATTTACGCTTGATGAGCTTCGCAGCGTCGGGATTGCCATCGCGCTGTATCCACTTTCCGCTTTTCGAGCCATGAATAAAGCGGCTGAACAGGTGTACACCACGTTACGCCAAGAAGGAACGCAAAAAAGCGTTGTGCCATTAATGCAAACCCGTGAAGAGCTCTATAAATCCATCAATTACTATCAATATGAAGAAAAACTGGATGCGTTATTTTCACAAAATAAAAAACGCTAAGCCTTTTTAATCACCAAATAAACCGTGAATAGAGCAAGTTGTAGTCGTCTCTGTCCCCTACAAGGAATCCATGATGAATGAACAACTTAACAGCGCTGTAACACCAAGCTTCAAACCTAAAAAATCCGTTGCTTTATCAGGCGTAACAGCAGGGAATACCGCGCTTTGTACCGTCGGTCGTAATGGTAATGACCTCCACTACCGTGGCTATGATATCCACGATTTAGCGACCCAATGCGAATATGAGGAAGTGGCCTACTTACTTATCCACGATAAGCTCCCAAATCGCACTGAATTGGCGGCATATAAAGAGAAGTTAAAGCCCTTAAGAGGTTTGCCAACCAATGTGAAGCAAACATTGGAATCCATTCCTGCCAATACACACCCCATGGATGTTATTCGCACTGGAGTGTCAATGATGGGCTGTGTTCTCCCCGAAAAAGAGGTTCATACCCTTGCCGGAGCAAAAGATATTGCAGACCGCTTACTGGCGTCTCTTGGCTCTATCTTGCTGTATTGGTATCACTTTAGCCATCATGGTCGACGTATTGAAACCATGACCGACGATGATTCTATTGGCGCTCATTTTTTACATTTGCTGCATGGTAAAAAACCGCCTGCACAATGGGAAAAATTTATGCATATCGCCTCCATTTTATATGCTGAGCATGAATTCAATGCCTCAACATTTGCCGCTCGCGTTATTGCAGGAACTGGGACTGATTTTTACTCTGCTATTACTGGTGCCATTGCAGCCTTAAGAGGTCCCAAACATGGTGGAGCCAATGAAGTTTCACTCGAGATTCAGCAGCGTTACTCATCGATAGAAGATGCAGAGCAGGATATTGTCGCTCGCCTCAAAAATTCAGAAGTCATTATTGGCTTTGGTCACCCCGTTTATACCTTGGCAGATCCTCGCCATCCAATCATTAAATCAGTGGCGCTACAACTGTCTGAACAAAGCATGAATCGACATTTGTATACCATTGCAGATCATATCGAATCGGTAATGAAACGTGAAAAAGGCATGTTTCCAAATCTTGATTGGTTCTCGTCCGTGGTTTATCACTTAATGGGCGTGCCAACTGCAATGTACACCCCGCTATTTGCAATTGCCCGAATAGCGGGCTGGTCAGCCCATATCATTGAACAACGCCAAGATAATAAAATTATTCGACCTTCCGCTAACTATACGGGTCCTGAAAATAAACTTTTTGTTCCTATTGAACAGCGCTAATTAAGGTAAAACCATGACAACGCAATCCCAAACAGCCCCACACGTTCAATTTGATACGGTGATGACGGATATCGTCGACTATGTTCTCGATTTTCCCATCACGTCAAAATTAGCTTACGAGACCGCCTATTATTGCTTACTTGATACGTTAGGCTGCGGTATGGAATCCCTTGAATACCCGGCTTGTAAAAAGTTATTAGGTCCGATTATTCCAGGTACAATTGTGCCGAATGGCACCAAAGTACCTGGCACGCAGTTTCAATTAGATCCCGTCCAAGGCGCATTCAATATTGGTACGCTATGTCGTTGGTTAGATTTCAACGACACTTGGTTAGCCGCAGAATGGGGACACCCATCGGATAACCTCGGTGGTATTTTAGCCACTGCGGATTGGCTTTCTCGCGAAAACATTGCTAAAGGCAAAAAACCGTTAGTCATTCGTGATGTGCTTACCGCCATGATCAAAGCCCATGAGATTCAAGGCTGCATCGCCCTAGAAAATGCCTTCAACAAAGTCGGTCTTGACCATGTCATTTTGGTCAAAGTTGCCTCAACAGCTGTTGTCGCACAAATGCTTGGGCTATCTCGTGAGCAAATCCTCAATGCGGTTTCCCTCGCATGGGTTGATGGGCACAGTTTACGCACCTACCGCCACACACCCAATACAGGCTCCCGCAAATCATGGGCTGCAGGTGATGCAACGTCCCGTGCAGTAAGACTCGCACTGATGGCTCAAAAAGGTGAGATGGGTTACCCAACGGCTTTAACGGCGAAAACATGGGGATTCTATGACGCCTTATTCCGCGGGCAGTCATTCAAATTTCAGCGACCTTATGGCTCTTACGTCATGGAAAATGTGCTCTTTAAAATTTCCTTCCCTGCTGAATTCCATGCACAGACCGCCGTTGAAGCAGCTTTACAACTCCATAACCAACTGAAAGAAATCGGTAAGTGCGCCGATGATATCGAATCCATTGCAATTCGTACCCATGAAGCCTGCATTCGAATTATTGATAAACAAGGTCCTCTACAAAACCCAGCAGATCGCGACCATTGCATTCAATACATGGTTGCGATCCCGCTTATTTTTGGTCGTCTTACGGCATCTGACTATGAGGACAGTATTGCTCAAGACAGCCGCATTGACGCACTACGAGCCAAAATGCATTGCCACGAAGACCCTGCGTTTACACAGGATTATCATGATCCTGAAAAACGCTCTATTACCAATGCTCTCACCATCAAATTAAAAGATGGTCAAACCTTAAATGAAGTGGTCATTGAATACCCTGTTGGTCATAAACGTCGTCGCCAAGAAGGCATGCCATTGTTACTTAAAAAGTTCAGAACTAACTTAGCACGCCAGTTCCCTGAGGCTCAGCAACGACGAATTTTATCCGCGTCATTAGATAAACCGTTGCTTGAGAACATGCCAGTGAATGAATATTTGGATTTATTTGTGATTTAAAAAGACGTTTTCACGATTCATAACGTTTTTCTGTAAACAACCGTTTTACTCTGTGTCATCTTGAGAGAAACAAAAAAGCCCTAGTTTTAGGTTATTAAAACTAGGGCTTCAAATATCGGGGAAGAATATTATTTCAGTAATCGGGCTCTTACTGATTTTCCTTTAATTTTGCCTTGCTGTAGTTGTTTCCATGCTTGATTCGCGACTGATTTTTTAATCGCAACGTAGGCATGCATTGGGTGAATCGCAATTTTGCCAATATCATCCCCTTGTAAGCCAACTTCGCCCGTTAATGCCCCTAAGATATCTCCAGGGCGGATCTTCGCTTTTTTACCACCATCAAGGCATAACGTGACCATTTCGGCTTCTAATGGGGTAATTCGTAAACCTGTCGGTACAGGTAACCAATTCAGCTTGATATTCAGCATCTCTTCAAGCACATTGGCTCGCTGAGCTTCTTCTGGCGAGCAAAGACTGATGGCTAAGCCGCTCTTTCCTGCCCGCGCAGTACGTCCAATGCGATGCACATGGACTTCAGGATCCCAAGAAAGCTCAAAGTTAATCACCATTTCGAGCGCCTTGATATCCAAACCGCGGGATGCTACGTCAGTCGCGACTAAAACACGGCTACTCCCATTCGCAAACCGCACTAACGTTTGGTCACGATCGCGCTGCTCCATATCACCATGTAATACTAAAACGCTTTGATTGCTATCCATCAAGGCATCATAAACGGCTTGGCAATCTTTTTTAGTATTACAAAACACCACACAAGAAGCGGGTTGTTCACGGCTTAAGAGTTTTTGCAATAAATCAATTTTGTCATGTCGAGCAACTTCGTAGAATTGCTGCTCCACATCTGGCAATTCATTAACTGAATTAATTTCAATGGTCAGTGGGTTTTTCTGAATACGTTGGCTAATAGCCGCAATGCTGTCCGGCCATGTTGCTGAAAATAAGAGTGTTTGGCGATCTTCTGGCGTAAAAGAAATTACAGCATCGATATCATCAGCAAACCCCATATCTAACATACGATCGGCTTCATCCAATACCAGCGTTTGTAAATGGTCTAACTGCACAGTTTCTTTGTGTAGGTGATCGAGTAAACGACCCGGTGTTGCCACCAAAATATGCGCGGCATGAACCAAAGAATCACGTTGTACACTAAACGGCACACCGCCACATAATGTTAAAATTTTAAGATTAGGAATATAACGCGCTAAACGACGTAATTCATTCGCAACTTGATCCGCCAATTCTCGGGTCGGACATAAAACTAAGGATTGGGTATTAAAATTTTTGGCATCAATACGTTGTAATAATCCCAAGCCAAAAGCTGCCGTTTTGCCGCTGCCAGTTTTAGCTTGTGCACGGACATCTTTGCCGGCAAGGATCGCGGGTAATGCCGCTTCTTGAATTGGGGTCATCGTGATAAAGCCCAATTCATTCAGATTGGAGAGTTGCTCCGCAGGAAGCGCATTTAAGTCAGCAAATGAAGTCACAGTTAACATTCCGAATAAAATAAAAGAGATCATAGGAGAGAAAACTCTCCTCGCCTATGATACTAAAAAATAAATTGATAGCGAGTTTGGTTGGTATAAATGTGGTTCGCCTTAGCAATAATTGCGTGCGGTTCATGTGCTTCCGCATGCCCTAAACCATCAAATGGATATTGTGTCGCTAACACGACCCCTGAAAAAGGCGTGTAGGTTTTGCTTTTTCCTAAAACGGAAACCAAGTGGTTACCTGTATAAACATGAATTGCAGGTGAAGTGCTCATCATATGCATGTGAACATCCCCATTTGGTGAGCCTAATGTTGCGACAATGTGTTGTCCATCCGTAACCGCTCCGTCAAAAACAAATGTGTGGTCATACCCACCCACGGCTTGCTGGTCTTCATCTTGTAGATAATCACGACCAATACGTTTGCTTTGTCGAAAATCAAAATAGGTATCCGTGACTTCACGCCACTCCCCCGTAGGGAGCCCTTCATGATTTTGTGGTAAGAAGTATGGCGCGTGCATTTGGAGGTCATGCTCAAATGCAGTTCGGTCTGAGTCTTCACCCGCAAGATTAAAATAGGTGTAGTTAGTCAGATTGACCGGACAATCCTGATCACATTGATAACGGTAGCTGATAACAACTTGATTATCATCTGTCAGTTCATAATGTACTTCAACTTTTAATTCGCCCGGAAAACCTTGATCCCCATCCGATGACACCAGCGTAAAAATGGCTTGCTGCTGGTCTGGTTGAGTAATCGCCCATACCCGATAACTAAAATTGTCTCGCCCACCATGCTGGCAATGAGCGCCTTGATTATGCGTCAGTTGATAGGTATGCCCATCAAGCTCAAAAGTGGAATTCGCAATGCGATTTGCAACCCGTCCCACGGTTGCACCAAAATAGACGCGTTGCTCCATTTGAGCCGCCATATTTGGTGAGCCTAAAATAATATCGCGTTTACCACTTGCTAACGGCAATATACAGCTAACCCAACTTGCACCCAAACTACTCAAAATAATTTTCATTCCCTGTTTATTTGTGAGTGCAACGACCTTTGGTGTGCGCAGAGTATGACGTTGTTGCTTGGTAAACTGCATTTTTCCTGAGTGTTCCTTATATTTCCACTTATCGTGTCGCCTGACATTATTTAACAATAATAAAACGAATTCACGATAACGTAAAAAGAAAAAAGCTGAGCGTATAATACGTCAGCCTTCTCATAATTACCCAATAACCAAATAGGAATTAGTGCAAGCAATCTTTGTCATAAGGGTCTAAGTGAGTCATAACATCCAATATTTGAGGATTTTTCATTAATTGCTCTCGGACATTCACTGCAATATCATGTCCTTCCAAAATTGTCATTTGACCATCTAATTCTAAATGGATATCCACAAGAAAAAAATCGCCAGATTTACGCGTTTTTAAATCATGAAAACCTTTAACATCAGGGATTCCTTTTAGCACATCACTGATTTGCGCTAACGTTTCGTCATCCGCACCTTTATCCATTAAATCTTGCATGGATTGATAGGTAAATTTAAACCCCATACGGAAAACGAACGTCCCCACAATTAACGCTGCAATCGGGTCAAGAATACGAATGCCACATAAACTACCAATAATACCGATAGCGACGACTAATGAAGATGCCGCATCAGAGCGGGCATGCCAAGCATTCGCAACTAACATGCTTGAGTTAACTTTATTCGCCACATGCAGCATATAGCGAAACAGACCTTCTTTAGCAACCAAAGCCGTCAATGCCGCAACCAGAGCCATTGAATGAACTTCAGGTATCAGAGCAGGATTAATCATTTTCTCTACAGCTGACCAGCCCATACCAACACCGACTATCAGTAAAATAATACCTAAAATAAGTGATGCTCCATTTTCATAACGAAAATGCCCATAAGGGTGATCTGCATCAGGCTTTTTATGGCTTTTCTTATTCGCAATAAGAACAACAAAGTCAGCAATTAAATCCGAAAGTGTATGAATACCATCAGCAATCAAACCTGATGAATGTGAAAATACACCAACAATGATTTGCCAAATAGACAAAAGAGTATTAACAGCAACACTAATCAGAGTACTCTTTTTCGCCGCCTTAAACTTTTCTTGCTGTAATGCGAATTCTTTCTTCGTTGAAGTTGGGATTTCATGTTTATGCATAGGTTATTTTCTTAATGAAAAACAAAACAATTATCATTTAAATATAGTTGATTTTCAATGACTTAATTAATTTCGAATATACTCTCATATTATTTGTTAAATGTCCCACAATAAATTGTAAACAATTGATTACATTGACTGAGAATGGTTATTCTTTATTTTTCTATCCTTGTTCAGATTGGAACTATAAATAAAGAAAGAAAAATCATTTATCAGCATAGCCTCTATTCCATATATAGAGGAGATTTATCTTTATTAGATAGGCATTGCAACATGAATCCAATATCACAAAATCATCAGCGCCATATGACTTATAAAATGATAGGTATATAATCAAATTAAAATAACAAATGAAGAGGTGGCTATGTATAAAAAAATATTGGTTCCTATTGATCTGTTAGAAGATGATTTAAACTTAAACATCATCAAACATGTGGAAGATCTCGCAACACTCGGTAAGCCTGAGATTCACTTTTTTTCCGTGATCCCGAGTGTCGAACTGTTTTTTGGTATTGAAGTGGCTATCCTGCCTGAAAGCCATAGGAATTCAGCAGAACGAGCATCACTGGCAATGCGGGCATTAGAAGAAGTGATCCGAGATGTTAAAATTCCAAGCTCTCAGATTACCTGTCAGGTCAGTATTGGTTCAGCCAAGGATGAAATTCTAGACTACGCAAAAACAATTAATGCCGATCTCATTGTTGTCGGCTCTCACCATCCAAGTACATCGACTTATTTATTAGGTTCAACCGCATCTGCTATTGTGCGTCATGCTCAAACATCGGTGTTTGTCGTTCGCTAATTAGGCAAGCTTAAAATAAAAATGCCGCATCATAGAATCAAACGGTGATGCGGCATTAAATGCATTACTTCTTAATCGAGTTCATTAATTTATCGTCTGTAGACCAAATACGGTACTTCACATCCATATCTTTTGGCGCATAAACAACAATTGGTAACTTACTGTTATAGCGTACAAATGCGTCATCCCCTAACTGGGTAGTAATAAAACGATCTTTTGCAGGCTCAGTACAAGCCATCATTGTTGAAGCAGGTCCTTTTACTTCTTCTAATTTGTAATAGTTATAACCCCATCCATCTAAGGTTTTTTCTTCTAAATCACCCATAAACCATTGACGGTTACAATCAGCTTTGATGGTTTTACCGATAACTAACTCAACCATATAGTCGTATTCATTTTGCTTAGTATCCAGTTGAATAACATGACGAGTCATACCAGATTCTGCTTTTGGATAAGGAGCGATCTTTCCTAAATCTTCAGTCGCCATTGCACAAGAAGAAACTGCCACCGCAGCCATTACAGACAAAATCGCTTTTTTCATCATAAAATTCCTATTCGTAAAAAAATAACAACATTAAAAACTAGACTTTTATACATAGTAGGTCAATTCAGCCACTTTAATCACTATAGATGATTCTTAATTACAAAAATATAGATAACTTATTAATCCTTTAGTGATATTACTTAATTTTAGTATAAGGATCATAAAATTAATAAAAATTATGTAAATTCCCGCCATAAAGATGTACATAAAACAATCAATGATTATACTGAAAGTGAGGCTTAATTCATTCTGAGGAGGTAGTATGTTATCTGCTGATCAAGATTTAGTTTCACAATTAATTGCCACACATCCCCGCTTTCAGTCTCTCTATGAGAAGCATCATCAATTGAATAAAGAAATTAGCAAGCTTGAAGGACCTTCAGGTGCTGGCTATAACGAACAAGTCGCCAAACTTAAAAAAGAAAAACTACATCTAAAAGATGAAATGCAAAGAATAATGCAAACTAGTCGGTAAGATGCCTTCACTCAATTGCTAGGCTGGCTTTATCAAGCGGAATTGGCATATAAAATCTAATACAATGTTAATGGCATAAGAAATGGCTCTTATGCCATTTTTGCGAGTACGCCTCAAAACAAGATTTCTATTGATTTAACCACCTATAAATAGAGCAATAAAAGATATATATTAAATGTATCTTTATACGGCGAGGATTATTACGGTGGGAAAAAGAATATCTCGAGAAATTGTCACAATAGAAAAAATGATAAAAATCTATGAAAAGTCGCATCCTGCGCCTGACGACAACCCTGAGTATTATCAAACTCTTTTTTCCTATGCGGTTAAACGCCTAGAAAAATGTCGCTATGGAGAAGCCAAGCCTGCTTGTAAACAATGCCCAATACATTGCTATCAGCCAAAACAACGCGAACAAATGAAAATAATTATGCGCTGGGCTGGCCCAAAAATGCTATATTCCCACCCTATTTTGGCAATCCGTCACCTTATTGATGACAGAAAACCCGTCCCTGAACTCCCCCCTCGCAATCGAGCAACATCAAAATTAGATAAATAGACTTATCCGCAGAATATTCCACCAATTCGATATCATCGAGTGGAGGAGCAACAACAGACAGTTTGCCTGTAAAAATGTTAAATATATTTAACAACTCGCTACTCATGAACACCCATTGCTTGCTTTCACTATCTTATTAGTTTTTTATCACTTTTTTTAGCTGCTGACGGTGGATGCCATAATTTCCAGTTAATCCAATAGATTTACTCAGATTTATCATAAATAAGCTTGCTTCAAAAAATGACGCTCATATAAAAATTAGTAACCAACTATAATTAATAACCAAAATCCATGCTTATATAAGAAGCAAAAAACATCACCCAAACCAATAAATGTCAAAAATGAGATTTAAATTTCAATATTTAGCTTAAATAGACCTTTTTGATAATTAAAATAAATCAATATGATTCATTAATCTAATTGATGATGTAATTAACAAATTAATACATAAGAAAAATTTATTATTGATGTTTTTAACGAGTATATACCTAATAATTTACATGGCTATTATTTGTGATAAAACACAAATAACGACTACTTATCTTTAAAAGGTAAAAAAACCACAAAAAAGAGTAAAAAAACATAAAATATATAAAACCAGAAAAAACAATAAAACTAGCATTTTAATCTTGATTTACCGGTAATCCTTAGAATAAATGAAAGGTGTACCAAATAGGTCACTCGAAATATACGAACAATTGCCTTAAATAGTTCGCAAAAACCATATTTTGAAATATTTATTAATACTTTCATTTACGATATGACATATAAAAAAACAGCTCATATAATTTCAATCATCAAGGTCATAGTGATTTTTTATATCAACCGAGAGTGAAATTTTGATATTTAATTTCCACTATCACTTAAAGAGCTAATTTTAATAAAGGTGCTACCATGAACAGTAAATTAAGCCATCAGGTGATAAAAAAAGTACGCATAGATAAAAGTAACCCCCATGCGATACTCGATTTAACCTCTAAAGGCCTTATCATTATAGAAAAAGGGTCTATTTTGTTAGAAACCCCAGCAGCAAATGAAAGCTTGCATGAAGGGGACATTTTATATCATAAACAAGGCTCGTATTCTTTTAAGACCGAAAATAACACGTTAGATGGTGAATTTTTATGGATCTCATTGGATGATAAATTTTTACGTGAATACTTATCTCAATACGGTTCTCAGCTAAGCGAGATTGAGCGCACTGAAAACTCAGCTAATGACATTATCAAATTTACAATAAGTCCATTAATCAAAGAGTTAAAGAATAGCTTGGAGTCTTTTATTCAGACTCAGTATCCGGAGATGATCCTTAAGCTGAGAATCAATGAGTTACTTTTATTGTTATCTTACAGTGAGCAAGGAGCGGCATTGTTGTCTAATTTTCGACAACTCAGTAACCGTCAAGCTGAACGCTTACAAACCTTCATGGAAAATAATTATTTAAAAGAATGGAAACTCAATGAGTTTGCTCGAACCTTCGGTATGGGATTAACCACGTTCAAAGAGCTATTTCACACGGTCTACGCAACATCACCACGTTCTTGGATCAGCGAAAAACGTATTATGTATGCGCATCAGTTATTAATAAATACCTCGATGAGTATTGTGGAAGTTTCAATGGAAGCCGGATTTTCAAGTCAGTCTTACTTTACGCAAAGCTACCATAAGCGCTTTGGTTATACCCCTAGCAGGTCGCGTAAAGCCGCCTAAGCACTTCCCTCACGTTATATGCCCTGTCAGTATAGGATTAATGTCTTAGCTACACTGACAGAAAGGCAACCTCATTATCAATCACACCGCTTAAAATAAAAAAGAGCCTACTATCTCTAGTAAGCCCCTTCACATTAGTTAAATGTACCAATCAACTAGTTTGCTTGAATGACTTTTAAATCAATAATTGACATTGAATTTGGTGGCACTTCACCAGGAATCCCCTCAGGGCCATAACCACCTTCAGGTTCAATATAAATTTTAACCATTCCCCCAACACCCACTTTTTCGACAAAAGAGTTCATTGGTGGAGGCAATTGATTATAAGGCAATACCATCGGATTTTTTTCCGTGTGCATGACAGTCACTTTGCCATCTGTTAGTTGCTCACGCATGATCAGCGTGATTTTTTTATCTTGCACATCTGTAATTGGCGTACCTTTTTGTAAAACTTTATAGTAAGTGAAATTATCTAACTTACTGTATTTCTGTTGTTTTATATCTTCTAAAATCTTTTGATTGCGCTTCGCATTTTCTTTAGCAATCGTCGTATTATCTGCCGGTGGAATTTGAATAATATTTGGAGCCTTACCTGCTACGTTTTTTTATTCGCCCTTAAAGCATCATTCTCTTCACGTAACTGAGTGACACGCTGATTAAGATCTCTAATCTGCAACTTTAATCCATCGTCGGTTGAAAATGCTTTCAGTGATGCCAGCTCATCTTTTGCTTTTTTCAGATTTTCTTGAACGCTCGCCAGCTCCTGTCTAGATTGGCTATCCGCCGCTGTTTTTTCATCCAGCTGCTTTTTAAGCTGAAGTAATTCCTGATCTTTTTTAGCAACATTCTCTGCCGTAAATTTTTCAGCTTCTAACTTCAGCACATTCAGTTGCTTATTAACATCTAACAATTTCTGCTCAAGATCTGATTGCTGTTGATTGCGACTCGCAATGTCTTTCTCAAGCTTAGCAATTTGAATTTCTTTTTCTTTTGCTTGTGAGGCTAACAACGCATTTTGAGATTCTAACTGTTGTTTATCAGATAGCTGGGCTTTCAACGAATTTTGGACATTTTTATTTTCTAAATCTAATTTCGTTAACGTCTCTTCTCTCGCTTTGAGTAACGTAATTTGTTGATTTAACTCAGTAGTGAGTTCTTTCACTTGCTGATCAGTCGCCTTTCCAGCAAGCTCAGTCTGTTTCTCTAATTCTGTACGCAGTTTTTGCACTTCAGCATTAGCTTGCGCCAGTTGTTTTTTGGCCTCTGCATAACCTTGCTCATTTGTTGCTAATTGAGCTTGTAACTGAGCATACTGATTTTGGCTATCAGTAAGCTGCTTAGCTATTTTTTCATGGGCATTTTGCTGAGTAAGCTGTTGTTTTTTCGCATTAGCAAGCTCAACTTCTAATGCATTTTTTTGGACCAATTGAGCCGTTTGTTCAGCTAAAACAACTTGAATTTTTTCATTTTGTTTTGATTTTTCAGCAAGTTGCTGATTTTGTTGCTCAAGCTGTTTAACTGCATCCTGCTGCTGTTTCAGCGCTGATTGGACATCATTTTTCTGCGATTGAACTTGTTTGAGTTCATCTTCACGCTGCTTCAGTAATGTTTCTTGCGTTAATAAATTGGCGCTCAACGTTTTCAATTGCTCATCCGTATTACCGGACGATTGCAATTGCTGTTTGGCGTCAGATTGCAGTTTCGCAATCTCTGCCGTTAACTGATCAATACGTTGGTGAGCATCAGTAACTTGCTTATCTTTGTCAGTGAGCTGCTGCTTCATTTGCTCAGCAAGTTGCTGATTTTGTTGCTCGAGCTGTTTAATCGCATCCTGCTGCTGTTTCAGCGCTGATTGGCATCATTTTTCTGCGATTGAACTTGTTTGAGTTCATCTTCGCGCTGCTTCAGTAATGTTTCTTGCGTTAATAAATTGGCGCTCAACGTTTTCAATTGTTCATCCGTATTACCGGACGATTCCAATTGCTGTTTAGCGTCAGATTGCAGTTTCGCAATCTCTGCCGTTAACTGATCAATACGTTGGTGAGCATCAGTAACTTGCTTATCTTTGTCGGTGAGTTGTTTTTTCGTATTCGCAACATTAACCAAACCATCATTAAGTTGTTTTTCCAACTTTTTGATGGTTTCTAAAGACTGATCATTCTGTTTGGCGAGCGCTTCCAAACTGGCTTGTTTTTCAGCAACAGCCCCCTTCGATTTCGTTAACTCATTGTTAAGTTCATCGATAACAACTTTATTATCAACCGACTTCACAACATTTTGTAACTGATCAATTTTCAGCTTGTTGGCTGTAATTTCTTCGCTAAGTTGATTAATCGTAGATTGTTTTTCAGCAATAATACGATTTAGCTCAGCAATACTTTTATTGTAGTTGGTAAGCTTATTGACTAGCTGACCATCCGTTAAAAGCTTATTGTACGCAATTAACTCACCCACACCTTGCGCAATGCCAAGGCGATAAAGGCTTTTTAATTGTTGCTGCTCAATTAAGTTTGCCAACTGAGCTAAATAGGCAGCATTATCTGCCCCTGCTTTCTTCGTGAAATCAGAAGAATACAGACCAAGAGGATCAATAATAACTTGGTATTTGGCAAAATCTTTCGCCAAATACTTAGGGTTCCATTGATTACTTTGCAGTAAGTATGAAGATGTCGGCTGGTAAGATGAAGGCTCAGTTGGTAACACACAAACCTCTGTAACAGGAGGAGTCACCGGCTCTGTTACTTGTGGTTGTGTTTTAGGCTCGACCTGCGTTTGTACCGTGGCGGTTACTGGCGCTGTAGTGTTTTGAGAATGAGACACCGTCACCGTATTCGATACGTGCTGAGTGGCCTTTTTCTCTTTAGTATTCCTTGCATTAACCGTCTTGACTTGGCGGTTTTCTTTCGGCAGTGGAACTGGCGAAAGTGTGGATAAAACATCATAACCCTGGGCTTGTGATTTAACACTCAGTGGCACTTCGATAGGACGTGGCTTTGGCTTTTGACCTTCATTTTCAGATTGAAGGTAAGTATCAAAGTCATCGATGACATTGTTAAAACGATCCGCATAGGATGCCGATGAAAAACATGTCGAGAAGAGTGCCAGAGAGACACAAAGCCTTAGGTTAAGTCTCATAATCCATTAATTTTCTGCAAAGTTGATTCCGTTGACAGCACTGCGTTGTAACGCACCTTAGCACAAAGTACTTTTGTTTTAGACTCAATTGCCATTTGCAATAGTTCAATCGTATCTGGGCTAGCAGTTGCTTCGATTTGCTTATACAACTGATTGATTTCACTCACTTCCTTAAATGAACCAACCAGACGATTGTAATTTTCTGGTGATAATGTTTTCAATGAACTGAGTTCTTTAATACAGGTATTAAGTGGAGCAACGCCCGATTGCTCAGCACTATTTGGCGAGCGATCTAAAGCATTATTTAAAACATTTTGTGATTCAGGGTAAGAATTATCGACCTTACCGCTTTGTGAACTTTTCGTTGATGCTGTAGCTAGTTGAGAATCAGCTGATGCCGTATTTTGCGCGTTTGGACCAGAAACACAGCCAGAAAGTAAAACTGTGGTTACCGCAAGCAAAGATGCGACATAAAATTTATTTTTTAAAAACATATATTTACCTTACCAGTACTTTTCTTCGCTATTATTATGATGTCCTAGAAACCTAGTGTAAGCTAAAAACTTCTTATTTTCTATATAGTCGAATAGAGAAATAGAGTCTTCTCATAAATATAATGCATTTTTATTTTTCACTAATATAATTCCACGCTGCGGTGTCGTTATTTTAACGACAATAATACTCATCGCTACTCTAAATAAGATATCCTGTATTCCTATTTATTGGTTGTTTATCTCCATTTATTAACACCAAAAACACATCTCATTAGTAATAACTTAAAATGAGTAATGCCTATTTACTTTATCTATCCAGTTATCTACACGTGTTTTATCAAGTAAACCTAATTAGCAATGTCATATCAAAATCAATCAATTACAATCAAGTAGATTTACTCATTAAAAGACTTAAATTCTCTTAATCTGAAAAACAAAAAAGTGCTAACGCTCACCTTGATGATAAAAATAAGTATTAATGAAACAATACTCTACATTTATTAAAACCAGCGAAGAATAGCAGTTATCTTAAAAGATACAGGCATTCAATTAACGCACAACGTGATATAACTCAGCTTTTATTTGCTATAAAAGAAAAATACGACAAATTAATTGTAAGTTCACATAGGTTAATTAAATAGAACGGTGACAACGTATTGAGAGGTTCATGCCCAGCAATTTACTGGGCATGAAAAGCAAAATTTAAGCTTTGCTAGGACGTAATGCAGGGAATAAGATTACATCGCGGATAGTATGGCTATTGGTAAATAACATGACCATACGGTCAATACCAATACCTAAACCTGCTGTTGGCGGTAAACCGTGCTCTAATGCGGTGACGTAGTCTTCATCATAGAACATCGCTTCATCATCGCCTTCATCTTTCTGGCGAACTTGCTCAGCAAAGCGCTCAGCTTGGTCTTCCGCATCATTTAACTCAGAGAAACCATTACCGATTTCACGACCACCGATGAAGAATTCAAAACGATCTGTAATGAACGGATTTTCATCGTTACGGCGAGCTAATGGTGAAACTTCAGCTGGATATTCAGTAATAAATGTTGGCTGAATTAAGTGGCTTTCCGCAACTTCCTCGAAAATTTCACACTGAATACGACCTAAGCCCCAGCTCTTCTCAATCTTAATGCCAAGAGACTGAGCAATCGCAACCGCTTTGTCCATGTCATCCAAATCCGCAACATTGGTTTCTGGACGGTATTTGCAGATAGCTTCTTTCATCGTCATTTTGGTAAATGGCTTACCAAAATCAAATTCTTGCTCACCATACTTCACAACCGTATTCCCTAACACTTTCTGCGTTAAGATACGGAATAAGTCTTCAGTCAGAACGATTAAGTCACGGTAATCCGCATACGCCATGTACAGTTCCATCATTGTGAATTCTGGGTTATGGCGTGGAGATAAACCTTCATTACGGAAGTTACGGTTAATTTCGAACACACGTTCAAAACCACCCACAACTAAACGCTTCAGATACAGTTCTGGCGCAATACGCAGATACATATCGATATCTAACGCATTATGGTGTGTGACGAATGGACGCGCAGAAGCCCCACCAGGGATGACTTGCATCATTGGAGTTTCAACTTCCATAAAGCCATGATCGACCATGAAATTACGAACTTCCGCTAAAATCTTAGAACGGATGATGAAAGTGTTACGAGATTCATCGTTAGCAATTAAATCAAGGTAACGTTGACGATAACGTGTTTCTTGGTCTGATAAACCGTGGAACTTGTCTGGTAATGGACGCAGAGCTTTGGTTAACAAGCGAACTTCATGACAATGAACAGTCAATTCGCCCGTTTTAGTTTTAAATAAACGACCCTTAGCACCCAGAATGTCACCTAAGTCCCATTTTTTGAACTGCTCGTTATAAATACCTTCTGGCAGATCATCGCGGGAAACGTAAATCTGAATACGACCACCAACATCTTGCAATGTTGCGAATGATGCTTTACCCATGATACGGCGAGTCATCATACGACCCGCGATAGTCACTTCAACATTCAGATCTTCTAACTCTTCTGCTGTTTTTTCACCAAATTCAGCGTGAAGCTTATCGGACACATTTTCACGGCGGAAATCATTTGGGAACGGAATACCCTGTTCGCGTAACGCAACCAGTTTTTCTTTACGGGCTTTGAGTTCGTTATTTAAATCGGGAGCGTGTTCTGCACCCTGTTGCTCTTGAGACATTTTTTCCTCACAGGCCAGCTTTTAAACTAGCTTCAATGAATTTATCCAAATCACCATCCAGCACGGCTTGCGTGTTACGCGTTTCCACACCAGTACGTAAATCTTTAATTCGCGCATCATCAAGGACGTAAGAACGAATTTGGCTTCCCCAGCCAATGTCCGATTTATTCTCTTCCATCGCTTGCTTATCTGCGTTCTTCTTCTGCATTTCCAGTTCGTACAACTTCGCTTTTAACTGGCGCATGGCTTGATCTTTATTTTTATGTTGCGAACGGTCGTTTTGACACTGAGTCACTATGTTGGTCGGTATATGGGTAATACGCACCGCTGACTCAGTTTTGTTAACGTGCTGACCACCAGCTCCAGAGGCGCGGTATACGTCGATACGCAAATCAGCAGGGTTAATTTCGATATCAATATCATCATCAACTTCAGGATAGATAAACGCTGAGCTAAATGAGGTATGACGACGGCCGCCAGAATCAAATGGGCTCTTACGAACCAAACGGTGAACACCCGTTTCTGTTCTTAACCAACCATAGGCATAGTCTCCGATGATTTTAATTGTCGCAGATTTTAAACCTGCCACATCACCATCGGACTCTTCAATAATTTCTGTTTTGAAGCCTTTTGACTCGGCCCAACGCAAGTACATACGCATGAGCATACTTGCCCAATCTTGCGCTTCAGTACCACCAGAACCTGCTTGTAAGTCAATGTAGCAGTCAGCACTATCATACTCGCCGGAAAACATACGACGGAATTCCAGTTGTTCTAACTTGCCTTGCAGTGCGTCTAACTCGGCACCCGCTTCGTTGAACGTTTCTTCGTCATCAGCTTCTACCGCTAATTCCAATAAACCTTCTACGTCTTCGATACCTTGGGTCAGTTGGTCAATAGTCTCAACAATTGCCTCAAGGGAAGAGCGTTCTTTACCAAGCGCTTGAGCTCGTTCTGGTTCATTCCAGACATCCGGTTGCTCAAGTTCTGCGTTCACTTCTTCTAAGCGTTCTTTCTTGGCATCATAGTCAAAGATACCCCCTCAGAACCATTGTCCGTTCAGACAGGTCCTGAATCTTGCTTTTTACTGGGTTTATTTCAAACGTCATTTTCACTATCTTATAGTTGATCAATAAAGATAAATATTTCCATTCACGAACCGTTTAGTATAACGGAATTCCTGTCAGGTTTATAGGGCATCACTCCCCTATTTCTGTACGAATTGTATCGTCAGTTTAATCCGGCCAAATATGCTCAATCATCAATTGCACATTTTTATTGCCGCGAAATTCGTTTACATCCAGCTTAAATGCGATTTTAGCTTTTTTCACACTGTTGTCTGGCCATCGGCGAACATCAATATTAAACATGATACCATCGAGCATGGGTCCACCATTAACGGGCTCCAACATCAATTTCAAATGTTTTTCACCCACTAACTTTTGTTGTAATAACTGGAAATGTCCATCAAATACCGGTTCAGGGAAAGCCTGTCCCCAAGGACCACTTTCACGCAGTAATTCTGCTGTTTCTAATGACAGCTGATTACGCAATAGCTCACCGTCACTCCAGATCACACCCGATAACAGTTCAGGCTGAATAAGCTCCCCCATTAACGTCTCAAAGTGGTATTTGAAGGCGTCAAATTTACTCTCTTCAAGAGACAAGCCAGCCGCCATGGCATGTCCACCAAACTTTTGCATTAACCCTGGTTGCAGCGTGTTCAAACGTTCAAGCGCATCACGCATATGTACACCTTGAACCGAGCGACCAGAGCCTTTTAATAACCCATCACCGGCGGGTGCAAAAGCGATGACAGGACGGTGAAACTGCTCTTTAATTCGCGATGCTAAAATCCCAACAACCCCTTGATGCCATTCAGGATGGTACAAAGCTAGCCCATTGGGTAATTGATTGTCGCTATATTCGATTTTATTAAATAACACCAAAGCTTCTTGCTGCATGCCTGCTTCGATTTCTCGACGAGTTTGGTTCAAACCATCAAGCTCATTAGCTAGCTCACGCGCATGTGCCATATCATCCGTGAGTAGCAATTCAATACTCACCGACATATCATCGAGCCGTCCAGCCGCATTTAACCGAGGACCTAATGCAAAGCCAAAATCGTTCGCGACAAGACGAGACGCATCTCGCTTGGATACCTCAATTAACGCTTTGATTCCCGCGCAGCAACGTCCTGCTCTTACGCGATTTAACCCTTGATGCACTAAAATACGGTTATTGGTATCTAATGGCACCACATCAGCGACCGTGCCAAGTGCAACTAAATCGAGATATTCCGCTAAATTAGGTTCACTGATCCCTTGCTTTTCAAACCATTGCTGTTGGCGTAAGTGCGCCCTTAATGCTGACATTAAATAAAACGTAACCCCAACACCCGCCAATGATTTTGATGCGAATTGGCAGTCACTCAGGTTTGGATTGATGATAGCATCAGCTGTTGGTAGGATTTCACCCGGCAAATGGTGATCTGTAATAATCACCTTCATCCCATATTGATGAGCAGCATCGACCCCATCATGAGAAGAAATACCGTTATCTACGGTAATAATCAGGTCAGTTCCCTGCTTATAGGCTTCATCCACCACTAGCGGCGTCAAACCATAACCATTTTCAAAACGGTTAGGAACGATATAATTTAAATTCACATACCCCATGGCTTTCAGTGCACGAATAGCCAATGCAGTGCTGGTTGCGCCATCAGCATCAAAATCCCCTACAATGGTAATTTTTTGATGCTCCACCAGTGCGACATAGAGCAGCGTTAATGCATTCTCAACCCCTGATAATGAGCGATAATCGAGTAAATTAGAGGCTTTTCGCTCTAATTGGGCGATATCAGTGATCCCTCGAGAGGCATAAATACGCTGCAAAAGCTCAGGAATATTGGGTAATGCGGCAGCATCACCCGTTAATTCTCTTTGACGTAAAAAAGTTTCAACATTCACAATAATGATTATTTCTGTTCAAGTAATTGGAGTAATTCATCCGGTTTTAAAAAGCCAGGTAGCACTTGTCCGCTTGGCAAAATAATCGCTGGCGTGCCTGTTACTTTAAATAATTGACCTAATTTTAAATGATTACCTAAATCAATTTTACAGTCATCAATCATGGCAACCTCATCACCTTTAAATGCTTTCGTTAACGCATCTTGAGGTAAACCATTGCACCAAATGGATGCCATTTGTTTCGCCGTATCACTCTTCAGTCCTTGGCGTGGGAATGCTAAATAACGAACGGTAACTCCTTTACTGTTTAACTCGCCTACGGTTTCATGTAACTTTTTGCAGTAGCCACAACTGATGTCCGTAAAGACGGTCACCACATATTTTTCATTAGGCGCTTTGAAAATGATCATTTCATTTTTTAGCGCTTCTACCTTCTTCAATAATGGTTGGTTACTGATATTTACAGGGACTTTGCCACTCAGATCATAAATAGGACCTTGCAATAAATATTTACCATCATCAGTCACATAGATAACGCCGTTATCCGTTTCTACCGTATTTAAACCCACAATTGGGGAAGGCTTAATAGACTCTACTTGCATATTATAATGTGCAAGTTTTTCAATAATCAGCTTCTCTTCTGTTGCTGCATAAACAGATGCCGTTAATGACGCGATGCAGGCGCCTAAAACAAGTAATTTGCGTTTCATATTTATCCTTTTCACCCATCACCCTCGAGGATGATGCTGCTCATGTAAAGCACGTAGTCGCTCAGTGGCAACATGTGTGTAAATTTGGGTTGTTGATAGGTCACTATGACCTAATAGCATCTGTACGACGCGTAAGTCTGCGCCGTGATTCAATAAATGGGTTGCGAATGCATGCCTTAATACATGAGGCGATAATGCTTCCCCATCAATATTTGCCAAAACGGCGTAATATTTTATTCGGTGCCAAAATGTCTGGCGGGTCATCTTTGTACCGCGTTTACTTGGAAAAAGCACGTCGCTGGTCTTTCCATTCAATAAGTCAGGGCGCCCTTCTGCAATGTATTTTTCCAGCCAATAAATCGCCTCTTCTCCCAGAGGGATCAAACGCTCTTTGTCACCTTTCCCCACAACACGCACAACCCCTTGCCGTAAACTGATATCCGAGAAGGTCAATCCCGTCAGCTCAGAGACGCGTAAGCCACAGGCATATAACACTTCTAACATCGCTTTGTCTCGTAATTCGAGCGAGTCCTCAGTTGCAGGCGCATTGAGTAAATCTTCGACTTGTTTTTCACTCAAATCTTTTGGCAATCGTTGCGGAATTTTAGGTGCTGCAATTACCGCTGAAGGGTCATCTGACCTAATTTTTTCACGATAAAAATATTGAAATAGCCTGCGTATCGAACTTAACAAACGCGCCGAACTTGCAGCTTTATATCCACCGTCAATACGCTCTGCTAGAAAAGATTGCAAATCAATAGATTGAACGGTTTCTAAATGTAGCTGCTGCTTATCCAGCCACCGATCTAATGATTGGAGGTCATTACGATAAGATGCCAAGGTGTTTTCAGCAAGATCTTGCTCCAACCAAATTGTATCAAGAAACTGTTCAATTAATGGATTTAGTTGTTTACTTTCCACGCTAGATCCTATGCCTCTTTATTATTACCATGCAATCTATTATGCCTGATTGTAGCACCATCTGTTACAATACGTCCCTCGTGATAAAAACCAGCGCTGGATATAGTAAGAATATATATGAAAATAGGTCTTTTTTACGGCTCAAGTACCTGCTACACCGAAATGGTTGCGGAGAAAATACGCGACATCCTAGGTGATGATTTCATCACGCTCCATAACGTCAACGATACACCGCCAGAATTAATGGAGCAGTACGATGTTCTTATTTTGGGAATTCCTACGTGGGATTTTGGTGAAATTCAGGAAGACTGGCTGGAAATTTGGGAGGCGCTTCCCAAACTTAACCTTGTCGACAAAATGGTCGCCATGTATGGCATGGGTGACCAAGTTGACTATAGCGAATGGTTTTTAGATGCATTAGGTATGCTCTATCACCAACTAAAACCGACTGGCGCACAATTTATTGGTTTTTGGTCTACTGAAGGTTATGAATTTGAAAGCCCCAAACCACTGACTGAAGACGGTAAAATGTTTGTTGGTCTCGCACTCGATGATGTGAACCAATTTGAACAAACGGACGAGAGAATCGCCCAATGGTGTGAGCAGATCCTACAAGAAATTGAAGCTGCTCTTTAGAGATGAAGCGCAATAAACTGCAATATCAAATGTCGGGATATTGCAGTAATAATTGATTGAGGTTACGCCAATTTTCTTCGGACACTGAATCTTTCGCCACCCACAAACGCAGCTTCTGTGGCTTTCCTTGCAGTGCCTTAAGCGTCAATAAAATACCACAACGGCTACACCATGGTGCTTTGATTATTTCCCACTCATTCTTTTTCCATTGAAGCTTATTGCCATTCACCAGTACAGCAACGCCTTTCACTTTGCTAATGTTCTTTTGACTTTTTGCCCAGCTCGCCACTAAGATAACCAATAATGGAAGCCAAATCATCGAGTTACCAGGTTCCCATGGTGCAACAAGCAAAATGATACCCGCCCCCACATGGAGGCTGGTTGAAAAAAGCTGGGTTTTCCATGAAATGGAAAGATTAGATTTCCACAGGACCACGATTTTTATTTCTTTCTTGAATGAGTTTAATCATAGAGAATAGCTCTTCATCCTCCGGACGCCCGTGATTCATCAACCAATTGAACAAATCTGGATCTGGGCACTCGAGTAGACGCACAAAAATACGTTTATCGTGATCTGTCAGTTCGTCATATTCATATTCAAAAAATGGCATGATAGAAATATCAAGCTCACGCATGCCTCTTCTGCATGCCCAATGAATTCGCGCCTTGTTATTGATATCGATTTGACTTTGCCCGCTAGGCATTCCATTATCCATTTCACTACGACCTTTTGTTGCAGTTGACTGATAAGATTGATTATTTTAAATACTCTATCAGATAATCTGTCAATAAAACATGCCACACTCTACATAGTTCACATTTTAGGTTGTAAAATACCGTTTTTCTACAAACTATTTACCCGCTTATGCTGAATAATAGGCTAATGAAACTTTAGTACCGTTTTAGGCTTGCAATGTGACCTAGCTATTTTACCATTAAGCACCATTATCAGATAAAGAACAACAGGTGAAATCATGACTTCTCATGTAGACAACACACTTCAGTTTCCCCTCAATTCTCAGTCTTTACCCCTTGTATTGATTTCACTGGAAAACTGGGAACTTATTCATCTTCACGGTGCCGACGCAGAAAAATATCTGCAAGGGCAAGTCACCGCGGATATTAGTACGCTTGAACATGCCCACACACTGACCGCACATTGTGACCCAAAAGGCAAAATGTGGAGTGACCTACGCCTATTCCATCATTTAGATGGTTTTTCCTATATTGAAAGACGCAGTGTCGCCGATGCCCAACTTGCAGAACTAAAAAAATATGCCGTTTTTTCTAAAGTCACTTTTGAGAAAAAACCCGAACTGAAATTACTGGGTATCGCCGGACAAGGCGCAAGAGAAGCACTAGCAGCTATTTTTGCCACATTGCCGGATCACCAAAATCAAGTGGTTGTTGATGGCAATAGCACCCTTCTGCATTTTGACCTCCCAGCAGAACGCTTCTTAATCATTACAGATGAGCCCATCGCACAAAAGATAACAGACACATTAAATGCACCACAGGTTTCTGACCAACAATGGTTAGCGCTTGATATTGAGGCCGGTCTCGCTGTTATTGACCAAGAGAATAGCGCTCAACATTTACCACAAGCAGCAAACTTACAGGTTATCCCTCACGGTATTAGCTTTAAAAAAGGCTGCTACACAGGCCAAGAAATGGTGGCTCGTGCCAAGTTCCGTGGTGCTAACAAACGAGCGATGTATTGGCTTACAGGTACAGGCTCCGCGCTCCCAACCATCGGCGAGGGTGTTGAATGGCAACTCGGTGAAAACTGGCGTCGTACAGGCACTGTTCTCGCGGCAGTACGTTTAGGTAATGGTGATCTTAGCATCCAAATCATCATGAATAATGACATGGAAGCCGATAGCGTATTTCGTGTTATGGGAGATGAGCACAGTCGCCTAACAATTAGCCCACTCCCTTATTCTTTAGAAGAAGATAAATAATTGAGGTTTTTATGTCATCTGCAACAGGTACTAAGCCACAGAATATTTTGAATTTTGGGGCTTTTACCGAAGTCATCCAATTTTTAATGGAGCTCGATAAACTGAAAAGTGTTTATCGAAAAAATAAATTATTAAACCGTGAAAGACACGAAAACACCGCAGAACATAGCTGGCAATTTGCGGTTGCAGCAATGGCATTCGCACCTTATGTACCGGGCGTTAATCTGGAACGTGCCATTAAACTCGCCTTAGTACATGATATTGTTGAAATTGATGCTGGTGATGTCTTAGTCTTTGATAATGCTGCTCGTGATGCCATTCATGATGAAGAAGTCAAAGCGGCTAACCGCCTATTTAACCTACTACCAAGCCCACAAAATGCGGAATTTTTAGCCTTGTGGAATGAGTATGATGCTGTTGAAACCTTGGAATCGAAATATGCCAATGCCATTGACAGAGCGATGCCAATGTTATTGAACTTGCATAATCAAGGTCAAAGCTGGGTTGAAAATCATATTCGCCATGAGCAGGTCGTCAGTAAGTGTGACTATATTCAAGAGATACTGCCTGAGTTTTGGTTGCAACTTGAACAGCAATTAGAACAGGCACACCAAAAAGGATGGCTGCTGTAGTTATAAAAACAGGCTACAGAAAAGGCAATCCCATAAAAAACGCCAGATCTTCATCTGGCGTTTTCATATTCAACACTGAGTAAATTAATTACATATACTCTTCAATAGGTACGCACGAACAATGTAAATGACGGTCCCCGTAAACATCATCAAGACGTTTCACCGCTGGCCAATATTTGTTCACTCGAGTTGCGTGAGATGGGAATACCGCCAATTCACGACTATAAGTATGCGCCCACTCTTCCGCTAATTCAGTTTGAACGTGCGGAGCGTTCACTAACGGGTTATCTTCCAACGTCCATTTACCTTGAACCACTTGGTCTATTTCATCACGAATAGCCAACATCGCATCGATAAAGCGATCAATTTCGACGATGCTTTCTGATTCAGTTGGTTCAATCATCAAGGTTCCCGCGACAGGGAATGACATGGTTGGCGCATGGAAACCGTAGTCAATCAAACGCTTCGCAATATCTAACTCACTGATACCTGTATCTTTCTTGATAGGACGTAGATCAACGATACATTCGTGAGCCACATAGCCTTCTTGCCCTGTGTATAGAATGTCATAGCGAGTGGCTAAGCGTTTCGCGATGTAGTTAGCATTTAAAATAGCCACTTGGCTAGCTTTTCTAAGCCCGTGCGAGCCCATCATACGGATATACATCCAGCTAATAGGTAGAATAGAAGCGCTACCAAATGGTGCAGCAGAAACCGCGCCTTGCTCAGTCAACATTTCTTGCGTGACCACCGAGTGCCCAGGAACAAACGGTGCTAAGTGTTTTTTCACACCAATAGGTCCCATACCTGGTCCGCCGCCACCATGAGGAATGCAGAAGGTTTTATGTAAATTCAAGTGAGACACATCCGCACCAATAAAGCCAGGTGTTGTTAGACCTACTTGTGCGTTCATGTTCGCACCATCTAAATAAACTTGCCCACCATATTGATGAATAATTTCACACACTTCACGGATACTCTCTTCATAAACCCCGTGAGTAGATGGGTAGGTCACCATGACACAAGAAAGAGCTGTGCTGTGTTCCTTCGCTTTTTCACGGAGGTCAACAAGATCAATATTACCTTCATCATCACAACGCACAACCACGACTTCCATGCCTGCCATATGTGCAGATGCAGGGTTAGTTCCGTGTGCCGATGCGGGGATCAAACAGATATTACGCGCGCCTTCATTGCGGCTTTCATGGTAACGACGAATCGCTAACAGCCCCGCGTATTCACCTTGTGCCCCTGAGTTTGGCTGCATGCAAACGGCGTCATAACCCGTTAATTGCACTAACCAGTGAGAAAGCTGCTCAATCATTTGGTGATAACCTTGCGCTTGCTCTGGTGGGCAGAACGGGTGTAATTCACCAAATTCAGGCCATGTGATAGGGATCATCTCCGCAGAAGCGTTCAGTTTCATCGTACATGAACCTAATGGGATCATCGCTTGATTCAGCGCTAAATCCTTACGTTCTAAGCTATGCATGTAGCGCATCATTTCCGTTTCACTATGATAACGATGGAAATTTGGATGGGCTAAGATAACATCATCACGCAACATCGCGGCTGGAATAGAACTTGTGCCTTCTGAAACGAGCTTGTCTAATGCTTCAAAATCCAATTTTTTATCCATGCCAGTGATCACGAAGAACAACTCGTTCAGGTCATGACGTGAAGTGACTTCGCTAAATGTCACGCCCACCGCACCATGAATATCTGTGCGCAAGTTGACTTGTGCTTTTTCTGCGCGCGCTAATACTGCGGCTTTATCTGCGACTTCAATCGCGAGAGTATCGAACCACGTTTTATGACGAAGAGTAATACCCGCCTCTGTAAGCGCTTTGGCAAAAATAGAGCTAAAGCGGTGAATACGCTCAGCAATCAGTTTTAAACCTTCAGGACCATGATACACCGCGTACATTGCTGCAATGTTAGCGAGTAAAACTTGAGAGGTACAAATGTTAGAGTTCGCTTTTTCGCGGCGAATATGTTGCTCACGAGTTTGCATTGCCATGCGTAATGCTGTATGTCCTGCCGCATCACGGGAGACCCCGATAATACGTCCCGGCATCGCGCGTTTAAATTCATCTTTGCAGGCAAAAAATGCGGCATGAGGACCACCATAGCCCATTGGTACACCAAAACGTTGAGCGGAGCCAAAGACAATATCCGCACCTTGTTTTGCTGGTGCTGTCAGTAAAACGAGTGCCATCATATCCGCAGCCACACAACTGACGATATTTTTCTCTTTCAGCTTAGCAAACAGTTCACTGTAATCATGAATGTTCCCTGTGGTACCAACTTGTTGTAGCAATACACCAAATACCCCTTCATGCTCCAGTGCTTTTTCTGCACTATCCACAATCACTTCAAAACCGAAAGTACCCGCGCGAGTACGCACAACATCAAGTGTTTGAGGATGGATATCATCTGCAACGAAAAAACGCTCTGCGTTTTTCAACTTACTAATACGTTTTGCCATCGCCATGGCTTCAGCCGCCGCAGTCGCTTCATCCAATAAGGACGCTGAAGCGAGATCTAAGCCCGTCAAATCGATAGTGAGTTGCTGAAAATTCAGCAGGGATTCAAGACGCCCTTGAGAAACCTCAGGTTGATACGGCGTATAGGCCGTGTACCAGCCGGGATTTTCTAACAAATTACGCAAGATAACAGGGGGAAGTACTGCAGGGGCATAGCCCATACCGATGTAACTTTTATAGCGTTTATTAAGAGATGCGATGCCTTTTAGCTCGGCCAATGCCTCTTGTTCTGTAGCACCACCACCCACTCTTGGTGGTTCCGGTAGTAAGATTGCTTTTGGGACAATTTTGTCCATTAAATTATCGAGAGAGGTCGCACCAACAGTACCTAACATGGTTTTTATTTGTTGTTCTGATGATCCAATGTGGCGCGAGATAAATTCTGAACGGTTTTCTAGTTGACTCAGTGACATCGACATATCTGTGTTCCCATCCTTTTTGCCGTGCGTAGCGTAGGTTATAAGACTCTAGCGATGATAAGACCTATTTATAAACTGCGAGGTAAGTGGGCCAGTTCAAACTAACCTTTATAAAAACAATATTTTTAAATACGTTGCGCTGTAGCGAACTATCAGGCTACAGCGCAAAGTACGATGCAATAAATTACTCTTCCGCGGCGATCATGCTCAGATAACCCTGAGCATCAATCAGGTCAGCTAACTGTGAGTCATCAGTCATCTTAATGCGGAAAATCCAACCTTCTTGATAAGGTGATTCGTTGACTAATTCTGGAGAATCACTTAATGCATCATTTACTGCGATAATTTCACCGCTAATAGGTGCATAAATATCAGATGCCGCCTTAACAGATTCAACAACTGCACAGTCATCCCCTGCACTCACGACATCACCTACGTTAGGTAAGTCGACAAAAACCATATCGCCTAAAGTTTCTTGCGCATGTTCAGTGATACCCACAGTAAACTCACCGTTGCCTTCATCACGTAACCATTCGTGTTCACGGGTATATCTTAACTCTTTAGGTGCATTGCTCATTTCTAGCCTCTCTTCTGATTCTGAGAATATGTTTTTTGAGAATAAAACTAAATATTGTGTTGCATTAGAAAATATCTAATTATACTAATGCCTTACCTTCACGTACGAACCCCGGCTTAACCACTTCAACCGGCATTTCACGATGGCGAATTTCAACGATGGCCTGATTTTTAATCCCATTCGGTACACGCGCTAATGCGATACTGAAACCCAACGTTGGAGAAAATGAACCGCTAGTGATCACTCCCTCATGCAATTTACCCGATTCGTCGGTAAAGCGCACAACCTGTTCAGCACGTAAAATGCCTTTTTCACGCATGACAATACCAACCAGTTTGTCTGAACCTTGAGCACGTTGCTTTTCCAATGCTTCACGACCGATAAAGTTCCGATCTTGCGGTTCCCAAGCAATTGTCCATCCCATATTGGCTGCCAATGGAGAAATAGACTCGTCCATATCTTGCCCATATAAATTCATACCTGCTTCAAGGCGTAACGTATCACGAGCACCCAAGCCAGCTGGATGCACACCCGCTTTAAGCAGCTTGCGCCAAAACTCTACAACTTGCTGCTTTGGCATTGCGATTTCATAGCCTTTCTCACCGGTATAACCTGTTGTTGCAATAAACAGATCGCCAGTTTGTACACCATAGAAAGGCTTCATATCTTTAATTGCAGCACGCTGCTCTTCAGTCAGTAAAGAGTGAACTTTATCTTGTGCCTTTGGACCTTGAACGGCTAATAACGCGAGATCATCGCGTACAGTGATTGCAACAGCATACTCTTTAGCATGCTGTTCAATCCATGCAATGTCTTTGTCTCGTGTCGCAGAGTTAACCACCAAACGATAGAAATCATCGTCAAGGTAATAAACAATCAAATCATCAATCACACCACCGGATGCATTCAGCATACCGGTATACAGTGCGCGGCCTTTGATCGTGAGTTTGGCAATATCATTGGCGAGAAGATAACGGAGAAAATCGCGGCAGCCTTCACCATGTAAATCAACAATGGTCATGTGGGAAACATCAAACATTCCTGCATCGGTTCGGACAATATTATGTTCGTTGATTTGCGAACCATAGTGCAGTGGCATCATCCACCCGTGGAAATCCACCATTTTTGCACCGCAGGCTATATGCTCATCATATAGAGTTGTTTGCTTTACCATGAATACCCTCTTTACATTACTGTGTCTGATGGGGTGATTGCGTGATGACGGTATAAATTTTTTCTGTAAACCCCGTTTCATCAAAACGCAAATCATCGAATTTGATTCAAAATCGCTAACATTCGAAATTGGATGCTATAAAAAAAAATAGGGTGACGTACTCACTGTATTACTGATTGCGCGGTTATATTGCCAGCGCTTTTTGTTAAATAATTGAGAACGATCACTCAATCCCTTCATATTTGGCTTATTGGTGAGCAAAATATCATCAAAACTGAGATTCCCATCGAAATAAGGCTCTAACAGCGTCTAATTGTTAAATTAGAAAAACTAATCCGAAATAAGGGATAAATTAGTTTTTCTCAGCCATTGGAAAGTATCAACGAGGTGGGGAGATAGTGATTACAAATAAAAAAACGGAACGCGTTAAACTCAGCGTTCCGTCTATAAGAGAAAAATAAAATCAATTACTGACTATCAATAGGGAGTTGTTTTAACCATTTAGGCATATCCGATAAGCCCATTGCATGGTTCAGCAATTGTGGTTTTATTCCGGGTAGGCTATCCGCTAATACTAAGCCAATATCACGTAACAATTTTTTCGCAGGGTTATTGCCATCGAATAACTCACGGAACCCTTGCATACCCGCTAACATCAATGCGGCACTATGTTTACGACTGCGCTCATAGTCACGTAAATAGAAATATTGACCAAAATCCTTACCTTCTCGATGCAACCTTCTGATTTCACCGATCAGCATAGCAACGTCCATAAAACCAAGATTAACACCCTGACCTGCCAATGGATGAATGGTATGAGCAGCATCCCCCAGAAGTGCAAGACGCTGAGCCGCAAACTGGCGTGCATAACGCCCAGTTAATGGAATAGTCACACGATCGCTTTCAAGCTGGCATAACCCTAAATTAGCATCAAATGCAACGGTTAACTCTTTCTCAAACTCGAGCTTGTCTAAATCTTGGCGACGCGCCGCGGCTAAGTTTGGTTGGGACCACACAATCGAGCATAAATGCGGGTCGCTCAATGGTAAGAATGCGAGGATACCTTCCCCATTAAAGGCTTGGCGAGCAATCCCTTCGTGTGGACGTTCCGTTCTAATTGTGGCAACTAACGCAGTATGTTCATAATCCCAGAATGTCAGTGGGATATCCGCATGACTACGTAACCATGAATTCGCCCCATCGGCACCGACAACTAATCGAGCTGTCAGCATATTTTCGTCATCTAACGTGATGAAAACCTCATTTTCGCCCCAAACAACTTTCTTAATGGTCGCTGGCGCTAATAATGTCACATCACGCAATTGGCTGGCTTTTTGCCACAGCGCATCACGTACCACATTATTTTCAACAATATGACCTAAGTGCGAAAGGTTTTGGTCTTTTGCAGAAAAAGCGATACGCCCAAAACTATGGTTATCCCACACTTCCATACCATTATAGGCAGACGCTCTCATTCCTTTAATGGCTGACCACACATCTAAGTGAGCCAATAATTTTTCACTCGCTGCATTAATTGCTGATACGCGCAGCGCATGGGGCTCACTGGCAGAAAATGGCACTTTAGGCGGATGGTTTTCTACCACTGCCACACGTAAACCACTGCCTTCGAGTCCACATGCCAATGCCAGCCCAACCATGCCACCACCAGCGATAACCACATCGAACGATTGCATATTATAATTCCTCTTAATTTTGTGGTTATTTATGTGCGACCCAGCCAAGGGTTTGGCGGGCTAAAACATCACGAATAGGCGGTAACATTTCCATCGCCATCAGTCCCAAATTGCGCCCAACGATCAGGGGAAAGCAACGATTAGCAAATAACCGAACCAGACCATCCGTCATGGCAACCGTTTTTTCTCTGTCAGCTAATCGGGATTGTTGGTACTGATTTAGCAATGAATAATGACCAATATCTTGCTGATTAGCATGAGCATTCACCACTAATTCAGCTAATTGCATTACATCACGGATCCCAAGATTGAAACCTTGCCCCGCGATTGGGTGTAGCGTCTGAGCTGCATTTCCCACCAGTGCAACACGATGACTCACTGAATTAACCGCTTTTCTTAATACTAACGGGTAACAGTTGCGTTTACCGGCTTGGGTGATTTCACCTAAACGCCAACCAAATGCTTGCTGCAATTTGCGAATAAACGTTTCGTCGTCCCATGAATTAATAGCATCAGCATGCTCTTGATGATGGCACCACACTAGCGAGCTGCGCCCTTCTGACATAGGCAATAACGCTAAAGGACCAAATTCAGTAAAGCGTTCGAAAGCACGTCCTGCGGGGTCAATTGCTGTTTTGACGTTCGCGATAATCGCCACTTGCCCATAATCATCCTGCTGCCATTGCATGTTACAAGCTTGTCCAATCGCAGAGCGACTTCCATCGGCCGCCACTAAAAGATGACCCGTAATTTGTTCGCCACTTGCTAACGTGACCGTCACATTATCCACGGTACGCTCTACATGCTCTACTTTTGCAGGACAATAGAGTTTGACTCCTGGGGCCTTACGCAACAGGGTAAATAAACGGGCGCCAGCTTCATGCAATTCAATCACATTACCTAGCTCGGTAATCTGGTGATCTTCGGCATGAATATTAACAAAACCGGCATGACCTCTATCAGACACATGAACGTGATTAATCGGAGTCACACAGTCAGCAAAAGCAGACCAAACACCTATCGATGACAAGTACTGACAGGTGCCGTGGGATAATGCAATCGCTCGAGCATCAAAGCCTGGATGCTGACCTTCCGGTCGAGAGGCTTCAATGAGTGATACCGAAACGCGTCCTTGACTGAGTGACGAAATCGCCAGAGCCAATGTGGCGCCAGCCATCCCTCCCCCAACAATAATCACATTCATAGATTATTAATTACCTTCTGTTATTACTTTGTACTGCTTAACCTAAGCGTTTTTTAGCAGCCGCCATTAACGCTTCTATTTCATCTGGATCTTTCACGACCATTGACGTTAGATTCTCATTCCCATCTTCAGTGATAAGAATGTCATCTTCAATACGCACACCAATACCGCGGTATTGAGGGGGTACATCTGCATCTGGTGCAATATAGAGCCCCGGCTCAATGGTCAGCACCATGCCCGGTTCCAAAATGCGATCTCTTTCCACACCATAGAAACCAACATCATGCACATCTAAGCCCAACCAATGACTTAAACCATGCATAAAAAATGGATGATACGCTTTGTTTTCGATCAATTGTTCGACATCACCCTGTAAAATGCCTAATTTCACTAAACCTTCCGTTTTGATACGAACAATTTGTCGAGTCACTTCGTGGATGCTGGTTCCTGGGCGATAAAGCGCTAATGCGGTATTGATAGATTCAAGAACGATGTCGTAAATTTCACGCTGCGCTTGGGTAAATTTACCATTCACAGGAAACGTACGAGTAATATCTCCTGCGTACCCTTCTAACTCCGCACCCGCATCAATTAAAACTAAGTCTCCATCCTTCATAGCACATTCATTTTCGGTGTAGTGCAAAATGCAGGCATTTTCGCCGCTACCAACGATAGTGTTATAGGAAGGGAAACGCGCGCCATGGCGAGTGAATTCATATTCAATTTCACCACAGAGTTGATATTCATACATATTTGGACGGCAAGTTTCCATCGCACGAATGTGGGCTAAGGCTGAGATTTCCCCCGCTTTACGCATAACTGCCATTTCTGCATCCGATTTAAACAGACGCATTTCATGCACCATCGGACGCCAATCAATAACAGTTTGAGGGGCTTTCAAATTGCGGCGGCTACCACGGCGTAATACATCCAGCGCACCAAAAACCAATTTATCCGCATACTCAAACTCACCTTGAGCATGATAAACCACATCTAATCCATTCAATAATTGATAGAGTTGATCAACAATCTCATCAAATGGTAGCGCTTTATCTACACCTAATTTTTCAGGTGCCGCATCTTGTCCTAGACGACGACCAAACCAAATTTCTGCGGTTAAATCACGGACGCGGTTGAACAACACGGTATGACTATGTTTCTCATCACTTTTAATTAAAACTAAAACCGCTTCTGGCTCACTAAATCCAGTCAGATACAAAAAATCACTGTGCTGGCGATACGGATATTCGCAATCCGCATTACGTTGTGCTTCAGGTGCTGAGAAAATAATGGCAGCACTTGCAGGCGCCATTTGAGCCAATAATGCATTACGACGAGAAATAAATTCCTGCTTATTCATACCGTTATTGCCTTATTATTTTGGGTTTTAGGTAAATTGCTTATTTGATGATTAGCTAAAAATCAAAGAGCAATCGTCTTATATTAGGTAAAGAGCCCCCTTAACCATAGGCTTCTGATAACCCAGAAAACCGACGGTTAATGGTCATTACCTAGCATTATAGATTAGTGGAGAACGGGCTTGATATTCTCGACTGCGGTTGGTCCATTTTTCGGCTCAACTAATGCGATGTAGCACAGTTGAACGGCGACTCTTACATATTCAACAACTTCTTCTAAGGCTTGCTCAAGCTCTTCTTGGTCTTCTTCTTCATCATAACCAAGCATACCAATGTTACGTAAATCAGTAATAACTTCGCTAATCTCTTTTTTATCAGTAAGTTTAGGTTGAGCAACACCAATGCCCAGTAAGAAGTGATTAACCCAGCCAGCTAACGCATCTGCATGATCAAACACTGAAGCGTCTTCATCAGGAAATAGCATATTAAATGCGAATTCGCTGTCATCTAATGCATCAAATGTGAGGTCATACAGCTCACGTAGCGGCTGAGCTACCGTCTGTGGAAATGCAAGCCCGTCATTTGCCAAATCATGGACGAGAGTTTGCCAACCGTGGTCACGACTTCCTCCACAAATTAATCCGGTAATTAAACCATGGATTTCGGCAGCAGTGAGTGCGATTGAGTGCTGTTGGAGCAAATTGTCCAACGATTCATAGTTAGGTAAAGATTTTTGTATAGACATCTGAATTCGTCATGTTAGCTTGGGATTCGTGATATGCTACCACCAAGGATAGCCGCTAGACCAGTCTGCTTTTTTTGTCTGAGTTATTATTAGTTTATTTTTATTCTAAACTAGTAATATAACGCCAATGCCTATCTATGCATAAGCTATGTGAAAATTAACAACATTTACGCCAAATGTCCCACTTTTATTGGCGAAAAAGATTTTAGTATGGAGGTATCATGTCCGCACAACCCGTTGATATTCAGATTTTTGGGCGCTCTATGCGCGTTAATTGCCCAATAGAACAAAAAGAAGCGCTGTTAGAAGCTGCAAAAGAGTTAGAAGAACGCCTAAAGAATTTAAAAGACAGAAGTGGTGTAACTAACACTGAACAGCTTATTTTCATTGTCGCATTGAACGTCTGTCACGAATTAGCACAAGAAAAGACAAAAACACGCGATTATGCTTATAATATGGAAGAGAAGATAAAGGTATTGCAACAAACGATTGAGCAAGCGTTGCACGATCAGGTGAAAATCACTGAGAGGCAGGTATTGCCCCTAGAGTAATTATGCTTATTAATCAATCACTAGTAAAAAATAAAACTAAAAATTAGGTTGCATTTATACTCTAATTTCGTACAATGAAGTCACTGAGTAACGTAAGTTCTCAAAACAAATTTCTCTGAGATGCGCGTCAGTGGGTGAGTCCCCTGAGCCGATATTTCATACCAAACAGAATGTGGTTTTTGCGCTGGTGAGCATGCCTGATTCGCTCAGGAAGCCTAAAGGTTGCTAAACTGCGTTCACCTTGAACCAAGGGTTCAAGGGTTACAGCCTACAACGGCATCTTGGAGACCTCCCTTTCTTTTCCTGTTGTTTCTGTGTCTTCTGCACAACTTCCCAAATACTCTGCGAAAAACTACCCATTCCTATCGCTTGCGATATACTGTTTGTTATGTTTTTCCGCTGGTTATACAACTTTCTATGAGGGAAGGTATATGGAAATGGTTATGTCAGATGCGCTTTCTTTATCACGTCAGCAAATTCGTCAATCCATTAGGGCAGCCCGTCGGGCACTTTCCCTTGAAGCACAAGATGCTGCGGCACAGCAAATAGTGACTCACTCACTCAATCACCCCAAAATAGCACAAGCAAAAACTATCGCCCTATTTCTATCGTTCGATGGGGAAATTAATACACGCCCATTAATTCAAGCTCTCTGGGAACAAGGGAAACATATTTATCTCCCCGTCATTCATCCATTTAGCCCTAACAACCTCTTATTTTTACGTTACACACCAGAAACTGCACTAGTAAAAAATAAGTTTAATATCGAAGAACCTCCATTGAATGTTTCAGATGTATTACCCATTGAACAGCTCAATATTATGATGATCCCACTCGTGGCATTTGATAGCCAAGGGCAGCGATTAGGAATGGGTGGCGGTTTTTACGATAGAACGTTAGCGAAATGGCAGCAAACTGGCTTTTATCCTATTGGGCTTGCCCATGATTGCCAGCAAGTTGAAAATTTACCAGTAGCACATTGGGATATTCCATTACCTGAAATTATTACCCCTAAAAAAATATGGCGCTGGTAAGCACCAACGCCATATGAGAATAAAAAGCTAAATTTAATTAGAACAACAGGCGAGCGCGAATAGTGCCTGGCAGTGATTTCAATTTCACTAACACTTCATCCGCCTGACCAGGTGATTGCGTCAGCACATCAATAACAACATAACCAACATTACCTGACGTTCTCAGATATTGCCCTACTACGTTGATGTTATTTTCCGTAAATACTTGGTTGATGCTATTCATCATCCCTGGACGGTTTTCATGAATATGCAGTAAGCGGTTGGTATCATCCGTATGGACTGGCAGTGAAACCTCAGGGAAGTTAACCGCAGATAATGTTGAACCATTGTCAGAGTATTTTGCTAGCTTACTCGCCACTTCTAAACCGATATTCTCTTGCGCTTCTTCCGTTGAACCACCGATGTGTGGTGTCAGGATCACGTTGTCGAATTTAATCAACTCAGAGATGAACGGATCATTCGGATCATTATTTGCCGCTGGCTCTGTTGGGAACACATCAACTGCCGCGCCTGATAATTTTTTGCTTTCTAATGCTGCGCTAAGTGCAGGGATATCAACGACCGTACCACGAGAAGCATTGATGAAAATTGCACCTTTTTTCATTTGCTCAAATTGCGTTGCACCAATCATATCCTTGGTACTTGCTGTTTCGGGCACATGCAAACTCACCACATCGCTCATTTTCAGTAGCTCAGGTAATGAGCGAACTTGCGTCGCATTACCTAATGGCAATTTATTTTCAATGTCATAAAAATAAACATCCATACCAATCCCTTCAGCTAAGATCCCTAACTGAGTACCGATATGACCATAACCGACAATACCTAAACGCTTGCCTCGAGCTTCAAAACAGCCTTTCGCTTGTTTTTCCCAAATACCACGGTGCGCCTGCATATTGGCTTCAGGAATACGACGCAATAATAGTAATAGCTGACCTAATACCATTTCCGCCACGGAACGTGTGTTGGAGAATGGTGCGTTAAAGACAGGAATACCGCGTTTTGCTGCCGCATCTAAATCAACTTGGTTAGTCCCAATACAGAAGCAACCCACTGCCACCAGTTTCTCTGCCGATGCAAAGATCTCTTCAGTCAAATGAGTACGGGAACGGATACCGACAAAACGAGCGTCTTTAATTGCTTCTTTTAATTCTTCGTCCGACAGCGCGCTTTTGTGATATTCGATATTGGTGTAACCCGCTGCTTTGAGGTTATCCACAGCACTTTGGTGAACACCTTCAAGCAGTAAAAATTTAATTTTGTCTTTCTGCAAAGATACCTTGACCATTTACCCTACCCTATCGTACTTAATTTATGACAGATGAATTTCGTATGAACTCAAAATAATTCGAGATGCAAGTCATGAAATTAAGGCACTCCAGCCCCTCACATGCACCTTGAAATAAAACGAGAATACCAACATAGCAAAATTCAGCGCAGTAGCAATACAAACGATTGCTTAGACGCTGCTAAAAAGTGTGAAGAAAAAGAAGTTATGTGGTGGAAAATCTAGAGCGGTAACACAAAATAAGCATTTTGCCCACCCAATGGGCATTTGTGTGAGATATATCACCAAAATAACGGATGGTAAAAAAAATTTAAATAATTTTCAGGTTTACCATATTTATAAAAGTCATTAACGCTTTAGCTATCTAGTTAAAAACAAAATAAGCCAGTGAACTTAAAATCCACTGGCTTATCATTAACCACAGAAGATTACAGCTTAATAGTTTTTACACCTTCAGCTGTTCCCATCAATACGACATCAGCACCACGGTTAGCGAATAGTCCCACAGTCACGACGCCAGCAATACCGTTGATTTTGTTTTCTAATGCAACAGGATCGAGGATCTTTAAGTTATGGACATCCAGAATAACGTTACCGTTATCCGTCACCACATTTTCACGGTAAACTGGTTGCCCGCCTAATTTAACCAATTCACGCGCAACATAGCTGCGCGCCATCGGAATGACTTCGACTGGTAGAGGGAAATTACCTAAAACACCCACTAACTTAGATTGGTCAACGATACAGACAAACGTTTTAGCAATAGCAGAAACAATTTTTTCGCGAGTTAATGCGGCACCACCGCCTTTGATCATGTTCATGTTGCCATCTACTTCATCAGCCCCATCAACATAAACATCTAATGAATCTACACTGTTACAGTCAAAAACAGGAATACCCAAGGATTTCAATTTTTGTGTTGATGCTTCAGAGCTAGAAACGGCTCCTTCAATTTGTCCCTTCATTGTTGCCAATGCATCAATAAAGTGGGATGCGGTAGAACCTGTACCTACCCCAACAATCGTGCCTGGCTTAACATATTCTAATGCCGCCCAACCTACTGCTTTTTTCAATTCATCCTGAGTCATGCGAGAGCCTTATACTGGAATATTCAATCATTAAATAGATAGTGAATAGTATATACCGGACATTCTGCAAGTTGCAGTATTGTTATTAGGGATTGTGCACTACTTCTTATGAAAAATACCCTTTAGGAATATTTGCAAGTGTTATCCCTAAAAATATGGCATAGTGATTGGCAGAATAACAAGAAGGAGAGTTTTTGATGAAGCGCCCTGATTATCGCGCCTTGCAAGCACTGGATGCCGTCATTCGTGAACGCGGATTTGAACGAGCAGCACAAAAGTTATGCATCACTCAGTCTGCAGTTTCTCAACGAATCAAACAGTTAGAAAACCTTTTTGGTCAACCTTTGCTTGTGCGTACCGTTCCGCCACATCCGACTGAACAAGGTCAAAAACTGTTGGCATTGCTTCATCAAGTTGAATTACTCGAAGAACAGTGGCTTGGAGATGAAAACAGTGGCTCCACCCCATTATTGCTCTCCTTAGCGGTGAACGCTGACAGTTTAGCAACATGGTTTTTGCCCGCCCTAAACCCTGTTTTAGGCAATACGCCTATCCGTTTGAACATTCAAGTGGAAGATGAAACCCGCACCCAAGAGCGCCTAAGACGCGGGGAAGTGGTTGGGGCTATAAGTATTCAACCTCAAGCCTTGCCAGGTTGTTTAGTCGATAAACTGGGCGCATTAGACTATATTTTCGTCGCCTCACCGGGTTTTGCCGCGAAGTATTTCCCTGATGGGGTAACTCGAGCCTCCTTACTAAAAGCACCCGCGGTGGCATTTGACCATTTGGATGATATGCACCAAGCCTTTGTACAACAAAACTTTGGACTATCACCTGGCAGTGTACCTTGCCATATCGTTAACTCATCAGAGGCCTTTGTACAATTAGCTAAACAGGGGTCAACATGCTGTATGATCCCACACTTGCAAATTGCCAGTGAGTTAGAAAATGGTGAATTAATTGATTTAACACCGGGGCTCTGTCAACGCCGGATGCTCTACTGGCATCGTTTTGCACCGGAAAGTCGCACAATGAAGAAAGTCACTGACGCCCTATTAAAAACAGGACGCCAGATGCTAAAACAAGATGATGAAATCGCCGCTGAGATTAACGTTTAATTTCAAACACCACATCAACTTGATCATTAAAATCGATACTTTGCTGCTCATAGGTCTCATTAACGTTGAGATCTTGAGCAGCCGCTTTCAGTGACCCCGCTTGACCACGCACTGCCATTGGATATGGGACATCAGCTGGAGCATTGTAATTAATGCTATAAATCGGCCCTAACTGTGCATTAAACCCTTTTGCCAGCGCTTCAGCTTGTAACTGAGCATTCTTCATTGCTTGGTCACGGGCTGCATTACGGTATTTCTGAGGATCACTCACCCCAAACTGCACAGAATTAATTTCATTTAATCCTGCTGTCAACGCACCATCAAGTAGAACATTTAGCTGATCCAACTTTTTCACTTTGACATCGACGGTTCTTATCGCCGTATATCCTTTCAGTGTTGGCTTAGACGCTGAACTATAATCATAGTTAGGTTGTGTTCGTACATTTGCAGCATCAATATCCTGCTTTTCAATTCCATTTTTCTTCAGGAATTCAAAGTATTCAGCAACGCGCTTATCAACTGCCGCTTTTGCCGCCGCAGCATCTTTATTCGTAACCTGCACATTAATGCTCAACGTTGCCATATCCGGTGCTACTTTCACCGCCCCACTTGCTGACGTTGAAATATGAGGACCTTCCGGTGCTGCACTAGCCAAAGAGATGCTCGGAACCGCAAGACCTGCCAATACGGCAGCAACAACGATAGATTTCAATTTCACAGAACCTCCCAATGGTGTTTTTCTCTATAATAAAGAGGAAGTTCATCATAAACCTCCTCTGATTAAGATTCACATTATCATATTTACCACAAACTGCGATTCAGAATAATGCTAATTAATATCCTAGCCCGTGCATTGCGAGTTGAAATGCAATAAACCACATCACACAGCCTACAAACAGATTAATAAAACGCTGGGAACGTGGTTTATTCAGTATAGGAGAAAACCACGCCGCTAACATCGCTAATAAAAAAAACCAAACGAATGAAGCCGTTAATGCCCCAGCCGTGAACCATGGGCGCAACTGACTTTCTAATTGACCACCAACACTACCTAATACCACAAAAGTATCTAAATACACATGAGGGTTAAGCCAAGTCACGGCAAACAACGTCACGACCACTTTCCATCGTGTCATCATCTTACGTTCTAATTGCAATACTGCGTCATCTGGCGTCATTACTGTGCGAAATGCCTCATAGCCATACCACACTAAAAATGCGACTCCCGCCCAAGTAATCAGTGCCATTAATAGCTCAGATTGACTTAATAACGCGCTGCCACCAAAAACCCCCGCAATAATTAAAATCGTATCACTTAATGCGCATAATAATGCACTCATCAAATGAAACTGCTTTCGGCTACCTTGTTGTAAAACAAATGCATTTTGTGGACCTAATGGCAATATCATTGCAGCCCCTAAAAGAGCCCCCTGAAAATAAATCGTAAACATGCAAATTTTCCTAATAATTATTCAGATTATCTGCACAGAATAATATCCACGAAAAATCATTAGTGAAAACGATTAACTCTAATAGGGCATAAGAAAGGCTAATACAAATTCATGGAGAGAAATTTGAAATAAGATTACCTATATTCTGGGAATAAAAATGGCGTAGTTTTTTAGTCTACGCCATTTTTCATGGTACACATGATGAGTTATTCAGCAGAAATATTTTTCACACTAGGATTAACTTGATGAAGGTGAACATCCATTTGTGGGAATGGAATTCCAATATTGTGCTGATCTAATGCACGTTTAAAGTTTTCCATTAAATCCCAGTAAACAGGCCACGTATCACCATTCGTGGTCCAAAAACGCACTAAATAATTCAATGAAGATGGCGCCATTTCATTTAAACGGATAGTGACACCTTTATCGTGCAGAATACGTTTATCAGCCGCAACAATGTCACCTAAGACTTTTTTAACCATATCAATATCTGAGTTATAAGCAACGCCCACCATGATATCTTGACGGCGAAGTGGCTCACGGGTCACGTTAATGATGCTGTCCCCAATGATTTTACCATTTGGGATAACAACGATACGGTCATCCGCCGTTTTTAATGTGGTTGAGAAAATTTGTACGCTTTGGACAGTACCGTCAATCGCACCAATCTTCACAAATTCACCCGCTTTTAATGGTCTAAATACCACCAGCAAAACGCCTGCAGCAAAGTTACCTAATGAGTTTTGTAATGCTAAACCAACCGCTAAACCGGCGGCACCCATTACCGCGATGACAGAGGCAGTTTGTACGCCAATTTTGCCCAGCACAGCAATTAAGGTAAATGCCACAATGGTATAGCGAGCAATAGCAGATAAGAATTCGCTAACAGTGGAGTCAATTCCTCTCATTGTCATCACGCGATTCAAACCACGGCTAACCCATTTAGCAATCATCAACCCCACAATTAAAATAACAAGTGCGGAAACGATATTGACGACATACTGGACTAGCAGATCCTGATTTGCCACAAACCAATTCGTTGCATCATTCAATGCGCCTGTAACATCATCAGTATTCATATGTATATCCTTTTCGATCAAATTTAGACTAGGAAAACTCGCTCAATTCAATTAACAATCTCAAAAATCATGAGTAAATAATTGAATAACACGCTTAAAATAATAGCTATAAATCATCAAAATATAAAATTAATCGATAAATAAAATACTTTTTATCGATTTTCGATAACAAATTCACGATAGTCATCTAGCATATCGAAGAAGTCATTGATACCGCAAAAGGCAATGCTTTCATTATCATAGTAACTCATTCCTTCTTCTAACCCATCGGTCTCAAACGCTAACTGATTCGCACGGATCATGACTTCCTCATCATCTAGAATCAGTGTGTATTCGTGACCAATAAACTCCCACTGCTTTTCACTGCCTTTAATCAGTTCATAATTATCTGCGATAGTATCCAGTAAACTGAGGTCGTTTTTAATTTCCTCGTTTAACCAATAACCAATAGCTTCATGATCCATTGAAAATTTTGCGGTAATACTTCCTGTAATATCCTTTAAAAATTGGTAGTCCATATGCAATACCTCACACTTTGCGTCTTTGAATTAAGTATAACGCGAGTCAAGCTGGTTTGCTTAGCGCTATTACGAGCTGTCAGAAGAATATTTCAGTATGGAATTATTGCGCTACACAAATATGCTTATTCAATTAAAATTAACTATACCTCTTCGACTCAGTAATAAGGGCTTCAATGATTAATCGCGTAGACCACCTTGTTTTAACCACCACTAATCTTGATACCTGTCTTGATTTTTACCAGCGTATCTTAAAAATGTCTGTGATCACGTTTGGTGAACAACGTTACGCATTACAGTTTGGTCAGCAAAAAATAAACATTCACCAATATGGAAAAGAGTTTGAACCTAAGGCTCACTTACCCGTGCCAGGGTCACTGGATCTCTGTTTTATTAGTGATATACCGCTTCTCGATGTGCAAAAACATCTTGAACAACAGGATGTAAAAATTATTGAAGGACCTGTACAACGCACTGGCGCTACAGGCAAAATTTTGTCGTTATATCTCCGAGATCCCGATTTAAATTTAATCGAAATTTCTCAATATATTTAGCATCAACCTATTTATCCCTCTGTATTTTTCACGTAGAAATAAAAAACCCCAATAATTGAATTAACAACTATTGGGGTTTAATTAATATAACCGCGATTAATCAATCATTAAACAGCAGTTTGGAAGATCACTCCATCCGCTTTCTCAGTGTACTGATCCAGTCGATCAAAGTTCAGATAACGGTATGTGTCTTCCGCAGTCTCATCGACTTTATTCATAAACTGTTGATACTCAGCAGGTGTTGGCAAGCGACCTAATAGGGAAGCCACTGCGGCTAACTCCGCTGATGCCAAATAAACATTGGCACCTGTACCTAAACGGTTCGGGAAGTTACGCGTAGACGTGGAAACAACGGTTGCGCCATCTGCCACTCGAGCTTGGTTACCCATACACAGTGAACAGCCCGGGACTTCAATACGAGCCCCACTCTTACCAAATACGCTATAGTAACCTTCTTCCGTTAGCTGCGCAGCATCCATCTTCGTTGGTGGCGCAACCCACAGGCGAGTTGGTAATTGACCTTTATGGGAATCCAGCAGTTTACCTGCCGCACGGAAGTGACCGATGTTAGTCATACAAGAACCGATAAATACTTCATCGATTTTTTCATTCTGAACATCAGACAGTAAACGTGCATCATCTGGGTCATTCGGTGCACACAGGATTGGCTCTTTGATCTCATTGAGATCGATTTCAATCACTGCCGCGTATTCTGCATCCGCGTCACCTTCCAGTAACTCAGGGTTAGCAAGCCAGTTTTCCATCCCTTTGATACGACGTTCGATGGTACGGCGGTCGCCGTAACCTTCCGCGATCATCCATTTCAACAGAACGATGTTGGATTGCAGGTATTCAATGATTGGCGCTTTATCCAACTTGATAGTACAACCCGCAGCTGAACGTTCTGCTGACGCATCCGCTAATTCAAATGCTTGCTCAACTTTCAGCTCAGGAAGACCTTCAATTTCCAGAATACGACCAGAGAAAATGTTTTTCTTACCTTTTTTCTCAACAGTCAGTAATCCATCTTTAATCGCATACAGCGGAATAGCATGAACAAGGTCACGTAATGTAATACCCGGTTGCATTTGTCCTTTGAAGCGAACTAATACGGACTCTGGCATATCCAGAGGCATAACACCGGTTGCAGCAGCAAAAGCCACTAAACCAGAACCTGCTGGGAATGAGATACCAATTGGGAAACGGGTATGCGAGTCACCACCAGTACCAACAGTATCTGGCAATAGCATACGGTTTAACCAAGAGTGAATAATACCGTCGCCCGGACGCAGAGAAACCCCACCACGGTTCATAATAAAATCAGGTAGTGTATGGTGTGTTGTCACGTCTACTGGTTTTGGATACGCCGCCGTGTGACAGAATGACTGCATCACTAAATCCGCAGAGAATCCTAAACACGCTAAGTCTTTCAGCTCATCACGAGTCATTGGACCCGTTGTATCTTGTGAACCGACAGACGTCATTTTAGGTTCACAGTATTCACCAGGGCGAATACCTTGACGACCGCATGCGCGACCGACCATTTTTTGTGCTAATGAATAACCACGATTGCTTTGTGCAACAGGTTTTGCAAGACGGAACATATCCGTTGCACCTAAACCTAATGCCTCGCGTGCTTTTGTGGTTAAGCCACGACCGATGATTAGAGGAATACGACCACCAGCACGAACTTCGTCGATTAACACGTCCGTTTTTAATTCGAATGTTTCTAACAATTCGTTAGTTTCGTGATTACGAACTTCACCTTTATATGGATAGATATCAATCACATCTCCCATATTCAGCTTAGATACATCCACTTCAATTGGCAGTGCACCCGCATCTTCCATTGTGTTAAAGAAGATTGGTGCAATTTTTCCGCCCAGCACAACTCCGCCACCACGTTTATTAGGCACGAATGGAATATCATCGCCCATAAACCACAGAACGGAGTTCGTTGCTGATTTACGTGAAGAACCAGTACCGACAACGTCACCCACATAAGCCAGCGGGAAGCCTTTTTTATTCAGTTCTTCGATTTGTTTAATTGGACCTACGTTACCCGCTTCATCAGGAACGATGCCATCGCGTGCGTTTTTCAGCATGGCTAAAGCATGAAGAGGAATATCTGGTCGCGACCATGCATCTGGTGCAGGAGATAAGTCATCCGTGTTGGTTTCACCAGTCACTTTAAAGACCGTCACGGTCATTTTTTCAGCTAATTCAGGACGCTCTTTGAACCAATCTGCATTCGCCCATGATTCAATCACTTGCTTAGCATGCGCATTTCCCGCTTTCGCTTTTTCTTCTACATCATAGAAATTATCGAACATCAGTAGAGTGTGGGAAAGTGCTTTCGCTGCGATGGCTGCCAATTTGGCATCATCAAGAGCTTCGATTAGTGCGTGAATATTGTATCCGCCCTGCATGGTACCTAGCAGTTCAATGGCTTTTTCAGGGGAGATCAGAGGGGAGGATGTTTCGCCTTTTGCGATCGCGGCTAAAAATCCAGCTTTAACGTAAGCTGCTTCATCAACGCCAGGTGGGACACGGTTGGTCAGCAGGTCTAACAAGAAATCTTCTTCACCTTTGGGTGGGTTTTTCAGTAACTCGACTAGTGCAGCTACTTGTGACGCATCTAATGGCTTAGGGACAATCCCTTGAGCGGCACGCTCGGCTACGTGCTTACGGTATTCTTCTAGCACGACGTTCTCCTCGCTTCTTTGTTATTTATATACCCGGCTGTCTGCACCATCCTGAAAAAAATTATCATCCGGTGCCAGGTCAGAGGAATTTGCTCACATAATCTCAATGGCGATAAAATTATGTCCAGCTTCGGGCAATCAGCATAGCAGAATTTAAACGTAATGTTAATTCATTCACAAGAAAGTAACATTCTTCTGCTAACTTAACCCATTAACAAACTTTATAGGGCAATTTTTAAGCTTGAAACATCATAATCCATTATAAACATCCATTAAGACCCTACTTTTTATAATCCATTTCATGGCTGAAAGCACTCTAATTAGTGTCTTTTTTCATCCCTTATCACAAATTATATTTAATAACTCATTTTTACTTATCTGACTAATTGATAAGGCAAATCATTGCGATTGGTTTAAAATTTTTTAATGGATTTTATGGGGTTTATTGGTCTTTTTAGTCCAACCAAATTGCTTAGGGGAAGCAATAAAAAAGAGCCTACGAAAATCTAGGCTCTTTAATTGAAACTTAAATTATTTCAAATAACTGACGGATAAATGAAAACTTAGGAACCCACATATTTTCCAGACTCATCTTTCCACAAAATAGCCGGCATTTCATAAAAATACATATTCAACTCATCATCATCTTCTTCCACTGAATTTTCAGGCCAGTGAACTTCAAGATAATTAACAATTTCTTGGCTATTAGCATTCCAGTATGAAATATTTTTACCTAGTGGATCATCAGGAGAACAAAATTTAATTACTTGATCATCTAATAATTTTTTTATCACATAGAAAAAGATATTTTTATGTTCATAAAAAGATTTATTTGGATTCCAACCAACTATAGAACCAAATAACCCTGATAGCCATAGCCCTTTTGCATCATCAATAATTTCATCAAAATGTAAAATTTTTTCCATTATATGCTCACTTTAAAAATTTTATTTCTACAGGTGCAGTATCTTTAGCAATGCCCCTTGGAATATCAATCGTCCAAGCTTTTCCTGTTTCTCTAGCAGAATTCGAAAAATCACGTAAGTTGAAGCTCCCATTTGGTGTTTTAATAGTATAAATATTTCCTTTTCCTGGAACTACTCTTACTTCGGGCAAAGCTTTATTACCTGTTAACTCAACAAAATACTGCTTTATTTCTTCTTCTGATACCCCACTAAAAATCTTTGCGTTACCTTTGTTTGGGATTTCAATCAAAGATCTATTCCCAATTTGAATACCAGCTCTACTGCTATCATATTCAAACAATTCTTTAATTTCATTTATTCTATTGGATGTATGAGTTTCTTGTTGGTTAAACCTTTCATCATCTGGTTAAAAGCCATTAGGAGTGCCACTTACGCTACCACCTAAGATTCCTAATTCTTCTTTTTCTTCTGCCGTTAAATCGTTCCCAAGATTTGGATTTTTAGCAGCCTTATCCAAATCCGATGCACAAGCAAATCCAAAGGAACATTCAAATGTTTCTGCTAATTTATCACCAATCGCATTCAGTTTATTTTCAATTGCTTGAGCAACACTTGTATCCATTCTTGTTGTTTCATCAAGCGTGGAGCTTCCGCTGTTTACTGGAATTAACGGTGTTGGGATTGTTAAAACACTGCTTTTTTCAATACTAATTTGAATATTTCTTAATTCACTTTCATTAGACTGTATTTCTTTTGTTAATTGAGTATGTCTTTCCTGAGTTGCTAGCAGATAATTTCTTGCTGATAATTCTGCGTTTCTCTCAATAGCATTATAAAAAGGTTTAGGATCAAAAAAGTTTAATTTTGGTATATCTATAGGGCTATCATCAAAGTTATCTGAAAGTAAGCGATCTCTATCTTGTATTGAATTAAATTTAACATTTGCAGTGATATTAAGATCTGGTGATTTAAAAAACCATTGATAATTACATGGGTATTTCTCCGGATCAGTCAAAAACTTCCATTCATAACTTTTTTCTAAATTATTTTTCTCTTCTTTTAGAACTCTTATTTTATTTAAAGATTCCTGATAACTTAATGTTAATTTCTCTTGAGGTGATGGTTCTTGTGGTGATGGTTCTTGTGGTGATGGTTCTTGTGGTGATGGTAATGGTGTGTTTACCGTATCTTCTGATACTATATTTTCTCGATTTACATCCCTATTTCTAGATATCTCCAGATTATAATTATCATTCTCTATAATTCTTGTGATAGTTTTCAAATGGTCATATTGCTCATTTATACTATTATGATTAAAAGCATAATCACCATAAAAAAGATCATCATTCGTTACATCAGTAAAATTAAAAGGGACGGGGTTGGCATAAACAGTCATTGAATCTATATAGAGCATAATTAACATCCTTGTTGTTGTTTAAAAACAGCAAAGAAGTTAAATTTAAAATCTTTTATAGTCAACTAAGTGTAAATATCAAAATTATAACCATTATAATATTTATATAATTAAGAAAATAAGTTAGCTCTGCTTTATTAATTAATAATAAAAAGACCAAAACATTTCTGCTTTGGTCTTCAATTCGCTTATTTCTTGCTAAAAAAGAAAATTATTTTTTCTTTTTCGCTTTCGCGTTTGGTAAGTCAGTGATGCTACCTTCGTAGATCTCTGCAGCCATACCAATTGATTCATACAGTGTTGGGTGAGCATGAATAGTTAATGCTAAATCTTCAGCATCACAACCCATTTCGATTGCCAAACCGATTTCGCCCAGTAATTCACCGCCGTTAACACCAACAACTGCACCACCGATGATACGGTTAGATTGCTTGTCGAAAATCAGCTTAGTCATACCTTCAGAACAGTCAGATGCGATTGCACGACCTGATGCAGCCCATGGGAATGTTGCTGTTTCGTAGCTGATGTTTTTCTCTTTCGCTTCTTTCTCAGTTAAACCAACCCATGCAACTTCTGGCTCAGTATAAGCGATTGATGGAATAACTTTAGGATCGAAGTAGTGTTTCAGACCAGAGATAACTTCTGCTGCAACGTGACCTTCGTGAACACCTTTGTGAGCCAGCATTGGTTGACCAACAATGTCACCGATAGCAAAGATGTGAGGAACGTTAGTACGCATTTGTTTATCAACGTGGATGAAACCACGGTCATCAACTTCAACGCCCGCTTTACCTGCGTCTAAGTTCTTACCGTTAGGTACGCGACCGATAGCCACTAACACAGCGTCATAACGTTGTGGTTCAGCTGGTGCTTTTTTGCCTTCCATTGAAACGTAGATACCATCTTCTTTCGCTTCAACAGCAGTCACTTTAGTTTCTAACAGTAAGTTGAATTTCTTGCTGATTTGCTTAGTGAATACTTTAACCACGTCTTTATCCGCAGCTGGGATAACTTGGTCAAACATTTCAACCACATCAATTTGTGAACCCAGTGCATGGTATACAGTACCCATCTCAAGACCGATGATACCGCCACCCATGACCAGCAGACGTTCAGGAACTTCTTGCAGTTCTAATGCATCTGTTGAATCCCAAATACGTGGATCTTCATGAGGAATAAATGGTAACTGAATTGGACGTGAACCCGCAGCAATAATCGCATTATCAAAATTGATAGTGGTGCTGCCGTTTTCGCCTTCAACAACCAGTGTATTCGCGCCAGTAAATTTACCCAGACCGTTAACTACGTTAACTTTACGGCCTTTCGCCATTCCCGCTAAGCCGCCGGTCAGCTGGTTAATTACTTTTTCTTTCCACAGACGAACTTTGGAAATGTCAGTTTTTGGCTCGCCAAATACAATACCGTGCTCAGCTAATGCTTTAGCTTCTTCGATAACTTTAGCAACGTGCAGTAATGCTTTAGAAGGGATACAACCAACGTTTAAACAAACTCCACCAAGAGTTGAGTAACGTTCTACCAAAACAGTTTCTAAACCTAAGTCAGCGCAACGGAATGCCGCAGAATAACCTGCTGGGCCTGCACCAAGCACAACGACTTGGGCTTTAATTTCAGTACTCATCATGACCTCTTTTTGTTTTGTCCAGCGGGGCCGCCGAATAAACGAATTTTCCACTGGTAAAGTACACACCGCAAGCAGTTTACAGAATTGTTAACATCCTGAAAAGGCTGAATACGTGACGTAACTCCCAACCTTTCGTTGCAACAGCGAAAAACTCTGCCCCAGCCTAAATAAAACAGACCGGCCAATTGACCGGTCTTATTAGTTACATTACCAGACGGCGAATATCGCTCATCAGTTGTCCAACTAAAGTGATGAAGCGCGCACCATCAGCGCCATCAATCACACGGTGGTCAAATGACAGAGACATTGGCAGGATCAAGCGTGGAACGAACTCACTACCATTCCAAACTGGTTTGATAGAAGAGCGAGACAGCCCCATAATTGCCACTTCAGGTGCATTCACGATTGGTGCGAAGCCGGTCGTACCGATACTACCTAAGCTAGAAATAGTGAAACAACCGCCTTGCATGTCTGCTGCGGTCAGTTTACCTGCACGCGCTTTCTTAGACACTTCGCCAAGCTCACGAGATAACTCCATAATGCCTTTTTTGTTCACGTCTTTGAAAACAGGAACCACTAAGCCATTTGGTGTATCAACCGCGATACCGATATTGATATATTTTTTCAGGAACAGACGCTGTGCATCTTCTGAAATAGAGCTGTTGAAGCGTGGCATTTCTTCCAGAGCACGGGCAACCGCTTTCATCACGAAGACTAATGGAGTGATTTTCACATCCAGTTTTTTCTTCTCAGCTTCTTTGTTCTGTTGCTTACGGAACTCTTCAACTTCAGTGGTATCCACTTCTTCCATCAGAGTTACGTGCGGGATCATGACCCAGTTACGGCTCAAGTTAGCGCCAGAAATTTTCTGGATACGACCCAGCTCAACTTCTTCAACTTCACCAAATTTGCTGTAATCAACTTTCGGCCATGGCAGCATCCCCGGTAAACCACCGCCAGCTGCTGCTGGTGCTTCCGCACGCTTGATTGCATCTTTAACGTAAGCTTGAACGTCTTCACGTAAGATACGACCTTTACGACCCGTACCTTTCACTTTCGCTAAGTTCACACCGAATTCGCGCGCTAAACGACGAATAACCGGTGTTGCGTGAATATACGCATCGTTCTCAACAAATTCATTTTTGCTATCAGCAGTTTTAGCTGGAGCAGAGGCTACTGGCGCAGCTGCTGGAGCTGCAACTGGTGCTGAAGCCGGAGCTGCAGTAGGAGCTGGCGCTGCACCCGCAACTTCGAAA
>NZ_ABXW01000018.1 GCF_000173415.1 Providencia alcalifaciens DSM 30120 | reverse complement strand
TCTTTTTTCATGTTCATCTAGTATCTAATATTTCAATTAACTATCTATGTTTTGCAATAAAAAAGGGCGATATTTCGCCCAATTGTTATATCTATCAATGCTTATTGTGTGTTTGGTATTGGTGTTTTAATAAGTTGATTAATTAGAATTTGCTGATCATTTTTCTTCAGCCAAATGGCATATAAAGGCTTAGTAATAACGTTATCTGAGAGCGTTTTTAATGTTGGATAATGTTGGAGCCAATGTGTAGGTAAAAATGCCGCAGAAAGCGATACAGGCAATAATTGGCGTGTAATCTCAGCGGATGTCGTAATCATGACAGGGGTGTCATCTTGGAGTAGAGCTGGCTCGTTTTTGGGATGAAAATCAGCCCCCCATTCCAATTTGATAAAATTATACTGAGTCAGTGCGATATTCTTTTGTGATGCCATTAGCTGGAGTTGAATTGAGCCGATGATGGTACTTTCAAGCTCATCCATTTTTGGTGGCTCAATTGCAATCAATAAATCTAATTCTCGGGAGTGTAACTGTTTTACGAGGGATTGGCGTGTTGACACTCGAGCTTCTAATCTCAGCTCATCATGCTGGTTGTATAGCACTTCAAGCCAATTTGTCAGATAGCTTTCCCACAGGGATGCTGTTGCACCAATAGAAAGTTCTGTGTGTTGGGATGCGTGTGAGATCTCTTTTTTAGCCTGAAGCCATGTATTCATTAATGATTCAGCATAAGGGACTAAACGTTCCCCCGCTGCAGTCAAACGAATATTATTCCGGTGCCTTGTAAATAGGCTGGTGCCTAATTGTGTTTCTAACTGTCTGATACGAAAGCTAACGGCAGACTGCGTTAAGTAGAGAGATTCTGCGGCTCTGCCGAAGTGTCTGGTTCTACTGACTTCTAAAAAAGTTCTTAATAACTCGCTGTCCACACGCATCTCCAATAATTTTTGTCGTGATGATTTAAATGTTTTGTTTTACAGATTGTCAATGCTGTCTAATACTCCGCGCCATATAGAGTTGACCGTAATCAGTTAGGAGTGTGTCAGATGGCAGATAGCTTCATCACGACTAATCGTTTTTTTGATAATAAACATTACCCACGTGGCTTTTCTCGTCATGGTGATTTCACCATTAAAGAAGCTCAGTTGCTAGAACGTCATGGCCAAGCTTTCAATGAGCTTGATACAGGAAAACGCGCAGCGCAAACAGAAGAAGAAGAATTATTCGTCGCTGTTTGCCGTGGAGAGCGCGAACCTGTAACCCCTGAAGAAAAGGTATGGGTGAAATATTCTAGTCGAATCAATCGTCCAAAGCGCTTCCATACACTATCAGGTGGCAAACCACAGATAGACCCATCGGAAGACTATACCGATACGGATGATTAATTTCATTAGTATTAGAACAATATAAGCGTTAAAACAAATAGGGACTTAGGTCCCTTTTGTTTTATGCAGTGTTATAAACACCCTCTTAATGCCCTCAGCTTACTTGTTTTTGCAAATGAAGCAATAACTTATCCATAGCTCGATATCCTAGTGCTTCTAATAAATGCTCTCTATGTATCTTTTGTGAAGAACTCAAATCTGCAATTGTTCGTGAAACTCTGAGGATTCGATGCCAAGCTCGGATAGACAGCCCAAGTTTATTCAGTGCATTCTCTAAGAATAGAGCATCTTCAGTGGTGAGTTGGCAGATTTTTGTTGTTTCTCTGGGAGTCAGTAGGCTATTGATTTTGCCAGCTCTTTCAATTTGCTGTTTTCGAGCTTCAATGACGCGCAATCGAATTTGCTCACTATTTTCTCCTTGGCTAGTTTGTTGGCTGAGTGTTCCCAAAGGAAGTAGTGGAATTTCAATTGAAAGGTCGAATCTATCTAGAAATGGGCCTGAAACCTTTGATAAGTATCGTAAAATTTTTGCGGGAGAGGAGCGGCTCATTTCGCCTTGATAGTGACCTGTAGGACTAGGATTAAGAGCAGCAATTAATTGAAAACTAGCAGGAAAACAAACTTTAGCTTTAGCTCTTGAGATAATAACTTGATGGGATTCTAAGGGTTCTCGTAGGGCATCTAATACAGAACGCGCGAATTCTGGTAGTTCATCTAGGAATAGAATACCATGATGAGCGAGCGAGATTTCTCCTGGTTTGGGTAATGATCCCCCCCCAATCAAAGCAGTGACCGATGTATTATGATGAGGACATCTGAATGGTCTTGTAGGCCATTGATTTTCAATTTTGATTGTTTGGTTCAGGCTATGTAATGCAGTAACTTCAAGGGCTTCTTGGGGGGTTAACGAGGGTAATAAAGTCATTAGCCTGCTAGCTAGCATAGTTTTGCCTGTTCCTGGCGGACCAAGCAGTAACAAATTGTGCCCGCCTGCTGCACAGATTTCTAATGCACGTTTTCCTTGCTCTTGCCCGATGATATCACCAATATCATTCTGATGATTTTGTGGACTTGGATTTTGAGTAATTTGTTGGTTATTAGGTAACGTATTTTTTTTGTGTAGGTAATGGCAAAGTTGAAGTAAGGATGTTGCAAAATTAACGCTGTTATCTGCCAATAAACTGAGCTGATGTTGGTTATCTTGAGAAAGGATCAGCCGTCTATTTTGCGTAATAGCCGCTTGAGCAGCAGGGATCCCACCATTCACATAACGTATATCACCTGAAAGTGCTAATTCACCAAGAAATTCATGCAGTTCTAATAGTTGGTGCGGTACTTGTCCTGATGCGGCAAGTATGGCGACAGCAATAGCTAGATCATAACGACCACTTTCTTTAGGTAAATCAGCTGGTGCTAAATTTACAGTCATCTTTTTCACTGGATATTCAAATCCACTATTTACTAGAGCGCTGCGTACTCTATCTCTAGCTTCTTTGACCGCTGTTTCGGGTAACCCCACTAAAGTTAATCCCGGAAGTCCATTACTAATATGTGCTTCAACAGTGACTAATGGAGCATCTAACCCAATTGATGCTCTCGTATAAACAATAGCTAATGTCATAAACCGCCCTCTTTATTTACTAGCATAATATGCTGAAAGCAATTCGATTTTTTTTCTTGTCCTTACTTTGATATTTGCGAAGCGACTCGATAATTAAATTGTTTAATTGCAGAGGTGTTACATTTTTTCTCAAAGGGCTTTTTAGCCTTTATTTTTAGTGGTTATACACACTTTTTCTTTTGGATGAGAATAGCTTTGACAGGAAATTACTTAAGTAAGATTAACTTTTTAGTTAGGTTTAATTAATTGTTTTTGGGTGAATTTTCACTAGAGAATTTAGCTGTATCATGGGTGGATGTTATGACTATTAGCTATGTCTCTGCATAAAAAGTAGTGATTTAATCTGAATTGTTTTTAATCTATTGAATTTAAATAGAATTAAAATTTTAATCATCAAAAAAGTAAATAACGGTTGTCAAAGTAATTTTAAAATGATAACTCTTTAATAAAGATAACGATTAAAGTTGAAAAGATTAAACTCATGAACAAATTCATCCAAGTGATTAGCCTAATTATTAGCGTGGTGGTGATTATTATCCCACCGTGCGGGGCTGCACTTGGACGACGAAAGCTGAAATAATAGCTAAATCTTACGAGAACCCCGCACCGAAAGGCGCGGGGTTTTTTTTGACATAAAATTCTAGCAAACCAACAAAAATAAGAAAAAAACAATAAATACAAATGTATAGATGATAGACAGGAGATGAGAATGAACGGAGCACAGTGGTTAGTGCAGGCATTAAGAACACAGGGTGTTGATACAGTTTTTGGGTATCCCGGCGGGGCTATCATGCCAGTGTATGATGCTCTGTACGATGGTGGTGTTGAACATTTACTGTGTCGGCATGAACAGGGCGCAGTCATTGCCGCCATTGGCTATGCTCGTTCAACAGGAAAAACGGGGGTTTGTATTGCAACATCTGGTCCGGGAGCAACAAACGTTATTACAGGATTAGCGGATGCGTTGTTGGATTCTGTGCCCGTCGTTGCAATCACCGGCCAAGTTGCATCTGCGTTTATTGGCACAGATGCGTTTCAGGAAATCGATGTTTTAGGCTTATCTCTTGCTTGTACCAAACACAGTTTTTTAGTGGAGTCGATCGACGATTTACCTCGTATCCTTGCTGAAGCTTTCGCAATCGCAAATAGTGGACGTCCTGGACCTGTACTGATTGATATTCCGAAAGATATTCAGCTGCAACACGCAGATTTAGCCCCTTATTTAATGCCTGTTGATCAGCAAGAATCCACGTCAGATGCTGCAATTAAGCAAGCAAGAGAGCTGATGGAGCAGTCAGAAAAACCGATGTTATACATTGGTGGTGGGGTTGGAATGTCAGGGGCTGTAACTGAGCTGAGATCGTTTATCGAGAAAACAGGGATCCCTTCAGTTGTGACATTGAAAGGCCTAGGTGCAGTGAAGCCATCGGATAAAAATTACCTCGGTATGCTGGGGATGCATGGTACGAAAGCTGCCAATATTTCGGTGCAACGTTGTGATTTATTAATCGCGGTTGGTGCGCGTTTTGACGACAGAGTAACAGGAAAATTAAACACTTTTGCACCTAATGCTAAGGTTATTCATATCGATATTGACCATGTTGAATTGGATAAATTACGCCAAACCCATGTGGCGTTATTGGGAGATGCGAAAGCGTTGTTACCTCAATTGATGGTAGTGAAAGATATTACGGATTGGCAGCAAGAGATTCAGCAACTAAAACAAGAGTTTGAATGGCGCTACGACCATCCAGGGGAACCTATCTATGCGCCATTATTACTGAAGCAGCTATCAGACAAAATGAAGCCGAACACTATCGTTACAACAGATGTTGGTCAGCACCAGATGTGGTCAGCTCAACATATCGCAGTTGATGGACCAGAGAACTTTTTGACTTCCAGCGGGCTAGGGACAATGGGCTTTGGAATCCCTGCGGCAGTAGGAGCTCAAGTAGCTCGCCCTGAAGATACGGTTGTTTGCGTATCCGGCGATGGTTCCTTCATGATGAATGTTCAAGAGCTGGGTACCATCAAGCGTAAGCAGCTGCCTGTTAAGATTTTATTGTTAGATAACCAACGATTAGGAATGGTACGCCAATGGCAAGAGCTGTTTTTTGAACAGCGTTACAGTGAAACTATTTTAACTGACAACCCAGACTTTGTTGCCTTAGCAAGTGCCTTTGGTATTCAAGGTCGTCGTATTACATGCAAGTCTGAAGTGGATGCCGCACTGGATGAATTACTGACAAGTGATGGCGCGTTTTTATTACAGGTATCAATTAATGAATTAGAAAATGTCTGGCCATTGGTTCCACCTGGGGCTAGCAACGAAAGAATGATGGAGAAACCTTTATGATGCAGCACCAACTCTCGATATTAGCCCGTTTCCGTCCCGAGGTTTTAGAGCGTATTTTGCGCGTGACTCGCCATCGTGGATTTCGGATTAGTTCTATGAATGTGGATCAATTATCAGATAGTGATAATGTAAGTATTGAATTAACTGTCAGTAGCCAAAGACCGTTAACGCAGCTATGTGCGCAGTTAACGAAGCTCGCTGACATCACGGAAGTTGAAATAAAACAACAAGAATCACGACTATTACGCACACAGAGTGCAATGTAAGGAATAAATAAAATGACTAAGAAAGCTGACTTTATTTGGTTTAACGGTGAAATGACGCCATGGGCAGATGCAAAAGTTCATGTTATGTCTCATGCTCTGCACTACGGGACTTCCGTATTCGAAGGCGTTCGTTGCTATGACTCTCACAAAGGTCCTGTTGTTTTCCGTCATCGTGAGCACATGCAGCGTTTACATGATTCAGCAAAAATTTACCGTATGCCAGTCAGCTATAGCGTCGATGAGTTAATGGAAGCTTGCCGTGCAACCTTGCGTAAAAATAATTTAGTCAGTGCGTACATTCGTCCATTAGTTTTCATTGGTGATGTAGGTATGGGTGTTAACCCACCAGATGGTTACAGTACAGATGTTATTTTGGCTGCATTTCCATGGGGGGCTTATTTAGGTGAAGAAGCATTAGACCAAGGTATTGATGCGATGGTTTCCTCATGGAATCGTGTGGCACCAAATACTATCCCTACTGGTGCAAAAGCAGGTGGTAACTACCTATCCTCATTACTGGTTGGGAGTGAAGCTCGTCGCCATGGCTACCAAGAAGGGATTGCATTAGATGTTCATGGTTATCTGTCCGAAGGGGCAGGTGAAAATATTTTTGAAGTAAAAGATGGCATTCTGTATACGCCTCCATTTACTTCATCTGCATTACCGGGGATTACCCGCGATGCCATTTTGACATTGGCGAAAGATATGGGAATCGAAGTGCGTGAACAAACGCTGTCTCGTGAATCTCTGTACTTAGCGGATGAAGTCTTTATGACAGGAACAGCTGCTGAAATCACTCCAGTTCGCAGTGTTGATGGTATCCAAGTTGGTATCGGTCGTTGTGGTCCTGTGACGAAGAAAATTCAGCAAGCATTCTTTGGTTTATTTAACGGTACAACAGAAGATAAATGGGGCTGGTTAGATCCAGTAAACCCTCAATAATTAAATACTATAAATTACAGGCGGTCGTTCCCCGCCTGTTTTAAAACTCGGGAGTTAAGATATGCCTAAGTACCGTTCAGCAACAACCACTCATGGCCGTAATATGGCAGGTGCGCGAGCATTATGGCGCGCGACAGGTATGACCGATGATGATTTTGGTAAGCCAATTATTGCCGTTGTAAACTCATTTACTCAGTTTGTTCCGGGTCATGTACATTTACGTGATTTAGGTAAACTCGTCGCAGAACAAATAGAACTAGCGGGCGGCGTCGCGAAAGAGTTTAACACTATTGCTGTGGATGATGGGATTGCGATGGGGCATGGCGGCATGCTGTATTCCTTACCTTCTCGTGAGCTGATTGCTGATTCAGTAGAATATATGGTCAATGCGCACTGTGCGGATGCGATGGTGTGTATCTCCAACTGCGACAAAATTACCCCAGGTATGTTGATGGCATCTTTGCGTTTGAACATTCCTGTCATCTTCGTTTCTGGTGGACCAATGGAAGCAGGGAAAACCAAGCTTTCAGATCAGATTATCAAACTTGACCTTGTGGATGCGATGATCCAAGGGGCAAACCCGAATGTCAGTGATGAAGATAGTGAAAAAATTGAGCGTTCCGCATGCCCGACATGTGGGTCATGTTCCGGTATGTTTACTGCGAACTCGATGAACTGTTTAACGGAAGCGTTGGGTCTTTCCCAGCCTGGTAATGGCTCATTGTTAGCTACCCATGCGGACCGTAAGACATTATTTATTAATGCAGGGAAACGCATTGTTGAGCTGACAAAACGTTATTACGAACAAGACGATGAAAGCGCACTGCCACGTAATATTGCGAATAAAGCGGCATTTGAAAATGCCATGACGCTGGATATTGCGATGGGAGGTTCAACAAATACAGTTCTGCATTTATTGGCGGCGGCACAAGAAGCAGAAGTTGATTTTACGATGGATGATATTGACCGCTTATCTCGACAAGTTCCTCACTTATGTAAAGTGGCACCAAGTACTCAGAAATACCATATGGAAGATGTGCATCGTGCTGGTGGCGTGATTGGTATTCTTGGTGAATTGAGTCGTGCTGGTCTATTACAAGAAAATGTAACGAATATTTTAGGGCTTTCATTACCCGAAATGCTGGCACAGTATGATGTCATGCTGACGAAGGATGAGTCTGTAAAATCCATGTTTTCCGCAGGTCCTGCAGGTATTCGTACCACTCAAGCTTTTTCTCAGAATTGCCGTTGGCCATCACTGGATACTGACCGTGAAAATGGTTGCATCCGTAATCTTGAACACGCTTATAGCTTGGATGGTGGTTTGGCAGTTCTTGCCGGCAACATCGCCGAGGATGGCTGCATTGTAAAAACCGCAGGTGTTGATGAAGGTAGCTTAATTTTCCGTGGACCTGCAAAAGTGTATGAAAGCCAAGATGATGCAGTAGACGCAATTTTAGGCGGAAGAGTTGTTGCTGGTGACGTTGTTGTGATCCGTTATGAAGGTCCTAAAGGTGGACCTGGCATGCAAGAGATGTTGTATCCAACATCATATTTGAAATCGATGGGACTAGGAAAAGCCTGTGCGTTGATCACTGATGGGCGTTTTTCTGGTGGAAGCTCCGGTTTGTCAATCGGACATATTTCGCCAGAAGCAGCAAGCGGTGGGTTACTGGCTTTAGTGCAGGATGGAGATATCATCGACATCAATATTCCAAACCGTACTATTGAGTTGGATGTGGACGAAAGCGAGCTGACCAAACGCCATGAAGCAGAATTAGCTCGTGGAGATAAAGCCTATACGCCACGTGACCGTCAGCGTGAGGTTTCTTTCGCTTTACGTGCTTATGCTTCTTTAGCGACGAGTGCAGATAAAGGTGCTGTACGCGATAAGTCTAAATTAGGAGGCTAATTGTGGCAGCAGCAAAACCATTACCTTCAGCACCGACGGGTGCTGATTACCTGAAGGCTGCATTAAGTGCGCCAGTTTATGAAGCCGCTCAGGTGACGCCGCTTCAAGAAATGAATAAACTTTCTTCACGTATGGGCAATACAATTTTGGTCAAGCGTGAAGATAGGCAGCCAGTACATAGTTTTAAGCTACGCGGCGCTTATGCAATGATTGCAGGTTTGACGGAAGAACAAAAAGCGAAAGGTGTCGTCACGGCTTCTGCCGGAAATCATGCGCAGGGTGTCGCATTATCCGCTAACCGTGTAGGGATCAATGCGAAAATTGTTATGCCAATAGCAACCGCGGATATCAAAGTGGATGCGGTGCGTAGTTTTGGTGGTGAGGCGATTTTATTTGGTGCGAATTTCGATGAAGCTAAAGCTCACGCGATTGCGATGGCACAACGTGAAGGTTCCACCTTTGTTCCGCCTTTTGACCATCCATTGGTGATCGCAGGGCAGGCAACGATTGCGTTAGAGCTTCTTCAGCAAGATGCACATTTAGATCGGATTTTCGTACCTGTTGGCGGCGGTGGATTGATCGCAGGGATAGCGGTATTAATTAAACAGCTTATGCCTGAAATCAAGATCATTGGTGTAGAGGCGGAAGATGCTGCATGTTTAAAAGCGGCATTAGAAGCAGGTCATCCAGTGGATCTCCCTCGCGTAGGCTTATTTGCCGAGGGGGTTGCCGTTAAGCGTATTGGTGATGAAACATTTAGATTGTGCCAACAATATGTTGACGATGTTATCACCGTGGATAGCGATGCAATTTGTGCCGCGTTGAAAGATATTTTTGAAGATGTCCGTGCGATTGCTGAGCCGTCGGGAGCGCTAGCGCTAGCAGGGCTAAAAAAATATGTTCAGCAGAATAACATTAAGGGCGAAAGGCTGGCACATATTCTGTCTGGCGCGAATATGAATTTCCATGGCTTACGTTATGTCTCTGAGCGTTGTGAATTAGGTGAGCAGCGAGAAGCATTGCTTGCGGTGACAATTCCCGAGCAGAAAGGCAGTTTTTTACGTTTTTGCCAGCTGCTAGGTAATCGTTCGATCACGGAATTTAATTATCGTTATACGGATGCTGATCCTGAACGAGCCTGTATTTTTGTAGGGGTTCGGTTAAATGGCGGCGAGCAAGAACGTCATGATATCATTAAAGAATTACAAAATAATGATTATGAAGTGGCGGATTTGTCTGATGATGAAATGGCGAAACTGCATGTGCGCTATATGATTGGTGGTCGCCCATCGAAGCCATTGGATGAAAAGTTGTATAGCTTTGAATTTCCTGAATCTCCGGGGGCGTTATTAAAGTTCTTGGAAACATTAGGAACGCACTGGAATATTACGTTATTCCATTATCGTAGTCATGGAACTGACTACGGGCGAGTGCTGGCAGCATTTGAGTTATCCGGTCCAGAAGTGCGTTTTGATCGCCATCTTGATGCACTAGGGTATGAATATCATGATGAAACGGGAAATCCCTCTTTTCGTTTTTTCTTAGCGCCGCAAGGTAGCAAACAAACATTAGATTGAGTGTTCAGGGAGCAATTCCCAGAATGCTTTAACTAATGGTTCACTTAGGCGTTTGCTGAGTAAGCAAACGCCTAGCTCAAATGGTTCTACCATCGAAATATTATCTAATTGCGATATACGGCTACGCACAGGTTCTGGGCTGTTATCGACGACAACGCTGGGTATCAACGCGATCCCACAGCCGAGCGCTACCATGGAAACAATAGCTTCATGACCCGATACGGTGGCATAAATCACCGGATTATGGATGTGATGACGCTTAAACCATAACTCAATTCGTTTACGGGATGGCCCATGCTCAGGAAGGATGAAGGGAACTGAGGACCAGTCTGGATCATCTTCGGTGACCATGCTCCTTACTGCACAAGGTAATGACGGTGCAATGAGTACAAGTGGAATTTCACCAATTTTAGCAAATCGTACATTGTCGGGTAATTTTTCAGGTTTACCTGCGATGCCTAAATCAGCTTCTTTGGTTTCAACTTTATCAACGGCATCAGCGGCATCCCCCGTTGTAAGTTTTATTTCGACTAGTGGATGCAATGCGCGGAACTTATCAAGCACTTGTGGCAAATGGCTATATGCCGCAGTGACTGAGCAGAATAAGTGCAGCTCACCGCTCAACGAAGGGCTTTGTTGGTTTAGGGCATGTTTTAGCTGCTGATATTGCAATAATGTCTGTTGAGCAAACTGTTTGAGATGTTCTCCCGCTTGGGTCAGTTTCACTGAGCGGTTATCGCGAATAAAGAGTGGATGCCCTAATTGATCTTCCAAGCGCTGAATTTGCCTTGATAATGTTGACGGGCTGACATGCATGGCTTTGGACGTGCGCCCAAAGTGGCAGCTTTCTGCTAGATGCAGAAATAGTTGTAGATCACGAATATCCATATTGCCCTCAGGTTACGCGCTGATTTTCGTTGCAAATATTGCAACATTATATTGTCAATATATCAATTTAAGCAATGCCAAGCATCGCATATAGTGAATACATAACTGCTCAATAATGAGCAACAGGTAACGATAATCAACTTGCCTGATAATACGAACACAACAGAACACTGACCGAATAATGGAGTAAGACCATGACGAATTATTTTAATACACTGAACTTGCGTGAGCAGTTAGCTCAATTAGGTAAATGCCGCTTTATGAATCGTGATGAATTTGCGGATGAAGCAGGATACCTGAAAGGTAAAAAAATCGTCATTGTTGGTTGTGGTGCTCAAGGTCTAAACCAAGGTCTGAATATGCGCGATTCTGGCTTAGATATCGCTTATGCTCTGCGTCCAGAAGCGATCAAGGAAAAACGTGCATCATGGCGTAAAGCGACAGAAAATGGTTTTAAAGTTGGTACTTATGAAGAACTGATCCCTGAAGCAGATTTAGTGGTTAACTTAACTCCAGACAAACAACACTCTACGGTTGTTCGTGCTGTTCAGCCAATGATGAAGCAAGGTGCTGCACTGGGTTACTCTCACGGTTTTAACATCGTTGAAGTGGGTGAAGAAATTCGCAAAGACATCACTGTTGTGATGGTAGCACCAAAATGTCCAGGTACAGAAGTTCGCGAAGAATATAAACGTGGTTTCGGTGTTCCAACACTGATTGCTGTTCACCCAGAAAATGATCCGAAAGGTGAGGGAATGGCAATTGCTAAAGCATGGGCAGCAGCAACTGGTGGTCACCGTGCTGGTGTTCTGGAATCATCATTCGTTGCAGAAGTTAAGTCTGACCTGATGGGGGAGCAAACTATTCTGTGCGGTATGTTGCAAGCTGGCGCGTTGCTGAGCTACGACAAAATGGTTGCAGATGGTGTTGAGCCAGGCTATGCAGGTAAATTAATTCAGTTTGGTTGGGAAACCATTACGGAAGCTCTGAAACAGGGCGGTATCACCCTGATGATGGATCGTCTGTCTAACCCTGCGAAAATCCGTGCTTATGCACTGTCGGAACAACTGAAGACTATTTTAGCGCCACTGTTCCAAAAACATATGGATGACATTATTTCTGGTGAGTTTTCATCAACAATGATGGCAGATTGGGCGAATAATGATAAAAACTTGCTGACATGGCGCGAAGAGACAGGGAAATCTGCGTTTGAAAACTACCCTGAGTTTGCAGGTAAAATTTCTGAGCAAGAGTATTTTGATCATGGTGTTCTGTTAGTTGCAATGGTTAAAGCAGGCGTTGAGTTGGCGTTCGATACCATGTTAGAAGCCGGCATTCTTGAAGAATCGGCTTACTATGAGTCACTGCATGAATTGCCACTGATTGCGAACACTATTGCACGTAAGCGTTTATATGAAATGAACGTCGTTATTTCAGATACTGCAGAGTATGGTAACTACCTGTTCTCATTTGCAGCCGTGCCAATGCTGAAAGAGTTTATGACCAAGTTACAAGCGGGTGATTTAGCAAAATCAGTTGCAGATAACGGAACGGATAATGCGCAATTACGTGATATCAACGAAGCCATTCGTAACCACCCTATCGAGAAAATCGGTAAGACTTTGCGTGGTTATATGACGGATATGAAGAAGATTTCTAGCGCACAATAATTTTTCGTCACTCTTCGTGTGATAGGAGCGTTGGCTACACTCGGTTACCTAAGTCACATACTAATGTATGCCCCATAGGATAATCTCCTTTGCGGCCTTCCTCTAACGCGAATAGTTTAGAAAAATACGTTTTATAAGAATGAAAAATCGCTAAATCAAAACCGTATGGCATTTTGTCATACGGTTTTTTGTTTTTTATAAATAGGCAGGATCGTTGCTCAAGAGTTGGGTCGGTTTCTGCTACAATCTGTAGCGAATTCCTTTTTGAATAACTAAGTGATACAGAGAAACCATGCGATTAAATCCTAGCCAGCAACAGGCAGTTGAATATGTAGATGGTCCGTGCCTTGTTTTGGCAGGGGCAGGCTCAGGTAAAACACGGGTTATTACCAATAAAATTGCGCATCTGATCCGCCATTGTGGTTATCAGCCTCGGCAAATTGCGGCGGTGACATTTACCAATAAAGCCGCGCGCGAAATGAAAGAGCGTGTGGGGCAAACATTAGGTAAAAAAGAAGCCCGAGGGTTAATCATTTCCACATTCCATACTTTGGGACTGGAAATTATCAAACGCGAATATAAAGCGTTAGGGATCAAAGCCAATTTTTCTTTGTTTGATGACCAAGACCAAATGGCGTTACTCAAAGAACTCACATTTGATCTGCTTGAGGAAGATAAAGATCTTCTTCAACAGCTGATCTCTGCGATCTCAAATTGGAAAAATGATCTTATTTCTCCACCGCAAGTTATTGGGCAAGCAAAAACGGAAAAAGAGCACCATTTTGCCGAGTGTTATCGCCGTTATGAGCTGCATCTAAAAAGTTGTAATGTACTGGATTTTGATGACTTAATTAGTAAGCCAACGCTATTGCTTTATCATAATGAAGAAGTGAGAGAGCGCTGGCAGCAAAAAATTCGCTATTTGCTGGTGGACGAATATCAAGATACCAATACCAGTCAGTATCAGTTGGTGAAATTACTGGTGGGGCAGCGTGCACGTTTTACGGTCGTTGGCGATGATGACCAATCGATTTATTCTTGGCGTGGCGCTAGACCGCAAAACTTGGTGTTACTCAGCCAAGATTTTCCTAAGCTGAATGTGATTAAGCTCGAGCAGAATTACCGTTCATCTGGACGTATCTTGAAAGCGGCAAATATTTTGATCGCGAATAACCCTCATGTATTTGATAAAAAATTATTTTCTGAACTGGGTTATGGTGCGCCATTAAAGGTGCTGACAGCCAATAATGAAGACCATGAAGCGGAACGTGTGATTGGTGAATTAATTGCTCACCACTTCATTAATAAAACCCAATATAAAGATTATGCGATTTTATACCGGGGTAATCATCAATCACGAATTTTTGAAAAAATGCTGATGCAAAACCGAATTCCTTACCGGATTTCGGGAGGAACTTCATTTTTTTCTCGCCCTGAGATTAAAGATCTGTTGGCGTATTTACGCGTGCTGACTAATCCTGAAGACGATAGTGCTTTTTTGCGTATCGTAAATACACCACGTCGAGAAATTGGACCTAAAACTATTCAAAAATTGGGTGAATGGGCGAATCAGCGCGGAAAAAGTTTATATCAAGCCAGCTTTGATTTAGGTCTAGAGCAGACTCTAACCGGTAAAGGTTTGGAGGCATTACAACGTTTTACCCATTGGATGGATGGCATTGTTAAAACTTCTGAGCGCGAGCCGTTGATCGCAGTTCGAGATTTACTGCGAGAAATGGATTATGAGAGCTGGCTATACGAAACGTCGACCAGCACTAAAGCAGCTGAGATGCGAATGAAAAACGTCAATCAATTGTTTACATGGATGAGCGAAATGATTGAAGGGGATGAGCTTAATGATCCCATGACGTTAAATCAGGTTGTCACGCGCTTTACTTTGCGCGATATGATGGAGCGTGGGGAAGATGATGAAGATTCAGATCAGGTTCAATTGATGACGTTACATGCGTCAAAAGGTCTTGAATTTCCTTATGTTTTCTTAGTAGGAATGGAAGAGGGATTATTACCTCACCAAAGTAGTATTGACGAAAATAATATTGATGAAGAGCGTCGTCTAGCTTATGTGGGGATCACGCGAGCGCAGCGAGAATTATTTTTTACGCATAGCCGTGAACGTCGACAATATGGTGAGCTGATCCGCCCTGAATTAAGCCGTTTTTTGATGGAATTACCACAAGACGATTTGGTGTGGGAACAACAACGAAAAGTGGTGACTGCCGAGGAGCGAATGCAAAAAGGTCAGTCTGCTCTGGCTGATATTAAAGCGCGTTTAGGATTGAATAAGAAAACGGATTCATGACGGGTATGTTCCCACGAGCTGGTGGGAACATCGTGTTATCAATTGGAGCTATTGCGTTCTTCTAGTGCTAATTGCCAATTTACATACCCTTGCCATTGAACTTCTTGCTGTAAATTTTCTGCACGTAGAGGATGTTCAGCAAGCCAGCGATATGGCAGAGCAATTGTTAAATTTTGACCGTCCGCATTCAGGCGCAATGCTGGTAATGTATCGTCTCGCCTACGGCTCGCAAAAATAATGGCTAAGCGTAATAAACGACACAATGCATAGGTTTGCTGAATTGGGAGTGCGTTTTGTTGACTCAAAGATGAAAGGTCAATTTGACCTTGCTGGTTTTTGAGAAGAACAGCAAGAAAGCGTTTTTGCGCAGGGGTGAAGCCCGGAAGATCAAGATGAGTAATCAAATAACTCGCATGCTCAGGACCTTTACGGAAATCAACACTCAGCCCGATTTCATGTAATGCACAAGCGCTGGATAATAAATCGCGGCAACGGCTATCTAATTCCCACTCTTTGGCAACCTGAAGATAAAAGTGTTCAGCGAGCTGGCGTACTCGACCAGCTTGCTCGATATCAACAAGGAAGCGGCGTTGAATGTTGCGCAGTGTGCGAGCACGAATATCTTGCTCAATAGGCAGTTCAAGCATGCCATATACTAGCCCTTCACGAAGAGCACCACCGGCTAGCGTCATATTCTCGATATTTAGGGCTTTGAAAATAGCGATCAAAATAGATAAACCGCTTGGAAAAACGAGGGCGCGTTCAAAAGTGAGCCCTTCGATTTCAAGCTCTTCCAACTTATGACATTGGATAGCTTTGTGTTTCAGCTGCTGTAATTTCCCGAGGGTGATGAGTTCATCCATTCCTTGGGCAATCATAATTTCCTGAATTGCTTGTACCGTACCTGATGCGCCGACGCAAATTTTCCAACCGTGATTTTTAAGCGCATCTGCGATAGGCGCAACAACGTGTTGAGCCGCCGCTTCTGCTTGAGCAAAATTTTCTTCTGTCAGCGTTCTATCGCTGAAATAACGTTCAAGCCAAGTGACGCAACCCATCTCAAGGCTATAGAGCAACTGTGCTTTGGCGCCTGTGCCGGTGACAAGTTCAGTGCTACCGCCGCCAATATCAACCACTAAGCGTTGTTCTGGTCCCCCAGTCGTGTGGGCGACGCCTTGATAAATCAAGCGAGCTTCTTCTTCTCCTTGGATGACTCTCACGGGATTACCGAGGATTTGGCTAGCTTTTTCAATAAAAACATCGGCATTTTTAGCAAGGCGTAACGTTGCGGTTGCTACAACTCGAATTTGCGAGTTAGGAATATCTTGCAGATGTTCAGAAAAAAGGCGCAGGCATTGCCAGCCTCGCTCCATGGCTTGCTCAGATAAAATATTATTTTTATCTAAGCCAGCAGCCAGACGAACTTTTCGTTTAACCCGAGAAATAATCTGAATGCTACCGGCGGTTTCACGAACAACCAGCATATGAAAGCTGTTGGAACCCAAATCGATAGCAGCATACAGAGAAGAAGATTTCAGCATAGGGTATTTACTCAGCCTGCACGTTTATGGTTATTACGTGGACCATTATGGCGACGCGGTGCATTTGAATTGCGGCGTGGACCACTTGGGCGCGGACGATGGCGGCGTTTCGGTGCCGGTAGGTCGCTCAGGAGTGCATCACTGTTGTATTTACTGACAGGGATGGAGTGCTGAATATATTCTTCAATTGCAGGTAAATTCAGTGCGTATTCTTCACAAGCTAAGCTGATGGAGTTTCCGCTTTCACCTGCACGACCAGTACGTCCGATGCGGTGTACATAGTCTTCACAATCGTCAGGTAAATCATAGTTAAAGACATGAGTTACTGATGGAATGTGTAGTCCGCGAGCGGCAACGTCAGTCGCAACCAAGATATCAATCTGACCTTGGGTGAACTGTTCTAAAATACGCAGGCGTTTTTTCTGTGCGACATCACCTGTGAGTAATCCTACACGGTGACCGTCGGCAGCAAGGTGAGCCCAAATATCATCACAACGATGCTTGGTATTTGCGAAAATAATACAGCGCTCAGGCCACTCTTCTTCAAGCAGCGTTTGCAGCAGACGCATTTTTTCTTCATTGGATGGATAAAACAGTTCTTCTTTAATGCGGTGACCTGTTTTTTGCAGCGGTTCAACTTCGATATATTCTGGACTGTTCATTTGTTCGAATGCTAATTCTCTCACGCGGTAAGAGAGTGTTGCGGAGAACAGTAAATTTAGTCTATCCGTTGCGCTAGGCATGCGACGGAATAACCAACGAATATCTTTAATAAAACCAAGGTCATACATACGGTCCGCTTCATCCAATACAATAACTTGGATAGCCGCTAAATCAACGTGGCCTTGTTTGGCATAATCAATCAGACGACCTGTTGTTCCGATGAGAATATCAACGCCGTCTTGTAATACGCGTAATTGTTCGTCGTAGCCATCACCACCATAGGCTAGACCCATTTTTAAACCGGTGTACTCTGCTAATTCTTTCGCGTCGGAATAAATCTGCACCGCTAATTCGCGAGTAGGAGCCATGATCAGCGCACGTGGCTGATTGGTTTTTTTCCCTTCAATAGCTGGGTGAGTTAAGAGAAAATGAAATGTAGACGTTAGAAATGCTAACGTTTTACCTGTACCTGTTTGCGCTTGCCCCGCAACATCTTTGCCTTCGACAGTATAAGGCAGGGTAGACGCCTGAATAGGCGTGCAAAAGTTGAAGCCTTTTTTGTTAAGTGCTTCAATGACTTTTGGGTGCAATGCGAAGTCGGAAAACTTCTTTTCTGTCAAGTGTGCTTTACTCATAGTATGTTAGAATATCAGTTATCGGTTGGTTTACGAAAGTGTATCTTTTGAAATAAAGCATACTGCCGCCAATTAATGTTACACTATGTCTGTAAAAATGATCCTTTGGAGTACAACATGAGCGACAAAATTAAACATATTACTGATGCGAGTTTTGAATCAGACGTTCTAAATGCAAATTCACCAATTCTGGTAGACTTCTGGGCAGAATGGTGTGGTCCTTGTAAAATGATCGCACCTATTTTGGATGAAGTTGCTGAAGAATATACAGGCAAAGTGACCATCGCAAAACTGAATATTGATAATAATCCAGCAACGGCACCAAAATTTGGTATTCGTGGTATTCCTACACTTCTATTATTCAAAAACGGTAGTGTAGCAGCAACTAAAGTTGGCGCATTATCTAAAACTCAACTGAAAGAATTTCTAGACGAAAATCTGTAAGTTATAGCTTTATATAAGCCAAAACGTTTAGCGGCGCATTTATTTTATATAGAGAGCCGCTAGACGTCCCCATTTAAGCATGATAAGTTATCCGCATTCCTCATAGAGTACCCATAAGATTTACCTTATTTTCCTTTGCTCTTTTCTTAACCGTCTAGCTTACAGTTCTGTTCAGTGACAATTTTAGCGTGACTTATGACTAATCTAAAGTTGATAAATCCATGGTTGTATCACTGTGACTTAAGTCTTGAATAAGGTAAATGGTCTGTATTAGGGATAAGATGTTGTCCTAAAATGTATAAAAAACTATTGCTAATATTGATTACGTTTCTAATAATATGCAGCATATCATCTCGATGATAATAACGCTTTCGTTAGTCACAGCACCTTCACAGCAATATTAGTTGTAGCTAGCACAGATTTTAATGCATTGTTGTTGGTTATGAATCCATATCTATCAACAGGGCACTATAAAGTTAAACTGGCACTTCATAGGTTCACTATACTTCATAGGTTCACTATAAAAGTTGCCTCCAATTTACGTTCATAGTTCGAGAAATACCCCGAGTTAAAGAACCCACCATTATGAATCTTACCGAATTAAAAAATACGCCAGTATCAGAACTGATTACGTTAGGCGAAAACATGGGGCTAGAGAACTTAGCCCGTATGAGAAAGCAGGATATTATTTTCTCGATTTTGAAGCAGCATGCTAAAAGTGGAGAAGATATTTTCGGCGATGGCGTACTGGAAATATTGCAGGATGGATTTGGTTTCCTCCGTTCAGCAGACAGTTCTTACCTCGCAGGTCCTGATGATATCTATGTTTCTCCTAGTCAAATTCGCCGTTTTAACCTACGCACAGGCGATACCATTTCAGGTAAAATCCGTCCCCCGAAAGAAGGTGAACGTTACTTTGCCCTCTTAAAAGTTAACGAAGTTAACTTCGACAAACCTGAAAACGCCCGCAGCAAAATCCTTTTTGAAAACTTAACTCCGTTACATGCTAATAATCGTCTGCGCATGGAACGTGGTAATGGTTCTACTGAAGATTTAACCGCTCGTGTATTAGATTTAGCCGCACCAATCGGTCGTGGACAACGTGGTCTGATCGTTGCACCACCGAAAGCGGGTAAAACAATGTTACTGCAAAATATTGCGGCTAACATTGCTCACAACTATCCTGATTGTGTATTGATGGTTCTGCTGATCGATGAGCGTCCGGAAGAAGTTACCGAGATGCAACGCCTTGTTAAAGGTGAAGTGATTGCTTCAACATTTGATGAGCCAGCTGCACGCCACGTTCAAGTTGCTGAGATGGTTATCGAGAAAGCGAAACGTCTAGTTGAACATAAAAAAGACGTTATCATCTTACTGGATTCCATTACTCGTCTTGCTCGTGCATACAACACCGTTGTGCCTTCATCAGGTAAAGTTCTGACGGGGGGTGTGGACGCAAACGCATTACATCGTCCGAAACGTTTCTTCGGTGCTGCTCGTAACGTTGAGGAAGGCGGTAGTTTAACTATCATCGCAACCGCGCTGGTTGATACTGGCTCGAAAATGGATGAAGTTATCTACGAAGAATTTAAAGGAACAGGTAACATGGAATTACACCTGTCTCGTAAAATTGCTGAAAAACGCGTCTTCCCTGCAATTGATTACAATCGTTCAGGTACACGTAAAGAAGAGCTGCTCACTTCCCAAGATGAGCTGCAAAAAATGTGGATTCTACGCAAGATTATTCACCCAATGGGCGAAATCGATGCGATGGAATTCCTTATCAGCAAATTAGCAATGACAAAAACTAACGAAGAGTTCTTTGACTTCATGAAAAGAGCATAATCGTTAGGATTATAAGTATAGAAATAGGCGCTCTAATAGGGCGCCTATTTTTTTATCCGTATGTTATGAACGCTCATAAAATAATAGTCTTTATTATTTAACAATATGAGCACAAATTACTTTATTCATGAGTAAAATGAAATAATAAACGGATGCTAGATTATTCATAAGAAGATGGTATTTTCTAGATTAATTTTTATACTTAAATTTACTCAATGACTGATATTTACTCGGTTAGATAAAAATTGATGGTAAAAGTCGACTAATCAGGTTGAGATTGTTTTTTATGGCATGCATCTTGCAATGTTAAAGGATAAAATCGTTAAGGTAAGTTTGTAACGCAAAACTATTTACGCCTTATTGTACTTTTCGGCATGTTTTGTGCATATCAAAAAAAGAATGATTCTGTTTTAGTGTACGATTTTTTTGCTCGGATACTATGTTGGCGCGGTACTTTATCACAGCAACCCAGATTGTTAGTGTTTAAAAGTTAGATAGAAATATAAGAGAGTAGAACAGTGGATAGCACACACTTTATGAGTAATCTCTTCTATGTCTTTTTGTTTACCTTAGCTTTTATTTTTGTCGCACGTATTGTGGCAAAAAAAATTGGCTTGGTTGATAAACCGAATTTCAGGAAGAAACACGTAGGATTGGTACCTCTCGTTGGAGGGATCTCTGTTTTCTTTGGCGTTTGCTTCTCGTTTATGATCACGGAAGAATACATTCCCCATAAGTGGTTATATATCGCTTGTGCTGGGCTCTTAGTGTTCGTTGGTGCACTGGATGATAGATTCGACATTAGCGTGAAATTACGCGCTGGCGTTCAGGCTATTGTTGCTGTCGTGATGATGACGGCAGGCGGGCTCTCATTAGAGTCACTGGGGCATGCATTCGGTCCTTGGGAACTGGTGCTTGGACCATTTGGTTACATTGTGACCCTATTTGCTGTTTGGGCTGCAATCAATGCTTTCAACATGGTTGATGGTATTGATGGTCTGTTAGGCGGCCTGTCTTCGGTCTCTTTCGGTGCTTTAGGTTTCTTACTGTATCAAAATGGTAACTACGCGTTAGCGTTTTGGTGTTTTGCGTTTATAGCGGCTATTCTTCCTTATATCCTGCTGAACCTAGGTGTTTTAGGTCGTCGATTTAAAGTGTTCATGGGCGATGCGGGAAGTACTTTGATTGGTTTCACCATTATTTGGATCTTGGTTGCATCGACGCAAGAAGATGTTCATCCAATTAATCCTGTGACTGCATTATGGATTATTGCTATTCCGCTTATGGATATGGTGGCAATTATGTACCGCCGTATTCGTAAAGGGATGAGTCCATTTTCACCGGATCGTCAGCATATTCATCACTTGATTATGCGTTCAGGATTTACCCCGAAAGGGGCATTTGTAATCATCACATTGGCTGCGGCAATACTTGCGTGCATTGGTATTCTTGGCGAACGCATATCATTCATCCCAGAATGGGTAATGTTGGCATTATTTTTGCTTGTATTTATGATGTATGGTTACTGCATCAAACGAGCATGGAAAGTCGCCCGTTTTATCAAACGAATTAGACGTCGTGCGCGTAAGAGTGCGGTCCGGTAAAGACAAACGAACTATAGAGGTTCTGTGCAGTGAATAACTCAGAAACACAACCTAGTCAGCATCAAACTCCGATTGAAGCGGAGTTAGATATTCGTGATTTATGCCGTTCATTATGGCAGGGTAAAATTTGGATCGTCGCATGTGCAGTGATTTTTGCTGCGATTGCACTGGGAGCATCCTATTTTATGCAGCCGAAGTGGAGTACAACGGCTATCACGGATCTACCAACTGTGAACAATCTGGGAAGTTATTATTCTCAGCAACAGTTTCTGCGCAACCTTGATTCTCGCATTAATGTCGTAGGGCAAGAAGGACAGTTACCCACCATTGCGAAAGAAGCTTATGAAGAATTTACCAAACAATTAGGCTCTTACGATACTCGTCGCCAGTTTTGGTTAGGTACTGAGTATTATAAGCAACGTTTGGAAAATGACCCGAAAGCAGATGCTGCCTTGTTGGATGAATTGATCAACAACATTGAGTATACACCGGCAGATGCACTCAAAAACCCAACAGATAGTGTGAAGTTAGTGGCTGAAACAGCGACTGATTCTAATCAGCTATTACGCGAATATATTGAGTTTGCTAATCAACGTGCAACCACCAACCTGAATGATGAGTTGGAAGGGGCTTGGGCAACAAAAACCCAATCTATGAAAGCGTTGGTCAAGCGTGAAGCCATGGTGGCAAATGCAGCGTATGATCGTCGTCTAAACAGCCTTGAGCAAGCACTTAAAGTTGCTGAAAAACAAGGTATCTCTCGTAATCAAACGACTGCGCCAGTAGATGAAATTCCTGACTCAAAAATGTTCATGTTAGGGGTTCCATTACTGCAAGCTCAAATCGAGACTTTAAAAGCAACAGGTCCTGATTTTGATACGGATTATGACCAAAATGTTGCGATGCTAGCGACACTAGATGTTGGTCCAGCTCTTCAAGATAATTTTCACGCGTATCGTTATCTGCGAACTCCTGAAGATCCAATCAAACGCGATAGTCCGCGCAGAGCATTCATTGCGGTTCTGTGGGGTGCAATTGGTGTGTTAGTAGGTGCCGGAGTGGTACTGTCTCGCCGTCGCCCATCGTAATGTCTTACTCGCCACTGACGGAAAGGTCGGTGGCGAGATTGCATCATTAAAACTAAATAAAGCAGTAAACTGCGAAGAAAATATAAGAGAGTCACTGTGAAAGTATTGACTGTATTCGGCACACGACCTGAAGCTATTAAAATGGCTCCATTGGTTCATGCACTTGCTGATGATGCAGATTTTGAAGCGAAAGTGTGTGTTACCGCTCAGCACCGTGAAATGCTAGATCAAGTACTGAACTTATTTGAGATCACTCCCGATTACGATCTCAATATTATGAAACCAGGTCAGGATTTAACCGACATTACTTGCCGTATTTTGGAAGGATTAAAGGCAGTATTTGCAGATTTCCAACCCGATGTTGTCCTTGTTCATGGCGATACTGCAACGACGATGGCAACTAGCCTTGCGGCATTCTATCATCGCATCCCTGTAGGGCATGTTGAGGCTGGACTGCGCACAGGAAACCTCTATTCGCCATGGCCAGAAGAAGGTAACCGTAAAATTGCGGGGCACCTTGCTCAGTACCATTTCGCGCCGACAGAAAACTCGCGCCAAAACTTACTCAACGAATCTATTCCCGATAGCCATATTTCTGTGACTGGCAATACAGTCATTGATGCGCTGTTGTGGGTGAAAGAGAAGGTGATGGGTAACCAAAATATGATGGCCGAATTAGCCGGAAATTACCCATTTATCGACCCAAATAAAAAAATGCTCCTTGTAACGGGTCACCGTCGTGAAAGCTTTGGTGGTGGTTTTGAGCGTATTTGCCATGCCTTAGCGGATATCGCTCAAGCGCATCCTGATGTTCAAGTGGTTTACCCTGTTCACTTGAACCCAAATGTGAGTGAACCAGTAAAACGAATTCTGCATGGCATTGATAATATTATCTTAATTAGTCCTCAGGAATATCTACCGTTCGTCTATTTGATGAACCACGCGTATCTGATTTTAACGGATTCCGGCGGTATTCAAGAAGAGGCGCCATCTTTAGGCAAACCTGTTTTAGTTATGAGAGATACCACCGAACGCCCTGAAGCTGTTGATGCAGGGACAGTTCGTTTAGTGGGTACAGATACACAAACCATTGTAAATGAAGTTAATCGGTTACTGACAGATGAAGCGGAATATCACGAAATGAGCCGCGCACATAACCCTTATGGTGATGGTCATGCTTGTCAGCGTATTCTTGCAGCATTAAAAAGCAATCAGGTGAAATTATGAGTTTTGAAACTATTTCTGTTATCGGCCTTGGTTATATCGGTTTACCAACAGCGGCAGCCTTCGCATCTCGTAAGAAGCAGGTTGTCGGCGTAGATGTTAACCAGCATGCGGTTGACACTATCAATCAAGGTAAAATCCATATTGTGGAACCTGAGCTGGACGTAGTGGTGAAAAAAGCGGTTGAAGAAGGTCACTTAAAAGCCTTCACTAAGCCACAACCTGCAGACGCATTCCTGATTGCCGTTCCGACACCATTCAAAGGTGAACACGAGCCTGATTTGGTGTACGTGAAAGCGGCAGCTGAGTCTATCGCGCCAGTCCTGAAGAAAGGCGACTTAGTGATCCTTGAGTCAACCTCTCCAGTAGGGACTACCGAGCAGATGGCCCAGTGGTTAGCGGATGCACGTCCTGATTTAACTTTCCCTCACCAAGCAGGTGAACAGGCTGATATCGATGTGGCTTACTGCCCAGAGCGTGTACTGCCAGGTCAAGTGATGGTTGAGCTGATCAAAAACGACCGTGTTGTCGGCGGTATGACGCCTAAATCATCTCTGCGAGCGAGCGAGCTGTACAATATCTTCTTAGAAGGTGAGTGTGTAATCACTAACTCAAGAACGGCTGAAATGTGTAAGCTAACGGAAAACAGCTTCCGTGATGTGAATATCGCATTTGCTAACGAATTATCTCTGATTTGCGCAGAACAAGATATCAATGTCTGGGAACTGATCAGCTTAGCGAACCGTCATCCTCGCGTGAACATTCTGCAACCAGGTCCTGGCGTGGGTGGTCACTGCATCGCAGTTGACCCATGGTTTATCGTGGCGCAAAGTCCAAAACAATCTCGTTTAATCCACACTGCGCGTTTAGTTAACGATGGCAAACCAATTTGGGTGGTGGATCAAGTGAAAGCAGCTGTCGCAGACTGCTTAGCGGAAACAGGTAAAAAAGCGAGCGAAATCAAAATCGCCTGCTTTGGTTTGGCATTTAAACCAAATATCGATGACCTGCGTGAAAGCCCTGCAATGCACATCACTAAGATGGTTGCTAATTGGAACCCAGGTAAGACTTTTGCAGTTGAACCGCACATTGATGAGTTACCAACAGCGCTGAAAGGCATTGCTGAACTGGTTTCAATTGAAAAAGCGGTTAGCGAAGCTGATGTGATCCTAATGTTGGTTGACCATAACCTGTTTAAAGGTATCCAAGGTTCTGCTATCCCTCAAAAATGGGTTGTGGATACAAAAGGAGTATGGCGTTGAAACGCATTTTAATTACAGGTGGTGCCGGTTTTATCGGCTCCGCCGTTGTTCGCCACGTGATTGAGAATACACAAGACCATGCCATTGTGGTTGATTGCTTGACTTATGCGGGCAATTTAGAGTCATTAGCGGGAGTTGCTAATAGCGAACGCTATGCCTTTGAACAAGTAAACATTTGTGACCGCACAGCACTGGATAAAGTGTTTGCTGAGCACAAACCAGATGTGGTGATGCACTTAGCCGCAGAAAGCCATGTTGACCGTTCTATTGATGGTCCTGCGGCATTCATCGAAACTAACATTGTGGGTACTTATACACTGTTAGAAGCAGCACGCCATTATTGGTCTGCACTTGAAGAGAGCCAAAAAGCGGCTTTTCGTTTCCACCACATTTCAACTGATGAAGTGTATGGGGATTTGGACGGGCCAGAAGGTTTCTTCACAGAAACAACACCTTATGCGCCAAGTAGCCCATATTCAGCGTCAAAAGCATCGAGCGACCATTTAGTCCGAGCATGGCAAAGAACATATGGCTTACCCACCATGATCACTAACTGCTCGAACAACTATGGTCCGTATCACTTCCCAGAGAAGTTGATCCCATTGATTATTTTGAACGCGATTTCTGGTAAGCCACTCCCAGTGTATGGCAAGGGCGAACAAATTCGCGACTGGCTGTTTGTGGAAGATCATGCTCGAGCACTGCATTTAGTTGCCACTCAAGCGCAACCGGGCTCAACGTACAATATTGGTGGGCACAACGAACGCCGTAATATCCAAGTTGTTGAAACAATTTGTGAATTACTCGAAGAGTTGCATCCGCAGAAACCTCAAGGTGTGACGCATTACCGTGATTTAATTACGTATGTGAAAGACCGCCCTGGTCACGATATGCGTTATGCCATTGACGCCGATAAAATCCAGCGTGAATTAGGCTGGACACCTGAAGAAACGTTTGAATCTGGTATCCGTAAAACGGTACTGTGGTATTTAAACAACGAAACATGGTGGCGTCGTGTGCAAGATGGCTCCTATGCAGGCGAGCGTCTGGGCTTAGGTAGCTAGGAGGAAGCATGAAAGGTATTATTCTGGCTGGTGGTTCGGGAACGCGTCTACATCCGATTACACGCGGTATCTCAAAACAGCTGCTGCCTATCTATGATAAGCCAATGATTTATTATCCGCTGTCGGTATTAATGCTGGCAGGGATCCGTGAAATTTTGGTCATTTCGACGCCCGATGATTTGCCGATGTTCCAGCGTTTATTGGGTGATGGTCATGAATTTGGTATTGAACTGAGTTATGCAGAGCAGCCATCTCCAGATGGGCTCGCGCAAGCATTCATCATTGGTGAAGAGTTTATCAATGGGGATTCCTGTTGTTTAGTGCTTGGCGATAACATTTTCTTTGGTCATTCATTTAGCCCTAAATTAATGTCAGTTGCTGCGCGTCAAAAAGGTGCGACGGTCTTTGGTTACCAAGTGATGGATCCAGAACGTTTTGGTGTCGTGGAATTCGATGACAACTTTAAAGCGTTGTCTATTGAAGAAAAGCCAAAGCAGCCAAAATCTAATTGGGCGGTGACGGGTTTATATTTCTATGATAATCAAGTGGTTGATTTTGCTAAACAAGTAAAACCTTCTGAACGTGGTGAATTAGAAATTACGTCTATCAACCAAATGTATTTGGAACGTGGTGAACTCAGCGTTGAGCTACTCGGTCGTGGGTTTGCTTGGTTAGATACGGGTACCCATGACAGCTTGATTGAAGCAGGAACATTTGTTCAAACTGTGGAAAAACGCCAAGGTTTCAAAGTGGCTTGTTTAGAAGAGATTGCATGGCGCAATGGCTGGTTATCTGATGACCAAGTTAAAGACGCCGCCGCTCGCCTGAATAAAACAGGTTATGGCAAATACTTAGAGGACTTACTTCGTGTCCGTCCGCGCCAATATTGATCCCTTAGATTGGGAATCTGATTTTTTTAAACGTTCTACGGCGAAACTGAATTTCGCCGCAACAGATGCGCAAATTATCTTAGCTTATCAACTGGATAAGTTTGAAATTGTGCAAGCGAAAGTTGCGGCATCTGAGACTGCGAGAATTGATAATCTTGCCAGTATGGGATTCAGTTTTGTTGAAGGTGAAATCGATTTTGCGTTAACGGTTGGCACAGAAAATGCTTATCTAAACACAGCGTTATCAGAGACGGATAATGTGGTTGTCGCACAAACAGGGGATATTGTTTTTCTGCGCGACACCGCGGCAGCTGTGTTTAGTAACAGCCGCTTTCGTACGCCTTGGTATCGAGAAGGGGATAGCGGTCGGTTTTATGCATTATGGATAGAAAAAGCGGTTCTTGGGACATTTGACCACACCTGTTTACTCCTTAGAGATCAAGCAGGTGATATTTTAGGTTTCGTTAGCCTACGTAGTCTTGATGCTGATACAGCGCGAATTGGGTTGTTAGCGGCAATACCAAATGCAACAGGGCGCGGTATCGGTCGGAAATTAATGTCAGCGGCTTATCAATGGTGTGTGCAACACCAAAAAAGACAGTTAAATGTTGCCACGCAAATGAGTAATGTTGCGGCGTTAAATCTTTATTCACGCAGCGGTGCGGCGATTGCCAGCACAGCATATTGGTTATACAGGGGACAACATGATTCCATTTAATAAACCACCCGTTGTAGGCACTGAAGTTGAGTATATGAAGCAGGCTATGGCAAGTGGCAAACTGTGCGGTGATGGTGGTTTCACTAAACGTTGTGAAGAGTGGATGGAGAAACGTTTTAACTGTCCGAAAGTCCAGTTAACGCCGTCTTGCACCGCTTCATTAGAAATGGCCGCGATCCTGATTGATATTAAGCCGGGCGATGAAGTCATCATGCCGAGCTTTACCTTCGTATCGACCTCTAACGCATTCGTGTTACGTGGCGCTAAAATTGTGTTCGTGGATATTCGTCCAGATACCATGAATATCGATGAAACCAAAATTGAAGCTGCAATTACTGATCGTACACGTGCAATTGTTCCTGTTCACTACGCAGGCGTGGCTTGTGAAATGGACACCATCATGGCGATTGCGAAAAAACACAACTTATTTGTGATTGAAGATGCTGCGCAAGGTGTGATGTCGACTTACAAAGGCAAAGCATTGGGAACCATCGGTCACATTGGTTGCTACAGCTTCCATGAAACCAAAAACTACTCTTCAGGTGGTGAAGGTGGAGCAACGTTAATCAATGATAAAGCGTTGATTAACCGTGCAGAAGTGATCCGCGAAAAAGGTACTAACCGTAGCCAATTCTTCCGTGGTCAAGTTGACAAATATACATGGCGTGACATCGGTTCAAGTTATCTGCTTTCCGACTTACAAGCGGCTTATTTATGGGCTCAGTTAGAAGAAGCAGACAAAATTAATGAACGTCGTTTATTACTGTGGGATCGCTATTATCAAGCGTTACAACCTCTGGTTACTGCGGGTCGTTTAGTATTAGCAACTGTACCAGACGGTTTGAAACATAACGCGCATATGTTCTATATCAAACTGAAAAATGTGGAAGAGCGTACAGCGTTTAATGACTATATGAAATCTCACGGTATTTTAACTGTTTTCCATTACGTGCCACTGCACACCAGCCCAGCTGGAATGGAGTTTGGTTATTTCCACGGTGAAGATAAATACACCACGGTTGAAAGTGACCGTTTAGTGCGTCTGCCGATGTTCTACAACATGACAGATGACGAGCAGCAAGTGGTCATTGAGCGAATTAAAGCGTTCTTTGCCTAATGTCATTAGCTAAAGCATCGGTTTGGACTGCTGGGTCTACCCTGATTAAAATCGGGGTGGGCCTGTTGATCGTGAAATTATTTGCAGTCTCATTTGGCCCTAGCGGTGTTGGGCTGGCGGGAAATTTTCGTCAATTAATTACCGTGCTAGGTGTTTTATCTGGCGCAGGGATCTTCAATGGCGTCACAAAATATGTGGCAGAGCACCATCAAGATCCTCAAAAATTACGAGCCGTGCTGGGAACGTCTTCAACGATTATTCTTGGGTTCTCGACGTTACTGGCCATTGTCTTTTTGTTATGCAGCGCGCCTATTAGTGCCGCGTTATTTGATACTGAGCAATATAGCTCAGTGATCCGTATGGTCGCCTTAATTCAGATGGGTATCGCATATGCGAACTATTTTTTGGCGATTTTAAAGGGTTACCGAGATGCAGCTGGGAATGCGACGGCCATCATTTTTGGTAGCATAATCGGTGTAGTCGCCTATTATTTATGCTATCTCATGGGAGGGTATGACGGTGCGTTGGCGGGGCTTGCATTGGTTCCCGCATTGGTGGTGTTGCCCGCCGCAGGTCTGATTATACGACGTAAGCAATTTGCGTTGTCATCCTTAAAGCCTGCATGGGACAAAGCGATAGCCACCAATCTCGGTAAGTTCACCATCATGGCAATGTTAACGGCAATCACACTGCCTGTTGCCTATATCATGATGCGAAACTTATTGGCACAAACCTATAGTTGGGATGAAGTTGGATTATGGACGGGTGTGACAACCATTTCGGACGCTTATCTACAATTCATCACCGCAACGTTTTCAGTGTATTTATTGCCAACGTTGTCGCGTTTACAGCATAAAAATGAAATTTCTGCCGAAATTATTAAGGCGCTGAAGTTTGTTTTACCTGCGGTCGCTGCCGTGAGCTTTACGGTATGGTTACTGCGTGATTTTGCGATTTGGTTGCTATTTTCAAAAGAGTTTACAGGGATGAGAGACCTGTTTGCTTGGCAGCTGGTCGGCGATGTATTGAAAGTGGGTGCTTACGTTTTTGGTTATTTAGTCATCGCGAAAGCGGCATTGCGCTTTTATGTTCTCACGGAAGTTAGCCAATTTGTTCTGTTAACAGGTTTTGCCCATTGGTTTATTCCTGAACATGGCGCAGTCGGGGCAACACAAGCCTATATGGCAACGTATATCGTATATTTTACTCTCTGTTGTTGCGTATTTTTGATCTACCGTAGGCGAGCATGACAACCTTAATACATGTACTGGGATCTGACCTCCCGCATCATAATCAGACGGTTTTAACGTTTTTTAATGACGTTATTTGCCAAGAAATGGCACCATCTCAAAAGCCGCATTTTATGGTGGTGAGCCAAGATGCGCAGCTAGCTGCTGCCTATCCAAAGCTCGAAATTGAAGTTTTTGACAGCAAAAAATCGATTGCCGATAGTGTTATTCGTCGCGCTAAAGCAGAGCGCCGCACGCGCTTTTTCTTCCATGGGCAATTTAATGCGCCAATCTGGTTAGCGCTGCTCTTTGGTAAGATAAAATCCCATCAATTTTGGTGGCATATTTGGGGAGCAGACTTATATGAAGAGTCTAGTTCACTGAAATTTAAGCTATTTTATATTTTACGTCGCTTGGCGCAAAAGAAAGTAGGGCATGTGTGTGCCACTCGGGGAGACCTGTCTTATTTTCATCAGTCGAATCCGAATGTGCAATCGTCGGTGCTCTATTTCCCAACACGTATGGACCCTGCGTTGACATTAAGTGAACGAGAGCCTCGTGAGAGCGAGCAATTAACGATATTGCTTGGTAACTCGGGGGATCGTTCTAATCGTCATGTGGAAGCACTGGGTGCGATTAAACAGCAGTTTGGTGATAACGTTAAGGTGATAGTGCCAATGGGCTACCCTGCCAATAACCAAAACTATATTGCGGAAGTCGAACAAGCAGCACAAAGTGAATTCCCTCAGGGGCAGGTGGATATTCTTAAAGAACGTATGGCGTTCGATGATTACCTGAATTTGCTGAAAACCTGCGACCTTGGCTACTTTATTTTTAATCGCCAACAAGGGGTTGGAACGGTTTGTTTGCTTATCCAGTTCTCTATTCCTTTCGTCATTAGCCGTCAAAATACCTTCTGGCAAGATTTAACGGCACAGAATGTCCCGGTCTTTTTCTATGGTGACAAGCTCACACTACCGTTAGTGGATGAAGCTCAGCGTCAAATGAAGACCCTTAATAAGCAAGATATTGAATTCTTTGCACCTAACTTTACTGATGGCTGGAAACAGATCCTCAGCATTGCGGAGGCGAAAGTATGACATTGCTTGAATTGGGGGGATTATCACTGATCTACCTGATCTCCATTATTTTTATTGGCACACTGATGTACAAAGAGTTTCTTCGTGTGCGCTTTAATTTTAATATTTTCTTTACTTTGTTGTATTTATTGACATTTTATTTCGGCTTTCCTCTGACATGTGCATTGGTTTTCCAGTTTGATGTGGCGATAGTTCCCGCAGATTACCTGATGTATGCCATGCTAGCGTCAACAAGCTTCTATGCTATTTACTATGTGACGTACAAAACCCGCTTAACGAAGCGCGTTGATGTTCAGCGTCGTGCGGTATTTAGCATGAATAAAGTGGAAACCAACTTAACTTGCTTATTGTTAATCGCAGTTGCTGTGGTAACCGTGGGCATTTTCTTCATGGACAATGGCTTCTTACTGTTTAAGTTGAAGTCTTATAGTCAGATATTCTCGAGTCAGGTATCCGGCGTGGCGTTGAAGCGTTTCTTCTATTTCTTTATCCCCGCCATGCTGATTGTTTACTTCCTGAAGCCAACGCAAAAACGCTGGATTTTCTTCCTCGTCAGTACCGTGTCATTTGGTTTTTTAACCTATGTGATCGTCGGTGGAACGCGCGCGAATATTATTTTGGCTTTTGCGCTGTTTTTATTTATTGGGATTGTTCGCGGTTGGATTACACTTTGGATGCTGGCAGCAGCGGGTGTGGCGAGTATTGTTGGAATGTTCTGGTTAGCTCTCAAGCGTTACGGTCTTGATGTGAGCGGTGCGGAGGCATTTTACACTTTCTTGTATCTAACCCGCGATACGTTCTCTCCGTGGGAAAACCTCGGGTTACTGCTCAGTTACTATGACCAAATGGATTTCCAAGGCTTAGCGCCGATTATCCGTGATTTCTATGTGTTTATTCCATCATGGGTATGGCCAGAACGTCCAGATACCGTATTAAATTCGGCTAACTATTTTACTTGGGAAGTGCTCAATAACCATTCAGGGTTAGCCATTTCTCCGACTTTAATTGGCTCGCTGGTGGTGATGGGCGGTGTCCTGTTTATCCCATTAGGTGCTATCGTAGTTGGTTTGATTATTAAATGGTTTGACTGGATTTATGGTTTGAGTTTGAAAGAATCTAACCGCTATAAAGCCGCTATCATGCAGGCATTTTGTTTCGGTGCCATCTTCAATATGATCGTCCTAGCCCGTGAAGGAGTTGATTCCTTTGTCTCGCGCGTGGTCTTTTTCTGTTTAGTCTTCGGACTATGTTTAGTGTTAGCAAAATTACTGTACTGGTTATTTGAAAGTGCCGGTCTTATTCGTATTAAAGCCACTTCCTATTTCAAAAGTGGCCAACGGGAAAGCCGTTAAAAGGAGCATCATGGAACAGTCGTCAATTCCTCAATATAGCATCAGAGGTCATAACATTTGGGGCTTTAAAAATATGTCCCATTTCTTGGACTATCTATTTGCTGACGGTAAGACTAAAACCGGCACACTTGTCGCTATCAACGCAGAAAAAGTGATGATTGCTGAGCAAGATACTGCACTGAATACTTTGTTGGGGCAGGCAGAATATCTTTATGCTGATGGGATTAGCATTGTGCGTGCGATTCGCCGTAAATATCCCAAAGCAGACGTTTCCCGCGTGGCAGGGGCTGACTTATGGGAAGGCTTGATGGAACGCGCAGGAAAAGAAGGCACGCCAGTGTTTTTGGTGGGGGGAAAGCCTGAAATTCTTGAACAAACTAAAGCGAAGTTACGTGCGCAATGGAATGTGAATATTGCCGGTTCTCAAGATGGTTACTTCACAGCGGAAGATCGCAATGCGCTCTTTGAACGTATTCATGCGAGTGGCGCAAAAATTGTCACGGTAGCGATGGGCTCTCCTAAGCAAGAAATATTTATGCGTGATTGCCGTGTAGTCCATCCAGATGCACTGTATATGGGTGTTGGTGGCACTTATGATGTGTTCACTGGACACGTTAAGCGTGCACCAAAAGTCTGGCAAAACTTAGGATTAGAATGGCTGTATCGCTTGCTTTCGCAGCCAACTCGAATCAAACGACAGTTTAAGTTGTTGAAGTTTTTAGGCTACTATTACGGTGGTAAGCTTTAAGCCTCTTTTTAACTGAATAAACCCGCGCAATGCGGGTTTATTTATATCAATGATGCTTTATTCTGTCTTCAAATATACCTACAATTTTTCAAAAATAGATGCAACCTAAGGGATCTCACGGTATCTTGGGGGATTGTATTTTTTATCTTATTTTCGATAACAAGCCGCGATTACTAAAAAGTTTATTGCAATTAAAGCTGCGAATATCGAATGATTATTATCGACAGGGGAAATTATGGATAAGCCACAGCAAGGTCTTCAGCGAGGGCTAGAAGCCCGTCATATTGAGCTGATTGCTTTGGGCGGAACAATTGGGGTTGGGCTATTTATGGGCTCAGCGAGTACGTTGAAGTGGGCCGGTCCGTCAGTGTTATTAGCCTATATCATTGCGGGATTGTTTGTCTTTTTCATCATGCGTTCCATGGGAGAAATGTTATTTCTTGAGCCCGTCACGGGGTCATTTGCGTCATTTGGTTATAAGTATTTAAGCCCATTCTGGGGGTGCTTAACGGCTTGGGGCTACTGGTTTATGTGGGTGGCTGTTGGCATTTCAGAAATTACAGCCATAGGGGAGTATGCTAAATATTGGTTCCCTGACGTCCCCCAATGGATATTTGCGATGATTGCGGTTGCCTTAGTGGCACTGGCAAACCTCGCGGCAGTGAGATTATATGGTGAATTAGAGTTTTGGTTTGCGATGATCAAAGTCACCACGATTGTCGTGATGATTTTGATTGGTTTGGGGCTGATTTTCTTTGGGATTGGCAATAACTTTGAGCCGATTGGGCTTGCCAACTTAACAGAGCATGGCGGTTTCTTTGCGGGGGGCTGGAAAGGTTTCCTGTTTGCGCTGTGTATTGTGGTGGCGTCTTACCAAGGTGTTGAGTTAGTTGGGATCACCGCGGGCGAAGCAAAAAATCCACAAGTAACGTTGAAAAAAGCCATCAATAATATTTTGTGGCGAATTTTAATTTTCTATGTCGGGGCAATTTTTATTGTTGTGACCTTATTCCCGTGGACAGAAGTTGGGCAACAAGGTAGCCCGTTTGTCATGACTTTCGCTAAAGTGGGTATTATTTCTGCGGCTGCGGTGATTAACTTTGTTGTTCTGACGGCAGCATTATCTGGTTGTAATAGCGGAATGTATAGCGGCGGGCGCATGCTGTATGCACTGGCGCAAAATAAACAGTTACCTAGCTCACTATTAAAACTGACGAAAAATGGCGTTCCAGCGCGCTGTGTAGGTTTTACTATCTTATGCTTAGTGGCAGGTTCAAGTTTGAATTACATCATTCCAAACCCAGAACAAGTCTTCGTGTATGTGTATAGCGCCAGTGTCTTACCCGGAATGGTGCCTTGGTTAGTTATCTTAACCAGCCAGCTACGTTTTCGTAAGCAGAACCAGCAACATATGGCTGGGCATACGTTTAAATCGATTCTATTTCCATGGGTGAACTATGCGACGTTATTATTTTTAGCCTGCGTTCTGGTCGGAATGGCAATTAATCCTGAGACTCGGTTGTCACTGATTGTCGGCGCTATCTTTTTATTGACCGTTTCTGGGTTATATTTTGTGATCCGTTGCTTTAGGCGCAATGAAAAAAGCCCATCGTAAAAATATTTTGTGAGTAAAAAACATCAAAATAAGCGAGGAAGAGGGAAAAAATGCTCTCTTTCTCGACGAAATGGATAAAAGGCAAGCAATCGATAATTTTATTGAAAAAAGGACTAGACAGCAGGGGGATAAATCCGTACTATCCTCTCCCGCAACGGCGTTAAGCGCCCGTAGCTCAGCTGGATAGAGCGCTGCCCTCCGGAGGCAGAGGTCTCAGGTTCGAATCCTGTCGGGCGCACCATCAAAAGGTGACAAGCTACGGTGGCAAAACAAGGTTGTATGTAGTAGTATAACAACGCTTTGAAATAAGTGAAGTTATGGTGGCTATAGCTCAGTTGGTAGAGCCCTGGATTGTGATTCCAGTTGTCGTGGGTTCGAGTCCCATTAGCCACCCCATTTTTTTTGTGATATTGCGAGGGTGGCGGAATTGGTAGACGCGCTAGCTTCAGGTGTTAGTGTCCTATGGACGTGGGGGTTCAAGTCCCCCCTTTCGCACCACGAAAAAAATGATGTCGAGTTACTGCCTTAAGCAGTTAAATTTCGGCGAGTAGCGCAGCTTGGTAGCGCAACTGGTTTGGGACCAGTGGGTCGGAGGTTCGAATCCTCTCTCGCCGACCAATTTAAAGAACCCCGCTCAATCGAGTGGGGTTTTTGCTTTTCTGTCACTCGTAAAAATCCTCATTCCAATTTCTTGTTCACTCCCTCCTTTTTTCTTTTTCATTGAGTATTTCATTATCTTTATTTCGGGGATTCGTTGAGGGTCATCGAATAATAATGATTCGTATCTAATGATATTTGTAATGCTATGTTTTTAAGGGATAAAAAAGGTTGTCTCAGATCTGATACAAACCCCTATTTTCATGTCGTCAAAAAGAGACATTTTACTGTTTGATTTATATAGAGAAAGTGATAGTGATGATAAGCTGTCTCTAAATTGAGACAAAATAGCTGAATCGAACAGAAGATGATTTGGTATGAAATGAGTATGAAAGAATCACAAAGAGTAAGAGATAAAAATCTCGTTTAAAATAGCACAGATACGGGAAGTGAAAAGAAAGAATGCAGGAGTGAGAAAAGTTGGCACGTATTCTGCATTATCTATTATGTAGATGCTCATCCCACTTATTATGACAGCCTAGCTTCATAAACCCAGGGATGACGCAAAGCCGATTATCGGTGCCTATTGTCCAATTTAGATGATCAAGAGCTAATCCTCTTACCATCAGCGAACGGGCGAAACGTTGAGTGAGGCACCATCCGTCTGTAGACCTGATTGTATTTACACCTGCTTCGGCAGGTGTTTTTTTTGGTATTAATCTGCGTTTTTATTTTCTTTCCTAACCTGATTAGCATTAGGAAAGAAAAGTCATTATCGTACTTACGCTTTTTTCTCTTTGCTTAACCACTTGCTGATCCAGCGAGTTACATATGTGTAGGCAATAATAATAAAGGTAATAATAAAGATATCTTTATTCAGATCGGCGGTATTGAATCCAATGATCGAAATAAAAATAAATGGAGATAAAATCAGAAGTAGCAGGTCAAAAAAGATCTGTAAACGATTTTGACTCGCTACAATCCAACGCCAGAGAGTTTTCACTACATTCATATCTTTATCCTAAAACCATTCAAAACGAAAATGTATACGACCATTTATACACTATGTGTCTCTTTTATAACATAGCAATATGCGGTTTACCTCGATTGCCTAAAAATGACGCCTAGAACGATTATCTTTTAAAGATGACTCGATTTTAATCACAAAAAAACGCCTCGGATTAGGAGGCGTTTTTAAATAGGTATGCGTAGAAATTTAAGACTATGTTCGCTCTTGTTTCAGAGAGTGCGTTAGCGCTTCTTGGCGAATCTTCGCCGCTTCATGCGGTTTATGTAGCTTATCATAAGCGTCCGCTAACCAAGCTGCATCATAGGCATCGAAACGCTGTGCTAATGCAGCTTTAAAGTAGGTTTCTGCTTTTTCCCATTGGGCATGCTGTAGTGCAAGGATGCCCAATGTACTATTTAGTAATGGCGTTGCGCCAGACTGTTTTACAAGGCTTAGTAACGTTTTCTCAATAGCTTCTGGCTGATCACTGTGTAATTTTGGGATCAGGAGGAGTAAACGCTCATCATATTGCTGTTTTAATCCCTCAATAATCATTTTCTCTGCGCTACGGGCATCCCCACACTCGATTAAATGTTCAGCGAGGAATGATTGTAGAGGGACTTCATGGCGGACTTTACGAGGCTGGTTTTTCCACCACGTTTTTAGCCCATCACTTCCACCTTCAGCCATGCACTGGTTCATTAGCCCTTTGTAAGCTTTGAGTTTTAGGGCTTCAAGCTCATCTTCGCTATGTAATTGAACTTTCGCCATGATTGGCAGCAGCTCGATTAATGCTTGGTATGCGCCAGTACCTAGGTAAGCTTGTTCTGCTAGGCGTAAAATTTCAGGGTGGCGTGGTGCTTGGTCGAGTAATTTATCGATTCCATTACGCGCAGCATGAATTTCACCTTCTGCTAGCTGAATTCGAACGCGGCTAATATTGACAGGGAGTTGGTCTTTTCCTGCGGCTTCGGCGGCTCTGTCTAAATATTGATGAGTACGGTAGCTATCACCACGTTGTTGCGCTGCTTCTGCTGCCATCAAGTAGTTAATGACGGGTTGCTGCGAGAAATCAGCATGTTTACTCATCAACTTCTCAACTTGTTCTAAATCCCCTTCCGCTAATTTGAGCAAGGCTTTCTGGGTTTGGGTATGGGCTTTGTGGTATTTGTGACCCGTAAACCAACCCTTTGTCCGTGAGGTGGTACTCATAAAACGGCGGTAACACCAGCCTAAGAATAACAATACAAATTGCAGCAAGATAAAGCACAACACAAGGCTAGTGACGCTGGTCGTAATATCGTAGCTATCGGTACGAATAAACACATAACCTTGGTGCCCAGCGAGCAGGGGACCCAAAATAATGCCAGCAATCAAAACGATAAACAGAACAAAGACTTTAATCATGATCACCCCTTATGCTCAGGGGCGTTTGCCGCACCCGTTACAGGAGCTTCGACGGCAACGTCCGGTTTGTTGGTTTGCGTATCCGCAGGAGCCGTTGCCTCTTGGGCGGCTTTGCCAGATTCTTTTACCGCCTCAAGCGCGGCATCTTCGGAAACACCAGTTGGTTCTGGATTTTGAGATAACAAATTACGTACTCGCGTTTGCATCACTTTTTCCAGCTTAGCTTGGCTTTCTAAGGCTTCTGGCATATCTGCGTCGATAGGTTGATTGATTAAATCATCCAGCTCAGTCAAAAATGCCTTAGTTGCTGGAGCATCCACGTCAAAATACGCCCGCACCCATGTTGAGGCTTGCTCAAGGGACTGTTTATAGGTCTCTTCTTGATAACGAGGTACTGCTTGTGCCGCAATAAGCAGTTGGGAACGGATATTCTCGCGTAGATAGATATCTTGATTCGGCGCTAATAGTGGGGCTTCAGAGCCATCACGAGCACGAACGGTGATGAAATCACTCGTGAAGCTTTTCCAGCTGCGCGCGAGGTTATCTTTCCAGTCAGCGATGTCCTCACTGACATCTGTTCCAGTTTCTTCTGGCGCATCACCATTATTTAAATCAGCAAGACGTAAGTTATCAACGTCATTACTTAACTGATTCAGGCGCAAAATAATACCGTCATAATCAATTTGATTGATAGCGGCTAAACGATTCATATCATTAGCGATGGCTTTACGGATATCGAGTAGGCTCGGATCATTCATTTCCGCCAGACTGGTATCCGCACTTTTTAAGAGGACCGCCGCTGTAACAGGGTCATGGTCATTCCATAATTTTCGACCTGCCATTTTCACCATAAAATCAGCTTGTGCGATCAGCCAGTTTTTTACATCAGAGCTGGAAAGTGCGGTGACATGGGCTTGTAATTCTTGCATGCGACGATTGAGTTGATCTTCGTAATCACGAGCATGGTTTTTCAGTTCGGTATTGGTGGCAATGAGCGCATCAACACGTTGTCTATCGGCATTTTGTTGCTCAACTAGCTCACTAACTTGCTGTTTCAGTTGATTGTTATCATGAACTAATTGCGCATTGCTTTGTTGAGTAAAGTAGTACATCCCGCCGCCCATGACGACGAGGATTGCGATAGCAATCGCACTGACTGCAAGACCAGAGCGTTTCTGCTTGGATGAAGGTGCAGGCTGGCGAGATTTTTGCTTCTCGGTGACCACTTCATCATTAACAGTATCGGTAATTTTGTCTTGTTCCGTCATAAATTAGCATCCCATATCGGTTGAAATTAATGCTTCAAGTAAAGCGTTATTCTCTGCGCTAGTTGCTACGCAGACTCGACGCCACCCACTTTGGTGGGCTTTTTCTGCAATTCGTTCGCTGACAACCAGTAGTCGGCGGGAATACCACCATTGTTTCATCTCTTCAGAGAGCAAATCATTAAGCAACGTTAACATTTCTCCACTGGTGATGACGATGTCAGTGATATCAGCGTTAAACCAAGTTTGGTTAAACTCAGTTTTATCATACGGTACAGGGCGTCTTGCGTAACATTCGCAGTAATCAACATTGGCACCTCGTGCGCGCAATGTTGAGGCAAGAAGCTCACGCCCACCATTTCCTCGCAGGAGTATGGCACATTTTCCGGTTAAATTTTGTAGGTCAGGGTGAGTGAGTAACACTTCGCTGGTTTCACCCGCTTCAGCCCAATGGATAGTCTGTCCAGTTAACCGTTGAAAATAGTGTCCTGTCGATTGTCCTATACCATAATAGGATAACTTATCTGACCAGTCTCGTCCTGCTTGTTGCAGCACTAAATTTGCATACCAGACGGCATTTTTGGACAAAAGAAAGACGAGGTCGTTTTTCGATAATCCATCTAAGCGTGGGATTAACGTATTCAGTTCCGCGCCAGCTTCAATCGTAATTAGGGGGGCAGCATAAGCTTGTGCCCCTATTGCATTAATGGCTGTTATCAACGCTGAGCTTGATGGCTCAGGGCGAGTAACAAGGACCTTCATGCTGGTGCATTTCCTTTATAGACTTCAGCTAGAATTTCGCGCGCGCCTTTATTAAGCAGCTCTTCCGCGAGAGAAATACCTGCTTGGATTGCATCCACAGGTGCGATTAAACGCTCACCACGGATGACTTGGCTACCATCTGGCGCTCCCACAAGGGCACGTAACCAGATTTTATCGCCTTGCCAGATGGCGTAACTGCCAATAGGGACTTGGCAACCCCCTTCGAGGCGCATATTCATTGCACGTTCCGCGAGAACGCAAATCGATGTTGCATCATGGTTCAATTTTGCCAATAAATCGCGAGTACGTTGATCATTTAAACGGCACTCAATGCCTACCGCGCCTTGTCCTACCGCAGGTAGAGATTGTTCTGGTTCCAACGCGGTTTTGATACGTTCATCGAGCTCTAAGCGTTTTAAACCAGCGACTGCAAGGATAATGGCATCATATTCGCCATTATCAAGCTTGGATAGGCGGGTACCCACGTTGCCGCGTAAGTCTCGGATAACGAGATCCGGGCGTAATTCTCTTAATTGGCATTGGCGACGTAAGCTGGATGTCCCGACGATGCTACCCGCAGGAAGCGCATCAATATTGGCATAATGGTTTGAAACAAATGCATCCCGTGGGTCTTCTCGCTCACAAATGGTGACTAAACCTAACCCTTCAGGAAATTCAACGGGGACGTCTTTCATGGAGTGAACGGCAATATCTGCACGCCCTTCGAGTAAAGCCAACTCTAACTCTTTGACGAATAATCCTTTTCCACCCACTTTTGCTAATGGGGTATCTAAAATGATGTCCCCTTTGGTGACCATTGGAACTAACTCTACCTGTAAACCTGAGTGGAGTTGCTCGAGTTTCGCTTTGACGAAATAAGCTTGCCATAGAGCGAGAGGGCTTTTACGCGTCGCGATGCGTACGATATTTGTTGATGTCATTTCACTGTTTTCTCAGGCGAATATTGCCGCAGATTAACCATACAATTGGCGTTAGTTTTAACATGTTAGCGGCCATTTTTCCAGTTGGTCGCAGAATGAACGATATTCAGTGAGTGTGCAGAGAGAGTGAATAATCTTACGTTCGCTTTTTTACATCTTTTTGGGGCAGAGAGTGAAGAAAAACGGGTAAAAAAAGGATCTATATAACAAAATTCTTTAGCTATTCGTGCTTTTTTTAAAATAAAATGGAGAGCGGATTAAGCGATTTTTGTTGAAGCGAGTAAGCGTAGAGCCGGACAGCACTAAGCTGGATTTAGATTATGGCTGCCTTTTTGTTAGACAATCGACGGCACTGATATTATTCCATTGAAAAACAAGGGATATTTCCGTGATACAAAAATAAAAAGTCTTTTTATACAATATGTTGAAAAATAATTTGTACTAAAAATAGACGGGAAAAATTCTGTGATCTACTTTACCCTTTTGCTCCAAGGTGTTAAATTGATCACGTTTCCGACAATCCCTTTGAAAAGTAATTTAAGTTTTTCTCTATCTGTTGGGTGCTGGGAAAATTCCCCCAGGTTTGTCATTACATTCATTCAGTCAGGCGTAACCTTTGTACCTCTATATTGAAACTTTAAAGCAAAGACTTGATGCGATAAACCAACTGCGGTTGGAACGCGCGACGGCTTCTATGAGTGAAACCTTTTCGAAGGTTTACAACTTGTTGCCGGTTTTGTTTCATTATCATCATCCAATGATGCCGGGTTATATTGAAGGCAACGTCCCTCATGGTGTCTGTTTCTTTTCTCCCGATGCAGAACAACTCAAATGGTTACAACCTTTAGAACGTTTTTTACCCACCAAAAACCAAGCGAATGGTGAATTGCCAATTACGGGCATTTACTCGATGGGAAGTACGTCTTCAGTGGGCCAAAGTCACTGTTCAGATATTGACGTTTGGGTCTGTCATCCTTCTTGGTTAGATAACGAAGAGAAACGATTCCTACAGAAAAAATGCACATTAATCGAACAGTGGGCAGCTTCTCTGGGGATTGATGTCACGATTTTTTTAATTGATGAAAACCGTTTTCGCCATAATGCGAGTGGACATATCGGTGGTGAAGATTGCGGTTCTACTCAACATATTTTACTGCTGGATGAATTTTACCGTACTGCGGTAAGAATGGCCGGAAAACGCTTATTGTGGACGATGGTCCCTGTTGAGGAAGAGCAACACTATGACGAATATGTCATGGGACTCTATGCGCAAGGCGTTTTGACACCAAACGAATGGCTAGATTTAGGGGGCCTTGGTGAACTTTCAGCTGCGGAATACTTTGGCGCGAGCCTGTGGCAGCTGTATAAAAGTGTCGATTCTCCTTATAAAGCGGTATTAAAAAGCATTTTACTGGAATCCTATTCTTGGGATTATCCACACGGTAAATTATTAGCGTTAGAATTCAAACGTCATTTACATGCAGGTGAAATTGTCTGTTACGGGTTGGATTCATACTGTTTGATGTTGGAACGTGTTACTCGTTATTTGACTGAAATTAACGACTCAACACGTTTAGATTTAATTCGCCGCTGTTTCTATCTCAAAGTCTGTGAAAAACTGTCTGAAGATGAAGGTAATTCGTGTTCAGGTTGGCGTCGTGATGTGTTGTCTCAGTTAGTGGAATCGTGGGGATGGAGTTCAGAGCGTTTGGCATTATTGGATACGCGTAACCAATGGAAAATTGAGCGAGTACGTGAAGCTCATAATGAGCTGCTCGATACGATGATGCAAAGTTACCGTAATTTAATTCGGTTTGCGCGCCGTAATAATTTAAGTGTTAGTGCTAGCCCACAAGATATTGGGGTATTAACCCGTAAGTTATATGCGGCCTTTGAAGCGCTACCAGGGAAAGTGACTCTGGTTAACCCTCAGATTTCGCCAGACCTCAGTGAAGAGCATCTGACGTTTATTTATGTCCCTGAAGGTCGTGCAAATCGCAGTGGTTGGTACCTGTATAACCAAGCACCGCAAATTGACACCATTATTGGTCATCAACCTTTAGAATATAACCGCTATTTGAATAAGTTAGTGGCGTGGGCCTATTTTAATGGGTTACTGACTGAAAATACGCAAGTCCATATGCATCATGGCAAGTCCCAATGCGATGAGCGTAAGTTATTGGAATTAATGCATGATGTATCGAGCCATTTCCCAATAAGATTGCCAGCTCCAACCCCTAAAGCATTGTATAGTCCATGTGAAATCCGCCACTTAGCCATTATTGTTAACTTGGAGAAAGACCCGACTCAGGTTTACTCTGAGCAAGTGGTGCATGTGGATTTTAGAAAGCTAGATATTTTCAGCTTTGGTGAATCACAAAAATGCCTGATTAGCAGCATTGACCTGCTGTACCGTAATTCATGGAATGAGGTTCGTACTCTGCATTTCAGTGGTGAGCAGTGTATGTTAGAAGCGCTGAAAACCATCCTTGGCAAAATGCACCAAGACGCGGCGCCGCCAGAGGCAGTTGAAGTATTTTGTTATAGCGAACATTTACGCGGTCTTATTCGTACTCGTGTCCAACAGTTGGTATCAGAGTGTATTGAGCTGCGTTTATCCAGTAACCATAATGAGCCAGGGCGCTTTAAGGCTCTGCGTATCGCTGGGCAAACATGGGGTCTGTTCTTTGAACGTTTAAACGTTTCTGTGCAAAAGCTTGAAAATGCGGTTGAGTTCTATGGCGCTATCTCCCATAACAAATTGCATGGTTGGCCAGTAAAATTACAAGCGAAGGGGGATAATCATCTTCCTGCGGTTGTTGATGGCTACGCAAGTGAAGGTATTGTGCAGTTTTTCTTTGAAAATACTGACGACAACACTGGCTTTAATATTTACGTGTTGGATGAAGCCAATCGCGTGGAAATCTATTCTCACTGCGAAGGTTCAAAAGAAGAATTGGTGCGTGATGTGAGTAAATTTTACTCATCTTCCCATGACCGTTTTACTTACGGTGCGAACTTTATTAATTTCAATTTACCTCAGTTTTATCAAATTGTAGAAGAGGCAGGCAAAAAGCAAGTCATGGTCTTTTCTGATGCGACTTGGCCATTTACTGCAGACGAAGAAGATAATGATGATTACCCCTCTGCACCACCATTAAGCTCGCCTGAGCCGCTAAGCCTATCTAAACAGCACGCGTAATATGATTATTGGTTTTAATCGTGATAAACGACAGACAGAGTATATTATTGCCTCTGCCTGTGGTTTTAGAATGAGTGCGTGTTTAGAACGAAAAAGGGAAGTGGCTTTGGAAGGTAATTGCATTGCCTAACATAGACAGAAACTCTTGACCTGAGCGGTCACAAATCCATTTTCCATCTTTGTAATCATAATGATAGCCACCTTGTTTTGTCGCTAACCAGATCTGGTGGAACGCTTCTTGTTTGTTGATGATAATCTTACTGCCATCTTCAAAACTCAATGTCATGACGCCGCCATTAATTTCACTATCAATATCTGCATCGCCATCGTAATTATCTAAATGTTCTTCAATCGAACTAAGCAATTGCTCTGCCAACTGATGAAATTCGCTATCGTTCATGATGTATTTCCTGTTTATACTTTTATTTAGGCGAAATTATAGGGTTGAATGTGTTCAGGGGTCAAACGGCTCACATCTCAGATGTGAGATGCCATTTGAATTATTTAACGTATATAATATTAATATGTTTGATAAACAGGCGTGATTTGAAAAGCGACTCCTGTTACTGTGTGAAATATCAGATTGCAAAATTTAGTCTTACAGGCGAAACATAATGAAAAAAAGTTTATTTGGGCTTAGTGCACTTCTCGTTTTACTTACCCTTTCAGGCTGCGGCTTAAAAGGTCCGTTGTATTTTCCGCCTGAAGACAATGCAGCTGCGCCTGCTAAATCTGACGTGCAACCTAAAGCTCCAAGCAGCTCAAACAAAGAGCCTGCTGCGAATAAACAGTAAGCCTCTGCTATGGAACGTGAATTGCAGTTCTCAAAAATGCATGGTCTAGGCAATGATTTTATGGTGGTAGATGGCGTCACACAGAACGTCTATTTTTCACCAGAGCTGATCTGCCGCCTTGCAGATAGACATACTGGCGTTGGTTTTGATCAGCTTTTGCTGGTGGAAGCCCCTTATGATCCCGATCTTGATTTCCATTATCGTATTTTTAATGCGGATGGTAGCGAAGTGGCACAATGTGGCAATGGTGCACGGTGTTTTGCGCGCTTTGTGCGCTTAAAAGGACTGACGAACAAGCAAAAAATTAAAGTGAGCACTCAATCAGGGCGCATGACTCTTACCATTAATGAAAATGATGATGTTTGCGTGAATATGGGCGAGCCTGATTTCGAGCCACAAAACGTTCCATTTCGCGCCGTGAAAGCGGAAAAAACCTATATTATTCGAGCACAAGAACGTACAGTGTTTGCGGGGGTTGTTTCGATGGGAAACCCCCATTGTGTTGTACAAGTCGATAATGTACAGACCGCTGAAGTGGAAGTTTTAGGTCCTGCACTAGAAAGCCATGAGCGCTTCCCTGAACGTGCCAATATCGGGTTTATGGAGGTTGTCAGTGCGGATTACATTCGTCTACGTGTTTATGAACGTGGTGCAGGGGAAACCCAAGCATGCGGGAGTGGGGCATGTGCGGCTGTGGCCGTCGGTGTTGGGCAGGGGTTGTTAGCGAACAGAGTTCGCGTGGATTTACCAGGCGGTTCTCTGGATATTAGTTGGGATGGTCCCGGATCGCCGTTATACATGACGGGACCTGCAACCCATGTCTATGATGGAGTGATCCAAATTTAATCTTGATTGAGTGCAAAGAGGGGAATAATGGATAAGCGTGAAACGGTGCCAGAGATTGCTCAGCGAATGGATGAGCAGGATGTGGTGCAATATTTAAAACAGAACCCTTATTTCTTTATTCGCAATGTATCTCTTGCTGAGCAAATCAAGGTTCCTCACGTTGTTCAGGAGGCTATTTCGCTTCCTGAGCTCGTGATGAGTCGTCAACGTCAAAAAATTAAAAATCTTGAACAGGATATTCGCTTCATGGTGGAACAGGCGCATGAAAATGGGCTGCTGTTCGATGAACTTCTTTATCTTGTGATTGAGATGTCTTCTGCAAACAGTTTGCGGGAGATGTTATTTTCATTAAACCGTTGGGCAAAAAAACTGGGTTTATCAGGCGCATCAGTACGCCTGTTTAGTGACAGTTGGCGGTTATCCGCCCCATTAGATGCTCACGAATTAGTGCTTCCGCGTCGTATTTTCGAGCCTGTACGTATTCAGCGTTTTGGGGATCGCCTCAATTATCTTGGTCGTCTTAATGGTCCTGAACTTCAACTTTTACTGCCTGATGCACAAAATGTAGGTTCAGTGGCGATTTCACTGTTTGGTCATCATGGTGAGTCAGGTATGGTTATTTTTAGTAGCCGCGACCGTGAACACTATCAACATGGTATGGGAACAGTGATGCTGGAAAAAGTGGCTCAAATCCTACCGAGGTTATTATGTCAATGGATAGAGCGTCTGTAGACGTTCAGCCAGAAGGGCTGATGATCCAAGTCGAAGCCTTTCTTCGCTATCTGCGCGTCGAACGGCGGTTAAGTCCAGTGACTATCACCAATTATCGTCGTCAATTAAGTGTCGTGTGCCAAATTTTGGGTGAGCTAAAAGTCAATCAATGGCAAAAACTGGATATTACCTTAGGGCGCAGTATTGCGGCGAAAAGCCGTCGAACTGGCTTACAAGCCGCGAGTATGGCACTAAGGCTTTCAGCCCTTCGCAGTTTTTGTGATTGGATGGTGCAGCAAGGGGAGCTACCTGCAAATCCGGTGAAAACTCTCCATGCACCTAAAGCCAAAAAACGTCTGCCCAAAAATATGGATGTGGATGAAATCTCTCAATTATTGAATATGGACAGTGGTGACCCTCTCGTCGTGAGAGATAGGACGATGTTAGAAGTGATGTATGGCGCAGGATTACGTCTATCTGAGTTAGTTGGCTTAGATGTGAAGCATCTAGATCTCGATTTAGGCGAGGTTTGGGTGATGGGGAAAGGTAGCAAAGAACGTAAAATTCCCCTAGGAAAAACAGCGGTAAGCTGGTTAAAGCGCTGGCTTGAAATGCGTGAATTGTATGAGCCAGTTGATGGTGCGGTATTTATTTCGACGCAAAGTGGTAAACGTATCTCGAATCGTAATGTGCAAAAGCGATTCGAACAATGGGGAATCAAACAAGAGGTGAATAGCCATATCAATCCCCACAAATTACGCCACTCTTTTGCAACGCATATTCTCGAATCAAGTGGTAATTTACGCGGGGTCCAAGAGTTATTGGGTCATGCCAATCTCTCAACAACCCAAATTTATACCCACCTTGATTTCCAACATCTCGCAAATGTTTATGATGTGGCGCATCCGCGAGCGAAGAGGGAGAAATCTTAATGCACTTTTACCGTCCGTTATCACCCATCAAAGCGATGACGTTTGATTTGGATGATACGTTGTACGACAACCACCCAGTAATTGATAAAACCGAAGAGGAAGTTTTACGGTTTATCCGTGAATATGACCCGCGTTTTCATCATTTTACTAACGATGATATTTATGCATTTCGTTATTTAGTTGAAGAGCAAGAACCCAATATTCGTCATGATATTACCCGTTGGCGCTGGTTATCGTCGAAAATGATGTTATGCCACTATGGTTACAGTAAAGAAGATGCTCTGAAAGGTGCGGATGAGATTATGTCGCACTTTACTTACTGGCGTAACCAAATCGATGTGCCGCAATCAACACATGAAACGTTAGCAAAATTAGCCGAAAAATTACCACTGGTAGCCATCACTAACGGTAATGCAGAACCACAAGAGTGTGGGTTAGGGCAATATTTCCAGTTTGTCTTAAAAGCAGGTCCTGATGGGCGCTCAAAACCGTATTGTGATATGTACCATCTAGCCTCTCAGCGCTTAAACATTGAGCCTAGCGCAATTTTACATATTGGGGATAACCTACTAACGGATGTGGAAGGGGCAATCAAAAGTGGAATGCAAGCTTGCTGGTTTAACGTGGACCATTCAACGTTGATGAACGAGAAAGAAGGGCATTTATTACCTCACGTAGAAATTTGTCGGTTGGATTCTCTTTTGTCATTGGTATAATCCTCTCTCTGTATAAAAACACAGTGGTGTAAGCCACTGTTAAACTATTTCCAAATCCATCGGGTTTTGAAATGGCTTCTTGGGTTTATGAAAATAAACGAGGAAAATCATTTATTGATTTTCGCCTAATAACACAAAGAGTGAAAAACCACATTTTACTCCCTCTTTGTCAGTAACCCCACAGTGGTGCAAGTCACTGTTTTGCTTTGATGGTAACTATGGACGTCTCATATCTGCTCGAAGGTCTTAATGACAAACAACGCGAAGCGGTTGCCGCCCCGCGAACTAATTTACTGGTACTCGCTGGGGCGGGGAGCGGTAAAACGCGTGTGTTGGTACATCGCATTGCTTGGCTAATGTCGGTGGAAAATGCGTCTCCGTTTTCGATTATGGCTGTGACGTTTACCAACAAAGCTGCCGCAGAAATGCGTCATCGTATTAATCAGTTAGTGGGAACCAGCGAAGGTGGAATGTGGATTGGTACTTTCCACGGTTTAGCACACCGCTTACTCCGTCAGCACTATTTAGATGCCAATTTGCCACAAGATTTTCAAATTCTAGACAGTGACGACCAATATCGTCTGATCCGCCGTCTACTTAAAGCTATGAATCTCGATGAGAAACAGTGGCCACCTCGCCAAGGTATGTGGTACATCAACGGTAAAAAAGATGAAGGGCTGCGTCCTCAGCATATTGAAAGTTATGGTAATCCAGTAGAGGCGACGTGGTTGAAGGTATACCAAGCCTATCAAGAAGCCTGTGATCGCGCTGGGCTGGTGGATTTTGCTGAATTACTGTTGCGTGCTCATGAGTTATGGCTGAACAAGCCTCATGTTCTCCAGCATTACCGTGAGCGTTTTACTAATATCTTGGTGGATGAATTCCAAGATACCAACAGCATTCAATATGCTTGGATTCGGGTATTAGCTGGCGATACGGGCAAAGTGATGATCGTGGGGGACGATGACCAATCAATTTATGGTTGGCGTGGTGCACAAGTTGAGAATATTCAGCGTTTCTTGAATGATTTTCCCGGCGCTGAAACTATCCGTCTTGAGCAAAATTACCGTTCAACCAATAATATTTTGAAATCAGCGAATACGCTCATCGCCAATAATAGTGACCGACTCGGTAAAAATTTGTGGACAGAGGGCGGCGATGGCGAACCTATTTCCCTTTATTGTGCCTTCAATGAGCTTGATGAAGCCCGCTATGTGGTTGGACGCATCAAGCAATGGCATGAAAACGGTGGTGCTTTACAAGATTGCGCGATCCTCTACCGAAGTAATGCCCAATCTCGTGTCATGGAAGAAGCGTTAATTCAAGGTGCGATGGCATACCGTATTTACGGCGGCCAGCGCTTCTTTGAGCGCCAAGAAATTAAAGATGCGCTCTCATACTTGAGATTGATTGCTAACCGTAATGACGACGCTTCTTTTGAGCGTGTGGTGAACACACCAACGCGAGGCATTGGTGAGAGAACATTGGATACAGTTCGTCAAACTGCTCGGGATCAGCAACTGACTTTATGGGAGAGTTGTGAGTACTTACTTCGCGAACAGGTATTGGGCGGCAGGGCTGCGAGTTCAATTGAACGTTTTCTTGAGTTAATCGAAGCATTAGCGAAAGAGACCCAAGAGATGCCATTACATGTTCAAGCCGACCGAGTGATCAATGATTCCGGTTTACGAGCAATGTATGAGCAAGAAAAGGGTGAGAAAGCCCAAGCTCGAATTGAAAACTTGGAAGAGTTAGTCAACGCGACACGTGACTTTAGCTATCAAGATGAAGACCAAGATTTAATGCCATTACAGGCATTTTTATCTCACGCTGCATTAGAGTCTGGTGAAGGACAGGCTGATGTCAACCAAGATGCCGTTCAATTGATGACATTGCACTCTGCTAAAGGGCTTGAATTTCCTGTGGTATTTATCGTAGGAATGGAGGAAGGTATGTTCCCAAGTCAAATGTCTATGGACGAAAGCGGCCGCCTTGAAGAAGAGCGTCGTCTGGCTTATGTAGGGATTACCCGTGCGATGGTAAAGCTGACGATTACCTATGCAGAAAGCCGTCGTTTATATGGTAAAGAAGTTTATCATCGTCCTTCTCGCTTCATTGGTGAGTTGCCAACAGAATGTGTGGAAGAGGTACGTTTAAGAGCGACAGTTTCTCGTCCTGTCAGTCATCAACGTCTTGGTACGCCAATCAGCCAGAATGATTCAGGTTATGCATTAGGGCAGCGAGTCAGACATGCGAAATTTGGCGAAGGCACCATCATTAACCTTGAGGGAAGTGGTGAGCATTGCCGATTGCAAATTGCGTTTCAGGGACAAGGCATTAAATGGCTGGTAGCGTCTTATGCTCGATTAGAAATGTTGTAGATCCAGATTAAATATAGCACCGCAAAGAATCGCGGTGCTCACTCAAAAATAAATCCCCCCAAATTATAATAAATTCTCTTTATTTTTATATTAAAAACATATAATTTAAATATTTGTTTTCTACGTTAAATTACTATAGTCTCCGATTGAATTTTAATTAATTAAAATAATCAATGGAGATTTATCATATGGAAATGGAAATATTTGCTAATTTAGATGAAAAATTAGATTTAGTTAGAGTGAAAATAAAAAGAAGTAAAGAGTTATTGGCTGAATTAAATGATAGAGCCAATGCAGCCATAGAGAATATGAATTCTGTGAGTGAAAAATTATTAATATCTGGAAGGCATGGTATTAATAAAATGCAACAAACCATGGATGCAGTTAAGAATAAAATAAATAATAGCTTGCGTGAGCAAGTGAATAAAGTAAGCCTAAGCCATAATACTCTGTTGGAACAAGAGTCCATCCTTACTGATTTGAAAGAAAATAATGTATTTTATAGTCAAAATGAAATTTATTTTTATATTAAACAAGTTCAACAAGATTTAAAGAATAATGAAAGTTGGAATCAACCAAAAAATAACTTTGAAAAAATAGACTTCACTAATCATGGCGGATTGAGAGGGATGATTTTCACGCCTATTGCTAATTTTAATAAAAAAAATGATGAACTCGCCAAAGTGCGCTATGAAATTGACGTTTTAGTTAAAAAGATAAATGAAGAACGTTTGAATATTGAGTTAGATGCGCTTAAGGCAATGAAAGATCCCGTACAATTAGATGTACAACCTGCATTATTGGATATGCTTTCCGAACAGCAGTCAGGCTTTGAACCCACGAATGAAGGCTATTTTTCAGCAGAGAACCCAATCAATTCTATGCCTATAAATTCTATGAAAGCATCAATTCCTTTCTGTGACTGTGGCGGTGTTGGTCGAACAGCAATGTGCGCTTAATTTTAAATAGTTTTACAATTAGTGAACTAATTTCTCGCTGATGAGATAAGGGACTTAATCTTGTTTAAGTCCTTTTTTTGTCTCCAATTTTTCTATGCTAATGATATAAAAGGAGTTGTTTGTTTTACTCTCGCAATCATAATGTTTTAGTGATTCGCATTGATAGGGTTATTGAATCATTAGGATTTGAGTTTTTAATTTTAAATTTTTCCACTAATAAAGTATAAAATCTTACCTAGTAACCACTCTTAAATTCATCATGTCAATTGATCAACTTATTGATTCACTTGCTTCACAAGGTTGGTATGTGTGGGACGATTTTCTGAATCTGTCAGAGATTCATACCATTAAAGATTGTATCCCCGATAAATTACAAGACGCTCGCATTGGGCATCGTGATTCATTGCAGGGTAATAAAAGTATTCGTGGCGACCAAACAATTTGGTTAGAACCCGAGATGGGAGATGCTGTTGCGCGTTATATGGATAAGATGGAGCACATCAGGCAAGCATTAAATCGTCAGCTTTATCTTGGTTTACGTGATTTTGAAACCCATTTTTGCCGCTATCCCAATGGTGGATTCTATAAAAAACATGTTGATAACCCGCGAGGAGTTGGACGTCGTAAAATCACAACGGTTTTATATATGAATGAGCGATGGCCGCCTCAAGATGGTGGAGAATTGGTTGTTTATGACCATGAAGATAATCATTTGTTTAAGTTAGAACCCGTTGCAGGGCGAATGATCTTTTTTATGTCAGAAAATTTTCCTCATGAAGTTTTACCCACAGAAAATAAGCGTGAAAGTATAGCGGGTTGGTTTTTAACTGAAAAAATACTTTAACGTTCCCCTTGTATGCCGCCCCCGTTAGGGGGCTGGTTGTTATATAATCATCATAATAATAAAACTAAACGTAGTATATAAACTATGATTTTGTCATTTTTCATATTTTAGATTATTTTAATTTTGATTTTTAATGAAAATCAGATGAGTTTATTTTCTATTTCAAAATATAAATAAAGGATGAATTATATAATGAGTTTAAATAATAAATTTAAGTCACAAATCGAGTTTAATTCGTTTAAGTTGAAATTTGAAGATTATAGTGCAAAGTTTGCAGTTTATGAAAAAGAGCAGCAAAGAAATATTAATATTTTAAGAGAACATACAGGTAGAAGTTTAGATACGTTAACAACCCGGGAGATTAAACCCACTGATAAGTTCATATATCAGGAAGAGATGAATTTAAATAATAATAAAGAAAAATTTTCAATTATTAAAAATAACATCGTGGAAATAGAAAAATATATTAATACTATTGGTGATGCAGATAACTTTGATAAAGTTATGGACAGTATTAATGCGCTAGAGCTGAGTTTGGCGTCATTTTCGAATACGGAATCCCCATTCCCTTCAGTAATCCCTTCAGATTCACCCTTTGTGCGCCATGCGGTAATATCGCTATTTATCCAAAACCAATGGATCAATGGAGAATTCGCAACGTTAGATGCGCAGCGTATTCGTTTGTCTGAGATGGTGAGTGCAGAGCTCGATACGTTGAATGAACCTCAATTACCTGATTGCTTTGGTTCTTCACGTGCAACACGATTAGCTGAGCAGATCACCGCGATGGATTCTGCTGATAGCAGCTTTATGGGTAATAATACCATCAGCTCATTTGCCTCGACGTATCCTACTTGTGATATTTATCTTGGTTATCCTGTTTGTGCTTAATGCGTAATCATGGGGTGCCACGCAATAGTGTGGCGCCCCTGTTTTTAGTTCATTTGCTTAAATTCTTTGCCGGTGAAAATTAATGCCGCATTTCCTCGTTCAATCTGGTAGTGAGAAAGGTGGCGTTGTTTATCTAACGTGTTTAGCTGTTGAGATTGATATTCGCAAAGCTTCCAATGGATGAGTTCCTTGGCTAATTTTTTATTAGCATGTTGACTACGCTCCGATTGTACTTTGACACTAATTCCGGTTGCTACGTGTTTGGCACGAACGGCGGAACATGTTTTATTCACATGCTGTCCCCCTGCACCTTGAGATTGAGTAAATTCATATTCGATTTCACTGTTTTCTAAAGGTTGTATTGGTGTAAACATCATCACACTGATGAACCAGTTCTTGCGCTTATGGCGTGGTCTCAGCGGGCTTTGACATTGCCATTGAATCGTCCCACTCCAACGTTCTGCCATTTTTTCGGCATGTATACCGTCTAAAGCAATCAGCACTGATTTTAGCCCTTGCTTAGATGGGCATGACTCTAGTAATTCGGTATTCACCTTGAGTAAAGCAGCCTCTTTTACAAAACATGCAAATGCATTTTCTACTGCAATGCAACATTCTTCAGGACCTTGAGCAGAAGAAAACTGTAATAAGATCATTCGCAGTCTCCGCTGGTTTTATAGGTGATTACGGGGATTAAACGTGCGATGACTTGAATAATCCCCACATCAACCATACTGTCTATCACGGTATCAATTGATTTATAGGATTGTGGAGCTTCTTCATAAATCAATTGCTTATTGGCACAAATGACTCGGCTACCTAAGGATGTTCGAGACAATTGGAGTGGCGTGTAGCGGTGAGATAATCGCCCTTTACACTCAGTTCTCATCCATTTTCGACCAGCACCATGCGCGAGGGAATTCAAGCTAATTTCATTAGCCACTGGTGCGACCAAATAGCTGTAATCACCTCGAGAACCGGGAATAATCACCATACCACGATCAGCGGGGGTTGCGCCTTTGCGGTGTAACCAGCCATCTGTCTCATCAATACGACAAGGTTCTACAAGATTATGATTCAAGTCCAAATATTGTTCGCCTGACGTTTTCACTTGTTGCATCATGCGTAGCCCGATTAACTGGCGATTGAGCTGCGAAAAATCCAATGCATCTTGATGAGCATTTAGGTAAGTTGCGGCCTCATCGGAATGTTCATCGAGCCCGTTGTGACTATGTTGTTCGACATGTTGGCGCAGAATAGACTGCCCTAAACCACGCGAGCCACTGTGTACTAACAAGAGTAATTTTTGTTTATCAAGACCGCTTTGCTCGAACAGCTCAGTGTTCAAAATCTTATCAACGGCTTGAAATTCTGCGAAATGATTACCACCACCAATCGAGCTAAGTGACGTCATAAAACGGTGGGATTTCATTTTGTCAGGCACATGCTCATCTAGCCATTCTTGGGAAGCGTGGTCAGTCATATCAGAAAGCTGCTTTTCTAGCTTATCTAAGTTAACTTTTGCTCGCTTAATATCTGTTTGGAATAGGCTCATTCCACAGCCAATATCATTGCCTACCAGTGCAGGGTAAAAGCGTTTTTCTGAGAAAAATGCGGCACCAATTGGATAACCTCGACCAGGATGTAAATCTGGCATACCAACGACGGCAAGCATGTTGGGTAAATTTGCTGTTGTTTGTAATTGTTGGATTGCTTTACTTTCAATCCATGTAGATTCTGTAGCGATGTAATTAACATGTTCGCTCACAGAATGAAGGGTATTGCCCATAAGCTATTGACTCATTTCTAAAGTGAAAAATAAGGTAATTAGCAGGCAAGTTTTGAGAAGATAGCTGGACTAACGTTTAAGATTATTTTTACGTTTAAGACTATTTCTGGGTCTGCCTGCAAAGAGTTTGATTAATTGTTGTCATGATGAACCTCCTTGCAGTGAATTGATTGAATGAAAACGCGGCGGATATTAACGGGAACTTTTTTCTTTTGCAAGAGAGAAAAGAGGAAAAAAGTAAAATTAATTTTTATCCTAAAGTAATTAATAAATTAGAAATTAATTATTTTTATGATAAATAATAATCCAAAACGAAAATTGATATTTAATTACAGATTTGAATATTATTAAAATATTTCATTAAGATAAGTGCAAACAGGTATATTTTCGCTATTGTAACTTTGCTACTCTTTTGCTGGGTGCTTGATCTTGCTCAGTTCAAGCATTTATTTTTGGTCTGGGAAAGAAAAAGCCCCGTTAGTGATATTCACCAACGAGGCTGCACTCCCAACCAGACAATCGGGAGTGTGCCTCTTAATAAAAGAGAGGTCAAGGAGAAATGACAAAGTACGCAATGATAGCTGTAGTTTCTATTTGCGTAACAATATTGGGTTGCTCATTTTTAATAAAGGATAGATTAAGCTATTTGCATATTGATAATGACAATACAGTCGTTCAGGTGAAATTGGATTACGAAATCAATTAATCACCGAGTGGGGAGAGAATTTTAATTAATTCAATTTAATGACAATGAATTCCCCACTCTTTCTTCTTTCTTATTACCGGTTGGGATATCAAGCACTCAAACTAAAGTGCCCCAATATAATTGGGGCACTTTTTACTATTTTAACTAATTAAAAAACTACGAAGCAATATGAACAGTTTTACCCCCAACAATAGTGCGCAAGACTTTCACATTTTCAATGTCATCAGCAGGTATTTTAAATACATTGCGATCTAACACGATCATGTCTGCAAATTTACCCACCTCAAGGGATCCGACAACATCTTCACGATGCTGTGCATAAGCGGAATCTATTGTTGCAGAACGCAAAACTTCAATCACAGTCATGTCCCGATCATTATCGAGTCTTGGCGCGGGTTGACCATTAATATCGCGTCCACGACGTGTGGCTGCGACTTTCAAATCATACCATTCGTCAAAATCATCGATTGGCCAGTCACTACCAAAAGCAACCACGGCACCTGCATCAATAAACTTAGCAATAGGCTCTAGTTGCTGGAAGCGGGTTTCACCGAGCATGTTTTTCTCGAATGCAGCCAGTTCAGGTGTTGGAGCAGCCCACTGGAATGATAAGCAGGCGATAGTGTTTAGACGTGCAAAACGCGCATAGTCTTTAGCGTCAACCAGCTCATTGTGAGCGAGTCCTGGGCGAATATCTTTTTCAGGATGTGCAGCTCGCATTTTTTCAATCGCATCTAACACGATAGAGACGGCACCTTCTCCTACAGTGTGTAAGTGAGGATCGTAGCCTGCGGCAGCAATTTTTTCGAGTAGCTCATTGAGGATCTCAGCGGTAAAATAGAGATCGCCGTAGTTATCGGTTTCAACCCAATTAGGGGCGCTATCGGTGCCTTTATTCACACGATATGGCTGTAGTAATGACGCAGTCATGGTTGGATATTGCAGCACACCATCCACAAACATTTTGATGTTACGTAATCCGATGCCAGGTGCTGGTGTCCATTCGGCTTGGTGCCATTTTTTGGCGAAAGCAACAGCTTTATCAACCGCAGCGGCGACCGCAGCAACATTTGGCGTATCATCAGGCGTGATTTCTCGCGCAGCTTGGAAACGTAATGTCAGTTCGCCACGTTGTTGAAGTTGGTGGAATGCGTTTAATTGCTGCTCAGAAACACGGGCATCCATCACCATCGTGACACCTTGCTGGTTCAATACTTTTTGAACGAGCTCAGCCACTTCTACCGCTTGTTCATCGCGGATCGATGGAATGCTATCGGCAGCACGCATGGCTGGAGCATCTTCGAGAATACCATTGAGTTCACCATTCTCGTACTTACCAATTTTGCCATCTGGCGGCTCAGGAGTATCTTTAGAGATCCCAAATAATTCGAGCGCTCGGCTATTGGCTAATAGCGTATGGCAGTCATTGGAGAACAGGACTACAGGGCGTTTGGTATTGAGTTTATCCATATCTTCACGATACATATCAATACCCGCAGGTAACATGCCTTGACGTAACCACGCAGTGACTTTTAGCCAGTCATTTTCTCCCGTGCGCGGGTCTTTATCGAGGTGGCTTTGCACGCGTTGTAAAATTTGCTCGATAGTCAGGGATTCATAGTTCAGATGGCAGCCAAAAAGCTGAATGCCTCCCCAAAATGGGTGCATATGTCCATCGATGATCCCTGGCATCATCATTTTGCCTTCAAGATCGATGCTCTCTGTTTCTGGACCTACATATTGATGCAATTCATTTGAAGTCCCTGTTCCAAGAATATAACCATCTTTCAAGGCGATAGCGTCAACAACGCTATCTTGACTGTCTGCGGTATAGATATAACCGTTGAAATAAATAACATCAGCAATTTTATTATTCATCGTAAACCGTCTGTATCAGGGGCTCCTAAGGAGCCAGAACCAAAAAAATAATGGGGAAGATATACTTCCCCATACAGACTGCTGACAAACCGGCTAGGTTTGGTGGCAGGTTGAATAGGTTTTGAAAATAATTAGGAAAATCAATTCATTGATTTTCGGCTGATAACACAAAGCAGGAAAAACGACGTTTTTATCCTGCTTTGTCAACAACCTCAATGGGGAAGATAAGCTTCCCCATAATCAACGAAAGGTACTGGGAAAATTAATTGATAATCATCTCAGTCTCGGCATCGGATATAGCAGGCGGACGACGAGTAAAACCATGGGTTAATAAAGTGAGATAACCTGCACCTGCGGCTAACCAACATAAACCCACTGTAAAGGCTTCTGCATCTAGGCTTGTCCATAACCACAAGGTTAAAACAACCCCAATCGATGGCATAATCAAACACGTGAGCAGTTTGGTATTATCCAAGGAAGCTTTACGGTCAATATAGAAATGTTTAATGACCGATAAATTCACGAAGGTAAAGGCGATCAGTGCACCGAAGCTTATCATGGAGGCAACCATGCTAAGAGATAGCACAAGAGACAGCAGCGAAGCTACCGCCACAAAAATAATGGAATATACCGGTGTATTCAGGCGTGGATGTAAATAGGCAAAGATAGAACGCGGTAGCACACCTTCACGACCCATAGCATAGAAAATACGCACAATACTGGCTTGAGATGTCATTGCGGAAGCAAATACACCAATAACATAAGCGGTAATAAAGCTTGATGCCATTAAGGATGCGCCGATCCACTTCATTTTATCGCCCACTTGTTGCATCACTGCAATACTGGCAACATCGGTGTTCGGGATAAAGTCTTGCCATACCGGGTACATTAAGTGTGCGCCGTAAGAGATAGCAATGAACATCGCTCCCGCGATAAATACGGTATATAAAATGGCTTTTGGTAAAGCACGACGAGCATCTTTAGTCTCTTCTGCCATCGTCGAAATAGCATCAAAGCCTAAGAAGGCTAAGCACAGTACCGCAGCACCGGCGAAGAGCCCTGATACTTGTGATGACATCACCGTTAATGGCGCCATTAGTGCTTCGACATCTAAAACATAGGCATTTTGGAAGCAGATGTATAAGAAGATGGCGATAAACACAAATTGCATCAGAATAATCAGCATATTCATCCAAGATACCAGTTTGATACCCAGAATGTTCATGATGCTAACAATCGCAATGGTTGAGCAGATTATCACTGGCATTGGGATATTGGGGAGTGCTTCGTGGACAAAGATCCCAATGGCAATGTAGTTAATAATCGGAAGAAATAGATAATCCAGTAGTTGTGCCCAACCAACAAGAAATCCAAGAGTGCCGCCAAAGGTTTTTTGCACATATGAATAGGCAGACCCAGAAAGTGGGAGTGCGCTGGTCATGCGGCAATAGCTCATGGCTGTAAAGAAGACAGCAGCAAGTGTAATTAAATAAGCGATAGGCAGGTGGCCTTCACTTAATACAGTAACTTGTCCATAGGTGGTAAAAATCCCGAGCGGTACCATATAGGCAAGCCCGAAAAACACTAACGCAGGGGTGGTCAGTACACGTTTCATTTGAACGGTATTCTGTTGCATTTTGAAGCCCTTCCCAAAAGCCCTTAACAACGTTAACTCTGTCTGAATACACAGGCCGAGTGAACCTAAAAATGCAGCCATATAACTTCAGCTATAGCACTACATGTCTTGTTTTTTACATACGTTAATTATTGAATTAGGTATGTGGTAGACGCTTTGTATTCAATTTCAGAAAACCTCGCACCAGGACAGAATATAAAATCACTGTCATCGTGCGCACTTTAATGAAACGTCAGTAATGAATCGGACCATTACCATCCGCTGGGGTGAATACAAGCGGCGTACAATATAATTATCAAGCTCCTATTAAGCAATCATTTATTTCAATAAATAAATATACTGTTTTATTTCAACGAGTTGATGTTTGAAAGGTAAATAAATAACGTAGAATTTAATGTAAGTTAAATATGAATCATTTTTTATCTAAAATCAAGTGATTAAAATATTTGTAATTTATTGAAATAAAAGAATAAAACGGGTTTGCTTTAAAGAGGTTGAAAACGGGATAAAAATGATAAAAAGTTAAATTGAATTTTAATAAAAATCACTTATTTATATAAAATAATTTAATCTTTCTAGTTCCATTAAATGAAACCTATATAAACAAAATAATATAATTAGCGTGTTAGCACTAATTTAAGTCCGATATTATGGGCACGAATGCCCATAATAGGAAAAATTAAATGTTATTTTCTTCTAAGCTTCTGCTGTGTATATAACGCATCTAAAGTAAATAAAATTAATGCAACCCAGATAAAGCCAAATGTGATGAGCAGTTCTTGGGTCATCACTTCACCATACATAAAGACGGCCAGTAAGAACATAATGCTTGGACCTAAATACTGGAAAAAGCCCAATGTTGATAGCCTTAAATGATTGGCAGCTTCAGTAAATAGCAACAATGGAACAGTGGTGATAATCCCTGCGGCAATTAAGAGGATATTTAAATGCCAACTGTTCATCGTCATGTCACTTGTAGGACTATCTGCAAAGAACAATAAGAAAATGATACCAACAGGTAGTAACCATAAGGTTTCAAATGTTATGCCTGTTTGGGCATCAACCCCCAATTTTTTGCGTAATAATCCGTAGGTTGCAAATGTCACCGCAAGACTTAACCCAATGATAGGCACAGAGCCAAACTGCCATAGCTGAATTAACACGCCCGTCAATGCTAGTCCAACCGCGACCCATTGCATTCTACGAAAACGTTCATGCAAAAATAGCATACCAAACAGTACGTTAACCAGAGGGTTGATAAAGTATCCTAAGCTGGCTTGTAGCATATGACCATTATTTACTGCCCAGATGTAAATCAACCAGTTAGACGCAATTGTTACCGCAGTGACACCTAAGACTAAGATTTTTTTAGGTTGTTTTAATACTTGGCGGAAATAACTCCAATGGCGTGAAATAGTGAGCAGTAGCAGCATAAAGAAAAATGACCAAATAATCCGGTGAGTCAAAATTTCTTCGGCTGGAACTTCTTTAATAGATTTAAAATAAATGGGAGCAACACCCCAAATAAAATAAGCGCCTAAGGCACATAACACGCCTTTGGTAGTATTTTGTTGGCTCATGAATAGCTCTGAAATTGATATAAAGTCAAACTGAGAGATCGAAACCAAGAAAGCGGATGGTTCGATGTGTGATGCCATTAATGTGACATTGCTCAGGTTTTTTTACAAGCTATTAGTTAATGAGGTTATTAATTATTTATTGGGGTGTTTCATCCGATTAAATAAGTCGCCGTTGCCGTCGCAATATGTTGGTTTTTTTCATTGTGCAATTCACTGCGAGTTACTGCTATTTTATTGCCATCACGGAGTAAGCTGGCGCTCGCAATAAATACATCACCACGACCAGGACGTAAGTAGTCAACGCGTAAGTCGATAGTGCCCATCTTTGACATCTTATCTGCAATATCTTGATATGTGAGAGTGTCAATGCGTTGTAGGATCCGATTGATACAGACCATGCCTCCTGCCACATCTAACAGGGATGCAATAACACCGCCATGCAGAATATTTTGGGTAAAATTTCCAATAAGTTCAGGGCGATTTTTTACGGACAATTGAACTAAGTCATCCGTCATTTGCAAAAGCTCAATCCCAAGCAGTTGATTAAATGGCATTTTGTAGATAAAAGCATCACTCATAAATTTACTGGCTTCTTCGAAGGTATAGATGCGGTCATTCATTTTAGGATCCTTGTCTATGATGTTAATCATAAGTTAACATTATGTATGTGCTAATATCTAGAAAACAAATGAATAATCTTTCAACGGTTAATCATGTTTCGGTGTAAAATGAGACAAATTTTTTTTCACTGCTGTTGAAATAGGAATGGCAAATGCGCGCTTTACAAATGTTGTTGAGTTCTGTGCTCTGTTTCTGGTCTGTTTCACTCTTTGCATCTGATAATACCGAAGAACCGGCACAGCAGGATGCAGCAAATCATACCCCCGTTCGCGGAAGTATTATTTCTGGGTTACTGCAACATTATGATAACCCCTTTGTTTTATATCCTTACGAACCTAACTACATCATTTATACCTATACTTCGTCGATGAATAAAAAAGCCATCGCGAGCTATGATTGGGGGAATGATGCGCTTAACGATGAAGTGAAATTCCAATTGAGTTTGGCATTTCCAATTTGGCGTGGCATCGCAGGGGAAAACTCAGTGCTCGCCGCCTCTTATACTCAGCGTTCTTGGTGGCAACTAAGTAACAAGAAAGAATCTTCACCATTTCGTGAAACCAACTATCAACCCCAAATTTTTGTGGGCTGGGCGCTAGATAACCAATTTGCTGGCTGGACGTTACGTGAGTTTGAAACAGGTTTTAACCACGAGTCGAACGGTCGTTCAGATCCTACATCTCGTAGCTGGAATCGAGTTTATGCCCGAGCGATGGCACAAAAAGGGGATTGGCAAGTTGAGTTAAAACCGTGGTACCGCATTCCTGAAAGCGAAAGCAGTGATGACAACCCAGATATCAATAAATACCTTGGTTATTATCGCGTCAAAGTGGGCTATGACCTTGGCGAAAGTGTAATTTCGGTAGCAGGACACTATAACTGGAACTCTGGTTATGGCAATGCAGAGTTGGGATGGAGCTACCCGATGACGAAACATGTGCGCCTTTATACCCAACTGTTTAGTGGTTATGGTGAGTCGATGATAGACTATAACTACCGTCAAACGCGTTTTGGTATCGGTGTTATGCTGAACGATATCATGTGATCTGGGCAGACATTCCGGTCAATTCAAGGTAATATCTTGCCAATAGCTGCTCTTTTCGGGCAGCTATTTGTTTCAACCTCTAGAGGAAATTCGTGTCTACCGCTTGCGTTATCAATCAACTTTCACTCGCTGAAAATGTGCTAAACAGCACGTTTGGTTATCAATCCTTTCGTCCAGGGCAAGATGCTGTCATTGGTGGGATCCTCGATGGTCGCGATTGCTTAGTATTGATGCCTACGGGGGGCGGAAAATCGCTCTGTTATCAAGTTCCAGCCTTGGTGAAACAAGGGATAACATTGGTGGTTTCTCCCTTGATATCCTTGATGAAGGATCAAGTCGACCAACTGAAATTACACGGTGTTGAAGCCGCCTGTTTGAACTCTTCGCAAACTTCTCTCGAACAACGCCAAATCATGGAACAGTGCACCCAAGGGAAAATTAAACTCTTGTATGTGGCACCAGAACGCTTACTGACTGACTATTTTATTCAACAGTTGGAGAGTTGGGATATCGCCTTACTGGCGGTAGATGAAGCACACTGTATTTCCCAATGGGGCCATGATTTTCGCCCAGAATACCGTTCATTAGGTCAATTACGCCGCGCGTTACCTAATGTACCAGTGATGGCTCTGACGGCAACAGCCGATGAAACTACTCGCGCTGATATTGTTCGTTTATTGGAACTGAACGACCCATTAATCCATGTTAGCAGCTTCGACCGACCAAACATTCGCTATACTTTAGTCGAAAAATATAAGCCGTTAGATCAACTCTGGTTTTTCATTAAGGCTCAAAAAGGCAAGTCCGGTATTGTTTACTGTAATAGCCGTAGCAAAGTGGAAGAAACCGCAGAAAGATTACAAAAGCGAGGTTTAAGTGTTGCGGCCTACCATGCGGGTTTAGAAAATGCTCAGCGTGAGTGGGTACAAGATGCTTTTCAGAAAGACAACCTGCAAATTGTCGTGGCGACCGTCGCATTTGGGATGGGAATTAACAAATCCAATGTGCGTTTTGTGGCGCATTTTGACATCCCTCGTAATATTGAAGCGTATTACCAAGAGACAGGACGAGCAGGGCGTGATGGCGTCGAGGCGGAAGCTATTCTATTTTATGATCCTGCGGATATGGCATGGTTGCGTCGGTGCTTAGAAGAAAAGCCGGCAGGAATGCAGCAGGATATTGAACGTCATAAATTGAACGCGATCGCCGCGTTTGCAGAAGCACAAACGTGTCGCCGTTTGGTGTTACTGAATTATTTTGGTGAAAACCGCCAAAAGCCATGTGGTAACTGCGATATTTGTCTCGATCCACCAAAACGCTATGATGGATTAGTGGATGCACAAAAAGCTTTATCGTGCATTTATCGTGTTGGACAGCGTTTTGGTATTGGCTATATTGTTGAAGTGCTACGGGGAGCGAATAATCAGCGGATCCGTGATTTAGGGCACGATAAGCTACCAGTCTATGGCATTGGTAAAGAACACACGAATGAACATTGGGTGAGTGTATTGCGCCAATTGATTCATTTAGGGATGATCACCCAGAATATTACCCATTTTTCAGCATTACAGTTAACCGAAGCGGCCAGACCGATACTCCGAGGCGAAATGCCATTACAGTTGGCGGTTCCTCGAGTTTTAGTCACCAAAAGCCGGAATCAACAAAACAAAATTTACCATGGCAATTATGATAAGAAGCTGTTTGCCAAATTGCGTAAATTACGTAAATCCATCGCAGATGAAGAGAATATCCCACCTTTTGTGGTCTTCAATGATGCAACGTTAATTGAAATGGCAGAGCATTGCCCAACTAAACCGGTTGAACTCTTGCTGATCAATGGGGTGGGCGAGCGTAAGTTAGAACGTTTTGGAGAGGCATTTATGACCTTGATCCAAGACCATCTAGAAGGTTATGAATGAGGAAACGCCATGTCGCCAGATAGTCTAAAAGCCAGTTGGTTAAATCGAGAAACTGAGTTTTCGGCCTTTACCAACGGTCCGCTTTTAGATTTTTGGCAGTTACGTGAAGAGGGGAAATTTCTCGGTGTTGATGAGCTTCCTATTCACTATGTGCGTTTTATTCATGCAAAGCATCACAAAGCGGTGGTTATCTCACCAGGTCGCAGTGAAAGTTACGTTAAATACCCTGAAGTTGCCTATGATTTTTATCATTTAGGTTTTGATGTTTTTATTATTGATCATCGTGGACAAGGGCGATCCGGGCGTATGTTAGCCGATCCGCAAAAAGGACACGTTGAAAAATTTACAGATTACATTGATGACTTCGCTAAATTCATTGATTTAGAGGTCAGAGATCGCCACTATCTTAAATGCTATGCACTGGCGCACTCAATGGGCGGAGCTATTCTCGCGGGTTATTTACTTCGAGACAACGTGACATTTGATGCTGCTGCATTATGTGCTCCCATGATTGGGGTCAATTTACCGATGCCCCATTGGTTAGCAAGCTTTATTGTTGAGCGGGCAGAACCGCGCCGAAGTGTGCGAAATGACTACGCTGTATCAACGGGGAAGTGGCAGCCATTACCTTATTTAATCAATGTATTAACCCATAGCCAAGAACGTTATCGACGTTACTTACGTTACTATGCGGATTATCCTGAATTACGTCTCGGTGGTCCAACTTACCACTGGTTACGAGAAAGTTTTGCGATTGGCAAAGAGCTGGTTGCGAAAGCGGGAGAGATTGAGACCCCTCTGATGCTACTTGAAGCGAGCGAAGAGAAGGTGGTCAGCAATCGAGAGCTACAAGCTTTTTGTCAAAGTCGGCAAAAAGCGCAAATAGGACGAGAAGAAAAATTACCCCTCATTATCGAAGGGGCTCACCACGAAATCCTATTTGAAATAGATGCATTGAGAGCCATGGCACTCAATGCAATTTGTGATTTTTTTGAGCAGTATTAGCCATAGTTAGGGATCCTGTATGAAATATCCGGTTGTTGCTTCCGATTTGGACGGAACACTTTTATCTCCCAATCATGATTTAACGTTATACACCAAAGATACGCTCAAGCAGCTTGTGGCAACAGAAGGTGTGCGGTTTGTATTCGCAACGGGGCGCCATCACATCGATGTTGCACAGATCCGTGATGGTCTGGGGATTGATGCCTATATGATCACTTCGAACGGTGCTCGTATTCACAATACAAATGGTGATCTGATTTTTGAGCATAATGTTGACCCTCATATCTCTGAGGAACTCTGCTTAATGGAGTTTGATCATCCAGAAATCATCACTAACTACTATCATGGTGATGATTGGTTTATTAACCGTGAAAGCCCAGAGCAAAAAGAGTTTTTTAAGGAATCCGTCTTTAATTATCAGTTGTTTGATCGTCATGATTTTCCAACTTCTGAAGTCTGTAAGGTGTACTACACCAGTGAAGATCATGATTTACTGGTGGATCTTCAGCAGCGAATTCAGCGCCGCTGGAAAGATAAAGTGCATGTGACTTTCTCCTTACGTAGTTGCCTTGAAGTGATGGCAGGCTCTGTGTCTAAAGGGGAAGCGTTAAAGCAAGTGACGGCATTACATGGCTATGGAACCCATGATAGCATTGCGTTTGGTGACGGCATGAATGATAAAGAGATGCTGACGCTAGCGGGTAAAGGCTGCATCATGCAGAATGCTCATCAATTGCTAAAAGATGCATTGCCTCATATGGAAGTGATCGGTTCTAACCAAGATGATGCGGTAGCGCGTTATTTGAGAAGTAAATATTTAGACAACAAATAATTAGTTTTTGTATGTGCATTAGTAGAAAGCCAGATAGAATAAAAAGCTATCTGGCTTTTTATTTGCCTTTGAGATGAAATGGCAACGAAAAGTGCTATTTATCTAAATTAAGGTGTTTATCCTATTTTGTCTGTTGGCGAGTAAATTTAAACTACTCAGATGAAAAGCAAGTTTGGGCTGTATAATCTGAAAGATCAGCCGATAATAACGGGTATTACTGTGTTGCCAATTGCCATACTGCACTGTTGAGGGTTGTTTAGGATGAAAAAAATTGCGTTAGCGCTGTTGTTAGGATCTGTTTGTTATAGTTCATTATTACTTGCTACACCGGCGAAACCTACAACAGCAAGTGAACAGACGACGATAGAGCAAATCACGCAGTTAGCTGAAAAAGGCGATCCCGCGTCTCAATTCCTATTAGGTGAGCGTTATTTCAAAGGTCAGGGGGTTTCTCAAGACTCGAAAGTGGCCGCTGAGTGGTTTATCAAAGCAGGGGATCAAGGTAACTCAGACGCGCAGTTCCGACTGGGAACGATGTATGTTAATGGCTTTGGTGTGCGCCGTGACTATGATAAAGCGATGTTGTGGTATGAAGAAGCTGCCAAAAATGGTGATACTCGGGCAGAAACAAATATGGCAACCATGTATGCACAGGGCTTAGGGGTCAAGCAAGATCTCGAAAAAGCCGCCTATTGGTTTAGAAAAGCGGCACAAAGCGGCAATGTCATTGCGCAATTTAAAATTGGGCAAATGTATTCGATAGGTAGTGGTGTCGCATTAGATAATGAAAAAGCGGTATTCTGGTTCAGAAAAGCAGCGAAACAGCGTGATGCTAACTCCCAAGACCGTTTAGGGGTTATGTACTCCGAGGGTAAAGGGGTGAAAAAGAACCTTCAGCAAGCTTATGCTTGGTTGTCTACCGCGGTGTATAGTGGAAACAAAGAGAGTCAGCGCTTACAGAAAAAAATTGCAGAACAGCTGAGTGCAGAAGAGCTAAAACAAGCACAGAAGCTTGCTGACAATTACATTAAAACCTACGGTAACAACCAAGAAAGCTAAATATCTACCTCAATTTAACGGGATATCAGTAGGTATCCCGTCAATCCAATAATCGACAGAATCAAATATCCCCAGCAGAAGCGATAAAACCGATTATATCCCCAGCTTCGACGCACCATGATTTGTAGCTTTTGGGTCGACAATCGACGAATTTGTAAACGATAAGCCACCAAATATAGCAGACTCAAGCCTTGCCATAGATAGAGTGTATTAAAGGCAAAGCTTTTGCCAACAATCAGTAAAATCACCAATGGGATCAGAAAAAACAGTATGGAGCCCACTCGCTCATATTGCGTGATTCTCAATTTGATGGATTCGTCTTGGGCTTCCACTGTATGGATCATTATATTGCCTTTTTTGCGAGTAAGAATGAGGGAGCAAGCTCCCTCTATAAACTTAAAACTTAGAGCTCCCCAGTACCACGTGATGGATTGCGACCTGAAAGGTTATTTGTGGCACTTTGCAGTGTGTTATTACGCACATCGACACGCGCTTGGAAAGGTGGGAATGGTAAGGTAATTCCTTGTTCCGCAAAAGCTTCCAAAATATGTTGATGAATTTCGTGGCGTGCAGGTAAACGATGCCCCATTTCACCGGCATACACCCGTAGCTCGAAAATTTGAATCCCTTGCTGTAAGTCCACTAAATAGACTTCAGGGTTAGGATTTTCAAGGATCATTGTCGAGCGTTTCGCTGCACGAAGGATAATTTCAGTGACTTTTTCGCTATCGGCATCCACCGGAGCAGGGATAGTCATCACGATACGGGTAATGGTGTCAGTCAGAGACCAGTTAATAAACTGTTCGGTAATAAATGCCTTGTTTGGCACAATAATTTCTTTTCTATCCCAGTCCGTTAAGGTGGTCGCACGGGTATTAATCTTGGTGATACTGCCCGTTAGGTTACGGATAGTGACGGTATCCCCGATACGGATTGGCTTTTCAAATAAGATCATTAAACCAGAAATAATATTGGCAAAAATCTCTTGTAAACCAAATCCTAACCCAACCCCCATTGCGGCAATCAACCATTGTAGCTTCGACCAGTCGATCCCTAACATGGAGAAACCGACAATGGTCCCTATAATGGTAATACTGTATTTGGTTAAGGTACTGATGGCATACCCGGTACCGGGTGTTAAATCAAGATGTTGAAGTACAGCCAGTTCCAAGAGTGCGGGCAGGTTTCTCACTAATTGTGCAGTGACGATAATGACCAAGATGGCGATAAAAATCGACCCCATGGTAATGGCTTGAACAGTTTCTACACCATTGATAGATGAGGTGACATCCCATAAACGAATATTTTCAAGGAATGAAAATGCAGTATGCAATTCAGACCACAACCAAATTAATGACACCAGCGCTATCATCGTGAGAATGGAGCGGACCAATCCCACAGACTGGGAGCTGATGGCATCCAGATCGATAACCTGCTCTTCGATATCAATATTCCCTTCGCCGCTGGCATTCGGAAATTGTGCGTCTTCTTCCCCTTTGGCTCGTTGAGCTAACATTTCCGCACGGCGCTGCTTAGCCCGTTCAAATGCCAATTTACGGCGTTGCATCGACATCCAGCGTTGGATAGTGTGATAGACAATCAAAATCACAAACCAAATCGCCACAGATGTTTCTAAGCGAGCTAATAACGCTTGAGAGGTAGAGAAGTACCCTAATACGGAGAAAAATGCAGCAATCACAGGGGCAATAAAGATCAGCCACCATAATGCGGTATTGATTAAGTTTTCACCGGAGCCGTGTCGGTCCAAATATAATGGAATTTTAGAACGGCGTAAGTTATTGGTGATTAAGCTTAATGCGACACACAGAATGAGGAAACAGAGGCGCCCTAAGGTCGCAGAAAACTCTCTTTCGCTATAGTGTTCAAAGGTGATGATGGCCATCACAAGTGGGACAATCACAAAAATCGCTAAACGATAATGGCGCATTGCCCGTTTGACCGCGTCTTTATCCCAACCAAAATGCGCAATAAATAGTCCTGTTGGTCGTGAAAACGTTTCACTGATCATAAATAGCCAGAGCAGCGGGGTGGTTGCGCTAACACCGTAGCCAATAGCGGCTGCCATCGGATATTGCCAAGCACTTTGCAACCCGTAACCAATAGCCGACCACATCATGGGCAGGGGAAGTGCAACGATAATGGACCAAAAAATTGTACGAATCGTTAGATAAAAGCGGTCTTGTGTCACTTTGCCAATACGCAAGCTAGAGCGGTCTAAGAAAGCTTGATAATGGCGACGTGTACTGACACTAAAAATCACTAAGATAATAGAACCCAGCAGATACAAGAATGAATCTTGGCTGGTGACCATGACCTCTAGTGCCCCGGCCAACTGGGAGAGGGTATCCAGTGATAGTAATTGGGTCATGTCTGTGACCACAATAACAGGGTAATTGATGCTAATTGCTGGAACATCCGCAACCCAGAAGAGATAGCGGTTTGATGCATCTTTCACTTCTTTTAATGCATCAGTCAATTGTCCTGTCGCCACATTGAGCTTGGTTAGCTCCAACATTTCACCGTCAAAACCCGAAATAAGTGAGGTTAATAGCTCTTTACGGGTTTTCATTAAGGATTGGTACACTTGCGACTGAGCAGGGTTTAAATCATTCGCACTTTCTTGTACAGAAACGTCGAGTTTAGCGAGGCGCTCAAGCATATCTTCGTAATTTAAGCGCTGGACACGTAAATCTGCCATTTCTCGGTCAAGCTGTTGGCTTTTCGGAATTTCAGGCAGTCGAGAAAGCTGGGTACGCAGTGCTTCCCCTAAGGTGCTCGAGCTGCTGATCCACTGAGCTTGTTCACGGATCGTTGACAGCGCTTGTCGTGCATTACGAATGCTTGTGGAAATCTCTGTTTGATTGGTGGTGATGGCACTCATACGTTGAGCTTGCTCGGTCAACTCTTGAGACATCTTACGGTTGATATCAAGCTGCTCTTTTAAGAACGGCGTCAATTCACCTTGTTCCGCCAACATTTCCGTGTGTTCTAACGCCAAAATGGCTTTCTGTTGGCGCTGAGTGTTTTGGAAATCGCGTAACTGTTGTAACTCAAGCTCTAGGCGTTGATAACGCTTTTTCTCAAGTTCAAGCGCCATTCGGGAAATTTCTTGGCGGTTATTGGCAGACAATTGCGCCATTTCTAGCTCATTCACAGTAGATTTGCGAGCGCTTACTTCGGCTTGAGCTAGTGTATATTGAGCTTCTGCTAATGGTGTTCCCGGAGTATTGAGCGATTGAAGCCGTGTTGATGCATCGGTTAACTGGCGGCGCGCTTCAGATAATTGTTGCGGCAAAACATTTAGGGATTCGCTAATTTCGCGCCCTTTATCCTGTTCTTGCTGCATTAATCGACCTTGGTCAAGCAACTGGCTGCTGAGCTGGGTGATGCGTTGCTCTAATTCGCTTAAGCTAATGCTGGTGGGAATGGCAGGCGGTGTATCCGCTTCATTGAGCAGATTCTGGCGGATTGTTTTGATAATCTTAGGAAAATTATCAATCGCATCTTGGTATGACTTGGCTTTTCTATCTGACTCACGGGCTTCATTAATCCAGCTCAATGCCCCTTGTAACGCTTGAGCAACCTCAGCGTCCTTCGGGTTTTTGCTTGGATCAAGCTGTTTAAGCTCCTGCGTAATCTGTGCTTCATCTTGTACGGAGGCTGGCGCCGCATAAGATGAAAAAACGATTAACAGGCTAAGTAAAAAACTGATAATCAAACGCACAGTGAGGAGCTCCTTCAGCGATAGATAACTTAATTATAGTTTAAATGATTAGCTAACAGTTTCAGTGCGTTGTTGTCCATCAACAGACTCTGCTAACAGCTCACCCATGCGGGTTGCATAGCCAGGGATCAATGATGCATTAAAACGAATTTTGTTTGGTTCAAACAGGTTGATGACAGTAGAACCCAGCTTGAATAGACCCATTTCTTCCCCTTTACGTAGGAAAATTGCCCCTTCTTCATCTTGCTCTGGGTAAGTCCAACGTTTGATTACGCCTTCACGTTGTGGATTAACACAACCGCTCCAAACGGTATCAATACTACCGACAATGGTTGCCCCGACTAAAATCTGTACCATGGCACCAAAAGGGGTATCAAATACGCAGATTAAACGTTCATTACGTGCAAATAAATTAGGTACGTTGGCTGCGGTTAATGGGTTAACAGAAAAAAGGTCGCCAGGAACGTAAATCATCTCGGTTAATAAACCATCACACGGCATATGGACGCGGTGATAGTCACTTGGGGATAAATAGGTGGTGATAAAATCACCATTACGGAACTTATCCGCTAATTCATATTGACCTGCCAGCAAGGCTTCAACGGTATAGTTATGACCTTTTGCTTGTAAAATCAAATCATTATCAATAGAGCCTAACTGACTAACTGCGCCATCTGCTGGCTGTGCAAGTTGATGTTCGGCTGCCACAATTGGGCGTGCGTCATCTTTTAGCGTACGAATGAAAAAGTCGTTAAAGGTTGAATACGCTGTTAACTCACTTTTTTGAGCTTCATTCATATTCACTTTATACGCTTTAGCGAACAGTTTTATGGCCCACTGGGTGACAATGCCCACATTTCGACTAGCAAACCATCCTGCAAGTTGGGTAAGCCCTTGTTTAGGCAGCATAAACTGCAAGCGGATTTTGATTTTATCTAGCACGTTAACCTCTGAATTTTAAAGGTAAGTTAGTGAAAGGGCGCTATTGTAACCGAAACTAATGCGCTTTCGAATTATTTCAGAAAGCGGGTGAAACGATCGATCGAATGTAAGCGCCCACTAACTTATTTTAGACTGATTTTGGGGATTATTTTTCTTTAGCGGTAAAGTTACCGCGCAGTTTCACTTGTTCCATACTTTCTAAAATACGGTGATAGTTTTCAAAGCGTGATTCGGCAATCCTGCCATCTTCCATCGCCTCTCGCAGCAAACATCCAGGATCATCTAAATGTTTACAGTCACGGAATTTGCAGCCGCCAAGGTAATCTTTAAATTCGACAAACCCTTTAGTGACTTGTTCCTTCGTGAGATGCCATAGACCAAACTCGCGTACCCCAGGTGAGTCAATAACATCGCCCCCATGTGGGAAATGATAGAGTCTAGACGCTGTCGTGGTGTGTTGTCCTAAACCAGAGATATCGGAAACATTATTGACTAAGATGCTCTGTGCATTATCAGGGAGTAATGTATTTAATAAACTGGATTTACCTACCCCAGATTGACCGACAAAGACGGAAACTTTCCCTGCTAAAATGTTAGTGAGTGCTTCCATTCCTTCGCCTGTGTGGCTGGACACTTCGAGGACTTGATAACCAATATCCGTATAAATTGTCATTAAATCGCTAATCCACTCACGATTTTCATCATCTAGCAGGTCAACTTTGTTTAAGACAATAATGGGTTGAATTCCTGTTGTCTCGCAGGCAACTAAGTAACGATCGATAATATTCAGAGATAATTCAGGTAAAATCGCAGAAACTACCACGATTTGGTCGATATTAGCAGCGATCGGTTTGAGCCCATCATAATAATCAGGGCGAGTTAAGACAGAGTGGCGTTCATGAACCGCTTCCACAATTCCGTTCACTTTAATGTCACTTTGGGTATTGAGAGCAGGGCGCCAGACAACATTATCACCCGTTACTAAGGATGAGATGGTTCGGCGCAGGTTACAGCGCTGTATGGTGCCATCTGCGGCTTCAATATCCGCATGCTGACCAAAACGGCTAATCACTAAGCCCTCTTGAGCCTCACCTAATTGGCTATCATCAATCTCAATCGTTTTCTGCTTTTTGAGTCTTTTTTGATGATTTTCTTGCACGCGGCGCTGTTGACCTTTCGAAAGTTTCTGCTTAGCCACCTGACCTCTCTCACATAAATAATTTGGCGTCTATATTATAACCGATAGGTACGTTGTTCAAAAATGACATACCTATAACTGATAGCACGAAGGGTGTTATCATACCTTAACTCCACCGTATTCAGTTAGGGCATATCATGCAAAAGAATGAGAATAATTTAATTTGGATCGATTTAGAAATGACCGGACTCGATCCTATTCGTGATCGTATTATTGAAATTGCCACTATTGTGACTGACAGTAACCTGAATATTTTAGCGGAAGGTCCGGTTATTGCGGTTCATCAAACCGAGGAGCAGCTGGCATTAATGGATGAGTGGAATGTAAATACTCATACCAATAGCGGTTTAGTCGAGCGAATCCGTAAAAGTGTGATTAGTGAACGTGAAGCTGAGTTAGCGACCATTGAATTTTTAGAAAAATGGGTACCAAAAGGCGTATCACCAATCTGTGGAAACAGCGTAGGTCAAGATCGCCGCTTCTTATTTAATTATATGCCAGAATTGGAAAGCTATTTTCACTACCGCTATTTGGATGTGAGTACATTAAAAGAGTTAGCCCGCCGTTGGAAACCTGAGATCCTTGCTGGATTCTCCAAGAAAAATACCCACCAAGCGCTGGATGATATCCGCGAGTCGATTGCCGAGCTGGTTTATTACCGAGAAACGTTTATTAAATAACGGGCTCTAGAGTACCCAGTATTATAGCAATCTTAAGAATGCCATATGCTCAAGTTATATGGCATTGTTTGGGAGATATCATCATGGCAAATTACACTCGCGAGTTTGAAAGCGTTGATGGTTTGAGAGTGGAAGATTAGGTGACGTCATTATAAGAAAGTAAAAGGTTAACAAACTTAACACGTTGAAATTCTTATTTAACAATCAGCGATGATAAAATCATCACTGTGATTGTTTTATCATCAAACGAACAAAAAAATAAAAAATTTGAGTTCAAACCCTTGCTAGTATCTTAATTTTTCGTATAATGCGCTCCCCGTACCGATGAAGTTTTTACTGTTTTGTCGGCGCGATTAAAGCACCAAGAATTGGTT
>NZ_ABXW01000019.1 GCF_000173415.1 Providencia alcalifaciens DSM 30120 | reverse complement strand
TCCATCGCGCTTTGCGTTGGCTTGTTCCCAGTCAGTGGATGCGCATTATAGGGAGTCGCAGAAATCCTGCAAGTATTTTTTAAATATTCTTGTTCGACCGTTTTCTTTTTAAACAAATCGTACAAATCAACCACAGTTTGTTTAAAAATAAGGCTAAAGATTATCAAATTCTGTTGCGAACGCAGCAACATTATCCCAATTGGTATATTCAATTTCTGTATTTGGGTCTGTAGGACCATCCGTCATTTTCATAATGAACCGAATCATTACTCTATCAAACCATTTATAGCGGGGATAAAACAGTGCGCCAGCAAAAACTGACTTTACAGTTGGCTGCCATGGGCATTTTTCCAAAAACTTACGCGTGTAAGCATTCGTTTCAACTGTATTCTTGCCTTCTTTTCTTGCCGTAAGATTTACAGCGAAGAATCCCGTTTTCATAGAGTTCAGTTGGTTTTGGTGTGTTGAAGCAAAACGGACTAGCTGTTTATTGAAATGACCATAACGAATAGAAGCCCCCACTAGCACCTTATCATAAGCAGATAAGTTGAAGCTTTTATCTGAGTTTAAATCTCGAATATCACACTCGCGCCCCGAACGGCGTAATTGGTCTGCCATTTTGAGTATGATCTTTTTTGTTTGTCCGTCAGTACTTGAGTGCAAAAGTAGGTAACTCATTTTTCTTCCTAATCGTTACTATCTATTATATTAGCCAGACTATTTTGTTACTCACGCCAAAAAGTGGGAGTCAATAACACTAATAAGGTAAATACTTCTAAACGACCAAATAACATTGTTACTACTAAGATCCATTTGCCCGCTGGGTTCATCGTCGTGAAATTATCAGCAACAGTTCCTAATCCTGGACCTAAGTTATTTAATGTCGTAGCAATTGCAGAGAACGCGGAAAACTCATCGACTCCCGTTGCAATTAATAACAGCAAGCTAACAATAAAAACTAAAGCATAAGCGGAAAAGAATCCCCAAACAGCTTCAATAATCCTTTCTGGTAATGCTCTTTGCCCTAACTTAATGGTATAGACAGCGTTCGGATGTACTAATCGTTTTAATTCACGGGAACCTTGTAAGAATAGTAAAAGAATACGGATGACTTTTAAGCCCCCACCCGTTGATCCTGCACATCCCCCAACAAACGCGGCACATAATAGAAGCATGGGCAAAAATAGCGGCCACCCTGAAAAACTGTCTGTTGTAAACCCAGCAGTCGTCGCCATTGAGACAACTTGGAAAAAAGCTTGATCCAGCGTTTGCCCAAAGCCAGCATATACGGAGTGATACATCAGCACCGCGGTACAGATCACGACTAGAACAAACTGGAAACTGATGAACATTCTAAACTCAGGGTCACGCCAATAAATTCCAAGACCTCTTCCTGTAAGAACCGCAAAGTGTAGACCAAAGTTACAACCCGAGATAATAAGAAAGACGCCAATAATGGTATTAATGGCTGGACTATTAAAGTAGCCTATGCTGGCATCATGGGTAGAAAACCCACCGATCGCGATGGTTGAAAAACTGTGTGATATCGCATCGAACACATCCATGCCTGCGATCCATAGCGCAATTGCACACGCTATAGTCAGTAAAACATAAATAAGCCAAAGGGTTTTCGCCGTTTCCGCTATACGCGGACGCATTTTGTTATCTTTCAAAGGTCCCGGCATTTCAGCTCGATAAAGCTGCATTCCCCCAACACCTAACAGAGGCAAAATCGCCACAGCGAGTACGATGATCCCCATCCCACCAAGCCATTGAAGCATTTGTCGATAGAATAAAATTGCTTTTGGAAGCGAGTCTAATCCCGTCAGGGTTGTTGCACCTGTCGTAGTTAAGCCCGAAAATGACTCAAAAAATGCATCCGTAACAGATAAATTTGGTTTTTCCGAGAAGATAAATGGTAGCGCTCCGACGCTTCCCAATACCGTCCAGAATAGAACAACGATTAAAAAGCCTTCTTTCGCTTTTAATTCATGTCTGCTATTACGTGTTGGCAGCCATAAAAAAAGACCAATTAATAATGCAGTGACAAAGGTTTGACTGAATGCTCGTCCCGCACCATCGCGATATATTAGTGCGACAATACCAGGAATGACCATAGTAAAAGAGAAGATAATGACGAGTAACCCGACAATACGAGTTATTGCGCGAAAGTGCATTCGGCCGGTTCCTTGCTATACTGTTTGCTCTTGTGACGGTTCTGAGAGAGTTACCTCACCACGACTGATATCACGTAATTTATCATTGACCTCCTGCTCACAAGTAGCAGGAATAGAAATTTGCAAAGATACAGACTCATTATAATCACTGAGTAATATAGTACCATTTACCTGAGCTAATAATTGCTCAATACCATTGATAAGTGAGTAGTCACATACCACGTTGAAGACTTTTTGAGGCACTTTCGTTTGTGTCGGTAATAGTTTAAGTGCTTGTTGCACCCCACTCCCATACGCACGAACGAGCCCCCCAGTTCCGAGCTTTATCCCACCGAAATAACGCACAACAACGCAGGTGATTTCACCTAAATTGCTGCCGAGTAACTGTGCCATAATGGGTTTACCTGCCGTTCCCGTTGGTTCACCATCATCGGAAAAACCTAGCTGTTGGGAATCATCGGGACGACCCGCCACAAATGCCCAGCAATGGTGCCGAGCATCGGGGTATTGCGCTTTAATAGACTGAATATAGTCTTTTGCTGCTTCAATACCCTCAGTGTGAGCGATGTAGGTAATAAAACGGCTTTTTTTGATCTCTTCCGAAAAAGAGATCGTTTCTGCCGGAATTGAATACGCTTTCATTACGGTAAATGCAAATCTCGAGTCATATTTTCAATATGGTTATGATGAATGACGATATTGTCTTCAATACGAATTCCACCATAAGGCTTAAAGTGCTCGATTTTATCCCAATTAAAGTGCTGACTAAACTCACCAGTACGCCATGATGAGAGCAAGGATTCAATAAAGTAGAGACCTGGTTCAATCGTTAAAACCATTCGCGGTTCTAAAATACGAGTGCAGCGTAAGAATGGATACATTTTGGGTGCTGCTAAATGAGTCCCATCTTCATCTTGCATAAAACCAGCAACATCATGAACTTGCAGACCTAAAGGATGACCTAAACCATGTGGTAGAAATGGTGTTGTTAAGCCATTTTCAACCATAGCATCTTCACTGATGCCCTTCACAATACCATGTTTCGTCAGTAATTTAGCAATACGATGGTGCATGTCTACATGGTAATCAGTGTAGCGCACACCCGCTTTGATTGAACCAATCAGTGCAAGTTGCTCTGCATTTAAATCTGCCACTAACTCTGCAAACTCACTTTTGCTTTTTGCAGCATAAGTACGTGTAATATCAGCGGCATAACCGTTATATTCCGCACCAGCATCAATCAAGAAACTGCGTAATTCACTAGGGGCTGTTTGCTGTAGTTTAGTATAGTGGAGCACAGCAGCGTTTTCATTCAGCGCCACAATGTTTCCATAAGGTACATTTGTATCACGATGCCCGGTTGCTTCTAAGTAACTAATATTAATATCAAACTCACTCGCGCCTGCTTGGAAAGCTTCAAAAGCAGATAAATGTCCATTTACTGCCATTTTTTGCGCTTCACGCATACAGTACAACTCATAGTCTGTCTTATATGAGCGATGATAATGATAATAATCGAGTACCGGTTTTGGATTAATATTGTGAGTAGAAATACCTAGAGACTCTGCTTTAGTTGCAGAAGAGCCAATATATGCCAGATGGTCTTTTTGAATGCTAGCTAAAAAACCTTTGATTTCATCTGCATTTTTGAGATGAATGAGTTCAACTTCTTTTGTCCAGAAGCTGGTCGGTAAAGGTTCAACGCTATGCCAATAATCAACCGGAGAATAAAACCATAGTTTCGGTTTATTCACACCATCTACTAATAACCAAGAATGCGGAACATCCGTCACAGGAACCCAAGCTTTGAAGTGTGGATTGACCTTAAATGGGTAATCACTGTCATCGAGGAAAATGCGAATGGGTTCTCCTGAATGAATCAAGATGGCATCTAATTTACTGCGTTGTAAAACTTGCTGAGTCGTTTTTTGTAACGTTTTAATATGTTCTGCGTAGAGTCCAGCCAGTTTTTCCATTTCGTTCAACCTTTCAGTATTAGTTAGAAAAATCAAGCTTATCACGTTCTGATAATAACGTGTATGCTCTCAATTACATGTCACAAATAATACTTTGATTATTAATAAAAATATCATTTTCACCCTGTCTTATTTACCTTAATTCCTGTGAGCCGCCTTCCAATTTTGTTATTAATCATTTGCATTTAATTAACATTATCGTCACACTAAATTTCATCTGGTCATACCAGATAAACCTGCCACGTAAAGGAGAACAGCATGCTTTATCAAAGTGAGACAATCTCTATTCAATGGTTGAAAAAAGGTATTGCAGAACTGGTGTTTAACTCATCAGGACCAATCAATAAATTGGATACTCATACCGTCGCTTCACTTGATGAAGCTGTTGCAATACTCGAACAACAAAGCGATTTACAAGGCGTTATTTTGCGCTCAGATAAACCTGCGTTTATTGTTGGCGCAGATATCAAAGAATTTTTATCCCTATTCGAGGCATCCAAAGAAACACTGAGTGACTGGCTTGGTTACGCAAATAGTATATTTAATCGCCTTGAAGATCTCCCTGCTCCAACTATTAGCGCAATTAATGGTTATGCCCTAGGCGGTGGATGTGAGTGTGTGCTCGCGACAGATTTTAGAATTGCCTCACCAGATGCCAGAATTGGTTTACCCGAAACAAAACTAGGCATTATGCCTGGCTTTGGTGGTTCCGTACGTTTACCTCGACTCATTGGTCTTGATAGTGCTCTTGAAATTATCACTGCGGGAAAAGATGTTAGCGGTCCACAAGCACTTAAGCTAGGACTCGTCGATGCGGTGGTTGAAACAGAAAAGCTTCCTCAAGCAGCTTTGAAAATTATAGAGCAAGCAATCTCTGGCGCATTAGACTGGCGTCAGGTGCGTCAACCTAAACTTGAACCACTAAAACTTAGCGCACTTGAGCAAGCAATGAGCTTTAATGTTGCCAAAGGGATGGTCTATCAAGTTGCTGGAAAACATTATCCTGCACCTATGAGTGCAGTTAATACGATAGAAAAAGCCGCTAATTGTACGCGTGAAGAGGCATTAAAACACGAAACAGCAGCTTTTGTGCCTCTTGCTCATAGTGATGTAGCTCGCGCATTAGTCAGTGTTTTCCTGAATGACCAAAGCGTTAAATCCACCAGTAAAAAAATTGCAGGTTCCGCTACGGCGCCTACACAAGCAGCCGTTCTAGGTGCGGGAATTATGGGCGGTGGCATTGCTTATCAGTCTGCAAGTAAAGGTGTCCCCGTCTTAATGAAAGATATCAGTGACAAGTCATTAGACTTAGGGGTCAATGAGGCGAAAAAACTTCTCAATGGTCAATTTGAAAGAGGAAAAATCACTGCAGATAAGATGGCAACTACGTTAGCCTCTATTCATCCTTCTTTATCTTATGCTGGTATTGAAAACGCTCAAGTCATCGTTGAGGCTGTCGTTGAAAATCCCAAAATTAAAGCTGCTGTATTATCTGAAGTTGAATCATTAATTACTTCAGAGACGATACTAGCTTCCAACACATCGACCATCCCCATCACAGAGTTGGCTAACTCATTAAAACGCCCAGAAAACTTCTGTGGTATGCATTTTTTCAACCCTGTACACCGCATGCCATTGGTAGAAATCATTCGAGGCAAAAAAACCAGTGATAGCACTATCGCAAAAGTAGTTTCTTATGCGTATAAAATGGGAAAAACCCCTATCGTTGTAAATGACTGCCCTGGCTTTTTCGTTAACCGAGTCCTATTCCCTTATTTTGCAGGGTTTAACTTATTGCTTCAGGATGGCGCAGATTTTCGAGAAATCGATAAAATCATGGAGAAAGAGTTTGGCTGGCCAATGGGGCCTGCTTATCTGCTTGATGTTGTTGGTATTGATACCGCATTTCATGCAGAACAAGTCATGGCTCAAGGTTTCCCACAGCGTATGCAAAAAGTTGGTAAGAACGCGATTGATATCATGTTTGAGCAACAACGTTTCGGTCAAAAAAATGGCAAAGGTTTTTACCAATATGAAAAAGATAAAAAAGGAAAACCAAAGAAAATTGATGACCCGCAAACCGATGAATTATTAAACGTTATTCGTCAGAGTAAACGTTCATTCACTAAAGAAGAAATTATTGCTCGAATGATGGCTCCAATGGTGAATGAAGTAGTTCGTTGTCTAGAAGAGGGAATTATTCAAAGCCCTTCTGATGCTGATATTGCCCTAGTTTATGGTCTTGGCTTTCCTCCATTCCGCGGCGGTGTGTTCTGCTACCTAGATACTCTTGGCAGCCAATCTTACGTTAAAACTGCCGAATCCTATTCTCATTTAAGCCCGCTTTATCAAGTTCCTGATGGATTGAAAGAAAAAGCGGTGACTAATGCTAGATACTATCCGAAGCCACCGGTTGTGGCTATCGATGTCAAAAAAGTTGCGAGAGGTTAATCCTATGGAAAATGTCTTCATTATTGATGGTATACGCACACCAATGGGCCGTTCCAAAGGCGGTGTATTTCGTCATGTAAGAGCAGAAGACCTCTCTGCACACTTGATGAATGCGATTTTCGAACGCAATCCAAATGCGAGAAAGAAAGAAATAGATGACATTATTTGGGGGTGCGTTCAGCAGACATTAGAACAAGGTTTTAATATCGCAAAAAATGCCGCTCTGTTGACTGACATTCCTCATACCGTTCCTGCAGTCACTGTCAACCGACTATGTGGATCTTCAATGCAAGCCATCCACGATGCTAGCCGTTTTATTATGACCGGAGATGCCCATTCCGTTTTGATTGGGGGCGTTGAGCATATGGGCCATGTCCCAATGACTCACGGCATTGATTTCAATCCAAAATTAACATTGCGCGTAGCTAAAGCGTCAGGAGCGATGGGTTTAACCGCCGAAATGCTAGCAAAAATGTACAAAATTAGTCGTGAAGAGCAAGATGCATTTGCGCTTAGATCTCACCAACGTGCGGCATCTGCAACTAAGAATGGTAAATTTAGCCGTGAAATCGTTCCGATATCAGGTCACGATGCCGACGGTAACCTCATTTCAGTTAATTATGACGAAGTGATCCGATTTGATGCCAGTTTAGAAGGTCTCGCTTCTTTAAGACCAGCATTTGATCCTGTGAGCGGCACTGTGACCGCAGGCAATTCATCAGCACTGTCTGATGGCGCTTCAGCCATGCTACTTGCCAGTGAATCTTATGCCAAACAGCATGAATTAAAACCACGCGCAAAAATTCGAGCAATGGCAGTCGTCGGTTGCGATCCATCAATTATGGGTTTTGGACCTGTTCCCGCCACTGAAATGGCATTAAAACGCGCAGGACTTTCGCTAAATGATATTGATATCATTGAACTTAATGAAGCGTTTGCCGCGCAATCTATTGCCTGCTTGAAAGGATTACAAATCTCAGAAAGCCAAGTAGACCAGAGAGTAAACTTGAGTGGTGGCGCAATTGCCTTAGGGCACCCTCTCGGTTGCTCGGGCGCTAGGATCACAACTGCACTACTTAATCAGTTAGAACAACATGATAAGCAGTTTGGATTAGCCACAATGTGTATTGGATTTGGGCAAGGTATTGCCACAATTATTGAACGCGTTTAATTCATTTTGCCGTTACATTGTCGTATCTTGCAATGTTCCCGCCTAGTCAGGGGCGGGATTTTTTTATCTTCAAAACAGCAAAATCAGCTCAGTCAAAATCGAAAAATCAATCAATTCGAATTTTAAATACAACTCTATACATCCACTAAATAGTTCAAGTCACAGGTAGGCGGCAAGTGTAGGCGGCAAGTAAAGCTATCTCTTGAGCATACTGGAGTATGTGATAGGGTAGCTTTATGAAGCCCCCCTACAACTTGAAAGATGACACGTTATAGAAAATCGAAGGCATCACCAAACAATTGAGTTGCCTTTGCATTCCGCTCACCACAAAACCTATCCCGTGCAATCTTCGCCATCTCAAAACGACCTGCAATATAGATATCATGACCTGACAAATCACCGAAATCTTCTAATACCGTGCTCAAGACAGTTCCCGTTCTTCCGCGCCAATTCTCATCAGGCTGTTCAACAACAGGGATCACTTTCAGATTTGGATATCGTTCACTAATAGCTTGAAGCTCTCCCAAATCATACAGATGTTCTAACTGACGCCCACCCCAATAAAAAGTAATGTCACGTTGAGGATTTTCAGCAAGGGCTGCCAGCAAAATAGAATGGGTATAGGAGAAGCCAGTGCCACCCGCAATCAAGATCATTGGATTTGAGCTATTCTCACGAAACCATGCTTTTCCGTGAGGGATATCAATATCAATACGTTGCTGTTCTAGAATACGATCCATTACAGCCATTGCGTATAAATTGAATTCCGATGCACCGATATGTAGCTCAATAGATTGATTATTTTCAGGCGTAGAGGCCATGGAGAATGGTCGCTTGTCTCTTTCATCCATAACGACCATTAAATACTGACCAGCTTTAAAGTGAAAAGGACCATCTGGCAACAAAATAACCCGATAAACTGTATCCGTGATTGATTCAACAGATGTGACTTTACAGCTCAAAGTTGCCATGGTTTTCCTCTTACTTTTCAATAATATTTAACTGTTCCCAGATGTCATCCACACGGGACTTAACACTCTGAGTCATGACAATAGGGCGTCCCCATTCTCGATTGGTTTCTCCCGGCCATTTATTGGTCGCATCCATGCCCATTTTGGAACCTAATCCGGAAATTGGTGATGCAAAATCAAGATAATCAATCGGTGTATTTTCCATCATCACGGTGTCACGAGCGGGATCCATGCGCGTTGTAATCGCCCAAATAACATCCTTCCAATCACGAGCATTGATGTCATCATCACAGACAATGACAAACTTAGTGTACATAAACTGACGCAGGTAAGACCAGACTCCCATCATTACTCTTTTTGCGTGTCCTGCATACTGTTTTTTCATGGTAACGACAGCCAGACGATACGAGCAACCCTCTGGTGGTAAATAGAAATCGACTATCTCAGGGAACTGTTTCTGTAAAATAGGAACTAGAACTTCGTTCAGGGCTTCCCCTAATACCGCAGGCTCATCCGGCGGGCGCCCTGTATAAGTCGAGTGATATATTGCATCACGGCGCTGAGTAACGTGGGTAACAGTAAACACTGGGAAATCATCAATTTCATTATAATAACCAGTGTGGTCACCATAAGGACCTTCCGGTGCCATCTCTCCCGGTTCAATATACCCTTCAAGAATGATTTCAGCCCCTGCAGGTACTTCTAAATCATTAGAAATGCATTTCACTACTTCCGTTTTATTGCCACGGAGCAATCCTGCAAATGCATATTCAGATAAGGTATCTGGAACAGGCGTCACCGCACCTAAAATTGTTGCAGGATCAGCCCCCAATGCGACAGCGACAGGGAATCTCTCACCGGGGTGAGCTTGGCACCATTCTTGGAAATCTAATGCGCCACCACGATGAGACAACCAGCGCATAATCACTTTGTTCTTACCCAGCACTTGCTGGCGATAGATGCCTAAATTTTGGCGTTCTTTATGAGGACCTTTGGTCACAGTCAACCCCCAAGTAATCAAGGGTGCTGCATCTTCAGGCCAACAATGCATAACGGGGATTTTTGTTAAATCAACATCATCTCCAGCCCAAATCTCTTCCTGACAAGGTGCAGAGCTTAAGCGTTTAGCTGGCATATTCAGCACTTGCTTGAATTTCGGTAACTTATCCATTAAGTCACGGAACCCCTTCGGAGGATCTGGCTCTTTCAAGAAAGCGAGTAACTTGCCCACATCATGCAATGCTTTAATGTCTTCTTGCCCCATTCCCATGGCAACGCGTTTAGTTGTACCAAACAAGTTACATAAGACAGGCATGTTATAGCCTTTAGGGTTTTCGAATAATAAGGCTGGTCCCCCTGCTCTTAGTGTACGATCTGCGATTTCAGTCATCTCCAAGTAAGGATCGACTTCCATCGTAATGCGTTTTAATTCGCCTTGCTTTTCAAGCTGCGCGATGAAATCTCTAAGGTCACGGTATTTCATTATCTTCTTTTACTATTACAGGGGGAACCTCATTATAAGGTTCCCAGCCAAGGTTACAAGTTACTGTTAAACATACTTAATAATCAAGATGTTCAGTTCAAGTATATCACTTTACTTGCAATCAAACGGAACATGTTCCTTTAATGATACGGTATCAAATTGCTCAGGGAATGTTTTGTTGTGCTGAAACAGTTTAAAGCCTTCATTTTTGCCACTGAAGTAACTCAGCTCATTTCCTTTAATCTGCAATCCGCTCCCTTCACGTAATGCAACAACAACCTCATGAGGGTTGATAACACAGAACTCTTGTAAACGCTCATCACGGGTTTCGCCCATGTGCCCAGAAATATGAGCATCGATATAATGAGGGTTTATTTGCATTGGGAATAGCCCCAGAGACGGCATAATTACGGCGTTGCTTACTGGCATATCATTTGTTGTTCTGATACTTGGGGTCGCTACATTACAACCTGCGCTCCAACCAATATAAGGTACACCACGTTCACGTACAGCACGTTGAATTGCGACTATTAGCCCATTCTCATGTAAGCATTTATTTAACCACCATGTATTACCACCACTCACCAGAATACATTCGGCTTGTTCAATCGCTTCTACAGGGCTTTCGAAATGCTCAATCGAAGTCACTTTAATACCTAAAGCATCGCTCAATTGCTCCGCTCGCTCATCATGAGAACCACGTAAAACAGCATACGGTACCAATACTGCTGACTTAATGTTTTTACGTTCAATCATTTCATTGATTCTTGGCAATGCATAACTTAGCCATACAGGGTTCCCGGAAAGTTTGCCGTTACTCAGTAAAAAGATATCCATGGTGTCTCCTACAAAAAGTATTAACTGCTGTGTTTATCGTATAGCTAATTTTGTAACTACTGAATTAATCTATACTTGTGTGCATGAATAATATTGTGCCATTCATCATTAGTCACATTCTTATGCCTTAATTTGTTATCATGAGCATAAATTTGTTGGATGGGATCAAAAAATGGAAAAATGGTATTTGCTGTATTGCAAACGAGGACAATTGGAAAGGGCTGTTGAACATTTAACTCGCCAAGATGTGGCATGTATGACCCCCATGACCGAAATGGAGAAAGTCGTTCGTGGAAAGCGTACGGTTGTCACTGAAGCGTTGTTTCCTAATTACCTGTTTGTTAAGTTCGATCATGAGCAAATTCATACAACAACGATCCAATCTACCCGAGGGGTCAGCCATTTTATTCGCTTCGGTGTATTACCCGCTGAAGTTCCCGAAGAGATTATTGAGCTGATACAGCAAACACCTATCAGCCATACCCAATCACCGGACCTCCCTTCCCATGGAGATAATGTTGTGATTACTGAAGGTATTTTTGCAGGTGTTAACGCTATTTTTAATGAACCTAATGGCGAATCTCGTTCAATCCTCTTGCTCAATATATTAAATACCACGGTTGAAAAAGTCATTGATAATACTCAATTTAAAAAAGCTATTGAGTAGACTTTGGCATCATATTTAAATATTGAACACATAAAAAAAGCCCATTAATTAAATGGGCTTTTTTTCACAAGAGTCGCCTACTATGGCTATTCTTCTGGCTCCTCATCTTCATCTCTACGTCGACCTTTGCCAACATAGAAATTAGATAGTAAGACCCCAAGCTCAAATAGCAAGTACATTGGTACCGCAAGTAAAGTTTGTGATAGTACATCTGGAGGAGTCAGGAACATCCCGACAATAAATGCACCCACTAAGATATATGGACGCTTACGTCTGAGAGATTCAGGTGTCGTTACGCCAGTCCAGCATAATAAAATTATCGCTATTGGCACTTCAAATGCAGCCCCAAATGCCAGAAATAATGTCATGACAAAACTGAGGTACTTACTGATATCAGGTATAAAGTTAACGCTATCTGGTGTTGTTTTTACAAAGAAACCAAAGGCTAACGGGAATACCACAAAATAAGCAAATGCCATTCCTAAATAGAATAGGAAGCTACTTGAAACCAGCAGTGGCAGCATTAACCGACGCTCATGCTTATATAACGCAGGCGCGATGAAAGCCCAAATCTGGTACAAAATGACAGGTATCGAAATAAACACAGATACCATCATGGTCAGTTTAATTGGGGTAAAAAACGTCGATGCTACATCTGTCGCACTCATTTGAGAGCCAACAGGTAGCTTATCAATCAAAGGCGCAGCAACAAGGCGATAAATATCATTTGAAAAATAAGCCAGCGCCGCAAAGACGATTAATACCGTAATCAAACAGTTTAGTAGCCGCTTTCTAAGTTCAATCAGGTGGCTAATAAGTGGTTGAGCATCATTGACAGCCATGTGTTATTTTTCACTTTCTGTTTGATTGGAGTTTGTTACTTTAGCATCGAGTGGCTTAGAGTCTGTTGGTGCTGTTGAAGCTGTTTTTTCTTCAACAACCGCAGCCATCTTAGCAGCATACTCAGGATCAGGGTCTGACTCTTGAGTTTGCGAAGAACTAGCATGGGATTCCTTTACCGCTGCATCGTAGTTTTCTGTGATCTCTTTTGCTTTGTTCAACTCAGATTGGACGTCGTTGGTTGTTGCTTGATAACCACTTTGTAAAGACAAAGCAGCATGGCGCAAATCATCCATCGATTTTTTAAGTTCCGGAGAAAGTGTTTCCAAACCTGCTTTCTCTTCGACTTTTTTAAGAGTCTCTTGCAGTTCTTGCAATTTCAATTCTTGTGATAGTTCATTCTGGACATTGGTGGCCATAGAACGCATAGCACGAATCCAACCAGCAACAGTTCTCACTGCTACTGGTAGACGTTGAGGGCCCAATACCACAAGACCGATGATTGCAACTAGCAGTAGTTCACTAAAACCTATGTCAAACACGGTTTATCCCTGCTCTTTATTTTTGCTCTCAACTGGGCTGTCTTTTTTCTCAGCAGCCTGTTGTTCCGTGATATTTTTGGTTGCAAAATCAGCATCTTGCTTTTCTTGCTCTGCTTTTGCTTTTGCAGCTTCATCATCACTCATTGCTTTTTTAAAGCCTTTCAGTGACTCACCTAAATCGGAACCTAAAGAACGCAGTTTTTTGGTGCCGAAAATTAAAATAATAAGCAAAGCAATAATAATTAATTGCCAAGGGCTGCCGAAAGAAGCCATTGCAAATGTTGATTCCATTGTTAATACCTCTATAGTTTTGGGATCAATTGTAACTAACCCTATTATATACAACCAACGCTAAATACGGAAATGATCACAGCCTTATAAACTTGTCGCAAAACAAAGTCTACTTAATTATCCTCTCCTTTACACCAACCTACAAGCCACGACAATGCACCCACAGCCATAAATGCTGCTGCAATTCGGGTTAAGTCAGAAATAAAGAATAAGCTACCACAAAGAATGAAAGTTGCCCCAATTCCTAATAGATACTGTGATTTACGTTGTTTCGTGCGTTGATGCTTTAACTCTTGAGTAAGCTGTTCAATATTAGACTGCAAGAATCGATGCTGTTTTAATGCCCCATAAATTAAATCGGGGATTTCTGGCATTTTTTCTGCCCAATAAGGCGCTTTCTCTTTTAACGCTTTAGTGATTGCAGGAAGCCCTACTTGGCTATGAATCCAATCTTCTAAGAATGGCTTTGCCGTTTTCCATAAATCCAGTTGTGGGTATAGCTGACGACCAAGCCCTTCAACATACAATAAGGTTTTTTGTAATAACACTAACTGTGGTTGAACTTCCATATTAAAGCGACGAGCGGTATTGAACAGGTTCAATAACACATGCCCAAATGAAATTTCCGCCAATGGTTTTTCAAAAATAGGTTCGCAAACAGTGCGAATGGCAAATTCAAAATCTTCAACGTTGGTATCTGCGGGAACCCAACCGGAATCGACATGCAGCTCAGCCACTTTACGGTAATCACGATTAAAGAAGGCAATAAAGTTTTCAGCTAAATAGCGTTTGTCTTCTTTATTGAGAGAACCCACAATTCCGCAGTCAATTCCTATATAGAGAGGGTCTTCAGGGTGTTCATAGCTAACAAAAATATTGCCGGGATGCATATCTGCATGAAAGAAACTGTCACGAAATACTTGGGTAAAGAAGACTTTTACGCCTCTTTCCGCCAACAATTTCATGTTGGTTCCCTGAGCTTCTAAAGCCGCAATATCGGAAACAGGAATACCATAAATACGCTCCATCACCATCACGTTTTCACGACAATAGTCTGGATAAACCTCGGGAATATACAGCATGGCGCTGTTTTCAAAATTACGACGAAGTTGAATTGCATTCGCGGATTCACGAAGTAAATTTAATTCATCAATTAACGTTTTTTCGTACTCACGAACAACTTCTTTTGGGCGTAAACGTCGTCCATCTGGAAGAAGTGGAACCCAATTAGCAATTCGGTACATCAACTTAATATCTGCTTTGATAACTGGCAGGATATCTGGGCGAATGACTTTTAAAACAACGTCTTTGCCATTCTCTTTTAATATGGCTGTATGCACTTGGGCAATAGATGCTGACGCCAAAGCTTGCTCATCAAAATTATCAAACCATTGTTCTAACGGTCCGCCAAGCGACTCCTCAATATAGCGACGCGCTAACTTACCGTCGAAACTTGCGACTTTATCTTGTAATAATGAAAGTTGATCGGCAATGGTAGGGGGAAATAAATCTCGGCGAGTCGAAAGCATTTGACCAAATTTGATCCAAACTGGCCCCAACTCCTGCAGCGCCAAACGTAGGCGCTCACCAAGATCTTTATCTTTGTGTTTATTTTTGATCCAAAAAAAACCTAATCGCCCAATTCTTAAAGGCAATGTCAGCTTAATTTTAGGAATCAGCTCATCTAGTCCATAAGAGAGAAAAACCCGAATAATGAAGTAAAGGCGTTTTATTTCACCGGGAGACATTCTTCTCCTCCAACTGATTGAGTCGCTGTTCTAATTGACTCATTGAATTTGAAACTTGCTCAACTTCATCGCTAAAGTGCACTAATTCCAGCTGGCTAGGCGCCATTTTCCACTCTTCCAGAATAATGTCTTTAACGTAAGTTTTTTGGCGGCTAACTAATCGGGAAGCAAGACACGCCCCTTTGCCCAATACTTTACTAATACCTTCTGCAGCAATATCACCAATATAAGGGGATAAATAGTGTGCTGGATTCCAGATCGCTAAATCCAATAATGACGACCAGTGCTGCACAATCTGCATATCGCCTTCAATCACAATATCACCGTGATTGATTAACTGTGAAAGCTGCTGCTTATCTTTCAGCTTAATCAAGGTAAATAGCGATGTTTTAATGGTGCAGTCTGCGGGTTCTTGCCATTCACTTAAAACATCAACATGATTTTCAGCAAAAACTAATGTTAGGGTTTTATTCAGCTCTTTGAGCTCAATTCCCATCACTTTACCCGCTAAACGCATTCTTGCTGGTTGTAGCACTTTTTCCTTGAACAACATATGGTTCAAGGATGTTTCCATGAATGCTGTCATTACGGAATACAAAACAGTATTGGGATTTTCAATATGCGCTGATGGTGCTTCCATCTTAGAATTTAAACCCTTTATGTAATGCAACAATACCGCCAGTCATATTGTCATAAGAGACTTGCTCGAAACCTGCATTTTCCATCATCCCTTTCAAGGTTTCTTGATTTGGGTGCATACGGATGGACTCAGCTAAGTAACGATAGCTCTCAGGGTCATTCACAATCGCTTGACCAATACGCGGTAGAATGTGGAATGAGTATGCATCATAAGCTTTATTCAAAGGTTCAATAACTGGCTTAGAGAACTCAAGCACTAATAGGCGTCCACCTGGTTTGAGAACGCGGAACATAGAACGCAGAGCTTTGTCTTTGTCTGTCACGTTACGTAAGCCAAACGAGATGGTAATACAATCAAAATAGTTATCAGGGAATGGTAACTCTTCCGCATTAGCTTGTACGTAATTAACATTACCGACAATGCCTAAATCACGCAGTTTTTCACGTCCCATTTTTAACATAGAGTCGTTGATATCTGCGAGAACCACTTCGCCTTTTTCACCAACAAGGCGAGAGAATTTTGCAGTGAGGTCACCCGTTCCACCCGCAAGGTCAAGCACGCGTTGATTACGACGCACACCACTCGCTTCGATTGTGAAACGTTTCCAAATGCGATGAATACCAAAAGACATTAAGTCATTCATCAGGTCATATTTAGAGGCTACAGAGTGAAAAACATTTGCTACGAGGCCAGCTTTTTCTTCTTTCTCTACAGTACGGAAACCAAAATCAATGGTTTCTTTTGTTGGTTCGGTCATTTCTATTATGCCTGTTAATCGTTCAAACTTTTTTGAGAAGTGTAACAGCCTTTGAGTGAAAACCCTATTATAACTCTAAGATTCCGCACAATTAGACTTGTCAGCCCGCTCTGCTAGCTGAGGGTCTATAGATTGCTTAACTTCCACGCCTAACTCTTTAAAACTTTCCGCCTGAGCTAGCAAATTACCTCGACCTTCAGCAAGACGCTTCATGGCTGATGAATATGTGTGATTTGCTTTTTCTAGGCTAGAACCTAATACCTGCATATCATCGATAAACAAACGCAGTTTATCGTACATTTTAGCGGCTCTATCGGCGATTTCTTGCGCATTTTGCTCTTGCCGTTCATATCGCCACAAATTATTAATGGTACGTACTGCCACCAACAATGTGGATGGACAGACCAACATGATATTCAGTTTTAATCCTTCATCAAGTAGCTCAGGAGCTTCTTTTAATGCTAATAAATATGCAGGCTCTATAGGGATAAACATGAGCACATAGTCCAAAGAGCGAACCCCTGGTAACTGATGATAATCTTTACGGCTTAACATTTTCATATGGTTCCGAATGGATGCCACATGATCTTTGATACCTTGCTGCTGCTGTTCTGGGTCATCACTATTAAAGTAATGTTCATAAGCGACCAACGACATTTTTGCGTCAACAACGACATCTTTGCCTTCAGGAAGATGAATGATGACATCTGGCTGGTAGCGGCTATTATAGCCCGTATTGATACTGACTTGTGTTTCAAATTCACTACCGCGGCGTAAACCCGATACCTCTAAAATCCGAGTTAAAATGGTTTCGCCCCAATTCCCTTGAATTTTATTATCGCCCTTTAAAGCTCGTGTTAAGTTGACCGCTTCTTTGGTCATTTGATTATTCAGTTGCTGTAACTGGCGAATCTCATAGGTTAGCGTATGACGCTCTTTTGCCTCTTCACCATAACTTTGTTGTACTTGTTGGCGAAACCCTTCAAGTTGTTCACGAAAAGGTGACAACATCGCCATTAAGTTTTTCTGATGTTGCTCAGAAGCACGCCGTTCGTTCTGCTCAAATATACGATTAGCTAAATTTTCAAACTGTGCCGTGAGGCGCTGCTCACTATTTTGCAAAATTCGCTGTTTCTCTTCGTTCGCCAGTTGAGCTTGTTCAAAGCGAGTCATCACCTCTCGCAGCTCAGCCTCTTGTTCACGGTTAATGTCCCGCTGTGTACGTAGCTCTTGGTCAAGCTTGTCGCATTCCTCTTTCCATTGAGCCAAATGTACATTTTTCTCATCGCTCGCGGCCAATTGACGGTATACCTCTTGTAGCTCTCGCTCTTTCCCCGCTATTTTTTGGACAATAGAAAACCAGACCGCTAAACCGCCGACCAAAATGCCACTTAAGGCGCCAATAATTGCATATAAAAGAGAGGTATCCACGAATCCATCCTTACTTTTTAAAATCTAGAGTAAGGTAATGGGATACTGTATAAGTGTCCAGAGGTAAATCTCCCTATGGCGACTTTTTGCGAGCAGCTTCGCAGCTTATCCCATCCAACTAGCGAACCAACGTAAGCCAAGCGCCCCCGGTGCTAAAATGCCAAATGCCCAAATCATTGCGGATGCGAAGTTGGCAATTTGAAAATGGCGTTGGCGCATTTCACAAATTCCTGCGACAAGAGGAACGACCGCGCGCAAAGGTCCAAAAAACCGCCCAAAGAAAATCCCCCAAACACCCCATTTCTCAAAGCAACGATGACCTTTATCTATCATTTCAGGGTTACGAGAAATCGGCCACATTTCACGGACTTTTTCTTTATAGTGAAAACCAAACCAATAAGAGACCCAATCGCCAAAAAATGCGCCCAAGGCGGCGGCTAACCAAATCGGAAAGAAGGCGATTTCACTTTCACCAATCAACGCACCAAGTCCAAGTAAAATCACGGTTGCGGGGAGCAATAAAGAGAGAAAAGCGAGTGATTCGCCAAAAGCAAGAATGAAGACAATAGGGATCGCCCACACTTCGTGAGCACGAGTGAATTCCGTAATGGCAGTGACAATTTCATTGATGCTCAAGGGTTCGTTCCTAATTTTAATGAGTTGAATAACACTATTATAGTTATAGGAAGTAAATAAAGTTGCAACAAAACCCGCTCATTGCAACTTCAGTGTTTATTAGATTATTCGAGGAAGTAACTTTGTAGTACGCTGCGTTGAGCGTTATCTAAGCCAAAATCTTTTTCTAGCCATTTATCCACATCACCATAATTATTTTCTATGCTTTTCAATGCAGTCTGTAAGAATTCTTCACGTACGGAGAACACGTACTCGAATTTTTTTACCACATTCTCGCTCATAGTTTTTGAAAATTCTTCCAGTAGGTGATTACGGAATGGCGCTAACGTTTCATTGGTTAATAGGTAATCGTCTATCACCGTATTAACATCCGCCCCCAGCGCAAATAGCACTAAAGCCGAGCCAATTCCAGTGCGGTCTTTGCCGACGGCACAGTGTTGCACAAGACCACCTTTTTCCGGTTGCTTCAACATGCTGACCAATTGATGATATGCCGCATTATTCAATGGAAGTAACTCGTAAAGGCGGAACATGAAAGCTTGAGGATCAAATTTTTCTAGCACTTCTGGTGTGAGTTTATCTAAATTCGCACTCACTTCTTTTGCCAGCGGGTTCGCAGGGGCATGCACATAATGAGCGCCACTCCACACCACATCCGGTTTATCCAAAATTTCAGCTTCATCGCGATAGTCGATGATTTGGAAAAGGTTTTGTGACTGTAAGACTTTTTCATCATCTTGGGTTAAGCGGTCTAATGCACCTGAGCGAAATAAAACCCCAGGTTTAATTTTTCCGCCGTTGGATAGTTTTTTTCCACCTAAATCACGAAAGTTAATTCCACCGGTTAAAGGCAGTACAGAGGGGTGAAGGTAAGGCTTGGTTGACATACGTTTTCCCTTTTTAGCGCTGTCATTGCTCAAACTAAAAATAAACGAAATTATCAATTACTTGTAATTTGAGTAACTTAAGAGGCTTCTATTCATTGTTTTAAATGACAATAACAGATTCATCGATGAAGGGAATAAGAAAAACGCGAGAAAATAAATTTTGCGCTGATCAATTAGAGATACAAGAATATTTAAGATACATGGGTAGCATGATGATAACTGAACCCGTTTACCGAAAATCCACAACCGAGTGAAGTCAGTAAACGGGTCAGCTAATTAGGATTACAGCAGGCGACGAGCCGCTTCGACAACAATGCTCAGAACATTGCCTTCTGTTTTTTTCAGAAGCGCTTCATTTGGAATTTCTTGCTGAGTACGGTTAACGATAACGCCAGCAACCATACCTGCACGCAGACCTTGGCTTGCACACATAGTTAACAGCGTTGCAGATTCCATCTCATAGTTCATCACGCCCATATCCTGCCACTCTTTCATTGAGCCTCTGAAGTGGCGCATCACACGACCTGTATAGGTGTCGTAACGCTCTTGACCTGGGTAGAAAGTATCTGAAGATGCAGTAATACCAACATGAACAGTTGCACCCGCTTCTGTCGCCGCAGCATACAGCGCATTAGTACAAGTAAAGTCAGCAACCGCAGGGAATTCCAGCGGAGCAAAATGCTGACTTGCACCATCTAAACGCACTGCACCGGTAGTCACTAAAACATCACCTACATTGATGTTTTCTTGGATTGCACCTGTTGTACCGATACGCAAGAAAGTGCGGATGCCTAGCTGAGCTAGCTCTTCAACTGCGATAGAGGTTGATGGACCACCAATACCTGTGGAGCAAACAATCACGGCTTTTCCATCAAGTTCACCACGCCATGAAGTGAATTCACGTAATGAAGCCAAATGCACAGGGTTATCCATCAGACGTGCAATTTTTTCAACACGGTTAGGATCCCCAGGAACAATAGCAACAGTTGCACCCTGTAAGTCACTCTTTTTTAAACCTAAGTGGAAAACGTCAGACATATCAAACTCCTTTACACAATGGCATCATTGAATTAGTACGTTATAGTCAATATAGCGCTTAGCTCGACTTAATTTAGTGACCAATATCGCTTTTAATAGAAACTGATTCACTTCATTTTCATGAAAATGAGACATATATCACAAATAAAGTCCGGTGACATTAAAGCTAATAATGAGATACACCCAGTATAGATGAATGTTTGCGATTATCGAAAAAAAGCGCCTGAATAGGCGCTTTGGATAGGCAGAAGATAAAAAATATTACAATATCAATGTGCTAGACTTACAGCACAACATCAAGGATCAAGACGCCAACCAACCCGATAGCCCACGCTATTGTTGTTGGGATAGACCAAACTATCATTTGCTGTTTAACGTCTTTAATCCCCATCATTCTGTTCACAACCCAATAAAGGCTGTCGTTAAAGTAACCGAAGAACAGAGAGCCCATTGTTGCTGCTTGAGCGGCAACTAATAAGTTGATATCAGGGATTTGGCTAATAATTGGCGCAGAAATCGATGCTGCGGTGATCATTGCAACCGTTCCTGATCCCTGAATTAAACGCACTAACGTGGCAATAATGAACGGTATTAGCACTGGCGTAATCGGTAAATTCGCAACGTGCTCCGCTAAAATTGTTCCCGTACCACTATCACGTAATACTGCACCTAATGCACCACCAGCCCCCGTGACCAGTAAGATAATCCCTGCTGCCTGCAATCCCTCTTCCATACGGTCAATGACTTCTTCTTTCGAGGCTTTTGGCATTAACGTATAGACTGAAATCAATACGCTAATTGAGAGTGCAATAATCGGGGCGCCTAAGAATTGGAATGATTGGAAGTACCAGTTATCATCCATGCCTTGGAAGGTGGCCGTTTTTAGCAATAATCCGTTGATAGCATTAATAAAAATCAACAAGATTGGCGTAATAATAGGTAACAATGATAAGAATAAGCTTGGTAATGGTTTATTCGCTTTTTCTTCCATGTAACGTGCATGCACTTCTTTTAGATCTTCGCTGCCCGTCTCATCTGGCATAAACTCAGGGTATTTGGTTCCTAGCCATTTGGCATAGAACACAATACCGATGACACATGGTACCGCGAGCGCCATACCCGCTAAAATCATCGCACCAACATCAACCCCAAAGATACCTGCGACCCCTAAAGGACCCGGTGTTGGTGGTACAGTATGGTGAGTTACCACTAACCCACCCGCTAATGCGACCCCAAGCGTTAAGATGCTCCGTTTACCATTTTTGGCTAATGCCTTTGCCAACGGGTAAAGAATGACGAATGCCGAGTCCACAAAGATAGGAATACTGACAATATAGCCGGTGATTGCCAGTGCCCACTCTTCACGTTTTTTCCCTAACCATTTGATAAAGCTATAGGCTATTTGCTCAGCAGCACCTGAAACTTCCAGCACCCTTCCCATCATCACCCCGAGACCGATAACAATACCAATGCTACCGAGGGTCGAGCCAAAGCCCTTTGTGATCACCGTGACGGTTTCAGCCGCGGTTAGCCCACCGGATAACCCCGCAATTGCAGCGGCAATTAGCATGGCTAACAGTGCGTGAACACGCGTTCGTAATACTAAAAAGATAAGGACAAATATGGCCACCGCGAGGCCAATAATAGGAATATAGGACATTATTTAATCTCCTATTTTTTCGCGCTATGATGCTTAATGAATGAACGGATCGCATCGCTAAATGATCCATCAGCTCTAAAACCTAAATCCAGTGCACGGCGAATATCAAATTTACCCGGCCAACTTGCCACAATGCGATTAATCGCTTCATCCGGTTCAAAACGAATTAAATCAACGGCCTGTTGTCCTGCAACATCACGCAGTGCATCAATCATATCTTGCACTGTCACGGTGATCCCCGGCAGGTTCACGGTGCGTGAAAGACCAAATTTTTCCGCAGGAATCGACACTGCATGGATAAAGTTGTTGATGACCGTTTCTGGGCTAGATAACCATAGAGCCAGCGCTGGAGACACAGGACAAACACTCTCAATCCCATTAAGAGGCTCACGGATAATACCGCTAGCAAAAGAAGACGCTGCTTTATTCGGGACGCCAGGACGAATACTAATGGTTGGTAAGCGCATCACTCGACCATCGACATACCCTTTACGTGAATAATCGTTCACCATCAGTTCGCACATGGCTTTTTGAGCGCCATAAGAAGACTGAGGGTTTACCACGCAAAGGTCGGTGATTACATCAGGTAATTCACCACCAAATACCGCAAGGGAGCTGGTGAAAAGGAATTTGATGGCAGGGTTTTTAGCTCTAGCGGCTTCAAGTAATTGACGCGTCGCATCAAAATTTACTTTCATACCTAAATTGAAATCGCTTTCTGCGTGGCTACTCACAATCGCAGCGAGGTGAAAAACCACATCGGTTTGCGCATCAATCAATTTATCTGCGGCTTCTGGCTGAGTTAAATCTAACGCAACACAACTCACGCGAGAATCTTCAATTGGTGATGTAGGGCATTGAATATCCGCTAAAACGAGTTGGTTAAATTTTAATCCTTGGTTGTTTTTAAGCAAAGCAGCGGCTAGCTGCTGGCCCAGAAAACCTGCGCCACCAGTAATAATAACTTTCATTGTCATTCTCCTTGCTATAGCCCTGACGGGCTATGCATCACTCGGTAAGATGTTTTTTTATGTATTTATTAAATGAAGTTTTATATTTTTTTCGACTATCCGTTGCACGACATCAGGCGGTAAATGTTTATCACAAATGATGTCGTGCAATTGATCTAATGGGCAAACACGAAACATACCGTATTTACCGAATTTACTGCTGTCTGAAACCAGTACACATCGACGGGCTACATCCAATAAAGTTTGTTTTATTTGAACTTTTTCCTCATGAGGCGTGGACACGCCATGTTGCAAGTCCCATGAGCTGGTGCTAATAAACGCGATATCCACATTCAGTGTTCGCAACATGGCTGCGGCTGTATTTCCCACACAAGAGTGATTGCGTTTATCAACCTGTCCACCTGTGTGATACAAATTCAGCTGCGATTTATTCATCAAATATTGCATGATAGAAAAATCATTGGTCACAATGGTGAGATTAAAACGCTCACCTAACACACGCGCGATTTCAAACGTGGTTGTTCCCGCATCGAGGTAAACCACCTGACCATCTTCAACCAGTGAGCTGGCAAATTGACCGATTTCGCGTTTGGTTTGATGATGCAGCCTCGCCTTCTCACTCCATGGTAGCTCTTGGCGTAACGCATCATTTAACCGAACTCCACCGCTAATTCCGACAACCTTCCCTTCCTCTTCCAACATGCGAATATCACGTCGAACCGTCATATGAGACACATTCATTAAGCCAACTAAGTCATTGATAGACACAGTTTGGTGCTCATAGACATAGCGATAAATAAAATCACGACGTTCGGAAGGGATCATGCGGTTCTCCTAGGAATTAGCTTGCTTGAGCCAGCCTAAACCGTCTTCGGTGCGTCCTGCTGGGTGGTATTCACATCCCAGCCAGCCTTCATATCCCATTTCATCGAGTTGATTAAAAATCCATGGGTAATTGACTTCACCGCTATCAGGTTCATGGCGAAAAGGTACTGATGCTATCTGAATATGACTAAATTTACCCCAAAGACGCTCAATTGTTTTCAATAAGTCACCTTCCATAATCTGGCAGTGATATAAATCCAATTGAATGAACACATTTTCGCGGTTAATTTCAGGTAAAAGCGCTTCAGCCTGCTTTTGGGTCGTTAAGAAATACCCCGGCATATCGCGGGTATTAATTGGCTCGATAAGCACACGAATGCCATGCTCCGCCATCACATCCGCAGCCTGTTGTATGTTCTTAATAAAACAGTTTTTTTGCTCTTCAAAAGTGAATTTTTCATCCACTTTACCTGCCATTGCATGCACTTGCTTACACCCAAGGGCTTTAGCGTATTTCAGCGCCGTTTGCACGCCTTGAGCAAATTCAGCTTCACGCCCAGGAAGAGATGCCATTCCTCGTTCGCCGGCACCCCAATTTCCTGCGGGCATATTAAATAGCGCTTGAGTAAGTTGATGTTTTTTCAATTCACCCGCAATAGCATCCGCATCTTCTTCGTAAGGAAAAAGATATTCAACCCCTTTAAACCCAGCTTGAGCAGCACGTTCAAAACGTTGAATAAATGGAACTTCGTTAAACATCATGCTGAGATTTGCTGCAAATTTAGCCATGTCTATCACCTCATTTCTGTGGGTAACGGCTTTCGAGCTCATGAACTTGCTCTGGCGTTAACGTTGTGAAGCCATGTGGACGTAATGTAATGTACAAGCGAGCGGTATCTTCTAATTCTTCCGCATTGAAAAATGCTTGTCTTAACGTTTTTCCACCGACAACCGGACCGTGGTTTGACAGTAAAATCGCATTATGATTTGGGGCTAATTTCGCGATTTCTTCACCGATTCGGTCATCACCTGGCGGTAAATATTCAATTAATGGTAATTTGCCCACGCGCATCACATAGTATGGTGTGATTGGGGGTAAGCAGTTCGCCGTATCTAAGTTCGGCAAACAAGATAATGCCGTTAACCAAGGTGAATGTAGATGAACAACCGCTTGGCAATCAGCACGTTGTAAATACATTGCCATATGCATAGAAACTTCTTTTGTGGGTTTATCACCATCAATCCAGTTTCCTTGTGCATCAAGCTTACTCAGACGCTCAGGGTCTAAATCGCCAAAACTTGAGTTAGTCGGGGTGACAATAATGCAGCCATCCGCTAAACGAGCGCTAATGTTGCCAGCGCCGCCGCTACTGTAGCCACGGTTAAACATCGATTTAGCCCAATCCACCAACTCTTGGCGTAGCGCCTTTTCATTACTCATTAAACATCTCCTGTGCTAACTGGAAGAAATTCTCTTGACCGAAATTGCCTGATTTCAGTGCTAACCAGTTACCGCTTGTTAAATCCTGTACCCACGGCACACCCGGTGCGATAGGTGAACCAATACTTAATTGTTCTGTTCCAAGGCTCTGAACCACTTTCCCCGAGGTTTCTCCCCCCGCGATAATGAACGTGTTAAAGCCTTGGTCCTCCAATAAGGTCACCAGTTGCCCAAACACATTTTCCACCGCCGTGCTCGATGATGCGGCGCCGTATTTTTCTTGTGTTTGTTTTAATAACTCCGGTGGCTGAGTGGCGTAAAGCAAAGGTGCCAAACCCGTCGTTTGCTGTGCTTGAACCCACGCAGCTAAGGCATTCGCATAGTCTGGATTATTGATACATTCACCGACATCTAACGCCTTACTTGGTGCCACTCGCTGGTAGTTCTGTACTTGTTTGTTGGTCATCTGTGAGCAACTACCTGATAAAATCACGGTTTTCCTGTCTTTTCCTGCCGGCTTAATCCCGCGACTTTCACTTTGCCCCCATGCCACTTGGCTATCTATATTTGCTAGTGCTGCACCCAACCCTGACCCACCTGTTAATAAAGGCAGTGATTGCGAAGCTTGGGCAATAGGCAACAGGTCATCCATGGTAAAACTATCGACGACGGCATAACTCACGCCTTGTTGACGCAACTGTGCTAACTGTTCAGCGACTGCCAAGCTCCCTTTCTGCACTGTTGCTAGATTAATCAACCCAGCCTTCCCTGTTGATTGTTTTTCCATGACTCGCAGCAAATTCGCATCAGTCATTGGCGTGACTGGATGGTGTTGCATGCCACTTTCATTCAGTAATTGACCGTTTACAAACAAGTGTCCATGAACCACAGTACGTCCATTGACTGGCAGTGCTGGGCAAACTAAGGATAAATCTGTACCCAACTGCTTCATCAACGCATCAGTGACAGGACCAATGTTGCCTTTTTCTGTTGAATCAAACGTTGAGCAATATTTAAAGAAAATTTGCTGGCATTGTGCTGATTCCTTCAACCAACGACATGCATTTAGCGAGGAGCTGACCGCTTCATCAACAGGGCAAGAGCGACTCTTTAAGCTCACCACAATGGCATCTACATCATGTGGAATTGGGGTATTTTCATTCGGCTCATGCAGTAATTGCACCACTTTCCAGCCGTTTTGTACCATAAAGCCTGCGATATCCGTCGCGCCGGTAAAATCATCAGCAATCACGCCTAATTTCACTGTCATACCTTTTTCTCCGGTAAGGTAATTCCTTTGAAGGTTTTAATCACCGCGCTATCATCCTGAGAGCCAAAACCTTCGTTGCTGGCTGAAATAAACATTTGGTGAGCGGTTGCGGCTAGTGGTAGTGGGAAATTCAGCGCTTTTCCGGTTTGCATCACCAAACCAAGATCTTTCACAAAAATATCCACTGACGATTTTGGTGTGTAGTCCCCCTCAAGAACATGCTGCATACGGTTTTCAAACATCCATGAATTTCCTGCGGCATGAGTCACAATGTCATACATCACATCCAAGTTGATTCCTGCTTTTGCCGCCAACGCCATACTTTCCGCAGCAACCGCGATATGAACACCCGCCAACAGCTGATGGATAGTTTTCACGGTAGACCCTAGTCCAACTTCATCTCCCACTCGATATAAGCGTTCAGAAATTGCGTCAAATACAGGAGCAAGTTGAGTAAATAGTTCAGAAGAACCCGATGCCATTACCGTTAGCTTGCCTTCCGCTGCTTTAATCGCACCGCCAGAAATCGGTGCATCCACCAATGGAAGTTGATACTCAACAAGACGCTTTTCAATCTGCTTCGTTTGCTCTGCCGCCAATGTGCTGTGTAACACAATGATGGTATTTGGGCGAAGCTGCTCTACCAGTGGTTTTTCGCCACCGAACAAAATCCCTTCAACTTGCATTCCATTGACGACGACCATCAACACTGCATCCAACTCGTGGGCGTACTGCGCTGCATTTTTCCCTGTTGCTTGCGCGCCATATTTAAGTAGCGCGTCACACGCTTGAGGATTTAAATCAAATCCATAGGTTGGGATCTTTTTTCTTATTAGTGATTGCGCGATCCCCATTCCCATCGAACCCAGACCAATAACGCCAACATGGTTAACGATATTTTTCATCTAGCCCCCTGATGTTGTCAGTTCTAACAATATTGTGAATTCTGGTGAATATTGTGAATTTTCACACAATCAAATTCACAAACACATGACTACCATCACACTAAAGAGAATATAAAATTTAACCAAATTTCATTTATTATGCTGAAATTTAACAAGATAATAATTTCACACCGCCTTCTACTCCTTCACAAGAAAGTGTGATAAAAATTGTGAGCATTCTGATGCATTTCTAGTCAGTGTATTTTGGTGAGTATTTAATTCCCACTATTCCTTCTAATTTTGATTGACCTGTTGAGTAAATTCCCCAAAATAGCCGCCTATTATTTTTTGTAAAATGTTCCATACTTGGTATTGAACACATTAATTACGTTATCGAGGAGTCAAAAATGGGTCTGTTTGATCAAATGTTAAGCATGGTTGCTGGTGATAAACTGCAACAATTTCAATCCGTTATTGATTGGGTTGAAAAGCAAGGCGGGCTCGCTGGTGTCGTCGATAAATTTAACACTGAAGGCTTAGGCGGGATTGTTTCATCTTGGATTTCAGAAGGTGAAAATTTGCCAGTAGATGCTAGCCAGTTAATGCAAGTCTTTGGTGACTCAGGGATCCAAGAACTCGCTCAACGTGTCGGCTTAGATCCACAACAAGCAACAGATATGGTTGCCAAGTACCTACCCACTTTAGTTGATAGTGCGACTCCGAACGGTGAATTACCTGAACATATTGATTTAGCGTCAATTGGTATGAATTTACTGAAACAAAAACTGTTTGGCTAAGTTCCGCTTGTGACAAGAAAGACTAATGAAAAAGCCCACTCATTCGTGGGCTTTTTACTCAGTTAGCGTTGATACTCATTACGCAGTTTTTTCGCGGCTTCCACCATATTAGCTAACGCTTGGCGAGTCTCCTCCCAACCTCGGGTTTTTAAACCACAATCTGGATTGACCCATAAACGCTCGGCAGGCACCCGCTGCGCAGCCTTGCGCAGCAACGCCACAATCCATTCAACATTCGGTACGTTCGGTGAGTGAATATCATAAACACCTGGACCAATCTCATTGGGGTAATCAAAATCTTCAAACGCATCGAGTAAATCCATATCTGAGCGCGATGTTTCAATAGTGATCACATCTGCATCCAATGCGGCAATAGAATCCATGATATCGTTAAACTCGCAGTAACACATATGGGTGTGGATCTGAGTCTCATCTTCCGCGATAGCAGCACTCAGTTTAAAGGCATCCACCGCCCACGTGAGATATGCTTTCCATTCATTACGGCGTAGCGGTAAGCCTTCACGCAATGCTGGCTCATCGATTTGAATGATGCCAATGCCCGCCTTTTGTAAGTCATCCACTTCATCACGCAGCGCTAACGCAATCTGCTTCGCGATAGTTTCACGGCTCACATCTTCACGCGGGAATGACCAACACAGTATTGTCACCGGACCTGTCAGCATTCCTTTCACCGGTTTATCCGTCAACGACTGTGCATACTTCGCCCACTCCACGGTAATAGCTTCTGGGCGGCTAATATCACCAATGATCACAGGTGGCTTCACGCAGCGAGAACCGTAACTCTGTACCCAACCATTTTGCGTAAAGATATAGCCATCAAAGTGTTCACCGAAGTATTCCACCATGTCATTTCGTTCAGCTTCACCATGCACGAGGACGTCAATATCCAGTAGTTCCTGCTCCTTGATAGCTTGTTTGATGTGCTCACTGATACTGGTACGGTAATTCAGTTGATCCACATTGCCTTTTTTGAAATCAAGACGCAAAGAACGAATTTCACTGGTTTGCGGGAAAGAGCCAATTGTCGTAGTTGGCCACAACGGTAGATTAAAACGTTGGCGCTGAAGCTCAGCACGCTCTACATAAGGACGAGTACGCTCGGTATCTTTCGCGTTAATTGCCGCTAAGCGCTGAGCGACCTGCGTATTATTGACTCGAGAAGAGGTCCGGCGAGCACGAATTGGCGAACTATAGGTTTCTAGCGCTGCGATGTTTTCTGCCGTTGGTTGATTGAGTGTTTTCGTCAATAGCGCCAGTTCTTCACATTTTTGCAGTGCAAACGCAAACCAGCTTTTCACTTCGGCATCCAAACGCGTTTCATCATTTAAATCAATTGGGCTATGCAGTAACGAGCAAGATGAACCGACCCAAAGAGTACGCTCCCCTAGCAGCGGTTTCACCCGTTGGAATTTCTCGCCTAAATCCCCTTTCCATACGTTACGCCCGTTAATTAACCCTAACGAAAGCACCCAGTCCTTAGGAAGTGCTTGATGCAGTGCCGCGATATCATCCTTGCCCGCAACGATATCGACATGCAAGCCTTGTACCGGTAGCTGCTTAATTAAATCGAGATGATGGCTGATCCCATCAAAATAGGTAGTTAATAGTAAATTCGTTTTCCCTGTGAGGGCTTGATAAGCCTCTTGGTAGGCTTGCTGCCATTTGATAGGTAAGTCTAATACCAGTGCAGGTTCATCAATTTGCACCCATTCCACGCCTTTTTCAGCGAGTCGAGAAAGTATCTCCTGGTATGCGGGGAGTAAATCCTTCAGTAAAGATAATCGGTCGAATGTCGGTCCTTTCACTTTCCCTAGCCATAGGTAGGTAATCGGTCCAATCACCACTGGCTTCACTTTATGCCCAAGCTTCAACGCTTCATCCACTTCATCAAACAGCTGATTCCACGACAATTTGAACTGTTGCCCTTGCTGGAATTCCGGCACGATATAGTGATAGTTAGTATTAAACCATTTTGTCATTTCCCCTGCGGCAGCAGACTTGCCCGTAGGGGCACGACCGCGAGCCACACGAAATAAAGTATCTAAATCAACAGTGCCATCTTCATTTTGATGACGCGGTGGAACGTTACCGAGTAATAAACTGGTCGTTAATACTTGGTCATACCATGCGAAGTCACCGACTGGCAGCAGGTCTATCCCTGCATTTTTTTGTTGTTCCCAATGGCGAACACGCAGTTGGTAGCCCGTATCAAGAAGTGCAGTTTGGTCAATCTTGCCTGCCCAATAATCTTCTTGTGCACGTTTTAGTTCTCTTTTCAGACCGACACGCGGAAACCCAAGTGTATGATTTATAACAGACATATTGACCCCTTAAAATATTTAGCCGTCTAGATGTTTACACATCTATAATCAACAGGTACTGTATAAAGCACAAGCGCAAATTATTCATCGTCAACTTGAAGGTTTCTCATGATCGAATTAAAACACTTAAAAACGTTGCAGGCGCTCAGCCAATACGGATCATTAGCTGCCACTGCGACGCACCTGCATCAGACTCAGTCTGCGCTATCTCACCAATTCAGTGATTTAGAGCATCGCTTAGGCTACAAACTGTTTGTACGTAAAACCCAACCTGTGCATTTTACGCCTCAGGGCGAAGTGTTGCTTCAACTCGCACAACGCATTTTACCGATGGTCAAAGATGCGATTCGCGTCTGTAATGAGCCAACCGTAAGCACTTTGCGTATTGCTATTGAATGCCACAGCTGTATCCAGTGGCTAACGCCGGCTTTACAACAGTTCAGACAGACATGGCCGCAAGTGACTGTTGATTTTAAATCTGGCGTGACGTTTGATCCGCAACCTGAATTGCTCTCACGAGAACTAGATATCGTCATGACTTCGGATATTCTTGCGGAGCAAAACTTACATTACACCCCTATGTTTGATTATGAGGTGAAGCTGGTGGTGGCAAATGACCATCCGTTAGCACAAAAGCCGTTGATTGAACCCCATGATCTCGCCAAAGAGACGCTGCTGATTTACCCAGTCCAACGCCAACGCTTTGATATCTGGCGTCATTTCTTGCAGCCTGCGGGAGTTTCACCCAACATTAAAACCGTCGACAATACATTAATTTTAATTCAGATGGTGGCGGCCAAAATGGGTATTGCGGCATTGCCTCACTGGGCAGTCGATTCCTTTGAAAAACAAGGTTTGATTAAGACAAAAACATTAGGGAATGGGCTATGGAGCCGACTGTACGCTGCATGTCGTGAAGGAGAACAGCGTCAGCCAGCCATTGAAACATTTACCAATACAGCTACTGATCACGCGGTAGAGAATTTGTCTTATGTGAAGCCGGTTCAAGGATCCAGCGCTTATGCACCCACAGAGAAGCAATTATCAGACTCGATCCCATGGTAAAGCTGATCCAATTAGGGTGTTGCTGCCAAATTGCAAAGTTAACCAACAACCCTGCTGGAACCATCATGTTATTCATAATAGCAAGGGTTCCGGCATCCACCTTCGTTGCCCCATAGTTCCACATAAAGTAACCAATACCCGACGCAACCATGCCTAACCACAATAAAACAATCCATTGGGCTTGGCTTGTCGGCACCATCGCCTTATTACCAAACAGCAGCCATCCCACCAACGAAATCAGGGTTGCACCAATATAAAACCACGAAAAAGCTTGGTGTTGAGGAATAGGATGCACTTCCATTAAACGCTTATAACCAACTTGCCCAAGGGCAAAGAAGATGTTGGCAAGCTGAACAAACATCAATCCAACCCAGAATGACTCACTTAAATGATCATAACGAATAATGGCAGCGCCAATCACAGCGAGAATAGAGCTAAATAAGTAGCCTATACGTAGACGCTGGCGCTCTAAAAAGTCGTAAATCAGTGTGACGTAGAGAGGAGTTAATACCGTAAATAGCAAAAACTCAGCCACGCTCAGGTATTTATAGGCTTGGAAAACAAAGTAATACATGATCCCCAGCTGGCAAGCACCCACCAGCATGTACAACAAGATCACTTTGGCACTGAAATTACGCCAGCGAAGGAAAGGAAGGAATACCAAGGCGGCCAAACTCACACGAATCAGAACAGATAACCAGCTATCCACCTGCCCTGCAAGGTATTCCCCCATTAAACTAAAAGACGCTGCCCACAGCAGCGTCGTAATCACGAGTAACCACATTGCTATCCACTCTTAAGCACGATTGTCTATCAAACAAGAATGCCCGTAGAATACTCGTTTTTTCGTTTTAATGCTCTTTTTCGATCAGCACGGCTTCCAATAAATCCAGATCCACCAGCAAGCTCTGCAAGGTTTCATTGCTAATTTTACGTGTAGCACGTAAATGATATAGCTCACCACGCTCTGCACGTAGTGCTGTCAACCGGAAACGTCGCTCGAGATTTTCAATCTGCAAGTTATGCTCCATTTCGTCTTGATCCGCCGTCCGGCGACGTAAATGACCAATGACCCTTGTCGCAACTTCATTGATATCTTCGGAATCTAATTGCTCCTCAACATCTGCAGACAAACGCTCCTGCATTTTATTCAAGCTAACAATTGCCACTTCAGCCATGGCCGCTTTCGCCATGCGAATCTCGTTAATATCCGCCTCTTTATCCCCGACTTGGAAATTACGCAGTAGAAGCGGTAGAGCCACCACCCCTGCAAAAATAGAGAATAAAATGACCCCTGCGGCAATAAAGACAAGCTGATACCTTGCTGGGAATGGCGAACCATCCGTTAAAAAGAGCGGCACAGAGAGCACACCCGCTAAAGTAATAGCTCCGCGAACCCCCGCGAAAGAAGCTAGCCACAGCTCACGCACAGTATAATTTGCAAATTGAAGCGGACGCTTTTTCAGGAAGAGGCGGCTAAATCTTTTCATCAGCCACAACCAACAGAAACGTAAAATCAGTAAGGCGAAATAGATGATAACGACTGCGGTAAATAGCATCCACGTTTCAACGCTTGGATCGAGTTCCGCTTGAACGACCGACGTTTCCCAGATGCCCGGTAGTTGCAGACCCAGCATAATGAACACTAAACCGTTAAAGACGAACTCTAACATCGACCAGACGCTGTCCGCACGCAGGCGCATTGCTAAAGGTGCATTGCGAATAACACCGGATTTAGTGATAGTCATACCCGCCGCCACCGCGGCTAAAATACCGGAGAAACCGATATGTTCTGCAATCATGTATGATGCAAATGGCAGCAACAACATAAATACGATCTGTGTTGCAGGATCATCACCACTCCAACGGCTCATCAAACGTAGAGATTTACTGTATAGCCAAGTGACGGCAACACCGGCTAACAAGCCGCCTACCGCCACTTTAATAAATTCAATGGTAACCTCAGAGACACTGAAGACCATGGTTCCCATCGCAATGGCGACGGCAAATTTTAACGCGACCAGACCTGAAGCATCATTCATCAATGCTTCACCCTCTAGAACGCTCATCATACGCTTAGGAATGCGCCCTTTACCCACAATAGAGGACAACGCCACCGCATCCGTTGGGGATAATACCGCCGCCAGAGCAAAGGCCGCAATAAGTGGAATACCGGGCATTAGCCAGTAAATCAGATACCCAATCCCGACGACTGTCACCAAGACGAGCACCAACACCAGAATAAAAATTTCTCTTCCATTCTGGAAAAATTCACGGGTTGGCGTTTTCCAGCCATCGACGAATAACAGAGGGGGGATCAACAGAACCATAAATAGTTCAGGATCAAAAGAGACATGCAATCCAAATTGAGGCCACGCCAACAATGCACCGATAGCTATCTGAATAAGAGGAAGGGGAATACGGATAGGGATGACTTTCGTCACCACTCCAGAAACTGAAACAGCCAAAATCAAAATAAGAATAGTAAAGAAAATTTCCATGTTGCCCTTACTTATTGACTAATGCATACCCTAAATATCGCAGCTTAAAGTATAACGGGATAACCCAAAATTTGCCTGCCGCCGCATAGTAAGAGATAGCACCGTCCAGACCATGAGATTTTCAGTCAAGGCAGTCACTCATTGAAAATAGGCATTTTCACTTCATTTTCCGCCTTACCACTATTCTATCCTTAACAGGCTATCTGACGGGAAAATAATTTTAACTTTAGAATTAATCGCAACAATCCGTTAAAGGGCGACAATGGATGCCGCCCTATCATGAGAATTACCTTTAGATAGCGAGGTCGGCAGCATAAAACGCTACCAGTAGAACCGCGATAACGACGCTACCTAGGTTTAGCTTACGCCACTCACCCGCACAGATACGCCCAATAACCAGTGATGCAAAACCTAACATAATACCGGTAACGATATTACAGGTTAATACGATGAACACCGCACACAGTAGACCTGACATCGAATCCACAAAATCATCGAAATCCAATTTCGAGACATTGCTCAGCATCAACAGACCCACATACATTAGCGCTGGCGCTGTTGCATACGCAGGAACCAGATAAGATAACGGTGATAAGAACAAGATAAATAAGAATAAAATACCGACAACCACCGCAGTTAAGCCTGTACGACCACCCGCAGCAGTTCCTGCTGCTGATTCAATATACACGGCAGCTGGGGATGCACCGATTGCCCCTGCAAAAATACTGCTCACTGAGTCAGCGGTTAATGCCTTTCCACCATCGATAATTTGGCCGTCTTTATCCAGCAAGTTAGCTTGTCCTGCCACAGCACGAATCGTACCTGTCGCATCGAAAACCGCTGTCATGACTAACGCCAGAACACTTGGTAGAACCGCAGCTTGCAGAGCCCCCATGATGTCCATGTTAAACATTAGAGCCAAACCATCTTCACCCAATGAAGGCAGCTTAAAGAAACCTTGATACTTCACCGCAGGATCGAAAATTAACCCAATAATTGAGATAGCGATAATCACCAGTAATACCCCACCCGGCACACGGCGTTTTTCTAAACCAAAAATTACCGCTAATCCAATCAGGGACATTAAAACTGGGAATGACGTAAATTCACCCAATGCCACAGGTAAGCCAGCATTTGGGTTTTTCACTACTAAGCCAACACCGGTAGCGGCAATAAGTAATAAAAATAGACCAATACCAATACCGGTCCCGTGCGCCACACCCATTGGCATATTACGTAAAATCCAACTGCGGATCCCAGTGATCGAGATAATGGTGAATAAACACCCCATTAGGAACACGGCCCCGAGTGCAACTGGGATACTGATATGTTGCCCTAATACTAAGCTAAATGCCGTAAATGCGGTGAGTGAGATGGCGCAGCCAATTGCCATCGGTAGATTCGCCCACAGCCCCATTAATAATGAACCGAAGCCAGCCACTAAACAGGTTGCGATAAACACAGCAGTAGGAGGAAACCCCGCCTGCCCTAGCATACCTGGCACCACGATGACAGAATAAACCATCGCTAAGAATGTGGTTAATCCCGCAATGATTTCGCGGCGTACTGATGAGCCACGCGCTGTGATCTTAAAATATGAATCCAATTTGCAATTGGATGAAGCCTGTTGGCCTGCCATGGTATACCTCTGCTATTAATTTTAGAAAATTCTATGTCACTATTTTTACTAAGCAATTTTTTAATTTTGCCCAAATGCTTAGCGAACATTGTCTCAGCTTTAAATCCACGTAAACGATTACTTTTTTGAAAACACTCACTGAACCGAGATATCTATCAAGGCAAAATTATTCTCTAGGAACAGTACGCAATCGTTTGGCTTTTAGAGCAAAGTGAGGCAAATTGTGAAGAGCGTAATTATCGTTCGAAAGGGGGGAATTGATCAAGTGTTTTATGCCTGCCTATTTTTCAACCTGACAAATGCAAAAAATATCAAAAATGAGCTGTATCTTTGCGATTATCCAGAATAGTTAAGTTTATTCACCTTTATATACCTTTCGTTTAAAGACAAATTTAAAAGTATTGATAAACTATTTAATAATAATTTTTTATTATTTATAAAAATCATCTTTTTATAAAAGCATTTATTTCCAACACTGATTAAATAATTAATTTACTCAGTGATTGTTTTTATAAAAATATTTTCAATATAACATTTAAATATTCTCTATAAATACCATGTCAATGACTGCACCATCCATTACAACACCAAAGAAAAGCGCCTTAATGCTTTTTTTTCTGTTTTTACTTATTTATCTTCTTCCTGGAATTTATGGCCATAGTCCATGGAAACAGGACGAAAACTACAGTTTTGGTATCATCCAAACCATGTATGAAACCGGAAATTGGCTTGTTCCGACCAATGCTGGTGAACCATTCATGGAAAAACCACCATTATATTATTGGACCGCTACCGTTTTTTCTCATCTGCTTTCAGGTGTTATGCCACTGTATGATGCAGCACGCAGTGCCAGCCTATTTTTTTCTATTATTAACTTTTCCTTTTTTGTTTTATTAGCACGTCGTTTTTTTAAATCTGAACATTTTGCAGATGCCCGTATTTGGACAGCATTTGCATTGTATGTTTGTGCTCCGGGGGTATTACGTCATACCCATGAAATGTTTACTGATGTTTCGTTAATGACGGGAGCGACAATTGGTTTATATGGCTTATTAGGGCTGATTCAACAGCAAAAAATTACCGCATCTGCCTGCTGGCTTGCCCTTGGGACAATCATCACTACGCTTTCTAAAGGGGTATTTATTCCTGGCGTTTTATGGATCAGCCTATTACTCGCGCCTGTATTTATCACACAATGCCGTATTAAACTATTTTGGCTGCCAACTCTATTGGCGGGGGTTGTTGCTCTCATCGCGATTTTACCTTGGCCAATCATGCTGTATGTACAGCATCCAGAACTGTTTGTTACTTGGTTTTGGGAAAATAATATTGGTCGTTTCCTTGGATTCTCCGTTGAAAAACTCGGCGCAAAAGCGAACTTTACGCGAATTCCTTCTGCCATTGTGTTCTTTGCCCTACCAGCAGGACTACTTGCAACCGCCTATTTCCTACGCCACCCACTGAAACGCCTTCGCGATCGTAATGAATATTTACTCGTCATTTTCCCTGTATTGGGTGTGACGTTCTTGCAAATGTCTGCCAGTGGTCGCGCACTCTATTTACTGCCTTTCATTGCTCCGATGGCGATTTTAGCAGTACATACTTTGGGCTGGTTTTCCGATAAAGCCTTAAACGTATTTGCACGTTTCTCGGCACTATTTTGGTCGGGACTCATTCTCTTTTTGTGGATCTGTTACGTGATTGTGCTTATGGGGCACCAAGCACAATGGTTACCTGTATTTGGGCGCTGGCTTCCTCTTGATTATCATCTGGAATTTTCAATTTTTTCATTGATTTCGGGTATGTTTATTACCTGTTTTTGGTTCTTTCGTCATCGCTTAATCTCTTCTTCCAATACAGCGTTCCTCGCCATGAGAAATTGGTCACTCGGTATGGTGAGTGTCTGGAGCATTATCCTGACGCTGTTTGTTGGTTGGATTGATTACTCGAAAGGCTACGAAGGTGTATTCGTGGATCTTCGTCACCACTTGGAAGGGCAATTCGCCCCCAATGACTGTATGGCATCTCAAGGTCTTGGGGAGTCGGAAACACCTATGCTCTATTATTACACGGGTATTTTGCACCAAAGGCAGATGCACTTTGAAAAACCGCAACACTGCCGCTGGCTTATTGTCTATTCCAAAGAAGTAAACCCTGCACCTGAAGGCATGGAATTCTTTTGGTCGAATCACCGCCCTGATGAATTCCACGAAAATTTAGTGGTTTACCGCGCGACCGAATAAAAAAATCCCCGAGCTAAAAACTCGGGGATTTTTTTCATCTGTTGAAATGAGTAGATTCTATTGCGCTTGCTGCTGAATTGCCTGTGCACCGTATTTTTCACGGGTAAACCATAAAAATAATCCGGCAATCCCAATCAGCAAAATAGGTAAACCAGAAGGTGAAATCGCAGTTGCAGCCCCCGCTAATAACGGACCTGAAAGATTACCAATTCCCCATAACATAGCTGCTGCGGCATTCGCAATAATGAGCTCATTACCCCTGAAATATTGTCCTATTTGTACCAATGCAATGGTATAAATTGCACCCGCCGTTGCGCCTAGCACAAACAGTAATACCCAAATAAAGTAAGTATGCGTAATCCAGAAGGGCAACAATATGCTCGCCCCTAGCGTGACAACACCACAAATGCGGTACAATTTTTCGCGATTCATATGGTCAGCAAGCCAGCCAAAAGGCAATTGCATGATGGCATCCCCTGCCAGAATCGCACTGATCATCATCGCAGCAACTGCTTCTGTATGCCCCATTCCCATGCCATAAATCGGGAACATAGATAGAATCGTACCATCAAAAAAAGCAAAAAATAAAATGCCAGCACAGATTCCGGGGGCGACTTTCACAAACTGCGTGATCGAAAAATGAGATTCAGAGGCTGTTTCGGTTAGCTTATCCCCGATTTTCTGATCCATCACTAGGAATAAAGCAACTGAAATTAAGTGAATTAGCGTACAAATGAATAGTGGCGATTTATCTTCCACGCCATAGTAAGCAATAAAAGAGGGACCTAATAGCTGGCTGACAGTAAACACGGTCGTGTAAATCGCTAATATACGCCCACGTTTGTTTTCCGGAGATAGCTCATTGATCCATGTCTCTCCTAAGCAAATCATCACTCCACTGGCTAACCCCGTAATCAACCGTAGCGGAAACAGTAACCATAACGGTAGTGAACTCAATAAAGGTAATAAACTGATAGCGGAAATAATCGTAGCGATAAGCATCGCTTTGCGCTTACCACTCCACCGCACAATACGCTGTACCACTGGCGCGATTAAAAACATTCCCAACGCGGGCGCGGCAGAAATAATGCCAATATACAATTCCCCGACACCAAAATTATTCAGTCTCAGCGCCACCATAGGGATACTGAGACCAATCACAATACCGATAACAGCAATGCTGGTTGTAATCGTAAAAATAGCAAAAGAGGCAGAACGTCGAAAATGTTGGAAACGCTGATTGTCAGGGCTCATTTTTGTATTAATCCGCTAAATTAGAATCACCCAGCGGATATAAACTCCAAAATATTATTATTTAATTGAAATAAAAAGCTGTTGTATGTTTATCTATCAGAATAATGCAAATAAATTATACCACGAATTTAATCAACAAAATAAGACACTCAAAAATAAGAAATATTATATTTACAACAATGCATTAAAAATTTATCTTTCCATTTATCATCTACCAGCAAAATATTATTTTCATAATATCGAATTTCTGACATTTCATATTTAAGATGTTAGAATTGGCAGCAGAAATTAGAGTTCATGGAAGCTAGATGTAGGAAAGTAATATCATGGAAAATAAAATAAATATAAAAATTGGTCAGAAAGTTCGTTTATTGCGCCAAGCGAGAAATTTGTCTCTCAGTGAGCTATCACACTTATCCGGTATTTCTAAAGCCGCCCTCTCTAAGCTTGAATCGGGAGATTCGAACCCGCGTATCGACACTTTAGAATCCATAGCTGCCGCACTACGTTTTCCTCTCAGTGATTTATTTACACGCCAAAATGAATCCTATCCCTATTTAGTAAAATCGACACCACTCGAAGGCGACTATTTAGAACAATTTAAATTCCGCATTAGCATGGGAAATGTGTCTGAGATCTGGCAGCTAAGTATGAAGAGAGGCGCGATTATTAACAGTCCCGCCCACATGGTGGGTACCCATGAGCATATTATGGTGCACTCAGGTTCCTTAATGCTGCGATTGGACGATGAACATAGTGTGGTACTTGACGCTGGGGATTTTTATGCCTTCAGCGGAGATTTCCCTCACGCTTATTTATGTATTGAAGGGGATGTCCATGCCACTGTCGTGATGACCTATGCTCATTTAAGTGATGGCGTTTAATTTATCAGCCTACCATCCCTGTAGGCCAATCATGCTCATTAAGAATTACTGCACATAATCCTGCATAATTTCAAATACGCGAAGGTCATCGCTAAAACGCACTTCACGGACATCTTCTAGCTTTTCAACTTGGTTAACCATCTGAGATAAGCGTTCATCTTTCTGAACTAATAACCAGATTCTACTTTCGTCCTTATCTTTAATTGGCATACACAAAATGCCATCCACGTTAAATGCTCGACGAGCAAACAACCCACAAATATGTGACATGACGCCCGGATGGTTACGAACAATTAATTCTAAGGCGATTGGATGATGTTCAAATACCATAATTACGCTCCGATCATATCAATATTAGCGGCACCAGGAGGAACCATTGGATATACCTTCTGATTCACATCAATCAAGGCATGAATTAAGCACGGTCCTTTAGTGTTCATAATCGCTTCCAGCGCCATTTCAGGATCGGTCTCATTATTCAAATCACACGTTTGGAAACCAAACCCAGAAGCAATCTTAATAAAATCCGTCTGATAAGGATAAGCTGCAGCAAATATCCGATTTTCAAAAAACAGATCTTGCTGCTGGTACACCATTCCCAATGCTTGGTTATTCATTAAAATAATTTTAATGTTTAACTGATGCTCGGCAGCAGTAGCTAATTCCTGAATATTCATCATCAAGCTACCATCGCCAGAAAAACACACGATAGTTTTATCTGGGTGAGCTAAGGCAGCACCAATGGCGGCAGGTAATCCAAAGCCCATCGTACCCAAACCACCTGACGTCAACCATTGGCGAGGACGCGATAATGGGTAAACTTGTGCAGCCCACATCTGATGCTGCCCCACATCTGTTGTTACAATCGCCTCTTCACCCGCAGCTCTTGCCGTCGCTAAGACTAAACCATAGTGATCTAACGGATCATCCGCATTCGCTAAATTCAGCGGATAATGAGTTTTCAGATCATTAACTTGCTGTACCCATTCTTGACGATCATTACGCTCAACTAATGGCAGCAGTAATTCTAAGATTTGCCCTGCATCCGCATGAATCGCAATATCAGGACGCTTAATTTTACTGATTTCAGCTTTATCGATATCCACATGAATAATTTTGGCATTTGGACAAAACTTTTCTGCTTTACCAATCGCACGATCGTCAAAACGTGCACCAATAACAATCAGTAAATCAGACTCTTCCATTACCATATTAGTACTACGCGCCGCATGCATACCCAACATACCCAAATACAGCGGATGGCGCATTGGAATGGTTCCTAAAGCCATCAACGTCATCGTGGTTGGTAACGAGGCTTTTTCTGCAAATGCGATAGCCGTCGCAGTCGAGTCTGAGCTAATCACCCCACCACCAAAATAAAGCACTGGCCGCTTAGCTCGGTTGATCATCTCCGCCGCTTGGATCACTTTCTCCATATCGAAGCTTGGTGTTTTATCCTTCGGTAAAACCTCTGGCAAGGTCTCTAATTCAATGGTTGCTGTTTGAACATCTTTCGGAATATCAATCCAAACAGGTCCCGGACGCCCTGATTCAGCGATGCGAAAGGCTTCGCAGATAACCCGAGGCAACTCTTCGATACTCCGCACCAAATAATTATGCTTAGTAATCGGAATTGAAATACCGTAAGTGTCCACTTCCTGAAATGCATCAGTACCAATCATAGAGGAAGGCACCTGCGCAGTGATGCAAACCAATGGAATAGAGTCCAGTTTGGCATCCGCAATGGCAGTGACTAAGTTCGTAGCACCGGGACCACTTGAAGAAATACAGACCGCGGCTTTACCTGTGCTACGTGCGATTCCTTGCGCAATGAAGCCAGCACCTTGCTCATGGCGCGCCAGTATGTGACGAATTTTTTTGCTCTGTCCCAGTGCATCGTAGAATGGCAATGCCGCCCCGCCCGGAATCCCAGAAACAAGAGTAATTCCATGTTCTTCCAACAAATGGACGATTAATTCTGCGCCTGTAAAACAGGTTTTTTGTGGTGATGTTGTGCCCGACTCGCTCATAATTTTTTATTCCTTCACTAGCCTGCGGATCCGAGTTTTAGGTCATAAAAAAACCCCGCTCGGTTTGCGCCGGCGGGGTTTCTAAATCGCGTGATTTGTTCCCGTTACGGCGCTAAGCCCACGACCACCACCACACGCACGACTACCGCGGCTAGTGGCGCGGTAAGTAGTAGGTTTGAACGGTTAGCAGTCATTTTCACGGGGTTTTCCTGTAATTTAATTCTGTCTAGTTAAAGTCTGTCTGATTTTTCGTTATTGTGTTTGCTGCATTTAAGAAACCATAAAATCCTAACCTTCACAACCCTTTTTTTCGTTTTTCTTGGTTGCGGATTTCAAATGAGAGACGCATCACAAAATATTGTTGTGTTGTGATAACTTGAATTAAGTTTTCCATAAAAAATAAAGCCCTTAAATTTAAGGGCTTTATTTAATGACTTTAATTTTCTAATAGAAAAATTAGAACGGGATATCGTCATCAAAATCCATTGGTGGTTCATTCGATTGTGGTGCTGGTGAACGCGCTGGTGCTGCGCCGCCGCCACTGAACTGTTGCGCTGCTTGTGGCTGTTGTGGTTGACCCCAACTGCCTTGTCCGCCGCTTTGACCTTGTGATGGTGCATCACCACCACGACCACCCAACATTTGCATTGAACCGCCGATATTCACCACAACTTCGGTGCTGTAACGATCTTGACCACTTTGGTCTTGCCATTTACGTGTTTGCAGTGAACCTTCAATATAAACTTGTGAACCTTTTTTCAGATATTCGCCGGCAACTTCCGCTAATTTGCCGAAAATAACAACACGGTGCCATTCTGTTTTTTCACGCATTTCACCGGTTTGCTTGTCACGCCAACTTTCAGAAGTTGCCAGAGTCAGGTTAGCGACAGCTCCGCCGTTAGGCATATAACGGATTTCTGGATCTTGTCCTAAGTTACCGATAAGAATTACTTTATTTACGCCTCTGCTGGCCATTTGTTACTCCTGATGCATTGAATTTTTAATCTCTGGACTGACCGTGAAGTTTAACACGACCTATCTGTATTGCACCATAAATTGAGATTGCTTGATGAGAAGTTGCGAAGCGCTTTCCAAATTTAAGTGAAATCTGCATTACTGGTTTTTAGTATAGACGCTAATTATTCACACTACAGATAAGTTGTCATCTTCACCCTCTGGAATGAAATATAAAGAGCACATATACTGTATATCCATTCAGCAAATTTTGTGCAATACTAACTTGTTCGTTAATACTTGCTCTTTCGTTTATTCGTACTGCCAAGTTTATTTTTGTTCACTATCAATTCATTCGGGAAGTGGTAAATGGAGAATATCGAAGTCCGCGGCGCTCGCACGCATAACCTAAAAAACATCAATCTCATCATCCCCCGAGACAAGCTGATAGTTATTACGGGGCTATCTGGCTCAGGGAAGTCATCCCTTGCCTTTGATACCCTCTATGCCGAAGGTCAGCGTCGTTATGTTGAGTCTCTATCCGCTTATGCTCGTCAGTTCTTATCCTTAATGGAAAAGCCAGATGTCGACCATATTGAAGGGCTATCCCCCGCTATCTCCATTGAACAAAAATCGACTTCTCATAACCCGCGTTCAACTGTCGGGACAATTACTGAAATTCATGATTATCTGCGTTTGCTGTTTGCCCGTGTTGGTGAACCTCGCTGCCCTGATCATAATATTCCGCTAGCCGCGCAAACTGTCAGCCAAATGGTGGATAACGTTCTCGCACAACCCACTGACAGTAGAATGATGCTGCTTGCCCCTGTGGTAAAAGAGCGTAAAGGTGAGCATGTTAAGTTACTCGATAACTTGGCGAGTCAAGGCTATATCCGCGCCCGTATTGATGGTGAAGTTTGTGACTTATCCGATCCACCAAAGCTTGAATTACAGAAAAAACATACCATTGAAGTAGTCGTTGACCGCTTCAAAGTGCGTGAGGATATTGCTCAGCGACTTGCTGAATCCTTTGAAACTGCACTAGAACTTTCGGGTGGTACTGCAGTTGTCGCCGATATGGACGACCCGAAAGCCGAAGAGCTCGTGTTCTCCGCCAATTTTGCATGCTCGGTGTGTGGCTATAGCATGATGGAGTTAGAGCCACGCCTGTTCTCTTTCAATAATCCGGCCGGGGCTTGCCCAAGTTGTGACGGTTTAGGGGTTCAGCAGTTCTTTGACCCTGAGCGTGTGCTTCAAAATACAGAAATCTCTCTCGCGGGCGGTGCAATTCGCGGTTGGGATCGTCGTAATTTCTATTATTTTCAAATGCTCATGTCATTAGGTGAGCACTACAAATTTGATGTTGAAGCGCCTTATGAGTCACTCAGCCCAGCCATTCAAAAAGTGATTTTATATGGCTCAGGTAAAGAAAGCATTGAGTTTAAATACCGTAACGATCGTGGCGATATCACCGTACGTCACCATCCATTCGAAGGCGTTCTTAACAATATGGAGCGCCGCTATAAAGAAACAGAATCTACTGCGGTGCGCGAGGAATTGGCTAAATACATTAGCAATCGCCCTTGTGTAACTTGTGGCGGAACCCGCCTACGTAAAGAAGCCCGTTTTGTGTTTGTAGAAAATACAACACTGCCAGAAATTGCTGACTACAGCATTGGTCATGCGATGGAATTTTTCCAAAACTTAAAACTCAGCGGGCAGCGAGCTCAAATCGCTGAAAAAGTACTGAAAGAAATCAGCGATCGTCTAAGGTTCTTAGTTAACGTGGGTCTGAATTATTTAACGCTTTCCCGTTCCGCAGAGACGTTATCCGGTGGCGAAGCTCAGCGTATTCGTTTGGCTAGCCAAATTGGTGCGGGTCTGGTTGGTGTCATGTATGTGTTAGATGAACCGTCAATCGGATTACATCAACGGGATAATGACCGCTTACTCGAAACGCTGGTTCACCTGCGTAATCTCGGCAATACCGTGATTGTAGTTGAGCATGACGAAGATGCGATTCGTGCCGCTGACCATGTGATTGATATTGGACCCGGTGCGGGGGTTCATGGTGGGCAAATCGTAGCACAAGGTACACTGGACGATATTGTTTCTAATCCAGAATCTCTAACAGGTAAATTCTTGAGTGGAGAACGCCGAATTGAGATCCCACAAGCTCGCGTTCCTTTTAATAAAGATAAAGTGCTCACCGTCGTTGGCGCAACGGGTAACAACCTGAAGAATGTCACCTTAACGATTCCCGTTGGCTTATTTACGTGTATTACAGGGGTTTCAGGCTCAGGAAAGTCAACGCTGATTAATGATACGTTATTCCCAATTGCGCAGCGCCAATTGAATGGTGCAACGGTGATTAACCCTGCACCTTATGCTCATGTCGAAGGTTTAGAGCATTTCGATAAAGTTATCGACATCGACCAGAGCCCTATTGGACGAACGCCTCGTTCAAACCCTGCAACTTACACAGGGATATTTACGCCGATCCGCGAGCTATTCGCTGGTGTACCAGAATCACGTACTCGTGGCTATAACCCAGGGCGTTTTAGCTTTAACGTGAAAGGTGGGCGCTGTGAGGCTTGTCAAGGCGATGGCGTGATTAAAGTTGAAATGCATTTCTTGCCGGATGTGTATGTGCCGTGTGACCAATGTAAAGGCAAACGCTATAACCGCGAAACCTTAGAAATTAAATATAAAGGTAAAAGTATCCATGAAGTGCTGGATATGACCATCGAAGAGTCTCGTGAGTTCTTTGATGCTGTTCCTGCTCTGGCTCGTAAGCTACAAACCCTGATGGATGTTGGCTTGTCATATATTCGTTTAGGTCAATCCGCCACCACATTATCTGGCGGTGAAGCTCAACGCGTGAAATTAGCTCGCGAGTTATCTAAACGAGGAACAGGGCAAACCATCTATATCTTGGATGAACCAACCACAGGACTGCATTTTGCCGATATTCAACAGCTGTTAGTCGTCCTGCATCAGTTACGAGACCAAGGTAATACCATCGTGGTTATCGAGCATAACTTAGATGTCATCAAAACGGCAGACTGGATTGTTGATTTAGGACCGGAAGGTGGTAGTGGAGGCGGTGAGATTTTAATTTCTGGAACCCCAGAGGAAGTTGCTGAATGTGAAAAATCCCATACAGCACGCTTTTTAAAACCGATCCTAGCTCGTGGATACTAAATAAGTCTGAATACAAAAAGGGGAACACACTGTTCCCCCTTTTTAATGCTTAAATAACAATTTGTTATTAGCTCACAGCCGCAAATGCTTCCACAATGCGTTTCACATTATGGCGATTCACACCAGCCATACACACACGACCAGTTCCAACCAAGTAAACCGCAAATTCGTCTTTCAAGCGATCAACTTGCTGTTGAGAGAACCCAGTGTAACTAAACATACCGCGCTGTTTTAATAAATGGTCGAAGTTTTTGTTTGGCAGAGCTTTTTTCAGCTCATCCACGAGTACAGTTCGCATCTCAAGAATACGCAGACGCATCTCTTCGACTTCTTCCAACCATTTCGCTTTTTGCTGGCTATCAGTGAGTACCGCAGCCACAATCTTTGCACCATTAGACGGTGGGCTTGAATACAGGCGACGAACACCCGCTTTCAGCTGACCTAACACACGGTCACGCTCATCTTTATCCTTACAGATAACGGATAAACCGCCCGCACGTTCTCCATAGATACCAAAGATTTTGGAGAATGAGTTGCTTACAAAGACAGGTAAGCCCGCTTTAACCATTGCGCGAATGGCGTAAGCATCTTCATTGATCCCTTCAGCAAAACCTTGATACGCGATGTCTAAGAATGGAATCAATTTGTGTTCAAGTGCCACTTTTGTCACTTCATCCCATTGAGCCGGTGTTAAATCGGAGCCCGTTGGGTTATGGCAGCATGGGTGCATTAAGATAATGCTGTTTTCTGGTAACTTTTTGAAAGTTTCCAGCATTTCATCAAACTTAACCCCTTTGGTCTTTTCATCAAAGTAAGGGTAGTAATGAACTTTTGTACCTGCACCAGAGAAAATAGAAGCGTGGTTTTCCCATGTCGGGTTACTGCACCAAACTTCAGAATTTGGGAAATAATGGTGTAAAAAATCTGCGCCAATTTTCAGGGCACCGGAGCCACCGATGGTTTGTACGGTTGCAATACGCTCTTGTGCAATCAGTGGGCAATCTGCACCAAATACTAATTTTTGTAATTCAGTACGGTAATCTTTCAAACCTTCCATTGGCAGATATAACGATGCACTTGCTGGAAGTTTGCTCAGAGCAGCTTTCGCTGTGCCGACGGTTTCCAGCTCAGGGGTTTTCCCTTCTGCATCATAATAAAGACCAATACTCAGGTTAATTTTGCCTTCACGAGTATCTTTATTAAATTCATCCATCAGCGATAAGATTGGATCGCCCGGATAAGCATCAACATGTTGGTACACAGGATATCTCCCACTTGTAGGTTTTCTTTATTGCTTTTGTCTAGTGAAAATAACCCTTTAAAACCTATTCGTCTACATATTCCATTGCGACTCTAGAGGTTAATTTCGTTAGAAGTTCATAGTTAATAATGCCTGTTTGTGTGGCAATTTCTTCTACTGGCAGAGCATTTCCCCAGAGAATGACATCATCCCCCACTTTATCGGTGGCATCTGGACCTAAATCCACGACAGTCATGTCCATGGAAATTCGCCCAATAATTGGCACTTTTCGTCCATTTACAAGAACTGGTGTCCCCGATGGTACGTTACGTGGATAACCATCTCCGTAGCCAATTGCTACCACGCCAAGGCGGGTATTACGTTCACTGCACCATGTTTCACCATAACCAACACACTGCCCTGCCGAATGTTCTCTGACTGCAATCAAAGTGGACTTTAGCGTCATCACTGGCAATAAACCGAAGCTAGCTGCACTTTTGCCTTCTTGCGGGGAGGCGCCATACATCATGATACCCGGACGAACCCAGTCATAATGAGCTTCAGGCCATAACAGAATCCCTGCGGAAGCAGCGATAGATTTCTCACCGGGCTTGTCAGAAACAAACTGTTGAAAACATTCGATTTGCTTCTGAGTTGTGGGAAGCTCAGGCGCATCAGCCTGACAGAAATGACTAACAATATTGATAGGTAAATCAACGTTGCTACAGCTTTGTAGACGCTGGTAAAAACTCTCTGCATGTTGAGGAAGAATACCAAGGCGGTGCATACCGGTATCGAGTTTCATCCAGACTTTAATTTTTTTAGCGAGCTGTGCACTTTCCAGCATTTCCAGTTGTTCAACGCAGTGGATCACCGTATCGATGTGATATTCCACCATCAACTGCAAATCAGATTGCTCAAAGAAACCCTCTAATAAAACAATCGGTTTTGTCACGCCTTGATGTCTAAGAAGCAAAGCTTCATTTAAACGTGCAACACCAAATCCGTCGACGCTCCCTTGAATTTCTGTGCCAACCCCAATTAATCCATGACCATAAGCGTTTGCTTTAACAACTGCAATCAGACGGCTATTCGGCGCCAATTCTCTAACCCGTTGCAAGTTGTGTCGCAGAGCGCGGCGGTTTATTAATGCTGTTGCCGCTTTCATTTCTTCCTCTTAATTATTCATTTTAAAATTTAACTTATTTAATCTTTAATCTTCTATACGTATAAGCTCTAAATAGTTTGAACTGTAGCAAGGCGGTAAACGAAGCTATCCCTAGGAGCATACACAAGTATGTGACTCAGGTTAGCGAACGCAGCCAACAACGCCACAGTGTAAAGTATGACGAGGTTAGGTTATTCGTCGTCGTAGGCCGGTCCCGCATAATTATCAAACCGCGACCACTGCCCATTAAACGTCAATCTTACCGTCCCGATAGGACCATTACGCTGTTTACCTAAAATAATTTCAGCAACCCCTTTGAGGTCGCTGTTGTCATGATAGACCTCGTCACGATAGATAAACATAATTAAGTCAGCATCTTGCTCGATGGAGCCTGATTCACGTAAGTCGGAGTTCACTGGGCGTTTATCCGCACGTTGCTCCAAACTACGGTTTAGCTGAGAAAGCGCGACAACAGGTACATTCAATTCTTTAGCTAATGCTTTGAGAGAGCGAGAAATTTCTGCAATTTCTAACGTTCGGTTATCCGACAAAGCAGGCACACGCATTAACTGTAGGTAATCGATCATGATCAGACTTAATCCACCATGTTCACGGTAGATTCGCCGTGCGCGAGAACGTACTTCCGTTGGTGTGAGTCCCGAAGAGTCATCGATATACATATTACGTTTTTCCATCAATATGCCCATGGTGCTCGAGATGCGTGCCCAATCTTCATCATCAAGCTGCCCTGTACGAATACGAGTTTGGTCGACACGGGAAAGTGACGCTAACATACGCATCATGATCTGGTTACCGGGCATCTCTAAGCTGAAGATAAGAACTGGCTTTTCTTCGGTCATTGCCGCATTTTCACATAAGTTCATCGCAAATGTGGTTTTACCCATTGATGGACGTGCAGCAACAATAATTAAGTCAGAACCTTGTAACCCTGCGGTTTTCTTGTCTAAATCTTGGTAACCAGTAGAAACCCCAGTCACCCCGTCGTGAGGTTGCTGATAGAGTTGTTCAATTTTTTCAACCGTTTCCGACAAGATTGCTTCAATCCCTTTTGGACCTTCATCTTTATTCGCTCGCGATTCCGCAATTTGGAAAACTTTGGACTCTGCGAAATCTAATAAATCTTCACTACTACGCCCTTGAGGATCATACCCCGCGTCCGCGATGTCATTAGCGACAGAAATCATATCGCGTACAATTGCACGTTCACGGACGATATCCGCATAAGCATTGATGTTCGCCGCACTTGGGGTGTTTTTTGATAATTCGGCTAAGTATGCAAAGCCCCCCACACTGTCCAATTCACCCTGTTGCTCAAGGGATTCTGACAATGTGATCAAGTCAATCGGCTTGCCCTGCTCCAGCAGGATTTGCATTTGCCCGAAGATAGTACGGTGAGGGCGGCTAAAAAAATCGGCTGAAGTGACACGCTCGGATACGGTGTCCCAACGTTCGTTGTCCAACATCAGTCCCCCCAATACAGACTGTTCCGCTTCGATAGAGTGCGGTGGAAGTTTTAATCCTTCCATTTGCTGATCGCGCGGTGGGTTTGTCTTGTAATCTGAGGAGGGTTTTTTAGCCATACTTGAAATATCCACGTCTATAATTAACCAACAGTTAGTATACGCCAATCTGAGGTGTCATGTGGCGTCTTTCTTGTTATCTATACAAGATATTATTACAGCCGCTATCTTAACGCAGCGCACAAACCGATAATTCTTCTTATTAAAGCATCGCGTTATGATGGCGCTATTGATACTGTTAATAAAAACAAACTCACCCATTGGAGATGATCATGGCAAAACGTATTGAATTTTCGCAACATGGTGGTCCTGAAGTTCTCAATTTTGTTGACTATTCCCCGAACGCTCCTGCGGAAAACGAAATTCAAATTGAAAACCGCGCAATTGGCATCAACTTTATTGATACTTACGTTCGTAGTGGGTTATACCCAGTTGCAAGCTTGCCATGTGGGCTTGGCACTGAAGCTGCTGGCATCGTCGTTAAAACCGGCTCTCAAGTAACCGGTTTCAAACCGGGTGACCGCGTCGTTTATGCTCAAGGTCCATTAGGGGCTTATAGCGAAGTGCATAATGTTCCCGAAAGTGCGGTTGCACATCTCCCAGATGGCATTACGTTTGAGCAAGCCGCAGCTTGTTCATTGAAAGGAATGACTGTTTATTACCTGCTAAACCAAACCTATCAAGTTCAAAAAGATGAAATTTTCTTATTCCATGCAGCCGCTGGCGGCGTGGGCTTAATTGCCTGCCAATGGGCAAAAGCGTTAGGTGCAAAAATGATTGGTACGGTAGGCTCAGACGAGAAAGCGCAGCGTGCGAAAGCCGCAGGCGCATGGGAAGTCATTAATTACCAAACCGAAAATATTGCTGAGCGTGTGAAAGAAATTACGAAGGGTGAAAAAGTCAATGTGGTGTATGACTCAGTAGGTCAGGCAACTTGGCTAGCCTCTTTAGACTCACTGAAACGTCGGGGCTTAATGGTAAGCTTTGGTAATGCCTCAGGTGCCGTGACGGGTGTTAATTTAGGGATCTTAAATCAAAAAGGTTCCCTGTATGTAACCCGCCCATCACTTGGCGGTTATGTCACTAACAGAGAAGAGTTAAACCAAGCAAGTAAAGCTCTGTTTGATATGATTTTAAGTGGCAAACTCAATGTGGATGTTCCTTCATCACAAATTTTTGCGCTGAAAGATGTGCAAAAAGCACACCAAACACTGGAACAACGCAAAACCCAAGGCTCTAGTCTGCTAATTCCTTAATCAATAAAAAAGCGCCAGTCTGCAATAACTGGCGCTTTTAAATGCCTGATAATTTCAATTTTAACTAATAGTGTCCTTTATGAGCCTGCTGATCTTTATAGATTTGCTGGTTCTCTTTAATGGTGTTGTACACTGTTCCCTCATAAGGATCCTGCTTTGGTGGTTCCCGCATTTGTCCACCTGAACTTGAGCACCCAGCAACCAGCAGTAGCAACGAAGCTGTCATTAATCTTTTCATCCGCATCTTCCTATTGATTAAATGAATTTAATCATAACATGCAGATAATATTATTCGGTCAGCATCAATAAAAATCAAAATTCCATTTAAGTAATATTTACTCGCCACGAGTCACAAATGCGAGGGCTTGTTCAACCACAGAGAGATCTGCGCCTTGTTTATGAGCATTTTCACTTAAATGACGACGCCACTGGCGAGCCCCTGGAATACCTTGGAAAATCCCTAACATATGGCGAGTCATGTGCCCTAAATAAGCGCCTTTAGAGAGCTCATTTTCGATATACGGATACATACTGCGCACCGCCGCAACGCTATCAACAATAGGCATATTTTCATCAAACAATTGATTATCTACTGCGGTTAAAATAGACGGATTTTGATACGCTTCGCGCCCAACCATTACACCATCCAAATATTTTAAATGCTCTTTAGCTTCTTCAAGGGTCTTAATTCCGCCATTTATCGCCATCGTTAAATGAGGAAAATCACGCTTTAATTGATATACCCGCGGGTAATCCAATGGTGGAATTTCACGGTTTTCTTTCGGGCTTAAACCTGATAACCACGCTTTACGTGCATGGATAATAAACATCTCACAGTCACCTTTTGTAGAGACTGTATCGATAAATTCACATAAGAATTCGTAACTATCTTGCTCATCAATCCCAATACGCGTTTTCACCGTAACAGGGATAGAAACCACATCACGCATCGCTTTTACACAGTCTGCCACCAGCTGAGCATCCGCCATCAAGCACGCGCCAAAACGACCATTCTGTACGCGATCTGATGGGCAACCGACGTTTAGGTTAATTTCATCGTAACCGCGTTCTTCGGCAAGTTTGGCACATTGAGCGAGTGCGACGGGGTCACTGCCCCCTAATTGTAAAGAGACAGGATGCTCTTCTTCACTGTAAGCTAGGTAATCACCTTTGCCATAAATAATCGCACCTGTTGTCACCATTTCCGTATACAACAACGTATTTTTCGTTAATAAGCGATGGAAGTAACGGCAATGACGGTCGGTCCAATCGAGCATTGGCGCAACCGAAAAGCGGTTAAGGTTTTTGTAACCACCAATTGTTGATGGTGTATTTTGTTCTATCGTTTGATTTTGTTGCATGTTGGTCTTTTGGCGTTGATATCGAATTTAAGGCTTATGCTGTTGTGAAATAGCAAAAGAAAGCCGCATTTTAACAGCTGGCTTTCTTTTGTCATAATAAACTGTGCGGATCATTTTCGAGGAATTAAGCAACTTTCTGGGATTTTTGTTTTAATAATGATCTATCGATATTCAACTAATTAAAAAGCAAGAAGAAGTTGGCTGGATTTCAACCTCATGGGCTCATGGTAAATACTTTATAAAATGCAATACCTGTGCCAACAATAATCCCAATAAACCATTTTAAATTAGCGGATTGCATATCCTTAATCTGGTTAAGAACTGATTGTTCTGATCTCAAAATAGACTGAACTAATATATTATATTTATCATCTATCTTTTCTTGCAAAGCATCGCATCGAATATCCATTCTTGCTTGCAAAGCACTACACCGTTCATCCATTTTTTCTTGCAAAGTACTACATCTCTCATCCATCCTTGTTTGCAAAGCATCACATCGTTCATCCATTTTTGTTTGTAAGGCATTACACCGTTCATCCATCTTCTCTTGCAAAGTGTTGCATCGCTCATCCATTTTTATTTGTAAAGCATCTATTTTTTCTTGCAACACACCACAACTATCATCCATTCTTGCCAAAGCAGAATCATGCTTATCATCCAGTTTTTCCTTCAGAATTTCATGATTGCTATCTACTTTATTCGTGATATTCGTTATGTGATTTTCTAGTGTGACTTTGAGGGTATTGTAAACCCCCATCCCTTGGATAACCCATTGCAGTTGTGCGCTCTCAGGTAATGCCTTTTCCGGTTTTTGACCTTCGTACATGTAAGGTTCCTTATGCGTTTCATGAAAAAATAGAAAATATGTACGTTCCAATACTTTCTTATTTTCTGAATATAACGCATATAGAAAAACACTTTTTCTGAATAAAAATTAGCAAGCTAATCATTTAGCTGGCAAGAATAAACAGACTGAAACCTGACGCCCTTTTTATCAACAATAAAAAAGGCGCTTCTGGTTTATATTTTTTGGAGGGAAACTTGACCGAAAGTCATAAAAATAAGTGTGCTGCCTGCAACGCCGCGATAAACACCTTGCTGCTCATTCAACTCACATGCCAATGCCGCCAACTGCCATGCATCATACTCTTCGATATCGCTCACACGGGAAGTCAGCAAGCTATTATCTTGCCGTTCACCGTAAGCTTTAACCGCAATTGCATCTCGCATTAATGGCTCTTCAATGGAGCTATTAGCCCAGCCCCACATCCAACTACCCACATGTTGGTCATATGTCCCAATAATTTGCACTGGTGCAGTGACCATCACATTATCTGGCGCATGAAAAATAATGGTGCCTTCATCTTGATCCACCGACCAACTGGCTTCGTCCAGTTTCCAATTATCACAATGGAACTGGTTTTTCAGTTGCAGGGAATTCATGCTGCGTTCGATTAATGCCTCGTAAGGCATCTGTTCTAATTCACTATTCATGTTAAATACAATCCCATTAACCAATATTCTTCAGTGCGTCGATGACCATTTGCCAAAACTTGTCGCGGTCTAATTTTACCGCTACCTGCGTGTGGCAATCCGCTGGGGCTGGATGGCGAAAATCTGCCACAGTCATTCCAAGCGTGAGTGTTCCCGTCAATTCAATATCCACAGGGACTTTCTGCGTGGTCATGACGGAAGGGTCAATAATATAGGCAACCGCGCAAGGATCATGCACTGGCGGCGCATCAAAACCTTGTGCCTGTTTGTACATTTTCCCAAAGAAATCCAATAATTCGACAACAAACTGCGAACATTGCGTATCAATTTGAGCGATTTTTGCGACCACATCTTCAGTTGCCAATGCTTGATGAGTTAAATCTAATCCAACCATCGTCAGAGGCCATTTCTCATTGAAAACAATGTGTGCTGCCTCAGGGTCAATCTTGATATTGAACTCAGCTACTGGGCTCCAGTTTCCTACATGGTAACCGCCCCCCATCAGCACGACCTCTTTCACTCGTTCAACTATCCGTGGCTCCAATCTTGCTGCTAAAGCGATATTGGTTAACGCACCGGTAGGAACCAGCGTAATGGTTTTTGGCGGGTGGGACATAATGGTATCAATGATCAGATTCACTCCGTGACGCCCATCTAATGACAGCGTTGGCGTCGGTAACTCTGGACCATCTAATCCAGAGTCTCCGTGAATATCCGGTGCAACTTCCACTTCTCGCACTAAGGGACGTGCGGAGCCTGCCGCAAAAGGAATGCCGCGAATATTCGCCATTTCAGCGATTGCGAGTGCGTTGCGGGTGACTTTTTCAAGGGTTTGGTTGCCTGCAACCGTGGTGACGGCGAGTAAATCGATGTCTGGATTACCGTAAGCCAGTAGCATAGCGATAGCATCGTCATGCCCAGGGTCACAGTCGAGAATAATCTTTTTCGTCATAGGGTTGCCTTATCGTCAATCGGGATCCACATTTGCGGATCCCAATTTAACTATCTCATTCGGCAAAATCTATGCGTGATGTCTGAATACGAATAAATTTATTTCAAAACATGTGCATACACGCGTTTTGGTCCATCTTCATTTTTCGAGATATAGACACCTTGTAACTCTGGCGCAAAACCGGGTAACGCATTAATTCCGGCCTCTAACGCCTTAAAGTATTGCAAGACTGGACCTGCCCACACTTCCCCCGGCACAACACACAGTACTCCTGGTGGATAAGGTAATGCCCCTTCTGCGGCAATACGCCCTTCTAACTCATCCAGCGGCAATAGTTCCACATTGCCACGAATAAACTCAACATGAGCCTGTTGTGGGTTCATTTTGACTTGTGGAAAATGCGCCTTACGGAACATCTCTTTTTGTAGCTGCTTAATATTGAAATCTACGCTCAATTGATGCATTTCTTGGCATAATCGACGTAAAGTGTAACCTTGATACTGATCTTGATAACGCTGATACACTGAAGGTAAAACGTCTTCCAATAACGCATCTTCATCCAAAAGTTGTTCAAATCGTACTAGGTGGGACACCAACAACTCGAGCTTTTCACGAGATTCAGCAGGTGTTAGCAGGAATAGAATCGAGTTTAAATCACATTTTTCAGGGATCACACCATGTTCACGCAGAAAATGCGCCAAAATCGTGGCAGGCACCCCGAAAGATTCATACTCCCCACTTTCGACATCAATCCCCGGTGTCGTCAGCATCAGCTTGCAAGGATCAACGAAATATTGATCTTGCGCGTAGCCATCAAAGGCATGCCAACGCTCTTTCGGTATAAAATTAAAAAAGCGCTGCTCCGACGCAATTTGTTCGGTTGGATATTCATGCCACGGCTTGCCATCCACGAGCTCAGGCACAAACGGCCTAAAGTGACGGCAGTGTTGAATAATGGATTTGCGTACCTCAATTCCTTGCCTCACACACACCATCCACATCATTTCTCCCGCCGCACCTTGGTGCATACGTGCGTTCACATCGAGTGAGGCAAATAGCGGATAAAACGGGCTAGTAGAGGCATGCATCATAAATGCGTTATTCAGCTTTTTATGGGAGACAAAGCGATCCTGTCCTTTGATATGATTATCTTTTTTATGGATCTGTGAAGCTTGCGAAAAACCAGCTAACTGCTTGTGAACAGATTGCGTCACCATGATGCCGGGATCATTTTCATTCAATTCCAGCAATAAAGGCGAGCATTGGCGCATCATCGGAATAAACTGTTCATAACCCACCCATGCAGAGTCAAATAGAATGTATTCGCAAAGGTGCCCAATTTTATCCACCACTTGCCTTGCGTTGTACACCGTGCCGTCATAGGTGCCAAGCTGGATCACGGCAAGGCGAAACGGTTTTTCAAGCTGCGCTTTTTCTGGCATCACGTCGTTTACCGCATTACGCAGATAGCTTTCGGTAAAACAATGAGCATCAATCCCGCCAATAAAACCAAATGGGTTACGTGCCGTTTCTAGGTAAACGGGTGTTGCCCCCGCTTGGATCAGGGCGCCATGATGGTTAGATTTATGGTTATTGCGGTCAAACAGCACTAAATCACCTGGTGTTAATAAGGCATTCAGCACCACTTTATTGGATGATGAAGTGCCATTCAGTACAAAGTACGTTTTATCCGCATTAAAGACTTTCGCGGCAAATTTCTGGGCTTCTTTTGCAGCACCTTCGTGGATCAGCAAATCCCCCATCGCCACATCGGCGTTACACAAATCAGTACGAAAGAGGTTTTCACCGTAGAATTGATAAAACTGCTCGCCAGTTGGGTGGCGACGGAAAAATTGTCCGCCTTGGTGCCCTGGGCATGCAAATGTCACATTATGACCCGCGGCGTAGTCCATCATGCGTGCAAAAAATGGCGGTAATAACTGCTCAAGATATTGGTTTGCAGCATCACGTAACTGGCGGCTATTTTCTTCACGCGCAGCAGGTGCTGGCGGTAAGAGCGCGGTTAAATAATCAGGTATTGAGGCATTGTCCGGTAGCTGTTTATCACTAATGACAAACAGCGGAATACTGAGTTTACTGTCAGCAACTCTCTTCCACAGTCCTTGGTTGGCATCTTGTTCAGAAAGCACAACCGCAGCAATATTATTTAACTGTGCATCGCGAATATCTACCCACTGGAAATGACCGGTAAAATAGATAGCGACCCCCTGGCTACATGCCACATTGATTTTCTTCATAGCAGTCTGGCTCTTGGTTAGCTGAGGTAAAGAGGGGCTCAATATACTTGATAGATACTGAGATTGAAATAGTCAGAATTAATGCAAAATTATTCAGTTTTGCCTAGGTTAAATATTTTTTATAACTCACTGGTTAATCGCATAAAAATTTAAGCGCAGACAGGCTGGCTTTTTAAGCATAAACCATAAAAAATAAATTATTTGCAGATTAACCGACCGAAACAAACACTCTCAGTAGTGAATCAGTCGGTTAACTGTCGAGGATAACGAGGTTACTTGTTTCTTTCCACATACAGCGTTTGAGATGGATACGCAAAGTCCGCATTGTGGCTTTTTACTATCTCAATAATTTTCAAGTAAACCGCTTGCTGAGCATCTAACCATTCCGCCCAAACCGTCGTTTTGGTGAAACAATACACCATAATATTCAGGGAAGAATCGGCAAACGCATCGAAATAAACCAATATTGTTTGCCCAGTATCGATGTTCTCATCTTGCTTCAGCATTGTACGGATATCGTCCACAATCGCACTGATCTTGTCGGCATCCTCATAACGTAAACCGATTTCCGTTTTTATTCGTCGATTGGTCATTCGTCCTGGGTTTTCAACACTAATAGAGGAAAACAGTGAGTTGGGAATATACAGCGGGCGATGGTCAAAAGTGACAATCTTAGTGATGCGCCAGCCAATCTCCACCACCGTACCTTCGATATTTCTATCCGGTGAACTGACCCAATCTCCTATATTGAACGGACGATCAAAGTACAGCATGATCCCAGAGAAAAAGTTACTCAGGATATCTTTACCCGCCATACCGATAGCGATACCGCCAATGCCGCCAAATGCCATTAATCCTGATAGGCTCATGCCAAAATGTTCGCCAAATAACAGTATAATAATGACAATGACGGCGGTCTTAAACACTCGAGCAATGATACGTGCGGAGGTAGGGTCACTCCCTTTTTTAATCTGTTTCTTTTCAAGGCGGTTAACCAACTGAAAGAATTTTCGCGTGATAATTAATGCAATCACCGATATGGCAATTAAGTTAATTAGTGATGTCGAGATAAAGGTTAAATCAAAATCACTGGTTGCCATATCGATAGATTGTGCTGCCACTAGCACCATTACACATAGAACCATGGTCTGAATGCCATGCACCAAAATGCTTTTTCGCTTATGTTTATGTCGCTTATGTAAAACCTCGAAAAACAAATACAAGGCTAAACAAACGGCAATGATGGTCATGCCAATGGCATATTTTTCGAGTAGTGCTTCTATCATGTCTTATTGCCCTAAACTGACATTGAAAACTAATTTGCTGTGTAAAATATAACACTCTAAATAGTGAGTGAATAACTGCTAAGATAACAATTATTCACCTAGTTATCTCAATAATTATCAATTACTTTTTAGGTAATCCAATAATGAATAGCGCCTATTTTTCGCCTAAAAAGCAAGAGATCAACAATGTTCTATTGCTCTCCCCTCATCGCCGATATCTCTATTTTGTTGGCAAAGTTGCTGATTGGGAACAGGTTTGGACATTAGCTAACCATGATGGATTAGTGACCGCGCAGAATGATGACCACCGCTTATTTTTACCGCTATGGGCTGCGAAAGAGTACGTAGAACTGTGTTTGACGGATGAATGGGCAGAATGTTATCCGCTACCGATGACACTAGAACATTTGATGACAGAAATCTTACCGGATATGGCAAGTGCCAATATTCAAACGGCAATCATGATGCTACCGAATGGGAAAAGCACTCCTATATTTGATGCGCAAAGCTTACTTGATGACTTACAAGAAGAGTGTCAACAATATGAATAAAAGGCTGCTCAACGGCAGCCTTAGTAAAAAAGTTACTGCTCTACACCCGTTGTCACCGTAAATTGACGGTTTTCTCCGGCTTCTAGCCAAATCAGCGTCTGGTTATTTTTAGCGGCAATAAACCCTTCAGGGCGGCAGGTTGCAGGTAACACAAAGGCCCCTACTTTTTGATCACCATTATATAAAATCCAGCGTGTCGCATAATTTAGCTCATTCGATTTAAAACGAGTTACAAAGGTATTGCCTGCTGGTGACCGCATTTTAAATTCAGGACTGGCAGTGTATTGGCTCAAATTATCCATAAAGAAGACAATCTCAGGGTCACACATCTGCGGCTGATTTAATTGATTTAGCGTCACCTCTCCAGACTTGAGCGCTTGGTTAAAATCGAGCCATTTTTGAGTTGGGTGTACATGCCCTGGAATAGACTCCCGCAACTTAATTGCCTGCTCAGGAATATTTTGCGTCAAGGTGGCATCATCCACATAGGCGTAGTTCATATGGCACATATATTGAAGCGGCATTGGTACAGACGCTAAGTTAGTCACTGACATGTGAATATCAAACAGTGCACTATCCGCATTTAATTGTACGGATGGCGCGGCACGATAATGGTGACCAAAGCCCATCACATACTCATATTCACCGCACACTTTAAGGCTGGTTTCAGTCAATTCAAGCCATGCGCTATCCATTGGTGCACAGGGCATTTCCCCGTGTAATGGGTGATTATCTTCTGGCGATGGGCAACCATTACTGATTAATCCAGAATGGAAAGCGAAGCAGCCATAGGTTTCAATTACGGTTGGAACAGGCTTGGGTTCTGAAAACATATTTTCCATTTTCAGATTTTGCCCGCAAAATTCAGCATCCCAAATCATCTGCCCTAAAAATGGCAAAATGGTTAAGTGCCCCTGCGAGTTTTCAACCCGCAGCCCTTGCACGCCAGATTGGTAAACAAAGGCGGAAACGGAAAACTGGCTATTTTTCAAAACTAAGGTCGGTTTTTCCGTAAATAAGCGTTTATGTAACGGGATAATTGTGTTCATTGTCATACTCACGGTTTGAAGTAAAGATGGGTAGGCACAGCGCCTACCCTGAGCAATAGCGAATTATTTGGCTTGTTGTTTCGCTTTAAAGCGACGTTCGCCGACGAAATAGATGCCCACGTAGACGAAGCACAGCATTGAGACTAAGAAAGAGAGTTGCAGAGAGTGAGTGATATCCGCGACATAGCCTTGGATTGCAGGTACAACTGCCGCGCCGACAATCGCCATCACAATCACCGCACCCGCCATTTCGGTATGTTCATTATCGACCGTTTCCAGCGTACCAGCATAGATAGTTGCCCAGCATGGTCCAAACAGAATGCTCACTAATACCGCCGCATACACTGCAGTGAAGCTCGGCATAAAGGCCACATACACCAGGAACAGCACACCAATAATCGAATAAATAATCAGTACTTTATCAGCGTTAAAGCGAGTCATTAAGATGTTGGCAATGAATTTACCAATAAAGAAACAGGCGAAGCTGTACACCATAAAGTTAGAGGCATCTCGCTCGTTGATATCCCCCATTTCTAGCGCTAAACGGATGGTGAACGACCAAACAGCAACTTGCATTCCCACATATAGGAACTGGGCGATGATCCCTTTTCTAAAGCGACTGTTTTTAGCTAAATATTTTAAGGTATCCAGTGCAGAAGGACGTTTATGTTCCGCAGTTTCTGCCACTTTACATTTCGGGAATTTCGTCAGTAAAAACAGGATCATCACCACAACCAATACCATGATCATATAACGGTATGGTTCAAGGGTGTTTTCCAGCATGGCTAAACGGAATTCATGGATTTGAGTCGCATCCATTCCTGCCATTTGGCTTTGTAGGCTTTCCCCTTCTGAGAAAACTAAATATTTGCCCAGTAAAATCCCACCTGCGGCACCAATTGGGTAGAAGGTTTGGCTGATATTCAGACGCAGTGTCGCGTACTGTTTTGGACCAATCATCGAACTGTAGGTATTCGCTGCGGTTTCAAGGAAGCTTAAACCAATCGCGATAGCAAAAATCGCCGCTAAGAACATAGTGTAAGTTGCCATGTGTGATGCTGGGAAAAACATGGAACAACCCGCAATATACAAGATCAATCCGATCATAATCGCGTATTTATAACTGGTTTTTTTGATCACTAATGACGCAGGGATCGCAATCAAAAAGTAACCACCATAGAACGCGCTTTGCACTAATGCAGAAGCAAAGTTACTGAGTTCAAAGACGCTTTTAAACTGTGTGATTAAAATATCGTTCAATGCTGCTGCGCATCCCCAAAGCGGAAATAAGCAGGAAAGCAGGATAAATTGGAATATAGGTGTCTTATTCAGGTACCCATCAGGTAACTGAGTGATGTTCTTAATGTTCATAGTAACCCTTAATCGTTTTTATAATATTTTTAACCGGTTAAACGGGCTTTTTGCTCTAATGGCAACCTTCATTTCAACCGGTCATGCTCAACATCATTCAAATTCAGAGCAAATATTGTGGGTACAGGTAATGCTTCTGGCGCTTGAAAGATGGTTAGAACTAATTATTCAACTGCACAAACTCACTGAACTGCTCGATACTTGGATAAGAAGATTGCGTGCCTTTTCCTGTTACGCTGAAGGCTGAAAATAGAACCGCTTTTTTCATCGCTTCTTCGATGTTTCCGGTGTGAACATAGTAATGAGAGAAACAACCGATAAACGCATCGCCAGCACCACTAGTGTCAATTGCATTGACTTTGATAGCCGGAATAAATAACTCACTGTCGCGAGTCATCCATAGCGCACCTTTGTCGCCTAAAGTGACAATCAGGTTTTTCAGACCTTTGTCTAACAGGGATTGTGCGGCACGACGCACGTTATCCATGGTATCCACAGGCATGTTGGTCAGAATTTCTAACTCGGTTTCATTCGGTACAAAGAAATCACAACGACATGCGTAATCTAAATCCAGTGCGCGTTGTGCGGGTGCTGGGTTAAGTAATACAGGAATATTGTGCTTATTACCGAAGGCAATCGCGTGGTAAACCGTTTCCAGCTGCACTTCCAGCTGCAATACGATCAGTTTGCACTTTTTCAGATCTTCCGCGGCGCGGTCGATATCTTCTGGGGATAAAAACTTATTCGCCCCTTTAACAATCAAAATACTGTTAGACGAATTTTGGTTAACAAAAATCGGTGCCACACCGCTTGAGGTGCATGGTACTTTTTCTACATAGCGAGTATTGATGCCATAAGACTCAAGATTACGGATGGTGTTATCCGCAAAAATATCGTCTCCAACTTTAGTTAGCATAATCACTTTAGAGTTTAACTTTGCTGCGGCAACAGCTTGGTTTGCCCCTTTACCGCCACAACCGATTTTGAAGGCTGGGGCTTCGAGGGTTTCCCCTTCTTTTGGCATTTGATCAATGTAGGTGATCAAATCGACCATGTTTGAACCGATAACTGCTATATCCATGATGTCCCTCGTGTTAAATAAATCACATAATGATATAATCCTAACATTATCATGTTGCAAAAATATCATTTGTGATTAGGATCTCGAATAACGAATGATCAAGTGTTATATCTGCCACATTTCCTCATTCTTTGTTACCTATTCCACATCTATTCTGAAAACGTCATATAGGAAGGTTTAAAATGCAAGATTTAGCGAAATATATCGATCATACTTTATTGGCTGCTAACGCAACGGTTAATGATATCAAAACGTTATGTGCAGAAGCCGCACAATATCATTTTGCCTCTGTGTGTGTTAACACCGGCTATGTACCTTTAGCAAGTGAATGTTTAAAAGATAGCGATGTGATGGTGTGCTGTGTCGTAGGCTTCCCATTAGGTGCATGTTTAACAGAAGCTAAAGCATTTGAAGCCGCTGAAGCTGTTCGCCGTGGTGCCGATGAAGTGGATATGGTCATCAACGTTGGTATGCTAAAAAGTGGTGATTTAGACTTTGTTCGTCAAGATATTGAAGCCGTTTTTGCGGCTTGTGGTAAGGCAACACTGAAAGTGATCCTCGAAACTTGCCTGTTAACTGATGAAGAAATCACACAGGTTTGTGAAATTTGCCGCACAATTAACGTTGGATTTGTGAAAACTTCAACAGGATTCAGTACAATGGGTGCCACTGAGCATCACGTCGCTTTAATGCGTAAAGTGGTTGGCAATGAAATTGGCGTCAAAGCATCCGGTGGTGTACGTACGCGTGAAACCGCAATTAAGATGATTGAAGCTGGTGCTAACCGCGTTGGTGCAAGCGCGAGTGTCGCTATTGTGACTGGAGAAAATACCACTCCAAGTGACTACTAAACAACGGGGCGCGGTTCGTCCGCGCCATCATAAAAAGGATTGCAGGGTGATAGAAACTAAACAAAAAGAACGCCTTCGCCGATTAAGTGAATGTATTAAACGTTCAGGACGCATTCACCTTAAAGAGGCAGCGAGAATACTCGAAGTTTCTGAAATGACCATTCGTCGAGATCTCAATGCCGATACTGAAGGTCCCATTCCAATGTCACTGCTTGGTGGCTATATTGTTTCTGTCACTCAACCTGCCGCTTTAACTCCTCATGAGCCTCATGCCGATATTTTCACACCAGACCAAACTGAAGATCTGTATATTCCAAATCTAGCCGCCAGTATGGTCAGCGAAGACGATGTGATCTTTTTCGATAATGGCATTGAAATGGCCACCTTGATAGCCTTGATCCCTGAAGAGATAAGCTTTACCGGAATTTGTTACTCCCATAACGTTTTTCTTGCTTTAAGCCAGAAAAAGAATGCTACCGCTCTGCTCTGTGGTGGGGAATATCGCCCCAAAAGTGACTCTTTTTACAGCCCAACATTGCCTTCTTTATTGGATTCCATCAACCCCAAAAAAGCGTTTATGTCCGCAACTGGCGTTCACAGTGCCTATGGGGTGACTTGCTATAATCTCGATGATTTACCGATGAAAAAGAAAGGCATGGAAAAATCTATTCGTAAGATTTTATTAGCGCCTTACAATCTGTTTGATGAAGTGGCGACGGCGAATATGGGAGAGTTATCTCAATTTGATGTGATTGTCACGAACCGGCAACTCAGTGATGAATACGAAACATACTGCCGTAATGGGTTTGTTAAAGTTATTTATTAGGCTGAGGTATTTCATCAAAACAAAATCGACACGTTTGAACCCGTGTCGATTTGTTTTTTCACTCAATTTTTACCGTCAAGTAATCTTTAGCTATCTGAGTTTCTGGAAATTCTGCTTGGCATTCCGCCAGTAAGCGAGGAAGGTCAGCGGGTCCATAACGCCCGCTTAAGTGTGTGGCGATAAACCGTTTCACATTTGCTTGCTTAGCCAATTGCGCGGCTTGGCGAGTTGAAGAGTGCCCATGCTCATTGGCTTTCACCTCCAGCGCCACTTCTAGCGTGGTTTCATGCACCATCACATTAGCATTTTTAGCCAATAGCAACGCTTCTGGTGTTGGGGTGGTATCCCCAAAAATCGCGACCACCTTCCCTGCAACCGGCTCACCAAGGTAGTCAGCCCCATTCACGCTGCGGCCATCTTCTAGCTCAATAACTTCGCCCTTCTTCAGCGCCTGCATCCAAGGTCCGCGAGGGATCCCATCTTGCTCCAGTTTTTGCACATTTAGCGCCCCCGGTTTTGGATGTTCTTCAATACGATAGCCATAACATTCTACGCGGTGATCCAACCGATACGCTGTGACAACTAGCTCCCCATCATCAAATAACTCACCTGCTTCAATTTCTACAATTTCAAGAGGATACGTCATGAAGGAGTCGCTCACTGATAAAACGATTTCCACATACTGCTTCAGACCTTTTGGTCCATATAGCGTCAAAGGATCCGTCGTTCCTCCCATAGACCGGCTACAGAGTAATCCAGGTAAGCCAAAAATATGATCGCCGTGTAAATGTGTAATAAAAATCTTCTCGATTTTTGGGGTTTTAAAGGGGCTATTTAAGATTCGATGTTGTGTTCCTTCGCCACAGTCAAACAGCCAGTAACCTTTACGAATACCGACTAAATTTAATATTATGCTGGTGACATTGCGCTCTTTTGTTGGCACACCTGCGCTAGTACCTAAGAAAGTCAGTTCCATCGTTCCTCTATCTATCTCTTTGTTTTTGTTTTATTAAAATACAATTCCAAACTTTTCCAAAGTGGCTAGAGCTGTCTTTCTCAGCATCTTTTTACTGTTATCATTTTCGTCGTGACCACGTTTAGAAAATTTATAGAATTCATTGTTTTTCCAACTCACAAATTCAATTTCTTTTTAAGTCAAATCAATTCACAAGCCTATATCGAATACCCACCTCAGAATAGCCGCGTAAATTTTCGCCACTAGGAATAAATTGAATGAGCTCCTCTGTTTCAGCCGTTAAGCAAAAATTGGCTAACGGTTTTGTTATATTTACGGCTATTTGGTCATCTGCCATTATGCCTGTTATCCCAGCTTATGCAAAAATGTTGGATAACAAAGAGTTACCATCATTAGGTAGCGACCAAATCATCGATGAAAATAATACCGAACACTTAGCCGCTGAATACACTAAAACAGTTGGAACCTTCCTTTCACAAAAGAAAACGATGAAGGATCTGTCTCAGATAGCGCAAGACTACGCACGAAATAAAGTTTCCAGTGAAGCGACAAAAGAGATTGAACATTGGTTATCCAAAGCAGGCAATGTCAAACTCAATATCGATTTTGATAAAAAATTCTCCATCAAAAATTCACAGTTTGACTGGTTGATCCCTTGGTATGACCAAGAAGATATCCTGCTATTCACCCAGCACACTCTTCATCGCTATGATGAGCGTTTTCATACCAATAATGGAATTGGCTTACGTTATTTTCATGAAAAAAGCACTATCGGTATGAACGCGTTTATCGATCACGATTTGTCTCACGCCCATACTCGCGTAGGATTAGGAGTGGAATACTGGCAAGACTATTTAAAATTAAATGCCAATAGTTATTTCGGTTTAACATCATGGAAAAGTGCCTCAGAATTAAATCACGATTTTAATGCTAAACCCGCTCATGGCTGGGATATACAAGTAGAAGGTTGGCTGCCAAATTACCCACACCTAGGTGGAAACCTAAGATATGAGCAATATTATGGCGATAGCGTTGCATTATTCGGAAAAACAAAACGTCAAAAAAACCCAAATGCCGCAACCATCGGTGCTAACTGGACGCCATTCCCATTATTCACATTAAATGCCAGTCATAAACTTGGTAGTGAAAAACAAGTAGAGACCCAAGCCAAACTTCAATTTACGTGGACCTTTGGTAAAAACTTAGCTCACCATTTAGATCCAACTAAAGTTGCCGAGACCCGTCGTCTTTCCGGCAATCGTTATGATTTTGTAGAGCGCAATAATAATATTATTCTCAACTACCAAAAGAAAACCGTACTACACCTGTCATTACCGAGTAAAATTCAAGGGATAACAGGGCAGTCCGTGCCGCTAGTCAAATCTTTCACAAGTAAATACCCCCTCAAACATATTGAGTGGCAAGCACCTGAATTTTTGGCTGTAGGCGGTTCTATTAGTTCGGATGATCAAACGGCAACCTTAACTTTGCCATCTTATCAAACATCCAATGCAGCAAAAGATGTACAAAGGATAAATCGCTACCGTTTACGTGCAATTGCCTATGATATTAAAGGTAATGTCTCGCCTGTCGCTGAAACATTAATTGAAATTACCCACTCTGGCTCAATCAGTATCAGTCCTCGTGATATGAAATTTCATGGGAAAGGCTTAGCGAATGGAAATGATATTAATGGTCTTACTGCTATTGCCAGAGACTCTCTTGGTCATGCAATCCCTAACACAAAAGTGGTCTTTGTTTTACCAAATGCGCTCACACTCGCCTCCCGGAAAACAAAAACGACCACTAACTCCAGCGTTCAAAATAGCCTACGTAAAAAAATGCAAACAATGAAAGTCGCTAAACCCTGGGAGTACATAACAACAACCAATGATAAAGGCGAAGCACTGGTACAATTTACCTCAGAAATTGCAGGGTCATACGAAATTAGCGCTTACACAGGTAATCATCAACCGGCGAAAGCCCAAGTCGTTTTCAAACCAGACTCGGCTCAAGCCAGTATCCACAGCTTTACAATCACCCGATCTGGTGTTCTTGCCGATGGTATTTCAACAAATTCAGTAAAAGCTCACATTACTGATAAAAATAAAAATCCGCTCGCCAATCAGGAAGTCACTTTTTCGGCAACGCATGCAAAGATCGTCGATAAAGCAACAACCAATGAAAATGGCATTGTTGAAGTTACACTCACTAGTTTAAAAGCGGGTTCAAGCGAAGTGACCATCTCCATCAATGGCCAGAGTGAAACCAAATCTGTTCAATTCCTTAGCGGTAAATTACATCAAGTGACTATCCTAGATGTCCCTGAAGTGTATGCAGGCAGAGAAAGCCAAGTATCATTTCAATTACTGGATAGTCACGGCAACCCAATTATTGATGCCCAAAATGACATTACGACCATCATTGACAAGAAAACGGAGTCAACAGCAATTTGGGATACTGATATCGACAAAGGCATCTACGCCGCTAAAATTTCCGGGCAACAACCTGGTACGCATACCATCCAAGTTGTTATGGGCAAAACAGTTTCACAAGAACAAAAGTTTAATACGCTTGGAACAAATGCCGTCGCATCTGTCGCCGCTGACGGCAGCGGTCCACTAGGAACATTAGGCGTCATCGCTGATATTGAAATCGATATCAATCCTAACCGTACAGATTTTAAATCTGGTGACAATCCACTTGTGATGGTCACGCTGAAAGATAGTTTTGGCAATGAGATTGAAAATATCGACCCTAGCAATATTCATCTTGGTGATTTTAAAGGAAACGATATTGCTTGGCGCCAAGATGGAAAATATGACTATATTGTCAATTTACCATTAACCAAAACCGGGGATATTGATATCACTGCCCATGTGAATGGTATATTCAGCCCCAAAACTGTTTTGACGGTCAGCCATAATGTTGATATTTCAAAAATTCAAGATGTGGTGCTCCCCCCGATCAACAACACCCCGCAAGCCGGTGAGATACCGTCGATCAGCGTGGTATTAACCGATAGCCACGGCAACCCAGTCAACGGCGTGAAGCAACTTGAAGTGACCATTGCAGGAACACCGCATACGCTTCCTGCAACTCAAAATCCGGATGGCAGCTACACTGTCACCCTGCCGGCGCAGCACAGTGGCAAACAAGACATTCAGGTGAGCGTCAACGGTAAGGATTCCAACAAAGAGACTTTAACTGTACAAGCCCCAACACCAATCCCCTCCAAGGTACAGGGGAACACGGGTGAGCAAGGTGTCCTAGAGACCGTTACCTTAAGCAGCGCCGCCCTCACGGGGCTACAATCCGGTGATACCCTTGATTTAACTGTGACGGCGAAAGATGCTTTTAAAAATCCGTTAACGGGTCTCGCTTCGGCAATCGCGTTAACCCATGGTCAAACTGGCTCCGTCACTTGGACAGATAACCAAGATGGTACCTATACGGCTTCACTGACCTTAAGCAAGCTGGGCAAAGATAGCCTGACGGCGACCGCCAATAAGGTGGACAGTAATACCCTCAAGGTCAACGTCACTAACCGCACCGGTCACACCGGTGTGCAAAATGTGGTGATCACCCCGACCAATAAAGCCCCACAAGCTGGTGAGACACCAACGCTGACCGTGACCTTAACCGATAGTAACGGCAACCCAGTCAACGACATTCAGCAACTAGAGGTGACCATTGCTGGCACCACCCACACGCTCCCAGCGACGCAAGATCCAGATGGCAGCTACACTGTCACCCTGCCGGCGCAGCACAGTGGCAAACAAGACATTCAGGTGAGCGTCAACGGTAAGGATTCCAACAAAGAGACTTTAACTGTACAAGCCCCAACACCAATCCCTTCCAAGGTACAGGGGAACATGGGTGAGCAAGGTGTCCTAGAGACCGTTACCTTAAGCAGTGCCGCCCTCACGGGACTACAATCCGGTGATACCCTTGATTTAACCGTGATGGCGAAAGATGCCTTTAAAAACCCGTTAACGGGCCTCGCTTCGGCAATCGTGTTAACCCATGGTCAAACTGGCTCCGTCGTCTGGAAAGATCATCACGATGGTATTTATACAACTTCACTCCCCTTGACCAAGCTGGGCAGTGATAGCTTGACTGCGACCATAAACACTATCGCTAGCCAACCTATTTCGATTACGGTTGAAACTCAACAAACTAAAACATCAGTGTTCGACATTGAATTGCACGCCCAACATCCACTGATTTCTGCGGGGCAGAGCACAACACTCACTCTCACTTTGCGTGATAAATACAATAATAATGTTGAGAAAATTCCTTCTAGTGACATCAAATTAGAAGATAACAAACTGACGCTATCCAATATTCAATGGAAAGAGCAAGGTAATGGCGTATACACCACCGAAATCTCATTCAAACAATTAGGAAATCATAAGCTTGTTAGTACAGTCGGTTTCACCAATAGCCCCTCTATTGATATCGATGTTATCGCGTTAAAAGGAGCTATTCACGTTCATCACGTTAACCTTGATGCTACACCGAAACAATTTGTCGTTGGCGAAAAAATTCAACTCAAACTCACGCTGCTCGATCAGTTTAATAATGGCGTAACCGATGTACTGGATAATAGTATAAATATCAATGATGATAATACGCGCAGTGCACTAAACGGGTTGCAATGGCACCATCAGCAAAAAGGTGTCTATACAGCGGAAACAACTGTGACTAAAGGTGGCATTCATTCATTAAAAGCCACCGTTAACAGTAAGCAAGATAATGTACTCATTCATGCCATTTCTTCTGTAGGTCAGAAGCAAGTCAGTGATGTTCAGCTATCAACTAGTACGGCAAGCATCGTTGCAGGTACTCCCGCTACGCTGATATTGAAACTCAACGACCAACACAGCAATCCAGTTTCTCAAGTCAACAGTGCTGATATTTCCTTAGAAAATAGCGCTGGCACGCCCCTTCCAACGACTTGGCTTGAGATGAACAACTTAGGAATTTATACCGCACAGATCTCATTAAATAGCGTTGGAAAGCAAACTGTCACAGTGAAAGTCAATAATATCTCACACAATGCCACTCTTCAGGTCACACCTCCTCAAGGTGCATCTTCAGTTGCGACATTGGAGATATCCCCAATAACCACCGTTGATGCCGGTCATACCTCCTCCATTACCTTGATCATGAAAGATAAATATGGAAACCCTGTTAACAACGTTCTCAACCGTGATATGACCCTTGAAATTGATGGCGTTATTCAGTCGATTCAACTGACTGAATTAGGCGATACAGGTCAATACTCAGGGGAACTTCCTGCACAGCAGAAAGGTCAACATGCCGTTAAAGTGACCGTTAATGGTCAGCTAGCAAGCGTAAATTGGACTATCAATAACCCAATGCCAATCCCATTAAGCACCGTTGATAGGACGGGGCAACGTGGTGCACTTGATACAATAATGCTTAGCGGCAGTAAAAAAATGGTTGATTCTGGCGATAAAATCACCGTTACACTTAATTTAATGGATAAATTTAATAATCCTTTAACCGGAGCGAATTCTCATTTAAAGCTATTAACAAATTTAAGTGAGATATCTCAATGGCAGGATCACAGCGATGGAAGCTATTCGATTGACTTACTGATGAATAGATTAGGCTCGCAAGATGTGCAGGCGATTGTCAAAAATATTCTCAGTAATAAAGTAACGCTTGAAATTAAGGCTCTAAGTGGTGCTAGCAATGTCAATACAACGGCGCTGACGATTAAAGATGCGACAATAGAAGCGGGAGATACCACTGAATTAACCCTACGACTTAAAGATTTGGTAGACAATGGTGTCACCAATATTCAAAACCGAGATATTCACCTTACACAGAAAAACGCCAAAATTGATAAGAAATGGTTATCTGCCATGGATGGTATTTACACTACCCAAGTACAAATCAAGCAGGTCGGTGTTTACCCACTTCGAGCGACGGTTAATCAGCAAAATAGCCGAATTGAAACCATTGAAGTCACTGCACCTGTTGGAAGTACTAAAGTGGCAAAAGCCAAGTTAGCATCCAGTATTGTGAATTTGGATGCAGGTAACAATGTGGAGTTAACGCTAGAGCTGAAAGACCAATACGATAATCTCATAATTGGTGTCAATGGTTCGGATATTATGCTGGAAAATAGCTATACAGCTGAAACTATCGATAACAGTCGATTAGCTTGGCGTATGGATTCCGCAGGTATTTATAAAGCATCACTTCCGTTAACACTCGTTGGAAAACATAAGTTAAGCGCAGTGATTAATAAACAACGCACTTCAACCGCAGATATTACTGTCAATGCACTCAAAGGCGCGGCCAATGTCAGCCAAGTTATAATAACAACTGGAAAAAATACAATTTCCGTTGGCGAGAAAACAGAGCTTGCACTAAAAGTTCAGGATCGTTTTGGTAACGAAGTCGATGATGTTTTAGCTTCAGATATTGACTTAACCAATACCGACTCACAAATCAAAACCTCAGTAAAATGGGTAAAATCACCTTTAACATTAGGCACGTACATCACAGATGTGCAGTTTGATAAAGTGAAGTCACACACTTTGATTGCCAGCGTCAATGGGCAAACAAAAATGCTTCAAATCCATGTACAACCACTGAAAGGGTATAGCAATGTTGCAGCCATTGCCCTACAAACCCCAGCAAAAATTGAGGTAGCAGAAAAAACCAAACTCACACTAACCTTAATGGATAAGTTCAATAATGGTGTGGTTGGCGTTGAAGCTCAGCATATTGAACTCCTTATTGGGTCAACCCTTCAGACCGCAACCTGGGTAGACAACCAAGATGGGTCTTATCATACAGAGTTTGCTTTAAACCAAGCCGGTGATACCCCACTGATAGTAACAGTGAATAAATTCACGGAGATGAACTCTATTCACGTTAATTCACCAAGTGGTAAAGATAAAGTAGCTTCAATACAACTTGCCGCGACCGTTACTCAGGTCTTACCAAATACATCAACGGTGCTCACCTTAACGTTGAAAGATCAATATGGAAACGGAGTGAATAACGTACTGAGTAAAGATATTTCATTATCTAATAGCTATACACCTGAAAACTTAACATCACCGAATTGGGCTGAAGATGGCAAGCAATCGGGTATATATACGGTTTCTGTAAACTTGCAGAAAGTCACAGAGCACACGTTAACGGCTAAGGTGAATAATCTCGATAACATCCTAAAAATTACCGTTCAACCCTTTACGGAAATACAACATGTCAATAGCCTTGAGTTAGCCATAGATAACAACAACATTACGCTTGGTGAAAACGTCATGTTCACATTAAGCACGAAAGATATCTATGGAAACAACGTCATGATAAAACCGGCTGATATCCATTTAAACAATGCAAATGGAACCGTAAACCAGCCAACATGGAAAGAGCAAAATGGTGAATATAAAGGAGAAATGATCCTCTCTATTAGTGGAAATTATGTCATTACTGCAAATGTGGGTACCCAAATCAGTGCCCCAATTAACCTAACAGTACAAGCGGGCACACCTGTATTTGCCACTGGTAAGAGTCAATTATCTGTAAATAGAGATGACCTTGATGAAAACAGTAGTACCAATGCCATTGTGACATTAGAGTTAAAAGATGCAAATGGCGTCGCAATTAAAGGGAAAAAACCCCATATACAAGCTACTGCTGGAAAGATTGACCGTATCATGATTGAAACCACTGATGGCGTATATACCGCTAACTTTAATAATCCTGTGGTGGGTGAATCGACAATTTATCTTGATAACGCTTCCATTGATTACTCAGGGTCAACACCGTAGCTCACCGTGGTGACCTACGGTAAATTAAAAATTAAAGCGCTTGGAAAAGAACATATCTTCTCTGAGAATGATGAATTCCCTCACACTGGATTTGCTGGGGCGCAATTTCAAATTATCGCTCCGATTGGTAAACAAACTGATTATGACTGGAGTGTTGATATCGATTGGTTATCTATTGATAAAGAAGGGATTGTCACCCTATTACGCAAACCAACGCCAATAAAGGGTATCAATGCAATGCTCCCTATCTTTACAGGGAAGCCTAAAGCACACACCAATTATAAACGCAATGTAGCGTATCGTTTTACGTTGAAAAAATGGTATGAGAATAAGGGGAACTTTTCGGTGCAAAAAGCAATAAATGTTTGCCAAACCCCTAGCCGTGTAATTCAGCGTGATGATCTTTTAGTAAGCGGAACAACATGGGTAATGCAACGTAACGCTGGGGAACGAGTTTTCCATGAATGGGACAACCAGCATTTTTTAAAGCAACTTGTCCTTAACACACAACCGATTCTCTTGCTTGCTGATATGCAAACCTCAACAACGCTAACTCATGCATTGAATCCATATGGCTATGAGCTTATGAAAGCAAATAATGAAGGAGTAGTCATTTGCGTTGACGACCTTCAACCTTAAATAAATCTTAGAGCCCCTTATGGAGACTAAATTTTAGTTAATTAAAAACAAAAGGGCATCGAATATCGATGCCCTTTTCACTATTCAACACTATTTATCGCCAATTTTCGCTCTTCACCACGGAGTACTTACCCGCCCCCAGAAAAGCAATCGCCAGCGCACTCACAAAGAAATAAACGATACTCTCAATCGCCCATGCCCCTGTTTTATCCAATAAAAAGGTTTTGTCTAGCCCTACCATTAACCACGCGACAACCATGGTAAAAGCAACTAAAAGCGCTGAAGGGCGAGTCAAAATACCCAACACAATGAAGATAGGAGCAACCACTTCCCCTAAAATCGTGCCGTAAGCAATAAATTCAGGTAAGCCATAAGACGCCAGCAATCCTTTGATGCCACTCGCACCTGTTAGCAACTTGCTCATTCCGTGAAATAGCATTAACCCACCTACAGCTAAGCGCAACAGCAATTTTCCTGCGTCTTCATGTGACAAACAACGATTGAAAAGTCCGACCATTTTGCACCCCATCTCTCTACGTTATGTTACTTATCATTATGGTTCAAAAATCAGAAATGAGAATTGTTTTAATTTTCATTTTATTCATCTATATCAAGGTAATTCTAGTTATTTTTAATCCACTATTTCTTATTCAAAAATAGCGTTTATGCTCTCTTTTTTTGAACTAATTTTTTGAACCCAACGATTCAATGTGCAGTTCAATTGAAAAATATCCCATCAACAAATTAACCACATAAATAGCAAGATTAATCACTCAATAAATTTTTAATTAATTAAACAAAAATATTAAAAAAGCATAATACTCTTTTTACTTGTTTAAATATTAAAGATAAATAAAAACAAAAAATGCCAGAATAAAAATAAAATAAAAAAAATAAGAAATAAAATCTTCCTTATATTATCTATACTTAACTAAGCAACATCACTCATCATAAGCAAAAAAACAGTATATAAGATAATTAAAAATAAAAAATTCAGTTTTTTAATCTAAAAATTTAAAATCATTGGCTTTATAAACCCAAGAATTCCACTTTACATATCTTGAAGATCTTTAAACCTTGTCTAAGCTTAAAAAGCCAGTCAATTCTGACTCGCGAAAAAAAATCACTTATTTTAATTAATCGAGAACCTCGATGGGGTTAATTATGCCTAGACATATACTTTCTCTATCAATACTGTCCTTATCCGTGTTATCTGGCTCAGTAATTGCTGCCACAAATAGCCCTGGAGGTATTATTTCTTTCTCCGGTGCAATTAGTGATACTACCTGTACGATTAATGGTAATAACAGCGCTGATATGTCGATTGCTTTAGATCCGATTATATCTTCTGATGCAGGAACAACGGCAAGTACAGTTATTACAAAAAACCAAAAAGCCTTTGGGCTTACCTTTTCAAACTGTGCAATTGTTGGTGGAGGTACGCCAGCAGGGACATTAAAACTTCACTTCTCTTCAAGTAATATTTCGCCTTCAGGCCTGTATTTAATGAATACAACAGTGAACGAAAATGATCCGGCCGTTGCTCGTAACGTGGGCTTTAGCTTGTCACAGACTGGATCACCAACCGTTGCTATTCCATTAAATACGACCTTTGATACTCAGTTAACCGCAGCCAATACCACTTCAGCTGCGGGTGCAACATTGAACTTAATTGCTAGCTACTACAAAACAAATGCGACTGCCGCATCTGTCGGTGCGCTGCAATCAAACGTTGTTTATACCGTTTCATATCTATAACAATAAACTCAAGCTAGGTTCCTCTGAACCTAGCTTTTAGTGAGAATTTATTATGAAAATAAAATTATTATTCTTACTTCTTTTATTATTTTCTAAAGAAACATTTTCAAACGTTATTATTACAGGAACAAGAATTATATATCCTGAAGATGCACAAAGCATGTCCGTGCAATTAACTAATAACAGTAAAACACCGTCATTAGTTCAATCTTGGATTGATAATGGCAATATAAACTCAACACCTGAAAATTCAGATGCACCGTTTTATCTTTATCCTCCTATTATCAAAATAGAGGGTTTGCAAGGTCAACAATTAAAAATTAAAAAACAGATAGAAAACTTCCAGATAATGTTGAAAGTATTTTTTATTTAAATGTCCTAGATATTCCTAAAGCGCCAGATTCAATGAAAGGGAAAAATGTCATTCAATTAGCGGCGCGTTCAAGAATAAAATTATTTTATCGACCTAAGGGATTAACTGAATCACCTGAAAATATCACGGACAATATTAATTACCAGCTAAATAATAACGGTATTGTCGTGAATAATAATTCCCAATACCACTTTACAATTGCTGCTATTACAACGCCTGAAGATAAAAAAACAACGCTTGTTGATTCAGAGATGGTTCCACCCCACACATCCAAAACACTGCCGTTAAAAAAGCAGTTAAAAGGTAACAATCTTATTCTGACTTATGTTGATGACTATGGTGTTTTCAAATCTAAAAAACTTCAGCTTTAACAGAAGAAACCATCATGAAAAAAGAAAATTATCTCTACATCCTTATTTTAATAGGGCTACAGACTTATCTAAAAAATGCATTTGCAGATGAATTCGATACCTCCCTTTTGGTAGGTGAATCTGCAAAAGGAGATATTTCTCGTTTCTATTCGGATGGACAAATTCCAGCGGGCAAACAGCTTGCGGACATCTATGTTAATCAGGTTTGGAAAGGACAGTTTGACATCAATGTTGAAGATAATGGTAAGCAAATCAGCATTGCGCAAAGTGATGTCCCTAAGCTCGGTTTAAAAAACACACCTAACCAAACAGATCAGACTGAAGATAACGCATATGTTCAACTCAGCTCACTGGCACCCAATTTACATTACCAATTTAAAATCAGCGAATTACGACTAAACATTACAGTTCCACAAGTGTCGATTAAACAATCTGAATCTGGTTATGTCGATCCCAGCTTGTGGCAACATGGCGTGCCAGCCATTATTTTTGCTTATAATACAAACTATTACACTTATAAAGAGAAGAAACACGAAAAGAGAAATAATGAGAATTTCTATGCCACCCTCAACTCGGGTGTCAATTTAGGTGCATGGCAATTTCGTGATGAATCCAGTTATCGCTATTCATCCCATGGCTCGCAAAAATGGCGCAATAACACCCGCTATGTATACCGCCCAATCAGCCAGATTAACTCAGGGCTGAAGGCTGGCGATTTTTATACACCAACGGCGCTATTTAATAGCATCCGTATGCGAGGAATAATGCTCGCAACGGAAGTGGGTATGTTGCCAAACTCAAGCCAAAACTTTGTGCCGATTATTCGGGGCGTCGCACAAACCAACGCCTTAGTCAGCGTTTATCAAAATGGGTATTTGGTCTATCAAGAAAACGTGCCGCCAGGTGAATTCGCATTTAACGATATTCAGCCTAGCGCGGGAAGCGGTGATTTATTGGTGGTAATACAAGAAGCGGATGGTCGAAAAGAATCATTCTCTGTTCCCTACTCCGCCGTACCCGACATGCTTAAAGAGGGTGTTTCCAACTATAACATTCTTGCTGGGCAAGCAAAAATCGACAATACCTCATACCAACCTAAATTTATTCAAGGTGAATATCATTACGGCTTGAATAACTTAGTGACGCTCTATTCCGGCGCTCTACTCAGTGAGAAATATTATTCCGCCGTCATTGGAAGTGGTTGGAACTTTCGCTTTGGTGCTATCTCCGCAGACGTCACTCATGCCAAAACTAAATTGGATAGTGGAGATAAGAGTGGTCAAAGCTATCGTTTAACCTACAGTAAATTTATTGATGCCACTTCGACCAGTTTAACGCTCGCCACATACCGCTATTCCACTAGCGGCTACTATAGCTTTGTCGATTCAATTTATTCTCATGATAACTATAAAGCCTGGCAGCGATATCAAGACGAAAATGCCAACCAAATTGGCAATAATAATAACAATTCCGATCTCTCGCTAAGTAACTTCGATGCCTTACGAGGCTCACGGGCGAAAAATACCTTCACCGTTAACTTGAATCAGCAACTTGGCGACAATTATGGCTCTGTTTTTGTTTCTGGAACCCATCGTGATTACTGGAATACTCACGGCAGTAGCCGAGAATATCAAGTTGGTTATGCCAACAACTACAACGACATTTCCTACAACGTATCTGTATCACGGGTGCGTAATTATGATAATAAAGAAGAAACCCGCGTTTATATGAATATCAGCGTTCCCATTAGCCTATTCGAAAAACGCGCTAACGTGAGCTTAGGCAGCTATTTTACTGATTCTCACTATGAACAAACTGCCATGAGTGTCAGTGGCATCGCGGGGAAAGATAACCAAGTTAATTACACCGTGACAGGCACGAATCAGTCTGGGGGTAACAATGTCCTCGGTGGAAATATTACCTATAAACACCCTTACACCACATTATCCGGTTCTTATACCGAAGCGAATGATTATCGTCAGGCAGGGTTAGGTGCCAGAGGTACCTTGGTTGCTATCCCTAGCCATATCGCCTTATCGGGTGATACCGGGGATACCTATACTATCATTGATGCCCCAATGGCCGATAATATGATGGTTAATGACGATAAAACCACGCTAACCAATCAGCGCGGTGTGGTGCTCGTGACCAACAGCACCCCTTATCGCGCTAACTCATATACCCTTTCTGATACCGAAAACACGGCTGGCGCTGAAGTGCTCGGAAATATGGCGAACATCAGCCCGTATCAAGGCGCAGTGAACTATATCAAGTTAGAAACAGACACTCGACAAACCTTTATTTTACGTGGTGAAAAAACGGATGGTCATAGCCTGCCATTCGGTACAGAAGTTGTGGATCCACAACAGCAAAGTATTGGATATGTAGGGCAATCTGGCGTGTTGTACCTCAAGAGTGATCAACTACCTTCAGCCTTACACGTCAAGCTGAAAGGGGAAAAAGAGTGCGTCATTCATCAACCAATTAACACGATGGATAAAGGTAAAAACCGCTGTCAATAAAGGAACATCCAATGAAAAAAACCACATTGGCATTATTATTTTCCAGTTTACTTGCCGTCAGCCAGTATGCCTCTGCGAACTGTCGACAAGCGACAACAGTCACGGCGTCCCCGATTACGTTTGATATATCAAACGATTTAAGCAACTCATCGACTGTCGTGGCCAAAGACTCTCGAACCATATTTTCCGGGACATTTACTTGTACCAATAATGGACTACTCCCTAATGTCGTTGGTATTGCCTCACCATTTCAAGGTCGCAAAGCAACGGTGGGATTTAATGGAGGTAAACAATTAGTAGAAGTGACCGTCACCAAATTAGAAAAAAACAATGTGTCAAACCTATCTGTCGGTTCTCACAATGCCAATGAACTCAATGTAAATTTCACCATACAATTTACCCTTGTGACCGTCAAACCGAGCTCAAATTATGTTGAAATTGCAGGAAGCAGTATAACCATTAACCCCGTTGTTTTTGCTTCGGATGCATCCACTTTAGGTCTTGTACAATGGCTTATTGATGTGGTTACCAGACTCCTCGCGTTTTTGCTTGGACTCAATTGGACCACTCAACCTGATGATATTTACTTACAACCCGTTCAAGTCACCTATAACCCAATCACCACCACGTGTAACTTTGCTAACCAAGGGTTAGTGGTGACTCTGCCCCCCGTCAGTATCAGTACCGTCAAATCAGCAACACGCGCGGGTTATACGCCCTTTAATCTCAATTTTACCTGTCAAGATTTTCTGGCAGGAGGTAATGCATCAAGGGACATCAAGATTTTCTTATCCAGCAGCAGCTTACTCGCAACAGATAAAACCACCATGAATAATACTGCCAGCCAAGGCGCCGCAGGTGTAGGTTTCCGATTGGTCACTGCAAGTAATCCCACCAACCCAATTACCCTCTCCGATAGCGTGGCTGCACAAAATACCGCAACCTCTATTTTCAGTGTCGCAAAAGGGAGTCCGATTTCCCCATCATTTACCCTCAATATGGGGGCTTATTATTACCCTTATACCCCAGCCATCGTGACGCAAGGTCCTGTATCCAGCACCGCAACAGTGGTCATGTCTTATAATTAGAAGGATGAAAAAATGCGGCATATTCAAGGGATTATTTACAGTTTAATGTTGCTCCTTCTCAGCTCACAGACGCACGCGAGCTTAATACTCAAAAAAACGCGTTTGATTTACTTAAGCGACCAAAAATCAGCCAATATTCAAACCATTAATGACAGTGAACAAGCAAGCTTAGTACAGAGTTGGGTTGATGAGGGCAATATCCATTCCACCCCTGAAACAACAGAGGCGCCGTTTATTGTGACGCCGCCTGTGACCAAAATCGCCGCTCATGAAGGCGCGCAATTACGGATTCGATTTATTGGTGGGGATTTACCGCAAGATAGAGAGTCTGTTTTTTACCTGAATGTACTTGATATCTCGCCAAAACCTCAAAATAAAGAAGGGATGAATATTATTCAGTTAGCGCTACAAATTCGTATCAAAATTTTTTATCGACCCACAGCGCTTGCCAGTGGCGTAGAGTCATTTATCAATAACGTGAGTGCCTCACATTCCGAGAATCAGCTTTCGATTAAAAACCCTACCCCTTATTTTTTGAATATTTCACAGCTCTATTATGAAAATAGCCAAAATACCCCCATCGCGAAAAGCGTTATGATCCCACCGTATTCAACCGAAAAGCTAGAAGGGAGTCATCGGCAAAATGGTAAACTTATTGCGGTGTATATCAATGATCAAGGTAGCCTCGTAAACCATACAATGAGCATCAATTAGGTACCAAGCCGAGTTAGGGTAAACATTTCCTACTGAGCCAACTTTTGAAAAACCGCCAAAGGCATTGGAATTTCAGCCAACCACGTAAAACATGTGGTTATGTCAATAAAAATTGCCTATATTCGAAAAATAATGATGAATATTTGAATTTCAGCCATCACGATTTCGACAAGAACACAACCAATGAGAAATATTCCACTTAATACTATTGATCACGTTCCACGCGATGTTTTAGCACTCGGTACCGACTACCTACCCAATGTGCTATTGAATTCCCACAAGCATCGACGCGCACAGTTTCTATATGGTGCCACTGGATTAATTGAGGTGAGCACTGAGGATGGTGAATGGGTGATCCCTCCCGATAGCGGCGTGTGGATCCCTCAAAATACCGCTCATGAAACGCGTATGCTAAATGTCAGCACCCGCAGTTTATATATCGAGCCTGCTGCCGCGCCCCGTAACAGTAATAAGTGTGAAGTCCTACGCGTCACACCGCTATTGCGTCAATTGCTACTTGAAGCGGTTGATGTTCCACTGGAGTATGACCTCACTGGGCGCGATGGCGTGCTTATACAGTTGATTCTCCATGAAGTGGCTCGGGCGGAACCCTTACCATTTTTCGCACCAATTCCTCGTGATGAAAGCCTCGCGACCTTATGCAAAGCGTTTTTAAAATCACCGCAAATAACCTCACTACCCCAAGATTGGGCAGCAAAATTACATAAAAGTGAGCGCTCGTTTAGCCGATTTTTTGGGGCGCAAACAGGCTTGTCGTTCTCTGACTGGCGACAACAAGCCTGTTTACTCAATGCAATTAGCCGGATCTCAGCGGGTAAGTCGATCACGGAAGTGGCATTCGATCTGGGCTATAGCAATGTAGGATCCTTCTCGACTATGTTCAAAAAATGGTTAGGACAATCTCCCTCAAGCTTTATTCAACGTATTGAGCAATAGCGCTAATCCAGTGTGGCGATTAGCCACGCGGATCCTTGATAATCACCAGCTTGCGCATTTTCTCCCTGCAGGTGACTACTAATTTCAAACTCTTTCATACTGTGAATTTCGGCTTTGATTTCTTTACCAGATTGCCCGGTTTCAAGATCGGTGATCACCAATTCGCTGTAGATCGTATCGTTATCCCCATTCGTCATAGGTAAACGCTTTTGTGGATCGTCATCTTGTGTGTAATCCAAACGTAAACGCACTTTTGTGGAGGATTGAAAGAGACAATGGTAAGTGACTTGACCGCTAGCACGGTTGTCATATTGCAGGCTGTTTAATTGCCCATGGCGTAAATTCAATACACTTTTTTCTCCACTGCTGGTACTGGTAGAACACTTTGCACCAATATTAATTTGCGATGCAGCTAGTCGTAGGGGAACTGAAGATTCATTGAGTGACCAACTATCATAAGGCGGTGCCACTTTTGGGTTCGTAAATGCCCGTACATAGCCTGCTAAGGGCATTTCACTAATCACTAGCTGCCCATCAATAATCTGCTCTTTAATATAAAACGTCATCGTGATAGGAAAATGGTTATCAAACCTTGGAACATCAAATACAGTCTCCTCACTCGCCATTGAACAAACTCCAGAGCTGCGGTTGGTCCATTCCATCATGTCAGCTTCTACTGTCATGACTAAGTTGGCATTTAGCCGATAAGCTTTGAGTCCTCCGAGAGAAAACCCCGTTTCAGGCACATACATAAATAGCCGATGAAAAGCATTTGAAGGCAAAATTTGTGTACTGGTACTTCCCCAACGTCGCCCAATACACTTAACCAAACCTTTAGGTTCAGCACGGTTGCTATCGATGACAAAGGGTTCACCAACTTGGTAGTAGTTTTGACCATCAGAGCCGACGTCAGGGTGATCCGCCAGTGTACTGTTGTTATTCACCCGTATGGTATAACCGCCATTGGGATCAATGATTTGTGCGGCATAATCCGCTTTCGCCATCATTGACAATATAAGCCCACCAACCAAACAACATGCCCATGCTATGAGCCTAATCTTCAACATATTGGTTTTCCCACTAGTTATAAGTGACTGAAATCATCATTGCAGATGTGAATCTCCCTGCAGGGAGCTGGTTTAATGGTCGTGTATTCACCAACTGTGCTTGTAGGTCAATCCGGTGTTCGGTCGTACTTATGGGCTGAGGGGTGAGCGCCTGTAATTGATTTAATTCTAAAGGAATCGCTTGCCCATCAGTGACATCAAGAAAATGGATCCCCAGCCCTTTCGCACTGGTTGACAAAATATGTCTACCGAGATACTCCTCAGTTCCGTAGCCTTTCGGGTTGAGTAACACTGACAGCGTTTTTCTCCCTGAGCATCCACTGATATACACGGGAAAATCTTTGGTTAACGAAACCTCAGGAGCGCCATTGATTTCAACCACACCAAAATTAATTTGCAGAGGAGAGCTGCCATCTTCACTACGAACATGACAAGCCGGATCCACCATCGTCGCAGCGACATTCACTAAAACATCCCCATAAACTATTGGTGAAATGAGTAACAGCAAACCACACCAATAGTTTTTTACTTTATTGATTTGTTTCACTATTCATACTCCACGGAAAAAGTAACCCAACCAGAAAAATTCCCTGCATTGACGTAACCAAATGGGGGCTTACGCGCCACAACGCCAAATAATAGAGACTGCTCATCTTTCACCACTGATACATGCCCCACATCAATGGGTTCATCCCAAATAATCGGTTTACCTGCGCTGTCCACTAGACCGAGCACCACATCGCTATCACCTTGAGTAATAAGGTAACTATGCCCATCAATATCCACTAACTGCGTTCCATGCCACGTCATTTTGATTAACTTCCCCATGTCTGATTGCTGGCAATGGTCAATTTCAATGGAGAACGGTGTTATTTCGCTCACGTCTCCTTGATTGAGAGACTGCATGCGTAACGCCTCAAGCTGAATCTCTTTTTTCACTGAACCCGCACTGACTTTGCAAGACAAATGAACCAATTCACCGCTAAACTCCACATCCAAAAACTGGGCATATCCTCGTCCAGAAAGGCTCCAAAAAAGCGGCGCAAGTAACCACCAAAATAGTGTTAGCTTATTCATAGCTCACCTCCAATCTCAGTAAATGAGCTGGATCGATGGTATTCGGTAGCTGCACTGTATTATTCCCATTCACCAAGTTAACAGAGGAATGAACCACTCTTTTCCCTGTCGCAGCATCCACCACTAACAACATTGCGGGTGTTTTTGCTCCACTGTCGCTTTCACTGAATGCTGAGCCAGCACCGCATTGAGTCAATACGGGCTTCTCCTTTACTGCTAAGCTGCATGGCGCATTAAATAACGTGGCATTAACCAAAAACCACCCCATGTGGGGGGATTCATAATGTGATTCAGTGGGTGGCACACTGCCTAAAAATTTATCGCCTAGCGCCCCCGTCGTCATTGCCATGGTGATAATTGCGCATCCTAGCCGGATCATTTTCATCCGATTTTCCCCCTCAATGTCTTCGTAAAATTACTGTTCTCCAGAGACGGTACAGGTGTCTCCTTTGCAACGAAATGCCAATGTTGGCTTACCACCATAGTCATTGATGTAGGTCAGATACGGTGTTGTGAGTGAATGCGTGGTGATATCAAAAGTGGATTTTGGTGCCACCATGACGACTTCGAATGAGCTCTCTTCCGACTGTTTTTTACTATTACCAATGCCAATCACCGTTAAATTAAAGGGGGTGGTGTTATTCAAACGGTAGCCTTTCGCCGTTTTCAGTAAAGTGATGTTATGAGCCCATTTCGTCTGGGACATCTCTAGAATTTTTTCAGGGCGATAGAACAATTTCACCCGTGACTGGAGCGCAATTTGCAGAGTATTTTCTTCGGTAGATTTTGGTGGAACTTCCCGCAGATTAAAATAGAAAACCGATTCTCTATCATCAGGTAGCTGGCTCAATAAAGGTGTTTTACTCAAGCGTACCAAACTGTGGCTATTGGCTTCCACACGTTGTAATGGTGGAGTCGCAAGAATAGCGCCCTGGGTAAGTTTCTTGCCTTGTAAATCTTCAATCCAACTTTGCGCTAAATACGCCTCCTCAGGGTTATCATTGGAAATACGCACATTAATCGATTTTTCATTTCCCGGAAAAACAATGCGCGTTCGATCCAGTGTCACTGCACCGTAGGAAGCCTGTGACATAACCATTAGCAAGCTTATCAATGCAGCATAAATTGATTTAAAATTAAACATAATCAACCTCATAAGATAGGTACGATGAAATATTCCGTTATTTTTCACATGGCAATAACAGCATTGACGACGTGGTGTTTAACGAGTCAGGCAAAGTTAACTGGCACTGTTTTTGGCTGTGCCAATAGACCCATAAAGGCTCTTTTCTTACGACGCCAGCCAGCCACGTCACGCCATCCTCCCCCACAATTCCTAACTCTTGATTTGCCTCATTACGTACACTGGCACCAAAAGGTGGATTTTTGCCATTTTGTAACGTAATCACTGAGAACAATTTTTCGCCTTTCATAACAGGGAAGCTGCGATAGCCAATAGCACCTTTCGTCAATGTGATATCGCTGGTTGCATTCAATGCTTCAATGTCATCGGGTAATTTGCTGGTGTTGATGGAAGCCGTAGATTTACGGTAACTGTTCATATTTGGGAGCACCGCTAAGCCAAAACGGTTCGTTTTCGTCACCCCTTGATTCAGAGGAACACCACTTATGTCCGAGGTTTCGACCATAAGACGTGTATCCCCATGCGCAGAACGGTGTAACGCAATTCCTTTACCCGTTACCGTTATCCCACTCTTAATGGAGGCGCCAACACTACGATATTGATGCGGTACATAGCTGCCATTAACCGAGACGTTGGCATCTGAGAGGTCACGAGAATAAAAACCACTAAAACTCGTTTGGCTATCCATATCTTGACCATGGTTATATCCCATCGTCAGGCTATAGTTATCCCGCTCCCCATAACCGCTATACCCCACATTATGGTTATATTGGTTCTGTTTATTTGAGCGAGAATACAGCTCGGAGAACGTGAGGCTATGCCCACTGTATAGCGGGATGGTCAAATACAGGTTAATCGCATCATCTTCATAGCCATTACTTCGCTCGGTTCGCGTCGCAGAAAGTGCAATATTGCCGTTGTATTGAGAAAGAGATGGAAAACTGAGGCTGGTATTGGCATATAAACCATATTGAGTTTGAGGATCATCCTGCCAATAAGTGCTGTACTGATAATTTAATGACAGATTAAAATCATCAAAATATTTATTTAAATAAACTTGGTAGTTTTCCTTGGTTGCGCGAGGTGTCTGCCCCGTTCGATCCTCATCCATATACTGCATTAACGTGCGATATTCTTTGTCTGCAAAACGATAACCTGCAAAGGTAATATCTGTTCGTAAATCATCGAATGACTTTGCATAATTAAAACGATAAGAGCGCCCTTGTAAGTGCCCCTTGTCATCATCAGAATAATCAGCAAAGGATTGCGTAATATCTACAGCAACAGCCCCGAAAGAAAACAGATCTCGACCAATCCCTAATGCCGCGCTTTGATAATACGCATTAAGCTGAGTACCACCATAAAGCGACCACGCATTTGATACACCGTATGACAATTCACCACTAATGACGGGATCTCCCGTTAAATGTCGATTGTCATAACGTGTTTTCCCCACCGCAGCTTTATAATTTATCCGTCCAGGACGCGTTAAATAAGGTAATGAAGCCGTACTAAGGCTAAATTTGTTCTCTTCCCCATTTTCTTCACGCACCGTCACATCTAACACACCACGGATCCCACTATCTAAGGTTTGAATACGAAATGGACCCGGTGGTACTGAAGTTTCTGAAATAATTCGGTCCTGACTACGCACAATAACAATGGCATTCGTTTTTGCGACCCCGATAATTTCAGGCGCATACCCCACCAGTTTTGGCGGCAACATGCGATCATCACTTTCAACGGCAATCCCCGTATACTGCCAAGAATCAAATACATCCGAATAAAAATTGTTCTCCCCTAAGGTGAGCAGTGCCGCGGAGTCCTTCAATGAACGAAATGCATATAACCGACTAAAATCAAAATTATGTTTCTCTTGCGAATAGACTCCACCATGCTGTTCTTGATAAGTCCCGCTAAAGTCTCCACGTAAACGCCAAGCACCAATATTGATCCCAGATGTCCCATTGCCAGATAAATAAATACGCTTATCCCCTTCGGTTTCTTTTGTTGCAGACACATTCGCGCTGTAATCCACAAACGCACCATTGATCCCTTCTTCCCAATACTTAGGCGGGATCCAATAAGGATCTCGATACTCCATCCACATCTGTGGGATCGTCATTTTCAGAGACATTGTGGGTAAATCGACTTTAGTTTGAACGCCCGAAAGTGCAGAAAAATTCAAACATTGGTCATCGCGAAACAGTGTGACTTTTTCCTCTGCTGATTTTTTGAGTCCCATTAATCCCAGCAACTGAGGTGCAAGACACACTTGTTGAGATAACGTTTTCTGTGTATTTTTCTCATCAAAAACAGCGATATCTCGAGGTTCCCCTAAGCGTTGACCATTCACAAAGACGGTCAAGATATAGTCACCTGGTGGAACATATCCAGCGACCGAGAATTGGCTCATATCAATGTTACTAATATCTTCAGCATCTAATACATCCGTATTAAATTCAGCAGCATGCGCATTTCCGATCCCCATACTTAACGCTAATAAAATCGCCAGTCTTAGTTTGCTATGTTTGAACATCATGCCCTATACCACCCCAAATGCGACGAGTGTGCCCCTCTCGAAAGGAATTTCGAGATTATGTTTATTTGCAATTTATTGATAATCGATGAAAAAGCGGATTAATCCTTGATAGTTACCCGCTTGAATCGGTTCTCCTGTCAGCTCCAAACGTAAAAAGTACTGTAAAAAGAGCGTTTTCTCTGATTTATCATGCAGTAACACATTGTCTGACAAAGAATAATATTGACCCGGCACCAATGCATTTAAACGATTATCCAGTACCGAAACCCCAAGACCTCGCGAAGCTCCTTGCAAGACAAACCCATTAATGTGTTCCGCGGTTTGTCCCATAAAGCGAATAGACCACGTTTTAACATCAAGCGAAGAATAAAGACTTCCACAATCTCTTAACTCAAGAATGAAAGGTTGGTTATGCTGTTCACGTTGCAATTTAGTCCCGAGCATCGTGATAGCTAGCGGCGAGAAATCAATCGTTTGGAACCTATTTTGCATCACAACCGAACACGGTGTCGCAATCACAATACCTTTGAGAGTTGCGCTTCCATTAAGCTCAATTTTTTTCTTGCTTTCAGCCCCTGAAATGACTGGGTATACCAGAATACTGACCATTATCAATTGTGCTAATTGGCGAGTGACCCATCGATAAACAATCACAGTTTCCTCCCTCAACTCAGTCGTAATACCGCCAGCGAATGCCAGCGGTAGACTCAGATGTTTACTGGTAAGTAATGCGGAAGTTAGTTACGGCACTAAATTTACCTTCAGCGACATCTTTATTCGTATCAATGGCTTTAGCTAATGCTTTGAACGTTAAAGTGTTATCACCCTTCTTATTGATAATACGGGAAAAAATATCTTTGGCTTTACCAAACTCAAAACCATCAATACCAATCCCCACGTTATTTGCATTGCCAGCAGACGTTGAGAGCAAGGTATTACCCGCATCCGCGTAATTTTGCCCTGTAAAAACCAGTTCCATGCTTTTCACTACCGCAGGTGTTCCTGCGGCATCTTTGGTGTAATCTGAAAAATCACATCCCGTTAATTCAATATTAAAATCCACCTCCGCATTGCGACCATTCTCTAAGCCTCGACGAGAAAGCTGACCAAAATCAATGGTTTGTTTCAAAGAAGACTGAGCAATATTGCAGGGCGAAGTCACAACTGTACCGATAAAATTCACCGTACCGGTATTCTCCGCCATAACACCAAAAGAAGTCGCCGATGCTGCCAGCAGCGTCATGGTTGCTAACTGATTAAGTTTCATAGAATGACTTTCCTTTCGTTTAAAGATGAGAGAAATGCAAAACACCATTAAATAATTAATGGAGAGAACAACATGTTAAATATCATTATTGGGTATTAAAGCTCATGTAATGCCCTGAACTTCAATTTATCGTAATATGAATATTTTGATTTTTTATCTTGAAATAAAAAATTATCTTGTAGTTTTATTTCTGCTACTTCATCTGAATAATTGGCTATAACTTTAAAAAAAAAGTCAGACCAATCTTTGCCTAATTTATTTAATATGGCATCAAGAGTTTCAATGCTCACACTCGTAATACCACGTTCATATCGGGATATTTGTTGTTGACTAATATGGAGCATCCGACCTAATTCCTCACCAGTCAGTGAACAATTAAGCCTAGCCTCCCTAATAAATGAACCAACCTCTTCACGTAGTCGATATTTGTTTTTCATAATATTAAAACCAAATTTAAATAGCTTTAATTTCATTTACTCAAAGGTAGCCATATCATTGAGCAAATAGTTAAATAAAAAATGGATATATCCAAAGTGCAGGAAATTAATTGATTAAAATATAGATACAAGAAATAAATCTGTAAATACGTTTATATCGATCGAAATTATATTATTTAATAGTTAATACCTATCAAATTAATTTTATTGATCACCTTCAACCTAGAAAAAATTAAACATACCAATATTTATCAAAAAGTTACATAATTACATATGCATTATATAATTATGTAATAATTTAAATATCTAATAATTAAACATACTAAAAGCTGTAAAAAAACATCAATTATCTTTAATAAAAATAAACTATTTTCATTTTTGAAAATGACACTAAAAAAACGCCCAAAAAAGAACTTTCGTTTTAATTAAAAATATCAAAATTAAAAATACAATATTTAATTAAAAATAAAAAACAACCTAAAATTACACATTATATGCGTTACATAAATTCAACCCATAAGATTTAAAATATAATTTAAAAAAGAGCACTAAAAGGAAATCGAAACCTATCAATCAATAATAAAACCTATTTTATCCATATCATGCTAAAACTATACAAATGATGCATTTTTCATTTTTAAATATTAACTGAAATAAATTAATCCGTTAGGATAATGAAAAAAGGAGCCAATAATGCAAACTCAATTTTATAGCTACCAACCACAACAAGGTCATGGTCTTCCCCACGACCCTATTCCCTCATTGATCGCTCCTCGCCCTATAGGTTGGATTTCCACATGTGATAAGCAAGGTAGAACGAATCTTGCACCTTATAGTTTTTTCAATATCTTTAATTATTCTCCGCCTATTTTGGTCTTTTCCAGTGTTGGAAAAAAAGATTCTGTCACTAACGCAATAGAAACGGGAGAGTTTGTTTATAATCTTGCGACCCTCGAATTAGCTCAGCAGATCAACCTAAGCAGCGCCATGCTACCTCATGGAGAAAGTGAATTTGACCTCACGCAGCTTTCTACTTTGCCATCCACACTGGTGACTCCTCCACGCATCGCCCAAACGCCTGTTTCCATGGAGTGTGTGGTCACTGAATATCAGCAATTAAAGCGTGCAGATGGTAGCCTACTGGATACGTGGATGGTCATGGGAGAAGTCGTGATGGTGCATATCGATGAAGCTACCTTAGAGCAAGGCTTATATAACAGTGCCCGCCAAAAACCTCTGATGCGGGCGGGGGGACCGGCTGATTATTACTGGATTGAAGAGCAACAAAAACTCGAAATGTATCGCCCTAAATAATCAATAGAGGCTAAGACCAGCACATATTACGCTGGTCTTAAAACCCATTATTTGGGTACGCAGGTATACACCCAAGCAGGTGGGAAATTTCGATATACCCGCTCTTTTGTAAATGAAAAATAACGAGAAAATAACCGCTCGCAACCTTGTGTATACTGAAATAGCACCAGCCTACCGTGATTCTTGAGCAAGCTTTGGCGTACCTTTTTCAAGATTCGCATACTGGTTTTTTTATGTAGAGACAAGAAAGGGAGCCCTGAAATAATCAGATCATAATCGCCACGTAAATATTCAGCTGAGCAGGGTTTAACTGTTACTCTGGGATCTTCAATCTGATTTAAAATAGCAATAAAATCACGATTAATTTCATAGAGCTCCAAACTCGATTTCTCAGGAATTTCATTTGCAATGTAACGCGTCATTACACCATTACCCGCACCGATCTCTGCAATTTTTATGCAATTTCTCCAATCTATATTGCTAACTATTGCATAGCATAACCAGCGAGATGATGGCATCACTGTTCCCATCGAGGCGGGTGATGCAATAAAATTTTTAATATAGAGTTGGTAATGATTTTTTTGAGAAAAAAACGATGCAATCATGCTTCCTCCTGAACTCGGAATACCTTTTCTATTTTCCTAAGTTGCCGTTCCACACTCGCTGCAAAATTTCGCATTTAGGCTGACGATACTGCGGCATTGTGGGCAGATTATTCCTTCCGCGTTTTGGCGGTCACCGTATTGATAACCCTCCCCCAGTTTCGCACCATACCCGTGCTTATCTTGGTAATTGTGTTTATCACCGTTATTGTGCTTAGAATCGCTACCATGCCTTGAATTATTTTGATATTGGCCACCGTGTTTAGCGCCGCCGCGATGTTTACTGAGATTAAATAACCAGCTGAAAATTGACATAAAAGATATCCTCTACTGTTATTCTTCACTCGAGTATAAACCTTAGAGCTAACTTCAAACACAACAGCAAAACTCAATAATTACAATAAAAAACCATTGATTACGTAAACTGAATTTCGCTGTTCTATACCAACAAAAATAGACTCAGCAGCCATGATTGAGCTTTACGATTTCAGCAATGATGTGCCATAGGAATTATCAATCACGCATAACCACTTGCCTTCAATCAGTTTAAAAACGTAGGTGGCTTCTCGCGCCGTATTAAATTCGGTGCCATCCTGCATTTGTGCACTTAAAAGAGTCTCAGCGAGCACTAAGGCGCAGTCTTCACCAAAAATGACTTTCACCGCACCTTGGGAAACTTGCAGAGTATGATTAAAAAATTCTGCAATAGTAGAAAAGGCTTTCTGGAGGTTCTCTTTTCCATGGACATGCAAGCCATCTTTCACCACTAATGCGCCATTTTCAGAATAGAAATTCATTAAATAACTGAAATTTTCTTCTGTGATTGCACGATCTGCGCTGGCAATTAAGGCTTCAAGATCTTGGGTATGTTTTTGAGTATTATCGAGAAGATTCATTGATAGTTCCTTGTGGAAAGTTAACCAGACAAGGACAAAAAACCCGCCTTATCTGGCGGGTTGAGGATGTCACAGACTCCCACCAGTTAAGTGATGGTCATCATAATCATTAAATGAGCGGCATGCTGCGACATAGTTTTTTCCTCAATAGAATTAGAAAATACATTATCAGTAATAAAATATATTTCAATGATGATGTAAAAACGGCTTAAGTATCTTAAGCCGTTAGAGTCAACATTTCATGAATCAGTGTTTTGAACTTTTATGGTGATTTAATGTTTCTTCTTTTAAATCAAGTTCATCACGTAAGCGATGATACACTCGTTCGTTGATGTTTTTTCCTTTACGCATTTGGTATAAGGCTTCACGCTTCGCCTTAAGAGCGGAATTAGACATCGAGCGTTCCATTTCGATCATACGGTGTAAGTCAAAGACATCCGATTCAGTTTCATCGGAGTTATCTAAACGACGACCATAGATTTCGAGCAACTGAGCACCGACTTCGGTACGCATCGCAATCTCATCCACATCCTCGGAAGGGTGATTCATTAACTCACGAATATGTGCCATTGCCGCTTCGTTTAGCGCCAAACGAGCACGAATTTCGTCGTTATCGTAGGGTAAATCTTGGACTAACCCTTTGGTTAAAATAGGTAAAGCAATACTCGCAATTAACAGGGAACATAAAATGACTCCCATCGCGAGAAAGATTGCCACATCACGGTTAGGGAATAACGAACCATCTGGCATCAACAGTGGTAAGGTCAAAATACCCGCTAATGTAATTGCACCGCGCACACCCGCTGTTGCCATCACCGCCATCATACGAATACGCACTTCATCCGCTTGTTTTCCACGACGTCGATGATGAAACACCGTCAATGTCATTGATATCCATACCCAAGCAAAACGCAATGCACCTAATGCAATGGTAATCACTGCCACATACACAAATAGCATCCAAGGGTGGCTAGCACCTGCTGCTTCAGCGACCTGTGGCATATTCGTCCACATTCCCGGTAACTGCTCACCCAGTAGGATAAAGATCATGCCGTTAAGACCCGCCTGCACTGTATCCCAAACTGCCTTACTTTGCATACGTGTTGCGGCTTGCATACGCCCAGCAATTTTTTCATAGTGCATCGCAATACCTGCAACGACCGCGGCAAGTATCCCAGAAACATGCAAATGCTCAGCAAGTAAATAGGCTGTAAATGGCATTAATAAGCTAATCATGATTTGGATGGCAGGTTCTTCACCAGTACGCTTAACCAAGAATTGGTTTAACCAACCTATAGCCCATGCCACTAATAAACCAATCGCAATACCGCCAAATGCCACCAGTACAAATTGCCCTGCGGCAGAAGTTAGAGAAAACTCACCTGTCAGTGCCGCGACAACCGCAAAGCTAAAGCATACTAAGCCTGTTGCATCGTTGAGTAAGGACTCCCCTTCTAAAATGTGCGCCATACGCGAAGGTAATGGTGAATTCACTGTCATTGCGGATACAGATACAGGGTCAGTCGGCGAAAGAATCGCCGCCAGCGCAAATGCAACCGCCAGAGAAATCGTTGGAATCAACCAATGAATAAAGAAGCCCATTCCAATCACTGTGACAACAACCAGACCGATCGCCAGAGATATAATTGGTTTAATTTCTTGAAATAACGCCTCTTTTGGAATGCGCCAGCCATCAAGAAACAGTAATGGAGGAATAAATAAAAATAGAAACAGATGAGGTTCAAATTCCACTGTAAACCCATAAAACGATAAGGCAGCACCTAACGCGATTTGGATAATAGGTAATGGAATAATGTCTTTAAGTAATCGTGAAACGAACACGCTCACGACGACTGCAAGTAAAAAAACGAGTACAAGTGTCACTACCGACATTGAGTGCTCCATAATGGTTTATCTTAGTTATCTGATTTGCAGTAAATAGATAAATCAAATCAATGTAAAGTGACAATTTATGCTCTAGAAAAAAAATAAAATAAATCAAAAACTACGATAGCAATCATTGTGTTACAGAATATTACTTAATTTCCAACACATTACATTTATGATGAATATGTTAGTGTTTTATAAGGGTTTAATAATTTTTCGGTCTATAAAATCCTCATACTCATCAAAAACAGATGAATCCTAGTATTTCGATGGAGTTTATCTATTTGATTTCTGGGCTATGTCTATCAATTAATTCTTGTAAAACTTGTTTGAGCATTTTGCTTTTACGAGCGCCTAATGGTGCTAAAACCTGCCTTTCATGCTCTTCTGCGGCAACCAATAATCCTTCCACTAACTCCACTCCACTCGAAGTTACACTGACTAATGTCACGCGTCGGTCACTCCCTGAATGATTATTATGGCGGATTACATGCCCTTGCTGCTCCAATCGCTGTAAAACCCGCGTAATAGTCGGTTGCTTGCTGACTGTTTTTTGCGATAACTCGGTGATCCCCATCGAACCATTATTCGCCAATGTAGAAAGCACCCGCCATTCCAACACGGATAACCCGTTAGCTTCCACAACCGCATGAAATTCAGAAGAAACCAACATCCATGCCTGCCCCAGCAGAGCGGGCAGGTAATTATCAACGAAGACTTTCGATTTAGGCATCAATTCCTCTTTTTTAGCTTCTGGTTTTATCACGTTAGAAGCTAGCAGAGTAGCAGAAGGAAACCGAACTCTTAACATAATTTAACTAAAATCTGCCACTAAGCAGTGAGCCAAAGCCATCAACTCGAGTATCTAATCCCAATTTTTTTAGCATCATATATGTCGTTGCCACGGATGATGACAAGACAGGCAAGCCCACTCTATTTTCTATCAATTGAATTGAAGGCAGCGAAGGCATCTGTACACAAGCTGATGCCACAATGGCGTCCACATTAGTGTTCAGTTTTTTGGTAATTTCAACAGGGGCTAATGGATTTTGTCTACCAACTTCAAGGTTATCAGGTATTTCTAGAGAGATACTGTCCACCACCTCAATACCTTCATGTTCGATGTAATCGATAACCAGCTGTGTTAATGGTTTCATGTATGGGGTCAGAATTGACACTTTTTTGGCACCCATTGCATGTAAACCATCAACTAAAGCCCCTGCACTTGTCACGACCGGCGCTGGATGCCCGTTATCTATCGTGCATTGATGAAGACGTTTTTGCGAAATGCGGTGATAGCCTTTACCCATGCTCATAATGGCAACTAAGCAGGCATACCCCAATACATCTACATCAGCATCGGACAACTCAATAGCACAGCGATCACTGTCAGAATCCATTTTAGCTAATTCGTCTTTGGTCACTTTTTGCATACGCATACGGCTAGAGTGAAATGTAAAGCGTTCGGCAAACATGGCTTCACGGGCACGTAAAATAGCCGGAATTTCAGTTTCCATGGTGGTATTAGACGAAGGCACAATCTGCCCAATACGAAATGTACGCGCTAAGCTCATAGTCCTTTCTCCAAAGAAGAGTCATCCGATTCAGCAAATTGATTAAGTTCATCAATATCTTGCCCACTATGATGGAAACGGGCAGCCGTTAAAGGACGTCGATTAACCTGTAAATCAAAGATATCAAAGCGATTATAATGCCCAGTAATATCATGCATCTGACGAGGTTGAATGCAGCGATTCAAATCAATTTCACCATAAACAATACCTTCTTTATCAATCAAAGGTTCCCCAATAACGCGCCCATCGGGACCGATAATGCCGGAAAATGCACTATTTGGGCGAGCCAGTAATTCACGAGACTCAGGATGGGATGTTGCCATGGCGTCAACGATTTCTTCAGAGACCGTTGAACAAGAAATGATAGTAAATACCTTACCTTCAAAGCAGTGCGCTGAAGCTCGTAAGCGAATGGCATCAGCCATATCGTAATCTTTCGGTGCAACTGGCAGAGCAATATAGCTGGCAATGTGTACCAGCTCACCCTGAGCTAATAATGAGAAACGCGCCAATGTATTGGTATTTTCCCCACATGCCAGTGCGCCTAGAGGACCAATGCTCGTTTGGTGCACTTTTAGAGAAGATGCATCACCGTTCGCCCACGTCAGCTTTTCCGCCCATGTCGGCACTAATTTACGGTGCCGCCCTAAAATTTTGCCTTCATCAGAAATAGTCACCAGCGTGTTATACAGCGTCGCTATGCCGTTCGGATTACGTTCATTCACCCCAACAACAACATTGATATGGTGACGAGCTGCCGCTTGCGCAATTTTTTTAATTTCGGGTCCCGGTACTTCAATCGCTGACTTACACAGTTTTTCAAACCATGGGCTGCCATCAATCGGATTCATCACCCAGCTCCAATACGGGTAGCCAGAAACAAACACTTCAGGGAATGCGACTAATTTAGCGCCATTATCAGCCGCCTCTTCAATAAGCCGACACACTTTGTCCACAGTGGCATCAGTATCAAGAAATACAGGGGCGGCCTGCACTGCCGCCGCCTTAAATTGAGGTAGATTCAACATGTAGTTATCCCCCTTAAGTTATACTGCAACCACTGGATGACGTAACTCACCGATTTTTTCTACATAAGCTTCAATCACATCGCCTGGCCACACCCACTCTTGAGGAGAACGTCCGGCTCCCACCCCTTCAGGCGTTCCTGTCGCGATAATATCCCCGGGTTCTAACGTAATGCCCTTGCTGATGTCTGCAATCAATGCATTCACGTTAAACAACATATGACGCGTATTGGAGTCTTGCTTAGTCACACCATTGACTTTCAGACTCAGATTCAATGAATGTGGATCAGGGATTTCATCCGCAGTGACGATACAAGGACCAAATGGCGCATAGGTGTCTTGTCCTTTCGAGTAAATCCATTGACCAGCTCGACGGCAATCACGAGCGCTCATGTCGATCATCAAGCTATAACCGAACACATAATCCAGGGCATCTTCTTGCGCTACGCCTTTAGCGCGAGTTCCCATAATGACCGCCAATTCGACCTCCCAGTCTAACTGCTGAGTAATTTGGGCATTATGTTCAATGGCATCACCCGGTCCAATCACGGTTGTCGGCGGCTTAGAAAAAATCACAGGTTCTTTTGGTAATTCTTTAGATGTATCCAACATACGGCTAGACTCTGCAACATGCTCAACATAGTTCAAGCCAATACCAAAAATGTTTTTTCTTGGGCGCGGAATTGGCGCTAATATTTTCACATTTTGTACAGGCCACGCCGTTCCTGCTGGGAATTGCCCTTGATAACCATTTAATAACGCCGTTCCCGCACGCACGCCTTGAGGGCCTAAATCAATAAATTCCAGCATGTTATCAGGAAGATATTGACCATTTTCCTCTGCCAATCTCGCTAAATCCACAACTTGCTCATCCACAATCGCGCCTAAGCGAGCTGCTGCGGTAACATCTGAACGGTAAGTAATAAGACGCATAATTTTTCTCCTTGAGTCAGGTCTCAAGACCTCACTGAAATCTTCACGTAATAGTTAGGATCAATAATTAGATCAAATAGTTAACCAATCACTTTTTGGTGACCGTCATTTTCCACCAAAGCCTCTTCATAATAGAGACCAAGGGAGTGCATCACTGGCAAGTCGCTAAAACAGAACAGACAAGCATCTTCACTTTGGGATGTATTAATATGTTCGTGGAACATCCATGACGGTACACAGAAAATGTCGCGCTCTTGCCAATCAAAACGCTGCCCGTTAATAATCGAGTAACCTGACCCTTTCGCCACTTGGTAAATAAAGCTACCCGTATGACGATGAGCTTTACCAACAAAGCCAGGACGTAATAACTGCATGCTTGCCCCAATGGTTGGCATGACAGGACCGCCAGTTAATGGGTTGGTGTAATTCATTAAGACATCATCAAACGGTGATCCTTCCGTCACTTTTGCGGCTCGCTGTAACGCTTCGTAAGTGGGCCCCCACTGGTATTTAAACAATGGCGAATAAGGCTTATCCCATCCCACATGGTGCGGACGTAATGCCGTTGCCCCCCACATCCCAACGGGATAATCAACTGGGCGGGTTTGTGCTTGATGTAAATCTGGGTGAACTTTATAAAAACCAGCCTCCATGGCATTGACGAGTGGAATATCTAATCCGTCCTGCCAAATACACGGTAGCCCACCTTCTTCAACACCATGCTCATGCCAAGTACCATTTGGCGTCAGCACAAAGTCATTGGCTTCTAAAATCATTTTTTGCCCTTCCACGATGGTGTAAGCTCCACGCCCTTCCATAATGAAACGCAAGGCAGATGATGAATGCGCATGAGCGGAAGCCGCTTCTCCGGGATGCATCACCTGTAAACCTGAATACAACCATCCAACCGCAGCAGCAACATCTTGGCGACCTGGGTTATTTAAATAAATCACGCGACGACCCGCCTTTTCTGGCGTCACTAAATCCACTGAACGTAAAACATGCTCGCGTAAATCTTGGTAACGCCATAGCACTGGCACTGACTGAGATTTTGGCTGCCATGGCTCAATTTTATTGGCAACAGTCCAGAGCGCACCTGTTTTTAATTCATCTAACTGCTTGTAATACGCCAACAATTCCGGTGTATCTGCTACATCTGCGCGTCCTGCGATATTCTCTCTGTATTGTTCATGGGACTGAGTAGTCATGGTTTTTCCCCCTTTCGCATTGACGCCATTAGCGGTTTTTCGATTGTTGGACTAATTGTTGGCGACCATATTCATAAGGTGCTGGCCAAGTTACGCTGTTCCACCCAAAGCGCGCACATTCATGTAATAACCACGCAGGATCAGAAAGCAGCGGGCGAGATAATGCACAGAGATCGGCTCGCCCTGATGCGATAATGCTATTAACTTGATCTGCATCGGTGATTGCCCCAACGGCAATCACCGGAACCGATCCTTCATTACGAATTCGATCCGCCATTGGCGTTTGATACATACGCCCATAAACAGGCTGCTGAAGAGGGGAAACCTCACCGGATGAGCAATCGATAATATCGGCTCCAGCTTGATGCAGAGCCTGTCCAATCAGCACTGCTTCATCAACTGTCGTTCCGCCTTCCACCCAATCTGTCGCAGATATTCGCACCGAGAGCGGTTTGTCTTCAGGCCACACTTTCCTCACCGCGCTAACCACTGCTAGCGGGAAACGTAGACGGTTTTCTAATGACCCACCAAATGTATCAGTGCGCTGGTTAGTCAGTGGAGAGATAAAGCTCGATAACAGATAACCATGCCCAGCTTGCAGTTCTAGCCAGTCAAAACCCGCTTGATCTGCACGTTTTGTTGCCGCCACAAATTGGTCAATAATGCTTGCCATCTGAGCTTCGGTCAGCGCAGATGGTGTCTGTGATAGAGACGGTAAATAAGGTAATGGGGAAGCTGAAACTAACGGCCAGTTGCCTTGTTTCAATGGATGGTTTTCTTGTTCCCAACCGCGCTGCGTAGAGCCTCGACGTCCAGCATGCCCCAATTGCATCCCAATTTTCGCATCTGTTTTCTGGTGTACAAATTGCGTCACATTTTTCCATGCCGCCACTTGCGCATCATTCCAAATACCTGGGCAGCCCGTCGTCACTCGCGCTTCTGGAGAAATGGCGGTCATTTCCGTCATAATTAAGCTGGCACCACCTAACGCACGGCTACCGATATGCACGAGGTGAAAGTCACCTACCAGCCCATCTGTTGCGCAATACAACAGTGTTGGAGAAGCAATAACACGGTTCTTCAACTCGACATTACGTAAACGAAATGGCGTCAACATCGGGGCAATTTTCTGACTAGCGAGATGGCTTGGTAAACCTGATTTCTCTGCAAACCAATTTTCATAGTGGGTTAACCAGTGATCATCACGCACACGCAAATTTTCATGGGAAATGCGCTGAGAACGGGTTAATAGAGAGTAAGCAAACTGTTCAGGGTCGAGATTTTCGTAACGTTGAACATTCTCAAACCACTCGGTCGAGTTACGTGCTGCATTTTGGATTTTCAGCACTTCAACACTACGTACTTTTTGATAGTGCTCTAATCCTTTGCGCAAATCACCTTGGGTGGCTTTCAAGCTTTCACATAATTCGATGGCATCTTCCAAAGCCAGCTTGGTGCCCGACCCAATAGAAAAATGCGCGGTGTGCGCTGCATCACCCATCAGAACCACGGGAACATCTTTACCGCTTGTTGGATGTGTCCAATGTACCCAGTTATCACAAATAACTCTCGGGAAGCGGATCCAAATCGCCGCACCGCGTAAGTGAGCAGCATTCGCAATCAACTTTTCACCATCTAACCATGGCGCAAACAGTTTTTCACAGTAAGCTATTCCATCTTCTTGAGACATTTGGTCGATGCCTGCTTTGAGCCATGTCTCTTCCGTCGTTTCAACAATAAATGTAGATAAGCCTTCTTGGAATTGATACGCATGAACTTGGAACCAACCGTGCTCATTTTCAGCAAATATGAAGGTAAATGCGTCGAAAATCTTTTTCGTGCCTAACCAAACAAAGCGGCAACGACGTTGATCGATATCCGGTTTAAAGACGTTTTCATAGCGAGTACGGACTGCGCTGTTGATCCCATCAGATGCAATCACCAGATCTGCATCATATTGGCGTGCGATTTCCTGATCATCGACAACTTGAGTTTCAAAAACCAATTCGACACCGACTTCAAGGCAACGATCTTGCAAAATATTCAGTAATTTCTTACGTCCTATACCGATGAAACCATGACCGCCACTACGGTTACAGCTACCTTTGAAATGAATGTCGATATCATCCCAATGGCTAAATTCGGCGCTGATGGTCTCTGCGGATACAGGGTCAGCTTTGCGCAAATTACTTAATGTGGCATCAGAAAATACGACACCCCAGCCAAAGGTGTCATAAGGACGGTTACGTTCAACCACCACCACCCGATTTTGTGGATTTTGCAGTTTCATCAGCAACCCGAAATAAAGCCCTGCGGGACCGCCGCCGATACAAACGATATTCATGGAATTTCTCCTTTAATTACGTTGTGCCATTACACCGGTTGCTGCTGGGTTAAGGCGCTATACAGTGCTTCAGGGATAGGAATTGCCTGATGCGTGATAAGTGATGTCGTGACATAAGTTTGTGTCACTTCCATGCGCAACTCGCCATCAAGACTGATGCAACGTTGGTGTAAAGTCAGAGACTTACCGCCAATGCGTTTAACGTGCAGCTCAAGCTGAACATCATCCCCCATCCGACTAATTGCTTTGAAATCTGCTTCTAAATGCACCGTGGGTAAACCAAAGCGTTGCTCAAGGATGTACCCTGCGAATCCTTCAGGAATCAACTCATCAAACCAACGTTCAATGAGATTGTTAAACATCACAAAATATTGCGGATAAAATACAATTCCTGCGGGATCGCACTCTGAAAAGTGGATCCGATGGTGTCGAGAAAAGGTCAGTAAACTCATGATGCGGTCCTTATTCCATCGCCAAACGCTGACGGCATTTTTTCAATTCATTACCGTGTTCATCTGCCAAAGCCGCTTCACGCAGTTCACGTAAATTAATGGGGGCTAACTGGCTACCATGACGCTCAACGATTTCCATCAATATTTGGAAATTGCGCAAACCACGGGCATGAGTATCGCTATATCCCTTCACCACTCTCTGGCATTGCGCAATCTCAGTGGCTAGCGCAGGGTTGCTTTTCGCCGCTTGCGTCACCGCATCTAACCATTTTTCAATACGATTATTTTCAAGTTGATAACGCAATGTTGAGCGCCGCCCTCTTCGCCACGCGGCGAGTGCATATAACTGTAAAAAGCCCCAAAGCGAACTGGTAGTGATCGTGCGTCCCTTTTGCGTTAATTTGCGAACGGCTTTGTGAATCCAATGTGGTTTCATTAGCCAGTTTCCTAAACTTTTGGGAAGCGTTTCGCAAATCTCTTCAATTCTTGGATGCATAAATTCATTGATATCGAGCAATTGGTTATCTTTTGCTTGGACTTCACTACGGACTCGCGCAAAACGGCTATCACGAATTTTTAAGTCAGCCACACGGATAGTGTCCTCATAAGACATCCACAGTGCTAAATGGCGAACTAAAGCACGTTGTAAGCGCGGATCATCGCCACCTTTTTGCGCAAATAACGCTTGAAGTCGATTGAGGTACGACTCTGCATAAGCAGGATCTTGGTAATCAATCAAGCGACGAACGCCTTCAATGGCAAGGTAGTGAACATGGTCAGGGAATTGACTCTCGATACGCGCAAGGAGAACGGCAACATGTTTATTTTTTGGTGTTTTTTCAATCAATTGCGAAGATTCCGCTTGATAGGTTTCTTCTGGTTGAGCCGCTTTTTCAGCACCCAACGTAAACGCACGCAAACTGGGTTTCACCCCAACACCACCACGAACAATGGTTTCTTCAAACTGTTCACGGCTAAATGGCAAAACCCCCGAACCAAACAACGCACCAAACAGAACGGCACTGATGACACTACCACTCTCTTGCGCAGCTTGTGCCATATCAAAATGAATAAATTGACGGGCAGCTTGTCCTGCATGACGAATCAACGCTTGGCTATCTACGCGCCCATCCCCCATTGCCGACTTTTCTGCAATCGAATACACCCGATGAGTCGAGCTTATCAACGTAGTACGTTCCGAAGTCACAAAACCACGCTGTACGGCACGTCCTGCCTCCATTAGCTCGGAAGCTAAAACCACATCCACATCTCCCGGCATTGGCATTAGGGCTAATACTGGTGAAGGGGTGTCTGGGTTGTCAGCCCCAGGGAATAATTCAACATAATAAATTGTTGCCCCCGTCCGCTGAGCCACACCTGGTACTGATGTGGTTTGCGCAAAATACCCATTCTCTTCGCCAAGATTAACAATCCAATCGGCGAGTACGCCGCCGCCTTCCCCACCCATTGCAAGGATGGCTATTTTGATAGGCTGTAAGGTCATTAAAGGTTGTGTCATATGCCCCCCTAAAAACTCAGTTGTTCACGGCGGCGTGCATCACGACGCTGCAAAAAGCCAATAAACCAGCCGCGAACACGGTGGCGCAATTTGTCCCAACCATTTGGATTGGTGATAATTTGTGCTTTAAAGAAGGAGGGACACAGCACAGCGGCATGGGAGACTTCACCGCACAGCCCACAGCCTACGCAGCTATCCATCACTGTCGCGACTGGGTCTGTCCGTAAAGGATCTGGGTTAGGTTTGATTGATAACGATGGGCAACCCGATAAACGAATACAGGAGTGGTCTCCCGTGCAAGTGTCTGAATCGACACCAAAACGCTCACGGACAACTCGCTTGCCTGCTGAAACGTCTTCACGAACTTTTTTCTTTTCACGACGCTGTTTGTTCAACATACATTCGCTTTGGGCAATCAATACTTTAGGACCACTTTCTGTCGTCGTCAGAGCTTCACGTAATGTATTTGTCATGGCTTTTAGGTCATAGGTACGGGTGATGGTTTTCACCCAGTTCACCCCAACACCTTTAACGGCTTTTTCAATCTCATGGCCAGTGCTACGTGTTGGATTCAAAGCGGTTGACGATAAAATATCTTGTCCACCCGTTGCCGAGGTATAGCTGTTATCAACTACGATAGTGAGATTATCACTGCGGTTAAACACGCTATTGGCAATTCCACTCGTTAAGCCGTTATGCCAAAAACCACCATCCCCCATTACCGAAATAGCTCGCTTACCTGCTTTCGCATTCAGCGCAGCGGCACCCGCACCACCTAGCCCGTAACCCATTGTGGTATTGCCAAGATTAAATGGCGGTAAAATCGAGAATAAATGACAGCCAATATCGGCACTCACATGGTGCTCACCCAACTCACGCTCAACCAACTTCATTGCAGTAAAAATTGGGCGTTCTGGGCAGCCGGTACAAAATCCTGGCGGGCGCGCATGTACAGTGTCATTTAGGGTAGGCTCTGCCGCATTAACGTAATCCGGCAAGTCATCATCCGCTTTCACTGCCGTGATATTAATGGCTGGGATGCGGATCTGCTTAGCAGCCGCTTTCACTTGAGGTTCGATTTTGCCGTAACGTTCGAAGAATGAACGCAGTCCTGCCAATACAGTTGCCGTATTGTATTCACCTGCCATCGGCAACATGTCTTTACCGTGAAGTGCTATCTCAATATTGCGTTGGCGTAAAATATTCGCCACATTTTGCTCAACGAAGTTCGGCTGCCCTTCTTCCAATACCAAAATCGCTTTTTTGTTGCGACAAAAACGTTCAAATTCATCATCAATTAAGGGGTATGCCACATTCATGACATACAGTGGAATTTTGCTATTACCGAAGACATCGGCTAAGCCAATTTGGTTTAATGCACGAATCAAGGTATTGTAGCAACCGCCCTGTAAAGCAATTCCCACATCCTCTGAATCTTCCGCAAAAAATTCATTCAGTTCACGCTGTTGAATAAATTTGATAGCCGCGGGCCAACGTGCTTCTATTTTTTCTTTTTCATGTAAAAAACTTGCCGGCGGTAAAACGATACGGCTGACATCACGGGTTGGGTTCTCTAATGCATCTTTTACCGTGAATTTCGGATGTTGGTTATCTGAACAGGTAAATTGTCCATGAACATGGCAAGAACGAATACGCATTTGCAGCATAACTGGCGTATTACTAGCTTCGGAGAGATCAAAACCATCTTTGACTGCCTGTACAATGGAAGGCAAGTTAGGACGTGGGTCAAGTAGCCACATTTGGGATTTCATCGCAAAGGCGTGGCTACGCTCTTGCATAATTGAAGAGCCTTCGCCGTAATCCTCACCCACAATGATCAACGCCCCCCCCAATACACCACCAGAGGCTAAATTGGCTAATGCATCAGACGCCACGTTGGTTCCCACTGTCGCTTTAAATGTCACGGCGCCGCGTAAAGGGTAGTTCACCGATGCCGCAAGCGTTGCGGCTGCGGTTGCTTCGCTGGCACTGTTTTCAAAACGGATACCATATTCCGATAAAATATCCTGTGCATCCGCCAGTACATCCATCAGGTGGGAAATCGGTGCACCTTGATAGCCTGCGACATAAGAAACTCCCGATTCCAGTAATGCTTTTGTTACCGCAAGGATCCCTTCACCGCTGAATACTTCACCTTCACCCTGCCGTAATTTTTGAACTTCTTGGACAAACGAACGCTCAGCCATTTTAACCTCACCAGTCAACGTCGGCACGTTATTATCTTTTTTGTGTTTCCTTCTTGTATCTCATTTGTTAATAAATGGTCAATCCATGATTAATCATGCATATTAGATTCTTGCAGAGAGTGGATAAGAGGTGCATAGAGCGGACAAAATCATTGTAAAACAATGAAAAAATGCTGATGAACAGGCTCAAAGGTAAATATTTCAGTCTAGTAAACTATTGGCTAATTACTTTCACTAATCAATCATTAACTCCAATTAATCCTTACTCATAGAAAGGAATTAGAGTATTCATCTGATTAAAATCAATATGGCAATATAGATAACTTTTTGATTAACTAGTAGGCAGCAAAATATAAATAACTATATGAATAATCATATATTTAAAACTAAGAATTAATAAAAATAACTTTATTTTTTAGTTTGTTACCGAAATCACAATCAGCACATTCTTTGCACTTTTTTGCAGTATTTGGATAGTTTTTGCACAAATATGGCTAGGTAAGCAAATTCCTTTATGCTATGTTCGAAGCACAATTGGTTAAAAATTGTTTAATAAAATGTTAACAAAGTCGATTCCTGTGATGGGTCGAAAGTCGTCAAAAAATAACAATAAGATATCTAAATATCCCAACAAAGACCCTCAAAGGACCCACTAGCCAGTGACTTCTATCTGCTAGGAAGCCAATCAGGGTTACAGTGTTTACTTTGGAGGCACCTCCTTATGTTGAGCAACTCATGGCCTTATGCACCTGCACCTCAAATAGAGAATCAACTCTGTTCTTCTGAACGATTGTTGTTCAGTTCAGCCGATCCTGAAGAGATCAAATCCATGGTGGGGCGCGTTATGAAACCTCATCAATTTCAATTGCTTAATCAACATCAGCGCCTTGATGCTCGCATGCATTACATCCCAATGGGCGACATTTCCCTTAGTCGGCTACGTTATGGTGCTGATGTGGCTATCACGCCAGGACAACTCGAAGTATTTTTTTCTGGTGCAGATGCCGCTATCAGGCAGTGCCATCATTGAAAGTGGCGGAAAAACCGTAGAATCGACACCACTGATGGCCTCATTATTGAGTCCTGAAGAGTCTACGGTGATGCGTTGGAACAGTGATAATGACCAATTTATGCTACGCATCTCCCGTTCTTTATTAGAACGTACTTTGGTCGGGCAGCTTGGACACACTTTAGATAAACCATTAGTTTTTGAATTAGGGTTTGCTTGGCAATCATGTATTGCATGGCGTACGTTGATGAACTATCTGATTGAATGCGCAACACGTACGCCAGATTTGCTGCAACATAAGCTTATTACCACTCAAGTAGAACAATTGGTTTCTGTCACACTCTTATCCACACACCAGCATAATTATTTGGAAGATTCCGGTATGCGCCGTGCCACTATTCGTCCGCGCCATGTGCGCCGCGTTCAAGAGTATCTTGAAGCACACGCCCACGAACCCATTACGGTAGAACAACTGGCTCACATTGCCGGAGTCAGTTTACGCAGCCTATATGCCGGTTTTAAAGAGTTTTTGGACATTAGCCCGATGCAGTATTTACGTGATTTACGTATGGAACGCGTGCGAGCTGAATTGATGTCAGGGGAAGCCACCAGCGTCACGGGTGTCGCCTTACGTTGGGGATTTGCTCATATGGGACGTTTTAGCGCCGAATATAAACAACGCTATGGTGAAAGCCCAAGCCAAAGTATGAAAAAAGCGTAACGCGTAACTTAAAGCAGTCCTTGATTAAAATGACCGTATAGCGAAAAAGCCATGCGGTTATTTTTTTCATCGATAATGCTCTCAACCATCACTTGGAAATGAGTCGTCAATAGGGATATCAGCAGCCTTTCGGCTGCCAATATTAATAATGCAGGATCAAAACGGAATGGACGCTTTGAGATAAATTTGGGAACCTTCAGGGCGATTTTTCACCGAGAAATCTTTCTCCCATTTTGCCGTAAATAACCAGCCTTGTGGGTTAGCATAGCGGATTGACGGACCTACTGCGAAAGCTTGAGCCTTACCTTGTGCGGAGTTTGGACCACTGTCATTCGTGGTTTGCATAAACCCATATCCACCAATACCCGCAACCCAACCATTGCCAAAGCCCCAACCGACCGCATAATCGGCATGGAATGCCTGACCTGAACGCGTGTCCGTATCATTGTTGCGGAAATTAAAGTCATACATCATTTTTAAATCCGCATTAACGCCCACTGGGGGGATATAGCTGATTGCCCAAACTGGCTGTAATACCCAGTAATTCTTCCCTAAGCTTGAGGGGTCAGTTTTACTGTATTTTCCGGTTGGGGCATAAGCATCCAAGCCCAGCACATAATGTAAATCTGCTGAAGGATGGAAGCCTAATGCGGGACCAAAAGTGATATCCCCCAATCCACGGCTAGTTTCCTTATTCCCCGCCGCTTTTGCAGTCACATCAAGCAGTGGAAGAATGGTATGGAATGCCAAATCACCACCGAACACTTTTTGATCGGTAACCCAGATAAAACGCGGTGCGAGCACATTCACATTGACACTAAAGCCAGGAATAGGGATTTTATCGCCTTTATCATCACGAACACTGTCATAATGCGCATTACCGCCATATACCAACACATGCACACCTTGCGGTGGCAATGCGCCAGACATAAAGTTTTCGAGCCCATCAGGGTAGATCCCAAGACCTCCCCCCTCGGTTGCAACGGCACCGAACGACAATGCCCCCAAGCATGAACCGACGATTAGCTTATTGACCATTTCTTTATTCATCATTTACCTGCCGCTATAGTTGTTTTTATGGTGGTGATTTTTATATTTGCTGTGTTTATCTTGCCTACGATTTGGTAAAGCCCATTACCGCTTTTTCTTCGCTGCTAATTGCTCAGCAACTAAATACCCAGAGCCCCCGCCAAGACCAGGACCCGGATGTGTTGATGCCCCAATGTGGAACAGATTTTTGACTGCTGTTTGATGTGCCTTAGTTTTTCCTGAAGCGGCAAACGGTCGTAGCCAAAAGAATTGATCTGGAGAACAAGTTCCTGAATAAGGATCTCCCCCCACCAAATTGCAGTTGTAGTTTTCAAGATCTGCCGGAGAAATTGCTTTACGACCAATGATCAGGTTAGTCACTCCTGGCATCACCATTTCCAAACGCTGTTGAATACGATCGGCTACAGCTTCACGCACCGTTTCATTCCAGCAACCATCTTCAGGTACCGTGATTTCGCCCGCCGCGTCCCCTTTCAAATGGCGAGGTAATTCCTGCATTTGAATCCATAAGATCCAGCCACCATCAGGTGCTCGACTTGGATCTAACGCTGTTGGCTGACCAATACCAAAGGTGGGTCTATCTGGTAAATATCCATTATTCGCCTGCGTGACAGACAAACACACTTGCTCCATACTTTCTGTAAAATGCACCAATGGCACATGGCGTAACTCTGGATTACACCACGGTGGCGGCGCACTGAGCGCAAAGTGAATTTGCATGCCCCCGCGACCATAACGATATCCCTTAGCATGTTGCTTCACTTGAGGGGAAACCTCATCAAGTAGACCGCCATACAGCTGAGTTGGTGTCACATTACACACCACACTTTCACTCGCGGGGATAAACTTCCCATCGACCCGAACACCTATCGCACGGCTCGCTTTACCACTGCCTTTCGTGATGATTTTTTCCACATGAGCATGGGTACGCAGCTCACCGCCATGTTGCTCAATGACTTTGGTAAATGCTTCAACAATCCGATAACTTCCCCCTTTCACGACCGGCATTCCCCCCGCCACTACCGCCGCAAAAGTCAGCTTTCCTATCAGCGCTGAGCTGGCTTCATCAGGCCCTAACCCTGTATGCAGCACCCACGGTGCCATCAGTGCTCGGCTAAAGTCATGCTGCAATTCCCGCTCAGACCAGCGCCGAAAACTCTCCACGCCAGACTTGGCAAAATCCAGTAGACCGTCAACGCCACGTTTACGCCATTCCGAAAACAGCAGTTTGAACATGCCGCCGCTGTAGGGGTTCTGCCCCAACAAACCAAAGGTCAGAGCGGCATCTTCACTGAACAATTTTTCTGCCATTTGGCGAAATGCAAAGCCATCACCGGGTGCGATTTCATCCAGCTGTTTGGCGGCAGCACCAATATCTCGTTTTAATGCCACCGATTTACCATCGGGTTGCACCAAACCGGTGGAATAATCGCACTGAGCAAATTCCAAGCCATGCTGTTGCAGTAAAGGAGCGAGTTCTTGATAACCGGGACTGCCCACAAACAGGGAATACCAGCAAGAAAGTAGGTCGTGAGTGTATCCGTCAAATAGCGCTTCAGTACGAATACAACCACCAAGGCGATCGTTGCGTTCTAATACCAATACGGATTTTCCGCGCACCGCCAATAACGCCGCGCACATCAGTGAGTTCATCCCACTGCCGACCACAATCACTTGAGGATTTGATAAGGTCGCCATACCTCACCCCACCAGCGCAAGCACACGCAGTGGGCTACCTGAACCACCCTCAATTTTCAGTGGTGCCGCCACAATGACCACGCCAGTTGCGGGTAATTGATCGAGGTTTTTTAAGCATTGCAGACCATACTTATTATTGCCATGCATTAAGGTATGGCAGGGATAGGGCACTGGCCAGCTATAAGATTGCCCAGCATCGGTATTGATAGTTTCAACCCCGAATCCTTTCACATCACGTTGATAAATAAGCCATTCTACGGCTTCCTGAGAAGGACCAGGGGTATGAGCGCCATCTTCTCGCATATTCACATACGCTTCTGGGTTATCCGATTTTTTTGACCAATCTGTTCGCAGTAAGACCCATGCGGCTTTTGGGATTTTGCCGTATTTTTCTTCCCACTTTTGTAGGAAATCCACGGTTAAGATCCAATCTGGGTTTTTCGCGACTTCTTTGCTGGCATCAACCACCACCGCAGGGGCAATAAAATGGTGAAGTGGGATAGTATCAACAGTATTTTTCGGCTGATCTTTACCACTTATCCAATGGATAGGTGCATCAAAGTGGGTTCCGGTGTGTTCACCACAGCTAAAATTGTTCCAATACCACGCGGGACCATTTTCATCATAACGGGAGATTTGCTCCATTTTAAATGACCAAACTTGCCCAAATTCAGCGGGTAGCTGTAGTGCAGGAAATGAAGGTGATAAGGTTTGCGTCAGGTCGATAATCTGAATATTGCCTTTTTGTAACTCGCTGGCGAATGACATCAAAGTTTGCTGTTCCATACTATCTCCTGCGCCTATTGCGCTTCATGTAAGGCAGTAAATGTGCCACTGTGGAAAACTAACGGCTTACCGGTTTCGCTACCAATGCGACGCACATGCCCCACCATCAGTAAATGATCCCCAATATGATCTTGTTTGTGGTTTTCACACACCAACGTCACGATCGCCCCATGTAAGGCAGGGATCCCTTCAGGTGTCATATGTACCGCTACATCTTCAAACTTGTTTTCAACACGCGGATTGGCAAAACGCATAGCTAGCTCTTGGTGATCTTTTCCCAAGATGTTGATCGTGAAATGCTGGCAATCACGAAACACCGCAAGATTAGTGGAATGATTCACTAGGCTCCACAACACTAAAGGAGGATCTAATGAGAGTGATGCAAATGAGTTGATCGTCAGACCAACATCACGTCCATCAGGCGTTCGCGTGGTGACAACTGCGACCCCTGTGGGGTAGCAGCCTAGTAAATTGCGTAAGGTTTTCGATTCAAACTCGGTATGACCCCATTCGCTCTCGCACATAAGTGTGTCCTCTGCAATCATCGACATACTGATCTCTCCTACGAAGCGCGAACTTCTTCTTGCATCAACGATTGAATATACGTATCGCAGGCATGGGCATCGTGCCACCACGGAGCAAGTACCGGTGGGTAGTTAAAAGCATTCGCGACAGTATGAGCAAGGGTTGGCAACTGCTGAGCAGCGCCTAATACATTCAGGACATGTGGCTCTGGTGGCGCTAACAAGGCGTTAGTCCATTCCACGACATGGCGACCATATTTCCAAAACTGTTCAAAAGTGTCATTCATCCACTCGGCGGTATATGGCTTATCACCACGCGCTAAAATAGCGTCATAGTAAACTTTGCTGGCTTTTGTGGCATTGTTAGAACCTTGTCCGGTCAGTGGGTCATTCGTGACTAATGCATCACCTAAACCAAAGACAATTTTCCCTGACGGCAGGGTGAGTACGGGTTTACGGACCGTTGGAGCAAAGCGCCCAGCCAGAATGCCATTTTCATCGGTCAACTCGATATGACGGCAGCGTTCAGCTTCCCAAGGTAAGTAGGTATCGATGATTTTTTTGCTATAAGCCAGATGCTCTTGCGGCGTGCGGGCTTCTCCCCATTGGTCCATCGGTCCACCAGGCACACCTTCAAATACCATAATGTGGCAATCACCGCTGTTAGTTAGCGATGGGAACACAAAGTACTCCCCCACTCCAGGGATCAGGTTGAAGGAAACTTGTGAAAATTCAGGGGTTGGTAGCATTCCGTGAACATAAGTCAGTGCTAATGCACGTTGTGGTTTGTCATACGGCGAGCGGGATGCATCGCGTTCTAACAGCTTCACAATTTCGCCTTTTCCTCCTGCGAGGATCACTAAATCATGAGTTTCTGCTAAGCGTTCAAGTTCAGCGACACCCACATCTTCAATCAGTAAGTTACCGCCACGAGCAGCAAACAACTCTAGCCAATAGGGCATTTTGATACGCTGATCAACCGCTTGAGCGTAATTATCTAAGCGAGAACGCCAAGTAATAGCTTTCTCTCCCGCTTTTTCTGGGTGTGGCACAGTAAAGCCGATTCCTTCAACGGGTGGGCATTTGTCTTCCCAGAAATTAATGCCAAGATCGCGTTCAAATTGCAGCGAAATATCAAACATACATTGGCTAGACATAACTCTGCCATTTTTCACATCATCTGGGGTACGGTTGGTGGCAACCGTCACATCATAACCTTTGTCTAGCAGCCCTAATGCCAATGGCATACCCGCCTGACCACCACCTACGATTGCGATACGACGCATAGTGAATTCCTCGATAAAATTAAAATAAGGGTGTCTTATTCAGCAAGACGGGGAATGGCGGGTTTCGCCTGTTCAGGTCCCATGGCAGAGTATCCACCATCAACCGAGTAATCTGAGCCAGTCACAAAACTCGCCAGATCAGAAAGTAGGAATGCCACGACCTGAGCCACTTCTTCTGGGTCGCCAACACGTTGTAAAAGATGATAATCCGCAGCGACGCGGTCGGTTTTTTGACGATCGCCGCCAGTCAGTTCATCCATGACCCGTGACCATGTCCAACCAGGGGAAACAGAGTTGACGCGAATACCGTCGGGAGCATAGTCCATTGCTTGACTGCGCGTGACTTCAAGCATGGCAGCTTTGGACGCGGGATAGAGCCAACGACCTGTTTGCGCGACCGAAGAGGAAATACTGGTAAAATTAACAATTGCCCCTTTGTCTGCTTTCGCTAAATAAGGTTTGGCAAATTGTGCTGCCATCACCGCACTCACGACATTGATATTGAGTGCCGTGAGCCAATCTTGGCGAGAAGACGCTTGACCGTCATCCAAATAGGTTGCGGCCAGATTAACCAAAAAATCGAGTTGACCGTACTTTTGCGCAACACGGTCAATACCGTGTTTTAGCTGTTGGTCATCGGTGATATCGATAGGTAGAAAGTCAATATTGGGCTCCGATTGCGCCACACTTTCTCCATTGGTTTTATCAATATCAAAAATGGTCACTTTCACCCCATAAGAACATAAGATTTTCGCCACCGTTGCGCCGATTTTTGTTGCACCACCTGTCACAATGGCAATTTTGTTGTTCAGACCTTTCATCGCTGTGCCCTCTTTGCTCTCATTCGCTCACCATAGGTTCACAAAAGAATATGTTCACAAAATAATGCGTTCACAAAAAATTAACATGACGCATCATTACGCAAAAAAGGCAAAACGCTGTAGCCTATATGCGCAAAGATTATCCGCACAGCGCGGCTATTTGATTAATAACTTAATGATTATATTGAATAAATAGCCACATTTTGCAGTGACTATCCAGATAGTGAAAAGTGTGATTTATGGGCGTTCTAGAATTTGAGCACCCGGACCCTGATTCCCTAAAATATCTTCAGGGTTGCGCAATGGGCAGTCACGCAGTGATAAACAACCGCAACCTATACAATGGTCTAATTCATTACGTAATCGAGTTAACTGTTTGATTCGTCTGTCTAAAGAACTTTTCCACTCTGTGGACATGCTCTTCCATTCTTCTGCAGTCAACGTGCTATTTGCAGGAAATTTACCTAGCGCATCTTGGATCTCTTTTAACGGAATTCCTGTGCTTTGAGCCACTTTAATGATGGCAATATAGCGTAAAACGACAGGTGGAAAACGTCGTTGGTTTCCTTGGGTTCGAGCGCTTTGAATTAACCCTTTTGCTTCATAAAAATGCACGGTTGATACGGGTACACCCGCGCGCTTTGCCACTTCTCCCACGGTAAGTGCTCGTGAAAAATCCCCCTTTTCCGCCGCAATTTCCCGCGTTTTTATCGTCTTCATGGTTTTGCCCACCATTTTTGCCCACCCCCTATTGACCTCAACTTAACTTAAGGTTTTATAGTGCCAGCCTCTTTAATTGTCAATTTAAGATGCCAATGATAATGAATAAAAAAACGCTAACTTTGCTATGCGCTGTACTTATCACCGCAGGTGGGGGAACAGTGATTTACTCGACATACGCCAATTCAAACGATAAACCACAAGCGGCTTATCAGTATCCTCCTGTAAAAGTCGCTTTGGCGCCGGTGACGCTCGCTAATGCCCCCCGAACCTTCTACGGCGTGGGAGAATTAGAAGCTGGCAGCCAAGTATTGGTGGCTGCTGAGACCAGTGGACGCATTACTAAAATCGGTTTTGAATCCGGACAGCCAGTGAAAAAAGGGCAACTGCTAGTCCAACTCAATGATGCCGTAGAAAGAGCCGATTTGGCTCGCTATCAAGCGCAATATCGTAATGCAGCTCGTTTATATGAGAGAACGCGGACTTTATCTGCTCAACATTTGGTGGCTGAAGCTCAAGTAGATAGTACGCGTGCTGAGCGAGATATGGCGCAAGGGTTAATTCAACAAACCCAAGCCTTAATTGCACAAAAAGCCATTCATGCCCCCTTTGATGGCATCATCGGTATCCGGCAAGTTCATGAGGGTCAATACCTTAGCCCTGGGGAAACCATTGCTAGCCTGGTGGATACGCAAACTTTGAAGCTAAATTTCTCATTAGATGAACAAGCCTCCCCTGAATTGCATCAAGGGCAAGTGGTGAACCTTGCTGTTGATGCTTACCCAAACACACCGTTTCCCGCGAAGATAACCGCCATTGATCCGCTGATAGGTAAATCCCGTACGATTGCATTGCAAGCCACATTGGATAACAGCAATGGCAAACTCAAAGCCGGTATGTACGCTAATGTCACGGTAGTTCGCCAAGCCAATAATGCGGTACTGACTGTCCCTGAAACTGCGGTCACTTATACCGCTTATGGGGATACGGTGTTTATCGCTGAAGGTTCAGCTGATGCCATGACCGTTAAACGTGTTTCTGTAAAAACAGGACAGCGTTTTGATGGCAATATCGAAATTGAGCACGGGCTCATGGAAGGTGACCAAGTCGTGAGGTCGGGGCAATTACGCCTGAATAATGGCTCAGCGATTATTCCTGTGGCACAAGATACATTATCTGAAACGCCTCAAGGCTCATAAGGACAGCATCATGAAATTCACGGATTTGTTTGTTCGCCGCCCTGTTTTAGCCTTAGTGGTGAGTGCCTTGATTGTGCTTATTGGGCTCTTCGCACTGAGCAAGTTACCCATTCGCCAATACCCACAGCTAGAAAGTTCAACGATCACCATTACAACTCAGTACCCCGGTGCATCGGCAAAACTCATGCAGGGATTTGTTACCCAGCCCATTGCACAAGCCGTCTCTTCCGTAGAGGGGGTCGATTACTTATCATCATCATCCGTTCAAGGCAGTAGCCTCGTTACCGTACGTATGGAGCTTAATCGCGATTCCACTCAAGCGCTCACCCAAGTGATGGCAAAGGTGAATCAAGTTCGTTATAAGTTACCCAAAGAAGCTTATGACCCCGTTATTGAACTCTCTTCTGGGGAATCTACCGCTGTAGCTTATATTGGTTTTTCCAGTACCGAACTCGCTATCCCTGCTCTGACAGATTATCTTTCCCGCGTGGTGGAACCCATGTATTCGGCGATTGATGGGGTAGCAAAAGTGCAAGTATTTGGCGGGCAGCAGCTCGCAATGCGCCTATGGCTAGACGCGGATAAACTCGCCGGTCGAGGTATTTCTGCGGCTGAAGTTGCGCAAGCCGTACGCCAAAATAACTACCAAGCGGCGCCCGGAAAGGTCAAAGGAGAATTTGTTATCTCCAACGTGTATGTGAACACCGATTTGACCAATGTGGATGAATTTCGAGACTTAGTGATCCGCAATGATGGCAACGGGCTTGTGCGCTTAAAAGATGTGGGCACCATTGAGCTTGGGGCCGCCTCCACGGAAACCAGCGGATTAATGAATGGCGAGCCCGCTATTTATTTAGGTTTATTTGCCACCCCGACGGGTAACCCGCTGGTCATTGTAGATGGCATGAATAAACTCATGCCTGATATCACGAAAACACTGCCGCCAGATGTGAAGGTGGAAATGGCCTTCGAGACGTCACGGTTTATTAAGGCCTCTATCAACCAAGTGGTCAGTACCTTAGTTGAAGCCCTGCTAATCGTTATTGCGGTGATTTACCTGTGTCTTGGGTCTATTCGCAGTGTCATTATCCCTATCCTAGCAATTCCGCTGTCCATGTTGGGTGCCGCTGCATTAATGATGGCGTTCGGTTTTAGTATTAACCTGCTTACCCTGCTAGCAATGGTGTTGGCGATTGGGTTGGTGGTGGACGATGCCATTGTGGTCGTGGAAAACGTCCATCGGCATATTGAAGAGGGGAAATCCCCCGTTCTCGCGGCCTTAATTGGTGCCCGTGAGGTGGCAGGTCCTGTTATCGCCATGACCATTACACTCGCAGCGGTCTATGCGCCTATTGGTTTGATGTCAGGGTTAACTGGCGCGCTATTTAAAGAATTCGCACTCACCTTAGCCGGTGCCGTGATTGTTTCAGGTATCGTGGCATTAACGCTTTCTCCTGTAATGAGCTCATTTATGCTGAATTCAAAACAGAATGAAGGACGTATGGCGAGAATGGCAGAAACCTTCTTCGAAACGCTTGCCCATTATTACACTGCCATTTTGAATTTCTCGTTGAAAAATCGTTGGATGACAGGAATCTTAGCGTTAGGTGTCGTGGTCAGCTTGCCAATGCTGTATCACGCCGCGCCGCGAGAGCTCGCCCCTGTTGAAGACCAATCGAGTGTATTAACCGCGATTAAGTCCCCACAGCATGCGAATCTTGAATATGTGGAGCGATTCTCACGTAAGTTACATGATGTCTTTACAGCGCTTCCCGAAACGGAAAGTACGTGGATTATCAACGGTACTGATGGCCCGTCAGCCAGCTTTGGGGGAACTAACCTCACTAGCTGGGAACAGCGTGAGCGCCCTGCTTCAGCCATTCAATCTGATTTACAAGGACGAGTTGGTGATGTGGAGGGTAACAGTATCTTTGTTTTTCAATTACCTGCACTACCCGGTTCAACAGGCGGATTGCCAATCCAAATGGTGTTAAAAAGCCCGCAGGATTATCCGGTACTGTATCGTACGATGGAAGAAATTAAACAACGCGCTCGTGAAAGCGGTCTGTTTATGGTGGTAGATAGCGATCTCGACTACAACAATCCTGTCGTTGAGGTGCGTATTAACCGCTCAAAAGCCAATAGCCTTGGCATTCGCATGCAGGATATTGGTGAATCACTCACACTGCTCGTCGGCGAGAACTATATCAACCGCTTTGGCATGGATGGTCGCTCCTATGACGTGATCCCGCAGAGCTTACGTAGCCAAAGACTCACACCTGAAGCTTTGTCTCACCATTATGTGAAATCCGAGGATAGCAGCATGATCCCGCTGTCAACCGTCGTGGATATTTCTACGCAAGTTGAACCAAATAAGCTGACCCAATTCAACCAACAGAATGCCGCTATTTTTCAAGCTATCCCCGCTCCCGGAGTAACATTGGGGCAGGCGGTAGCGTATTTAGATGAGATGGCCAGTGAACTACCTGCCGGTTTTAGCCATGATTGGCAATCTGATTCACGCCAATATAAACAAGAAGGAAACACCCTCGCCTTCGCCTTTATGGCGGCGCTGATTATTATCTATTTAGTGCTCGCCGCGCAGTATGAAAGCCTTGTCGATCCTTTGATTATCTTAATTACTGTTCCACTTTCAATCTGTGGCGCCTTGATCCCACTCGCCCTCGGCTATGCCACCCTCAATATTTATACCCAAATTGGGTTAGTCACCTTAATTGGGTTGATCAGTAAACATGGGATCTTAATGGTGGAGTTTGCCAACGAGCTCCAAGCCAATGAAGGCTTAGATAAGCGACACGCCATTTTAAAAGCTGCACAAATTCGTTTACGCCCTATTTTAATGACAACGGCAGCGATGGTTATTGGTTTAGTACCTCTGCTGTTTGCCACAGGAGCAGGTGCAAATAGTCGATTTGGTCTGGGTTTAGTGATTGTCACAGGCATGCTGGTTGGCACGCTATTTACCCTGTTTGTGCTACCGACCATCTATTCCGTACTCGCTCGAAATCATAATGCGACGACATTAACCCCAAGACGTTATGAGCTTGCTGAAGCTAACCGCCTAATTAAACATTCTGAGGAGACGGCGCCATGAATTACTCATCGTTAAACCATCTTTCACTGGTGCCTACACGCAAGGAAAAACGGGCAGCTCATGACAATAAATCAACTGATTTTTCTGCCAACCCGATGAGTAATAGCATCGCGATGATGATGATTTATCATCCTTATCCATTAAGTACCTCACATTCGGACGTCACAGATCCACAGCGTAAATAACCTCTAGATTTAAATAATAAAAAAGAGCCGCATGCATTCGCTTTGCGGCTCTTCTTCAACAGACTATCAGTCGATTTTTATTTACTGACCTTCATAGAAAGCCATCACCAACTTACCTTCTTTAATGATGATAGGCGTCCCCGGTAGCGCATCGATGACCTCATTTTGAGAGGCTTCTACTACGACCGCAACATTACGGTTATTTTGGCTCGCCAGTAAGCTTGGCAACTGTTCTAAACGATAAAAGCGGTTTTCAGCATCCGGATAATTTAGCCCATAACCTAACTCACCAGTTTGATATAACATCGTAATATCATCGCGTTTCAGTACCCAAGCTAATGCGGTACCCAATCCCACATTATTGGTTAATAACACCGCTCGATTTTGCAGTTGATCTTGGTATTTTGCCAACACGCCTTGCGGCGTATTATTGCTCTCGATGTATTTAGGGATCACATGCCCAATACTGAGGCTTAACGCTAAAGTACATGCCGCCGCCCACGACCAATACTTACGGTTGAATGACACGATCCCCATTGCTGCCCAGAAAAGGAATGCACCTGCGGCAATCCACATTTTGTAGCTTTCATCCCCTTGATATAAATTCATTTTAGGGAAGTAAGGTGATGCAATAAATGCCCCTGCCGCCACGACACCCAGTGTTATGTTTATCAACGCATTCAGGCGAATGGTAGCCACTTTATTCTGGGTTAAAACCTGTTGCAAATAGGATGCCATCAAAATCGCGATAGGTGCGATGCACGGCAAAATATACGTGAGTAACTTTCCTTTGGTGATACTAAAAAATAGGAAAGGCAGCACCGCCCACAACAAGAAATAAAGGTTTATACCTTTAGCTCGAATAGCATAGGCAATCGACGAAACTAAGTAGCCTAACCACGGAAGAACCGCCGCCACTAAAATGGGTACATAGAACCAAAATGGGGATTTATTTTGTGCATTATCTGCCATAAAGCGCTGAATATGCTCAACCCAGAAAAAATAACTCCAAAAATCGGGTTCAAGGCTAGCAATCGTTAATGCCCACGGCAGACAAACTAAAATAGCGACAAGAATAGAGACCAGCGCATACAAACAGATTTCTTTTAATTTTTTAAAATAAATCGCGCTGACTGAGCAGACTAACACTGGCAAGACCAAAACTAAAAAGCCTTTGGTCATTACCCCTAACCCACATGCAACACCTATCAGAATATATGCATACAATTTGTGGGCGCGTTGTGTCGTGGTTATCCCCCATTGGAAAAAGAAGATAATCATCGTAATAAAAGCGGTAACAATTGGGTCCAAAATATTATAAGTCCCAATCGTTAAAATCATAAACATCGAGAGGTAGATAAGTACCGCATTAAAGGCAAGGTCTTTATTCTTCCATGCCATCTTAGCGCTCAAATAAACAAATAGTCCGCTAATTAAGGTGCTAAAAACGACACCTAAGCGAACAGAAACATTGTTTTCGCCATATAGCATCTGGAAGAAAGAACCCACCCAATAGCCGAAAATAGGTTTTTCAAAATAACGGATGCCTAACAGTTCAGGTACGCTCCAATGGCTACTCAGTATCAGTTCTCGACTGATTTCGGCATAGCGTAATTCATCAGGTTGCCATAACATGCGCCCATTCAGTGGCAGAAAATAGGTTATGAGTACAAAACCGAATAATAGGCACCACTTTAAGTAGGCTTTTTTATTATTTGCCATCATCATTTAATCTCAACCATTCTTGTCATAAATATTTAATAATTATTATTTGTGCTACTGCATCAAACGCTTTTTATTAATCAAAACAGAGTACTATTATCTTCGAATTGACTAAACCCAGTATAAACCAATAAACATTTTCGTATTCCATTTAACATACTAGCTAAACAATCAATAAATGAATCGTGCATTTAAATGTTAAGATAAAAATGAGCTGCTTGTTCAGACTCGATTAAAAAACAATAGTTCAGCAATTACCATTTATTTTTAACAGAATGATAAATAAATTAAAAAAGGCTTTTTTTACAAATAGTTTTTTATGCTACAAAGGCAGTAACAGCGTGATAATTAATAACGTCAGTAACAGCAAAGACAGTTATTGCATTATATATTTAACAATAACCGCCTTTATTCATGGGGAGTGTTTTAATTGCTTACTTAGCCGCATCCAGCGCTTGAGTTAAGTCCGCAAGGATATCATCAATATGCTCGATTCCTATTGATAAGCGGATCATATCTCGTGATACACCTGCGCGCGCTAGCTCGGCATCATTTAATTGGCGATGCGTTGTGGAGGCAGGATGACACGCTAACGATTTAGCATCACCAATATTGACTAAGCGAACAATCAGGTTCAGAGCATCAATGAAACGAGCCCCAGCTTCCTGTCCCCCCTTGATCCCGAAAGACATAATACTGGCAGGCTTACCTTGCATGTATTTTTGCGCAAGTGCATGTTCCGGATTACTTGGTAACCCCGCATATTTTACCCATGCCACTTGCGGATGATTTTCTAAATATTGTGCGACTTTCAGCGCATTTTCAGTGTGGCGCTCCATTCTTAAGGCTAAAGTTTCCAAACCTTGAAGAATTAAAAAGGCATTAAAGGGTGATAATGCTGCACCCGTTCCACGCAACGGAGCTACACGGCAACGGGCAATAAAGGCAGCAGCCCCAAAATGTTCGGTATAACTCACGCCGTGATAAGCAATATCCGGCTCAACTAATAGAGAGAAGCGCTCAGCATGCTCAGCCCACGGAAATTTTCCAGAATCAACCACCATGCCGCCAATTGAAGTACCGTGACCGCCGATATATTTTGTCAGCGAGTGAACCACAATGTCAGCACCATATTCGAACGGACGACATAAATATGGCGTTGCAACCGTGTTATCAACTATAAGTGGAACACCGTGGCGATGAGCAACATCGGCTAGTGCGGCGAGATCTACAATGAAACCAGCAGGGTTTGAGATAGATTCGCAGAAAACAGCCTTGGTTTTATCATCAATTAAAGCTTCCAGCGCCGCTAAATCATCATGCTCTGCAAAACGAGTTTCAATACCTAGGCGAGGTAAAGTATGTGCGAGTAAGTTATACGTTCCGCCGTACAATTTTGCGACAGAAACAATGTTATCGCCAACTTGGGCGACAGTTTGGATGGCATAAGTGATAGCAGCCATTCCCGAGGCAACTGCCAGTCCTGCAATGCCACCTTCAAGAGCAGCAACGCGCTTTTCTAGCACATCGTTGGTCGGGTTCATAATGCGGGTATAGATATTACCTGCAACTTTTAAGTCGAACAGATCCGCGCCGTGTTGTGTATCGTCAAATGCATAAGAGGTGGTTTGATAAATAGGCACCGCGACAGACTTGGTTGTAGGGTCTGGAGAATAGCCTGCGTGGATTGATAATGTTTCTAATTTCATTGCGTTATCCTTGTTATACCCGCACTGCCAATTGAATGGGTTCTTGTTTTTATTTCACGGTAATCCTTTCCAATATCCCCCAAGTAGATCCCTCACACAACCATCTAGACTTGAAATAATTTCATCTATAGTTATTCACAAAATAAATAAGCCCACTTTAGAAACAAAAAAACCCATATTGCCAAAGCAATATGAACCTGACCATTTCCAAACCCATCAAGTTTGGAAATGGTCCTTTAGGGTTGTAAAATTAACTAGGAAAATCAATTTATTGATTTTCGCCTGATAACACAAAGAGGGAAAAACCACGCTTTTATCCCTCTTTGTTGGCAACCTTCCCCATATTGCCAAAGCAATATGGGTCTCGGTACAACTGAATTTAATTACGCGAACGCGCCATAAATCACAGAGGTAATTGATGCTAAACCGCATAGCAGCGTAAAGATTTGCGCTGGCTTAGAGGTACTGAACGGTTTCATTGCAGGAATGATACGCATCGCCACAACTGGTAGGATGAACAGGATTGCCGCAATCATTGGAGCACCCATGGTTTCAATCATACCTAAGATACTTGGGTTGATAATCGCGACGATCCACGTGGTGATCACGATGAACAGTAAAGAGATTAATTCAATTTTCTTCACAGAAACTGAAGAGCGTGATTTGACTAACCCAACCAGACCTTCGTGCGCACCTAAGAAGTGACCAAAATAGCTAGAAACGATAGCGGCGAATGCCACGATAGGACCTAAGTAAGACAAAATTGGAGATGGGTTAATGTTGGCAATGTGAGATAACACGCTGATGTTTTCTTTCTTCGCAATTTCTAATTCAGCTGGGCTCAATGACAGCACAACAGAGAATACGAAAAACATCACGAAGCCTGTCAGCATAAATGCTGCCCCGCCCGTGATCATGTCTGTTTTAATCACCGCTTTGTCACCAAACTGTTGGCGCTGATCTTTCGCAAACTGGCTGATAATTGGGCTGTGGTTAAAAGAAAACACGATGATAGGAATCGCCATCCATACCACGATAGGCATTGCGCTCCAGTCTGGCGCGACCTCTAGCATCGATGTGTTCCACTCAGGGATCAGGTACAGTGATAATGCTAATAAAATGAAGACTAATGGGTAAACCATCATGGAGGTTAATTTCAGCATTAAATCACGACCAAAAATAACACCGGCGGTCATTGCTGCAATTAACACACCTGACAACAACCAACGTGGTAATGGGTCCATACCAATTTGGTTAATTAAAAATGAGTCGACTGTGTTTGTAATACCGACACCGTAAATTAATACGATAGGATAAATGGCAAAGAAATAAGCAAACGTGATGATGTTGGCACCCGTTTTACCAAAATGTTCTTCCACTGTATCCGTAATATCCGCGTCAGGTTTCTTTGCCGATAATACAAAGCGTGCTAACCCTTTATGTGCTAACCAAATCATTGGCGTAGCAATTAATGCAAGAACAACTAGAGGCCAAAAACCCCCCGCTCCCGCTTTAATTGGCAGGAAAAGGACACCCGCACCAACCGCGGTACCGAAAAGGGATAATACCCAAGTGAAGTCTTTGTAAGTCCATTTACTGGCAGGTTTGTCTATTGTGTTTACTGCTGTTTTTATTGTGCTCATAGCGCCACTTAATTTTGATAAAAGGGATAAAAAAAGATGGGCGAATTCTGCATTAAATGCGTAGGAGCAACTAGCTTATTTTGATTAATCTTTCTGGCTTTTTGGTGTAGATCTCATAACTGAGTTTTAAAAAATGACAATTTGTTAATAATCGCAAATAAATTTTATCGTTTGATTGAAAACACCCAAACAATACCCACCAAAATATCGTGTTTTTTTTCTTTTCAACATACGTTTTATCGAAATAAATATCGATAATAATATGGCCAGAATAATTTCTAGCCATATTATTTGATAATGCCCCTATTTTATTACAAATAAACCGGCACTAGGATCTCAGTGGCAATCACAACAACAATAAGCCCAACTAACACAGGAACTGACGTTCTTTTCACCACTTCAAATGGTGAGATTTTTGCCATCCCCGATACCGCAACCACCACACCAGAAACAGGAGACAATGTACGACCTAAGTTAGACGCCTGTAACATTGGAATCACTAAGTAAGCTGGGTTAACCCCCATTTGTTTCGCTAAGTGCGGGATCAATTCAACGAATGCGTAGAATGGCGCATTCCCTGAACCTGTTGTCATCGCCGCTAACATCGTGATAACCACCAGCGCAATCATCATGACAATGGCGCCAGAGCCAAAAGATTGAGCTAAGTCGATCAATCCTTTAATAAAGCCGATAGTGCTTAAGCCTTGCGCGAAAACACCCGCGGCAACCAACAGCATCACAACGGTAGCAAATGCATCCGCCATCCCTCTATAGCAAACTTCTAAGCCGCCATAGACATGTTTTGCACTAAAACTGCGAATGAATTCAATGACTGCCGCCATAATAATACAGCCAACAATAATCGTGACGATATGCAGCTCTGGAGCCCATTTACCATCAAACACCAAAACACCAATGATTGGGGTGAATGGTAAGATGGCGTAGAAACCTGGGGCATGAGTTTTAATTTCGTTCACATCCAACATTTCTGTTTTAACATGTTCTTTTCTATCAAGAAAACGCTGCCAGAAGAAGTGAGCTACCGACATCGCAATAATCGCTGCGATGGAGATAGGTAGTGTGGTTTTGAAGGCAAAATCAATCAGTGGCATTTCAGCGGCTTTTGCCGCGAGGATAACGTCCCCTGAAGTTGGAGCCAAAATAATTGCTGCAGGTGACGCACAAATAGCCGCCGCTGCACCGCGGCTGATTCCGACATTCACCATGACTGGGAATAGGGTCGCCATTAATAACACCCCTAAGCCCGTTGCAGAAGATACCGCCAGTGACATTAAACACGCCACAATATAAGCTGCAACCATCAGTAAGTAAGGCGAGTTGATCATTTTTAATGGCTTAGAGGCAATTTTAACCACTACGTCATTTGCGCCAATGTGCGTCATATAAGAAGCAAACCCACATAGCACCATGATCATCATACCGAGGTCACCACCTCGGCTCATTAATAAGAATTTAATGTATTCCAGAATATCAGTAACACGCCATCCCGTTGCTTTCACTGATTCTGGTAAAATGCTTTTACCCATCAAAGCGGTAATAATCAGGAGTAAAATACCCCCTGTCATTAATACCCCTGTTGCTGAGTAGCCCTTTATTATATAGCGCCCGACTCCAACGGCGACTATTACGCCTATTAAGAGCTCAATCATGTGTTTCTCCTGCCTGTCTCATTTTGTAATTATTGGTGGTACTCTGCCTAAAAAAAAAGCGAAATACACTGATAATGATCATATTGGGCAATATTTTTAATCTAGAAATAGATAAAAAAACAAGTTAAAAAATAATATTTTTTTATTCTAAGAAAGAAATGAAACTCAGAAGCCTTTATTATTTAAACTAAAGTCAAATAATAGAAATCCAAGTTATATTACAGAGGGTTATTATCAAGAGAATAACAATCTAAACAGAATGGGATTAACTGCAAAAATTAACGCGAAAATAGCTCAAAAATCATGTCACCAAAAAAACCACGGTATTGCAGATAACGAATTTGCTTACTTTTCTCTTTGAAATCCGTTGGAATGTCATCCCCAAATTTTTTACAACGAACGTCTGCGGCTTTTTCGAACCAATCCACATCAAGCTCAGAAAGATGGTGTTCGACCAACGATTCAGTAAATCCTTTTTGGCGCATCTCTTGTTTAATACGCAAAGGTCCGTACCCTTTGCGCGCATACCCTTGCAATAACAATGACACAACACGGTTATCATCCAGAAAATGCTGTTCGCTGAGTTTGTCTACCACCCCTTCAATCAATTGCTCATCAATAATACCGTCATTTTTTTCATACATACGGCGTTTCATGCGAGCAAATAATTCCGCTTTACCATAATCGCGTCGAGAAAGTAGAAATAGGGCGTATTGGTACAGTTCAGGTTGGGTCATTATCACACTTAGCTCATAAAAAAGGGCACTAAATTCAGTGCCCAATCCGCATTAATGAACTTGGGCACCACTAAGAAGTTTGTAGATTGTATCAGGAGTATAGCTGCCGTCCTGATAATATAGGGTCCAATCCGTGATATCTTCACGAGTCAGAGGGTAAACACCCCCTTCTTCCATGGTTTCTACGTAAAACGGCTGGTTAATTAAACGACCTTCAAATTGGTCGCCTTTCCATGTCAGTGGCTCAAACCACATATGTTCATGACCTTCATCACCCTCTTCATCTTGGTAACTAATGCCACATTTGACTAAAAAGCGCCATTCTGACTCTTCCTCTTCTTCCGATTTTCCGAGCAGCTTCGCAAACAAACCTTTTTTAGGTACAACCGGCTTTGGACCATAATTATCTAGCATGTGCGTGAAATATTCCCAACGTAGTCTCGCCTTGCTAGACATATCCGCGGTCTCTTCATCAGTGCGCATAAACATCATCGCGCGCTGATCTTCATACCCTTCAAAGAAACTTTCCAAGGTTGGATTTTCTTGGGTTACGCGGAATAACATCACCGAAGGGTGTTGATGAGATTCGTCACGATCGTGCCAATCCCCCATAAAACGCTCAGAGTCGGCATCACCGAATTCAAAATTCATCTCTTCCAGTGGTTTTAAATTATCAATCGGTGTGGATTCACCCACATGTCGCAGCCCCTCTTCAAAAGGTACCGCCACGAGATATTCATAACCCGTTTGCGTTTGCCCAATAAAGATTGGCTCATTAAAGTCGATTTTTCCGTTGGTAATACTGTTATTGACAAAGCTCCAGAATAACTCAGGGATCCCGTAATAGGATGCAATAGGGTGCGGAATAATGATTTCAGCTTCTGATAAACCACAACGTGCTAAACCATGTGTATGGAACCAATATTTGGTTGGTGCTGAATCTTCTGAGTTTTCATCATGATCGTAAATTGCGTGTACCACATATAAAGAATCAATACTCGGCATTAAATCATCAACTAATTGAAAATTAAGCCATTCGCGAGTAAAGACTTTACCTGCTGCGGAGATATCCAAGCCCAATAATAAATCCGGTACTAAAATTTGGATAATTTTCAGTTGTTGGAGGTAGCTCACTAAGGGTTTTTCTTGGAATAAGCATTCAACCACCACCGCCTGTGGTGCAGAACTCGCTTGCGCATACAGCTCTTGGCTAATAGGGTCTGTCGCAAAATAAGGGTTAATGGTGTATTCCGGATCACTTTCGACTAAAGAGATATAAAAGCGTAAATCCTCTTCTCCACGTTTACAGGTAAAGAAAAAGCCGCCGCCATCTTCATCAGGAAGATAATCAATTTCACCGTCAGTAAAATAAGTTTGTTCTTCAAGACGCTGTTCAATTTGTAGGGAGGTTAACTCTGACGCAGGAATAGCCACCATCATCGAGGCTTCTTTTTCTCCATTGCCAGCAGCAATATCAAGGTATTGTTGTTTATTGTTCACTATTTTTTCCCTGTTATTTATTATCTCACCGGAGGATATCAGCTTATATTATGTAAGAATATTGTGATTATTCTTAACCCAATCAGATAGGTATTTAATTTCTTATATTTGAACTAAACACACCAATCATCATTATTTGATGCCACGTAATTCCACTTTTCATCCTGTATTCACTGAGGCACAATGAGAATCAACATAGCCAACATCGTTGGTCCCTTTCTTGTATAGGTTTTGAAACTAGAGGTTTTAAGCATGGCTGATTTATCTGAGAAACAAAAAGAATATATTGATGACCTCGCAATGAAGCGCGTTTTTGATATGAACAATGATGATGTTTTAATTAATGCGCTGGAACAAAAAATTCACAGCATGGAAGCGCATTTAAAAGACTACTTCCATGAGCGTGTTCAATTTCATCAGAAAAACAGCAAATAATACCTTTCTTTCATGGTGCTGAAGTACACTCAATTTCGGCACCATCACTAGCGCCTCAGTCACATTTACCCACTATTTCAATCACACCTAGCGTATTGATAATCTCCATTTTTGGCAGCAAAATATCATAAAAAAAGCACCATGAGCCATATGATCAATTGCCATATATGCTAAACTTTTGTCGATAACTGTAAATTAATTAACTTAAGATAATTTTTTATTTTCTTCATTCTATTCTACTAATCATTGAGTCCATTATGACACGCATTCAATACAGCGTAGCGCTGCTTTTTTCATCTTGTCTGGCAATTCCTGCCAGTTTTGCCGATAGTGACACACCACTATTTTCATTAAGTATGAGTGAATCCGGTGTCCCTAAAAATAATAGCGAAGGTGGTATTACTCGTTCGTCAACAACTGAGTCCCGCATTTTACCATTTTGGGGAGATGAGGCACGCGCTCGTGGTTATGATTTGCCACAACCTTTTGGTGCTAGCTATGGGTATATGAATCTGCGCCAAGATGTCGTAGTGGACAAAATTGGTTTCAAATCTGATTCAATAATAAAGTTTGGAAAGCTTGTCGAGTTTGATATCAATAAAGATTTAGATATCAAAACAGGGCACACTCGCAGTAAAAGCGAATCCCAAATGTTGAAATTAGACGCCTGGGTATTGCCATTTATGAATGTCTACGGTGTTTATGGTAAAACCAAAGGTACTTCCAAGACTAATTTAACCAATATTGATGCAAACGTAAAAATACTGGGTAAATACCAAAAAATGCATATTGGTAGCAACCTGCCTTTTGAGCTCAAATATGACGGGAAGTCTTATGGTGGTGGTGTCACTTTTGCTGGGGCTTATAACCAATTTTTCTCAACATTAGATCTTAACTACACCAGAACCAATTTAGATATTATTGACGGTGATATAAAAGCATTAGTCATTACTCCTCGCATTGGTTATGAATTTGTTTTTGAGCCGCTCATTTCTGGTCAAGGTAATACTAAAGTGCAAATCTGGACGGGTGCCATGTACCAAGATATTACCCAACGCTTTAAGGGTAATATTAGTAATTTGGACTTACCACCAGAGCTACAAGGTATGATGGCTTTAGCGCCTGCCGATACTAAATTCGATGTTGAACAGCACCTTGCGCATAAATGGAACAATACCGTTGGGGCTCGCGTTGAGTTAACCCGTAACTTTAACGTTCTGACCGAAGTGGGCTTTAACAACCGTAATAGCTTCTTTATTTCAGGCGAGTTCCGTTTTTAATGTTGCCACAGAAACACGGGTATAGGCTGACACTGCTCAGCCTTCTTGTTGCGTTCTCCTCACAAGCTCAAATACTGCCTGAACGGGAACAAATTGATGGCTGGCTCAGTGAGCTTGGGGGAGAAAATAGCTTTGATGAGTCTAAAACCATCGATTGGGGCGTTTTACCCGGTCCCTTTTATACTCCTGAAATGGGATTAGGCGTCGGCACAGCCTTGGTTGGACTTTATCGTCTCGATAAACAAGATACTGAAACTCAGCCCTCCTCTATCGGTTTAAGTGGTTTTGCCTCATCCACCGGCGCATTTGGTTTGAACTTCACCAACTATAACTTTGTGGATCACGACCAGTGGCGACTATTTTTGTCTGGTACCATCAACAATGTTCCAACTTATTACTGGGGCAAAGGTTACGCGGCGGGTAAAAATGACGGTAATAAAGAAAAATATCACTCTCAAGAGTTTAAAATCACCCCAAGAGCTTTATATAAGCTAACTGATGCTACCTATGTCGGGTTGGGTTGGAATTTTTCGTCAATCAATGCCAGTGATCCGGACGAAGGCGCGAAAACCTATTTTTCACAATCTGTAGGGGGACGCTCGGTGATTAGTTCAGGGGTCAGCGCTTATTACAGCTACGATACCCGTGATTTTTTGCCCAATGCGCACCATGGGCAAACACTCGAAGTCATCTATACCTATTTTTCACCGAACCTTGGCAGTGATACCCGTTTTCAAGCCACTCAATTACAGTATGCCTATTACCATGAGCTCACAGAGAAAACCGTCGTCGCTATGGATAACTATGCCCGTTTTACGACTGGGGATGTTCCATGGAACCAGCTTTCTTTATTAGGTAACAGTAATCGTATGCGGGGCTACTATGAAGGTCGCTATCGGGACAATAATATTTTTACCAGCCAAGTAGAGTTACGCCATAAATTGGACTGGCGGCATGGGATTGTGGGTTGGTTAGGTACGGGAACGATGAGCGATTCCCCTTCTGAATTAGGTTCAGGTCACTGGTTACCAAGCGCAGGTATAGGTTATCGTTTTGAATTTAAACCACGAATGAATGTTCGGCTGGATTTTGGTGTCGGTCGTAACAGTACTGGGGTCTATTTCCAAGTCGGTGAGTCTTTCTAATGATTAAGCTGCTAATCACTTCATCTATATTATTGATGCTCGTCGCGTGTCAAACTCGCGAAGAGCTGAACTTGCCTGCCGCTCGTATTAATCTAGAGACAGTTTCCCATGAGGAAGCCGTGCAAGCTTGGCCAGTACTACAAAACTTAGACGCGCCTCAAGGACTGCGAGCCTGTTGCGCATTTGGTTATGATCTGCAAGCTGAAGTGGCTGGCATTCCTGTTCCTTTCTATACCATTGATAATGTGGTTGAAGCCGATAATCTGGGTCAACATCATTATAATGATAGCTATTTTTCTGCCGCCGCTGATTTATTAGGGATCAGTAAAGAAAAAGTGGGATTGATTTATACCACTGAAGGTGGATTTATTGATATTGCCCATGTCAGAGATACCGCCGATTATACGCTCTATCTCTTTAGCCAAATTTACCCAAAGCTGGGGGAGGAATGGACGCTAACGCTGAATCATGAGCTCGCGAGCCGGCAGATTCATTTCTCAGCCTTTACACCACCCGCCTCACCCGCTGAACGCTATACGTTAAGTACTTACTTAGCCGCAAAGCTTGCTTTCCAGTTAGCGGCTTGGCATGAGATTGCACAATGGTATGGGTATCAGTCAGTCCCCGGATTTTCCGAAGGCATCTCTGCGTTTTCACCTGAAGACTTATATTCAAACCTAGTAGGAGCAAGGCTGGCAAGCTCACTGATTTTACAAGGTCGTGCTGAATCGCTTGCGATATTCTCACAATCTTTAGAATCTCTCATTCCTATCGCCTTGAAGCAACTCGGCGCTCAAGAGCGATCTCAAACTCGCCATGCATTCGATAAAGTCGATGGACTTTGGTGGAATAGTGCAAAGCGCGTTCCAGATAAGTTTTTAGTGCTCACTCGTAATTATGACGTCACGGACAGCCGATATCCCTTTTTACCCACTCAAGCGATACCAAGCTTAGGGTTAAAACTCAGCTTACCATCAGAATATGCAGGATTTGTATTATCAGATCTCGCGCAATTTCGCTTAGCGCCAACGACGAACATGGCTCAACTCCCTGTTCCTGAAACTTATTGGACTGTAAGTGATTTTGAGGCGCTTGCCGAGAAAGCCAAAATAGAAGATCAAAAACAACAAACGTTATTATTGAGTGAATAAAAAACAGGTAAAGCATTCTTCTTGATAGGGAGACCAATAGCCAAAAAAGGGGGCTTTTTTTGACTATTTTAGACTCTTAACTTTCATTTTGATATTGTCTTTTTAATACTCAACACTGCTCATAAAATGCGAAACAGGGCTTTTTGGTTAAAATTTAAACCACTGAATGGTTACTTTTTAACCACAATAACCCTACTACATACCTGCCAATTGCTTGAATTATAATCAAATTTAACTTAAATTAGATAGTTCTGGTTTGAAATAAAAAACAAAAATTGATAAATACAGCATTGAAAATATAAATAAAGTAAATATACAAACCATAAAATCATTGAGTTGCAATAAATCAACACTTAATGACAAATAAATACAGAAATTTTGCTAATGCGAGTCGGATAAAGGTAGCTCGTGAAAAATTATTCTGCTACCATTCGCTCGATTTTTGTTCAGAGAAACATAGGAGAAGCAAATGCCCTCTCGAACGATGAGGACAAACGCCGTCTTCGCTTTCTTATTTTTACTTTTATTTTCGGGCCTCAGTTTTGGCTCTACCAGTACCAGTACGATGCTTAAAAAAGACTTCACTCTGAAGTCGGCACAAAACTCAAATCAAGCAGAAACACCTCTGCCTGATATGCGTAAATACCCGTCTGGTACTCCACGTAAGAAAGCGTTTTTGAAAACGATTGTCCCTGTGATTGAAAAAGTCAATCAACAGATTATGGAAGAGCGTAACTGGCTGCTTTCCGTGCGCGCAAACACCAAATGGAGCGCCCAAGAGCTACGTCGCCTAACCCAGATCTGCGATAGTTATGGCATCAGTTGTAGCAACCCAAAACGTATTAATTGGGATAAACTGTTAAGCCGTGTAGACATCATGCCAACGCATTTAGTTGCGACACAAGCGGCAACAGAGTCCGGTTGGGGTACTTCTCAACTTGCTCTAAAAAACGGAAATTTATTTGGTATGCGCTGTGGTAGCGGCTGCCAAGTTAACAAAGGAAAGATCAAAGGCTACTCAACGTATGCTTCTGTTGAAGCAACAGTGACAGCCTATATGAAGAACATGAATACCCATAACGCGTATGAGTCTTTACGTCACTCGCGTGCAAAGCAGCGTCAATCACAAGATGAATTAGACTCCATCAAACTGATTAACGATATGAAAGGGTACTCAGAGTTAGGTTCATCATATAACCGCTATTTGAAAGAGATGTACGCGAGCAACGAAGAACTGATTACACAAGCTCAACAAAGAGCAGCGACTCGCAGTTAATTTTTAGTATCTACACACCGGGTACACGATATAAAAATCCACTTTCTCGAAAGTGGATTTTTTTTGCACTTTTTCCGATCCGCTCGAAATATGACAACCCACCCCACTGCGGCTATACTTCTTAGACTTTGAGTCTTACATAACTCATTTTTCCCTATCCCCGATTTACTCTAAATAATTTGGATTTTAGGTAGGCGGCAAGAGAAGATATCCCTAGGAGCATACATAAGTATGTGACTAGGGTAGCTGAGCGTAGCCAACACCCCTAAAATTCGAAGTATGACGAGTAAATTGAAATATGACGAAATTCCGATTGCATAGGGAAAAAGAATAAATATTATGGTCACCCATAACAAATAACACTTGAGTCTAATATGAATTTCTTCTCATTTGAGTTTCTTGGCTCTTTCTTAGTTTTCTTTCTTATTTATTGGGGCTGCCAACCCAGCTCAAAATTACAGAATGGGTTGCTCATTACAGCAAGTTATTTCTTCGTCTATTCTTTTAGTCCTGATTTTGCTTATATTCTGTTCGGCTACACTCTATTTATTTATCTCCTCACCAACTGGGCAACGGTATGGTTATCTAACCGATGGATTTATACGTTATTAGCCGCTGGGATCATTGGGTGCTTCACCGCATTTAAGTACTATTCCTTCTTCCAAGAAACTATCCAACAAACATTGGATAAATTTGGATTCAGTGTGGGGCTTCCTATATTGGAACTCCTTGCACCTTTAGGGCTCTCGTTCTATGCCTTCCATTCCGTCAGTTATACTGTCTCGGTCTGTCGCAAGGAAATTGAAAAAGCGGACTTTTTTGACGTCGTATTATATTTGGCTTTTTTCCCAAGTATTGTGGCAGGTCCAATTAACCGCGCGAAAAACTTTTTACCGCAAATCCAAGCAGAAAGCCGTGTAATTCTCGATTCACGACGCGCCCTATTGCTCATTAGCTTAGCACTGGTAAAACTGTTTCTCTTCAGCTCTTACCTTGCTGAAAACTATGTTAATCCCGTGTTTGATGCCCCTGCTGGCTACAGTGCAGGCGAAATTTTAATTGCCACCTATGCTTATGCGTGGAATATCTATTTTAACTTCTCCGGTTATACCAACTTAGTCACGGGGATTGCGCTACTTTTAGGATTTAGAGTTCCTGTAAACTTTAATGCGCCGTATTTAGCCACTAACTTACAAGACTTTTGGAAACGCTGGCATATCAGCTTATCCACTTTCATCATGGACTATATCTACATTCCATTAGGTGGCAGTAGAAAAGGTTTTGTCCGCAAGAATATCAACGTTCTCACCGCGATGCTGATATCAGGTCTATGGCATGGCGCCGCGATGACGTTTGTGATTTGGGGCGCAATTCATGGTCTCGGTACGGTGATTTTCAATATCAAAACCGAGCTGATGAAAAAAATGGGTAGAACCCACTTAATTCCGAATGCGCATATTTCTAAATTACTTGCACGTATTCTGACTTTCCATTTTGTCTGCTTTGCTTGGATTTTCTTCCGTAGCTCTTCGTTTGATGATGCACTGGTGATGCTCAATCAATTTATTGAACCTGGGTTTATTGCATCGATTAGCGCTAACCTCGGCTTGTTGATTGCATTCTGGCTCTTGTTCCTTGCTTATCCTTATTTTGTTCAAGGCTATCAATACATCGCCAAGAAATATCAGGATATCGCTTGGTACTACTACCCTATTCCATTAGCCATTGTATTAACGATTATGTTTATGCTTTCACCTTCGGGAATGCCAGGATTTATCTATGCTAACTTCTGAGTTTAAAAAGAACCTGAAAAAAACCGGGCAAGTGCTGTTAATCGTCATCATTACCGGATTATTACTGATTTGGTTAAACCAAAGCTCCTTAGAACGATTCTGGCAACAAAAATATCACCAAGATACGCCATGGGCGAAAATAAGCGGAAACCCTGTGTGGGATTACGGAAGCGCATTACATGATGGCGTCCAAGAAGCGGGCTCAACGTTTGTCTATCATGCTTCGGGGCAAAAAGCGGCGGAAGATAAACCCGCCGCTCAACGGGCTAACAATCAAGAAAAACGCGTATTTCCACAAGATTTCCGTGTCGGGCTACACTTTGTCAATGGGTATATTTACCCTGCTGAGAGTTTGTCGGTCACTTTCCCTGAGTTATTAAAGCGCCCGCAAGCCCGCTCGAAAATGCAGGGGCGTACCTTTGCGGGTGTGACGATTGCAGAACCGGAAGGGCCAGTTGTTCAAAAACAGGTCGCGAATATCGCCGCAGGGGATCAAGTTCTGTTTGCAGGGGACTCCATGATGCAAGGCGTCGCTCCCCATGTTAAAAATATGCTGTTGAAAAAGTATAATATTGAGAGTATTAACTTAAGTAAGCAGAGCACTGGGCTTGCATACCCTAAGTTTTTTAACTGGCCAGATACCATTGCCAAAGCATTGAACGATAACCCTAATATCAAAGTATTAGTGGTATTTTTAGGTCCAAATGATCCGTGGGATATGCCACCACAATCCGGCTATAAGTATGTGAAATTTAAGAGTGAAGAATGGGAACAAACCTATCGCTCGCGTATCAGTGAAATTCTTACCACCGCGCGCCAACATCAGGTGGATGTGATTTGGGTGGGTCCACCGAATATGCGCAAGAATACCCTTTCTGACGGTATGAAATTCCTACGTGGTCTCTACCAAACCGAAGTGGCAAAGTATGGCGAGATGTACATCTCCGCCAATGACGTCTTTAAATATAAAAATGACGACTATTCCGACTATATTGGTGATGGTAGCAATGCTATAAAATTGCGCAGTGGTGATGGGATCCATTTCAGTGGCAAAGGGCAACAAATGATTGCCGAAAGCGTATTTTCACTGATCCATTTCGAAGAGGAAGACAAGGAGCCTCATGAAGCTGAACAACCAGAATCAGGTCAAGAGCAAGCTACTCACAGCTAGTGTTATAACACTGCTGTCATTCAGCTTAGTCTCTTGTCAGACACCGGATACTAAACGCGGTAAAACATCGCAACCCAACTGGTCTGCACCGACAGAGCAAGGGCAGTTGGTCAATAACAGTGAACCCAATTTAAGTCAGTTCGCCACTAAGTTGCGTCAAGGCAACCAACAAGTCCATATCGTCCAGATAGGGGACTCTCATACGGCTGCCGATTTTTTTACTGGTGAGCTGAGAAACTTATTCCAAAAACGTTATGGCGATGCAGGACCAGGGTTTGTACCGCCAATTTCGGTACCAGGTCAACGCACCGCTACGATTAATCGCATGAGCGATAAATCCGACTGGTCTCTCTCCAGTAGCCGCAAAGATGAGCGTGTTGATTACCCATTAGGTGGATTGATCGCCGAGCCACAAAGCGGGAAAAGCAGTGTATTACTGAAACCGTTACAACCCGTCCAAAATGGTTACCGCTTACAAGCGTTATACCAAAGTTCAACGGGTAGCCAGATGCAAGTTTCACCATCATCTTCTCCAACGGTTGCACTCCCAGCAACGGGAAATAGCTGGCAATTCTCTGCCCCTGTGAATACTCAATTGCCGTCAACCGTCTCTGTGGGGTCAACAAGTCGTCTAAAAGTGGGTGGCTGGTTAGTCCGTTCAAATAAACCTGGTGTCATGTTATCTGCAATCGGTTTGAACGGGGCAACGATCAATATGTTGGATAAATGGCAGCCTCAATGGAGCGCGACGTTAGCTCAGATGTCACCGGATATGGTTATTTTAGCTTTTGGGACCAACGAAGCCTTTAATGACACATTGAACCTCGCGGCATATGAGCAAAATCTGCGAGATAAAATTCAGCAAATTCGTCAGCAATCTCCTAATGCTGTCATTATGTTAGTGGGACCAAGCGATTCCATTAAATTCAGTAACGCTGCTGGGTGTCATGCTCAAATGCCCGTCAATTTGATGGATGTGATCCGTATTCAAAAGAATATTGCAGCTCAAGAGCACACCTTATTTTGGGATTGGCAAGCGAATATGGGAGGGCCCTGCTCTATCCGTGCTTGGGCATCTCAAGGCTTAGCTCGCCCAGACAATGTTCACTTCTCTGCGGATGGTTATAAGAAAAGCGCTCAAGCCCTGTATAGCCAATTTAATCAGATGCTGAAATAAATGTATCGCGATGAGGGGCATTTTTCCCTCATCGCGAGTCTCGTTAATTTCCCTATCCGCTTTTAATGAAAAATCGTATTTCTAAATATATTTATCATTATTTCTGTTATTCTGTAATACTGAATTTAAAATATAAAAAATAACGTCGATAATTAACACACCTTTCTCTCAAAAAAAAATCTTTAATAACATACCATTAGCACTCTTCAATACAAAAAGTAAATCACTATTTGTAAAAATAAAAATTTACGACTACGAGTTAAATATACAAAAAAAATTCCAATTAAGATGTCTCTATCAATAAAAACGTTTATTTTAAATACTCCCGAAATAGATCCCCCTATTTAAAATAAGTTACTATGACCCTTACTCTTTAGGTTTGACTTATGTCGATTGTTTTTTGCGAAGAAACATTAATTAATTACATCAAAGCAGCACCCAGTGAAATAAAAAATCATTTTTACCTCCCTAATGCGATTTTATTAAAAGTAAAGCAAGGTGGTATCTGTTTGCGGATTGAGAATGGGGAGTGGTGTAACCTATCGACCAACAACATCTGTTTTTTGCCTAAAGGTAAGGTCATTGAATTCATCAAAAAAGCCGTCTCTGAAAAGATAGCGCTCGATATTATGCCTGTATCCGCTGAAATGCTAAATTATTTTTATAAACAAAATAGCGCATTATTTATAGAAAAGAAAAAAACACATTATCACAGCCAAGTTTGTACTACTGATATTTCGAATACCCCAATATTAGGGGAAGTTTTTTATTCAGCAATTCAAGAGATTCGCCATTTAGAAATGAATACAGATACAAAAATAAAGAATGTAGACAATAAAATGGCGATTCATTTGAATTTTGTTTTGTCTTTTTTCTTACTTGAAAATACGTTTTATCCTACCTTACAAACTTCCATGAATGTTTTAACTAAAGACAAAGTTTATGATTATATTTATCACAACTCAGGAAAACAAAATTGTACTTTAGAGCTCATCGCTAAACAGCTACACATGAGCACATCAACATTAAAACGTCGTTTAGCAAGTGAAGACACTAATTTCTCAACCATCAGCCTAACATCGCGGATGAATAAAGCGATGATGCTGTCAAAAGTCGACAATATGCCAATGCCTCGTATTGCACAAGAAGTAGGTTATGACGATATTCCGCATTTTATTCAAGCCTTTAAGAATTTCTATCAACAAAGTCAACCTCTCAATGTAACGATAAGTTGATTTTGCCCTTAATACACCCTCCATTGTTTTCCGAGTATAAAGTTGTCCATCATTTTAGCTTGTTGGTGGACAATTTTTTTCCTACATACACACTATTATCAATAATGCCTAATCATTAAATTAGGCATTATCCTGAGGGTAAACTGGTAATTAAAAATAATTGTCTTGCTCTTCAGGCATACTCACCATATCTAATGGGATAGCATCCATTACATGGTCCTTTGCCGGAGGCTGATTGACTCCGGAGGGAGTTTTCTGGGTATCAACCGTCAATGATCCGGGCTGCTCAGTGTGATTCCCCGCCGCATCCGCCACCGTTAATTTATAATCGTGCTTCCCGTCGCTGAGCGCGTCTCCCACCTGAATTTGCCATTTACCGTGCTGATCCGCAGTGCTGTGGTACTGTTTGCCCTCAATCTCCAGCGTCACCTTCAACCCTGCTTCGGTCTCCCCGCTGAACCTTGGCTGAGCCAGATTAGTGAGTGTCAGTGGCGTGTCTTCCGCTAAAG